>NZ_BCTW01000001.1 GCF_001590965.1 Novosphingobium lentum NBRC 107847
AGCTCCTCCGCCGCCTCGGCCATCTCGAGATACCGCGCATACGACCCTTGCGCCACCGCCGGCCGGCAGAACTCGGGAGACGCCGGCCAGATCTCGATCCCCGGCGCCGGACCATCGTAGCCCGTCATGCAAAGGTATGAAACTTTCATTCTTCCGCTCCTTGCGTATGGTCTGGACCAGCGGCGCTGGATCGAAAGTCCGCACTTGTGATTTATCATGCATTATATCGTTATTATGCACAATGAGTGGAATGAAGCCAATTGTTGGACGCGGCGTCCACGACGGTGCGCCAACAAGCGACGGCCGCGAGGAGACGGGGAATGATGCAGGACTATGTCTATGTGGTGCGCAGCGGCCCGGTGGCCGGCGGCGAGGAGGCTTACAACGACTGGTACACCAACGTTCACCTCGGCGACGTGCTCGCCGTGCCCGGTTTCGTATCGGCACAACGCTTCTGCCTGGCCGACCCTGCGGCACCCGATGCCCCCACGCCCGGCTACCTTGCGCTCTACACCATGCGCACGGATGATCCCGAAGGCTTGCTGGCCACGCTGACCGGCTTGGTCGAAGGCGGGCAGATGGCCATGAGCGAGGCGTTCGACATGGAAACCGTGACCACCGTCCTGTACCGGGCCCTGACGCCGGTGGTGACCGGCAGGGCCGACGTGGAAGCCTGAGCGCACGGCGCTGCGTACGCGCGGCGCGGCCTCCGCATCACGACGACCCCGTTAATTGCGTGACGGGCCGTCGAGTGCGATTGAATTCCATGCACGATTCGGATAACCTGATGCCGATCAGAGAACCGCTGGGACAAACTGCGGTCGCCACGAGGCTCGGCCCAAGAGTTAGGCAGCAGTCGCAACGTGAGGATGGACGATGAAGGCACGCTTCCCCAAGTTCGATTTTTCGAACCTGCGCGCGCACTGGGCCCCCAACTGGGAGTTCGCCCAGCGGGCGAATGCGGCCTCGTTGATCCCCGCCCACATCGAGCCCTACCTCCTGAAAGTGATGATGCAGGCCAAGCAGGACATCGACCCTGCGAAGGTTCGCCTGCATGAAGACCTCGACATCTTCATCAAGCAGGAAATGCAGCACTGCCGCCAGCACATCGCCTTCAACAAGCGGATGCACGCTCTGGGCTATGAACTGCTCAAGCCGATCGAGCAGGACTTTGCGGCAACGTTCGCCCGGTTCCTGGCCACGAAGTCGCTGCGCTTCAACCTGGCCTACAGCGAGGGCTTCGAATCGCTGAGCGCGACCGCGTGCGAGCTTTATTTCGAGGACTACAACGAGCTGCTGGAGGATGCCGATCCCGAGCCGACCAACATGTGGCGCTGGCATCTGGCCGAGGAATTCGAGCACCGCACGGTGTGTTCGGACGTTTATCACGAACTCAGCGGCCTCAACCCGGTGTTCGCGTATTTCTATCGGCTGTACGGCTACTTCTACGCCGTGCTGCACCTTGGCCGGTTCCAGCTGATGGTTTCGCGCAAGCTGCTCGAGCAGGATCGCGCAACCATGTCTCCGGACGAACTGACAGCATCACTGGCCCGCGACAAATACGCGCGCAAGATCATGGGCCGCCGCTTCTTCAGCAACTTGCTCAAGATCTGCTCGCCGTTCTACGATCCGCTGAAGCGCCGCGAGCCGGTTGGCTATCGAGCCTACCTGCAGGAATTCGAAGCACGCTACGATCGCGGGCCGGTGGCCGCCGCTGCTTAGACGTTTCCGACTAACGTCGGTGCGGTGCCAGCCCACTCCCCCGCCCGGCCACCCAAGCCATTGTATGATATGGGTGGCCGGGCGGGGAGTGGGCTGGCACCTTCTAAATCGGAAAATCTCTAAAGGCTGAAGCCGCCGTCGACGATCAGGGTCTGCCCGGTGATGTACCGGGCGCGATCCGAGGCGAGGAAGGCTGCGGCATCGGCGATATCGTCCGCCGATCCGAAACGGCGCAGCGCGATGCGGCGGCGTTGCGCATCCCACACCTCGGGCGAATAGAGATCGGTCAGGAATGTCGCGCCCAGCCCCGCGTCGATGATGCCGGGGGCGACCGCATTGGCACGGATGCCGGCGCGCCCCTCTTCCTTGGCCACCGCGCGGCACAGCGATTCGACGGCGGCCTTGGGCACCGATGACAGCGCGTCGCCCGGCGGGTAGCTGTAGTTTGCCACCGACGAAATCGCGGTGATCGAGCCGCCGCCATTGGCGCGCAGCACCGGGATCGCGGCGGCGACCACGCGGGTAAAGCCGATCAGCTCGATCTCGAACACCTGCCGCCACTGCGGCTCGGTGATCGTGCTGACGAACGGCTGGTCGATCGCGACGCCACCGGCGAACACGATGCCGCCCAGCGGCATTTCCCCCACATTGGCCGTGGCGATCGCGGCAGCGACGCTGCCCGAATCGGCCAGATCGCAGGAAACAGTCGTGCCTTTGCCGCCCAGCGCAGCGGCAACGGACTGCGCCGCTTCGAGCCCGGAGCGGTAGCCGACGACCACGCCGCCCCACTCGGGCGCCAGCGCCCGGCAGATCGCCGCGCCAAGGCCGCCCGATCCGCCGATGACAAGAACCGTGCGCTCCATCACCGCTCCAGTGGGCTAAAGCGGGCGAGGTAATCGAGCAAGGTATCCGCAAACGCATCGTTGCGATCGCCGGTGACCATGTGGCCGACACCGCGCGCGAGCACGACTTCCAGCTGCGGCGTCAGCTGCCGGAACAGCGCCTCGCTGTCATCGGTGACGATCGTCGAGAATTCCGCGCGCACCAGCACGACCGGATCCTTCATCCGCGCCGCCGCCTGTTCCACCGCCAGCCCTTCGGACGGAGGATTGAGAAATTCGGGCGAGACGGTCCTGGGATCCCACTGCCAGTACAGCCGCCCATCGTCGCTGCGCCGCATCGTCCGTTCAAGGCCAGAAACGTCGCGCTTGCGCGGCAGCGAAAGGTGCTCGGCCAGCGCATCGGCGGCGGCATCGACGGTGGCGAACCCACCGGCGCTGGCGATAAAGAAGCTGCGCATGGCATCGACGCCGGCATCGCGCAGCAGCGGCGCGACGTCGGCCACCATCGCCAGCGCGACTTTGCCCGGCCGGCGCGATCCGCCGACCAGCACCGACTGCCCGCCGCGCGAGGCGCCGACCAGCGCCACCGGCCGATCGAACGAATCGAGCAGCGCCGCGACATCCCGGCCGAACGCATCGAGCATGTAATCGCCATCGGGTGCCCAGTCGCTTGTCCCGTGGCCCCGCAGATCGACGCTGTAGGCGCGGTAGCCCGCCGCCCCGACCCGGCGCGCGGCGCCGGTCCAGGAACGGCGGCTTTGGCCACCGCCATGAAAGAACAGCACCGGCGGACCGGCCGCCGGACCATAGGCGTCCGCGCGCAAGGTCAGGCCATCGCCGGGAAGTTCGACCACGGCCTGCACCATTGCATTCATCGCAAGCGCCGTCCGGTTATTCGGCGGCGACGGCCGGCGGCGCGATCTCGTTGAAGATCGGATGCTCGCCCGAGCCCTTGTACGCGAATTTCTGCGGGGCGTGGTGCCATTTGCCGTCGTTGCGGCTTTCGTAAGGGCTGGCGACTTCGATCAGGCAACCATGCGTGCTCTTGGCGCCGACCCAGCTCCACTTCTGCCAGGTCATGTCCGGATCGTTGTAGGTGGTGCCGCCGCCCGGAAGATCGAGCCCTTCGGCGCGCAGCTGTTCCATCGCGCCGGGAACGTCGTCGGTGGCGAAGCACAAGTGGTGGACATGCTCACCCACCTTGTCGAGCCGGCGGCCCATGGGCGTGCCGGGCGCGGGCTGGATGAACTGGATCTCGGTGCCGTGATCGTTGACGAACGTCGCCCACTTCATGCCGGCGTCGTCGCCGCTGGAAAACTCGTCATACTTGACGATACGTTTGTCCAGCTGTGCCGGATCGAGCACGCGCAGGATCTTGGTCCAGTCCACGATCGCGGTATCGAGATCGCGCACGACCATGCACACGTGGGCAAAAGGTCCGCTCGGCATTGTCTTATCTCCTGTTAGGCGTTGATACGGATCGTCGCGGTTCCGGCATTCACGGTGCCGCGACCTTCGACGTCCAGGCTGAATTCACACTCTACACGGTCACCGTCCACCGCAGTGATGCGGCCACTGGCCACGGCTTTGTCGCCGCCATAGACATTGTCGAGGAACCGCGAATCCATCGCCTCGATCGTGCCGCCGGGGAACGCCGCCATCAACATGTTCATCATGTAGGCCACGTTGATCGGACCCTGGTTGATCACGCGATCGCCCAGTCCCTTGGCCTTGACCACCTCGACATCGAGATGGATCGGGTTGGGATCGGCCAGGAACACGGCCCAGTCCTTCATCGCGTCCGGGCTGACGGTTTTGATCGTGAACGGGGCGATGGCATCACCAACAGCGTAAGTCATGCCAGTTCCTTTCGCGGCAGCACCCAGACGTTGTCGGTTTCCAGGATGGCATCGCCGCCGCCGACCGCGCCGCCATCCGCGGGAATCAGCCGCAGGCGATAGGTCAGCACGTCCATGACGCCCAGCTTGCGGCTTTTCTTGCGCACCAGGCTGAGGATCTCGCCGCCGACCTTGTAGGGCTGGCCGACCATGATCGGCGCGGAAAAGCGCACGCCCGACGATCCCATCATCGGGCCATCCTCGACATCGAACTCGCAGGTTTCGCACACCCCGGCCACGGTCTTGCCCATCGCGACTTGCGTGGCGACGTAGTACCATACCGGATGCGCAGAGCCGTCGGCGGCAGGCGCGACGCCCACCGAACGGCACAGGCGTTCGTTTTCATCGGCCGAGACGGTGAATGTCTTCGTGCCGTCAAGCGAGGTGCCGGCGACTTGCGGCGCGGGCGGGAATTCGGGTTCTTCGGACATCAGAACGACCTTGGCAGACCAAAGCTTTCGGCGATGGTGTTGCGCACCATTTCATTCGAAATCGGGGTCATGCGCAAGATGCGATGGTCGCGCCAGTAGCGCTGCATGTCGGTTTCCGCCGAATAGCCCATGCCGCCCAGGATCTGGATACCGAGGTCGGCGGCCTTCACCGCGTTTTCGGTGGCGACCATCTTGAGCATGTTGGCTTCCACGCCGCAGGGCTTGCCCTCGGCCTGCAGCTGCGCGACGTAGTACAGCAGCAGCTCGGTCGTCTTCTGCCAGGTGGCGATATCGGCGATATAGTGTTGCAGGATCTGGAACCGGCCGATGATCCCGCCAAACGCCGTGCGCGTCTTCATGTAGACCAGCGCGTCTTCCAGCACGCCGTCGATGGCGCCCAGGCATTGCGCGCCGACCATGATGCGTTCGTTGTTGAGCGTGGGCAGCATGGCGTACCAGGCCTGTCCGGGCGTGCCGAGCACGTCATCATCGGGCACGAACACGTCTTCGTAATGCACTTCGCACGAGCCCATCGCGCGCATGCCCAGCTTGGGCAGCAGCGACGAGGTGATGCCGGGCGACTTCGCATCGACGAAGAACATGGTCAGGCCATGGTGCTTCTTTTCCACATTGGGATCGGTGCGCGCCAGCACCAGCAGGCGGTCCGCCGCCTTGGCCCCGGTGGTCCACATCTTGGCGCCGTTCAGCTTCCAGCCGCCATCGACCTTTTCGGCGTGGGTTTTCATCGCGCCGAGCACGTCGGTGCCGCCGTCAGGCTCGGTCATCGACAGCGACACGCGCAAATTGCCTGCGGCCATGGCCGGCAACCAGCGCTGCTTCTGGTCTTCGGTGCCAACGGCGCTGATCGTCTTGGCGCCGCCGAACGAGGTCAGCCCCCAGGTCCACAGCAGGCCACCGGCGGTGCGCGCGAATTCGCGCGCGAAGATCATCTGCATGACCACGTCGCCGCCCAGACCGCCCCATTCCTCGGGGATGCCGATGCCGAAGAAGCCCTGCTCCTTCAGCTTGTCCCACAGCGGATAGGGGTAGTTTTCCTCGTCGGCCTCGAGCTTGCGCATCCAGTCCTTGGGGCATTCGGCCTCGACCCAGCGATGCACGATGTCCTTGAACGCCAGCTGCTCTTCGGAAAGCGAAAAATCCATGACCCGGTTTCAACTCCTGCTCGGTCTTCGCTCTAGCCGGGGCCGGTTGCGTGCAACCTATCGGTCGGCAGGAGCAGGAAGCCGTCGGGCCGCCACCTGACAGCACGGGCGGGTCGCGATCGCAACTGTCGGGCCTGTGATCATGAGGGGGAGAACGAGCACCATGGACAGTTTCACACCACCGGTCATGCCCAACATCCCGGCGCCTCCGGGTGTCGGCATCAACCTGCTGGTCACTGTGCTGATCGCCGTGGCGATCCTGGCGTGGTGGGCCGTTTCGGGCGAGCGCAAGCAGCGCGGCGCGATCCTGCCGCTGCTGCTGTTCGGCACCAGCCTGTCGTGCATCGTCGTCGAATCCGTGTTCGACAACATCGTGCTGTATTGGTGGCCGTCGGACAATCCCTATGCGCTGTTTTCATCGTTCGGGCGCAAGGTGCCGTGGTCGGCGGTGATCGCCTATGGCTGGTATTTCTGCGGGATCGCCTACTTCATCTACCGCCGGTTCGAACGCGGCGTGACGATGCGCGGCGCGCTGGGGCTGTACCTGTTGGCCTTCGCGATCGACTGGCTGGCCATGTCCATCGCCGAATGGACCGGGCAAAGCGGCTTTTACGGCGATCAGCCGTTTCACGGCTTCGGCAACCCGCTGTGGTTCTCGTTCATGGATGCGGCGGGCGGCTTTGCGATCGGTGCGGCGCTTTACGCCATGGTGCCACACCTGACCGGGGCTCGCCGCCTGTTGATCGCGTTGCTGCCGACCTTCGTTTACGGCGGCGTGCTGGGGGCCGTGTCCGGTCCGATCGGCCAGGCGCTCAACTCCGGCTGGTCACACACCGCGATCTGGCTGTGCGGTTCGGCCACGATCGCGCTGTGCTGGCTGCTCGTCTATGAGCTGTCGCGTCTGGTCGTCGCCGCGCGCGCGCGCAACGCCTGAAGGCGGCCCGGATGCCGATCGGGCATCCGGGCGCCAGCGCATCGTTCAGGCAGGCGTCCATACCAGCGGCAGCGCAACCGGCTGGATCATCCCGAGATGGCAGGTCACCGTGTGGCCCGGCTCCAGCGTGAACGCCGGAATGCGGGCGAGGAATTCCTCCATCGCGATCCGCAGCTCGCGGCGCGCCAGGTGCATGCCCACGCACGTGTGGATGCCGAAGCCGAAGCCGACGTGGCGCGGGCGGCGGGTGAAGTCGACCGTGCCCGGATTGTCGAATTCAGCAGGATCGCGGCCCGCAAGCGTGGTCGACATCGCCACTTTGTCGCCCGGCATCATCGTCACGCCGCGGATCGTGGTTTCCTTGGTGCAGGTGCGGAACGTGGTCACCGCGCCATAGGCGCGCATCAGTTCATCGATCGCGTGGGGAATTTCGGCCGGGTTGGCGCGCAGCGTGGCCTGATCGTCGGGGTGGGTGGCCAGATGCCAGAACTGCAGCCCCATGTTGGTCGAAACCGTGTCGAGCCCGCCGATGAACAGGTTGAACATGAAGCCGACCAGCTCGTCCTGGGTCAGCGGGCGGCCTTCGATCTGCCCGGCTACGCCAAAGCTGATCAGGTCGTTGCGCGGGTTGGCCCGGCGATCGTCGATCTCGCCGCTCAGATAGGCCACGACCTTGCGCGTGGCGTCGGCGATCTTCGACAGGTCGTGGTTGTGGAGCAGGTTCATCTCCCACTCCATGAACTCCGCCATGCGGTCGTGCGGCAGGCCCATCAGTTCCATGAACACCTTGATCGGGAATTCGAAGGCGAAGTCCGCCATGAACTCGCACGATCCGCGCGCGGCGAAACCGTCGATGTAGCCGACCGCATATTCGCGGATCTTGCCTTCCAGCGCGGCCATCGCCTTGGGCGTGAACGCGGGGTTGACCATCTGGCGGAACGGTCCGTGCGCCGGCGGATCGAGCTCGACCGGCGAATTGATCCAGGTTCCGCCGGTCAGTTTCGAGAAGGGCGAGAAATCGTGCGTGGTGAAGTGACCGGTATCGAGATAGATCGCGCGCATGTCCTCCATGCGGCGCGGGATCCACGCGGGCGAACCGCCGGGATAGGCGTGCGGCGCGTAGATGATGTCGGGGCCTTCATGCACCGAAGCCGCCAGTTCGTTGAACGGATCACGATCGGTGGTCGTGCCGAACACGAACGGAAACGCATGCACGAGATCGGCCGGGACGTGAGCGGGAATGACTGGCTCTAGAAACGCGACTGACATGGTGTTTTCTCCAGTTATATTCAAAATATCGTTGTAGCCCGTCCGTGCGGTGCAGCCCAAAGGCCCCGCTCAGCCTGCGACCACGGCTTCGATGACCAGGATGACGTTGTAGGACCGGTTCTGCTGGGGATCGGCGGCAATCCGCGCGGCCAGCCGCTCGGTCACCGCGTCGAGCACGGCGGCGCGATCGCGCCCGGGATCGAGCGCGGCGGCAAAGCTGGGGCCGTTGGCCGCGCGCATCATGTCCGCCCACACCCGCCCAAGCTGCGCGGCATCACCACTTTGCTCAAACGCCGCCCAATACGGATCGGGCGCCTGCACGACCGCCAGATCGACCAGGCTGAGCCCGGATACCCGGCCATCGCGGAACGGCGCTTCGATCTGCGCAACCGAACGGCCGGCAGACGGCGCGCTGATGCGGGCAAGTTCGGCATGGGTCAGCAGCCCGGCATCGGCGGTATCGACCCAGCTTTGCCAGAACGCATTGGCCATCCATTCGAACCCGTGGCTATCCGGACCGCGCCCCATGAACTGGCAGATCAGGCGCGCGCCGCCCCGCATTTCGCGCGACCGCGCCTGCAGGAAGTTCGCCCAGTCCGCATCGAGCTGCGCGTCGATCGCATCGCGCACGGCGGGATCGGCGCTGAACACGCCCCAGCCGTGGTCCGGGACCGGGCAGGGATTGCGGCTCATCCAGTGCAGCGCGTTGGAGCTCCACCCCAGATCGACGCTGCCGTGCGGCAAAACCTCGCCAAAATGAGAACGCCCGATTGCGTTGGGATAGACCTGCGCCCGCCCCGCAAGATAGCTCACCGGATCCTCGTCGATAAGCGTGAACAGCGAGCCAAAATCGTTGGACGGCAGATCGACATGGCTGACCACGATCGGGCGGTCCGGGCCGATCCGGGGCCTGAGCGTGTCTATCGCCGCAGCCACCGGCGCCATCGAATTGCGGCCTTGCGAGACGCCGTAGTCCGCGATGCCGATGATCGCGCCATCGGCCGGAACTTCCCCCGCCGCCGCAACCAGCAGCGGCAGCGCCGAACCGAGGTTGGCCGCCTGCAACGCCGAGTTGCGGTTGTAGAACCCGCCGCCCTGCATCGCGGCGGTGGGCGCTGGCGGTGCGCTGCTCAAGTGCCGCCGCCCATCGGTCCGAACGCCCGCTCGGTTTCCTGCAGGTCGAGGTATTCGCGCACGCCGACCACCCGGTCGCCGCGCACGGTGAACAGGTGGTGGTAGTGGTTGCGATAGGTCCGTCCATCGGCGAATTCGAAGTTGCCGCGCGATTCCACCGCGACGCGTTCGCCTTCGGCGGTGGTCGCCAGAATCGTGGTCTGCGCCACCGTCGCGACACCCAGCATCTGCTGCATCTGAGTCAGCAGCGTCTCCAGATCCAGCGTACCGACGCCCGAAACGTACCATGCGACATCGGGCGCCATGATCGCGCGGATGGTGGCGAGATCGCACTTGTCGAGCGCCGCCATCAGCCGGATGACCAGCGCGCGGTTGTGATCCGCAAGGGCCTGCGCATCCTGGATTTCGGCAACTGTAGTCACGGCAGGTCTCCCCATTCGTTCGGGCGCGATGGTGGCTTACTTGGTCAGATAGGTGGCCGTCGCGGCGGACAGCGCCTCCAGCTCGACGCCGGCCTTGTTGCCCGCGTCGATCGCCGCGCTCACGTCCTTGACCATGTAGCGGCGCGCGGTTTCGAGCATGTAAGCCGGATCTTCGGTGACAAACCGCGCCAGCACGTCGCTGGCCCCGCTGCACTGGATCAGCGCGGCGGCGGTTGATGATCGTTCCAGACCCAGGCCTTCGGCCAGACGCAGCGCGTCGGCGGCCAGCTGGAGGTGCCCGGCGAACAGGATATTGTTCACCAGCTTGATCGCACGACCGGCACCGCTGGCGCCGACGTGGAAGATCGCGCGCGCGAACGTATCGAACACCGGACGCCCGCGTTCGATCGCATCGGCATCGCCGCCCACCAGCAGCGTCAGCTTGCCCGATGCCATTTCGGACTGCATCCGGCTGAAACACGTGTCGAGGATCGCGATGCCGGCGGGCACGGCGGCGGCGATCGCCTGGATCGATTCGATGCTGCCGGTGGTGAACACGGCCACGATGGCGCCGGGCTTGAGCAGGCTTATCACGCCTTCCGGCCCGGTCAGCACGTCGGCCACCTGATCGTCGGAAAACACCGCAAGGCAGACAAGATCGGCGCCTTCCGCGGCTTCGCGCGGCGAAGACACCATGACCAAGCCCTGGCTGTCATCGGCCGCCGGAGGCTTCACGTCGAACGCGCGAACTTCATGGCCGCCTGCTGCTACCGCCTTCGCCGTGGGCAGGCCCATCTGTCCCAGCCCGATCCATGCAACCTTCATTATCGATCCTCTCACGCCCGGAGCAGCGTTTCGCCGCCGGGATTGCTTCAGCATTCCGGGCCCGACGCCTACCGAACGTCAGGTCCTGACCAGCGGCCCCCGATCAGGCGAATTCGGCCAGCCGGTCGAGCCCGCGCACGGGATCGGTCGCGCCATCCCACGCCACGTGCGCGCGGTGCATGCGTGACAGCGATTCTTCCATCGCCGGGGAGATTTCCATGAGTTCGATAAACGCGCCGTCGGCCGCCTGCGTATCGAACAGGCAGAACCGCTCGCCCGACGGCATCTGGCCGCTGAACGCCACCTCGTGCCCCTTGGCGGACAGCCGGGCGAAGTTTGCATCGTACGGCCCGCGCAACATTACGTGGTGGTAGCCATGACCGCTGGCCTCGAGCATTTCCCGGAACACCGAAGCCCCGTCGTTGGTCTGCTGCAGCAGTTCGATCAGCAGCCCGCCCGAAAACCCGAACGCCACTTTCATCGACACTTCGGTCGGCGCGCCGCGATAAAGCTGGCCCGGCAGCACCGGCACGTCGAACATGAAGAACGGCCCGGCGCCGATGGTCCCGGTCCAGTGGTCGAGCGCGGGTTCCAGATCGGCGACGACCTGACAGAGTTCGAGAACGGAGCCGGTGGGTTGCATTGTCTGTTCCTTGTGCCGGTCGTGCGTGTGGGGTCAGGGCATCCAGTCCGCAGCGCGCGTGCGGGTGCCGTGGTCGCGCGCGCGCTTGCTCAGCTGTGCGCGGCGCCTGTCGATATCGATGCGCGGCACATGCGCGGGTACGGCGGTGGCCACGTCGGCCAGGTCGAATTCCTGCACCGTGCGGATGAACGTCGCCGGATCGGCGGTGGCGGGAACGCCCTGCCAGCGGATCATCATCCAGCCCTCGGCGAGATTGGTGGTGTCGATCCAGTTGGCGACGCCCGGGTCGACCGCGCTCAGCACATAGCTTTGCGTGCCATCGGGGTTGGCGACGACTTGCGTGCTGTTCAGGCTGACCAGCCGCACCATCGGATCGGGCGAAATCGTCCACGGATCGGCGATCTGGAAGCCGGAGTAATAGCTGCCCGCAGGATCGATCGTGACCAGCAGCGCCCTGCCGTCCGCCAGCCGGAAGCGCCCCCCGGCCAGGTAGCCCCAACCGCCATCACGCCCATTGGGGCCAATCAGCGTGTGCGGTGCCGGCAGGCCGAGGAAGTCGTCCTTGAAATGGCTCCAGAAGTGGACCCATGCGGGCATGTCGGCGATCACCTTGGCGGCGATCTCGTCTTCGCTGCGCGGGGCATGTCCGGCAGGCGGATCGACGCGGCGAACCGAGACTTGCGCGGGGATCTGGTTCCAGTCGCGCTGGCTGTCACGGGTGTAGACCTGATGCAGCTTCCCGGCTTCCGACCGCAAATGGTGCGGGCCGCCCTCTCCGGGGCCCACCGTCACCACCACCGGATCGGTCGGCGCATCCGGATCGCGCAAGTCCTGCAGCGTGAACGCGCCCAGGTTGCGGCCAAGCCCGGCATGGTGGTCCGGCTCGACTTCCAGCACGATGCTGAACTGCGGCGGATCGTCGGAGAACCGCACGGTGATCTCGTAGTTGCCATCCCCGTCGATCGGGATTTCGCGGTTGAAATTGTCGGGATTGTCGATCGCGACCGCTGCGCCCTGATAGACATGGCCGTACCAGTTGCGCGGCGCGTTGCTGATGTTCCAGACGACTTTCGGGGCGGCCGGGTCGCCATTGGCCTCGCGCATGGCAAGGCCCAGCACCCACTGGTCGAGCGCCCGGTCCAGCCCGGCAATGCCGTCCACGGTCGCCGAAAGCCGGTCGGCGCGCATCGCGATCCGCGCCGCCTCACGCGCGGCGCGCACGTCGGCGCGCTCGATCAGGCGCAGCGACAGCCGTTCGGCCGCCGCCTGATCCTCGGTCCAGAGCGGGTTCGCGCTCACGAGATCGTCCCCACGCGGCCACCTTCGGTGAAGATCGTGCTGCCGGTGGTATAGCTGGACGCATCGCTGGCGAGCAGGATCGCGGCGCCCACGGCTTCGTCTGCTGCGCCGAAGCGCTTGATCGCGTTACGCTCTGCCAGCCCCAACCCGCGATGGATCTCCGCCTCCTGCCCGTCCGGGCTCATCGACCCCACGCACAGGCAGTTGATGCGCGTGTGCGGGGCCTGCGTCTTGGCGAGTTCGCGCACCAGGAACAGCAGCGCGGCCTTGCTCACGCCATAGGCCACCGCCGGGGGAATCGGGGTGAACCCGCCGCAGCTCTGCACCGAGATGACGCTGCCCTTGGCGTGGCCTTTCATGTCGGCCTCGGTCATTTCGACCAGTCGCCACGTCGCCATCACGTTCACGTCCATCGCGGTCTGCCAGACTTCGTCGGTGTTCGCCCACAGCCCGCCTTGGGCGGCATAGACCACCCCGGCAGCGGCATTGTTGAACACGATGTGGATCGGCCCGAACGCATCGTGCGCGGTATCGACCAGCGTCTGCAGATCGGCCTTGTTCGCCACATCGACCGCGACCGCCCGCGCCCGCCCGCCGCCCAGCGCGTTGATTTCGCCGGCGATGCGGTCGAGCCGGTCCTGGCTGCGTGCCGAAATCACGACATTGGCGCCCAGTTCGGCATAAGCCTTGGCCACATGCTCGCCCACGCCGGGGCCCACGCCGGTGAGGATGGCGGTGCGGCCATCGAGGCGAAAGCGATCGAGTACGCTCATCGGACTTACCCTACGCTGGTGGGAAGGGGCGTCAGAAGATGCCCGAACCGCTGGTAATAAGGGGCGAGGCGTTCATGCACCTCGTCGGGATCGATGCCGAACTGTTCGGCGCTGTGCTTGTGCTTGCCCAGCCGCTGCGCCGCCGAATTCTGAGCCAGGAACTGCGTGATGCGCGCTTCGTGTTCAGGCGTGAACGGCAGGTCGAAGCGGGTATAGATGCGGCGGATCGTGCCCATCGGGTCGGCCACGACCTCGCTGTGCCCCAGATCGATGATCCGTTCGGCGATATCGGGCCGCGCGTCGCGGGCCTTCAATCCGCGCTCGAGCCCCTCGCTCCACGTCTCGAACACGCTGCGGCCGACCGCCTTCAAGTCCTTGTCCGCACCCACCGCGGCCAGGAACGCGGCGATCATGCTGGCCAGCGACGAGAACGTCAGCACCGGATCGCGGTGCGTCCACACCAGCATGGCACCGGGATAAGCCTCGACCAGCCCCGGCAGGTCGAACAGGTGCTGCGGCGATTTCAGCGTCCAGCGGCCTTGCGGCCCCTTCCACTGGAACTGCTGCAGCAGGCGCTTGTGCGTGCGGTACTGCCCTTCGGCCACCGTACTCAGCAACCACTCGGCAAAGTCCGGCACGCCCAGTTCGGCGGGGAAGTTGGTGCTGGCGAAATGCATCATCATGCCGTGGTTGCACTCGCCCGGCTGGGTGCAATCCATCCGCTGGATGTCGCGCAGCTGCGGCGCGTGGGCCAGCCAGTTTTCGTAGATCGCCTGCACTTGCCCGATGCGCGGATCGCTATCGAAGGTCGCCTTTTCCGGCGCGGGCCAAGGGATGTACCATTCCCATTCGGTCGGCGCGCGGGCTGCGGGATCGAGGCATAGCAGATCGTAGGTGATCGTCGTGCCGGTGCGCGGCAATCCGCACACGATCAGGGGCGCGACCACGTCCTGCGCCGCGATTTCGGGGTGGTTGCGATCATCTTCGGCCATGCGCAGGCGCATCGCCAGGATCTTGGTGATGTTCGCCTTGGCCGTGGCGCGCAGCTGTGGCGGCGGGTCCATCGCCTCCACCGCCTTCACCAGTTCGCGAAACCCGGTCATGAAGCTGAGGTCGGGGCCGAAATCGGCGTAGCCGGTCTGCGCCTGCGCGTCGGCGATCAGCGCGTCCGGGTCCAGCGGGGCGATTGCTTCGGGTGCTTCGGCCAGCGCCATCTCGTCGGTTCCTGTCCCATGCACCGATTCGCTCGCGGGATCGTGTGCCATTGGTGTGTCGTCCCGGCAGGCTGACCCGCAACCTGCCGGGCGCAAGGGTGCCTACAGGCCCTTCGCGGCCAGTGCCCGCTTCAGTTCGGTGGTGAGCGGCCCCATGTCCTTGGGCGCTGCGCCGTGCAGCAGGATTTCGTCCGCGCCGGCGTCGAGATAGGCCATCAGCTGGTCGGCGCACTGCGCCGCCGTGCCCACCGCCGCACCATCATCGATCCACTGCTGGGGCAGAAGCTCGCCCACGTCGACCAGCTCCTGCCGCGTATAGGCCTGGTCGGCGGGCTTGCCGTTGAGACTGGCGATCTTGGGGTGCGCGCGGATCTGGTCGAGCACCGACTTGTCCCATTCGTTGATCTCGACGATCAGGTCACCAAAGCCCGGCAGTTCGAAATAGGTGATCGCGCGGCCGCGCACGACCGCGTCTTCCTCGTCCTTGGGCAGATCGGGGGCGACGATGATGTTGTGGTAGATGCGCACCGACATCGGATCGCGACCGGCCTTTTCGGCAGCGTCGCGCACGATCTTCACGCTGTTGCGCACGCCCTGCGGCGAAACGAACGGATGCAGCAGCACGCCGTCGCAGTGCGCGCCCGCAAATTCGAGCGACTTGGGCCCGATGGCGGTGAAGATGATCGGCGGCAGCGGGCCGTCGTACTTGTCGGTCAGCTTCAGCATCGGGAACGTGCCCATGATGCCGTCGTAATTCACCGTCTCGCCCGCCCACAGGCGTTGCATGATCGAAATGGTGTCGGCCAGACGGTCCATCGTGATCGGCGCCGCGCCCAGCATCTTCATGTACGCTGGCACCGCCCGCGCGAACATCACGCGGAACCGGTCGCCCGACAGCGCCTGCATCAGGTTGGCCGTGCTCGCCGTGACGATGGGATGGCGCATGGTGGCATAGAACGTGCCGGTGATACGGATCTTCGATGTCGCCTGGCTGACCGCGCCGGCCAGCACCGCGGGTTCCTTCAGCGCGAATCGCTCCGAAATCCACACGCAGCCCAGGCCGATCCGCTCGGCCTCGATCGCCTCCTCGATCCCGCGCCGCGGATCGCTGACGCGGCCGGGCAGAATATAGGTTCCAAACTTGTCGAACAGCGCCTGTGCGCCGGGCTCGATTGCGGTCATCGGGGATCCACCTTTGTTAACTGGCTTTCGCGTGGAAGACGCGTTGGATCAATCCGCCTATCCAATGGAAGGGTTGGCGCAAACCTTCGCTTCGCCGTGATGTCAACGCTTCAGCCGACCGGATAAAATCGGCAAAATTCAGGGCGTCGTGGCCACCAGCGTGCGGATGCGCCAGGCGCTGTCGACCCGGTTCAGCGTGATCGCATAGTCCGAGAATGTCATCGGCTTGCCGTCGTTGCCCCAGTCGGTGACCAGCCCATAGGCGGTGACCAGCGCCACGTCATCGCCGTCGCCGGGATCGACGACGATGCTGGTGATCTGGTGCCGCCACTTGCCGCCGCCCTGCGCCGCGACCACACCGGGCATCGCGCCGACCTGCTCGTGCCCTTCCAGCCGCATGACCCCCGCCACCTCGAACACGCCATCGGGCGTGAACAGTTCGAGCCAGCCGGCCGTGTCGCCGTGATCGACCCGGTGACAGTAGCGCGCGAAAAGTTCGCCGATTGCGATCCGGTCTTCGCCGGTGATCGTGCCCATCATTCTGTCTCCAGATCGTTGCGGATCGTTCTTCGTCGTCGCCAGTCGCCGGCGCGATTCGATGCCGATCATCGGCAACATCCACAAGCCGCCCCCTTTCCACCGGTAGGTCATAGCCGATAATGCGGCGATAGCGTGCGCGCCCATGGAGCAGGTCGGCCACGTCCTGTCGGGAGGAATTCATGAACAACGAATGGGACGCGATCGTCATCGGATCGGGCGCGGCGGGGCTGACGGCAGCGGTGACCGCGGCGCGCAAGGGCCTCAAGGTTCTGGTCGTCGAAAAGACCGACGTGTTCGGCGGAACCACCGCGATTTCGGGCGGCGGCATCTGGATTCCGGGCAACCATCACATGATCGCCGCCGGCATTCCCGAACCCGCCGGTGCCGCGCGCAACTACATCGCCACGCTGGTCGGCGAAAAGCTGAACACCGCTGCGCTCGACGCCTATCTGCAGGCCGGGCCGGAAATGGTGCGCTTTCTGGAAGACCAGACCGAAGTCGCCTTCGCGCTGGCCGATCATTCGCCCGACTGGCATCCCGAGATCGACGGCGCCAGCAAGAACGGTCGCCTGCTGCGGCCGCTCGAATACCGCACGCAAAAGCTCGCTGGCTATGCCGACGAACTGCGCCTGCCGCGCAGCGAATTCAACGCGCCGGTCGGCTTCATGATCGATCTGCCCGATCTGCCCCATCTCGACGCGATGAAATCCTCGCCCAAGTCGATGTTCTACATGCTGAAGATCGTCGGCCAGTACGGGCTCGACAAGCTGATGGGCCGCAAGCGCGGGTCGCGCATCACCATGGGCAACGCGCTGGCCGCGCGCCTGCTGCGCTCGGCGCACGACGCCGGCGTCACGCTGTGGCGCAACACCGGCGTCACCGGCTTGATCGGCGGGCCCGACGGCATCACCGGCATCCGCGTGGAGCGCGATGGCAAGCCGCTGGAACTCAGCGCGAAGAAAGGCGTGGTCCTGGCCACCGGCGGTTTCTCGGCCAACGAGCAGCTACGCCGGGCGTACATGCCCTACCCCGATCAGCACATCTCGATCATGGCCGGGTGCAACACCGGCGACGGCATGAACATGGGGCTTGAGGCGGGCGGCACGATCGACGGAGAGAACGTCGCCAACGGCGTGTGGTCCGTCGTCTCGACCATGACCAAGCCGGATGGCTCCAAAGCGATCTATGCCCACCTCATCGACATGGCCAAGCCGGGCTGCATCGCGGTCGACAAGTCGGGCAAGCGCTTCGGCAACGAAGCCTCGAACACCTTCGTGGAATTCATGCACAAGGCCGGCGCGGTTCCGGCGTGGCTGGTCGCCGATGCCGCGTTCGTCAAGAAGTACGGCCTGGGCCTGTCGCTGCCCGGCGGCGGCGCGATCAAGAAACTGGTCGCGGCAAACTACCTGATCGAAGGCGCCACCATCGCCGAACTGGCGGGCAAGATCGGAGTCGGCGCGGCCGCTCTGGCCGATACCGTGGCCCGGATGAACGCTTATGCCAAGACCGGCACGGACCCCGAATTCCACAAGGGCGAGGCCGCGCTCGATCGCGACCTTGGCGATCCGCGCCACACCCCCAATGCCTGCCTAGGCCCGGTCGAAACCGCGCCGTTCTATGCGGTGCAGATCTATCCCGGCGACGGATCGACCACCGTGGGTTTGCGCATCGACGGCGAAGCGCGGGTACTCGATGCCTCGGGCAAGGTCATCCCCGGCCTGCACGCGGCGGGGCTGGATGCCAACTCGATCTGGCGCGGCAACGCCCCGGCGCATGGTTGCAATGTCGGCCCGGCGATGACGCTGGGCTACATCGCGGCAAGAAGCCTCGCGGCTTGACGGGAATAAAGGAAATTCTCAACAACACCCGCTCGTCCTGAGCCTGTCGCAGGACGCTGGCCTTACTTCAGGTTCAGCACCCTTCGACAGGCTCAGGGTGAGCGGTTCATGGGGTCGTGACGCAGAAGCTCCGCAACTTGCGTTCATCCGCAACAGGATACTGCACGTTAGCCAGCGCCTTCCATGAACGCCTTGAGATCGGCGTAGTGTGGCTGGTGGATCAGCCCGCCGCCCGAGATCGAGATGTTCTCTCCCGTGATATAGCGCGATTCGTCCGATGCCAGGAACGCCACCAGCGCGGCAATATCGTCGGGCGTGCCGAATTCGGGCGTCAGGATGTGGCGCTTGATGATGTCCTTCAGCCCCGGCACCGTCTTGTCGAGCGCCTCGGTCAGCACCACGCCCGGCGCGATGCTGTTGCAGCGGATGTTCTGGCTGCCGTGTTGCGTGGCGACATAGCGGGTCAGCGTGATGATCGCGCCCTTGGTCGAGCCATAGGCGATGCGCGCCAGATCGCCCGCCGTGCCCGAATTCGACGCGGTGTTGACGATCGATCCGCCGCCGTTCGCGATCATGTGGGGAATGGCATAGCGGCAGCCGAGCATGTAGCCGGTCAGGTTGACGTTCAGGATTTCCTGCCAGATCGCCAGCGGGATATCGACCGTGGTGCTGTCCTGCGCCGATTTGACCGGATCGGTCATCGCAGCATTGTTGTGCAGGATGTCGAGCTTGCCGAAATGGCTGACGGTCTGTTCCACCAGCGCCTTGACCGAATCCGCATCGGCGGCGTCGAACGCGACCGCGATCGCCGCATCGCCCAGCGTTTCGGCCACGCGCTTGGCCGATTCCTCGAAGATGTCGGCCACCGCGACCCGCGCGCCTTCGGACACCAGCCGCCGCGCGACCGCCGATCCGATACCGCCGCCGCCGCCGGTCACGATCGCCACTCTGCCTGCCAGTCTGTTCATGCGTGTTGGTTCCTGATGTTGAAAGCGGCCCGGCAGCGACGTTTGCTTTTTATTGCAGCAAGCCCGGCCGGAATCTGAAATCGCGCGGCGTCGTGCCGGTGGCAGCGCGGAACGCGGCGGAAAACGCCGACGAGCTGCGGAAACCGCACCGCCAGCTGACTTCCTTGATGCGCAGTTCATCCGAGGCGAGCAGTTCCTTGGCCAGATCGATGCGGCACCGCGCGATGAAATCGCCGATGCTGCCGCCGGTGGCCTGTTTGAACACGCGCGCCACGTTGCGCGTGCTCATCCCGCAGGCCCGGCCGATGTCCGAAATGCTCAGCGCGCTCGACAGGTTTTCGCGGATGTATTCCTCGATCCGCCGCGCCTGATGGGGCAGGACCAAGCCGTTCATCGGATCGTTGGCGAGCTGCGACCAGCGCGCCAGCTCGACCGTGGCACCGATCGCCATCGCTTCGAGCAGGGGACCGGCCGCAAACCCCGGCGAGACCAGTTCACCCGCGATCGCCAGCAGATAGCGGCGCAAGGTCAGGTTCTGGATATCGGCATGCGGCACCGCGTCGGCCAGCGGATTTTCACCTTCGAACACTTGGTCCAGAAACGCGTTGCCGAAGGACAGGCACAACAGCTTGCGCTTTTCGAGCGCCGGCTGGCCCCAGTAGATCGCGTCGGGCGGCAGATAGAGCACGCTGCCCGAATACTGCGGTTCCGACCAGCGATCAGAGCGCAGGATGCTGCGCCGCATGCTGCCGTCGAGCGAAATGTCGAGGTAATGGCGTTGCGGCAACAGGTGTCCGGCGGACGGACGGACCCAATCGTACTGGCGGATGTCCATCGTCAGGTCATGCGAAGCGAACCGCGCGAGAATCTCGAAACCTTGCACGAACTCGCGATTCTGGTGGGACCAGTCGCTTTCGGGCCTGATCAGCGCGGCACCGTCGCCTCCTCCGGTTCCGACAAGCGGCACCATCAATTGCGCTCCCTGGCTTTTTTGGCCTTGGCTTTGCCGGGTTTGGCTTTGCCGGCTCTGGTCGCGTTCACTTTGGCTTTGGCGGCCTCGATGCCCCGGAACAGCGCCGATGCGTTGCCGGCGCCGGCATAGAACAGCAGGAAGTGCGGGATCAGTTCCAGCTGATCATCGGTGAATTCATCGTTGAGCAGCGCGCCCGTCACTTGCGTCTCGATCAGGTCGGCCCGGCCCAGCATGGTCGTGAGGCCAAGGACCATCAGCCGCTTTTCGCGAATGGTCAGCGCCGGGTCGGCCCACAAGTTGCGGAACTGGTTGGTGACGATTTCCTGGTTGAAGCGATTGCCCTTGTACGGCTCCATCATTTCGGAAAAGCCCGCGCCATAGACGGCATCGACCGCTTCGCGACCTTGCGTCCAGGCCTCATCGTTCGTGGTCACGCGCGTCGCTCCTCCGCTCGGGCCGGGGTCAGACTTCAACCTGGGTGTCCATCATCTGGCGCATGGTTTCGCCAGACACGCCGATCTGGTCGGCGATATCGAGCATGTCCCAGTATTCGCGCCAGAACACGATGCGGTCATTGTCATCGACCGTGAAGATCCCGGCGACGTTGGTGATGATTTCCTTGTCGCCATCGAGCAGGCGCACCCGGTCGACCCGCTCGGTAAACACGGTGTCGCCCGAGCTGGCGATGTTGAGCAGCTCGCAGTCGCAATCCTTGTAGATGCGATACTGGCGTTCTGCTTCGCGGCAGATGCCCTCTGCGCCGTAGACGACATTGGCCAGCGGCACGACCGCCTGCCAGCGCGCATCGGGTGCCAGCGCGGCGCGGATCTTGTCGAGGTCCAGCCTGGCGGTGTGAAACAGCGCCAGAAATTCCTTTACCGCAGTTTCCTTGCTGTTCGAGGTTTGCGTGCTGTTCGCCATGGCTCACTCCATCCCCTCGCCGCCGGTTTCGGCTGACAACTCGATTTGGACGGTGCGGGCATGGCATCCACCTTCCTATTGGCAGGGTCCAATCGCGCTTCTGCGCCCAGAAACTTCCCGAAACAGGCAGAGGAACCACACGACCGAACTTTGGACGGGAGACCGGCAGTCCGGTCGTGCCGGCCCGCAAACACCCGGCCAGACCGGAACAAACGAATTTTTGAAAACCTGAGAGAGGAGCACGATTGATGACGCAGGAAGCTGTAACAGAAGCACGGGTCGTGGATCACAACCCCGTCCCCCGCCCTTATCCCCGCCGCACCGATCTACTGCCCACCGGTCGCTTCACGCCCGACGCTGCCTGGCTGGGCGCGCTGATGGCCAACAAGTACCCCGGCGTCGTTGCCAACAGCATGGAGGTGGTCGAACTGTTCGACAGCCACACCACCAAGCTGCGCGTCGCGGTGGACTGGAACGCGGCCGGCGTCGCTGCCGGACTGCCGCGCAACTTGTGCATCAAGTCCAACTGGTCGGGCATGTTCGACGATGTCGACATTCACGCGCTCGAGGCGCGGTTCTACCATTTCCTCACCGACAAGCTCACCTGCCAGACGGCCACGTGCTACTATTCCGATTGGGATGATGACGGTTCGGGTCGCGGTGTGGTCGTTCTGGAAGACCTGATCGATCGCGGCGGCAAGTTCGGCCACAGCACCCAGCATTGCGGCATCGACGTGATCGCACAGAACCTGGCCGATCTCGCCAAGCTTCACGGCGGACTGTGGAACAGCCCGCTGATCACGCCCGAAGCCGCGCCCTGGCTGCCCACCTCGATGAACGTTCCGGTCGATCACGATCAGGTGCGCATCATGTGGCACTGGATCGGCGAAAACCTGAAGGACGACAATTTCCGCGCCATTGCGCCCAAGCACTATCTCGACGATCCGGAGCGGGTATCGCGCGCCTACGACAAGCTCACCGAATACGAGCGTGCGTTCGATGCGCCCTATTGCGTGATCCTGGGCGATTGCCACCAGGGCAACACCTATATCCTGCCGTCGGGCGAGCGGCTGTGGCTCGACTGGCAGCTGGGCCGTCGCGGTCGCCCGTGGCGCGATCTGACCTACTTCACCGTCGGATCGCTTACGGTCGAGGAACGACGCCACCACCACAAGGATCTGGTCGCGCATTATCGCGATTGCCTGATCCGGGAAGGTGCGACCGACGTGATCGACCTCGACACGATCTGGAACGAGCAGATCCCGCGCTGGGTGATCTACGGGATCCAGGCCTGGGTCGCCAACATGGACTACTGGGGCCAGAACGGCCTGCCCATGAACGAGCGCTTCTTCGCCGCCGGCGAAGACCTCAACACCTGGAAGATCCTGCTGGGCGAATAAGCCCTCGAACACCCGGCGCTCAGACTGCCCACCCCCAACCCCTCCCGCTTGCGGGAGGTGAGCGAGACTGGCGCCTTCGCAGTAGGCGCTGGTCACAGCGGGGTGGGCATCGAACTGGCCCGCTGGCCAACGACATTTGCCCAACGACGAAAGGGCGCGCTCCGCAAGGAACGCGCCCTTTATGTTGCGCGGCAGTGGCTGCCGCGCGCGCCTTACTTGTAAGGGTCGACCGGCTGCGGAACTTCGATGACTTCGAGGTCCTTGAGCATCGTCAGCACGTCGGAGATCGAATAGATGTGATCGATCTTGTCGCCGCGGAAACGCAGCCACGAGAACCACAGCACGTTCAGGTCGTTGCCGGTGGGCTGCACGCCCATGTAGGGGCCGCCGGTGTGCTTGCCGTGGTGATGGCACAGCACGCAGATTTCGTCTTCGCCACGGCCCCACGCCTTCAGCGTGCGATAGATGCTGGGCGGGAACGTCTTGTACAGGCCCTGCGGCGAGGTCTTCCAGACGAAGTACGTACCCAGATCCGGCCGGTTGGGGTTGTCGTACGTCATGGTGTCGGTGTTGAAGAACGCGTCCATGCCGTCCCAATCGCCGCGATTGATCACTTCGTGGAGGTTCATCCAATGCTCGGTCATGAACTTCTGGCGCGGGGTAAGACCGTCCGTGATTTCATCGCGCGTTTCCTGCGACAGGACGAAATCGGCTTCGGTAAAGGGGGCAAGGCCCATGTCAGTCTCCTAGATATACCGCGTGTCGCGGGGGTGTGTTCGGGCTTGGCCGGAACAGCATCCCGGCGGGCGGTCCACTCTTTGGCGAGCGGACCTTGCGCTTCAACCTACCATTGGAGAGGCGGGTTCGGGTCTGCACGCGTGCGAATGCCCAGCGGTCAGAAAAACGATAGGTGGGAACGAGCGATGGCGATCAGTGTGCAGGAAATGTCCGACCGGTTCGAAATCCAGGATCTGCTGGTCGGCTATTGCTATGCGGTCGATGCGCGGGATTTCGACAAGCTCGACGAATATTTCACCGCCGATGCGTTCATCGATTATTCGGAGATGGCGCTGTTCAAGGGCACGCTGGCAGAGACCAAGGCATTCCTCACGGCCAGCTTCCAGCAGGTCCTTGCTGCGCAGCATGTCGTGTCCACCACGCGCTACGAATTTGCCGCCGATGGCCAGAGCGCCAAGACCAAGACCGTCTGCTACAACCCGATGACCGTGACCAACACCGTCGAAACCGACACGATGATCTGCGGCCTGTGGTACATCCACGATCTGGTGCGCACGCCGGAAGGCTGGCGGATCGCAAAGCTGTACGAGGAAAAAAGCTACATGATCGGCGTGCCGGAATGGCTCAAGGGTCAGATGGGCTGACCCCGTTCCCCGCCAGCCAACCCCAAGCCGGACCGGAAAATCGATGCAGCGTTTCCTGAACACCACATTCCTCATCCTCATGCTGGCCACGGGTGCCGCGCTGGCCGTGCTCGGAACGCAGCTCGCGATGCTGGGCGGGTCGGCATGGTATCTGGTGAGCGGGATCGTCATGCTGGCAACGGCGGTGCTGGGCTTGCGCCGCAAAGCCGCGTCGATCCGGCTGTTCTGGGCGTTCCTGCTGGCCAATCTGGTCTGGGCGCTGTGGGAAGTCGGCCTGGATGGCTGGGCGCTCGCACCCCGGCTGGCGATGCCGTTCTGTCTTGGCCTGTGGATGCTGTCGCGCGCGTATCGCGGCCACGTCGGGATTGCCGACCCACTGCCGGGTGCCAAAGTCCTATGGCGCGGACTGGGCCTTGCCATCGTCGTTTCGGTGGCTGCGCTGTTCTGGCTCAATGCCACCCCGCCTGCCACCAGCGCGGTCTATGGACCTTCGCCCACCTCGGCCGAGGATGGCGAATGGACGTCCTACGGCAACGATCGCGGCGGCTCGCGCTTCTCCGCGCTGGCGCAGATCACGCCGGCCAATGTCGGCAATCTCGAACGCGTGTGGAGCTTCCACACCGGGCCCGCGCCTGCAGGCAGCAAATCCTCGTTCCAGACCAACCCGCTGAAGATCGGCGACAAGGTCTATATCTGCACCGGCAGCAACGACGTGATCGCGCTCGATGCCGAAACCGGCCGGCAGGTGTGGCGCCATCGCACCGGCACGGACACCAAGGGCGTTTATGGCCTCAGCTGTCGCGGCGTGACGTACTATCGGGTGCCGGGCGCCACCGGACCCTGTTCGCAGCGGATCTACACCGCCACGATCGACGCGCGCCTGCTGGCAATGGACGCCGGTGACGGGCGCAGCTGCACCGGGTTCGGCATCAACGGCGTGGTCAGCCTGCTCGACGGCATGACCCCGGTCGACAAAGGCTATTACTTCGTCACCTCGCCGCCAGCGATCGCGCGCGGCAAGCTGGTGCTGGGCGGCTGGGTAACCGACGGCCAGCACACCGGCGAACCATCGGGCGTGGTCCGTGCGTTCGATGCGGTGACCGGCCGCTTCGCCTGGGCGTTCGACGCGGGCAAGCCCGATTTCCATGGGCTTCCGCCAACTGGACAAGGCTTCACCCGGGGCACGCCCAACAGCTGGGCGCCGATGAGCTCCGACGACGCGCTCGGCCTCGTTTATGTGCCCACCGGCAATGCCACGCCCGATTATTTCGGCGGCCACCGCACTGCCAACGACGACCGGTTCTCCAGTTCGGTCGTGGCGCTCGATGCCGGGACCGGCGCGGTGCGCTGGTCGTTCCAGACCACGCACCACGATCTGTGGGACTATGACGTTCCGGCGCAGCCGACGCTGGTCGACCTGCCGGGCGGCATCAGGGGATTGCTGCAGCCGACCAAGCGCGGCCAGATCTTCTTTCTCGACCGCGCCACGGGCAAGCCGCTGCTGCCGGTGGCCGAACAGCCGGTGCCGCACGATGGCGTGCCGGGCGAGCGGGTTTCGCCCACGCAGCCGTATTCCGTTGGCATCCCGGCGTTCGGTGGCCCGCGCCCGACCGAGAAGGGCATGTGGGGCCTGACCCCGATCGACCAGGCGATGTGCCGCGTGCGGTTCCGTCAGGCGCGGTTCGCGGGCGACATGACCCCGCTTTCGACCACGAAGCCGACGCTCACCTGGCCCGGCTATCTCGGCGGAGTCGATTGGGGCGGCGTGTCGGTCGATCCGGTTCGCCAGCTGATGATCGTCAACAACAACCAGGTCGCCAACTACAACATCCTGATCCCGCGAGCCGACGCGGACAAGATGGGCATCAAGCCGATGTCCGCCGAGCATATGTCCGACGTGGGCGGGCCGGTGGCGCAGCAGGGCGTGCCGTACGCCGCGCACGTTGCCCCGTTCCTGTCGCCGCTGGCCATTCCCTGCCAGCAGCCGCCTTATGGCCATATCAACGCGGTCGACTTGCGCACCGGCAAGATGGTGTGGAGCCGCCTGTTCGGCACGTCGCGCGATAGCGGGCCGCTGGCCCTGCCAACCTTCCTGCCGATCCCGATGGGCGTGCCCAACATCGGCGGATCGGTGATGACGCGCAGCGGGCTGGTGTTCATCGGCGCGACGCAGGAACACGCGTTCCGCGCCTATGACGCCGCCAGCGGACGCGAACTGTGGCGCGCGCGCCTGCCGGCCGGCGGCAATGCTTCGCCGTCCACCTACTGGTCGAACAAGAGCGGGCGGCAGTTCGTGGTGATCGCGGCGGGCGGGCACGGCGCCATGCTGTCGGGCGAAAGCGACGAGATCGTGGCCTTCGCCCTGCCGAAGCGGTAGGGCTCGCCAGCTTCTCCCATCCGGCTCGATCAGTTGAAGGCGAGTTCCAGTCCGGGCACGTCCCAGTCCAGCACGGCCACGCGCCCGGTGCTGCCCATCGTCACGTAGGCGGTTCGGCGGTCGGGGCCACCGAACGCGACGTTGGTGGTCAGAAAATCGGGAATCGCGATCATCTCCGGCACGCCACCCTCGGGCGGAAAAACCAGGACCGCGCCGATGCCGGGCGATGCGCAACAGATGCGCCCCGCGCTATCGACCGCCAGACTGTCGAGATACATGCCCGGCCCGGCGCGGCCCACGATCGTGCTGCCGTTGGGCATGTGCGACGCGGACGGGTCGATCACCCCCGGACCCGACAGGTGGAAGCTGATGAGATGTCCCTCGAACGTCAGCGCGACATAGAGCGTCTTGCCATCGGGTGAGAGGCCGACGCCGTTTGGACCATCGAGCGGCGCGACCACCTCGCGGATTTCCGATCCATCAGCCTTGGCGTAATACAGCGCGCCGCGCATCCGCGCGCGGCCCCGGTCGCGCCCGAAATCGGTGAACCAGAACCCGCCGGCATCATCGAACACGATGTCGTTCGGGCCCCAGAACGGGGTCGCGTCGGTGTGGTCATACAGCGTCTCGAAGGTGCTGGTTGCCAGATCGACCACCTGGATCGAACCCGGCGGCGTATCGAGCGGCGCTTCCAATGGCAGCAGCCCGCCATCGGGCAGAACCATGTGCTGGAAGCCGCCGTTGTTGCACACATAGCAGCGCCCGTCCGGACCGATCGCCGCGCCATTGGGCCCGCCGCCCAGGTCCGCGACCGTCGACTTCGTCCCATCGGGCGCAATCCGGGTCAGCCGCCCGCCCAGCACTTCGACCACGATCAGGCTGCCGTCGGCCATCGCGACAGGGCCTTCGGGCAGCCACAGGCCGTCGGTGAGATAGCCTTTGATCCGTGCGCTCATGCCGCCCTCTCCCTGTGCATCGTCAGGGCAGCTTGCGGGTGAGCCGGGGCCGGCTCACCCATCTTAAGGAGGGGGCGCCGGGCACCTACCCGCCCGGGCCGGATCAGATGAAATCGGGATGGGCGATGTTCGGCTCGATCCCGAGCAGCGCCTTGCCGAGAATCTCATAGCCGACGTAAGGCAGGTTGGCGGTATGGCGCATGCCGAAAATGCAATCGCGATACAGCCGCTGCAGATGGTTGGCGTCGTTGAATGCGCTCGATCCGGCCAGGAACATCAGCTTGTCCACCGCCTGCGACACCAGATCGACCGCAATCGAGCCCTCACCCTTGCTCAGCGCGCGCTGGGCCGCGGTCAGCGGCTGGCGGGTCAGGCCGACCTGATCGACCAGATCGACGTTCTTGAGCGTGACTGCGATCGCCGCATGAATCCGCGCCGCCGCTTCGCCCAGCTGCGCCTGCGCGTTCACGCATTGCGACTGGTCGGCGTAAGTCGTGTACAGAATCTTGCGGCCGTGCATGGCGTTGGTCACGCGATCGAGAATTTCCAGCGCCGCCCCGCCGACCACGCAGTGCGCCGTGGCGCGCAGGAACGGCATGAACGGCCAGTAATCCTGCGGTTCACCGACGTGGCGCTTGCCCGGGTGGTGATTGGCCATGCCGTGCTGCGCCACGAAATCGAACTGGGCGGTGGGAATGAACACTTTGTCGACCACGATGGTGTTCGATCCGGTGCCCTTCATCCCGATCATGTGCCACGTCTCCTCGATGGTGACGTCGCTCATCCGGACATAGGCATTGCCGCCGTGTTCGACCCTGCCGTCCGGGTGATGGACGTTGCAGCCCAGTTGCGCCCAGTCGGCATGGTAGCAGCCCGACGCATACGGCCACCGCCCCGAGAGCAGGTAGCCGCCGTCGACCGGCTCAAGCTTGCCCGGCGGGTTGGCGACGGCACAGATCACCGCCTTCCTGCCATCGCCGAACAATGCCTCTTGCGTGGCGTCGGGGGTCAGGCTCGCGGCCCAGGTGCTGCCGTGATAGACCGTATAGACCCAGCCCACCGACGGATCGGCGCGCGCGAGTTCGGCCCCGACCAGCGACATCGCCCGGCAGCTGGTGCCATATCCGCCCCAGCGACGGGGCAGCGCCATGTCCCAGAACCCGGCATCGGTCAGCGCATCGACGACTTCGTCCGACAGGCGGCCCTTGTCCGAACAGGTTTCCGCGCCTTTCAGGATCACCGGGTACAATTCCCTGGCCCGGCCGACGAGCTCCTTTTCGGCCTGTTCGTTGTAGCCGGTGTCGGCGATCTCGGTCTTCCAGGCGACTGCGGTTGCCATGATGATGGTTCCTTGTTGTGATCGGGAAACTGGGTCAGCCGTCGGCCAGCGCCGGCGTGCGGTCGTGTTCTTCGGCGTTGGCGATGAAGCCTTCGGGCAAGGGCGGACCCCACAGGTAGAAGGCATCGACCGGGTCGTGATCGCCGGCCTCCCATGTCGCGGGATCGACCTGGTCCAGACCCGTGGTCAGCTCGGCGTGGCTGCCCCAGGGGTCGGCGATGTAGTGGAAGAAGTTCGAGCCCAGCACGTGCCGGCCAAGGCCCCAGCCGCGTGCATGGCCTGCCTCGGCAAGACGGTTGGCGCGCAAGCCGATGGCGTCGATCGTGCCCATTTCCCAGCTGTGGTGATGCAGGCCCGAGGTGGTCGATCCGACCAGCGCCAGAATGTGGTGATCGCCGCCGTGGCCGGAATGCAGGAACATCAGGCCATCGCCGCACCGATCGGACAGGCGCAGGCCCAGCACCGTGCCGTAGAAGGCGAGCGCCGCCGGCGCGTCGCTGGCAAAGATCGCGACGTGTGACAGCGCCAGCGGCCGGGCAGCCGGTGCCTGGCTGTGCAGCGGGGCGTGCGGCAGGACCAAAGCCTCGTGGCGCGGGGCCGGTGCTCTCGCTGCTCGAATGTCCAGCCGGATGCCATCGGGGCCGTCGAGCATCAGGGCATCGTCGCCCTGTTCAAGGATCGTGGTGCCGAAAGCCAGCGCCGCTTCGACCAGCGCCGCGATGTCTCCGGGGCGGCAATCGAAGCGCAATCCGGTCAGGCGGCGGCGGGATGCGCCGCGCAAGGTGATACCGCTGCCGTCGTCGGCTATGCCGACCAGACCATCGCCCTTGTCGGCCGTGTGCAGGCCCAGTGCCGCAGCGAATTTCCGCGCCGCGTCGAGATCGACCACGTCCAGCGTCAATCCGCTGACCCGCGTGACCGCGAGCGTCGCAGCGCTTGTTTTCATCGAACCGCCGTTCACCATGGCCCGCTCTCCTTGCGGCCAAACAACCATGCGACGGCGGGCTAATCGTTGATCCAGGTCAACTTGTTGGACAGAATTTGTATTACCTGTTCATATGCAGTCGCGGAAAGTTGCCGGAAGTGGCCCGATTGGGCCGCTTCTGCAGCCCCGCGAACGCGAATTATCCTGCCAAGCCCGTGCCGATGGCCCGGACGCCGCAGCGACTTTGGGGAACACCTGGCGATGTACGTTTCGCTTGCGCGCAATTTCGATACGGTGCCGTGGACCGGGGCGCTGTCGCTCGATCGTCCGCCCGCCAGCGTGCTCAAGATCCTGAATGGCGCGCTGCAGGCGCTGGGCGAACGCGGTGCGGAACGGCTGTCCATGAGCACGATCGGCAAGCTGGCCGGCGTTTCGCGCGGCACGCTTTACCGCTATTTCAAGACCAAGGAGGACGTGCTGCGCGCGGTCAGCGAACATGTGTCGCTGGCGTTCGAGAACGGCATCCGCGACGTCGCGACCGGCATCGCCGATCCGATCCAACGGCTCCACTGCGTGCTGCGCTTTCACAATGAATACAGCACTCTGCAGGAAGCGGACAAGATGCTGATCGTCGACCCGGTGTTCGTGGTGAACTTCTTTCACAACCACGCGCCGCGCCACCGCGCTGCGCTGCTCGACGCGCTGGGGCCCAGCCTCGATCATTTCGACCGGCACAGGGCCAGCCCGATCGACCGCGCAGCCGTGGCCGACTTGCTGGTGCGGCTGCAGACCAGCCGCATCATCCTGCGCACCACCGACCGATGGAACGATCGCTGGGACAGCTTTTCGGCGCAGATGGAACAGATGCTGCGCGGCGATCCCCGTCCCGCCAACTGAACGCCCGGCCAACTGAACGTCCGGCCAACTGATCCGACCGGTTACCTGCCGCGCTTGCGGGCCAGCGCGGCAAGGAATTTGCCGGTTTCACACTTCCACGCCGCTGCCATCCCAGCCGTCCACGCCGGACCGTTCAGGTCTCGGACCGTTGCCGTCAGGGCCTCGATCCAGTGGCCGTACAGGTCTTGGCCGACCACGCCATAGGCGACATGATCGGCGGCGATCGTGGCCAGGGTCGGTCCGACATAACTTTCGCCGCCCGCCTGATCGAGCAGGATGGTCAACATTTCCGCCAGCATCCGGCCACGGGCCTGCGGATCGAGCGTGTCAAGCTGGAACAGGGCCTCGGCCTTCGGCGCCAGCTCGAAGAACCGGGCAAACACGAGCGGCGTTATATCGCCGCCGTGGTCCGCCGCCCGCTCGAACGAGGCATCGAGCAGCGCCGCGTTGTCCAGCTGGCCCGCCGGCTCCAGCTGCAGCGTGTCAGGCATACTGGCTGATCGGGACGGCAACGGTCAGGCCATCGAGATCGGGGGTGATGGCGATCTGGCAGGACAGCCGGGTGCGCGGCGCGGCATCGTCGAGCAGCGATTCCTCGATTTCATCGATCCCCGGCAGCCGGTCGAACCAGCTTTCCGCCACTTGCACCTTGCAGGTGGCGCATGTCGCGCAGCCGTTGCACTCACCATTGATGCCCGGCACGTCGTTGTCGACCGCCGCGCGCATCAGCGTGGTGTCGGGATCGACATCGACCGTGCGCTGCGTTCCGTCGTGCAGCTGGAAGGTGATTCTGGTCATCGCGAGGCCCCCTTCGATCCGGCAGCAGCGGCCAGCAACAGTGGAACGGCGCGGGGCTGGATGACACCGCCCAGATCGGTCAGCACCTCGACGCTGCTGTCGTAACGGAACTCGGGCAGTTCGCGCAGGATGGTGTTCATCGCCACGGTCAGTTCGCGCCGCGCCAGATGATGCCCAAGGCAATGGTGGATGCCCGAACCGAACGCGAGATGGGTCGGCCGCCGGTCGATACGGAATTCCTCCGGGTGATCGAACTGCTCGGGATCGTTGCTGCCCAGCAGCGTGGCCATCAGCACCTTGTCGCCGGGCTTGATCGTCACCCCGCCGATCTCGATTTGCTTGATGCAGGTGCGGAACGTGCTTGCGGGCGAATAGAACCGCAGCATTTCCTGGATCGCATCGGGGATCAGCGCGGGATTGGCGCGCAGTGTGCGCTGCAATTCCAGATCGTTACCAAGGTGCCGGAACTGCCAGCACAAGTTGGTGGTCACCGTGTCCAGCCCGCCGATAAACAGGTTGAAGCAGAAGCCGACCACTTCATCGTCGGTGAGGTGGCGGTCACCGATCCTGGCGTTCAACGCAAAGCTGACCAGATCCTCGCCCGGATGGACGCGGCGTTCCTTCATCACGTCGCGGAACAGGCCGACGACGTTGCGGGTCGCGGTCTGCAGGTGTTCCATGTTCAGATCGTGGAGCAGCATGTGCTCCCATGCCATGAACTCGTCCATCCGCTCCAGCGGCAGGCCCAGCAGATCGAGCACGATCGACACCGGAAACGGCACGGCGAACGCGGCGCGGAAGTCGATGGCCGGTTCGTCGCGGAATTTCGCGACCAGCCCCTCGGCCACCGACGTGACCTTGGCTTCCAGCTTCTTGAGCGCGGCGGGGGTGAACAGCGGATTGAGCAGCGCGCGGTACTGATCGTGCAGCGGTGCGTCGGCTTCGGCCGGAACGTTGCCCCAGCTTTCCCCGATCATCATCGCGAACGGGGCAAAGCCCTTCACCGTGAAGTGGGTGTCATCCGCATAGATCGCGCGCAGATCGGCAAAGCGGCGGACGACCCATGCCGGCGATCCGCCCGGATAGGCGTCCATCGCGTAGAACACCGGCGGGGCGAAGCGGTGCACGTCATGGACCATCCGGTCATACGGATTGCCGCTGGTGATGTTGCCCAGCACGAACGGATAGTTGCGGACCAGCTCGGCCGGAACATGGTCTGGCACGGGTTGCATCGTGGTGATGAAGTTCATCGCGAAATCCTCTCAGGGTAATGGCGCCGACCGTCAGACATCCCATTCGACGGGAATGGTATCGGCGCCGCGCAAGTTCAGGCCGCGCACGAACGCGGGCGCCGATCCGGCCGCAGGGCGCAGGTTCGGCAGATCGAGCAGGGCATCGAGCGCGATCTCCAGCTCGGCCAGCGCCAGGTGCATGCCCATGCAGATGTGCGGGCCGAACCCGAAGCTGAGCAGTGGGCGCATCGGGCGCTGGATCCACAGCTCGTCGGGGCGCTCGTACGTTTCGGGATCGCGGTTGGCCGACGCGATCGAGAGCGAGACGGCAGTGCCTTCGGGGATCGTCACCCCGCCGACGACCATGTCCCGGGCGGCGATGCGGGCGAGTGCCGCCGCGGTCGGATCGCGGCGCATGGTCTCGTTGATCGCCCTGGGGATCAAGCTGCGGTCCTGCCGGATTTGCTCCATGACGTCGGGCCGTTCCAGCAACTGCACCATCATGTTGCCGAACGCGCGCGTGGTGGTTTCGCCCGCCGCCAGCAGCAGCATGCGCACGAACGCGGTGATGTCGTTGTCGTCGAAGCGTTTGCCGTCGATATCGACGCGCATCATGTAGCCGATGACATCGTCGCCGTCGGTTCCGGCAGCACGCCGCGCGGCCACGATCGGCAGGATGGTCTGGTGCATCTCGATCCCGGCCGCGATCGAGGCCGGCCCGGTAACCTTGGCCACTTCGGGATCGAACTGCGGACCGGCCAGCACCCGCAGCGCCAGGCCAGCGAGCTTCTGCACCACCCGCGCATCGTCGGGAAAGCCCAGATAGGCATAGGCGACGCGCAGCGGGAACGGCAGGGCAAAGTCGCGCATCAGGTCGGTCTTGCCCAGCGGACGCATCGCGGCGACGTATTCGTCGCGGATGATCGGCGCGATCAGCGTGTCCATCTGCTTGCGCACTTCAGAGCGCAGGAACGGCCGCGAAATCAGGTCGCGGTATGTGTCATGCACGTCGCCGTCCATGCCGGTGAACAGCATGTTGTCGACCGCCGCGCCAAACCCTTCGGCCAGAAGATAGCTCTTCCAGTTGACCGGGTCCTTCAGAACCGCGTGAACGTCCTTGTAGCGGAACAGCGACACGATCGGCCGGCCCGAACGCATGAAATCCGCCTGGCTGGGGACTTCGTATTCGGCCAGCACATCGCCCTGCATGACGGGGCACGCGCTGCGCTTCTGTTCGAGCATCGGATACGGATTGGCGGGGCAGCGACCGGTGTAGGTGTCGCTGACCAGGCGGTAATCGCCCAGCATCTTGTCGAGCGGATCGATCTGATCGACTCCCATGGCGAAACTCCCGTGGCAGGGTTGGGTAAGGCGGCGTGGCGCGAAGACCGCAGCAGGGCATTGTCCCGGCCGCCGCTTCGCGCCGCACGTGTTCGATTTCAGATCACAGGAAGATCGCCAGGTTGGGCATGCCCAGCACGACCTGATCGATCAGCACGATACGATGCGCGAGCAGATAGCGTTCGCCGTTCCACCGCAGGCGATCGTTGCGCTCGGCGCTCAGCTGCTTGTAATCGCGCGCGTCGGCGCGGTTGCGGGTCAGCAGCAGATAGCTCGACACCTTGTATTCGCCGGGAATATCGGTTTCCCACACGGATACGTTGGTTACGAAGCGGCGCACGCGCGATGCCGGGTCTTCCGCCCATGCGCTCTTGGTCCCGGTCAGGCGCTGCACGCGCGCGGTCATCGAGCCGTAGTCGTCGTCCATGTGGCCGACATCGCTGAATTCGGTGTCGAAGCCCTGCACCCGCCGGGTCAGGCGGACCGGCACCTTGTAGATCAGGTCCTCGGCCAGATACGTCTGCCATTCGTCGAGCTGGCGGTGATCGAGCAGGCGCGCCTCGCGGATCATCCAGGTCATGATCTGGTTGTAGACGGGCGAGCCGTAGGTGACTTCGGTCAGCGTGCTGCTGGTGGTCGCAGGCTTCATTTCGGTTGAAATGGACATGGTTCAATCCTCTGAAATTGCGGGCAGGTTCAGGCCTTAGGTTCAGGCCTTGCTGGTCATCAGCTCGTGATAGGCCAGCCACCAGTTCCACTGCGCGTCGTCCTTGCTGAACCCGGAATAGACCCGCGCCTTGTTCGGCCAGTCGGCCGGGCGGTTCTCGCCGAGGATGGCCTGGTACTTGAGCGTTTCGGTGCGGCCCATGAACCCGCGCGAGGCTTCGGACATGTGCGGCCAGGTGTCGCTGTCGTCCTGTTCGATGATGCCCGACGTGCCGGTGAGCTGCGCAGCGGCGGCGCGCATCATGTGCTTGACCTCGGGGCTGGCGTCCTTTTCCGTGAAGAAATAGGTCACCCACTCGAACTTATCGACGCCCTTGGGGTTGATCGAGTGCAGCACCAGTGCGGAACCCAGCGTGCCGTCGCGCAGCGGAGCGTAGACGAACAGGATGTTCACGTTGGGGAACATGCCGCCCACGACCGGCGGCGCCTTGGCGAACACGTGCAGCTGCTCGGCGGTGAGGTTCCGGCGCACTTGCGGCAGGAGTTCCCTGGTGATGCCCGGCGGCGGCATCATCTCCAGGCGTTCGTCGTCGGTCATGCCCGGATGGGTCTTGCCCGCCATCATCGCCCAGCTGGTGTCCGCCGGGATGCAGCGCAGCGAGTGGCCGTTGCCCGACACGTTCACGCCATACATCGCGGGCGCGCTTTCGTGCTCGGTGTTTTCCTCGCCCGCCATCGCCCCGCCTTCGAGCAGCGAGCCATGCAGGGTGAGCGTGTGAAAGCCGTCGCACGCCGATTGCTCGCCCGCGGTCTTCCAGTTGGCATCGATCGTCAGGCGCTGCGGCGGGCCCAGCACTTCCAGCCCGTTGTCGGTGCGGCAGAACAGCATTTCATAGTAGAACTTCATCTCGCCGAGCCAGTCGTCGAGCGACGGACCATCGTGGTTGAACGTGGCGAACACCAGGCCGCCGAGCGTCGCGACGCGCGCCTGCTTCAGGCCGAGCTGTTCCTTCGACTTGATCTCGCCATGCATCTTTTCCTTTTCGATCGGCGCGCCGATGAAGCTGCCATCGGGGCGGAACGCCCAGCCATGGTAGATGCACTTGTGCACGCGGGTGTTGCCCGAATCCGCGATGCAGACATGCATGGCGCGGTGCGGGCAGACGTTGAGCGAGACATGCACCTGGTTGTCGGCCGCGCGGGCGACGATCACCTGATCCTCGCCCATCAGGCGAACGACATAATCGCCGACCTTGGGGATTTCGCTGTCGTGGCCGAGCAGCAGCCAGGCCTTGGCGAAAATCCGCTCCATCTCCAGCTCGTACAGATCGGGATCGTAGAGTGCGGCGACGGAAACCTCGCGGTTTTCCAGATCCATCAGGTGGGAAACGGGATCGTCCTGAAACTTGCTGAGATGGTCGATGCGCATGCGAACTGTCCTTTCCGATGGGGCGGAGTGCTGTGATTCAGATGAAGTCCGGGATGGGTGCGTCGGGCGCGCTGCGCCGGGGCGTGCCTGTGCGGGCGGCCGCGCTCGATCCGGCGCGCGGCCGACGATCCCTGCGCAACTCCGGCGGGCCAGTACCAATAAGACACCGTTTGTTCATTTTGTCCTCTCGATGAGGATCAAGCCCTAAAACGGCGATTCCAACTTTGACGCAGGTCAAGTTGGCGCGGCTACCCGAAAAGATTGTTGCAGGCGCACCGGGCGATGAAGGGATTTCGCGACAACGCGGCCAGCCGTCCGCGTGCTGCAGGCGGCGCTATTTCGGCGTCGCGCGCCGTTCCGCCAGCCAGCCGCGCACGAGCAGCCCGGGCATGCGCAGCTTCACCCGCCACGGAAACAGCTTGAACGCGCCCCACATGTCGGCCGGAGCGACATAGATCGTGGTCGCCATCGCGCCCATCATTTTGCCCTTGATCACCAGTCGCTCGCCGTCGAGGTCGATGGATTTCACGTCCATCATCTCCACGCCTTCCTTGCTGTAGAGTTTCATCCGCACACCCTTCCCCAAACCGAGCCCGAGGTTTTTGCCCGACGTCGATTGCGCCCGACCCTCCCGATAGGCAGGCGTTTGCGCACCGCCCAGCCAGCTAGACAGCACCGCATGTCGGGAAAGGACAGGACGATGCTGGATTTTGCAAAATTGTTCGGGCTGGACGGGCGCGTGGCGATCGTGACCGGCGCGGCGCAGGGCATGGGCGAAGGGATCGCCCGCTATCTTGCCGGCGCGGGCGCCGCCGTGGCGCTGGCCGACATCCAGCAGGACGCGGTCGAACAGGTAGCGGCGGGGATCGTGGCGGCGGGGGGCAGCGCGCGGGCCTATCGCGTCGACATGGCGCAGGAGGACCAGATCGTCGCGTTGGTGGACGGCGCGCGCGCCGATTTCGGCCGGCTGGACATCGTCGTGAACTGCGCAGGCCTGCAGCACCGCAATTTCCTCGAGGATACGACCAGCGCGTTCTGGGATACGATGATGGACGTCAACTTGCGCGGCCCGTTCATCGCCACGCGCGAAGCCGTGCGGGTGATGCGCGCCGACGCGACCAGAGGACGGATCATCAACATCGCCTCCAACAGCGCGTTCCACGCCACCGCGCCCAGCCTGCTGGCCTATGCGACGTCGAAGGCGGGCGTGGCCGGCATGACGCGGTCGGTGGCGATGGAAGTGGCCGGAGACGGCATCAACGTGAACGCGGTGTGCCCCGGCAACACCGCCACGCCGGGCCAGATGACCTCGACCGGCCCGTCGTTTCCGCCTGAACAGATCGCCAAGTTCATGCCGCCGATCGGCCGGGTCGGCCACCCCGACGATATCGCCGCCGCCGTGCTCTATTTCGCGTCCGATGCGGCATCGTACATCACCGGTCAGACGCTCGTCGTCGATGGCGGCCAGTTGTCGTGCTGACGTTCGCCCGCCATTGCTTCATTCAAATCCACAGGTACTTGCGATGACCGAAGCCCTCTCCAAGCTCAATTTCCGCGATATCGGCGGCTTGCCGACGCAGCACGGCGGCATCGTCCGACCGGGCGTGATCTACCGTTCCGAAGGCCCCGCCAGCTTCGAGCCGGTCCACCGCGAGGAACTGGCCGCGCTGAACATCAGGCTGGTCTGCGACTTGCGCTCCGAAGGCGAGCGCGACAAGGACCCCAACGACTGGGCCGACGCCGCGCGCCTGCTCAACCTCGACGTGACCGCCGATTTGCGCGTGCAGACCAACAGCGGCTGGCAGGCGCTGCGGCACGATCAGTCGCCCGAAGCGGTGTGGGGTGCGCTGGTCGGCAACTATGCCGCGATTCCCGCCGCACTGCGCCCGCATCTGCGGCATCTGGTCGAATCGATCGTCGCCGGCGAAACGCCGGTGCTGGTCCATTGCACCGCCGGCAAGGATCGGACCGGCGTGATGATCGCGCTGTTGCTGCGCGCCGTTGGCGTGCCCGACGACGTGGTGATCGCCGACTATGAACGGTCGGACGTGTTCGCCAAAAACCTGCGGCTGCGCGGCGGGATCGAGGAACAGTTCCAGCAAGCCTTCGGCTTCGTCCCCAGCCAGGACCTGATCGATGCGATGATCGGCGTCGATGTCGAACTGCTCAATGCGGCGTTCGCGGCGATGACCGCCGAATACGGCAGCTTCGAAGGCTATTTCGCGGCGGCGGGCATCGACGCCGCGCTGCTCGCCCGCTTGCGCGAAACCATGGTCGCCCGCGTTTGACCAACGCGGGGTAGGCGCGAATTGCGCCTCGACCGTTACGCCGCTGCCTCGCCCCAACGCGCCAGCGCGGCTGCGATGGTCAGCGTCTCGGGCTCGGTGATCGCGCAGGCCGTGTCCGAGAACCGGGGTGCCGGGGCAGGCTGGGCGATCGCGCCGCGCGTCACGAAGCTGGCGCGTTCGACGTTGTGCGGATGGACCGGAGCCTCGGCCATCGACAGCACGGGCGTGACGCACGCATCGGTCTGGGCAAACAGCGCCGCCCATTCGTCGCGCGGCCGGGTGGCGAAACAGGCGCTGAAATCTGCGGCCATGCGCGGCCAGTCGGCGCGGTCGTCCTGCCGGTAGCCGCAATCGTCCAGTCCCAGGCCCTCGATCATCTGCGCGAAGAACTGCGGCTCGAGGCAGCCGACCGCCACATCGCGCCCGTCGGCACAGCGATAGCAGCGATAGAACGGCGCCCCCCCGTCGAGCAGGTTCGATGCGGGCGCATCGGCCCACAGCCCCTTGGGTTCCCACGCATAGAACAGGCTCATCAGCGACGGCACGCCGTCGGTGATGCAGGCATCCACGACCTGGCCCTTGCCCGTCGCCCGGGCCGAGAGGATCGCTGCCAGCAGGCCGGCGATCAGGAACATCGCCCCGCCGCCATAATCGCCCACCAGGTTGAGCGGCACCGGCGGTGGTCCGGCCCCGTCGCCCATCGCGTGCAGCGCGCCCGTGATCGACAGGTAGTTGATGTCGTGCCCGGCGCGCAGCGCCAGCGGCCCGGTCTGCCCCCAGCCGGTCATGCGACCGAATACGAGCGCGGGATTGCGCGCAAGGCAGGCATCCGGGCCAAGTCCCAGTCGTTCCATCACCCCGGGGCGATAGCCTTCGATCAGCGCATCGGCCTGTGCGATCAGCGTCAGCAGCTGTTCGCGGTCTTCGGTATGTTTCAGGTTCAGGTAGGTGACCGCACGGCTGCGATGCAGGATATCGCCGCCGACATCGTCCCACGCGCCGACCCCCGCGCTGGGCGGGCGGGCGACCCGCACGATCTCTGCCCCCATGTCCGCCAGCAGCATCGCCGCGAGCGGAACCGGGCCGATGGCATCGATCTCGACAATGCGAACGCCGGCAAGCGGCCCGGTCGATCCTTCGCTCACAGGATTACGCCGATCATGGCGCGCCTGGTGACGACTTTGCCTTGTGCCATTTCAACCCCGTGTGATGGAGGGCGCGACCCTGCGCCTGCCCACTCTCGCAAGCAGGTGGCGGGGTGTCGCGCGCCTATCTCACGTCAGGATGCCGAACTGGCGTGCGCGCAGCACCGCCTGCGGCCGGCGGCGCACGCCCAGCTTGTCGTAGATCTGCTGCATGTACCACTTGACCGTGCCCTCGGTGAGGCCAAGGCGCTCACCGATCTCGCGGTTGCGCAAGCCGCCGCCGACCATGATCAGAATATCGACTTCGCGGCTGGCCAGCCTCCCGGTCAGGCCGAACGCCTTTTCGCTTTCGTCCACTTCGATCGACGGACCGTTGTCCACCCGCGCCACCAGCATCGCGGCGAACCGGTCGGCGCGCGTATCCAGCGCGGGGCCGTTGGCATAGGCTTCGCTCAGCAAGGCCGAAATGACCTCGCCTTCATCAAGGAACACCCGGATCCAGCCGGCCGGTTCCGCCAGTTCCACGGCGGACCGCACCGCGCGGCGCGCTTTCGAGCGATTGCCCTGCAGCACGAAGATTTCCGCCAGCAGCAGTTCGAATTCCACCGCCGAGCGGACCGATCCGCTGCGCCGCACAAACTCCAGCCAGCGCGTGGCGACCTTGCACGCGCGCACCAGCCGGTGGCGCTGCATCTCGATCCTGATCCACGCGATCGCCAGGCATTCGCGGCGGCGCGAGGGGTTCAGCGTGGGCACCGGCTCATCATCGAGATACTGGCCCACGGCGCGCAACGCGACCTCGGCCTCGTCGATGTGGCCCGACTTGACCAGGATCCGCACCTGTTCCGCCACCACGTTGGCGCGCAGCCGGTCGAGCCCGCATTCGATGGCGACGAGGTGCGCTTCCTCGAGGCCGGCCAGCGCGGATACGCTGTCACCCTTGGCAAACGCCAGCCGGGCGCGGACGAGATAGCCCGAGGCCAGCTGATCGACCATGCCCCATTGCCGGATCCCGGGCAGGTAGCGGTCGACCAGTTCGCCCGCCAGATCGAGCTCGCCGATCTCGTACAGCAGCTCGGCATAAGGCAGCGCCGGCAACGCGGCGAGGCCGGGAATTTCCGCATCGCGCGCACCGGCCGAGGCAAGCGCTTCCTCGCTGAAACGCCGTGCGATGACCGACTTGCCCTGCACCATCAGCGTGGGCACGATCGAGCACTTGAGCGCGATCGAGGAAAATTCGGCGCCCGGCCGGTCCAGCGCGCGGCGAACTTCCGCCTCGAGCTTGAGCGCGTCGTGGAAATGGTAGAACTCGCGCCGGGCGGCGATGACTTGCGCCAGCAGCGTACAGCTGAGGTATGCCTCGTCGTCGCCGATTTCCGCGATCAGCTGTTCGGCATCACGCTCGACCCGCACCATGTCGTCCTGCGCGGCGGCGAGCATGATCTGCCGGTGGCGGATGTAGTGATCGAGCGTCGTCGCGGCATATGCGTCGAGCTTTCCATCGGCGACCAGCGCATCGCGCAGCGCGCATGCCGTGTCGATCAGACGCGATGCTGCCGAGTACGACAGGCGCCGGATACGCCGCCAGGCCATGGCCAGGATCAGCATCGGCCGGGTCGAACTGACCGCCCACGGCAGCGCGGACGCGATCTCGTCCAGCCGGTTGAGGTGCCCGGCCGTGGTCAGGTCGTTGGCGAGCAGATCCAGCTGGTCGGCGAGGAATTCCTGATCGCCGCTGGCCGATGCATGTTCCAGCGCCTTGAGCAGCTCGCCGCGCGCCGCAAAATGCCGGCTGGCGCGGCGGTGCAGCTCTGCCGCGCGGGCAAAGGCGCGTTCGTACAGACGGCCCAGCGCCATCGCCCGGAACAGCGGATGGTAGGCGTAGCGGCTCCGCTCTTCGTCGATGGCATCGATGAACAGGCCTGCGCGATAGGCGTCGTCGAGCATCGCCCGGGCATTGTCGTCCCCCGTCACCGCCGCGCACGAAGGCCCGGTCAGCTCGTCGAGGATGCAGGTATCGATCAGGAAATCGCGCACCTCGGGCGTCTGCAGGGCCAGCACTTCTTCGGAGAAATAGCCGGTGAATTCCCGGCGAAGGTTGTCCGACAGCGGCTGCCACGCCTTGCCCCGCGCCAGTTCGCGCCGGTAAAGCTCCCCGCCGATGACCAGGCCCGAAGCCCAGCCGTGGGCGTCGCGCACGATCTGCTGCATGATTTCCGCATCGACCGGAACGCCCGCCACGCGGGTGATCAGTTCGCTGGCCTCGTCATCGTCGAACGCCAGTTCCGGCGCACCCACTTCCACCAGGAAGCCGAGCGACCGCGCACGCGCGATCGGCACCGGCAGCGCGCCGCGCGAAATCAGGATCACGGTGAGCGCATCGCGTGCGCTGGAAATGGCCTGGCTGATGAAATTGAGCACCGCCACCGGCAGCAAATCGGCATCGTCGATCACCAGTACCGGCGGCTTTTCATGGACTTGCGCCAGGGCGGCCAGCCACGCTTCTTCCGATCCCGCCCGGTCGAGATCGTTCCACTGCAGCCCGGCAGCAAGACCGGCCGCCTTCAGTGCGCCGAAGAACGACGGAAAATCACGAATGCCCGCGCGAACCGACAGCCACAGCGCCGCGCGCCCTTCGGCCTTCATCAGATTGTGGCAGTACAGTGCCGCAGTCGTCTTGCCGCTGCCCGCCGGGGCACAGAATGTTACCAGCCGCGCACGCGTGATCGACTCGACTAGGTTGAGGAAGCCTTTGCGCGGAACGATGATCGGCGTCACGCGGGGCGGGATGATCGTGGTGGGGACAAGACCCATGATGCTGCACTCTCCTGCTGAGGCGACTCTGATGGTCGCCTTCGCGCGCCTTCCTTCACCAATCCGGCGAAGAACGCAATCCTCTTTTCCTACCGAGCGATAGGGTTTCGCGTCGAGATGGTGCATCTTGCGCGGTGAAATGCACAGAACCAGCAGTGAAAAGTGCGGCACACGCCCTTGGGCGACGGCATAAGCCCTATCTTCAGACCCTGCCGGCAGGTTCGATGCTGACGGGAATGGCGCCCATGCGCGGCTGGCCGAACACCGGATCGAACGCCGCGTTGGCGTCCATCAACCGCGAGGTGCAGCCGCCCTGGCCCAGCGGATCGTCTGCCTCGTCAGGGTTGGTGCCGAAGCAATGCGACATCGACAGCGTGCCCGGGCGCAACCGCTGTTCGGCTTCGGCCACGCCGCTGATCTCGCCGTGTTCCGACCGGATGCGGATGATGTCGCCCGTTGCCAGGCCGAACCGGGCGAGGTCCGACGGGTTGAGGTAGGCGGGATTGTGTGTGCGCCGCGCCGTCAGCTTCGGGTTGGTGCGCCCGATCGAGTTCATCATGTCGTTGGCACGCCGGGGGATAAGCATCAGCGGAAATTCCGCGCTCGGATTCGCGGTGTCGCCGCGATGGACGAACACGGCGGCCAGTTCCGCCATCATCGTCGGATCGGCCAGCTGCAGCCTGGCGGTGCAATCGTCGGCGCGTGGCAGCACGGTCAGGTCCAGGTCGCCAAACACCTTGCCGTGAACGTGCTGCTTCACTTCCGCCAGCGGCACGCGCGAGCCGGCGCACATCGCCTCGAACATCTCCTCGGTCGTCGGGCGCCGGTCCAGCGGCAGCGCGAACGCCACCGGCGGCTTGTCCCAGTGCTGCCCCGTGCCGGCAGCGTTGCCGAAGTAGGTGATCTGCTTGCCCAGCCGCCGGGCCAGTTCATAGAAGAACTCCCAGCTTTCGATCGTATCCGATCCCGCCGGGGGTTCGACCAGCGCGGGGGCATATTGGGCAAAAGGCACCTCGTAGCCGCCGGTCCAGATGCCGTAGTACTTCATCGATTCGGAAAACTGCGAGCAGGCGGGCGTTTCCAGCGCCATCCGGTCGGGAATCACGTAGTCCGCCATGCGCGCCGTGTTCGACATCTCGACGTCGATCGCCACCAGCAGGTCGAGCGCCCCCAGCGCCCGGCCCGCGCGGTTCTGGTCGGGGAGCGACACGGCGGGGTTGCTGCCCGAACAGATCAGCGCGCGCACCTGGCCGGGTCCCGGTGTCAGGATCTCGTCGGGCAGCGTGCCGGTCGGCGCGCCCACCACGGTCTGCGGCAGGGCGTTGATCCGGCTGAGCTTGCTGTGATCCCACGGCTGGTACGGCGCATGCGGCTGCGCATGGATCGGTACGTCAGGCAACAGCACGTGCGGCTGGGCATGGGGCTCGCCCGCGCGCACCCAGCGACCGCACACCGTGTTGAGGCTGAGCGCCAGATATTCGCACAAGGTGCCGTGGAGCGGAAAATGCGCGCCCGTGGCGGTGACGACACAGCCACTCTCGGCGGCAGCAAACGTGCGCGCCGCCAGGATCAGATCGTCAGCCGAAATCCCCGCGACGTCGGCCACATGATGGGGCGTGAACGGTTCGACCGCGGCCTTGAGCGCCTCGATTCCGATCGCGTTGTCCGCCACGAACGCGGCGTCATAAAGACCTTCCGACAGGATCACGCGCAGGATCCCGGCAAGGATGCCGGCGTCCTGGCCCGGCTGCGGCGCGATGTGGAGGAACGCGTGGGCGGTGGATTCAGTAGCGCGCGGATCGATCACGATCAGCTTCATCCCGTCCTTCACCGCCTGCTTCACGGTCTGCCCCGGATTGACCATAACCCCTTGCTTGGAAATGACCGGGTTGGTCCCGACCATGATCCAGGTCTTGGCCGTGGAAAACGGCTGCGGCCCCGGAATCCAACGGCCGTGCAGTGCCTGCGCGATGACCTTGCCCGCCTGATCGATGGTCTGGACCGAAAAGAACCGGTCGGGAAACGTGCCCATCGCCATGATGAACATCGCGCCGATCACCGGGTTGATCGGGTTGGTCAGGTTGCCGTTGCCGGGATAGACCGCGATCGCTTCGGGCCCGTGCTCTGCCACGATGCCTTCGATGCGTTGCGCGATCTCTTCGATCGCCTGCGCCATCGGAATTTCGGTGTAGCTGCCGTCGGGCATCCGCTTGCGGGGATGCAGCACGCGCGTGGGCGAGTAATGCGCCTCGGGCATCGCCCGGCCCTTGGGACACGTATAGCCGCCATAGATCGGGGACTGGCGATCGCCGACGACCTTGGTCGCGCGCCCGTCCTCCACCGTCACCTCGACCGGGCAGCCCGCCCAGCACACCTTGCAGATGCCAAAGCGCGTCTCACCGGTCCCGGTTGGGCTGTCGGCCATGCTCTCCACACTCCCGTTGCCGACGCTGCGGTCGGATGGTCATTTGATGGGCTCCGGCCCGCGTTAGAACCTGCCGACCGGAAGGGTGGCAAAGCTGTCGATGCTGGCCGTGCCGCCGTCGATGACCACCGTGTCACGCTCCACCGCAATCGCCCGGAACACGATGTTTTTGCCATCCTGCCAGCTTTGCGTGCGTACGGTCTCACCCGGGATGACCGGCGCGGTGAAGCGCGCGGAAATCGAGGACAGACGCTCCGGATCGCCACCGCAGTGCAGATGGATCAGCGCCCGCGCCACCAGCCCGAGCGTGGACAGCCCATGCAGGATCGGCTGGTCGAACCCGCCCAGCTGCGCGGTTTCGGGATGGATATGCAGCGGATTGCGATCACCCGACAGGCGATAGATCATCGCCTGCTGCCGGCTGGTCGGCAGATCCAGGCTGAACGACGGCGGCGTAACGGGCATTGTCACCGGAGCAGGGCCCGGCAGGGTGCGCTCGCCACCGAAACCGCCGGCATCGCGCACTATCCAGAGCTCGGACAGCTCGGCGACCACATTACCACCCAGATCCTTCAGCGTGCGATAGGCGCGGAACATCGCAGGCTTGCCGGGGCCCTTGTCGGCAATCTCGCCGATGCGGGTCGATCCCTTGAGTTCGTCCTGCGGGTCCAGCGGACGACGGAGCACCAGCGACTGTTCGCCATGCAGCACGCGCGGCCAATCGAGACCGACCGCCGGGTCCATCAGCCAGAACCCCGCCGTGCCCAGCACGAACGCTATCGTCGGCAGGACTTTCAGATCGCGCTCGAACACCATAGCCAGTTCGTCGATATCGGCAGACAAGCCCGCGCCGGTTCCCAGGGCATAAAGAATGGCGTCGCGCGGGTCGTAAAGATCGTGCGCTTCCGGGACCTTGTAGCGCAGCAGGCGCTCTGCATCGAGGATCGGCATCAGATCGCCAGCGCCCGGCGCAGCGCGTTGCGCTTGTCCTGCAACGCGCGCTGCGACACCGGCGCATCTGCGGCGATGACATAGCCATGCGGGCAACCCGGATAGACGTGCAGCTCCACCGCCACCCCCGCCGCAATCAAGCGCATGGCATAATCCACGTTCTCATCCACAAACAGATCGAGCGCGCCGGTGGCGATCAGCGTTGGTGGCAGGCCTGCCAGTTCAGTCTCGCGCGCAGCTGCGGCATAAGGCGAAACGCCCGGCGCGCCCGGCTCGGCATCGAGCAGGCAGCTCCAGCCGAAATGATTGTCCTCGGGCGCGAAAATGAATTCGCCGGTGACCGGATTGCGCGGACGCACGCACGTGCGATCATCCATCATCGGCGCGTCGAGCAGCTGAAACGCCAGCGGATAGACGCCCCGGTCGCGCGCCAGCAGCGCCAGCGACGCGGCCAGACCACCGCCGGCGCTTTCGCCCATCACCGCGATGCGGGACCGATCGACGCCCAGCGTGGCGGCGTGGTCATGCAACCAGCCCAGCGCGGTGTAGCAATCCTCGATCCCGGCGGGAAAGGGATGTTCCGGGGCCAGACGATAATCGACGCTCAGGATCGTGACGCCAAGCTGATCGGCCGTCGCGGTCAGTTCGGGCACGCTCATTTCGGGCGCGCCGATGATATAGGCGCCGCCGTGAATGTGCAGGATCGCAGGGAGCAGCTCTGTCCGTCCCTGGGGCCGCAGCAGGATGGCCCGCACGTGGTGCCCTTCGCTGGCAGGGATCAGCACCGTCTGCGTATCGACCGGCAAGGACGGGACCGGGATCGACCGGGCGATTCCATCCATCGCCGCCCGGATTGCGGGCAGGCTTTCGCGTGTCGCGCGCAACGGCGGAAATGCTTCCAGCGCAGGCAGCACGGCGGGATCGACCAGATGCCGGGTCGTCATTCGGTTCCCTTCCAAAAAAGCGGGTCAGGCCGCGCCTACAGCGCGAAAGCGCTGCGGAATGCGGCGAGATTGTCCGCCTGCGCGCGGCGCGCCGGCACGCTTTCGCGCGCCATGCCGAAGCCGTGCATGCAGCCGGGATAAACGTGCAGTTCGGTGGGCACGCCCGAGCGGATCAGGCGGTGGGCATAATCGAGACACTCATCGACGAACAGGTCGAGCGTGCCGACGCCGATGAACGCGCGTGACAGGCGGGTCAGGTCCGTGGCCCGCGATGGCGCGGCGTAAGGCGAGGTACCGTCACCGCCCGGTTCCTTGCCCAGCTGCGCGATCCAGCAATAATGGCTGCTTTCGCGCGTCCAGACGAATTCGCCGGTGTAGGGATTGGGATCGGCCGATGTGGCGGTGCGGTCATCGAGCCGGGGCTGTTCGAGATGCTGGAAACAGATCGCAAATTCACCGCGATCGCGGGCATACAGGGCAAGCCCGGCAGCCAGCGCGCCGCCAGCGCTTTCGCCGCTGACCGCGATCCGGGTGCGGTCGATCCCGAGCCGGTCGGCCTCGTCGTGGAGCCAGCCCAGCGCGGCGTAGCAATCCTCCAGCGCACCGGGGAACCGGGTCTCCGGTGCCAGGCGATAGTCCACCGACAGGATCAGGCAGCCCAGCGCATCGGCCCATTGCATCAGCTGGCCGGCGTTCATTTCCGGCATGCCGAGCACATGGCCGCCGCCGTGCATGTGCAGGATCGCCGGGGCATTGGCCGCCATCGCGGCGGGGCGCAGCATCATGCAGCGGACCGAGCGCTGCCCCCCATCCGCCGCCACCATCACGTCGCTGACCGCCACCGGCAGGTCGGGCAGCGGCACGGCCTTGACCATGGCGGGCAGGGCCGCGCGGATCAGCGGCAGGGTTTGATCCGACAGCACCATCGGCGGAAACGAATCGATCAGCGGCAACAGCGCCGGATCGACCAGATGCCGCGTGGTCATCGGATCAGGACATCTTGCGTTCGTCGAGGCCAAGACTGCGCCCGATGATCTCGCGCATGATTTCAGAGGTGCCCGCAAAAATCCGGCTGACGCGCGCATCGGTGTACATGCGGCTGATCCGGTATTCTTCCATGTAGCCCGCGCCGCCGTGCAGCTGGACGCATTCGTCCATCACCCGGCCTTCGAGCTCGGACGCGAGCAGCTTGGCGCCCGAGGCGTCCTCCGCCGACAGCTCGCCGGCGTTCAGCAACAGCACAAGCTGATCGACATAGGTCTGCGCCGCATCGAGTTCGACGCGCATCGAGGCCATCTTGAACCGCGTGTTCTGGAACGCGCCGATCGGCTTGCCAAACGCCTTGCGCTCCTTGACGTAATCGAGCGTGAGATCGAACGCGGTCTGCGCGGTGGCCATGAAGCCGATCGCCGCGACCAGCCGCTCCTGCGCGAGGAAGCGGGCCAGATAGCGGAAACCCTGCCCCGGATCGCCCAGCATGTTGGCCTTGGGCACCTTCACGTCGTTGAAGAACAGTTCGGCGGTATCCTGCGCCTTCAACCCCATCTTGGCGAGCTTGCGCCCGCGTTCGAAGCCTTCCATCCCGCGCTCGACCACCAGCAGGCTCAGCCCGTGGCGGCTTTCCGGATCGGTACGCGCGGCCACGATGATCAGGTCGGACAGGATGCCGTTCGAGATATAGGTCTTGGCCCCGTTGAGCAGCCAGTGGTCACCCTTGTCCTCGGCGTGGGTCTTCATCCCCGCCAGATCCGATCCGGTCGACGGCTCGGTCATCGCCACGGCCAGGATCTGCTCGCCCGAAACGATGCCGGGCATCCAGCGATCCAGCTGCTCTTCGCTGCCCAGCTTGGCGACGTAGGGCGCGACGAGATCGTTGTGCAGGTTGATATAGAACCCGACATCGCCGTGGCGCATGTTTTCTTCGATGATGATCTGCTCGAAGCGGAAATCGTCGATCCCCGCCCCACCGTATTTCTCGTCCGCCCAGGTACACAGCAGCCCCTGCGCCCCCGCCTTGCGATAGAGTTCGCGCGGGACCGAGCCTTCCTCGCGCCATTTTTCGGCGAAAGGCGCGACTTCGGCTTGCATGAACTTGATCACGCTGTCGCGGAACTGCTCGTGATCGGAATCGAAGATGACGCGCTTCATGCTGGGGTCAGTTCCTTTGCGGCCGCCGCGTTGGCGCCGGTGGACTTCGGATAGAAACCTTCGCCCTTGGCCGCCTTGGCGCGCAGCCATGCCGAAGGCGCGAACCGCGATCCGTAAGCTTGCGCGAGCCGATCCGCTTCGGCCACGAATTCGGCGATGCCCACCGTATCGATATAGCTCAGCGTGCCGCCGGTCCATGTCGGGAAGCCCCAGCCGAACACGGCGCCAAGATCTGCATCCTCTGCGGTTTCCAGCACGCCTTCTTCCAGAATCTGGGCGGTTTCGTTCGCCTGCGAATAGAGGAAGCGCTTCTTCAGCTCTTCCTGATCGGGCTGGGTATCTGCCACGGCGAACTCGTTCGCAAGCCCCGTCCACAGTCGCTTGCCGCCCCCGGCGGGGTAATCGTAGAAGCCGCCACCGGCCTTGCGGCTGCCCCGGCCCAGCGCGATCATCCGCGACAGCACTTTCATCCCGCGTTCGATGGTATATTTGTTGACCGTGTTGGCGGCGTCCCGGGCGGCCTCGTCGACGATCTTGACCGGCAGTTCCATCGTCACTTCGTCAAGCAAAGCCAGCGGCCCGATCGGGAAGCCTGCCGCCTTCGCCGCATTTTCGATGCGCGCAGGCTCGACGCCATCCTCGAGCATCGCCACGCCTTCGAAGATGAACATGCGGAACACGCGGCTGGTGTAGAACCCGCGGCTGTCGTTGACGACGATCGGCGTCTTGCGCAGTTGCGCGATGAAATCGAGCGACCGGGCCAGCGTTTCCTTCGACGTCTGCTTGCCGACGATCACTTCGACCAGACCCATTCGGTCGACCGGCGAGAAGAAGTGGATGCCGATGAACTGGTCGGGGCGCTGCGACGCCTGCGCCAGCGCCGAGATCGGCAGCGACGAGGTGTTGGACGCGAACACGGCGGTCGCAGGAAGGACCGCTTCGGCCTTCTTCGTGGTCTCGGCCTTGATCGCGGTATCCTCGAACACCGCTTCGACGATCATGTCGCAGTCGGCGAGCTGCGCATAGTCATCGGTGGGCGTGATCCGCGCGAGCACGGCATCGGCCTTGTCCTGGCTCAGCTTGCCCTTGTCGACGAGCTTGGCTTGCGCCTTGGCCGTATAGGCCTTGCCCTTTTCGGCGGTGGGCACGTCGCGGTCGAGCAGCACGACCTCGATCCCGGCGGTGGCCGAGACGAACGCAATGCCCGCGCCCATCATGCCCGCGCCCAGCACGCCCAGCTTCGTCACTTGCGACTTGGCGATGCCTGCGGGCCGCCGCGCGCCCTTTTCCGCCGCCAGCTTGGAAATGAACGTGGTGCGGATGATGTTGCGCGCCACCGGATCGGTCAGCAGCCTGGCGAAATACTTGCTTTCCACCGACAGCGCCTTGTCGAACGGCAACTGCTGCCCTTCGAACACGCACGACAGGATCGCCTGCGGCGCCGGCGTGTTGTAGCCCTTCAGCGCGATCGAACCGGCGGCCATCATGTAGGCGGCCGAATCTTCCGGGATGGTCAGGCCCTTCTTCTGCGGCGGCACCCAGCCCTTGACGTCCCACGGCCGCACCGGGTCCGGCCCGGCGGCCAGCCACGCGCGCGCAGCATCGACCAGCGTGTCCGCCGATACGACCTCATCGACGATGCCCAGCTTGAGCGCTTCGGCGGGACCGACGTTGCGGCCCGTAAGCAGCAGGTCCAGCGCCTTCTTGAAACCGATCAGGATGGCGAGGCGCACCGTGCCGCCCGAACCCGGCAGCAGGCCGACGTTGACTTCGGGCAGCCCGACCAGCGCCTTGGGATTGTCGACCAGCACGCGGTGGTGGCACGCCAGCGCCAGTTCGAACCCGCCGCCCAGCGCCAGCCCGTTGATCGCCGCCACCCACGGCTTGCCCGATTGCTCGATCGCACGGTGCATCGCGCTCGCCCGCTGCGAAAACGCAAACGCGTCCTGCTTCGTCAGCGTGCCGAAGCCCTGAACCAGCTGGGTGAGGTCTGCCCCGGCCATGAACGCGGGCTTGCCCGAGGTGAGGATCACGCCCTTGATGCTGTCGTCAGCGGCGATCTGCGCGGTTGCCTCCTCCATGTCGGCAAGGAAGGCGTCGTTGACGACGTTCATGGTCTGCCCGGCAGCGTCCAGCTTCAGGATCGCAAAGCCGTCTGCGGCCGTTTCGAGTGTCATGTTCTGCATGGGGTTTCCCGCTTCAAAAAACGTGGATCGCGCGTCAGACGCGTTCGATGATCGAGGCCGTGCCCAGCCCGTTGGCGGCGCACAGCGTGATCAGTCCGGTCTGCAAGTCGCGGCGTTCCAGCTCATCGAGCACGGTGCCCAGGATCATCGCGCCGGTCGCCCCCAGCGGATGCCCCATGGCAATCGCGCCGCCGTTCACGTTGATCTTGTCGTCGGGCACATCCATGTCGCGCTGAAAGCGCATCACGACGCTGGCGAAGGCCTCGTTCAGCTCCCACAGGTCGATGTCCTTGCGCGACATGCCCGCATTCTTCAGCGCCTTGTCGGAACACGCGCCGGGCGCGGTCAGCATGATCGTCGGTTCGGAGCCGATGTTGGCATAAGCACGGATGCGGCCGCGCGGCTTGAGGCCTGCCCGCTCGCCGAATTCCTTCGACCCCACCAGCACGACACCGGCGCCATCGACGATGCCCGAGCTGTTGCCGCCATGGTGGACGTAGCTGAGTTCCTCGATCTGCGGATACTTGGCCTTGGCCACCGCCTCGAACCCGCCCTTGCCATAGCCTTCGAACGCGGGCTTGAGCTTGGCCAGGCTTTCCACCGTCGTGCCCGGGCGCATGTGCTCGTCATGATCGAGCAGCACTTCGCCCAGAACGTCCTTCACCGGGACGACCGAGTTCTTGAAATAGCCGTTTTCCCACGCGTGCGCGGCCTTGCGCTGGCTTTCCACGGCAAAGCCATCGACATCGGCGCGGCTGTACCCGTCGAGCGTGGCGATGATGTCCGCGCCGATCCCTTGCGGCGCGTAGTGGTTGTGGAAGGCCACCGCCGGGTCCGACGTCCACGCGCCCGAATCATAGCCCATGACCGTGCGGCTCATCGATTCGACGCCGCCGCCGATGCCGGCCTGGATCATGCCCGAATGGACCTGCGCCGCGATCAGACTCACGGCATCGAGACCCGACGCGCAGAACCGGTGGATCTGCTGTCCGGCCACGGTCTGCGCGTACCCTGCCTGCAGCACCGCGGCGCGGGCGAGCACGCCGCCCTGTTCGCCCACGGGCTGCGCCATGCCCAGGATCACATCGTCGAGCAGCGACGTATCTAGGTTGTTGCGGTCGCGCAGCGCCTGCAGCAACTGGGTCGCCATCTCGACCGAGGTGACTTCATGCAGCGCGCCATCGGGGCGCCCTTTTCCGCGCGGCGTGCGGACGTGATCGTAGATATAGGCTTCCATGAATTCTGCCCTGTAAATGGACGAAACCGGTTCGACAGAGCGTGCCACTGTCCGGCCGCCCACCCCGAGACACCTATCTTACGAAAGGAAGCGGCAGCACCGTGATGCGTGGATCACGGTGCTGCGGATCGTTACACGGCCAGACCGGCGCGCCGACCGTCCTTGATCGCCTCGTCGGTCGCGAACACGCTCCAGCGCGCGTCGCGGGCATCGCCGATGATGCGGATGTCCGGCATGTCGGCGATCAGCGCATGGTAGAGATCTTCCTGCGGCGGTTTCGAGGTCACCAGGATGGTGTTGTCGATCGCTTCCAGCACGCTCGCTTCACCCGAAAACACGCCGCGCAGATGGACATCGCGCTCGTCGATGCCGGTGATCTCGGTCGAGGGCAGGAAGGTCACCTTGGGGATGACCCGGCGCGCGATCACCTTGTTCAGGCCGAGTTCGGTCACCGACATCGCCATCGCCGAATCCATCGTGACGAGGAACACCTCCTTGCCCTGATCGGCCAGCAGTTCGGCAATGCCGGGGCCGACTTCGTACGACGTGTTGTCATAGATGACGATGCGCTTGCCGATCCGCGCATGCTCCAGCAACACCTCTTCGGGGGTGAACACGTGGTCCAGATGCGCGCCGCGCACGCCGGTCAGCTGCGCCTTGCTGACGCCGGTGCGCGAATAGCGCGCGCCGGTGGCAATGATCACCGCATCGGCCGAAAGCGCCTTGATCGACGCCGGCGTCGCTTCGGTGCCGGTCCGGATTTCGACCCCGGCCTTGTCGAGCTGGAGCTTCAGCCAGCGGGTGAGCTCGGCCCGGTCCTCCAGCCCCGGCAGCATCGCCTGCAGCGTGACATGGCCCCCGATCCGGTCGGACTTTTCCAGCACGGTGACCTTGTGGCCCCGCTGCGACGCGACCAGCGCGGCCTGCATCCCGGCGGGCCCGGCGCCGACGATCACCACGGTCTTGCTGACAGCCGCCGGGGTCACCGGGCCTTCGTGTTCGAAGCCGATGTCGGGATTGACCGTGCAGCCCACCGCCTGGCCATAGCACGACCGCAGGAAGCACCCTTCCAGATCGCCGATGCAGCCGCGGATTTCGCTGGTCCGGTCGTCCCGGCACTTGTTGGGCCATTCCGGGTCGGCGATCACCGATCGCGCCACGAACACCATGTCGCAGCGCCCGTCGGCGATGGCCTGGTCGGCAAACGCCGGGGTCAGGATGCGCCCGCCGCTGATCACCGGAAGCTTGACCGCCTGCTTGACCGCTGCCGCCGCGTCGAGGTGCGTGCCTTCCTTGGCCATGTACGACGAAGGGTAGTGGTACTGCGTCATCTGCGGCTTCTGGCCGCGCGCGGTGATGCGCAGCCAGTCGACCATGCCGGTCGCTTCCAGGATCTTGCACTGGGCGATACCGTCATCGATGCCCTTGGCGCCGATCGTCGATTCATCGGCGTTGACCGCCACGCCGATCGCAAAATCGGGGCGCACGCGTTGCCGGATAGCGGCGATGATCTCGACCACGATGCGCATGCGGTTTTCAAGGCTGCCGCCGTATTGATCGGTGCGCTGGTTGTAGAATTCCGAGGTGAAGCTCTGCACGCCCGCGCCCCCGCTGATCGGGAATTCGAACCCGTCGGCCCCGGCCTGTTCGGCGTGCGAGGCGGCAATGGCGTGCGCTTCGATCAGTTCATGCACTTCGGCCGTCGTCATCGAGCGCGGCTGGGTATCGGCCAGCACGGTGTGCGGCGCGATGGCCGATGCCTGCGCCTTGGCCGGATCGGCCATCATCCACACGCCCTGCACCGCGATCTTCGCGCCATGCCGATGCGCCGCATCCACGATCTTGCGGATCGCCGGAATATGATCGGGATTGTAGGCCTCGATGAACCAGCCCGGCGGCACCAGCGGGGCCGGCAGCACCTGGCAACTGGCGATCACCATGAAGCCCGCACCGCCCTTGGCGCGCGCCTCGAAATAACCGACCTGCCGGTCGGTGCCGATGCCGAGCCCGACCATGCCGTGCGGAGACATGAACACGCGGTTCTTCACTTCCAGACGCCCGATCGTGATCGGGCTGAACATCGTTGGATACTTGCTCATGGGGGACCCTCTCCGGTCATGCGTGCGCCATTGCGCTGCGCATCGTGATTGGTGTTGATGACGGATGGCGGCGATTAGCGGTCGTCGGTGAAATGCACCGCGAAGATCGTCTCGGCGGCCTGGTGCCGGATCGGGATCGCCGTTTGATAGGCATCCGACTTGTACCAGGCCATCGCCGCGTCGTTGTCGGGGAACTTCATCAGGACGACACTGCTGCCCGGTGCCGTGCCTTCGAGCGTGTCCAGACCTTCCCCGACGATCACCTCGAACGGCAGTCCCTGCAGCGACACGAAACCCTGGGCAGAGTATTCGCCGTACTTGGCGAGATCGTGCTTGTTCATCATGCTCAACACGTACGAAGCCATGCGCCTATCCTTCGAATTACTCGCTTTCCAGCGAAGCCATCACGTCCGCATAGTACGGCGAATGATGGACGATGCCGCCGTCGGCGCTGAACACCTGCGCGGTGACAAAGCTGCCGGCGTCCGAGGCCAGGAACAGCACCGGTCCGGCAATGTCCTCGGGCTTGCTCTGGCGGGGCAGCAGCACGTGGCGCTGGATGAAATCGATCTCGCCCGCGGTCATGATCTCGCGCGCGCCCTTGCTCAGAACCAGTCCCGGAAGGATCGCATTGCAGCGGATGTTGTGCCGCCCCAGTTGCGCAGCCACATTGCGCGTCAGCGTGTGCAGCGCGCCCTTCGAAGTCGAATAGGCGGGATGGAACACATCACCCAGAATGGCGGAGCCGGAGCCGGTGTTGATGATCGATCCGCCGCCGCCCGCGATCATGTGCGGGGCAACGTGCTTGATCATCAGCATCGGCCCGCGCGTGTTGATCGCGAAAGTACGGTCCCACACCTCGATCGTCATGTCCGGGATCGACTGGTCCTTGGCCATGAAATCGGGTCGGGTATCGGCGGCATTGTTGTGGAGGATGTCGATGCGGCCGAATTTCGCGATGACCGCCGCGACCAGATCGATGATCGTCTGTTCGTCCGCCAGATCCAGGCTGTGCGCGATGGCGCTGCCGCCGCTCGCCACGATATCCGCCGCCACGGCTTCGGCGGCCGCCACGTTGATGTCCGCAACCACGACATGGGCGCCTGCGCCGGCCAGCGCCCTGGCGCAGGCCTCACCGATATTGGCGCCCGATCCGGTGACGATCGCCACGCGGTCGTTCAAGTTTCCAAACACCATCCATTCCTCTCGTTTTTATCGTTTCATGCGTGACGGCAGATCATGGAAGCGCGCGGCAGGCACGGCGCGGTATCGCTGTCGTTGTGTTTAGGGGGCGCGCAAGGTATCGCATAAGGCAATAATTCAACGCTTGGTCAGGGCGGAGAGTCCCGGTGGGGGAGAGGTTGCGAAATGCCAGCCAGCGGCGAGTGTCCCTCTGATTCAGCGGTCGCTTCGGCGGTCGCAACCCGGGGGCGGCGGACGTCGAATGCCACTACGATCGCCGACATTCTGTGTGCCGCGAAGGAAGAATTCGCCAGCCATGGCTTCGATGGCACCACGGTCGATGCGATCTGCCGGCGCGCCAAGGTATCCAAGCAGCTGTTGTATTATTACTTCGGCAGCAAATCGGATCTGTACACGCTGATCCTCAAGGAAGCGGCGGACAACACATCGCAATTCATCGGGTGCACCGATTATCACGCGCTGCCCCCGGAAGCGGCGCTGAAGCAATTCATGACCAATTTCTTCCGCGAATTCGTGGAACGACCGCAGATTGCGCAGATGACCATCGACGAGGCGCAGCACAACTTCGTCCACGTGGGCAAAGCCAGCCCGCTGGCCACCGTGCTGCGAACACTGATCGACGAAGTGCTGGGCCAGATCGTCGCGCGCGGCCGCAGCGACGGCTCGTTCCGCGCCGATCTCGAACCGGATCGCCTGTTCTGGATCATCTACAGCCTGGTAACGACGTGGTTCGCCCACTCACCGATGATCCTGCTGGTCTCCCGGACCCGCGAGGGCGCCGAGATGGACGCGGCCGCATGGCGCGCCAACAGCATCGACTTCGTGCTGGCCGCCATATCGCGCAAGCCTTGAACGGCTGAGTTCAGCGCTCGCGGATCGGCTGCAGATCGACCGTCGGCAAGTAAGCGGCAGGGCCGCATCCGCGCAGCATGAACGCCTGCCGCTGCAGCCAGTTGTGGAAATGCTGCACCAGTCGCGCATCGGCTTCCGCCCCCACGCTGGCGACCCATGCCGAGAGGCCTGACTGCGCGCTCGCCCAGTCATCGTACCGCGTGCCGGTCAGCGCCGCCACGTCGGCGAGATCGGCGGCGAGCACCGACAGCCCGAAATCGTTGACCCGTCCCAGGTAAAACGCCTGATGCGCCGCTGAATCGCGCGCGTAGTCCTCTGCGGGAGTCCCCCCGGCAAACGCCTCGATATGGCGGACGAGATGGCGCGACGCCTGCGAAAACCCGAGCGGCTGTTCGGTCGGCTCGGCAGGATCGACCAGCGCGATACCCATGTAATCGGCCATCGCGCGGATCATCCAGCGGCTCGTGCCGACGCTGTAGTTGAGGTACGCGACGTAGTCCTGTTCGGGCGCGCTTTCGAACATCAGCGGCCACATCAGCCAGCCGTTGACCCCGCAGAACCCGGCGGTGTGGAATTCGATCAGCTTGCGCGAAATGCGGTCGCCGCTCAGGTCTTCGTACCGCGCAATCATCGCGGTGAGGTCGCCGAGCGGTTCGGTCGAATCGCGCAGGCGCATCCCCGCCAGCTCCGCCGCCGGATCGCCCAGCGACGAGACTTCGAAATCGATCAGCCCGGTGACCGCGCCGCTGTCGTCGAACAGGAACTGGCCGCCGTCGTAGTTGACGAACGTCACGCGCGTGCGGTCCTGCGGGATGTTGCGATTGAGCCAGGCCCAAGCGAACTCCATCAGCGGCCACGGGTGACCGCCGATCCGGTCGCGGAAGATCGCTTGCGACGGCGCATAAAGATTGAGCGCGATTTCCGTGGGCGTGCGCGGCACGGGCAGCTTGGCAGCGGCGAACGCTTCGGGCGGCAATCGGTGCACGTCCGCCACGATCGCAATGAACCGTTCGCGAACCTGTGCCTGCAATTGCGGATCGGCAATCGTGCCGGTGTTGATGCCGCCGGGCAACATATCCATCACGATGCACAGCGGATCGGGGATCATCCCGTGGACGCGCGGGGCGGGAATCCCGCTGCGTTCGAACACGTGATGGATTTCCGCTTCCTGAAACATGTCCACCGGCGAGACATAGGTGTCGCCGCGCGGCCCCCGGACATAGAGCGGCACCGGCGCGCCATCGCGCTCGACCACCACGTTCCAGCCCGGTCGCCAGCGCGGCTGCCGCTCGAACGCCGTGACGGGGCCGATGTTGGCGGCCAACCAGTCATACACCTTGCGGTCGGTGGCATCGGGGGGCGGCGGCACTGCTTGCATACCCATTCCTGTTCTCCCGCCGACCCGCAAGGGGTGTACTTTTTCGTTCAGTTCAATTGCCGAAGCGATAGCGCAATTCGAACCCGACCGTGCGCGGCGCGCCGAAGAAGCCGCTCTGGATGCCCAGCAGGTTCGACCCGACGTTGCTTGACGCGAGGTATTGCTTGTCGAACAGGTTGCGCACGAACACGCTGGCGTCGAGCGACGTGCCGCCGATCCCGCCGACGTCGAGGCGCAAGTTGACCAGGCTGTATCCGGGCAGGATCGCATCCGACGACTGGACGCTGCTCGAATGGTAGAAATCGCCGGTGAACGCGGTCTTGCCGATGCTTTCGGGAACCGGCAGCACCCAGTGGACCCCGGCGGTGATCGTCTGCTTGGCGACCAGGTTGAACGGCACCTCCAGCACGCGCAGATAGGGCTGAAGGTCGGTCGGAACCGTCAGCGAGCGCGTCTTGAGATCGAGGAACGTGGCGCCCGCCTCGAATGACAGCGTGGGCGTCGGTGCGATTCGCGCGGACAGGTCGATACCGGCCACGCGGGTGGAACCGGCGTTGGCCAGCAGCGTGCCGCCGCTCGGATCGTTGTTGGGGTTGCAATCGCCGTCGGGCGACTTGGGTGCGGCCGTGCCGCCCGGCGTGACGAGGCTGCAGGTCGCCTGCGTGTTGAGGCCCGCGATCGGCACCTGCACGTTGCTGTACCAGCCGATGAACGGCGAGGCGTTGAAGCGGATGGCAACGTCGCCCGCGCGGAAGTCCGAACGGACGCCGACTTCCGCGTCGGTCACCTTTTCAGGCGCGAACGACTGGAACGGGGCGAGCCGGCCCGCCAGCGTCGGGCTGTTGATGCCGCCCGCGCGATAGCCACGACGAGTGACGGCATACAGGAACAGCTCGGGCGTTGCCTGCCAATCGAGCCCGATCGTCCACGTTGGCGCCTGCGACTTGGTCTTGTTCACGCTGCTGTTCTTGATCGCGGCGACGGCATTGTTGCAATCAGCCGGGGACAGCACCGGATCGGGCGAGGTGCCACCGCCCACGCAGGCGCTGATGTCGTCCCAGGTGTAGCGGAAGCCGGCGTTGAAGCGCAGGCCATCGGCAATCGCGTCGAGCTTGTACGTCACATTCCCGAACAGCGCCTTGCTGGTCTCGGTGAAGAAGCCATAGTTGAACGGCGCGTTGGTGATGCCGGGCAGGATGAAGATGGGGATGTAGGTGCCGGTCGGCCCCTTGGGCTTGCTCTTGAGGTAGAAGCCCCCGACCAGCCAGTCGAGCTTGTCGTCGGCGGCCTTGCCGCGCAGCTGCAGTTCGTCGGTGAACTGCTCGACGTCCGAGGTCTGGCGACCGCCGACGACCTCGACCGGCAGGCCCTTGGGGATGGCGCCGGTGCCGTCGGAAATCAGCGTCGGCAAGCCATCGACGCTCGAGAAATAATCGACCTTGGTATGGCGGTAGCCGAAGATGTTGACCAGCTGGATCGCGTCGGACAGCGTCGCCTCGGTGCGGTTGGTGATGCCGAACCGGTCGGCACGTTCGAACGCGTCGATGTCCGAATTGATCACCCGCACGCCGCGCGCACGTTGCAGGGCGAGCTGGGCCTGTGCTGCCGACAGCGTGCCAGTGGCGGTCAGCGCATTCGGCCCCGCGAACACATCGACCAGCACCGACGCGCCGCCGGTGGAGCGGTTGCGGTAGTAATCGACGATGGTGGTGTTCTTGAGCCCTTCGACCGGCTCGAGCAGCAGCGTGCCGCGAAGGGCGCGCGAATTCAGGTCATCGGGGTCGTTGCCGACGCCGATGTTCTTCGTCCAGCCATCACGCCGCTGGTATTGGCCGGAAATGCGCAGCGCCACTTTCTGATCGACGATGGGCACGTTGATCGCCGCTTCGCCGATGAACGCGTTGTAGCTGCCGTAGGAGCCCTGGATGTAGCCGCCGACTTCATAGGTTGGTGTGGTCGGGTAATAGAGGATCGCGCCGCCGGTGGTGTTGCGGCCGAACAGCGTTCCCTGCGGGCCTTTGAGCACCTGCACCGACGACAGATCGTACGTGGGGATGCTGGACCCCAGCGTCGGTGCCGGCACGTCGGCGAAATAGCTGATCACGCCAGGCGCGCTGTTGCCCGCCAGCGCCTTCGACTGGCCGCGGATCGAAAAGTTCGAATTCTCGCGCCCGCCCGATCCGGCGAGGAATACGCCCGGGGTCTTGAACAGCAAGTCCTGCGTATCGCGGATCTGCGCCTGGCGCAGCGATTCGGTGCCGAACGCGGTGATCGAAACCGGCGTGGACTGGATGTTTTCAGCGGTGCGGCGCGCAGTGACGATGATGTCGCCATTGGTCTGATCGACGGTGGCCTGGCCCGCATCGCCAGCCTGCGTCTGCGCGGCCGGCTTGTCCTGCGCGAACGCCGGGGTTGCGGTCGTCGCCAGCAGCAGCGCGACAAGGCTCTTCATGCGGCCATGTGAAATCATCGGTTGGTCCTCCCAGTCGGATCGATCATCTTCTTTTCGCCGCCTCGCTGTCGCCGGACGTCGATCGGATAACCTGTCTTTGGAAAGGGGGTGAAACGTCCCGTCGGGAATCCGCTGGCGAATTCTGGCTGACGGCCCAGCGATTGCGAATGCGCCATATCGGCGGGATCAGGCGACGGCCTGCCCTGTCAGCGACGTATGTTGCCGGCCCCACCAGCCGTTCGACAGGTAACGTGCCTGCCAAATCTCGCGACTCTGCCCGCAACGAACGCCGCATCGGCGACGAGGAGCACTGAAACATGGCGAGGCTTGCGGACAAGGTCTGCATCATCACCGGCGGTGGCAGCGGCATCGGCCGGGCGAGCGCGGAAATGTTCGCGCGGGAAGGCGCCACCGTCATCGTCGCGGACATCAGGGCAGAGCCTGCCGAAACCGTGGCGCAGGCCGTCGTCGACGCTGGCGGCAAGGCACGCGCGATCGCCGTGGACGTGGGCAACGAAGACGATCTCGCCCGGATGATCGCAACCACCGTCGCCGATTTCGGACAGATCGACGTCCTGTTCAACAACGCGCTCTACACCAACACCGAACACGCGCTGCGCGACATGGATTTCCTGGCGTTCGATCCGGACATCTTCTTCGCCAACTTGCGGGTCAACGTGCTGGGCGCGGTGATCGCCAGCAAGCTGGCGATCCCGCACATGCTCGAACGCGGGCGCGGCTCGATCATCTCCACGTCGTCGGGCAGTTCGATGGGCGGCGACATCACCGCCTACAGCTATGGTTCGTCCAAGGCGGCGCTCAACTGGTTCGTGCAGGCGATCGCCGCGACGTATGGCAAGCGCGGCATCCGCAGCAACGCGATCCTGCCCGGCCCCACCCAGACCCCGGCCAAGATCGCGTGGACGACGCCGGAAATGGACCGGCTGTTCCTCGATGTGCTCAACACGCCGTTCATCGGCGAGCCGGAGGACATCGCGGCGATGGCGCTGTTCCTCGCCTCGGACGAATCGCGCTACGTCAACGGGATGCTCTATCCCGTCGATGGCGGGCAAAGCTGCACCGTGCCGTTCATCAGCGTCACGCGCGCGTTGGCGGCCGGCAACTGACGCTCAGAATTGAAGGACAGAAGATGGGTATCGAGCTTGAGAACAAGGTCCGCACCATGCACGACGCGTGGGGCGACGGCAGCGACGCGGTGCGGCCCGAAGTGGAGAAAATCCTGTCGTTCTTTGCCGAAGACGCCGAATGGCAATTGTGGGTGCCGGGCGGCCCGGTGATCAAGGGCAAGGACGCGCTGCGCGCCGAAATCCTCAACCAGATGACGTTCGCCACCAACAACAAATGCAACGAAGTCAACATCGTGTCGAACGACCGCATGGTGATGCAGGAACGGTCGGACACCGCGATCATCATGGGCCGCCCGTGCCCGCACCAGATGGTCGCGATCTATGAATTCGACGATGCCGGACTGATCGTCAAATGGCGCGAATATCTCGACATGGACGACCTCAACCGCAAGATGGGCATCGGCGGCGGACAGAACCCGGCAGGCCAGCCCGACGCGGTGGCCGGATGACGCAATCGGCAGCCATCGCGCCCGGCAAGTGGGCGTTCGTCACCGGCGGATCGGACGGCCTCGGCCTTGCGTTTGCGACCGACCTGGCGCGGCGCGGCATGAACTGCCTGCTGATTGCGCGCAACGAGGACAAGCTGGCCCGCGCGGCCGAAACGGTTCGCACGACGGGCGTCGAGGTACGGACGCTGTCGCTCGACCTTGGCGCGCCAGACGCGGTCGCCCGGATCGAAGCCGCCACCGCCGATCTGCCGCTGACGCTGGCCGTGTTCAATGCCGGCGCCGAGGCATCGGGCGCGCAGTTCGTGGACCAGCCTTATGCCACCTGGGCCGCCACGATCCAGCGCAACGTCCTGTTCCTGACCGAAGCGCTCCACCATTTCGGCCGCCGGCTGGTGGACAGCGTGGACGATGGGGGCAGCGGCGGCGGGCTGATCGTGGTCGGGTCGGAAGCGGCCTTCGGCGGCGTGGGGCAGTCCGGGATCTATACCGCGACCAAGGGCTTTGCGCTCAACCTGGGCGAAGCGCTGTGGGCAGAACTGACGCCGCGCGGCGTCGATGTGGTCACGCTGCTGTTCAAGATCGCCGACACCCCGATGCTGCGCGAAACGCTGGCCCGGCGCGGCATTCCGGTCGAGGCGACCGGTGCGTCGGACACCGCGGCACTGGCGCGCGGCACGATCGACGCGCTGGGGTCCGGCCCGATCTACAACCCGGACGAAACATCGCCCGACGATCCCGTCACCTCCAACGCCGCGCGGCGCGAACGGGTCTTGGCCAAGAGCGAACTGATGAAATTTTTCTACGGATGACCGGCAGCATGGCAGCCGTCTGACCAGCCGCTTGTGGGAGAGCCTCGATGAAAATTGGCGTAAGCAGGCCGTTCGCCGATCCGGGCGTGCCGATCAACGATGTCGATATGGGCGAGATCGGGCGGCTGGCCGAACAGATCGGGTTCGACTGGCTGACCACCGGGCATCACACGGTCCGTCCGATCCGCGAGGAGATCAAGGGTCCGCACACCCATGGCGTGCCGTTCTACCAGGACCCGCTGATCGGCGCGGCGCGCGCGACCGCGCTGACCACCCGGCTCGAAGTGTCGACCGGCGTGCTGATCATGCCGATGAAGCATCCGGTCGACGTGGCCAAGCAGGTCGCCTCGATCGATGCCTACAGCAACGGGCGGTTCCTGCTGGGGCTGGGCACGGGGGGTGCCAGCCGGATCGAGATCGAGGCCAGCGGCGGCAGCTTCGAACGGCGCTGGGACTATACCATGGAAAGCATCGCGGTGATGAAGGGCCTGTGGACCGAGGACGCGTTCGCCTTCGACGGTGACTTCTTCCAGTTTCCCGAAGTGCAGATGTACCCGCGCCCGGTCAGCAAGCCGCACACGCCGATCCTGCTCGGCGGGTACAGCGACGGCGTGCTGAAACGCGTTGGCGAGCACTGCCAGGGCTGGTTGCCCGCCTATGCCGGTACGCGCCTGCTCTCGCTGACGGAAACCGACATGACCGGGCCGGAGCATGTGAAGCAGGGCCGCGCGAAGATCATGGCCTATGCGCAGGACGCCGGACGCGATATCGCGCATTTCGAGATCGGCGTGATCCTGGCCCCCGGCGACGACAGCCGCGAGTTGCGCACCATCTACCAAGACGCCGGAGCAGACCGCCTGGCCTTCAGCCTGCCGCACATCGAAAGCGTCGAAGACGCGCGCATTGCGCTGGAAAAAATCGCGCACAACGTGCTGTGAATCCCTTTCGCCCGATCGCGTCCAGCCGTCACGGAGAATGACCATGAGAGCCATCCAGATCACGGCCTACGGCGATCCCGAAGTCGTCGTCGTCAACGATATCCCGGAACCCGGACTGGCCCCCGGGCAGGTGCGCGTCGCCGTCGCGGCGACCGGGGTCAATCCCGTCGACTGGAAAGTGCGCGACGGGTACATGAAGGACTACCTTCAGGCCCCCTTTCCCATCACGATCGGCAACGAGATCGCAGGCACCGTCACCGCAGTGGCGGACGGCGTGAGCGGGTTTGCCGTGGGCGACAAGGTCTATGGGTCGATCGGCCCGGTCGGTGCTTTCGCCGATGTCGTGGCCGTTCCGGCGACCTCGCTCGCCCACGCGCCCGCCAGCCTGTCGATGGTCGAAGCGGGCGCGCTGCCGGTTGCGGTCGTCACGGCGCAGTCCGCGCTCGATGCAGGGCAGGTCGGCCCGGGAACGCGCGTTCTGGTCCATGCCGCCGCTGGCGGTGTGGCCAGCATATTCATCCAGCTCGCCAAGGCGCTGGGTGCCGAAGTCACCGCGCTCACCTCGCCCGCCACGATGGACTTCGTGCGCGGCCTGGGCGCGGACCACGTGATCGACCGCACCACGGCCTACGAGCAGGCGATCGGCGATTTCGACATGGTCCTCGATGCGTTCGGCCCACCGGCCATCGCCCGTTCGTGGGACTTGCTGAAGCCGGGCGGCATCCTGGTGTCGCTGACCACGCCGCCGGACGAAGCCGAAGCGGCCGGCCACGGCGTGCGCGCGACGATGGTGTTCGGCTCGGCCAATCCCGCCGCCCTCGGCAATGCCGCCGCGCTGGCCGATGCGGGCAAGCTCAAGGTCACCATCCAGCGCACGTATCCGATGGAACAGGCGGTAGCGGCGATGGCCGAAGTGGCCGGCGGAAACGTGCGCGGCAAGGTCGTCCTGACATATTGACCCGGCAATATCGCACCGCTTCAGGACGAGTCCGTTTCGGTCACTCGGTCGCCATTGGAGGATAGTCAGATGGTGCTTCGCCAATCCCGTCGCTTCGATCTTGTCGGCGGCTGCAACTTGCGCGACATCGGCGGGTATCCCACCGCCGATGGCCGTCGGGTGCGGCACGGCGTGCTCTATCGCTCGGGCGTGCTGACCTACCTGACGCCCGCCGATCACGAGGCGATCGCGCCGGCCGGGATCCGCACCATCATCGACCTGCGCCGCGATGACGAGATTACAGTCGAGCCCACGACATGGGCCGGCCCGGCGCGCAACCTGTCGTGGCAGCTCGATGAATCGATCGCGTCGTCGCAACGCGGCGCGCCGTGGGAACATGCGGCGACGGGTGCGGAAGCCCGGGAATGGCTGATCCGGTCCTATCCGACCATGAAGGACTGGCTGGTCCGCCCGTTGCGCGGCCTGTTCGACGCGGTGCTGGACGACGAGACGCCGGTGCTGTTCCACTGTGCGGCGGGCAAGGACCGCACCGGGTTTTGCGCGGCCATGGTGTTGGGCCTGGTCGGCGTGGGCGAAGACGCGATCCTGACGGACTATGCGCTGACCAACACCGAGGTCGATCTTTATGCCTTCACCGTCACGCATCGCGCGGCCGGCATGGGCCTGACCGATGGCGAGCATCCGTTCGAGAAGATGCAGCCGGACGTGCGCGATGCCCTGATGTGCGCCGACCCGGCCTACCTCAAGTCCGCGCTCGACAGCGTGGTCGCGGCGCACGGTTCCATCGCGGGCTATGCGCGCGAGGCGCTGGGCCTGGACGATGCCCGGATCGCCGCCATCCGCGAGCGCTTGCTGGAAGCGTAGAGCGGGTCCCGGAACATCCGCAACAAGACCCGCTCATCTTTAGCCTGTCGCAGGTTCAGCGTCCGACCGGGTAGGTGATGGTCTTTTCCTGCTGGAATTCGCGCAGCCAGTCGGCGCCGTATTCGCGCCCGATGCCCGACCGCTTGTAGCCGCCGAACGGGGCATAGGCCATTTTCCCGATGCCGCCGTTGATCGCGACGTTGCCGGTGCGCAGCTGCAGCGACATTTCATAGGCCTTGGCGGAATCGGCAGTCATGATCGCGCCGTTCAGGCCATAGCGCGATTCATTCGCGATCCGCACCGCCTCGTCGTCGGTGTCGAAGCCGATGACGCATCCGACCGGGCCGAACACTTCTTCCTGCGCAATCGTGGAGCGGTTATCGACATTGTCGAACAGCGTGATGTCCACGAAGAACCCCTTGGGCAGCCCGGCAGGGCGGGTGCCACCCAACGCCAGCGTCGCCCCGCCATCGCGACCTGCCTGGATCAGCCGCTCGACCTTGGCGCGCTGGCTCTCGCGGATCAGCGGGCCCATCAGCACGCTGGGGTCGGACGGATCGCCGACCTTGAAGTGCCCAGCGACCGCCTTCGCCGTCTCGACGAAACGCGCGCGAACCGCATTGTGAACCAGGAAGCGCGTGGTGATCGCGCAGCCCTGCCCGGCATTCACGGTCAGCACCATGATCGCCATGGCGGCGGCGGCTTCGACATCGGCATCTTCGCGCACGATCATCGCGGACTTGCCGCCCAGTTCCAGATGGACGCGCTTCAGCGTGGGCGCCGCCTGTCCCATGATCGCCGCCCCGACCGCTTCGGACCCGGTGAACGTCACCATGTCCACGCGCGGATCGGTGGTCAGCATCGAACCCACGTCGGGCCCGCCGGTGATCACGTTGAGCACGCCGCGCGGCAAGCCGATTTCGTCCGCGATCTGGCCCAGCAGCAGCGCGGAATAAGGCGTGAACGGCGAAGGCTTGAGGATCAGGCTGTTGCCGGCCAGCAGCGCCGGGGTCACTTTGGCGAGGTTGAGCAGGAACGGAAAGTTGTAGCCGGTGATGCCGGAGACCACGCCAACCGGCTCGCGCACCACGGTGCCGCCGCCCAGGATGCGCGGGCCCGCCGGATTGATCATGTTGGCGTTGGACGCCACCGGAAGCTGGCGGGGTTCCTCGCGCAGCGAATAATCGATCGCCGATTGCAGGTGCTCCAGCGGGGCATCGACCTGCACGTTGCGGGTCACCGCTTGCGCGCAGCCCACTTCCTTGAGGATCAGGTCCACGATCTGGCCGCGCCGCGCATACAAGGCGTCGTGGAACTTCTGCATGATGGCGGTGCGCTCGGCCTGCGCCATCCGCGGCCACGGCCCGTTCTCGAACGCCTCGAACGACGACGCGATAGCCGCCTCGGCCGCGCTGGCATCGCCGACCGGCGCTTCGCCGATGACCTCTTCGGTGGCGGGATTGAGCACCGCCTCGCGGTCAGCCGCCGCGAGCCATTCGCCATTGATGTACAGGCGTTCGATATCGGTAAAGGGAATGGTCATGGGTCGCCTCACGGGATTTCGAGGAATTACGGGGCCTGAACGGCGTGCTGGGTCTGGAGGATGATTTCGGCCGCGCGCAGCCCGACGGCCATCGCCGGAGCGTTGGTGTTACCGGACACCAGCGTCGGGAAGATCGAGGTGTCGCACACGCGCAGTCCGCTCACGCCGCGCACGCGCAACTGGGGGTCGCACACCGATTGCTCGTCCGCGCCCATCCGGCAGGTGCCCGCGATGTGGAACGCGGTCCCGCCCAGCGCCACCGCGTTCTGGAGGATGTCGTCGTCGGTCTTGACCATGCCGCCGGGGAACTGTTCCTCGACGATCCACGGCTTCAGCGCGGGCTGCTGGCCCAAGGCGCGCAGCCAGCGGAACAGCGAGACGGCGGTGATCCGGTCGATCTCGGCGGAAAAGTGGTTGGCGTCGATGAACGGCTGCGCATCGGGATCGGCGGACTGGATGCGCACCTCGCCCTGGCTCTCGGGCCGGGTGAAATAGCCCAGAATGGTCAGGCCGTGGTGCTTGTCCGGGACCACGCCCTTGTCGGTCTGGTTCAGCGAATACAGGCTTACGCCGATCTGCACGTCGGCATGTTCCAGCTCGGGACGGCTCTTGATGAAGCCGCCGACCTCGTGCGCCCCGTGGGTCAGCGCACCTTTGGCGAGGAGACCATACTGCAGCACCGACTTGAGCAGGCCGAGCCCCTGGTAGTTCAGGTTCATGCTGTCACCGGTCACGCGGTAGACCGTCTGGAGATAGCGATGTTCGCGCAAGTTGCGGCCGACGTCGGGGGAGTCGACGATCACCGGCACGCCTGCGGCGCGCAACACCGCCTCGGGTCCGATGCCCGAAAGCTGGAGCAGCTTGGGCGAATGCACCGCACCCGCCGACAGGATCACCTCGCGTGCGCCGACGAAGCGGGTGCCGTTCTTGTCGCGCAACGTCACCCCGGTAACGCGGTGGTCCTCGATCTCCACCTTGAGCACGTCGGTTTCAACAAGGACGTCGAGATTGCTGCGGCTGCGCGCGGCCTTGAGGAAGCCCTTGGCCGAGCTGACGCGCTTGCCCTTGTCGATGTTGCGGGTCTGGTAGCCAAGACCGCCTTCGCGCACGACATCGACATCGTTGACGTCGGCCACGCGCGCCACGCCCATCTGCTGCCCGGCGGTCAGCACCGCCTCGCACAGACCGTTGTGCGTGGGATGCACGCTCACGTGGATCGGACCGCCGGTCCCGCGCCATTCGGCCGCGCCCAGTTCGTGGTCTTCCAGCTCGACGAAGCAGCGCCCGATCTCGTCCCAGCCCCAGCCGGTGCAGCCCGCAGCCTCCCAGCCATCGTAGTCCAGCGGGGCTCCGCGAATGTAGACCATGCCGTTGACCGCGCTGGACCCGCCGACCGCCCTGCCCTTGAGCCACATCTCGGACGGCTTGTTGCCACCGGGCGAAACGTCATAGGACCAGACATGCGGATTGCGCGGATCGAGCAGTTTGCCGATGCCGCGCGGCATGGCGATCAGCGGGCTGGTATCGTCCGGCCCGCTTTCGACCAGCAGCACGCGCGTTGCGGGATCGGCCGACAGCCGGTTGGCCAGCACGCAACCGGACGAGCCGGCTCCGACGATGATGTAATCGTACATGTCCACCGCTGCATCGTTCATGCGAACTGATCCTCTCGAAGCGGGGCGCGCGCGCCCCGCGTGCCGGACTCGTCCTCATACGGGGACGATTCGTCCATGCTCTGCGACCCCATGACGGTCAATAAGTGAAACTGCAAGTCCCATCTTTGCATGCCACGCTCTGCGACGCGGTTTTACGCGGCGGCACCGCCATCGACGGCGCCGATCCCCCGCAATATCAGGGCGAACGCACGGTCGAAAATGGCGTCGCTGGTGGAAAAATCGCCGCCTTGGGCCGCGCCGATCATGGTGCAGGCAATCAGGATGTCTTCCAGCGCGACATCGGCGCGGAGCAGCCCTGCGGCGCGTGCCCGCGCGATCGGCTCGGCAAAAGTGGCGGCGGTTTCGCGCGATACCTGCAGCATCATCGCCTTCCCCGCCGGGCTGGCGAGCAGCGAATCGTCCATCGCGCGGTAGATGAACGTCAGCCTTGCAACGGTGCGCATCAGTCCGAACAAGGCATCGGGCCGGTCGCCCAGTCTGCGGCATTCCTCGGCAATCACGTGCTGTTCCGCCGCCTGCACCGCGCGGATCAGGTCGAGCCGATCGGCAAAGTTGCGGAACAGCGTGCTGCGTCCGACACCGGCTTTTACGGCGATTTCCTCAAGCGAGACATCGGCGACGCCGGCGCGGAAGTATTCGCGCGCCACCGCAATCAGCCGTTCCCGATTGCGTGCGGCGTCCTTGCGCATCGCGCTCCCTACCCTTGGCCTCGACCGCGGGTCCGACACCGGACCCGCCCCCCTCGGCGCGCGCTGGCTTACCGACGCGCTGCGGTCAAGACAATGCAGGGCCGCAGCACGCTGCGCCGCCACGCGATCAGCCCCACTGCAACTCGAGTTCGGGAACATGCATGATGTTGCCCACGAAGTACGACACCTTGAACCCGTCCTTGATGCGGAATTCGGGCACCGACGTCAGGAATTCCTCGATCGCGATCTGCATTTCCATCCGCGCCAGGTGCATGCCCAGGCATTTGTGGATGCCGCCGCCAAGCGAGATGTGCGGCGCCTTGCGATCGAACCGGACCAGTTCCGGCTGGTCGTAATAGGTCGGATCATAACCGGTGATCGGGGTCGCGACCGAGATGTATTCGCCGGGCATGATCTTCTGGCCCCGGATCTCGATTTCCTTGGCGGCGATGCGGAACGCCGTGACCGGGGCGTAGGCGCGCAGATATTCTTCCACGGCGGTCACGATCAAACCGGGCTTTTCGCGCAGCTCGCGCTGGCGTTCGGGATAGCGCGCCAGATGGCAGAAGATGTTGCCGAGCAGCGACGTCACCGTGTCCAGCCCGCCGAGGTAGAGGTTGAAGCAGTGGCCGAACACTTCGGTCACGTTCCACTTGCGCCCATCGACCTCGTTATCGAAAATGTGGCTGATATAATCGTCGCCCGGGTTCTTCTGGCGCTCCTCGATCACGCCCATCAGGTAGGCCTTGACCTTGCGCACGGCGTTGCCGCGCACTTCCCAGTCATTGGTGTGGAGCATTTCCTTTTCCCACACCAGGAACTCGGCCATGCGGTCCTGCGGCAGGTCGAGCAGGTCGAGGACGATGTTGATCGGATACTTCTCCGAAAACTCGTCGACGAAATCGCACGTGCCGCGATCCTTGAACTTGTCGATCAGCGTCCGCGCGCGTTCGCGCACCTGATCGCGCAGGGCCGCCATCTTCTGCGGCGCGAACTTGGGATTGAGCGCCGCACGATAGGCGGTATGGATCGGCGGATCGGCCTCGGTCGGGATCACCAGCCAGTCCTCGCCGATGTTCTGCGCCCACTTGCCCATCCCGTTCTTGGTGAAATTGTCGGGATCGCGCAGCATCGTCATGGTGTCTTCGTAGCCGGTCAGCAGCCAGCCGGGCTGGTCGCCGGGGAAGATGTTGGTGACATACGAGATCGGCGGCAGGGTGGCCTGCAACTGCGGGATCATCGTTTCCTGCGGACACTCGTCAACCCGCTGGCGGGCGTAGAGGGGCAGGGTCACGACCAGTTCTTCGGGAACATGGGCGGGGCGCGCTGCGGCGGTTGCGGTGGCCACGGCAAATCTCCTCAAATCTGCAGCCGATTCTGCGTATCGGCTTGTCCCATCCACCACAGCGCCTCCGGAGCCGCCGACGCCAGCGCAAACATTGTCGCCAGTGCGCCAAATTCTACCCGGCGGCCGCAGTCCTGCGCTGCGGGGGCACCGCCCGGCCCTAGACAACGATAGGTTTGCGCAACCGCGCGAACGCGCACCACGGCCGCAGGTTGCCGGGAGAACGACGTCGCCGGCTGCCGGGAGATCGACTATGCCGTGGGACGAGGTTTTCGATGTGGTGTGCGTGGGCTCGGGCCTGGGCGGCATGACCGCCGCGCTGACCGCGGCCAATCGCGGGGCGACGGCGCTGGTGGCGGAAAAGTTCCACCTGCTCGGCGGCGTCTCGGCGCTCTCGTCGGGGCAGCTGTGGCTGGGCCCCAACCACCTGCAGGAACCCGACGGCATTGCCGACAGCGACGCCGATGCCGACGCCTATCTCACCCACCTCTCGCAAGGGTTCGCCACGCCGGACCGGCGCAAGGTGTTCATTGAACGCGGGCGCGAAGCGTTGCGCTACATGACCGACACGATCGGCATCGCGATGACCGTGGTCAACGGCCTGCCCGATTACTACTATCCGTCGGTCAGGGGATCGAAGGCCGAAGGCCGCTATGTCGAAGTGCTGCCGTTCCAGGCCGAACGGCTGGGCGATCTGGCCGACAAAGTGCTGACCTCGCCCTATGGCGACGGCTACAGCTACACCACCTCGAACGAATGGGTGCAGATGCAGGACGGCGGCGAGCACGTCGGTGCCTGCCTGCAGCGCCATGTCGAGGCTGATGAACGTTGCGCGGGCGCGGGTCTTGCTGCCGCGCAAGTGCTGGCGGCAAAGAACCTCGGCGTCGACATGCGCACCTCGACCGAAGCGATCGAGCTGGTAGTGGAAGATGGCGCGGTCACCGGCGTCGTGCTGCGCGACGAAACCGGCACGAAGCGCGTGCGCGCGCGCCTCGGCGTGATGCTGGCGACCGGCGGCTACGACTGGAAGCCTGCGTTCGTCAGCGCGTTCGATGCGCTGCCACAGGCCGGCAGCATGGCCCCGCCGACGGTCTCGGGCGATCACATCGTCATGGCCGCCAAGGCGGGCGCCATTGCCATCCCGGCCCGCGCGCCTGCACAAAGCCCGATCTTCATCGGCTACAAAGTGCCCGCCGAAACCATCTACGGGCATCCCTCGTACCGCATGTGGCTGCCGGGCGCGCCGCACAGCATGGCGGTCAACCGCTATGGCCGCCGTTTTGCCAACGATGCCTTCTACCCCGATGTCGCGACCAAGGTCGGCCGGTTCGACGGGCAGGAGCAGGGCCAGCCCAACTGGCCCGCATGGATCGTGTTCGACCAGAACATGCTCGACAAATATGGCCTCATGCCCAGCTGGCCGGGCCAGCCGCTGTCCGAAGGCATGGCGACCAGCGCCGACACCATCACGGAGCTTGCCAACCGCATCGGCATGAACGCGATGGGGCTGGAAGACACCGTCCGCCGCTTCAACGGGTTCTGCGTGACGGGGATGGACGAGGATTTTGCGCGCGGCAGCGTGCCGTGGGGCCGGATCATGACCGGCGACCCCAGCCTGCTCAATCCCAACCTCGGCCCGATCGAAAAGGCCCCGTTCCATGCGGTGAAGATCGAGCGGGTGACGATGGGCGTGCCCACCGCCGGGCTGCCGATCGACACCGACGCGCGCGTGCTGGATGCGCGCGACGCCGCCATCCCCGGCCTTTACGCGGCGGGCAATTCCGCCGCCTGGCTCGACATCGGCGGCGGGTACAACAGCGGCATCGCGAACACGCGGGGCCTGCTTTACGGCTACCTTTCGGCCCTGCACATGACCGGCCAGCACGCGAGCCCCGAGCTTCAGGCGGTAGAGGACTAACCCCATGACCATCACGATCTACCAGCTCGACCGCTCCCGCTCCGAACGAGCGGTGTGGCTGATGGAAGAACTCGGCGCGGCGTACGACATCGAATTTTTCGAGCGGCTGCCCGTAACGATGCAGGCAGAGCCCGCGTACAAGGCGTTGCACCCGCTGGGGTCGTCGCCCGTGCTGGGGATCGACGGCACGAACATCGCCGAAAGCGGTGCGGTGATCGAATACCTCGCCACCACGCAAGGCGGCGGCGCGCTGGCGCTGGGGCCGACATCGCCCGACTATGCCGACTACCTCTACTGGTTCCATTTCGCCGAATCGACGATGATGCCCGCGCTGGTGAGCGAGATCATGGCCGGGTTCGCCGGGATCGATCCCGAAAACCAGCTGCGCGTCTATGCGCGCCAGCGGATCGCACAACTGCTCGCCTTCACCGATGCGCGGCTGGCGGCCGTGCCGTTCTTCGCCGGTGAGCAGTTCACCGCCGCCGATGTGATGATGACCTTCCCGTTCACCATGACGCGGCAATACGTGCCGGTCGACGTGGAAGGCCACCCCGCGATCGCCGCCTATGTCGAGCGCATGGAAGCGCGCCCCGCCTACCAGCGCTGCCGCGCCATCGTCGACCGCGCGCCCAAGGGCAACGCATGACCGACGACGCTGCCGACGCGCACAGCGAAGCCAAAATCCGCGCCTGGATCGCCGACAACATCGACGGCACGATCACCGCGTTCGAGCGCCTGCCCCGGTGGCGGCCATCGTGGCAGGTGACGGTCGAGCGCGGCACCGAAACGATCGCCCTGCATGTGCGCGGCGACCGGGCCAGCGGCCTTGGCATCTGCCCGCTGCGCCGCGAATACGAAGTGCTCAACCTGTTCGAGCAAAACGGCATCCCCGTCCCACACATTTATGGCTGGTGCGCCAATCCCGAAGCCATCGTCATGGCCCATCTCGACGACACCCCGTTTCTGGGCGATCTGGACGGCGATCCGGCGGTGCAGCGCATGGTCGAGGACTATGCCGGCCACCTTGCCGCCGTCCACGCGCTCGATATCGCGCCGTTCATGGCGGCGGGCCTGAGCGCAGGGGAAACCCCGGAGGCCGTGGCGCTCGAATATCTGCTGCTGTCCGAAAGCCACTACGAGGCCGAGGACCAGCCCGACGCGCTGCTGCGCTTCGTCACCGGATGGCTGCACCGCCACCTGCCGCTGCATCGCGATCGCAACGTCGTGCTCATCGGCGACGCCCCGCAGTTCTTCCACAACGGCGAGCGCGTTACCGCGCTGTACGATCTGGAACTGGCCAAGCTGGGCGATCCGATTGCCGATCTCGCCTCGATCCGGGTGCGTGACATCAATGAACCCATCAGCGACGTGGCAGCGGTGCTGGCGCGCTATGTGCGCGACAGCGGCAACGAAATCGACTGGCCGACGCTCAGCTACTACACCGTCCTGCTGTTCATCGCGGTGCCGATGATGGTCAAGGCGACCTTCCGCAAGGTCAGCCCACACCCGGCTTATGTCGAATACCTGTCATGGAGCATGGGGGCCGGCCGCGCCGCGCTCGAAGCCATCGCCGAGGGCGAGGGCCTGGCGCTCGATCCGTCCCAGCCCATTGCGGTGACCACCCCGCGCGACGCCCATGCCTGGCGCGATCTGGTGGTGCAGACCGGCGCGCTGCCGACCGAGGGCTTCTTCCGCCAGCCCCCCACGCAGTCGCTGGCGTTTTACCTGCAACGCCTTGCCGAAAGCGGCGACGCGATCGAACAGGCGGAGCTGGACGATGCCCGCACGATCCTGGGCCTGGACGATGCAGCCGCCGCCACGCTGGAGGCGCAGCTCGACGCCTTGGTCGAACACGCCGCGCCGGACCGGGACCATGCACTGGTGCGGTATTTCCATCGCCGTCAGATGCGCCGGTTGCAGCTGCTGCGCGATTACCCCGGCCCGATCGTTACGCGCGGGCTTGCATCGCTCGACCACTTGTTTCCCGATGCGTACCCGCGCCCGGTCGCCGACTGACCCCGATCCAGGATTTCCACCATGCTCAAGCTGCACCACCTCAACCACAGCCGTTCATCCCGCGTCTTCTGGCTGCTGGAAGAACTCGGCCTGCCGTTCGAGGTGGTGTTCCACGAACGTCATCCCGAGACGCGGATGGGCCCGCCTGCGCTCAAGGCGGCGCATCCCATCGGCAAGGCGCCGGTGCTGGAAACCGACGATGGCGCCATCGTCGAATCCGGCGCGATCATCGATTTCATCCTGCGCCGCCACGGCAATGGCGCGCTGGCCCCGGCCAACGACAGCCCGGACCTGCTGCGCTATCTGGAGTGGATGAACATCGCGGTGTCGATCGGCACCAACCCGATCATGCTCAAGGTCTATGGTTTGGCCGCCGGCCTCCAGGGCACCGAATTCGACCAGCGCGCCGATGCTGAATTTGCCGGCGTGCTCGGCTTTATCGAACAGTCGCTGGAAGGGCGCCCCTATCTGCTGGGCGATACATTCACCGCCGCAGACATCCAGGTCAGCTTCGTCGCCGAACTGGCCCGCGTGCTGATCGGCATCGATGCCTACCCCAACATGGCCGCATGGCTCCTGCGCCTGCACGCCCGCCCGGCGTTCCGCGCGACCATCGAAAAGGGCGGCGACTACGCCTACGCCTCGTGAACTGATCCGCCCGCAATTGCATTCCCGACCAGCCGCCGCGTCACGTTCGTCAACAGCGGCTGGCGGGCAATCGGTTCACCCCGGACGCGCGGATCGTCGATGGTCCGCCAGACATGCAGCGTGTCGCCGAACTCCTTGTATTCGATGATCCGCCCGTCGCGAACCTGCAGCTGGAAGATGTAGATGTTGCGATAGTCGGCCCCGCCAACCAGCTTCGCCGCGCTTTGCGCCTCGAACCACACGCGTTCGCCTTGCGCGACCGTGTCGCCGATCTCGAACACGATCGGTCCGTCGAGCGGGAGGACGGCGGTCTGCGCGAAGAACGCATCCAGATCCATCCACCCGCAGAACGGCATGTCGCCCGCCACGAAGATCCGGCAATCGGGCGCGAACAGCGAGCGCAAGCCAGCGGCGTCTCCGGCGACGGCCGCCTCGACCCATGCGGTCGCGACCGCCTCGGGCGACATGGTATCAGGCACCGGTCTGGACGGGGGCAGGCGCCGCCTGATGGAACGCATCGGTTCCGGCGAGCGGCGGCGCATCGGTCAGCAGCATGATGCCGGGGGCCGCCGCCACCACGTAAGGCACCGCGTGGATGGCATGCATCGCGGTGGCCATGCACGCATCGTCGGTGGGCATCACGCTGTGCGATCCGATGTCGATGCGCGCGTTGATCGTCGGTTCGCCCTCAAGGTCGATCAGCCAGCCGTGCCCTTGCGGCCATTCGGGCGCGAGGTCTTCGGCCATGCGGGTGAAGTGCTGCAGCACGATCCGCTCGCGCGCCCCCGAGATCACCCGCACGCCGAAGTTCATCGCGCCCACCGTCCCCGCCGGGATCGTGCCAGCAGCGACGTGGAGATCGCGCGGGGTGACCACCACGTTGCGGAAGTTTTCGATCCGGTCGATCGGCAAGCCCAGCACATCGGCCACCAGCATTCCCGAATGACGCCACGTCTCGCCGACCAGCTCCACATTGGCGAAAGCCGGGGTGGGATCGTCGGGCGTATAGCCAAAGCCCATCAGGTCGAACATCTGGTAGGTGCTGGGATACTTGTCGTACATCAGCGTTTCCGACGCCACCATCCGGTCCACCCGCCGCGACAGCCGCGCAAGGTACAGCGGCACCGATTCGGCGAGGAAACCCGGCATGATGCCCAGGCCGTGGAACGTCGTGCCGCCTTTCGCACAAGCAGCGGCCAGCGCGCCTGCCACGTCCGGCCCCAGCGACTTGGGATAGATGAAGTTGGCGGCGGTGGTGACCACGTTCTTGCCCGATGCCAGCAGCGCGCAGATATCGGCGATGCTGCCCGGGACATCGTTTTCCGCACCCGCCAGAAACAGCACGCATTCCGCTTCCAGCGCCAGGATCGCCTGCCGATCATTGGTCAGCGCGACGCCCAGCGGCGCGATCCCGGCCACGGTGCCGATGTCGTGTCCCGACTTGTCGGGGTTGTAGGTGAACCCGCCGACGATCTGGTAGTCGGGCCGTTCCGCCGTGGCGCGGATAACCATCTTGCCGGTGTGGCCAGTTGCCCAGTGGATGATGCGGAACGCCACGGCCTTCTCCTGTTTTTATTGCGCGGTCCAGCCGCCATCGACGGGCAGCACATGCCCGGTCACCATCGCCGCAGAATCGCTGCACAACCATGCGATGGCGTCGGCCTGTTCGGAGGTCGCGATGGTGCGCTTGATCGGCTGGAACGGCAGCAGATGATCGATCACCATCTGCCCCATCTCCGGCCCGGCCTTGTTGTAGGCTTCGGTCGGGGTCACCCCCGGCGCGATGCAGTTCACGCGGATGCCCCGGTCGGCGTAGGAGACGGCGGCGAACTTGGTCAGCCGCACGACACCGGCTTTCGATGCCGCATAAGCCGCGCCGGCCGCGCCGACATAAAGCAGCCCCGCCAGCGAGGTGACGTTGCAGATCGCGCCGCCGCCATTCCCGATCATGTGGGCGATCTCGTGCTTCATCGACAGGAACACGCTGCGCAAGCTGACGGCTTGGGTGTATTCCCACGACTCAAGGCTTTGCTCATGAAAGTCCGCGCCCGAGGCATCGCGATGCGCATCGCCGACGATATTGGCCGCGACATCAAGCGCGCCGAACGCGGCCACCGTTCCGGCGACCAGAGCGGCGACATCGGCCTCATCGGTGGCGTCGGCGCGCAGAAAGCGCACGTCATGGCCTTCGCCGCGCAGGCGTTCGGTGGTGGCGTTGCCGGTCTCGGCATTGATGTCCGACAGCATGACGCGGGCGCCGCGCCGGGCGAACCCTTCGGCCGTCGCCATGCCGATGCCCGCACCCGCCGCGGTGACGAGCGCAACCTTGCCGCTGAAGATGCCGGTCATGCGATCATCCCCACACCACGTGCAGCGCGCGCGGACCGCGCAACTGCGCCCCTACAATCACCGGAGCCGGCTGGTCGGGGTCGAGGCGCAGGTTCGGCAGATCGAGCACGGCGTTGAGCATCGCCTCCATCTCGGTCTTGGCGACGGGCATGCCCAGGCACGTGTGGATGCCCGCGCCGAAGCCGACGTTCACCTTCTGCGGCCGGTCGATATCGAATTCGTCCGGATTGTCGAACACGGTCTCGTCGCGGTTGGCCGAACCCGAACACAGCGACAGCGCCGCCCCTGCCGGAACCGTCACGCCATGGAATTCGACATCGACGGTCGCCTGCCGGGCCAGGAACTGCGACGCGGTTTCCCAGCGCATCCCTTCGTTGACCGCCTTGGCCACCAGCGTGCGATCGTCGCGGATGCGGGCGAGCAACGCGGGCCGTTCCAGCAGTGCCACCAGCATGCTGCCGAACGAACGCGTGGTGGTTTCGGCGGCGGCGGGCAGCATCTGGCGGATCAGTTCGGTGATGTGCGCATCGTCGAGCCGGGTGCCATCGTCCTCGGCGCGCAGCAGATAACCGATCAGGTCTTCGCCGACCGATCCTTCGGCCCGGCGCTGGGCCACGACTTCCAGCGTATCGTCATACAGTTCCTGCGCTGCGACAAACGCGGCGGCCATGCTGGCCTTGACCTTTTCCGGATCGCGCTGCGGCCCCACCAGAATCCGCATGCCGCGCGCGGCGAATTCCTGTGTCCTCGCCTCGTCCTTGGGAAAGCCGATGATTTCGTAGATCAGCCGCACCGGGAGCGGGAGCAGCAGGTCTTCCATCAGCTCCGCCTTGCCGCGCGGGGCCAGCTTGGCGACCGCGTCCTGCACCACGGGCGTCAGCAACGCCTTCCAGCCCGCGATGGCCTTGGACGAAAACGCCGGCGCCAGTAGCTTGCGCGTCACTTTGTGCGTCGCATCGTCCATGCCGGTCAGCAGGAACCCGCCCAGGAACTGGCCCAGCCCTTCCTGCAGCAGTGTGCTGGTAAAGGTCTTGTTGTCGCGCAGCACCGCCAGCACGTCGTCATAGCGGAACAGAGTGAACACCTGCCGCCCCAGATTGGAATAGTCCGCCTGCGACGGCACGTTCCACTTGGCCAGAATGTCGCCCACCATGATCGGCTGGCTTTTGCGGCATTCGCGATAGACCGCGTGTGGGTCTTCGGTGTCGGTGCCGTAAACGCTGCTCACCGCCGCAAAATCGCGGCTGATTTCACTGACGGCGGGTTCGGTGGACGTCATGTCTTAAACTCCCTGCGGCAGCTTCACGTTCAGAGCCGCCTCGCCGATCGACGTCGGGCCGAACACTTGCAGCCGCCGTCCCTCGGTCGTGGCCAGCAACGCGAACAAGGCCGCGTCTTGATCCGGCCCGGCGGTCAGCACGAATTCTTCGAGCGCGGTTTCCGCAGACGCCCAATCGGCAAAGTCATGGCCAAGGAACGCGCTGACGTCGGCGATGTTCTGCGCCACCATGCCTGCGCCATAAGCATCGGCCCGGCTGACCCATTCGATCAGTTCGACCACCTGGGCTTTCTGCCCGTCGGCCACCGGATCCCGCACCGCGATGCCGGACAGGGTATCGGCCAGCTTGCGGATCAGGTTGGCGTTGTCGCCGGTCCGCTCGACCAGCGGCGGCAGTTCGGGCATCGGCAGGCCCGACAGCTTCGACAGCGCCAGCAGGATCGAGCGGCGCAGCGACAGGTCGAACTGCAGGTAGACCGAATGCGGATCGGCCGGGCGCGGATCGGCCACGGTGCCGGTGAACTGCATCGTGCCCAGCAGCGAAAACTGCAGCACGTGGAACAGCACCGCATCGTGATCGACCGGCTCGCCGCTGGCTTCGGCGTAGTAGCCGAACAGCTCGGCCATCGGCGCGCCCAGCGGCTCGATCGTGTTGCGCATGCCCATCGTCGCCAGATCGACCATCGGATCGCCGATCATGCTGAATTCGAAATCGTACAGCTGCGTCATGCGCTGTTCGTGCACCAGGAACTGCCCGGAATCGAACTGGATGAAGCTCGCCTGCGTCCGGTGCTTCGGAACGTTGCGGCGGACCCACTGGATCACGAATTCCAGCAACGGCTCGGGCCGCTTCTTGGTGCGCCGGTATTGCGGCATGTACGTGTTGAGGCCCACCAGCGCGATGTCTTCCGCGCCTTCGGGTGCAGCCAGGCCCGCCTCGGCAAAGGCCGCAACCGGCAGCTTGTGCATCGCCGCCACCGCCGCCATGTATTCACGACCCACCACGCTCTGCGCTTGCGGCGACAGACCGGACAAGTCGCGCGTGCCCTTGATCGATTGCATCACGATGCACGGCGGATCGGCCAGATAGCCATGGACCGCAGGCACCGGAATGCCCTGGCTGTGCAGCACGCGGACGATATCGGCCTCGCGCTTCAGATCGGGGAAGATCGCCACATCGCCCGTGCGATCGCCGCGCAAGTGAACTTCCACGATCTTGCCGTCGACATCGACATCGGCGAACCAGGCCGGGCGCCAGCGCACCTGCTGTTCCATGCGCACGATCTTGCCGCCCATCGTCGCTTCGACGAAGTCGCGGATGCGCTGGACGGCGGCATCGTCGTATTCGGGAACGCCCGTGGTTTCGCTCATTACGCGGCCCCACCGGCAGCAGGGGCAAACGCGGCGGCGGCGGCGCGCGTATCCATGTATTCCTTGCCCGAAACGATCAGCCCGTCGCGCACGATCAGCAGGTTGTGATATTCGTTGCGATAGACGGTGTTCGGAAACGTCATCTCGCCGCGCACTTCCACGGCCACCCGGTCACCCTCGGCGGTCAGCCCGATGATGTCGGCCACGCGCTTGTTCGCGGTGAGCAGCCCGTCGCGCACGCTGTCGATGAACGCCTGCCGGCTCATGTCGCCGAACCCCAGGATCCACCAGGTGCAATCGGGGTGCTGCAGCGCCTCTACCGTGGCGATGTCGCCATCGACCACCGCCTGCATATAGCGGCGCGCCACGTTCTTGTTCGCTTCGATGTCGGTCATCGTCAGGCTTTCCCATTTCCATAGAACAGGTCGGCAATGCCGGCCGTGTAAAACGCGATCTTGTCGGCTTCCAGCCCGTAGTGCGGGATCACCGGCGTGCAGGCGTCGGCATGCTCGACCCGCTCGTTGAAGCGGCGCAGCACTTCGTCCTTGGGGCCGACCAGCGCGATGCTTTCGACCATATCGTCGGTGCAGGCGGCGACCATCCCGGCCAGATCGCCAGCGGCGAAGCGTTCCTGCAACGCGCGCGCAGGTTCGCCCATGCCGATGCCGTCGAAGTACCGCAGGTATTGCGGCGACTGGCTGTAGAACGCGATGTTGGCGCGCGCATCGTTGATCGCCTCGCGCTTGTCGGGGTTCACCGCCACGAACATCTGCAGGTTGACCGTCACGGCGGAACGCGGCCGCCCCGCCTTGTCGAGCCCGCGCTGCAACGCCGGAACTGCCACGTCGCGAATCCACTGCGCGTTCCACAGCGGATGGCCCAGCAGGCCGTCGGTGATCTCACCCGCCATGTCGCACGCGTTCTGGAACACGGCGGGCAGAAAGATTGGGATCTCGCTGCGCACAGGCGGCGACAGCGTACGAAAATGGGTGAGGTCGAGCGTGTGATACTCGCCCTGCAGCACGCCCAGTTCCCCGGTATGCCCCTTGGCGACGATGGCGCGGACCATGCCGATCACTTCGCGCATATGGCTCAGCGGCTTGCCATACGTCGATCCGAACGCGCCTTCGGTCAGGCTTTGTGCGCTGGAACCGAGGCCAAGGATCGCACGGCCCCCGCTGATCAGGTCCAGATCCATGATGTTGCACGCGGTTTCCAGCGGGCTGCGCACGAACGCCAGCGCGATGCCGGTGCCCAGCTTGATCCGTTCGCTCACGGCGGCGGCGGCCGACAGCGGCAGGAACGGCGCGCCGAACGTCTGCGAGGCCCAGATGCCTTCCAGCCCGGCCGATTCATACCGATCCACCGCCGCCACCAGCTGCTCGCGCGGCAAGGGTGGCAACTGGGCCCAGATGTGCTCACTCGCTGTCATGTGAAAGCTGCGCTCCTAGAGGTCATAAAGATCGTCGATGGCGAGGTCTGTGGCCGCGACGCAGAACCGTTCCAGCGACGGCAGCGTGGCTTCCTTGGGATTGATGTTCGATTGCCATGACACCAGCCCCCACACGATCCAGCGGCGGTACTCCTGCCATGCCGCATCGAACCCGATGTCGATCCCGTGTTCGGCCAGCACCGACAGGTAGTGCCGCAGCAGGTCGCGTTCGGCGGCGCGGCGATCCGCGATCGTGATCGAACCGGCGGCGAAATAGCTGTAGTCGCGCCACGGGTGGCCCTTGCGCACGATCTGCCAGTCGAGGAACAGGCGCACACCGTCTGCGGTGCCATAGCTGTTGCCCAGATGCGCGTCGCCGTGGACCAGGCACAGCGGCGCGGCGTCGGCCATGTCGTGCGCGCACAACTGCAACCACGCCTCACGCAGCTTGTGCGGTTCGTTCTCGAACCACGAGGGGAACATCGCGACGCGTTCGGGCAGCCGGTTCACGCGATCGTAGTGATCGGCCATCATCGCCCAGTAATCGTCGCCCGCGTGATCGGGCGCCATCGCCCGCTGCAGCCAGCCCGCCGCGTCGAGCCGAGGATCGCCCCATGTGCTGGCGTGCAACGTGGCGAGCGCCGCCACGCCGTGCATGGCCTGATCGATGGTGATCGGCTCGGCCGAGGTGCCGAATTTGCCGCCCCAGTATTCCATGTCCTCCAGCACCAGCAGGCCCTGCTTGCCTTCTGCGTCATCGTCCCAATCGGCATAGAAACAATGCGGTGCGGGCAGTTTCAGCCCTTCGCACAAGTCCTTGTAGAAGCGCGCTTCGTTGACGTTGGCCTCCCCGCTCAACGGGCTGCCCGACCAGTTCGATTTCAGGCACAGGCGCGCGGGCAGGATCGCCGGATCGGGACCGGCGACAACGACGCGCAGCTTGGTGGTGTGGCCCTGGATGATCTCCACCACGTCGAGAGCGGTGATCTCGACCCCCGGATAGCGGTTGCGCAGCACGCGCTGCAGCCACGCCGCATCCACAGCGGCAAGATCGGTCGGAAGCCGTTCGTCTCGCGCCGGGTAACCGCGCGCCGCCGTGGATTCCGCGCTCATGCGATCACCCCTGCTGCGCGGCGGCGTGGTCCATCATGTCCATCACGTGGGCATGATGGGCCGACATGCCGCCATCGATGACGATGACCTGCCCGTTGATGTAGCGCGATTCGGTCGAGCCGAGGAACGCCACCAGCGCCGCGATGTCCGATGGCTCGCCCAGTTCGCCCATCGGCATGTGCCGGGCGATGATGTCGAACTCCTTGCCCGCCACCTTGCGCGAATGCGGCGTCACGATGGGGCCCGGCGCAATCGCGTTGCAGCGGATCTTCTGCGCGCCGTGCTGCGTCGCCATGTAGCGGGTCATCGAAATGACCGCCGCTTTTGACGTGCCATAGGCAATGCGCGCGGAATCGCCCAGCATGCCCGAACCCGATGCCAGGTTCACGATCGCCCCGCCGCCGCCGGCTGCGATGTGCGGGATCGCGTAGCGGCAACAGTACAGATAGCCGGTGACGTTGACGTGCAGCGTCCGCTCCCACACGTCGTTGGGAATGGTCACCGCATCGGTATCGCCCATCATTGTGGCCATGTCGGTCAGCGCCGCATTGTTGACCAGCACGTCGAGCCGCCCGAACGCCGCGATCGTGCCGTCGACTGCCGCCTTCACCGCGGCTTCGTCGCCGATGTCGAGTGCGAAGGCCACCGCCTTGTCGCCATAGGCCGATGCGACCTCCCGCGCCGCGTCGCCGACGATGTCGGTCACCGCGACGCGCGCGCCTTCGTCCACCAGCCGCTGGACCACCGCCCGGCCGATGCCGCCGGCCCCGCCGGTCACGAACGCGACCTGTCCTTCAAACCTGTTCATGCCGGATTGTCCTCTTCCATGGCGGACGCCCGGCGGCTTTCCGCCGCCGTTGCCGTCCCGAATACGTTGGCGCGTCAGACCTTGGGCATGATCTCTTCGGCCACCCAGCGCAGCCGTTCGAGATAGTCCGACTTGTCGGTGATGCCCGGCGGCAGCGGCACGATGGTTTCGGTGATGCCGAGGTCTTTCAGCCAGCCGATCTGGTCGATGATCTTTTGCGCATCGCGCGTTCCCGGTGCGCGCGGATCGTCGAGCACTTCGTGGTGCGCGCCGACATTCAGCATCTCGAGCGCGAAGAACACGTCGATCTTGCGACCATCATAGCCCGGCTGCGACTTGATCAGGTCGATGCAATCGGGAAACGTCTCGGGCGGGGTGCGGAACGGCGACCAGCCGTCGCCGAACCTGGCCACGCGCTTCAGCACCGGTTCGGCATCGCCGCCCAGCCAGATCGGGATGCGCGGCTGCTGGATCGGCTTGGGCTCGAACCCGGCGTCCTTGAAGTTGACGAACTCGCCCTCGAACGTGGGGCTGTCGGACGTCCACAGCTCGATCATCGCGGCGAGGTATTCGTCGGCCATGCGCCCGCGCTTGTGGAAATCGACGCCGAGCATGTCGAATTCGTCCTTGAGCCAGCCGACCCCGAACAGCGCTTCGGCGCGCCCGCCGGTCAGCCAGTCGAGCGTCGACCATGCCTTGGCCTGCACGATCGGACTTTGCAGCGGCAGGATCGACACCGACGACGACAGCCGCAGGTTCTTGGTGCGCCCACCGAGATAGCCCAGCGCCACCACCACGTGGAAATAGTGATAGCCCGACAGGTCGTAGTGTTCGGACGGGATGACGAAATGTTCGCCCAGCATGCACTTGTTGAAGCCCAGCGCGTCACCTTCGGCAATCAGGTCACCGACGTCCGATCCGGTCAGCGCGAATTCCCACGGCTGCACCATCGCCTTGACGTGCATGGAATTGGGAACGCCCATGTTGAGCTTCATCGTCAGTCCTCCGCCAGGTCGCCCGCCCCTTCACCCGGCACGAGAGTCCGGGCGCAAGCTGTAGGCGCGGACCATGGGCACGGCTGGCGGCCTCACCACCTTCCCAAAGGAAGGGCACGCCGTGCAGCGGCAATATCGTCGGCGGTGTCGATATCGAGCGCCAGCCCCTCGCGCCGCACGGTCGCTGCGCCGGGCAGGCGTTGCAGGTGCCGGGCAAAACTGTCCGGCCCGAACGCCAGACCGATCCGCGCCGCCGCGCGCAGCGCCAGCGCGTTTGTCCCCTGGCCATGCCGATCGGGCGCTATCGCCGCGCCGTCTGCCTCTGCCGCCGCGATCAGGGCATCGACGTCCCCGGCGCTCAGCAGCGGCAGATCGGCGTGGATGATCAGCAACCGCTGCCCTTCCAGCGCCTGACACACCCGATCGAGTTCGGCGTTGAGGCCCTCCCCCCGGTCCGGCTCCCAATCCGTGCCCGGCATCGCTTCGGGCGCGGGGGACAGAACCCGGATCGATCCAATCGCCGCCACCGTCGCCAGCGTGGCGATCACGTGACGCGCCATGTCCACCGTCAGCGCGGCGTGGGCATCGTCGTGCAAGGCTCCGGTCAGGCGGGTCTTGCGGGTCCCCGCCGCCTTGAGCGGGACGACTGCCGTCCAGTTCACCGGCCCGCGATCCTGGCGGCGAGGTCCAGCGCGACTTGCGCGACCCGGGCTTTGTCCGCATCGTCGTGCATCAGCGTGTCCGTCCGCGCGATCGCCAGCCCTTCGGGCGCATCGTCGCCGTCATGGATGATCAGCCCGTCGATGCAGTCGCCATAGTGCGCGGCGATCGATGCGTTGGCGAGGCGGATGCCAAGTTCTTCCATCAGCTTGGCCGTAGGGCCTTTCACCGCCTTGCCGCCGATGATCGGCGATACCGCGACCACCGGCGCCGCCGTGGCCACCAGCGCGGCGCGAATGCCGGGCACGGCCAGCAGCGGATCGACGCTCAGGAACGGGTTCGACGGCGCCACCAGCACCGCGTCCGCGTCCGTTATGGCCGCGATCACGCCCGGTGCCGGACGGGCGGTCTCCGCGCCATCGAACCCGATCCGGGTCACTTTGGGGGCGCAGCGCCGCGCCACGAAATAGTGCTGGAAATCGAGATCGCCCTCGTCGGTATCGAGCCGCGTCGCCACGCGGTCATTCGACATCGGCAGGATCGTCGCACCAATGCCGAACCGCCGGGCAATATCGGCGGTGATCTGGTCCAGCCCTTCCCCGCCCGCCAGCCGCGCGGTGCGCAGCACGTGCAGCGCCACATCGCGATCGCCCAGCTGGAACCAGTCTGGCCCGCCAAGATCGCGCAAGCTTTCAAGAAAGTTCCAGCTCTCGTCGGCGCGGCCCCACCCTTGCGCAAGGTTGGACTTGCCCGAAAGGGTGTACAGCAGCGTGTCGATATCGGGGGACACGTGCAGGCCGATATGGCGAAAATCGTCGCCGGTGTTGACGATGGCCGTCACCGCATCGGCGGGCAGCACGCGCAACAGGCCCAGCACGAGCTTTGCCCCGCCCACGCCGCCGGTCAGTACGGTGACTTTCACTGGAACAGGTCCTCGGCCAGGGGGCGCGTGAGATCGGCTGCGGGGCGCGGCGCTCCCGCCACGGCATAGCCGCGCACGATCACGGCGGGAATACCTTCCCCGCCCTCGCCCATTGCCAGTCCGGCGGCGCTGGCCAGCAGATCGGCCACCGCGATCTGGGTCACTTCCAGCGTGCGGCCATCGCGATCGAGCAGGCCGCGCCGGTCGTTGATCGCAGGCAGTCCCGCCGCACCGATACCCACCGCGACCACACCCATGCGCCACGGCCGGCCAAAACTGTCAGAGATCACCACCGGGCAACCCAGCGCCGCTGAAATCCGCTCTGCCGAAGCGTCGGGGTCGATCGGCAGCAACAGCGCGCGCTCGTCGCTCCCGGTCCCGATATTCGACCGGTCGATCCCGGCGTTGGCCATCACCAGCCCCAGCCGGTGGCGCACAATCAGCACATGCGGCACGGCGCGCAGGACGGCCGTGGATTCCTGCAGGACCAGCTCGACCAGTCGCGCGTCCTTGCGCGTGATCGCCGCCAGCCGCAGCGCTTCGGCGCCCGGCACCACGTCGGCCAGCGAAACCGAGCGGTGCTCGGCCTTCGACACGATCTTCTGGGTCACGACCAGGATGTCGCCCGGCCCCAGCCGCGTACCGGCGCTGGCGACAGCGGCGGCGAGCGTGGCGGGCAAGTCTTCGCCCGGCCCTACTTCGCCGATGGCCGTGAGCGGAATGATTTCGATGCCTGGCACTACGCTCGCGTTCCCCGGGGCTCCATCCGCCCGCGTTCAATCCGCAGGAGGAATGAGGTCCCCTGTGATGCGAAGGCCCGCGCCGTCAACCTGATAGGTCTTGTTCATGAAGATGAGGATCGAGGTCAGCGCTTCGGCCGCCGCCGAATTGGCCAGCGAACCCGCATGCAGGCCGCGCAGCCCCATCGCATCGGCCAGCGCGACGACTTTCGCGCGCGCCGCTTTCTCGTCCCCGAACACCAGCACGTCGCAGCCCACGTCGATATCCTGCGCCAGCTTGTGCGCGGCCACGTTGTGGAACGCCGAAACCATCGTCACGCCTTCGCCCAGCAGGCCCTGCGCGCGCACCGCAGCCGATCCCTCGGGCGGAAGCTGCACGCGCATGACCTTGGGCGGCACCAGCGGCACCGTGGTATCGACCACGATCTTGCCCGCGACGTGCGGCCTGATGTCGGCCAGCGTCGCTTCCTGCGCGGAGAACGGCACCGCCACGATGATCAGGTCGGCCTGTGCCGCCGCATCGGCATTGGCCATGCCGGTCAGCCCGTGGCCCAGCTCGGCCGCCTTGTCCTGCGCCGCCTCTGCCTTGCGCGAACCGATCAGCACTTTGTGTCCGGCGCGCGCCAGCCGCCACGCAATCGCCGCGCCCAGATTGCCGGTGCCGCCGATGACACCGATGGTCTGCCCGCTCATGCGGCACCCGCCGCAGCGTGCGCCATAAAGCGCTGCATATCGGCATAGACGCCCGAATGCGCGGTGAACCCGCCATCGGCCACGATTGCAGCGCCGGTGACATAGCGCGACTGGTCGGACGCCAGGAACGCGGCCACTTCGGCAATGTCGTCGGGCGACCCCAGGAACGGCACGAGATTGTGCTCCTTCATCAGCGCCTGCGCTTCGGGCGGAAGGTTTTCGTCAAGCGCCTCGGTCATGACCAGGCCGACGACGATCACGTTCGCGCGGATGTTCTGCTTGCCATACTGCGTGGCGACATAGCGCGAAAGACCGAGCAGGCCGGCCTTGGTCGTGCCATAGGCCGGATAGTCGAGATCGCCCGCCAGCCCTTTGCCCGATCCGGTGAAGATGATCGAACCTGAACCTTGCTTGAGCATGTGCGGAATCGCGTGTTTGGCCGCCAGCATCGAACCCGTAAGGTTGGTGGCGAACGCCTTGTTCCAGAATTCCAGGGTCATGTCGGCGATCGCCGCATCCTCGAACATCGCGCCGGTTTGCGCCGCGTTGCTGTGCAGGATGTCGAGCTTGCCGAACTTTTCGACCGTGCGGGCGATCCCCGCCGCGATCGAGGCTTCGTCGGTCACGTCCATGCCGATGGCCAGCCCTTCGCTGCCCGCGGCCTCGATTTCGGCGACGACGCTGGCAAGACGGCTTTCGGTGCGGCCGGTGATCGCCACTTTCGCGCCGCGTGCGGCAAACATCTTGGCGGTCGCGCGGCCGATGCCGCTGCCGCCACCGGTGATAATCGCGACCTTGCCCGCAAGCGGTCGGCTCAGATCAAACATTCTGTCACTCCGTCATCGCCGGACGATGGTCCGGCACCAGTTCGTAAAGCGTGGTGCGCTGGCGCGATGGCCGCCCGGCACGCCGGGCCAGCGCGATCATGTCGGCGGGCCCGAACTCCTGCCCGTTGACCCCGCCGGCCGCACGCGTGATCGATTCGTCCATCAGCGTACCGCCCAGATCGTTGGCGCCGGCCTTCAGCACCGCCGCCGCCGCCTCCGGACCCAGCTTGACCCACGACACCTGGATGTTGGTCAGGACCGGATGCAGCACGATCCGCGCGATGGCGTGCATCAGCACCGCCTCGCGATAGCTCGGGCCAGATCGGGCAAGGCCCTTGCGCCAGATCGGCGCTTCCATGTGGACAAACGGCAGCGGCACGAATTCGGTGAACCCGCCGGTTTCTTCCTGCAACGCGCGCACTTGCGCGAGATGGCGCGCCCAGTGGCGATATTGCTCGACGTGCCCGAACATGATCGTCGCCGTGGTCCGCAAGCCCACGCTGTGCGCGGCGCGCATCACGTCCAGCCACTCGTCGGCGCTGACTTTGTCGGGACACAGGATTTCGCGCACCTCGGGATCGAGGATTTCGGCCGCCGTGCCCGGAAGCGTCGCCAGCCCTGCCCGCTTCAGCCGGCTGAGGAAGTCCTCCAGCGGCAGGCCCAGCGTGCGGGCGCCGTGCGTTACCTCCAGCGGCGAGAACGCGTGGATATGCACCCCGGGCGCTGCCGCGCGGACCGCCGCCAGGATGTCGAGATAGGTGTTGCCGTCATAATCGGGGTGAATGCCCCCCTGCAGACAGACTTCGGTCGCCCCACGCTCCACCGCCTCGGCGGCGCGGCGGCCGATCTCCTCGAAATCGAGCCGATAGGCCGGCCCGCGCATCGCGCGCGTGCTACCCTTGGAGAACGCGCAGAAACCGCATCGGTACAGACAGATGTTGGTATAGTTGATGTTGCGGTTAATCGCATACGTCACGGTATCGCCCACGACTTCGGCCCGCATCCGGTCGGCGAACGCACAGACGGCGTCGAAATCATCGCCCTCGGCGGTGAACAGGTGCGCGACCGCGTCCTCATCCAGCTTCTGGCCGTCCTCGACCAGCGTCAGGATGCGGGCGATGGCGTCGGTGGCAGGCGCCGGAACCAGGTCGGGCACCGCATCGCCGTGCCCGACGGACCAGTCGCTGTCCTTGGGCAAGCCACGCCCGTCCACCGCGCGCCGCACGGCCGGCGCGATGCGCGGATCGCACCACTTGGCCGCATGTTGCGCATGGCGCGGCCCGATCGCCAGCCGCTGACGCAAGGCGCGCCCGGCCTCAGCGGTGGCATCGGCCAGCACTTCCAGATGCGGCCATGGCGCCTCGGGATTGACGTGGTCGGGGGTCAGCGGAGAGACCCCACCCCAGTCGTTCACCCCGGCGCGGATCAGATCGCCCAGCGCGGAACGGTCGTGCAGGTTGGGCGGCGCCTGGATGGTCATGTCCGCGCCCAGGATCAGCCGCGCGGCCGCGATGGTCCAAAGATGGTCTTCCAGGGTCGGCTCGGGCCGGTCCGCCATCTTCGTGCCGGGCTTGGCGCGGAAGTTCTGGATGATCACTTCCTGGACGTGCCCGTACTTGGCGTGCAGCTCGCGGATCGCCAGCAGCGCCTCGATGCGCTCGAGCCGGGTCTCGCCGATGCCGATCAGCAGGCCGGTGGTGAAAGGCACTTTCGCCTCACCCGCAGCCGCGATCGAGGCCAGCCGCAGCGCGGGCGCCTTGTCTGGCGAACCGTGATGCGCCTCACCCTTATCGCACAGCCGGTCGGACGCGGATTCCAGCATGATCCCCATCGATGCCGCGTGCGGTCGCAGCGCCGCGTAATCGGCGGCCTCCATCAGCCCGGGGTTGAGATGCGGCAGCAGCCCGGTCTCGTCGAACACCAGCGCCGCCACTTCGGCGAGGTACGACAGCGTCGTTTCGTGCCCCAGTTCGGCCAGGGCCTCGCGCGCGGCGGAATAGCGCGCCTCGGGCCGGTCCCCCAGCGTGAACAGCGCCTCGCGGCACCCCATCGCGGCGCCCGCGCGCGCAATCGCCAGCACCGCCTCGCGGCTCAGATAGGCGTCGCCTGCCTTCGCCGGAGTTTGCGCGAATGTGCAGTAATGGCAGACGTCGCGACACAGTTTCGTCAGCGGAATGAACACTTTGCGCGAATAGGTGACGATCGCGCCGTGGCCGGCCAGCGTCAGCGCCTGCGCCGCCGCGATCATGTCCGCCAGCGGCATCGCCGCGAACGCACAGTTCAGATCGCCCGCATCGGCGCTCAGGTCGTCCCACGGACCGCGTATGCCAAGCTTCATTCACTCCGCTCCTGCACCTGGCATGTTCCGCAACGCAGCCGACATCCGCTTCCCGGCGGCTTGGGATATTGCAGTCAGGCCCTGACCCGCCAAAGGATAGGTCGAGGACTTTGCCGTGATGGCCGCGACCTTACCCCCAAGTTGCCGCCGGGTCCAACGTCGTGGTCGGTCGCTGCCACGGCGCCGTGGCAGCCGGATGCCGACCAGTCCGACGATAGGTTTTGCGCCCGGCAGGGCAGGGCACCGTTCGGACGCTGGCCGCAGGGAAAGCACGAGGCAACAAGGAACCGAAGCAATGGCAACCGTGGCGAACACCGATATTTCCAGGCTCGATGCGGACACGCTGCTCGATCAGTACCCGCTGCCCGAATACTTGCGCGAAAACGTGCGTCCGGGACTGGCGATGATGATCCGTTCGGCCGCCGAGATGACCGACCTCAACGCCAACGGCCGCGCCCGGGTGCTTTTCCAGATCCACGACGATCTTGGCCGGCTGAAGCAGATCGCCGACGACCGCGCGCGCTATCCCGAGATCGCCGATGTCGAGATCCGCGAGCCGCTGTTCATCGTCGGCCTGCCGCGCTGCGGCACCAGCGTGCTGCACGCGCTGCTGAACGAAGATCCGGACGTGCGCGCGCCGCTGCAGTGGGAAATCGCCTATCCCTCGCCGCCGCCGGAACAGGCCACCGAACTGACCGATCCGCGCATTGCCAAGTACGATGCCTATCTGTGGGAATCGTTCGGCGGCGATCCCAAGGAACTGCTCAAGGGCCACCCGCTGGGCGCGATGATCCCGCAGGAATGCGGATCGTTCATGACCAGCTCGTTCCAGAGCAGCAACGTGTGCATGCTGCAGAATCTGCCGCGCTTCTATGACTGGTTCAAGGGCATCGACGCCACGTTCCGCTATGAAGTCCACAAGATGTGGCTGCAGCAGCTGGGCTGGAAGAACCCGCGCAAGCACTGGGTGCTGAAAATCCAGGAGCACATGTACAAGATGCGCGAACTGCGCGCCGTCTATCCCGATGCGATCTTCATCCAGCCGCACCGCGACCCGACGCAAGTCGTCGCGTCGATCTCGCAACTGATGTACGTGATCCGCAGCCCCGCCTACGACGAGCCGGGCAAGGACAAGATCGGGCAGGAATTCCTCAACCTGTGGTCCGACGGGATCGAGGCGATGATGGATTATCGCGCGGCCACGCCCGATCTGCCGATCCACGACATGCGGTTCAAGGACCTGATCACCGATCCGGTCGGCACGATCCGCAAGGCCTATGCCCAGTTCGGCCGCGAACTGACTGACGAAGGCGCGGCCAACGTGCTGCGCTGGCTGGACGAAAACCCCGCCGACAAGCACGGCAAGCGCAGCTACAGCCTGGAAGAATTCGGGCTGGACGAACAGACCGTGCGCAACCGGTTCGCGCGCTATACGGAGACGTACCGTGACTTCGTCTGACGTGAAAACGTCCGAAGGCGCGGCCCTGCCGCAGTGGTCCGATTACCTGGGGCTACTGGCCAAGGCGGACAGCGTGCTCGATCTGCTGGCCGATCCTGCGGACCCGCTGGCCCGGCAGGAGGCCTATCGCCTGATGTTCATGGCACTGGCAGCCGGGTTCCAGAGCACGTTCGTCGATCCCGACCACCCCGAATTCACTTGCGCGGTCAGCAACGTGATGAACAGCGTGGGGGTCAATCCCGATTTCATCTACGGATCGGCCTCGATCCGGGGCGAGGGGACCTATCGGCTGAGCGGCAAGCGCGGCGGCGGGGTGTTCGTGATCTTCGACATCAACGCCGGGTCGATCGGCGTGCTGGACCAGTTCGGGCCCTCGGTCGGCTTCATCGACCTTGACCAGCAAGCCCTGGGCCCGGACGGCAGCTTCGACATCCTGCTGAGCGCGGAGCGGCCCGAGGGGCACAACGGCGACTGGGTGCGGCTCGATCCCCGCGCCTGCAACATCGCGGTACGGCGCGCCTACTACAACTGGGGTGACGAGGAAGAAGCCAGGATCGCGATCGAGCGGGTCGACCGCCCGATCGGCCCATCGCGCATGGACGCAGCCGAAATCGCGCGCCGCCTGTCCGCACTCTCCGCGTTCGTCGAACGCTATGTCGGCTTTGCCATGGGTTACGGCGCGCGGCAGCGGGCGCAAGGCGTGGTCAACCGGCTGGAGCATGACGACTGGGCCGGGCGGGGCGGCCTGTCGGGCCAGCACTACTACCAAGGCATCTTCGCGCTCGAACCGGGGCAGGCGATGATCCTCGAGACCGAACTGCCAGAGACGGTGCGCTACTGGAACATCCAGCTGAACGACCCGCTGTGGAACACGATCGACTGGTTCAACCGCCAGAGCAGTCTCAACGCCGCGCAGGCGACGCTCGACAGCGATGGCCGGTTCCGCGCGGTGATCGCGGCGCAGGACCCGGGCGTGCCCAACTGGCTCGACTGCGGCGGGCACCTGACCGGATCGCTGATGCTGCGCTGGACACAGGCAAGTTCCGGCCCCGAACCGCGCCTGCGGGTGGTCGATGCCGCCACGCTACGCGATCACCTTCCGGCCGACACGCCGATGGTGACAGCGGACGAGCGCCAGCAAACGCTGCGGCGGCGGCTGCGCGGCTCGCAGTGGCGCCACCGCTGGTGACGACGATCGGGCGGCGAATTCGAAAGAGGATAACCTGACAGCATGGACCTTGGCATTTCCGGACGCCGTGCGCTGATCGCCGGATCGAGCAGCGGGATCGGCGCGGCCATCGCCATCGCGCTGGCGGGTGAAGGGGTGGAGATCATCGTCCACGGCCGCAGCCGCGACAGCGCGCTGGCGGTGTGCGACGGCATCGCGGCGGCAGGCGGCAAGGCTTCGCTGCTGCTGGCGCCGCTGGACGATCCTGGCGAAGTGGCCCGGCTGGCGCGCGAGGCGCTGGCGACCGGACCGGTCGACATCCTGATCAACTGCGCGGGCGCGGCGTCCGATCCGCACCGCTGGTTCGATGCGCCGGCCGATGCGTGGCAGCGGCAGTTCCAGACATCGACGTTCTATGCCGTGCAGCTGATCCAGGCCATCGTGCCGTCGATGCGCGAGCGGGGGTGGGGCCGGGTGCTGAACGTCAGCAGCGGGGCGGCCTATCGCGCGATGTTGAACCATCCCGAATACGCGGCGGCCAAGCTAGCGCTGCATTCGATGACGGCAACGCTTTCGGCCGAGCTGGGCGATTGCGGGGTGCTGGTCAACACGCTGGTGTCAGGTCCGGTGCTGACGCCGAACACGCAGCAGTCGATCGACAACAGTGCGGCCGCCGCAGGCTTCACCGAAACCGGGGCCGCGCTGGAAAAGCGCGTGATTGCCGAAGTGTGGCGGGCGACGATCCCGCTGGCGCGGATGGGCCGGGTGGAAGAACTGGCGGATGCCGCGTGTTTCCTCGTGTCCGAACGCGCGTCCTACATCACCGGCGCGGCCTTGCGCGTCGATGGCGGATCGGTCGGCGCGATCGCCTGAATTCCAGTGGGTTAGCGCTGGATGACGATCTTGGCGTGCGGACTGCCCGCCTGCGCCGCCCAGGCATCGGCCGCGCGATCGAACGAAAACACGGCGGTGTCGACCGTCAGGCCTTTGTCCGTGGCCATCGCCATCAGCCGATGAAACGCGGCGCGGCGCTCCGCTGCGGGACGCTGCCCGGTGCCCACGCCGATGTGGCTGCGGAACACCAGGTCGCGCAATGAAAGCGATACCGTCTGGCCCGCCTGCACGCCGATGCTCATCATCCGCGCTCCGGGCCGCGTGGCGCGCATGGCGGCCTCGGCAGGCGGGCCATAGATCACGTCGAGCACCACGTCGAAGCCGCCGTTGGACACGGCTTTCAACGCCGCCTCGTCATCGCCTGAGCCCAGCTGCGCGGTCGCATCGGCCCAGCCCCGCACGGCCAGCGCGGCAAGCCGTTCCGGGTTGCGCGCCGCTGCCACCACGTGACCCGCGCCGAACGCCCGCGCGATCTGCAGCGCGATCTGGCCGACCGGGCCGGTCGCACCCAGGATCAGGACATTGTCGCCCGGCTGGATGCGCGCCTCTTCCATCGGGATGAGCGCGCCGGTGCCCGAGATGGCGAGCGCGATCACCTGATCATCCGCAAGCTGTGCCGGGCAGGGCCAGACTTCCGCATCGGGGACCAGCGTCTGCTCGGCGATGGCGCCGAACGGCGCGGCGCTGTGGCCAAAATAGACCCGCGTGCCATCGGCCAGCGTGCCCACGCCCTCGCCGCCGGGCACATACGCCCCGGTGACCGGGCCGAAGAATCCGTTCGCGCGCATCAGGTCGGTCGGGCCGATGCCGGCGGCAGACACATCGACCACATGGCAGCCATCGGCGGCCAGCGGTGCTGCGTGGTCAGCCAGTGCGAAGCTGCCGTCGGCGGCGATGATGGCGGCCTTCATCGGTCGGAATTCCCTTGTGCCGGGACGGACAGGGCCGCCCGCGCGATGTGCGCGGACGGCCCGAACCGGGTGACGGATCAGTAAGCGCCGGGAGGCGAAATGCCGTCGGCACCAGCCAGATTGCGGCCATAGATCTCGTAACCGATGGTCGGGATGTTCTGGATGTGGCGCGTGGCCATCGACACGTCGCGCCAGTAGCGGTTGATCGGCTTGTCGAGCGAGAACGCCGAGGAACCCGCCTGGAACATCAGCGATTCGCTGGCGCCGTGGACCAGTTCGATCATCTGCGCACCGGCGGAGCGATGCATCGCCTTTTCGGCAAGGGTGAATTCCTCGCCCAGCGCGACGCGGTCGAGCTTGGCGGTCAGGTCGAACAGGATCAGCTTGGCGGTGTTCACCATCGCCGCCGCTTCGCCCAGATCGCGCATGTACGCGCCCGAATTGTTGCGGCTGGTGATGAACGTGGTCAGCACCGGCTTCTTGGCCGATTCGGCGGTGACGATCTCGACCATCGCCTCGACCGCGCCGATCAGCTGGGCAATGCCCGTGGTGCGCACGACCGGAACCGCCGGCAGCATATCGGACGGATCGCCGAAATGGCGCTTGGTCGTGTCGATCTGGCCCGCACGCTCATCCATCAGCATCATCTGGGTGTCGGGAATGAACACGTTCTCGGCAATCGCGGTGTCCGAACCGGTGCCCTGCATGCCCGACACGAACCAGCTGTCGACGATCGTCATCGAAGCCATCGGCAGGTAGCACATGTTGATGCCGGGAACGACGGGACCGTCGTAGTCTTCCAGCACCACGCCCTGCTGCGCCCAGGTCGACTGGCGCGAGCCGGACATGTAGGGCCACTTGCCGTTGATGATCCAGCCGCCATCGACCTTGCGGGCCTTGCCCGGCGGATTGTACGCGCCGCAGACCGGCTGCGGGCCATCGCCGAACACCGCATCCTGCACGCCATCGGACGCGAGGCTGGTGATCCAGCTGGTGCCGTTGATGATCTGCATCACCCAGCTCACCGCCGGATCGCCCTTGGCGATTTCGATCTGCACGCGGCAGAAGTCGGTGGTGGAAAGGCCGTGGCCGCCGAGCCGCTTGGGCAGCAGCAGTTGTAGCAGGCCATGCTCCTTGAGCGCCTTGTCCACCGCCGGGGTCGGCGCGCGCAGCTTTTCACCGGCGGCGGCTTCGCTCTGCAACAGCGGGCGCAGGCTGCGCGCGAGTTCGACAAATCCGTCCGCGATGTCCTTTGACGCGAAGCCACGCGCGGCGTCGACGTTGAGTTTGGCAACGGTGGCCATCAGTTTGTCCTTTCTATCGGTTCGGCACGATAGCCGACGGTCTGCAGTGCCCATTGCAGGATGTGCTCGGGCGATTCGTTCCAGCTGCGCATCCAGTTGTCGTCCGCCGGTATGACCAGCGTGCTGAGCTGAAGCCTGACCAGCGTTTCGATCAGGATGTCGCGGTTGATCGGCTCCCCGACCTTGCGTTCGAGATAATCCAGCGTCGGCTCCAGCGCTTCGCGCACGGCGGCTTGGTGGCGCGCGAAATGGGTGCGCAGGAATTCGAGATGGAAAGCGGGCTCGACCTCGAAAATCCGGTCGGGCGAACGATCGATGGTGAAGTGCGCGAAAAACTGCATCACCGCGCGAAAGCGCTTCATCGGGTCCGCGATCGAATCCGCAACTTCGGCGATGCCCTGCTCGAAGCTGGAGCAGACATATTCCGACACCGCCGCCAGCACGTCTTCCTTCGAGGCGAAGTAGCGGTACAGCGTCCCGCGCGAGACGCCGCTGGCATCGCTGATGTCGCGCATCGACAGGCGCCTTGCGCCGACACTGCGAATGGCGCGCAACGTGCCGTCCAGGATCTTCTGGACGCTGGCGTATTGATCGCCGACGGCGGTGCCGCCCCATTCGCCGTGCGGGAGCAGTTTCACCCGGCCGCCTCCAGTTCTGCCAGATTGTGGGGCACGCTGACGTAGCCGGGAAGATGCTGCCCCCCGTCCACGTTGATCAGTTCGCCATTGACGAAGCGCGACATGTCTGACGCAAGGAATACCACCACCGGGCCGATGTCGTTCTCGGGATCGCCTGCCCGCTTGAGCGGATTGCTGGCGGTGGCCATTTCGAGGAAGCCGGGCACGTTCTCGGCCAGATCGGCGAACACCTGGCCCATGCCGGTGGGCGCGATCGCGTTGGTGCGGATGTTGAACCGGCCCCATTCGACCGCGGCGGACCGCGTCAGGCCCAGGATCGCGCCCTTGTTCATGTTGTAATCGCTGTGCAGCCAGGCCCCGGTCTGCGCGTCGATCGAATAGAACGTGACGATCGAGCCGCCGCCGCGCGCCTTCATGTGCGGGAACGCGGCGCGCATCGCCCACCAGCTGCCGAACGTGCCGATGTTCAGCGTCTCCTCGAGCATTTCGTCGGTCTTGTGCTCGAGCAGGATGTTGGGCGACAGCGCCGAGGCGTTGAGCACCAGCGTATCCAGCCCGCCGAATTCGGCCACCGCACGGTCGATCATGCCGACCACCTGATCCTTGACCGCCATGTCCGCCGAAATGCCCACGGCACCCACGCCGAATTCGGCACGGATTTCGGCGGCGACGCGCTCGGTCGCAGCGCCATCGCGGCCGGTGATCAGCAGATGCGACCCTTCGCGCGCCATCCGGCGGGAAATGCCGTGGCCGAGACCCTTGGCGCCGCCGGTGACGATCGCGACCTTGTCTTGCAACAGACCGGTCATGCGGCAGTCTCGCGCAGGGATTCGATCAACAGCTTATCCATCTCCATCCTTTCCTGGCAGCGATCCTGCGTCAGCACATAGCCGCGCGTCGCGCCGTCGTTATCGACAAACAGGTATTTGAGACCAGCGCCCCCGTCATCGGTCAATCGCCATTGTCCATCAACACCGACAGGCTTGGGAAGCAGCACAATAGGGTAGGTTGTCGTTTTGACCTGGACCGAAAGCGTCGGGAAGCGGATGTCGGTGGGCGTGCCCAGCACGCTGGGCGCAATCGCGCGCGCGGCGGCCATGATCGGGGTGACATAGGCGGCCAGGCCTTGCGGATATTCTGCGCAATCGCCGATCGCGAAAATGTTGGGATCGCTGGTGCGCCCGGTCTGATCGACCTTGATCCCGCGTCCCACGGTCAGCCCGGCATCGCGCGCCAGATCCATGTTGGGGCGCAGGCCCACCGCCGACAGCACGACATCGGCCAGAATTTCGGTGCCGTCGTCAAGCTGGGCGCGAAGGCCGCCTGCCTCGTGCTTGTGAATGGCCATGACCTTGCGGCCGAGATGCCATTCCACGCCATGGCCGGCCAGCGTATCGCGCACCACATCGCCGATGGCGGCGGGCACGAGCTGGGCCAGCGGGTGGCCGAGCATGTCGACGACCACGGGCTTGTACCCGGTGGTCACCAGATCATTGGCGAATTCGGTGCCGACGAGGCCTGCGCCCATCACCAGCACGCGCGCGCCGTCGGGCAGCTTTTCGCGAAATTCGCGATAGTGGTCGAGCGAGTTGACCGCGATCGCCAGATGCGCGGCATCGCCGTCGATCGGCGGCCGCACCGGGTCTGCACCCAGCGCCAGCACCAGCCGGTCGTAGAAGATCGGCCCGCCGGTGGTCAGCAGCACCTTGCCTTCGCGGTCGAGCCCTTCGGCCATGCGCCCGGCGCGCAGATCGAGCTTGAGCTGCGCCGCCATCTTCTCACCCGACGTGGTGATCAGCGTGTCGGCGATCTTGCCCTTGGCCAGCGCGGTCGACAGCGCGGGCTTCGAGTAGAAATGCCCGTCGTCATGGGTGACCAGCGTGAGGCTGGCGTCCGGCGCGAGCTTTCGCAGCTCGCGCAGAACGCCGTAGCCCGCCAGGCCACTGCCGACGACGACGACATGGGGTGCAGCCGCTGCGCTCATCGGATCAGAGGAAGATGGCGAGGTTCGACATGCCGAGCGTCGACTGGTCGACGATGATCTCACGCCGCGCCAGCTTGTACGCACCATCGACCACGCGCCAGATGTCGCGACGTTCCGCGCTCAGCGTTTCGTTGTGCGGATTGTCGAAGCGGCTGCGCTCGACATAGAGATAGCTCGACACTTCGTATTCACCGGCAGCTTCGCATTCCGCGACGCGGGTGTTGGTGACGAACCGGCGCGTGCGCGACGGCGGATCTTCGGCCCATGCGCTCTTGGACAGGCGCCCGGTGCGCATCAGGATCGACTGGTAGTTGTCGTCGAAGTGCATCATCGTCCGCATCACGTCGCGGTCCTTGTTGGGACCGCTGCGGGTGAGGCGGACCGGCGCGGTGTAGAGCAGGTCCTGCTCCAGCATCGCCACCCAGTCATCGAACCGGCGCTCGTCGAGCGCGGCGGCTTCGTCATACAGCGTTTCGAGAATCCGGTTGTAGATCTCCGAGCCCAGCGGGACCCGGTTCTTCGACACCAGCCCCCGCATCACGCCTGCCTTTTCGACAGCCGCGGTCGCGTAATTTACCATTGTGCGTCCTCTCTAAAGACCGTTTTCGCCCTTGGCAAAGTTCAGGCGTCGGCCATCAGGTTGTAATAGGCCATCCACCAGTTCCACTGGGTGTCGTCCTTGGTGAAGCCGGGATAGAGCAAGCCTTCGCCCTTCCAGCCTTCGGGACGTTCATGCCCGTGCAGCGCCTGGTACTTGAGCGTCTGGTCCTTGCTGACCACGCCGCGCGCGTTGCGCATGATCTGCGGCCAGGTGTCGGCATCGTCCTGTTCGATAATGCCCGACGTGCCCGTCTGCTGGATCGAGTTCTGCAGCATGTCGCGCTTGACCTGCTCGGGCGCGTCCTTTTCGGCGAAGATGAAGTTGATGAACTCCACGTGGTTCGGCCCGCGCGGCACGTACGTGTGCAGCGCCAGCGCGCCCGACGAGCCGCCATCGGTCCGCGGCGCGAAAATGAACGCGACGAGGATGTTGGGGAACAGGCCGCCAACCTGCGGCGGGATCGTCGCCAGCTGCTCGACCTGATCGGCCGACAGGTTCTTGAACAGCTGCGGGATCAGGTTCTCGGTGATGCCCGGCGGGGGCAGCATGTGCAGCCGTTCCTCCACCGTCTTGCCTTCGAAGCTGATGTCCGAAAACATCTTGAAGGTCTGCGCGGCTTCGAGGCAGCGCAGTGAGTGGCCCTGTTCGCAGCTGACATCGACGCCGTACATGCCCGGCGCGTTGTCGTAGATCGATTCGGCGGTGCCGCCCATCACGCCGCCTTCCATCAGCGAGCGATGGAGCGTGAGCGTGTGGAAGCCGTCCGAACCCGACTGCTCGCCGGGGATCTTCCAGTTGCACGGCAGGACGAAGCGCTGCGGCGGGCCGAGCATCTCGAGGCCCGCATCGGTGCGGCAGAACAGCTGGTCGAGATAGTACTTCATGTCGCCGAGATATTCGTCGAACGAAGGACCTTCGATGTCCCAGGTGGCGAAGATCAGGCCGCCATAGACCTCGACGCGGGCTTTCTTGAGGCCCAGCTTGTCCTTGCCCAGAACATTGCCGTGCATCTGCTCCTTTTCGACCGGCGCACCGATGAAGCTGCCGTCGGGGCGGAACGCCCAGCCGTGGTAGATGCAGCGATGGGCATGGGCATTGCCGGCTTCGGCGGTGCACACTTTCATGCCGCGATGCGGGCAGACGTTGAGCGAAACGTGGATAGCGTCGCTGCGATCGCGGGTGACGATCACCTGATCCTCACCCATGTCGCGGACCACGAAATCACCGGCGTTCGGAATCTCGGTATCATGCGCCAGCAGCAGCCACGTCTTGGCGAAAATGCGCTCCATCTCGAGCTTGTAAAGCTCTTCGTCGCTCATCACCCGCAGCGCGACTTCGTACGAGTCCCGCATGACGAGATCATCGAGCGTCGCGCCGTCGGACAGCGTGAACGTTGCTTTTTGAAGCATGATCCTCTCCATCTAAAATTTCGTTGGTTGCTTGTACAGGTTGAACCAAAGGTGTTCAACATGTATTTGGCTCTGGAGAGGAGGACCCATGTCCAAACGCCTGAAAGTTGTAATCGATAAACCCGCGTGCTGCGGTTACGGGGTTTGCGCCGAAATCTGCCCGGAGGTCTACAAGCTGGACGAGAACGGCATCGTCTTTGTCGATGACGAGATCGTGCCCGAAGGGCTGGAAGACCGCGCGCGCGAAGGGGCGGATGCCTGCCCCCAGTCCGCGCTGGCGATCGTCGACGCGTGAGCGAGGTCAGGCTCCGGTCGGCACGATGCCGCCGGAGCCAAGACTCGTTCCCAAAACCCGTTCAGCGTTCCATTTGTTCGGCGAGGACCGGCGCGACGCGCTGCGACTCGGGGATATTGTGCGCGCCGATGCGGCGGTCGACTTCTTCCTCGAACCAGTACAGAGCGCGTTCCTGATAGCCGAAGGTCAGCTGCGGGATCGTTCCGCGCGTCAGCGACTGCTGGATCGAGCGGAACAGGCACAGATCCTCGGACAAGATGTTGCGCACGATGCCGTCCATCGCATCCCAGTGGGCGCGGTCCTCATCGCTGTCCACGTCCCAGCCCATCAGCCGCACTTCCATGATCGACTTGTCGACGCCGGCGGGCCAGAAGCTCTGCAGCGAGAACCCGATGGGATCGAGCGAGTAGAACGTGTTGGGGAACGTCGGCAGCGCGATGGTGCATTCGCGGAACACGTCGGCGATGTCATCGGGCTTGAACAAGCTGGGCTGAAACAGCGACTCGCCCTTTTTCTTGCGCGTGCCGAATCGCATGTGGCCGTTCTCGAACAGCGCGATGACGAAGCTTTGTGAATTGAGGTGCGGCGCCAGCGTCTTCGCGTGGACCGTGGCGACGTGATAGATTTCCAGGAAGTTGTGCAGCGCCAGCTTCCAGTTGCAGTTCATTTCGACCAGCAACCGCTTTTTCACGACCATCTTTTCGATCGGATAGCCCACTTTCTGCGGGGCCTGCGGCGCCATGAAATCGGCGAGCGACCCGGCGTTCTCATCGAAGTTGATGAAGATCATGCCGCGTTCGATTTCGCACCGCACCGGCTTCAGTCCGTGGTCGGCCTTTTCGAAGCAAGTGAAGTCGTGCTGGTCGGGCACCGATTTCAGCTCGCCTTCCAGCGAATACCCCCACGAGTGGTAGGGGCACACAAACCGCATGGCCTTGCCCGAATGTTCGAGCAGCAGCGCCGATCCGCGATGCCGGCACGAGTTGTGGAACGCGCGGATCACACCATCCTTGGCGCGCGAGATGATCACCGACTGGTCGAGCTGTTCGAACAGGAAGTAGGAACCGGCCGCCGGCAGTTCGGAAACATGGCCGGCCAGCAGCCAGTTCTTCATCAGCAGCTCGTCATGCTCCAGCTTGGCGAAGCCGGGATCGGTATAGCGGCTTGAAGGAACCGGGGGCAGATAGGGGAAACCAGCCGGATGATCGTCGCGCACCAGCTGCGCTTCCATCGTCGTGTTCAGACGGTCCAGTGTGTCCGTACGCATCGCACTTCTCCTGGGATAAACGGGTTTGAAATCAGGCTTCTGCCATCTTCGAGGCGGCGGGGTCGTCCGGCGTCACCGCGCCGAAGCAGCTTTGCGCCAGATAGCTGCAGCTGTATTCGCGCACTTCGATGAACTTGCCGTCGCGCAGCTTGAATACGAAATGGTACGCATTGTTGTAGCGCTTGCCGTTGAGCATTTCCGAATCGGTTTCCGCTTCGACCGCAACGCGATCGCCTTCTGCGGTCATGTCCAGAATCTTGAGCTGGATCGGCGATTTCAGCACGGTCGACATGGTGGTCGGCACCTTGGAAAACTGATCGCGGTTCCAGTTGTACAGCAGCCATTCGGGCTGGCGCGCCATCGTCATGAAGTTGAAGTCTTCGGCGGTCGTGGCCAGGATCGCAGCCTCGTCACCGCGGTTCACCGCTTCGAACCAGCTGCGCACCACGGCCTTGTTTTCCTCGATACCCATCGTCCGCATCCCTTCGTTCCGCCCGTTCGTTGACGGCGGCCAGCATTTGTTTGCGCCGCGAGAATGGACGCCGATTCGAATTTCACGCCTATCCAAAGGCGGGCGTTCAACCGGTTTCCGTTGTGCCAGATGAGCAGTACGGCAGTGGATAGCGGCGCCGCTCGCGGTGCAGACATGCTGCAGCACAAGGCTCAGACCGACGCAGATCGGTCGAGGCCCAGAGGAGCAAGCCCATGGCGAGCATTTCGGCAGTCTTCGATGTTCCCGATGTCCGCGGGATGGATTGCCGCGTCGCCGGGCGCATGGTTTTGCCCCGCGCCACGGTGGAGTTGCACCACTACCGCTTCACCGGCCCGCAAAGCGGTGTGTTCCGGTCGGGGCGCGGATTTCTCGACCTCGCCTTGTCGCGTCGGCCCGGAGGCCCCTCGGGGCGCTACACCGCCCTGCCGCGCAGCGCGCCGATTCCGATGGGCGACATCATCTTCATCCCGGCCGGGCAGGATCTGGAAACGCGGTGGGGCGAGGGCGAGCAACGGTCGATCTGCTGCGGGTTCGAGGGGCTGGTCGGCAACGACGCGGACCTGATCGCCGACGGCGCCGCGCTGGAAGCCTCGCTCGACGTGCGCAGCCCGCATGTCCGCGATGCGCTGATGCGGCTGGCGCGCGAGATCGAGTGCCCGGACTTTGGCAGCGGGCTGCTGGCCGAAGCCCTGATGACCGACGTGGGCGTGCAGCTCCATCGTTATTTCCGGAGCAACCGGGCCGGGCCGGGGCATGGCTGTGGCGGTCCTTCGCGGCTTGATCCGGGGCAGTTGCGCCGAATCGAAGAGGCGATCGAACAACCCGGCAAGCTGCCCAGCGTCGCCGAACTGGCCGGGCTGTGCGGGGTCAGCACGCGCCACTTCTTCCGCCTGTTCCGGGTTTCGACCGGCCAGACCCTGGCCCATTATGCCGCCGACCGCCGAATTGCGCGGGCCAAGGCGCTGCTGGTGCAGCCGCGCCCGCCGATCAAGGAAATCGCCTGGCGTTGCGGGTTCGAAACCCCGGCGGCGTTTTCGGCAGCCTTTCGCAAGGCCATGGGGATGACGCCCAAGGCGTTCCGGCAGACGGTCCGAAACTGATCGCGGCAGCGGACGACAGGGCGGCAGTCGCGCGATAGCAATGGCTGTCCGACGCGCGGGATAGCGCTTGGCGGTGGACCGCCGTTTGCGACACAACGGGCACGCCAGGCACCATCGCGTTGCCGGTATTTCTGGGGAGGGTTCATTGCCCACAAGCATGTTCGATCTTTCGGGCAAGGTGGCGCTGGTCACCGGCGCGAATTCCGGCCTGGGCTTTGCCTTTGCGCGCGGGCTGGCCAAAGCCGGTGCCGATATCGTCATCTGGGGCCGTCGCGCCGACAAGAACGAGGCCGCGGCGGACAAGCTGCGCGCTTATGGCGTGCGCGTGATCGCCGACAGCGTGGACGTGCGCGACGATGCCGCAATCGTGGCCGGCGTGACACGCGCGGTTGCCGAACTGGGGCGGATCGACATCGCCGTCGCCAATGCCGGCATCGCCACGCAAGTGCCGTTCGTCGACATGACGCGCGAGGCTTATCGCGAACTGATCGACGTCAACCTCGATGGCGCGGTGTTCACGCTGCGCGCGGTGGCAAAGCACATGGTCGACCGCGCCATCGCCGGCGATCCCGGCGGTTCGCTGATCATCTGCGGCAGCGGATCGATCGCGCAAGGCGTGCCCACGCTGGCGCATTACGGCATCGCCAAGGGCGGCCTCAATTCGCTGGCCCGGGCGCTGGCGGCGGAACTGGGGCCGCACGGCATCCGCTGCAACGTGATCGCGCCGGGCTTCATCGAAACCGAGATGACCTTTGCCGACCCCGAGATCGGCGCGATGATGGCGGTGGGCGTCTCTGCCAGGGTCCCGCTCGGCCGCATCGGCCAGCCGGAGGATCTGGAGGGCGCCGCGGTCTATCTGGCCAGCGATGCAGCGCGCTATCACACCGGCGATACGCTGGTGATCGATGGCGGCAAGCTGTTCGCCAACTGATCCGACAAAGGACCACCCGCATGTTCGCACGCCCCAACAGCCAGCACAGCCAGGTGGCCTATGTCACCAATGACATCGACGCGGCGATCGCTCTGTTCCGCAGCGAATTCGATACGCCGGGGTTCTACGTCTTCACCAACGTCGGCACGGGTTCGGACGACGGCGGGCCGCAACTGAAGATCGGCCTTGCCCGCGTCGGCGGGGTGGAGATCGAGCTGATCGAGCCGATCGGCGACACCGCGCCGCTGTTCAAGGACGTGCTTCCGGGCGGAAGCGACCTCGCCATCCGGTTTCACCACGTGTGCATCCGCATCGATGGCCCGCTGGAAAACTGGGACGCGCACGTCGCCTCGCTCGATCTGGCGCGGCACCCGATCGCGTTCCAGGGCGCGCTCGGCGACGTCATGCGGTTCCTCTACACCGACGAGCGCAAGACGCTGGGCCATTATGTCGAACATGTGTGGATGGCGCCGGACCTTTATGCCCAAGTCGTCGGCGCAACGCCGACGTATCCCGTCGCGATAACCTGACGCTGCCCTTATTTGCCGGAGACCGACGTTGCGTGAACCCATCGAACTGACCGTGGACGTGACCGATGCGGTGGCCATCGGCATGCCGGTGCACACTGCCGTGACCGTGTTCCTGCCCGACGACGGCGCGCTGGCCGATCCGCCGGTGGTGTGCTTTGCGTTTCCCGGCGGCGGCTACAACCGGCGCTACTACAGCTTCGACATGCCCGACGGGCAGGGTGGGGGCGAAGCCGGATACCATACCGCACGCGGCTGGATCTTCGTCGCCTGCGATCACATCGGCTTCGGCGCATCCACCATTCCGCCCGACGATCTGGTCGATCTGGATGTGGTGGCCGCCGGCAACGACGCCACCGTGCGCCGCGTCATGGAGCGGATCGCGGCGGGCACGCTGGCGCCCGGCTTGCCACCGATCGCCAACGCCACGTGCCTCGGCATCGGCCAGTCGATGGGCGGGTGCTTTGCCATCGTCGCGCAAGGCAACCACGAGACGTTCGATGGCGTGGGCGTGCTCGGCTACAGCGGCATCCACACCGTGGTGCCGACCCGGCCCGGCCAGCCCGCAGCCGTATGGCCGTGGGTTTCGCGCCGGAGCAAGCTGGCCGCGCCCAAGATCTTCAACCTTGCGCAACTGGCCGCATCGCAAGGCCCGCAGCTTGGCGATGCCGCTGCGTTGCAGGCAGCGGCGCGCGCGGGCGAACATCCGTTCCAGTGGTCGTTCCACTATGACGACCAGCCGGCCGACATCGTCGCACTGGACATGGAGGCCTCTGCCGGGTTGACCGATCCGCTGCCCGAATGGCGCTCTGCCACCACGCCGGCCTGCGGCCTGTACATGGTCGCACCCGGCGCCGTGGCGATCGAGGCCGCGTCGATCCGGGTGCCGGTGTTCATCGGCGTGGGCGAGCGCGACGTGGTGCCCGATCCCTGGGCAGAACCCAAGGCTTTCAAGAGCGCGACCGACATCCAGCTCTACGTCTGCCCGCGCATGGCCCACATGCACAACTTCGCCCACACGCGGACGCAGTTCTGGGCGCGCATCCACGACTGGGGCAATGGCGTGGCGGCGCAGCGGGCGCTGGCGGGGTAGGCGACCACTCTAGAGCCTGATGGCGCAAGATTGATTTACGTCACCCCGCTCGTGTCGAGCGTAGTCGAGACACGTTGAGAAACCAGCGTACTTGCTGCGCGCGATCCCTCGACTTCGCTCGGGATGAGCGGATCAAGAAGATGACATCGGACTCCAGCGCGCGAGGTTTGCTGCACGAAGCTCAGTACTTGGGCGGCACTGCATCCGCCGCAGGCTCGCCCGCTGCGGCCGCCTTTTCCTTGGCGACCTTGGCGTCGTAGGCTTTCTCCAGACTTTCCACCCGCGCCTGTTCGGCGGCGGTATCGGCGTCGATCGTCGACAGGCGCTTCTGGCGTTCATCGTCGATCAGCTTGCCGAAGTGGACGTCGGTGCCGTTGGCCTTTTCGGCGTAAGCATTCTTGATCAGCTTGGCCATGCAGCCGGTCGCGCCGTTGGCTCCGATCGGCGAGCAGCTGTTGATGCCGAAAGCTCCTGCCGTCTCATACGTCTTGACCCGTTCGGTCCACGCCATGTTGGCGGCCTTGTTGGGATCGTCGCGCAGCGGCGCCGGGATGCGGAAGCGTTCCGCCTCGGCCTTGCGTGCGCAGACGGTGATCCCGCCGTCGGCAGACGCGGGGCAAGGGTCGTTGCCGTAGATGATCAGCTGGTTGACCTTCTCCTCGGCCGAGGCGAGTGATTGCGCGTCCTGGGCGCGGGCAGCGCCACCGCCCAGCATGCCACCCGCCAGGATCGCCAGTGCGGTGGCGCGGTAGAATTTGGGCGTCATGATCGGTCTCCGGCCAATGGGGGCTGCACCCGATATAGGGGCGCATTGCTTGAATGATAGATGAAGCCCGGCGGTTCCGATGGAGCCCCGTCCCGGCGCGTCAGATCCGCTTCGACAGCGCGATCGCCACGCGGCAGCCCAGCCGGATCGCGCCCGACAGCACCGGATAGGCCGGCGCACGCTCTGCCCCCGCCTTCAGCGCGGTGGCGTGATGCTCGCGCTCATCATCGCGAAATTCGGTGATCATCGCGGCCAGTTCAGGATCGCCGTCGCCCAGTTCATCAAGCTGCTGGGTATAGTGCCGCTCGATCTCGGTCTCGATCGCGGCGGTACAGGCCATCGCCGCTTCGGGGCCGATCAGTGCGGTCGCCGCGCCCAGCGCGAAGCCGGCGGCAGACCACACCGGCTGCAGCGCGGTGGGCCGCACCCCGCGTTTTGCCAGCAGTGCGTCGAAGCGCTTGCGGTGGTCTGCTTCCTGCGCCGCCATGCCCGCGATGTCGGCCGAACCCGGTGCGCGATCGCCCATCACCGCCAGTTGCCCGGCATAGATCCGCGTCGCGCCGTACTCACCCGCCTGGTCCACCCGCAGCATCTGCTCGGTCCGCGAGTCCGGCCGGGTAGCGCTCATGCCAAGTGCCCCTGCGGTGTCGCGCCGCGAGCCCGCCCGAGCAGCGCCACGATGAGCGCCGCGCCGGGTAGCGAGACGAGGAAGTTGTAGCCCGCCAGGCTCACCCCGAACAGCGTCCACGCCGCCACGTCGCAGCGGATCAGCGGCGCGTTCATGATCGCGGCCAGCGGATCGCCGCCGCCCAGCCGGCTGCTCGAACACGTCGTGAAGCCCTGCCACCAGTGGTATTCGACCCCGGCGTGGAACGCGCCGATCAGCCCGCTCACGGCAATGGCCGACGCGGCGAGGACCACCAGCGGATCGCCCGCCGACCCGTTGCCACGCCCGCGCAATCCCCAAGCGCCGAGCGCCAGCACGATACCCGCGATGTGGCCGTAACGCTGCCACCAGCACATCTCGCACGGCGGCAGGCCGAAGCCGTATTGCGCGACCAGCACGGCGGCCATCAGCGCCGCAGGCAGCAGCAGCGCGATCAGGTAGGCGGCGTTGCGCGACGATTGCGGACCCATCGCGGCGCTACTTGCGGCGCGAGGCAAGCGCGGGCGCTGCCGTGCGGTTCAGCGTCTGCATTGCGTAATACAGCTGGAAATCGTCGATGCCCTTGGCCTTCAGTTCCTCGGCAGTCATCTTGAAGCGCGGATCTTCGGCCTTGTCCTTCTCCAGATCCTTGTCGTCGAGCTTGGCTTCGTTGACGAGGTGGCCGCGCAGATCGCTTTCGCGGAACGAGCGCAGCGCGCGCTTGCGCATGTCGGGATCGGAAATCTGCGGCACCGCGATGTCGGGATTGATCCCGCCTTCCTGCACCGACCGGCCCGATGGCGTGTAGTACCGTGCGGTGGTCAGCTTCAACGCGGTGTCGCGGGTCAGCGGAATCAGCGTCTGCACGCTGCCCTTGCCGAAGCTGCGCTCGCCCATGATCAGCGCGCGGTGCTGGTCCTGCAGTGCGCCGGCGACGATTTCGGAGGCCGAGGCCGATCCTTCATCGACCAGCACGATCATCGGCAGGCCCTTGGCGACGTCGCCGGGTTCGGCGTTATAGGTCTCGTTGTCACGCGGATAGCGGCCGCGTTGCGACACGATCACGCCCTTTTCAAGAAACAGGTCGGACAGCGACACCGCTTCATCGAGCAGCCCGCCCGGATTCTCGCGCAAGTCGAGCACGATGCCCGACAGGTGGCCGCCCGCCTTGGCCTTGATCTCGCGCACCGCAGTGGCGACCTGGCTGCCGACGTTGGCGCTGAACGTCGAGACCGAGATCACGCCGACGTTGTCCTTGTAGTCCCAGTTGACCGGCTTGAGATCGATGATCTGGCGGGTGATGGTGACATCGAACGGATCGTCGCGGCCCTGGCGGAAGATCGTCAGGCGGATCTGCGTGCCCGGCGCGCCGCGCATCTGGTCCACCGCATCGTCGAGCGTGCCGCCGAAGATCAGCTTGCCGTCGAGGTGGGTGATGAAGTCGCCCGACTTGAGGCCGGCCTGGTCGGCCGGGCTGCCCTTGGTCGGCGCGATGACCTTGACCGCGCCGTCGTCCATCGTCACCGACAGGCCGAGCCCGCCGTAGTTGCCGTCGGTCTGCGTCTTCAGGTTCTCGAAATCGCGCGCATCGAGGTATGACGAATGCGGATCGAGGCTGGCCAGCATCCCGTCGATCGCGCCCTTGACCAGCTTCTGGTCATCCACCGGCTCGACATAGTTGGCCTTCACCCGTTCATAGACCGCGAGCAGCTTGCTGAACTCGGGGCCCGAGCGCGCATCGACTGCGGCCAGCCCGGCGGTGGTGGCGGGCAGCAGCGCGACGACGGACACCAGCGCCGTGGCGCGAAGCAGGTTGGCAATTTTCATCGGCAACGGAAGCCTTTTCAGCAGGAACGCACTTTTCGGCAGGACGCGGGCGCGTTCGACAAGGATGCAATCTATAGGCTCTTGGCGCTGAATGCCAGATGGCCGCGCGAGGCGTTTTCTACGAACGCCGCGCCGGATCGACCAACGGCATGAGACGGTCCAAGCCCATCAACCGCGCAGCAGTTCCATCGGGTTGACCGGGGTGCCTTCCTTGCGCAGCTCGACCGTCACCACCGGACGCCCCGGCCCGGCAGTGCCCAGCGGCGCGCCCTGCACCACTTCATCGCCGACATGCGCGGTCACCAGCGCCAGATTGGTGACCAGGCTGGTCCAGCCGCCCGGGTGTTCGACGATCACGATCCGGCCATATCCGCGATAGGGGCCGGCAAACACCACGCGCCCCGCCGCCGGCACCACCACTTGCGCGCCGCTGGCGGGCGCGAGGCTGATCCCGGTCGAAGGGCCGGCCGATCCGCCCTCGCCGAAGCCTGCCACCAGCCGCCCCGCAACGGGCAGGATATAGTCGAGCGAAGCGGCGGGCGTGGCAGACGCCGAATCATCGACCACGGCGGCCTGTTCGGGTCGTGCGGGGCGCAGCACCGGGCCGGGCAGCGTGGCCAGCTGCTGGCGCAGCGCGCCGTCATCCTCCAACTGCCCCATCAGCTGCCGCAGGTCGCGCGCCTGTTCGGCCAGCGCCAGCGCGCGATCGCCCTCGCGGTTGGCCGATCCTTGCGCCGCGAGCGAGGCCTGCCGCTGGCGGCTTTCGACGCGCGCGAGTTCGGTGCGGCGTTCGCCCAGCTGCGCCTCGCTGGCGCGCAAGTCCGCCGCCCCGGCAGCGGCACGCTGCTGCAGCTGGCGTCCACGCGCGATCTCGTCGCGCAATCCGGCGGTGCGGCGGCGCACTTCGGGCAGCATCGTTTCAAGCACCGCGCGCAAGTACACCGTGTCGCGCAGCGATCCCGGGCGCAACAGGCTGAGCGCGAGCGGCCGCCGCGACATCAGCTGCAGCGCGCCGGTCAGCTGCACCAGCGGTTCCTGGCGCTGGGCGATGCGCAGCCGCAGCGAATCGCGCTGGCGATCGACCAGCGCGATCTGCGCCTGATTCACCGCGATCTGCGCTTCGGCCTGCTGGATGCGCGCGGCGACGGCGGCGGCCTGCCGCGCGGTGCGATCGGCGGCGGCGGTGGCCCCTTGCGCTTCGGCCTCGAGCCGCTCGCCGCGCGTCCTGGCTGCCGTGAGTTCGACTTGCGCCTGGTGCAGCGCATCGTTGGCCTCACCGGCCGACTGGAACGGCGCGTCCTGCGCGGCAAGGCTCCACCCGGCCAGCGCGGGCACGGCAACCAGCAGGGCTAGGAACAGATGGCGCGACGTCATGACGGCGCGCTTATCCTTCGCGATGATACGGATGGCCAGCGATAATGCTGGTGGCGCGCCACAGCTGTTCAGCCAGCATCGCGCGCGCCAGCATGTGCGGCCAGGTCGCCGCGCCGAACGCGAGCAACAGGTCGGCACTATCGCGCTGCGCCGCTTCGTGTCCATCCGCCGCGCCGATCAGGAACCGCGCCTCGCGCACACCATCGTCGCGCCAGCGCGACAGGATCGCGGCGAATTCACTGGAGGTCAGCTGGCGCCCCCGCTCGTCGAGCGCGACGGTGCGGAAGGGTGTGGCCGAAGGCACCGGAACCGCGCCGCCGCGATCGGGCAGTTCAGTCAGCTTCCACGGCCACGCGATGCGCTTTGCATAGCGATCAACCAGCTCGGCTTCCGGCGAGCGACCGATCTTGCCGCGGGCGATCACGTGGAGAAGCATGGGTTGAGGAGTCCGAGTGAAGAAATGGATTTTTGCCAAACTGGTGCAGTGCGACGGGTCTTTTTCCAGCCTCACGGCTGGAAGCGGCACCGGCCCACTCCCCCTGCCCGACCACCCGGCAGTATACCTTGGGGGTGGTCGGGCAGGGGGAGTGGGCCGGTGCCGTGCGAGGTCGAACGTTAGTTCGACCGGTCAACGCATCCTAGACTTTTCCGCGCGGAACTCAGCGCCAGCCAATCCCGATCACCCCATCCTTACGCCGAACCGAGCACCGGGGGCGCATCGCCGAACGCCCACATGCGTTCCAGGTTGTAGAAGCTGCGCACTTCGGGGCGGAACAGGTGGATCACCACGTCGCCGGCATCGACCAGCACCCAGTCGGCGGCGGGCAGGCCTTCGATCCGTACCGGGCCGTGGCCCGATTTCTTGATCCGTTCGGCCAGCTTTTGCGCCATCGCGGCGACCTGGCGGGTCGAGCGGCCCGACGCGATCACCATGTAATCGGCGATCGAGCTTTTCCCCTCGAGCGGGATCGACACCACTTCCATCGCCTGGTCATCGTCGAGCGACGCCAGCACGAGATCGTGGAGCGGGTCCGGGCTGTGCGGAACGGCGCCGGGCGTGCCCGGCATGGGCGCGGTGTTCATGTGGGGTTGTTGAGCTCCTTGCATGGGGTGTTCTTCGTCTTTCAAAACAATGGGTTATCCCGGCCAAAGGGCCGGAAACCGGGGGGCAGCGGGCGTACAGGCCGGGTCAGGGCCGTGCATCCGTGGTCAGCGGGTGGAGAAGCGGCCTGTGGGTCAACGGATCGCGCAGGACCCGGTGCAGATGGCGCGAGGGCCAGTCCGGATCGACGGCGCGCAGCTGGGTGGCCGAACGGGAATCGGGATCGAAACGCAGGATCGTCAGCGCCGGAGCGCTCCATGTTGCGCCGTTCACCAGTCTGCCGGGCCGCCGGCGAAAGCGGCGCAGCCAGGCCATGGCGGGGCTCGCCACAGCAGCGGCATCATAGCCCGGCCGCGCGATAACCGCAATCGGCAACATGCGGGCAATCCCGCGCCAGTCGCGCCAGCGATGAAACTGCGCCAGATTATCGGCCCCCATCAGCCACACGAACCGCCGCTTGGGGTAGCGCCGCAGCAGCGCGCGCAGCGTATCGACGGTGTAGCGCGTGTCCAGTTGCGCCTCGATCGCGGTCACCCGGATCGGCGCGCGCCGCGCCACGACACGCGCCGCCGATACGCGCGCGGCGAGCGGCGCCATGCCCGCTACCGGCTTCAGCACATTGCCCGGCGAAACCAGCCACCACACGTCGTCGAGCGCCAGCGCATCCAGCGCGAACAGGCTGATCCGGCGATGCCCGCCGTGCGCGGGGTTGAAACTGCCGCCGAGCAGGCCGGTGACCGGGCCGTTCCGCATCAGCGGCGCATCACCGGCATGGGGCGATCATTCGGGCACGCGCCGCGCCGACGCCGCGTTGGCACGGTACGGCCCCTGCATATCGAACATCCAGCCGGGATATTCCTTGGGCAAGGCGCTCAGCTGGTCGAGCCTGGCCATGTCGTCGGCCGACAGCGTGACGTCGCAGGCGGCGATGTTGTCGGCCAGCTGGTCGGCACGCTTGGCCCCGACGATCACGGTCGAGACCACCGGCTGGTACAGCAGCCAGGCCAGCGCCACTTGCGCCACGGTCGCCCCGCGCGCCTTGCCGATCTCGCCCATCGCATCGATCAGGTCGTACGCGCGGTCCATCGCGACCGGGGGGAAATCGAACGCGGCGCGGCGGCCTTCGCCCTGCGATTTATCCTCGTTGCCGCGCGTGTATTTGCCCGAGAGCAGCCCGCCTGCCAGCGGGCTCCACACCATCAGGCCCACGCCTTCGCTTTGCAGCAGCGGCACCAGCTCGCGCTCCAGATCGCGGCCGGCGACGGTGTAGTAGGCCTGCAGCGACGCGAACTTTTCCAGCCCCAGCCGTTCCGAAATGCCCAGCGCCTTCATGATCTGCCACGCCGCCCAGTTCGACACGCCGATGTAGCGCGCGCGACCGGTGCGAACGATATCGTCGAGCGCCCGCAACGCTTCCTCGATCGGGGTGACCGAGTCCCAGCCGTGGATCTGGTAAAGGTCGACATGGTCCATCCCGAGGCGCCCCAAGCTGGCGTCAATCTGGTCCATCAGGTGGTGACGCGAGACGCCCGCATCGTTCGGCCCCTGCCCCATCGATCCCATCGCCTTGGTCGCCACGATCACGTCCGACCGCTTGATCCCCAGATCGCGGATCGCCTGCCCGACCATTTCTTCGGAATGGCCTTCGGAATAGACGTTGGCGGTGTCGATGAAGTTGATCCCGGCATCGACCGCCTGCTTGACCAGCGCGGTCGAGCCGGCCTGGTCGAGCCCGGCGATCGCGCCGAACACCCCTCCCGAGGTGCCGAAGGTCATCGCGCCAAGGCACAGTTCGGAAACGATCAGCCCGGTCGAGCCAAAGCGGTTGTAGCGCATGGGGAGATTCCTTTGTTCGCAGGTGGTGACATTGCGCCGCGCAAGCAGCCATCGTCAATCGCGCCGCTTCGATCAAGCACGCGTCGATCAACTACGCACGGATTTGGCCGTTCCCGCGCACCAGCCACTTGTAGGTGGTCAGCCCTTCCAGCGCGACCGGACCGCGCGCGTGGAGCCGCCCGGTGGCGATGCCGATTTCCGCGCCCAGCCCGAATTCGCCGCCATCGGCAAACTGGCTGGAGGCGTTGTGCATCACGATCGCGCTGTCGACTTCGGCCAGGAACCGCTCGGCCACCGCAGCATCCTCGGTGACGATCGCATCGGTGTGGCCCGAGGAATGGCGTGCGATGTGGGCCAGCGCATCGTCGATCCCATCGACCACCGCGACCGACAGGATCGCGTCGAGATATTCGCAATCCCAGTCGTTGGCGGCAGCAGGCGCGATACGCGGGTCGATCGCGCAGGCCCGGGCATCGCCGCGCAGCACGCAGCCTGCGGCGAGCAGCGGCTCGACCAGCCCGTGCGGATCGGGATAAGTCGCGTCGATCAGCAGCGTTTCCATCGACCCGCACACGCCGGTGCGACGCATCTTGGCGTTGAGCACGATGGCGGCGGCTTTCGCGGGATCGGCGGCGTGATCGACATACGTGTGGTTGATGCCGTCGAGGTGCGCCAGCACCGGCACGCGCGCATCGGCCTGCACCCGCGCGACCAGGCTTTTGCCCCCGCGCGGCACGATCATGTCGATCAGCCCGGCGGCGGCAAGCATCGCGCCCACGGCAGCGCGATCCTGCGTCGGCATCAATTGCACTGCTTCGGCCGGCACCCCGCCCGCGACCAGCCCTTCGACCAGTGCTGCATGGATCGCGCGGTTGGAATGCACCGCCTCGCTGCCGCCGCGCAGCAGCGCCGCGTTGCCCGATCGCACGCACAGCGCGGCGGCATCGGCGGTCACGTTGGGGCGGCTTTCGAAGATGATCCCGATTACCCCGATCGGCACGCGCACGCGCGACAGCGCCAGCCCGTTGGGGCGCTCGCTGCGATCGATGACCGTGCCCACCGGATCGGGTAGCGCCGCCACGTCGGCCACCGCATCGGCGATCGCGGCAAGCCGCGCGGGATCGAGCCGCAGCCGGTCGAGCATGGCGTCCGACAGGCCGTTGGCGGCGCCCGCCGTCATGTCACGCAGGTTGGCCTGGAGGATCGCCGGCTGGTGCGCGCGCAGCGCTTCGCCAGCCCGACGCAGGGCATCGGCCTTGGTCGCATCGGGCAGCCGGGCCAGCACGCGCTGCGCGGTGCGAGCGGCGCGGGCCAGCGCATGGACCTGCGCTTCGACGGGATCGGCGGACGGGATCGGCTGGCTGGACATGCCGCGCCCCTACCACCGCGCGGTGGCGCTGTCAGCCGTGCCCCGAAGATGACATGCCCGATGATCGACTCCGGGCATCGGAGATCGGAGATTCGCGCCCTCGGAAATCGTTGATCCCCCATACGTTCCCGCGCGTTGCGAAAATATGCACAGCCGGATCGACTCGTCGGGCGAGTCGCACGACTCGGCGTGAGTCTCATGCAATCGATTCGACTCGCCCGACCCATTCAGTATGCGGCACTTCGCAAATACCAAAAAACGGGGTCGTATTCCTTTGCAGATCGAATCGCAGGACGGGTGGCTTACCCGGCTGCGGAGCTGGTTTCCCGAGCGTGAGTTTTTCATGCGCTCGCAGGGACAGGTCCGTTTCATCAGGATATCGTCGCGCCTGCAGATGGGCGGAGCCGGGCTGATCGCCGGGGCCGTGCTGGCGTGGGCCGTCGCGATGGCGGTGATGATCTTTGCGCAGTTTTCCGCCAGCAGCAGCCGCGATTCGCTGCTTCAGCGCGAAGCGGCGGTGACCACCGCCGAAACCCGTGTTGCGCAATATCGCAAGGGCGTGGGAGGCATCGCCACCGATCTGCAGAAGCGTCAGGATTTCATCGAGAAGATGGTCCAGAGCCACTTGGGCGAGCTTCCCGCCGACCTGCCCAAGGGCACCGTTTCCGACAGTTCCACCGAAGCCGACAAGACCGTGCGCAAGATCAGCATGGTCCTGCCCGAAGCCGCTGGTCTGGCCCGGATCGAGGCGCGCCAGCTGGCGCTGGTCGAACGCCTGACCCGTTATGCCGACGCGCAGTCGGCCAGCGCCGAAACCGCGATCCGCCGCGTCGGCCTCAACCCGCAGCTGATGATGGCATCCTACAACGGCCGCGACGCGCAGGGCGGCCCGCTGATCCCGATGAGCACGGGCCCCGGCAATTCCACCGATCCGCGCTTTGCCCGGTTGGGCGCCAGCCTCGAGCGGATGAGCGCGCTGCGCCACGGTCTGGCGGCGATCCCCAACACGCTGCCCGCCAGCCTCGAATATATCTCCAGCGGGTTCGGCTATCGCAGCGATCCGTTCACCGGGCAGGGCGCGTTCCACGCCGGGCTCGATTTTCGCGGACCGATCGGCGCCCCGATCTATGCCGCAGCGACCGGCACGATCAGCTTTGCCGGTGTGCGTTCGGGGTATGGCAACTGCGTGGAAATCAGCCACGGCAACGGGTTGCTGACCCGTTATGCGCACATGTCGCGGATCGAGGCTACCGTCGGCCAGCCGATCAATGCCGGACAGGTCATCGGCCTGATCGGCAGCACCGGCCGGTCGACCGGCCCGCACCTTCATTTCGAAGTCCGCATCAACGACCAGCCGGTCAACCCGCGCCCGTTCCTGGAGGCCAATGCCCATGTTTTCCAAAAAGCCAGCGCCGGCGCAGCGGCCGGGACCGACGGCTAGTCCGATGGCCGGGGGCAATCGCGGCGCCGCGACATTCTCGATCTTCGGTGCGGACATCTCGCTCAAGGGCGATGTCACCGCCACCGCCGACCTGCACATCGACGGGCGCATCGAGGGCGACATCACTTGCGCCGCGCTGGTGCAGGGCGAAGGCAGCGAAATCCACGGCGCGATCCGGGCACAAAGCGCGCGACTTTCGGGCACCGTCCACGGCTCGATCGACGCGGGCGAACTGGTGATCCTGCGCAGCGCGCGGATCCACGGCGATGTCAGCTACGACGCCTTGACCATCGAACAGGGCGCCGAAGTCGACGGCAAGTTCGCGCACCGCACCGCGTCATCGGCTGAGGCACCGCTGACGCTGGTCAGCTGAGATGTATCCGTCGTCCCGGACTCGACCCGGCCCGACGGCCATCTGAAACGCATACGAAAAAGGGCGGCACTCCATCGAGAGGGCCGCCCTTTTTCGTTTTACGTGTTGTCGCGAAAATCAGCTGTCCGACACGCCTTCGGCCTTGCGGGCTTCAAGCCAGGCGGCGGCTTCGGCTTCCTGCGCGGCTTGCGCGGCGGCCTTGACCGAGGCGGTGCGTTCGGCGCGCAGTTCCTCGATGAGGGCGTCGCGATCGTTGCCGAGCCGGGCGTCGGTGACTTCCTGATCTTCGGTGATCCCGGCCTTCTTGGCAGCCTTGGCGACCAGCGCATCGAGTTCGCGCTGCGAACACAGGCCCAGCGTAACCGGATCCTTGGGGTTGATGTTCGAGATGTTCCAGTGGCTGCGATCGCGGATCGCGGCGATGGTGTTGCGCGTGGTGCCGATCAGCTTGCCGATCTGCGCGTCCGAGATTTCGGCATGGTTGCGCAGGATCCAGGCGATGCCGTCGGGCTTGTCCTGGCGCTTGGACACCGGGGTGTAGCGCGGGCCCTTGGTGCGGCTGACCGACACCGGGATCTTCTGCATCTTTAGCCGGTAGGCGGGATTGTCCTGCCCGCGATCGATTTCGGCCTGGGTCAGTTCGCCGGTGTGCACCGGATCGCGCCCGGTGAACTTGGAGCCGGCCAGATCATCGGCCATGGCCTGCACTTCCAGGATATGGATGCCGCAGAAATCCGCGATCTGATCGAAGTTCAGCGCGGTATTGTCGACGAGCCACGATGCCGTCGCATGCGGCATCAGCGGGAACGTGGGCTGGTTGCTCACGGGAAATCTCCAGACAGCGGATATAGAAAGGGCCGCCCCTTGCGGAGCGGCCGTCAGCGCCACGATTTAGGCCAAGCCGCACGGAACGGCAAGGCCATTCGAAACATGCCTGCGATTAGGCGCGTTTGCTCAGGCAGGTGCGATGCGGCGCAGCATCGCGCGGCCATCAGTCATCGAGCCCCGACGGGAACACCAGCAGTTGCGGCTGGCCGTGCCCCAGTCCGTCGATCCCGGACACGATATAGGGCTGCGACAACGTGGATTGCGGATCGCTGCGCCACAGGCAATGCCGCGCGGCCAGCTTGCCGCCTTCGGGCCCGCGCCATTCCTGGCCCGCGTCGGCGGAGCCCGAAAACACCTCGTCCATCTGGTTCCACGATGCGGCACCGCGGCCTGATCGCACTTCGACATGCGCGTAATCTGCAGCAATGCGCAGCAATGGAAACGTCATGCTTCGCTCCTCCCCGCCCCCATGACGGCAGCCCCGGTCAATCCTTCATCGCCACGAAATCGGGCAAGCCCTCGACCCGCGCGATCCAGCGCCGGACGGCGGGATAATCGGCCAGGTGGAAGCAGCCGCTATCCTCGCAAACGTGGGTATAGGCGAACAGCGCGACGTCGGCGAGCGTCACCGCCGATCCCACGAACCAGTCGTTGGCGGCAAGGTGCTGGTCCATCAGCTTGAGCGCGGCGGTGCCCGCCATCCATTTGGGCTCGACCTGCACGCGCTGGAATTCGGTCAGCTTGTCGCGCCCGACGAAGTGCATCCAGAAGCGCAAGGTCGCGACGTTGGGTTCGTGGTTGTACTGTTCGAAGAACATCCAGCGCAGCATGTCGGCGCGGTCGAACCGGTCGGCGGGAACCAGCGCGCTGCTATCGGCGAGATACCAGCACGCGGCGTTGCTTTCAGGCAGGAACCGCGTCCCCACTTGCAACACCGGGATACGCCCGTTGGCGTTGACCCCGGACAGGAACGCGGGCGTGCGCGTTTCGCCCTTCATGATGTCGTATTCGCGCCGCTCGATCGGCATGCCCAGCAGCGCGGCGGTCAGCCGGATCTTGTAGCAATTGCCCGACACCGGGTCTTCGTGGAGGATCGGAACCGGCGCACCATCAGTCATCGTGGCCTCCTGTCGCCTGTCGCGTCTGTCGCCCATCGCGATTTTGGGAGCTTACACCTTCAGCACGATCTTGCCGATATGGTCGCCCGCTTCCATCCGCGCGTGCGCCGCTGCGGCATCGGCGAGCGGGAAGGCGCGATCCATCACCGGGCGCAGCTTGCCCTCTACGACCAGCGGCCAGGCGACCTGGGCGATTTCCTCTGCCAGCAGCGCCTTGAACGCATTGTCGCGCGGGCGCAGCGTCGATCCCGTGAGCATCAGCCGCCGGCGCATGATCTCGGCCATGTTGATTTCGGCGCGCACCCCGCCCTGCACCGCGATGGTCACGTGGCGGCCATCGTCGGCCAGGCACTTGAGGTTGCGCGCCACGTAATCGCCCGCGACCATGTCGAGTACGATCTGCACGCCCTGGCCATCGGTGATGCGCGCGACTTCGGCGACGAAATCCTGTGCCTTGTAGTCGATCGCATGGTCGGCGCCGATGTGCAGCGCCGCCGCGCATTTGTCCGCGCCGCCGCAGGTGACGATCACGGTCAGGCCGAACAGCTTGCCCAGCATCGTCGCCATCGAGCCGATGCCGCTGGTGCCGCCGTGGACCAGCAGCGTCTCGCCCTCCATCGCATAGGCGCGCTCGAAGACGTTGTGCCACACGGTGAACAGCGTTTCGGGAAGCGCGGCCGCCTGATCGAGCGGCAGGCCTTCGGGCACCGGCAGGCAGTGCGCGGCCTGTGCCAGACAATATTGCGCATAACCGCCGCCCGACACCAGCGCGCAGACTTGCTGGCCGACCAGCGGGTTGGTGACGCCTTCGCCCACGGCCACGACCTGTCCGGAAATCTCGAGGCCCGGAATCGGCGAGGCGCCGGGTGGTGGCGGATAGAAGCCCTGACGCTGGATCACGTCGGGCCGGTTGACCCCGGCATAGGCGACGCGGACCAGCACCTGCCCCGCGCCGGGCTGCGGCACCGGGCACTGCTCGATGCGAAGGACGTCCGGCCCGCCCGGTGCGTCGAAGCCGATGGCCATCATGGTTGTCTCGAGCGGCTGCATCGATTGCCCCTGCTGTGCGATAACGCGTGTGGTCACCTGTGCCCCAAGAGCCACATAAATGAAGCCCTAGCCACGCACCCGGTTGACAGCAAGCGTCGCGACGCCAAGATTGTGCACTGCAATGGAAGACGAACTTCCCCGAACCAAGGGCGACGCCGCCACGATGCTGGCAGGCGAATCGCTCGACCGTTACTCGCACGACGAGCTCAACGAACGCATCCAGCTGTGCGAGGCCGAAGTGGTCCGCATCGTCGCCCACCGCGACAAGGCGCAGGCCCACCGCAAGGCGGCCGATGCGTTGTTCGGCCGCGCGCCGGTCGCAGCCGATCCGCCGGACGCGACAATCTGATGATCGTGGCCGCCCTTCAACGCGCCGGGCGGCGTACCTATATTCAGGATGTGTCCCCGCACACCTGTTCGACCCCAGCCAGTTCATCCACCGTTATGGCGGGGGGTTTAACATCTGTTAACCACGTTGGTTTACACCTCCTCAGTGGCGGAAATCTCCGTCATCGGTGAGGACAATCAGGCGCGAGCCGGAAAGAAACCTTATGCCCAGTTTCGCCCAGAGCCTCGAGAAAACGCTGCACGCCGCGCTCGCCAATGCGTCGGAACGCAGCCACGAATACGCGACGCTCGAGCATCTCCTGCTTGCGCTGATCGACGATCCCGACGCCGCGCAGGTCATGCAGGCCTGCGGCGTGGACCTGGGTGACCTGGGCGATGTGGTGCGCCAGTACCTCGACCAGGAATACCAGTCGCTCAAGACCGCCGAAAAGGCCGATCCGCAGCCCACCGCCGGGTTCCAGCGGGTGATCCAGCGTGCGATCCTTCACGTCCAGTCTTCGGGCAAGGACACCGTGACCGGCGCCAACGTGCTGGTCGCGCTGTTCTCCGAACGCGATTCGTATGCGGTTTATTTCCTGCAGCAGCAGGACATGAGCCGGCTCGACGCGGTCAGCTTCATCAGCCACGGCATCGGCAAGGGCGGCCGCCAGGCCGACGGCCGCACCGCCAAGTCCGAGAACGAGACGCCTGCTCCCGAAGAAAAGGCCGAGGCCAAGGGCGGCAACAAGAAGGATTCCGCGCTCGACCAGTTCACCGTCAACCTCAATGAAAAGGCGCTGGCGGGGAAGGTCGATCCGCTGATCGGGCGCGGCCCCGAAGTCGATCGCACGATCCAGATCCTGTGCCGCCGGTCGAAGAACAATCCGCTGTATGTCGGTGATCCCGGCGTGGGCAAGACCGCCATCGCCGAAGGTCTGGCACGCAAGATCGTCGAGGGCGACGTGCCCGAAGTGCTGACCGAAGCGGTCATCTACTCGCTCGACATGGGCGCGCTGCTGGCCGGCACGCGCTATCGCGGCGATTTCGAGGAACGGCTGAAGCAGGTCGTGTCCGAGCTGGAAAAGCTGCCGCACGCGGTGCTGTTCATCGACGAAATCCACACCGTGATCGGTGCCGGTGCGACCAGCGGCGGCGCGATGGACGCGTCCAACCTGCTCAAGCCCGCGCTGTCGGGCGGGACCATCCGTTGCATCGGATCGACCACCTACAAGGAATTCCGCAACCACTTCGAAAAGGACCGCGCATTACTGCGCCGGTTCCAGAAGATCGATGTCAACGAACCGACGATCGAGGATACGATCAAGATCCTGCGTGGCCTGCGCACCGCGTTCGAGGAACACCACAAGGTCAAGTACACGCCCGACGCGATCAAGACCGCGGTCGAACTCTCTGCGCGCTACATCAACGACCGCAAGCTGCCCGACAAGGCGATCGACGTGATCGACGAAGTGGGCGCGATGCAGATGCTGGTGCCGCTGAGCAAGCGCAAGAAGATCATCACCGCGCGCGAGATCGAACAGGTCATCGCGACGATGGCGCGCATCCCGCCCAAGTCGGTCAGTTCGGACGACAAGAAAGTGCTCGAGCATCTCGATCGCGATCTCAAGCGGCTGGTGTTCGGGCAGGATCAGGCGATCCAGCTGCTGTCCAGCGCGATGAAGCTGAGCCGCGCGGGGCTTCGCGATCCCGACAAACCGATCGGCAGCTTCCTGTTTTCCGGCCCCACCGGCGTCGGCAAGACCGAAGTCGCGCGCAGCCTCGCCCAGATCATGGGCATCCCGTTGCAGCGCTTCGACATGTCCGAATACATGGAGCGCCATTCGGTCAGCCGCCTGATCGGCGCGCCTCCGGGCTATGTCGGGTTCGACCAGGGCGGACTGCTCACCGATGCCATCGACCAGCAGCCGCACTGCGTGCTGTTGCTCGACGAAATCGAAAAGGCGCATCCCGACCTGTTCAACATCCTGCTGCAGGTGATGGACAACGGGCGGCTCACCGATCACCACGGCAAGACGGTCGATTTCCGCAATGTCGTGCTGATCATGACCACCAATGCCGGCGCATCGGACATGGCGCGCAACGGCATCGGGTTCGGCGACGTGTCGAAAGCGGATGCGGGTGACGAGGCGGTCAAGCGCCTGTTCACCCCCGAATTCCGCAACCGGCTCGATGCGATCGTCCCGTTCGCCTACCTCGGCACCGAAGTCGTCAGCCGCGTGGTCGACAAGTTCATCCTCCAGCTCGAACTGCAGCTGGCCGAACAGAACGTCCACATCCAGTTCGACAGCGAAGCGCGCAACTGGCTGGCGACCAAGGGTTACGACCGGATGTACGGCGCGCGGCCGATGGCGCGGCTGATCCAGGAAAAGGTCAAGCAACCGCTGGCCGAGGAACTGCTGTTCGGCAAGCTGGCGCATGGCGGCGAAGTCCACGTCAGCCTGAAGGAGGGCGACGGCATCGAAACCGCGCTGGCGTTCGAGCTGACGCCTGCCCCGCCCAAGCTGGTCAAGAAGAAGGCGGCCAAGAAGCCCAAGCGCAACACCGCCGCGCAACCCGATACCGACGAGACCGGGACCGAATAGGCCCCGCCCTTGGCGGACAACGAAAAACCCCGCTTCCGCTCAGGCGGCGGCGGGGTTTTTCATGGGTCGGCGGCTAGTGCGGACTTTCGTCGCGCTGCGGACAGTCGGTTACTTGTGAACCGGGCTGGCAGAAGCCGAGGGGGCCGCCGGCGTCACATCCGCATCGGCTGGATTGTCGGGGTTGGCGGCATTCCATTCGGCCTTGTCGATCACGCCGTCCTGGTTGGTGTCCATCTTGTCGAACGCGGCATTGGCCGACGCCATCCATTCGCTGAGCGTCAGCTTGCCGTCGTTGTCGCTGTCGGCCGCCGCCACCAGCGCCTGCGAGGACACGGCCTTGCTGCGGCCCATCGCGGTGCGCGCCGCGTCGACTTCGGCGACGTTGACCGTGCCATCGTGATCGGCGTCCATCATCTGGAACATGGTTTGTGCCGCGCGGGCATATTCGGCCGAGGTGATCCGCCCGTCGCCATCGGTGTCCTTGCCGGCAAAACTGGCGAGCGGCTTGGCCACCGCAGGGTTGGCAGTGGCCGACGGCACGGATGGCGCGACCATGGGCGCGGCGGCGGCGGTTGCGCTGTCGTCAGGGCCGGTCTCCTTGCCCGTGCAGGCGCCGAGCGCAAGAATCGCGAGCGCGACGGCGCACGCCCGTGCGAGATGATCAGACTTCGACATTGCCATCCAGTTCGCCATCCCGCCCCCGGGACTGCCCCGTTTTCACTTTGAAAGCCCAGCCTAACGGGTTTGCCCTTGCGCGCAATGGCTTTGCCGTAAGGGATAGCCGCTGGAACGATTCGCCGCCCCGAAAGATTGCATGCCACGATGATCGCCGATTTCGCGTGGATCCGGCCCGAGCCGATGGGCCTGCATATCGTCCCCGCCGACGCGTGGATCGATCCGGCGCGCGCCGTGGACACCGCGCTGGTGACCCACGGCCATGCCGATCACGCGCGCGGCGGCCACGGCACCACCATCGCCACCCCCGCAACGCTGGCGATCATGGCGGTGCGCTATGCCACCGAAGCGGGCGCGATCCCGGTCGCCTATGGCGAGAGCATCGCGTTGCCCGGCGCGGTCACTGCCACGTTCATTCCCGCCGGGCATGTGCTGGGATCGGCGCAGATCCTGCTTGAGCACGCCGGCGAGCGGGTGGTGGTGACCGGCGACTACAAACGCCGCGCCGATCCGACTTGCCCACCGTTCGAGGTCACCCCGTGCGACTTGTTCATCACCGAGGCGACGTTCGGCCTGCCGGTGTTCCGTCATCCGCCGATCGCGCAGGAGATCGCCAAGCTGCTGGCCGCCCGCGCTGCCAACCCCGCGCGCTGCGTGCTGGTCGGCGCCTATGCGCTGGGCAAGGCGCAACGCGTGATCGCCGAACTGCGCGCCGCCGGATACCGCGATCCGATCTACCTCCACGGCGCGATGGAGCGGATGTGCCGGCTCTACGAGGAGCTGGGCGTCGATCTGGGCGACTTGCGACTGATGGCCGACGTGCCCAAGGCGAGCCTAGAGGGCCAGATCGTGGTGTGCCCGCCGTCGGCGCTCAACGACCGCTGGAGCCGCCGCCTGCCCGACCCGATCACCGCGATGGCATCGGGCTGGATGCGCGTGCGCCAGCGCGCGGTGCAGAAGAACGTCGAACTGCCGCTGGTGATTTCCGACCATGCCGACTGGGACGAACTGACCCGCACGATCGAGGAGGTCAACCCGGCCGAAAGCTGGATCACCCATGGCCGCGAGGAAGCGCTGCTGCGTTGGTGCGAACTGCACCAGCGGCGCGCCCGCGCGCTGGCGCTGGTCGGTTACGAGGATGAGGACGACTGATGGAGCGCTTTGCCGCCCTCGTCGACAGCCTGGTCTACACGCGCTCGCGCAACGCCAAGCTGGCGTTGATCGCCACCTATCTGCGCGAGATGCCCGATCCCGATCGCGGCTGGGCGCTGGCAGCGCTGACCGACGGTATCGATTTCCCGGCGGTCAAGGCCTCGACCATCCGCAACCTGCTGACCGAGCGGGTCGATCCGGTGCTGTACACGCTGAGCCGCGACTACGTGGGCGATACCGCCGAGACGGCGAGCCTGCTGTGGCCCGAACCGCTCGCACCCGTCGCCCTTCCGCCCACGGTCGCCGAGGCGGTGGCCGAACTCCGCGCCATGACCCGCGCCACCGCCGCGCGCGAACTGGCCGGGCTGCTCGACCGGCTCGATGCCAATGGGCGTTACGCGCTGCTCAAGCTGGCGACAGGCGCGATGCGCATCGGCATTTCGGCGCGGCTGGCCAAAGTGGCGTTCGCGCAGGCGTTCGGCGTGAGCATCGACGATGTCGAGGAATACTGGCACGGTCAGGCGTCGCCCTACCTGCCGCTGTTCGCGTGGGCCGCCGAAGGCGCGCCGCCGCCGCGCACCGACCAACTGCCGCTGTTCCGCCCGTTCATGCTCGCGCATCCGCTGGACGAGACGGTGGTCGATATGGCCGAATACGTGGCTGAGTGGAAATGGGACGGCATTCGCGTGCAGCTGGTCCACGTCGCGGGCGAAACGCGGGTGTTTTCGCGCAGCGGCGACGACATTTCCGGCACGTTTCCCGAGATCGCTGCCGCGCTGCCGATCGACGCGGTGCTCGACGGCGAGCTGCTGGTGCGCGGCGCGCATCAGGGCGGCGAAGCAGGCGGCGCGGCCAGTTTCAACGCGCTGCAGCAGCGGCTGGGGCGCAAGGCGGTGTCGAAAAAGATGCTGGCCGAATATCCCGCGTTCGTCCGGCTTTACGACATCCTGATCGACGAGGGCGAGGACGTGCGCAGCTGGGCGTGGGAGCAGCGCCGCGCGAAGCTCGAAGCGTTCGTGCCCCGGCTCGATCCCGCCCGGTTCGATCTCAGCCAGGTGGTCGTCGCCGAAAGCCTGGTGGACCTCGCCGCGATCCGCGAACGGGCGCGCGACGATGCGATCGAGGGGGTAATGCTGAAACGGCGCGACAGCCCCTATGTTGCCGGACGGCGCACCGGGCTGTGGTACAAATGGAAGCGCGATCCGCTGCTGATCGATTGCGTGCTGATGTACGCGCAGCGCGGCAGCGGCAAGCGGTCATCGTTCTATTCGGACTTCACCTTCGGCTGCTGGGACGGCGATCCCGATGCGGGTGCGGAGTTGCTGCCGGTGGGCAAGGCCTATTTCGGGTTCACCGACGAGGAGCTGAAATGGCTCGACCACTACGTGCGCCAGCACACCGTCAACCGCTTCGGTCCGGTGCGCGAGACCGATCGCAGCCTGGTGTTCGAGGTGGCGTTCGATTCGATCCACGCCAGCAAGCGCCACAAGTCCGGCGTGGCTATGCGCTTTCCCCGGATCAGCCGCATCCGCCGCGACAAGCCCGCGCATGAGGCCGACCGGCTCGATACACTGAAAGCCCTGATCGCGGACTGAGCGGCCCGGATTGAACGGCCCAAATTGAACGGGAGGGATTGATCTGCATCAATGCCGCTGGCGCGATGCACGCCTAGCGACAAGGCTCGCAATCCTGCCTGCCGGAGACGCCTGCCGTGGCCACGACCGCCCCCGAACGATCACACGACGCACCGCCCGCCACGCCGTTCGAGCGGATCGGCGGCCATGCCGGGCTGAAAGCCATCGTCGAGCGGTTCTACGACCTGATGGACAGCGATCCGGCTTATGCGCCGCTGCGCGCCATGCACGCGCCCGACCTCGCGCCGATGCGCCACTCGCTCGCGTCGTTCCTTGCCGGCTGGTCGGGCGGCCCGCGCGCCTGGTGGGACGCCAACCCCGGCAAGTGCATGATGAGCGCGCATTCGGGCTTCGCGATCGACCGCGCGGTCGCGGATCAATGGGCCGAGGCGATGCGCCGCGCGATCACCGATGCAGCGCCAGCGGATCGCGAGATTGCCGATGCGATGGGCGACGTGCTCGTCCGCATGGCCAAGGGCATGGCGCGCGGTTGAACGCATACGTGCCCGATCAGGGCTTCGCGCCTTGACCTGAGCCGTTTGCGCGCCGCAAAACTCCGGCAAGCGGGAGCGCCGTTCGCTCGCGTCGGGATATCCGATGAAACCCAAATTGCTGACCACACTGCGCACGTATTCGCGGCCGGAGTTCCTCGCCGATCTCGGCGGCGGGATCACCGTAGCAATGGTCGCGATCCCGCTCAGCATCGCCATTGCCATCGCCTCGGGCGCGCCGCCCGCGACGGGGCTGATCACCGCGATCGTCGGCGGGTTCATGATCTCGCTGCTGGGTGGCAGCCGCGTGCAGATCGGCGGACCGACCGGCGCGTTCATCGTCGTGGTCTATGGCGTGATCGCGCGCCACGGTTACGATGGGCTGGTGCTGGCGACGCTGATGGCGGGCGCGATCCTGGTGATCGCCGGGCTGCTGCGCGCGGGCAACCTCATCGCGTTCGTGCCCGAACCGGTGGTCGATGGGTTCACCATCGGCATCGCGATCATCATCGGCACCAGCCAGTTAAACGATTTCCTTGGGCTGGGTGTCGCCAAAGTACCCGCCGCGTTCCTCCAGAAGATCCCCGCGCTGTGGGCAGCGCGCCACGCGCTCGACGCCCCATCGCTGGGGATCGGGCTGGGCGCGATGGTGCTGATCGTGGCGTTGCGCCGGGCGTTTCCGCGCCTGCCGGGGCTGATCGTAGCGATGGCGCTGGCGTCGCTGGCGGTCGCGCTGCTGAAGCTGCCGGTCGACACCATTGCCTCGCGGTATGGCGCCTTGCCCGCGCACCTGCCGCTGCCCGCGCTGCCTGCGATCTCGCTGGCCAAGTGCGCCGCGCTGCTGCCCTCGGCGTTCACCATCGCCTTCCTCGCCGCGATCGAATCGCTGCTGTCAGCCATGGTCGCCGACCGGATGATCGGCAGCAGCCACCGCTCGAACGCCGAAGTCATGGCGCAAGGCTGGGCCAACATCGCTTCGGCGCTGTTCGGCGGATTGCCTGCGACCGGCGCAATCGCGCGCACCGCCACCAACATCCGCGCGGGCGGGAAAACGCCGGTGGCCGGGCTGATCCATGCCGTGGCAATCCTGCTGGTGATGATGGTCGCCGCACCGCTGGCCGGATACCTCGCCATGCCCGCGCTCGCCGCGCTGCTGCTGGTCACCGCGTGGAACATGAGCGAACCCGCCAAGTGGCACGAGCGGCTGGCGGCATCGTGGCCCGACAAGCTGCTGCTGGTGGTGACGCTGGCGCTGACCGTGCTGGCCGACCTGACCGTGGCGATCGGCGTGGGCGTCGCGCTGGGGCTGGCGATTCGCTTCGCCCGACCCGGTGGCAAATCCGCGACGTTGTCTGGGCCGAAGCCTTAGTCCGGCAGCATCGGAATCCGCAGCAGCTTCTCGCGCGAAGTTGCGCCGCGCAACATTTCGACGTGGCTCGGGGCTATGCCGAGCGCGGCGGCGACGAGCGCGATCACAGCCTCGGTCGCCTTGCCGTCCTCTGGCTTGGCGCGGACTTTGACCTGCACCCGGCCGTCCACGATCGTGACGCTTTCACTGCGTGCACCGGGCGTGACCCGCACCGCCAGCCGTCCATCGGCATCGGCCAGCGCGCGGATCGCCGGCGCGGGCGCGAGGTCAACCCTGGGCCGAGCCAAGGGCGGCTTCGGCCAGCGCGGCTTTGTGCGCGCGGCCGTTCTCGACGTAGTGCGCCACGCCGATCTGCATCCCGGCCAGCGCCTTTTCGGGCAGGTCGCGCAGGAACGTGGCGGGGCGGCCCGCCCAGAGCTGTTTCGCCGCCATGCGCTTGCCACCGGTGAGCATCGCCCCCGCCGCCAGCATCGCGTCGCTTTCGATATGCGCGCCGCTCATCACGATCGCGCCGAGGCCGACAAAGCCGCGATCCTCGATCGTGCAGCCGTGGATCATCGCCATGTGGCCGACCAGCACATCCTCACCGATCAGCGTGGGATAGCCTTCGGGGCGGCCCGGATCGGGGCTGTCGCAGTGGATCACCGTGCCGTCCTGGATATTGGTGCGCGCGCCGATGCGGATGAAGTTCACATCGGCGCGGATCACGCAGTTGTACCAGATGGATACGTCCGGCCCGATCTCGACATCGCCGATGATGCGGCAGCCCGGCGCGATGAACGCGCTGTCGTGGATGCGCGGGGTCTTGCCGTGAATGGCGGCGATCGTGATGTCGGGTCGGTCGGTCATATGTTCAGATGCCTATCAGCTTGTTCCAGCGGATATAAGGGAGGATCGAGGCGCGATCGTCGGTCCAGGCGCGCGGGGCGGTGCGTTCGGGCAGATGCCACGACGCGGCGGGATCGGTGCGGGTGAGGGCCGACAGGCGCCCGGGATCGCGGGACAGCGCGATCCAGATCGACGGCGTGGTGCCTTGCGCGGTCATTGCCTCGGGCAAGGGCCGGTCCAGCCGCACGGCGGCGGTCATGCCTTGCGCCCGGGCGAGCGCGGCCACCGCCGGTTCGAGATCGATGTAGCGGTTGGACACGTGGACCATCAGCACGCCGTGCGGGGCCAGCGCGCGGCCATAGATCGCAAACGCCTCACGCGTCAGCAGGTGCAAGGGAATCGCGTCGGACGAAAACGCGTCGATCGCCAGCAGGTCGAAGCTGGCGGGCGCGACTTTGTCCAGCTCGATCCGCGCGTCGCCCAGCCGGATATGCGCATCGGGCGCGCAATCGTCGAGGAAGGTGAAGTGATGCTGCACCTTCGACAGCGCGACAACCGCAGGATCGATCTCGAAATAGGTCCAGTCCTGCCCCGGCAGCTTGTAACAGGCGAGCGTCGCGGTGCCGAGCCCGACCACCCCGACGCGCGCATCGGGTGCGGCATTGGCCATGGCCAGCCCGATGCCCGACTGCGCGCCGTAATAAGTCGTCGGCTGGCGACGGCGCGCGGCGTCGGTGAACTGCATGCCGTGCAGCGTGGTGCCGTGCGCCAGCGTGCGCTGGTGGTTCGCGGGGTCATCGCGCACGGTGTAGATGCCGAAATAGCTGCGCGTGCGCAGGCCCGACAGGCTGGTCTCGATCGTATCCACCCCGCCGCGCGCCAGCATCATGATCAGCACGATGGCGACGAACGCGGGCCGCACGCCCAGCACCATGATCCCGCAGAACGTCAGTCCCAGCGTCAGGGCCAGCACGATCAGGCCTTCGCGATAGGGATCGAGCGGCGCCATTTGCTGCCCCAGGAACAGCGCGAACAGCAGCAGCGCCCCCAGCGTCATCCGGCGCATCGCGGGCGAAATATCGGGCATCGCCATCCAGCCGAGCGGCGGCCGTTGCGGCAGCAGCAGCGCGGCGGCGATCACCAGCACCGGGTGTTCCCACACCCAGTCGAACAGCACCGGCGCGAGCAGCGCGCAAAACAGCCCGCCGAGCACCCCGCCCGCGCTCATCACCAGATAGAACAGCGTCAGCTGGCCGGGCGCGGGGCGCGTCGCGTGAAGCTGCGCGTGCAGCGCGACCGACACCGCGAACAACAACAGCACGGCCGCCAGCCCTTCGGTCAGCGTACCGGCGCTGCGCGTGTTCATCGCCAGGCTGCCCGCCAGCAACAGGATCACCGGGGCGATGCCGGTCACCATGTCGGCCAGCGTGCGGTTTTCGGCAAACGCCACGCTGAAGCTCAGCAGGTACAGCCCCAGCGGGATCACCCACAGCAGCGGCATTGCGAAAATGTCGGTGGTGAGGTGCGTGGTGGTCGATAGCATCAGCCCCGACGGCACCGCCGCCAGCGCCAGCCACAGCACGATGCGGCGCGCAGGGACAGGCGTGTCGGCGGAACGTGCCCGCACCGGTGCGGCGGCGGTTGTCGCGACCCCGCGCCGCGCCAGCGCCGCCAGCACGATCAGCACCACCAGCGCGCCGTAGCCGATGCTCCACGCCCATTCCTGCGCGTGCAGCGGCATCAGTGGTTCGACCAGCAACGGGTATGACAGCAGGCCGGCAAAACTGCCGAGGTTCGACGCGGCATAGAGCGCCCACGGCTCACCCGCCCCCGGATGCGCCGCGAACCAGCGCTGCATCAGCGGGGCTTGTGCTGAAACCATGAAGAACACCGGGCCGATCGAGGCGGCGAACAGCAGCGGCACCCACAGCGCCTCTGTCCCCGCGCGCGGCGGGGCAAGCGCGGCCAGATGCACCGGCAGCGTCAGCGCGGCCAAGGCCAGCAACGCGAGGTGGATCGTCGCTTGCGTGCGGATCGGCCAGCGCCCCAGCCAGTGCGCATAAGCATATCCGCCCAGCAGCAGCGCCTGATAGACCAGCATCGCGCTGTTCCACACGTTGGGCGATCCGCCCAGCCGGGGCAGCGCGGCGCGCGCCACCATCGGCTGGACCAGAAACAGCAGGAAACTGCCGGTCAGGATCGTGACGACGAACAGCGTTCGCGACACGGGCGGGGCAGCAGACGATGCTGCGGGCGCGGCTTTCATCGGCGCGGCACCGGCCAGTCGGTGCGGTCAAGGCGATAGGTGACATGGCGCAGCAGCGGATCGTCTGCGGTCAGCCTGGGGTGATCGAAATCGAGATCGGGCTGCCAGCGCATCCCCATCCGCTCCATCACCGCGCGACTGCGGCGGTTGTCGACATTGGTGATGGCATAGGCGGCATCATCGGGCAGGTTGGCGAACACCCAGTCCAGCGCGCCGCGCGCGGCCTCGCTGGCAAAGCCGTGACCCCAGCAATCGCTCGCCAGCCGCCAGCCCAGCTCGGCCTTGCCCTCGATCGGGCCGACGCTGCCGCGAATCACGCCGCACCAGCCGATCAGCCGCTGGTCCTCGCGGCGCTCCATCGCCCAGAAGCAATGGCCGTCACGCGCCTGCAGCGCCCGGCAGCGCTCGATCAGCGCGCGGGTTTCCGCCAGATCCATCAACGGACCCAGCGTGGCCATGACCAGCGGGTCGCTGCTGATCGCCTGGAACGGCACGACATCGTCATCGCGCCAGCTACGCAAGTGCAGCCGGGCGGTTTCCACGAACGGCACCGTCGCGGGTCCGGTCATCGGCCCGTTCATCAGCCCGTTCAGGCGCCCAGCAGGCGCGCCGCGTGCGCCGCGTGGTAGGTCAGCACGCCCGAACAGCCCGCGCGCTTGAACGCCAGCAGCGTTTCCAGCACCAGCGCATCGCGCTCACCCGCGCCGGCCGCGACCGCCGCCTCGATCATCGCGTATTCGCCGCTGACCTGATAGGCGAACACCGGCACCGCGAACGCCTCTTTCACCCGGCGAACGATGTCGAGATAGGGCAGGCCCGGCTTGACCATCACGCTGTCGGCACCTTCGGCCAAGTCCATCGCGACTTCGCGCAAGGCTTCTTCGGCATTGCCGGGGTCCATCTGGTACGTGCGCTTGTCACCCTTCAGCAGCCCGCGCGAACCCACCGCATCGCGGAACGGGCCATAGAACGCCGAGGCATATTTGGCGGCGTAGCTCATGATCTGGACGTTGGCATGGCCCGCGCCTTCCAGCGCGGTGCGGATCGCGGCGATGCGCCCGTCCATCATGTCCGACGGGGCGATGATGTCCGCCCCCGCCGCCGCCTGGTTGAGGCTTTGCCCGACCAGCACATCGACCGTATCGTCGTTCAGGACATAGCCTGCCGCATCGACCAGCCCGTCCTGCCCATGGCTGGTATAGGGATCGAGCGCGACGTCGGTGAGCACACCGATCGCATCTCCACAGGCATCGCGGATCGCGCGGATCGCGCGGCACATCAGGTTGTCAGGGTTCAGCGCCTCGCTGCCGGTCGCGTTGCGCAAGCCCGCCTGCGTATTGGGGAACAGCGCCAGGCACGGAATATCCAGCGCGACCGCCTCCTTTGCCCGCGCCGCGATCCCGTCCACCGACCAGCGCGAAACGCCGGGCAGCGAGGCGATCGGATCTTCCACGCCGGTCCCGTCGGTCACGAACAGCGGCCAGATCAGGTCCGCCGGGGTCAGCATCGTCTCGCGGTACATGGCGCGACTCCACGCCGTGGCGCGCGGGCGGCGCAGGCGCGTGGCGGGATAGGCGGCGGCCGCGGCGCGCGGAGGAGTGTGGGTCATGGCCGGGCTTTAATGGCTGTTCCACCGAAGTGGAAGCCGTAGCGCCGCTGTCAGAAACCGGGGCGCTTCACCACAACGCCGGGATGGATCGCCAGCAGTTGCGCCATCTTGGCGCGGAACGCGGACAGCTGGCCGGTATCGACCTGCACCTGCCGCGCCGCGAAGCGCACCGAGTTGGGGTCTACCGTACGCCCGTCGCGGTACAGTTCGTAATGGAGATGCGGCCCGGTCGACAGCCCCGTGGAACCGACATAGCCGATCACCTGTCCGCGGCTGACGCGCGCGCCGGGCGAAACCGCGATCCGGCTCATGTGGCCATAGCCGGTGCCCAGCCCGCCGCTGTGTTCCAGCCGCACATAGTTGCCATGCCCGCCATGTCGCCCGGCAAAGGACACCACGCCATCGTTCATCGCGTAGATCGGCGAACCCCACGGCGCAGCGAAATCGATGCCGGCGTGCATGCGCACGAAACCGAGGATCGGGTGGCGGCGCAGGCCATAGCCCGAGGTGATGTGCGCGCCCGAAACCGGCGCGCCCAGCATGCCGCTGTCCTGCTGCGGCGCGGCAAAGCCCGAAGCCTCGAAGAACCCACCCGACTGGCCCCAGCGCATCAACTGCAGGCGCGGCTTTCCGTCATGTTCCAGCCCGGCGTAGAGCAGTTCGCCCGCTTGGGTTTCCCCCGTCGCGGCGCGGCGGTTGGCGATGACGATGTCGAATTCGTCCGCCGGGTCGATCTGTTCGAACGAGATGTGGTCGTCCAGCGTGCGCAGGTAGTCCTGGATCGCCGACGGCGGCGCCCCGGCGGCGCGCGCCGAGCGATAGAGGCTGGCACCGACGATGCCGCGAATGCGCAATGGCGACGAATCCACCGCAATCGGCGCGCTGCTGAGCGCAAGGCCCGCGCCGCGCCGCTCGATACCAAGCTTGAGATCGAAGCGCGCGCGGAACGACAGTGCGGTCAGCGGGCGCGGACGGTCCTGCTGGCTGCGCTGGCCCAGCGTGATGTCGATGCGCGTGCCGGGCCCGATCTCGCCCAGCGGCACCGCGCCTGCGACCAGCGTCGAAACGCGCGCGGCGTCGTCTGCGCCGACCCCGGCGCGCTGCAGCATGCGGCCGAAGCTGTCGCCTTCGCCCAGCGTCGCGGCGAGTTGGATGGTCGGGCGTTCGGGCGCGGCAGCCAGCGCGATGACCGCGTCGGTTGGCGCCACGTGGCGACCGTTGGCGCTGCCATAGGACAGCGGGCGAACCGCCAGCGTGCGGAATTCGGCGCGCGCATCGGAATCGAGCGCCATCGTCGTGGCAGCTTCGACCGGCGAGAAATCGGGCCACAACGCCAGCGCCACCGCGCCCAGCGCCAGCATCGTCGCCATGCCGCGAAACCAGCGGCGGCTGCCGATATCCTCGGCCAGGTCGGGAACCCAGTCGATATCGCGCAGCCGGGTGTCGAACAGAGAACGCCATTCGCGCCATGACGCGGGGCGGCGGCGGGCGGGTTCGAGAGCAGGATCGACGGCAAGGCTCAGCGCGGGCGCAGGACTGGACGCAGGACCGGGCGCTGCTGCGGACGCGGCATCGGGCCCAGAGCTGGCCATCGTCGCCACCCCGGCCTCACCGGCCCACTGCTCGCGCATCTTCAACAACCGCCCGTCCTTTGCGCCGGACCGCCATCAGGAAGCCCGTATCCTCAAGAGTTGCCGCTCTGCCCTGCACTCGCAAGGTTAATCTTCGGTAAAAGCGGCCCGCATATCGGGCTGCACCATGACGTCATACCGCCACATCATCGCGCAATTCACAGCCTTTGGCCGTGCCATGCCTTGCACCTGCCGCAGCGCGATGCCACATCCATTTGCATGGCCAGCCCCCCTATCGCTGCTTCGCGCAGGGATCCCGGAGACAGGACGATCAAGGCGGTGCTGGGGCCCACCAACACCGGCAAGACCCATCTTGCGATCGAACGGCTCTGCGCTCACTCCAGCGGCGCGATCGGGTTTCCGCTGCGGCTGCTGGCGCGCGAGGTCTATGACCGGGTCTGCGCGATCAAGGGGGTGGAGCGCGTCGCGCTGATCACCGGCGAGGAGCGGATCGAACCCAAGGGCGCGCGCTGGCTGCTATGCACCGCCGAAGCGATGCCGTCGCGCCCCGACCTCGCGTTCGTTGCCCTCGACGAGGCGCAGCTGTCCGCCGACCCCGAGCGCGGGCACATCTTCACCGACCGCCTGCTGAACGCGCGCGGGCGGGAGGAAACGATGCTGCTCGGCTCGGCCACGCTGGCGCCGATGGTGCGCAGCCTGCTGCCCGGCGCGGACATCGTCAGCCGCCCGCGCTTTTCCACGCTGAGCCACGTCGGCGCGAAGAAGCTCAGCCGCATCCCGCCGCGCAGCGCGATCGTCGCGTTTTCGGCCGAGCAGGTCTATGCCATGGCCGAGATGCTGCGCCGGTTCCGCGGCGGCGCGGCGGTGGTGATGGGCGCGCTCTCGCCGCAAACGCGCAACGCCCAGGTCGCGATGTACCAGTCGGGCGAGGTCGATTACCTCGTCGCCACCGATGCCATCGGCATGGGGCTCAACCTCGACATCGACCATGTCGCGTTTGCCGGCCTGTCGAAATACGACGGCCACCGCCAGCGCCGCCTGACCACGGCCGAAATGGCGCAGATCGCGGGGCGCGCCGGGCGTCACCAGCGCGATGGCACGTTCGGCACGCTTGCAGGACTTGGTTCGGCGGGCAGCGGGCGCGATCCCGAATTCACCGACGAGGAAGTCTATGCGATCGAGGAACACCGCTTCGCCCCGCTGACCAAACTCTACTGGCGCGAGGCAGAACCACGCACCGATAGCCTTGGCCTGCTGATCGCCGATCTCGAATCGCCGCCGCCGCTGGACGGGCTGGTGCCCGCGCCCGAAGCGATCGACCTGACCGTGCTCAAGCGGCTGGCCGAAGACCCCGAAATCGCCGCCAGCGTGCGCGGGCATGGCTCGGTCCAGCGGTTCTGGGCGACGTGCTCGCTGCCCGATTTCCGCCAGCACGGCGCGGAAACGCACGCGCGCTTCGTCGCGCGGCTGTGGCAGGACTTGCGTCACGGGACGCTGGGCAACGACTTTGTCGCGCGCGCCATTGCCGAACTCGACAATCCTGCGGGCGATATCGACACGCTGCAGGGGCGCATCGCCGCGATCCGCAGCTGGTCGTACATCGCGCAGCGCCCCGACTGGGTGCTGTCGCGCGACGAGATGGCGGCGCGCGCCCGCGCGGTCGAAACGCGGCTGTCCGATGCGCTGCACGCGCGGCTGACCGAACGTTTCGTCAACCGCCGCACCACCGTGCTGATGCGCAAGACCGGGGTCGATGCCGCGCTGCTGCCGGTGCGGATGGACGAGACCGGCGCCGTGCTGGTCGATGACGAGCCGATCGGGCGGCTGGAGGGCTTCCGCTTCACCGTTGACGGCATGGCGCGCGCCGCCGACCGCAAGCTGCTGCTCGCCGCCGCCGACCGCCACTTGCCCGCGTTGATCGAACAGCGCGCCGCCGCGCTGGCCGCCGCCGCCGCTGCGGATGACCCGACGCTGGCGCTCGAGGGCGAATCGATCGCGTGGCAAGGGCTGGCCGTCTCCCGGCTCGAGCGCGGGCGCACCATGCTCGAGCCCAAGCTGAAGCTCGATCCCGCGCTCGACCGGCTGGCCCCGCCGCGCCGCATCGCGCTGGCTGCCGCGCTGCAGGACTGGATCGACCGTCGCGCCACACGGCCACTGGCACCGTTGCGGAGCCTTGCCATGGCCAGTCGCGATCCCGCAGCGGGCGCGGACTTGCGCGCGTTGCTGCTCCACCTGCTCGACGCCGGCGGGGTGTTGCCGCGCGAGGCATCGGGGCTGGAGCGGCTCGACGGTGCGCAGCGTGAGGCCCTGCGGCGGCTTGGGGTCAGGATCGGCGCGCTCGACGTGTTCGTGCCGCAGGCGCTGCGGCCCGCCGCGATGGCCGAATGGAGCCGGCTCGCGTCGATATGGGGGCTGGCGCATCTGCCCCCGCCGTCGGCGATGCCGCCGATCGCGCCCGAGGGCCGCGTCGCGCCGGGTTACCGGCGCTGCGGGGCGCAGGCCGTGCGAGTGGATCTGGCCGAGAAGCTGCTCCATGCCGCGCACCGCGTGCGGGTGGCGAGCGGGCGTCGCTTCGTGCTCGATCCCGGGGCGGCGCGTTCGATGGGACTGACCACTGCCGGCTATGCCGCGTTGCTGCGCGCTGCCGGCTTTCATGCCCATCCGCCGCGAAGCCTGGCGCAAGGCGAGTACGGGCCGCCCACGCCGCCGCTGTGGCAGTGGCGTCCGCCGCGCCCGCCCGCGCCTCCACCGGCCATGCGCGTGATCGTGCCGCCGACAACGGGCGCATTCGCGGCGCTGTCGGGGTGGGGTCGCTGAATGCGGTGGAAACGCTGAATGCAGGGCATGCGGATCGACCGGTTGCTGTGGTTCCTGCGACTGGCCAGGACGCGCAGCATCGCGCAGCAATGGGCTGCCGCCGGTCACATCCGGCTCAACGGGCGGCGAATCGAGCGGGCCGCGCAAACGGTCGCGATGGGCGACGTGATGGTGATTCCGATCGGCGCCAGCGTGCGCGTTATCGAGCTTCTGGCCATCCCCGCACGGCGCGGACCGCCCGCCGAAGCACAGGCTTGTTACCGCCGGCTTGACGAGACGCTTGACGATTTGGCTGCTTCACCTCTAGCACCCGGTCAAACAGACCAGCCTGAGGGACCTTCGCTGCCATGACTTATGTTGTCACCGACGCCTGCATCAAGTGCAAGTATATGGATTGCGTCGAGGTATGCCCCGTCGACTGCTTCTACGAAGGCGAGAACATGCTCGTCATCAACCCCAGCGAATGCATCGATTGCGGCGTGTGCGAGCCCGAATGCCCGGCCGAGGCGATCCTGCCCGACACCGAGAGCGGGCTGGAGCAGTGGCTGGAACTGAACACCAAGTTTTCGGCCGAATGGCCCAACCTCACCACCAAGAAGGAATCGCCGGCCGACGCCGACGAGCACAAGGGCGAGGACGGCAAGTTCGACAAGTACTTCTCGGCCGAACCCGGCGAGGGCGACTGACAACAGTCGAACGGATCGCAAGCGTTGCGATCCGCCACTTCATCAATTCTTGGTTAACGATTGGTTCAATGCGGACCCGTCTTTAATCGACTCCGGACCAATATTCGTGTCATTCCTTTGCCCGGAACAGGCAAAGTGAGCGACACTTGTGTTAACGGCCGTCTTGATGTTCTGTGCGATTTCGGCAGCTGCTTGCGGCGGATTTATTTGCGCGTCCGTGCTCACCGCAGCTAAAATCGACGATTTGCACATCGCCAACGCTGCGTTGAAACGCCAGCTGGCGGAATTGCACGCAGGCGTAGCCGCCACACGCGGTGGTCCCGCGTTCCACCCGTTTGCCGGGCCCGGCCCCGAACGGACCGCCAGCGCCGCTGCAGAACCCGCCGTACAGGACTATACGCTGCTCGTTTCGTGATCGGGTGATGCTGCTGGGCGGCCGGGTTTCGGGTCGCGCTGGAATGCTCCGATCCGGCTGGCCAAAACGACCAGCAATGCGAGGTCTGGTAATTTTATTGCGGAAGTGTTATATCCCCTGTCAAGCGTGAGCGGGCTTGATTTTCAGTCGCAGTTCGCTGGCGCGTTTCACCACGAGAAGGCAGGGTAGCGGCAAACGGATCGAAGGGCTCGCCGACCGGTTGTTGAAGGTCGTTTGCCGGTTCTCTCCCGGGCAGTTCCGCCCGCCGCCGCTGTTTCTGTCCACGTCGAAAGGACAACCGATGGTAGGCAAGGCACTCGCCTTCGATGTTGGGGATTACGTCGTCTATCCGAAGCATGGTGTCGGCCGGGTGGTCGAACTGCAGAATGAAGAAATCGCGGGCATGAAGCTGCAGCTGTACGTGCTGCGCTTCGAAAAGGAGCGCATGACGCTCCGCGTTCCCGTGAACAAGGTCGAAGCGATCGGCATGCGCAAGCTGTCGTCGGACAAGACCCTGCGTGAAGCGCTCGATACGCTCAAGGGCAAGCCCAAGGTCAAGCGCACGATGTGGTCGCGCCGCGCCCAGGAATACGAAGCGAAGATCAATTCGGGCGACCTCGTGTCGATCGCCGAAGTGACCCGCGACCTGTTCCGGGCCGACGATCAGCCCGAGCAGAGCTATTCCGAACGCCAGATCTTCGAAGCCGCCTCGTCACGCCTCGCGCGCGAACTCGCCGCGATGGAAAAGACCGACGAACCCACCGCGCTCAAGAAGATCCTTGCGATCCTCAACGAGCATGCGCCGAAATACTACGAAACCGCCTGACGCGCCAGCCGTTCGGCCCACGCGAAACGGCAACCCGATCAGCAGAACACCAGGAAGGCCGCCGGGCAACCGGTGGCCTTTCTGGCGTCACCGGTGGCATGGCGGAGGGTGTTCGTCCTGCCTCGACCGGACCCGGATGAAGCTGCGCTTGTGCATTCGTTCACAGCGGGGTCAGGGCGAATCGCTATGGCAGCCTTACGCCATCGCAACCGAACAAGAGATACATCATGGGCCTGTTCAAAACCGACCTCTACCGCTCCTTCATCATCGGCTTCCTGATCGGCACCGCCGGTCTTGTCGCCGCGACGGGCAGTGAAGCACGGGCCCAGATTGTCGCGGAGCTCATCCGATGAGGGCCGCGGCGGCATTCTCGATCGTCGTGGCAGGAATGGCCGCGGCTTGCCAGCAGCCGGCCTTTGCTGAGGGGGCAGTTGCTACCCCTGCTGCGGCGGTCGAGGCTCACGAGGCACCGGGACTGAAGACCGCGATCTTCGCGGGCGGATGTTTCTGGGGAATCGAAGCGGTGTTCAGCCACGTCAAGGGCGTGACCAGCGCGGTCTCCGGCTACGAAGGCGGCGCGCGCGACACCGCGCAATACGAACGCGTCAGCGATGGCGACACCGGCCACGCCGAATCGGTGAGGATCATCTATGATCCAGCGGTGGTGCGGTATGACCAGCTGCTGCGGATCTTTTTCGCGGTCGGCACCGATCCCACGCAGCTCAACCGGCAGGGCCCCGACACCGGCACGCAGTACCGCAACGCGCTGGTCCCGCTCAACGTCGAGCAAAGCCGGGTTGCGGCGGGCTACCTTGCGCAGCTGAAAGCGCTGAACTTGTGGCATCGCCCGATCGTGACGGCGGTGGAACCCAATCGCGGGTTCTTCCCGGCCGAAGCGCATCATCAGGACTTTGCGCTGCACAATCCCGACCACCCGTACATCCAGCAATGGGATGCGCCCAAGGTTGCCGCGCTGCACCGGCTGTTCCCCGCGCAGTGGAAACCCGCGTTCACGCCGGGCTGACCGCGTGCCGATCTGACACGGATCGCGGCGCGGCCGCGTGACGATTTGCCTGATACCGCGACAGCGCCTATCTGTAAGGCCCATGTCAGGTCACCACCATCACCACGATTACGACGGCGAGACGCTGGTCCGCGCCGCGCGTGGCGCGCTGACCGATGCCGGCGAACAGTGGACCGACATGCGCGCCGACGTGTTCGAGGCGCTGGCGGCGCAGGAACGCCCGGCGTCGGCCTATGACATCGCCGAAAGCGTGGGCACGCGGCGCGGCAAGCGGGTCGCCCCCAACAGCGTCTATCGCATCCTCGACCTGTTCGTGCGCACCAACCTGGCGCGGCGCGTGGAAAGCGCCAACGGCTATCTCGCCAACAGCCATCCGGGCTGCCGCCACGACTGCATCTTCCTGATCTGCGACAACTGCGGGCAGGCGATCCACCTCGACGACGACAAGTTGACCGGCGCGCTGCGCGAGGCGGCGCGCGAAGCCGGTTTTGCCGATGTCCGCCCGGTGGTCGAAATACGCGGCCGCTGCGGCACCTGCGGCTGATCGGGGATGCCCGCGCAGAGCGTTGGGTGTGGCCATTCCTCAACCATGACTGATAATTCACACAAAGCCGTCCGCAGGAATTCGACAGCGACTATGCGGACGTGTATTGCACTTTGATGTCCATTAATCCGGCCACGCCGCTGCTCGACACAGTCGACACTCCGCACGATCTTCGCAAGCTGCAGCCGGGCGAACTGCGCCAGCTGGCGGATGAAGTCCGCTCTGAGATGATCGCGGCCGTGGGGCAGACCGGCGGCCACCTCGGCTCGGGGCTGGGCGTGGTCGAACTGTCGGTGGCGATCCATTATGTGTTCAACACGCCCGACGACCGGCTGATTTGGGACGTGGGCCACCAGGCCTATCCGCACAAGATCCTGACCGGGCGTCGCGAACGCATGCGCACCTTGCGCCAAGGCGGCGGGCTGTCGGGCTTCACCAAGCGCAGCGAGAGCGAGTACGATCCGTTCGGCGCGGCGCATTCCTCCACCTCGATTTCCGCCGCGCTGGGCTTTGCCGTGGCCAACAAGCTGGCGGGCAAGCCGGGCAAGGGCATCGCGGTGATCGGCGACGGCGCGATGAGCGCGGGCATGGCGTACGAGGCGATGAACAACGCCCATGCCGCCGGCAACCGGCTGGTGGTGATCCTCAACGACAACGACATGTCGATCGCGCCGCCGGTGGGCGGGCTTTCGCACTATCTGGCGCGGTTGGTGTCGTCGCGCCCGTTCCTGGAACTGCGCGACATCGCGCGCAAGATCTCGCGCCGCCTGCCCGAACCGCTGCACAAGGCCGCCAAGAAGACGGACGAATTCGCGCGCGGCATGGCGATGGGCGGCACGTTGTTCGAGGAGTTGGGCTTCTACTACGTCGGGCCGATCGATGGACACAATCTGGAACAGCTGGTTCCCGTGCTCGAAAACGTGCGCGACGCAGCCGAAGGCCCGTGCCTGATCCATGTCGTGACGCAAAAGGGCAAGGGTTATGGCCCCGCCGAAGCGGCCGCCGACAAGTACCACGGCGTGCAGAAGTTCGACGTCATCACCGGCCAGCAGGTCAAGAGCGCGGGCGGACCGCCCGCCTACCAGAACGTGTTCGGCGCGCAGCTGGCCAAGGAAGCCGAAACCGATCCGCTGATCTGCGCGATCACCGCCGCGATGCCATCGGGCACCGGGCTCGACAAGTTCGCCGCCGCCTATCCCGAACGGTTCTTCGACGTCGGCATTGCCGAACAGCACGGCGTGACGTTTGCCGCCGGGCTGGCCGCGCAGGGCATGCGCCCGTTCTGCGCGATCTATTCCACGTTCCTGCAGCGTGCGTTCGACCAGGTCGTGCACGACGTCGCGATCCAGAACCTGCCGGTACGCTTCGCCATCGACCGCGCCGGGCTGGTCGGTGCCGACGGCGCGACCCATGCGGGCAGTTTCGACGTGACGTACCTCGCCACGCTGCCCAACATGGTGGTGATGGCCGCCGCCGACGAGGCGGAGCTGGTGCACATGACGCACACCGCCGCGTTGCACGACAGCGGGCCGATCGCGTTCCGCTATCCGCGTGGCAACGGCACCGGCGTGGCGCTGCCCGAAATTCCCGAACGGCTGGAGATCGGCAAGGGCCGCATCGTGCGCCACGGCAGCAAAGTGGCGCTGCTCTCGCTCGGCACGCGGCTGGGCGAAGCGCTGAAAGCCGCCGACCAGTTGGAGGCGAAAGGCCTGTCGACCACGGTGGCCGACTTGCGCTTTGCCAAGCCGCTCGACGAAGCGCTGATCCGCAGCCTGATGGCCAGCCACGACGTGATCGTCACCGTGGAAGAAGGCTCGATCGGCGGGCTGGGTGCGCACGTGCTGACCATGGCGAGCGACCAGGGCCTGACCGACGCGGGCCTCAAGATCCGCACCATGCGCCTGCCCGACGTGTTCCAGGACCACGATTCGCCCGACAAGCAGTATGACGAAGCCGGGCTGAACGCGCCGCAGATCGTCGATACCGTGCTGAAAGCGCTGCGCCACAACAGCGCGGGTGTGACCGAAGCGCGCGCCTGAGAAGCGGCTTCGCTACCTACATCGACGCCACGTCGATCCACTTCCAGATACCCGCCGGTATGCCCACGGTGGTGACGTGGACCAGCGTGACCAGCACCCACGCGATCAACGCCAGACCCCAGGTCCAGCCCAGTGCGTCCCAGTCCGACAGGCCCGGCGCGAAGCGCGTGCGCGACATCCAGGTGCGCCATTCGCGCCCGGTCATGGCCACTTTCTTGCGATCCTGCAGCCATGCGCCGACCAGCGCCAGGATCAGGATCGTGCCGGCCAGCACCAGCGTGCGCGGGGTCGGCGCGACCAGCATGTGCGCGATGGCCCACAGCGCGAAACCCCACATCATCGGGTGGCGGGTGATGCGGAACACGCCGCTCGGCTTGCGCGTTGAAAGGCCTGCGACATTGGCCTGCGGCAGCGCCGGATTGCCCGCCAGCGAGGCGAGGAACAGCGCCAGCGCCACGATCGTGAGCAAGCTGGAGACGAGCCACGGCACGTCGCCGGTGCCGTCCCACAGCGCGGGCTCGGTCGGGGCATGGGCGAACGCCATGATCATCCAGGCAAACGTGGCGGCTGCGACCAGCGAATACAGCGCCAGAAACGCACGGGGGCCCACGGCCTTCACCAGCGGTTTGCGCAAGGGATGCGACAGCACGAAATGGCCGGCCAGCAGCGCCAGGCACGCCGTCACGAGCGATGTCATCGCGCTGTCCATGCAACTGCCCCCACAACGCCGTTACCAATCGTAGGCTTTGGGCAACGCCCCTTCCTGCGGGTGACGGTAACGGTCACGCAACTTGGTCTGGTGATTTAGCAGCGTTTGATTCACGCCGTCGATGAAAACTTGCACCGGACCGGAACCCAGCTCCAGCGGATCGCCATCCCAGATCACCACGTCGGCTGCGCGGCCGGGCAGCAGGCTGCCGTAATGCGCGCTTTCACCCATGATATCAGCGGGGATCGAGCTGATCGTGGCGAACGCCTGCACCCAGTCGAGCCCGGTGGCTCCGGGAAGTTTCTTCAGCGCGACAAGGTTTCCGGCATATTGCGGGGCGTAGCGCGGCTGGTCGTTGTCGAAGAAGTTGCCGATCGCCACCTTGACCCCGGCGGCGGTCATCCTCCCGATGTTCGACTGGGTGGACGCCATCTGCTCGAACCGCGCGGGCAGGTCGATCATCCCGCTGGCGATCACCGGGACGTGCGCGGCGGCAAGTTCGCCGGCGACGCGCCAGCCTTCGGCCGCGCCGACGATGACCAGCCGCAGCGCCGGAAATTCACGACCGAGCGCGAGTACCTGGCGAATGTCCGACGCACGCTCGACGTGGACGTACAGCGGCTGGCCCCCGGTCACCACCGGGATCAGCGCGGCGGCGTCGAAGCGCGTGAGCAGGGCATCGGTGCCACGCGCAGCGCTGCTGTCGCTCATGCGTGGGTCGAGCGGGATGTCGTCGCCGGTTCTGGCAGGCGCCGCCTTGGCCCCGCTGGCGCGCGCGGCTCCGCTGCGGCGGTTGAAATCGGTCGCCTCGCGCAAGGCGTTGTGCAGCACGGCCTGCGCCGCGACACGGCTGCCGCCCGCCAGCCGCGCGCCGTTTTCGCCGAGTTCGACGTACTGGAACGCCCGCGCGCGGTTGACCGGGTTGGCATCCACACCCAGGTCGATGAACGCGCCCTGCCCGGCGAAGATCGCGTTGGACGCGGTCGGCGCGACCGCCGCGCGCGTCACCCCGCCCGCCCGGCTGACCGCGATCGGCAGCGCATCGGGATCGATCGCCGGTGCCACGTCGAGCGCGGCATTGAACGCGGCCTTGTCGGCGGTGGAATCGTTGCTGTCGTCCACCGCGCCGACATCGAGCAGGCCCAGATCGGTGCCCAGCGCGACAAGCCCGGCGGTAACCCAGCCGCCATGGGCATCGATCACCGTCGCGCCCGCGGGCAGCGCGACCCCGGCCCCTGCGGCCACGATCCGGCCACCGCGCATTACCACCGTGCCGTTATCGATCGGCGCGCTGCCATCGCCGACGACGACGCGGGCGTTGGTGATCGCGAACGTTCCTGCGTCCTGCGCGATGGCAGGCGACACCGCGACCATCGCGGTCCCGGCGGCGAGCAGCGCCAGCGCGCCGCGCAAAGTGTTGCGCGCGCTCACTTGACGTCTCCTTCGCCGGGCTGGCCAAGCTCGAAATCGCTGATCGGGTGGCGCCTGGGATCGAGCGCATCGTACATCAGCGCGCCGTCGATCCAGACCTTTTCGGGGCGGGAATAGATGCTCAGGGGATTGCCGTTCCACAGCACCACATCGCCCATCTTGCCGGGCGTGAGGCTGCCGGTGCGGTCATCGATGCCCATCGCATGCGCGGGGTTGAGCGTGATCCAGCGGATCACCTGTCCATCGGGTATGGCAATGCCCATGCGGCGGCCCGATCCTTGCGCCTTGGCAGCTTCCTGGTTGAGCCGCTGGATGCCGTTCTCGTCATCGGAATGGATGATCACGCAGGCGCCCGCATCCTGCAGCAGCGCGGCGTTTTCGGGGATGCCGTCGTAAGCTTCCATCTTGAAGCCCCACCAGTCCGCCCAGATCGCGGCGCACGTATCGGTGGACTTGAGCAAGTCGGCGATCTTGTACGCTTCGACCGCGTGGTGGAACGCGCTGACCTTGTAGCCGAACTCCTTGGCCATATCGAGCACTTGCGCCATCTCGTCGGCGCGGTAGCAGTGGTTCTGCACGCGGATCTTGCCGTCGAGCACGCCGACCAGCGTTTCCATGGCGAGGTCGCGCGTCTCCAGCTTGCCGGCGTCGCGCTTCTTGCGATATTCGACCGCCTTGATCCACGTGGCGCGATCGACCGCGAAGTTGCCCATGCGGGTCGAGGGCATCCGCCCCTTCGAGCCATAGACGCGCTTGGGGTTTTCGCCGCAGGCCATCTTGAGGTCATACGGCGCACCGGGGAACTTCATGCCCTGCACGGTGCGCGCGGGCACGTTCTTGAGCACGACCGAACGCCCGCCCATCAGGTTGGCCGATCCGGGCAGGATTTCGAGGCTGGTCACCCCGCCATGCGCCAGCGCGCGACTGAAGCCGGGGTCCTGCGGCCAGACCGAATGTTCGGCCCAGACTTGCGGCGTGGTCGGGTCGGTCGCCTCGTTGCCATCGGAATTGGCCTCCACCCCGGGGCTGGGATAGACGCCGAGATGGCTGTGGATGTCGATGATCCCGGGGGTGACGAACCGCCCAGCGCCGTCGATCCGGCGATAGCCCGCCGGCACCGCGAGATCTGCGCCGCCCACCGCCTCGACCTTGCCACCCGAGACGAGTACCGTGCCGTTGTCGATCCGCGCGCCGGTGCCGTCATAGACCGTGGCGCCGACGATCGCGACGGCATCGCCGGGATAAGCCTTGTAAGTCGAGGGGTACGGATTCTCGTCGAAGGTTTGCGCCTTGTCGGCCGAAGCGGATTTTGCCGAAGCGGATTTGGGACGCGCCTCTCCGGCAGCCCCACAAGCGGCAAGACTGGCGGCGCAGGCGGCGAACGCAAGGACGCGGACAAGTTTCACGAACACACGATTCCCCGGATAAGATTGGCGGCAGACAACAGCGGCGCGGTCATTTCACGCCGTGCATCAGGCGCTTGAGCGGCCAGGCGAGCACGAGCAGCAGCAACCCGATGCCCACCGCGAACCAGCCGATCTTGGTGAACACGCCGACGTAGGTTTCCAAGCTGACCTTGAGGTTGGTGACCTGCCCGCCCACGGTTTCCACGCTGGCGACTTGCGCCACCAGCCCCGCCACGTACTGCGCCACCGCGATCGACAGGAACCACACGCCCATCATCAGCCCGACGATGCGCGCGATCGACAGCTTGGTGATCATGCTGAGGCCGACGGGCGAGATGCACAGTTCGGCGATCGAATGGATCAGGTAGAGTCCCGCCAGCCACCACAGCGCGACCTTGAAGTCGGGCCCGGCAAAGCGCGATCCCCAGACGAGGAACAGGAAGCCCAGCCCCACGCCCATCAGCGCGATGCCGAACTTGACCGGGATGGTCGGTTCGATCCCGCGCTTGGCGAGGCCATTCCACAGCATCGAGAACAGTGGCGCCAGCGCGACGATGAAGAACGCGTTGAAGAACTGCGTCTGCCCCGCGCTGATCGAGAACAGCCCGAACACGCTCATGTCGGTGTTGCGATCGGCAAACAGCGTCAGGCTCGACCCCGCCTGTTCGAACAGCGTCCAGAACACGGTGTTGAAGGTGATCAGCACCATCGCCGCCATCATCATCTGGAATTCTCGGGCGTTGCCCTTCACGAACGCCCAGATGAGGATGCCGGGCACGCTGACCAGGAACGTGCCGAACATGATCTTGCCCATGATCGGCAACGTCAGGAAATAGCCGAGCAGGCCCGATCCCTCGGCCGGTTTTACATAGCTCATCAGGTTGGTGAACAGGAACCATACCACCGGGATGGTGAGCAGCGCGCCGACATAGATGAACGCGTCGCGGTTGGCGGGTGCATCGGCCGGGCGATCGCCGTACCCGTCGAGCTTGCCGCCATCGAACTGGATCAGCAGCCACGAGACGAACATGCCGCCTGCCGCCAACGCGAAGCCGGCCCACCAGCCCAGTCCACCCCAGCTGCCCATGCCCACCGCCAGCAGCGGGCACAGCACTTGCGAAAACAGCGAGCCCAGGTTGATGCCCATGTAGAAGATGGTGAAGCCCGCGTCGCGCCGCCGGTCACCCTGCGCATAGAGCGAGCCGACGATGGTCGAGATGTTGGGCTTGAAGAACCCGTTGCCGATCACGACCAGCGCCAGCCCGATCAGCAGCAGGAACACCGACGTCGCGTTGCGCTCACCGCCCGGTTCGAACTGGCCGGCAGCGATGTGGCGCGCCTCGGTCCCGTCGGCGCGCAGCAGCGAAACGGTCTTGTCCTCGTTGCCCTTGATCAGCAGCGGCTGGTTGGCATCGGCGCCCAGCGTAGGGACCAGTTGCCCGGTGCCGCCGACCTGCAGTTGCGTGTTGCCCAGCGTGACGAACTGCTTGCGCGCCTCGCCATTGCCCTGGACGCTGACTTCGTAACGCTGCCCCTCGATCACCGCGAACGGCTTGGCCGGCTGGCCGCCGAAGCACAGTGTCAGATACCCCAGACTCATCAGGATCGCGCCGAACTTGACCGATCGCTTGGCGCCCAGGAACCGGTCGGCCAGCAGCCCGCCGATCAGCGGGGTCAGGTACACCAGCGCGGTGAACCCGCCGTAGATGCCGGTCGTGGTCTGGTCGCTGAACAGAAAGTGCTGCGCCAGGTACAGCGTGAGCAGCGCGCGCATGCCGTAATAGCCGAAGCGCTCCATCGCTTCGGTCGTGAACAGCCGCGCCAGCTGGCGGGGGTGGCCGAACCAGCCGCTTTGGGCGTGGAGATCGACCGCGCGCACATCGCCGGGAATGGCGCCGGGTTCGGCTGCGGAATCGTCGAATTGAACTGGCATCCAGGCTCCGCTTCAAGGGGGCAGGCGGAGTCCGTTGCGCAACACGCCACCCGCTTTTGCAGGCAACCTAGCGAGAAATCGCGCGATGGGAAGAAACTAATTGCGGGCGTAACCAGTTTGCCCGGCCGGGCCGTGGGCGATGCCGTCGCGGGAAATCGTTGCCTGCCACGCTGTATTATGGCACTACATCACCCATGTCCCCGCCCCCGACAGCGTCCGGCAGCCGCCCGGTCTATCTCAAGCTGCGCGACCAGATTGCCGCGGCGATCATCGACGGCCGCTATGCCGAAGGCGAACTGCTGCCATCGGTGCGCGCGTTTGCGGTGGACCAGGGCGCCAATCCGCTGACCGTGGCCAAAGCCTATCAGCAGTTCCAGGCCGAAGGGCTGGTCCAGGTCCAGCGCGGAGTCGGCATGTACGTGGCGCAAGGCGCGGCGGAAACCTTGCGCCAAAGCGAACGGGCATCGTTCCTGGCGCAGGAATGGCCGGAGATTTCGGCGCGCATCCGCCGGCTGCGGATCGACCCTGCGGAACTGTTCGAAACCGTTCGCTGACCAGGCCTGCGGCGCCCCCGACCCTGGCCGCCGGACACATTAACTTATGACATGGAAACGATTGTCAGGGCGGCCCGGCTCTGGCAGGATTGCCGCGCGCTCCGGGGGGTCGGTCGGCGCTCGGGAAATTGGGGCTGCCACGGGCGGCTTGCGGAGGGTGGAATATGATCAGGTCCGAACTGTTGCAGGAACTCGCCAAGGAAAGCCCCGGCATGCGCAGCGAGGAGATCGAGCGCGTGGTCGATGTGTTCTTCGATGAAATCGGCAAGCGGCTGGCCGAAGGCGGCCGGGTCGAACTGCGCGGTTTCGGCGCGTTTTCCACGCGTGAACGCGATGCCCGCCGTGGCCGCAATCCGCGCACGGGGGAATCGGTCGATGTGCCCGGAAAGCGCGTCCCCTATTTCAAGCCAGGCAAGGAAATGCGCGCGCGGCTGAACACCGACTAGCGTTTCCGGTCCGCCGGATTATGACTTTGGTCCGCTGAACAGCGGAGCCTGCGTTCATGTGTGCGCCAAATCCTGCCAAATCCCGATTGCCGCCTTCCCGTGCGCCGGTTACGAGCAGTGCGGTCATGAGGAACACGCGCCACCCGGCGCTGCACTGCGGACGTGGCGGAATGGTAGACGCAGGGGACTTAAAATCCCTTGATCTTAGATCGTGCGGGTTCGAGTCCCGCCGTCCGCACCAGCGTCGGTCACCGTGGCGCATTCCCTGAAAATGTTCGTTTTCTGCCGATCGCCCGCGCTTGGTAACGCATCGGCAATCATATTGGCCGTATCATGCGTGTGGCCGGGCTGCGCATCCGGCTGCCGGAGCGGCGCACTAGGGGAACGGGCTTGGCCCAGAATCATCTCGGATCGAAGGGCCCGGCGGATCCGCCCGAAAGCCCGGTGAGCGCCGCAGCGCAGGCGACCGACGAGTTGCGTGCTGCCCCGCGGTTCACGCTGCTGATCCGCGCCGCCAAGCTGATCGCCGACGGTCGCGAATATCTGTGCATCATCCGCGATGCGTCTGCCACCGGGATCAAGGTCCGGCTGTTTCATCCGCTGCCCACGCACCGCAACCTGCATGTCGAGCTGGGCAACGGGGTTCGCCATGCGCTGGAGCTTGTGTGGTCGACGCAGGACCATGCCGGTTTCCGGTTTTGCGAGGAAATCGAGATCGAGCGGCTGCTCGATGAAAGCCATGGCGCGTTTCCCAAGCGGCACGTGCGCCTGCGCATCGCACTGCAGGCCACGGTGCATTCGGGCGGCGACGCGACGCCGGTCTCGTTCGAGGACATTTCGCAGCAGGGTGGCTGCATCCAGTGCGACAAGTGGCTGCTGATGAACGAACTGGTCCGGGTCGACACCGGGATCATGCCGCCGATCTATGCCAAAGTGCGCTGGCGCAGCCATCCGCGTTATGGCCTGCTGTTCGAGCGCACGTTCAAGCTGGATGAGCTGGCGCGCATTTCGGCGCCGCTACAGCTGTCCGAAGCGATTTCGGATGCCGCTGCCGAACAGCCTGCAAAGCCACGCCAGGCGCTTTGATCCACGGGCATTGCGCCGCATCGACGGCGCCCTTTTTCGCCCTTTCGCAGCGCCGCGTTAACCATCCTTTATCCAATTTCCTTCACTCACCATGGCCGGGTGCCAACGCCTGAGTGGGGGTTTAGATGGGTTCTGGTAGCGAGTTCGGTAAGGATCCGGCGCAAGGCAAGCTCACAGCTTCCGGCGCGCCCGCGTCGCACGATGTCGATGTGGCGATCATCGGTGCCGGCCCGGCGGGGCTGACGGCGGGCTACCTGCTGTCGAAACAAGGCTATTCGGTCGCGATCATCGAGAAAGACCCGGTCTACGTCGGCGGCATCAGCCGCACGGTGGAGCACGAGGGCTATCGCTTCGACATCGGCGGCCACCGGTTCTTTTCCAAGAGCGCGGCGGTGGTCGACTTGTGGAACGAGATCCTGCCCGACGATTTCATCCAGCGCCCGCGGATGAGCCGCATCTATTACGAGGGCAAGTTCTACAGCTATCCGCTGCGCGCGTTCGAGGCGCTGTGGAACCTGGGGCTGGTGCGCTCGACGCTGTGCATGGCGAGCTTCGCCAAAGCCAAGGCGTTTCCCAACCGCAACGTGAAAAGCTTCCAGGACTGGACCGTCAACCAGTTCGGGCAGAAGCTGTTCTCGATCTTCTTCAAGACCTACACCGAAAAGGTGTGGGGCATGCCGTGCGACGAGATGAGCGCCGACTGGGCCGCACAGCGCATCAAGGGCCTGTCGCTGGGTGCTGCCGTGCTCGATGGCCTGAAGCGCAGCCTCGGGCTCAACAAGCGCCCCAACGACGGCATGCAGACCAAGACCCTGCTCGAAACCTTCCGTTATCCGCGCCTCGGGCCGGGCATGATGTGGGACGCCGCGCGCGACTTCGTCGTGGCGAAGGGCAACACCGTCCACATGGGCCACGCGCTGAAACAGCTGGCCAGCGACGGCCATGGCGGCTGGCGCGTGTCCGCCACCGCCGAAGACGGTGCGGAGCGCGTGATCACCGCACGCCACGCAATCAGTTCCGCACCGATGCGCGAGCTGGCCGCGCGGCTCCACCCGCTGCCCGCAACCAGCCTCGAAGCGAGCCGGCTGCGCTATCGCGACTTCCTGACCGTCGCGCTCAAGATCCGCGCCGCCGAAGACCTGTTCCCCGACAACTGGATCTACATCCACGACAGCAAGGTGCAGGTCGGCCGCATCCAGAACTTCCGCTCGTGGTCGCCCGAAATGGTGCCCGAGGACGGTGTGGCCTGCGTCGGGCTGGAATACTTCTGCTTCGAAGGCGACAACCTGTGGGCCTCGAGCGACGACGATCTGATCGCGCTGGCCACCCGGGAAATGGCGATCCTCGGCCTCGTTTCCGCCGACCAGGTGATCGGCGGCGTGGTCGTGCGCCAGGAAAAGGCCTATCCGGTCTATGACGACGAATATGCCGCCAACGTCGCGGCGATGCGCACCGAACTGGAAACGGCGCACCCCACGCTGCACATGGTCGGGCGCAACGGCATGCACCGCTACAACAACCAGGACCACGCGATGATGACCGCGATGCTGACTGTCGACAACATCGTCGCCGGCAGCCGCGTCTACGACATCTGGTGCGTCAACGAGGACGCCGAGTACCATGAGGCCGGTGACGAGGGCGCGGAAAAGGTCCTGCCGGCACGCGGTGCCGCTGCCGACGCCACGCCGCCAGCCCGCCCCGCGATCAGCGCCGACCAGGCCGCCGCGCTCGCTTCGGTGCGCGATGTGCCGACCCGCGTCGCCGCCAAATCCCGCGCCGCGTGATCGCCGATAACCCGGCCCGGATCGCGCCCGTCATGACCCGGACGCTGGTTCCGCTGCTGCAGAAGCTGCGGCAGGTGACCCTGCTGCGCTATCTGGTCGCCAGCGTCGGCGCGCTGGCGGTCGATATGGGCAGCTTCCTGGCGTTGCTCAGCGCGCACGTTCCGGCCATGGCCGCGTCCGCGGTCGGCTATGCGCTGGGCATCGCCGCGCACTGGGTGCTGTCGAGCCGCAAGGTGTTTGCCGATCTGGTCGCGCCCGAGGGCATCGAACGCACCCGCCAGAAGGCCATGTTCGTGATGTCCGCCATGATCGGGCTGGCGATCACCACTGCCATCGTCGGCGGTGCCAGCGCGGCGGGCTTCGATCCGCGCCTGGCCAAGCTGGTGGCGATCACCGCCAGCTTCACCGCCACCTGGCTGCTGCGCAAACGAATCGTGTTCCGGTGAGCCAGGCGGTTATGGCTTCCGGACCGGCGCCAATGACCGCGCCGCTGATCAAGCGCGTGTTGCTGATCTGGCTGGTCATCTGCGCGTTCCTGATCGCCACGCATTTCCGCTCGATCGCCGGTTGGCAGTTTCCCGACCAGGACGATGCGCTGCGCCTGCTCGAAGTGCGCGACTTTCTTTCGGGGCAGAACTGGTTCGACGTCCACCAGTACCGCGTCGCGGCCCCGCAGGGCGTGGCCATGCACTGGTCGCGGCTGGTCGACCTGCCGCTGGCCGGCATGATCGTGCTGCTCAAGCCTTTGCTGGGCACGGCCTTGGCCGAGGCGGTCACTGTCGTGGCCGTGCCGTTGCTGACGCTGCTGTGCGCGCTGCTGCTGATCGGTCGGCTGGCCGGGCAACTGCTCGATGTGGAGGCGGCGGGTTTCGCGTGCCTGTTCAGCGGGCTGGCGGCCCCCGCGATCGCCCAGCTCCAGCCGATGCGGATCGATCATCACGGCTGGCAGATCGTGCTGGCGCTGGTCGCGCTCAACGGGCTGGCGATGCGCGATCCGCGCAAGGGCGGCTGGACAATCGGGCTGGCGATGGCCGCGTCGCTGGCGATCTCGCTTGAGGGCCTGCCACTGACGGCGGTGTTCTGCGCGGTCTGTGCGCTGCGTTTCCTGCGCGATCCCGGCGAAGGCTATCATGGTGGGCGCGGCTGGCTGGTCCACACCGTGGGCGCGCTCGCCGTCGGATCGATCGGCTTCTTCCTGGCGACGCGCGGCACGTTCGATCCGGTCAACCATTGCGACACCGTCTCGCCAGTCCACCTCGCGGTGTTCGCATGGGGCGCGGCGGGCTGCCTGGGCATCGCCGCGATGGGCCGCCGACGGCTGCCGCTCGTGCTGGCAGCCATGGCGCTCATCGCCACCGGAGCCATCGCGATCATGTTGTTGTCGGCCCCGCAGTGCGCGGGCGGCGCGTTTGCCGAGCTAGACCCGGTGGTGCGCAAATACTGGTACAACCACGTGCGCGAAGGCATGCCGGTGTGGCAGATGCCGCCTGCCGTCGCCGCGGCGATGATCGTGCTGCCGCTCCTTGGATTGATCGGCGCGGCGTACCAGTGGTGGAGCGCCAAGGATGGCGAAGCGCGGCTGCTATGGCTCGACATCACGCTGGTGCTGGCCGGATCGGCGGTGATCGCCATGCTGGTGTCGCGCGCGGCGGGCACCGCCTGCCTGCTCGGCGCCGCGCCTGCCGGGGCACTGGTGCGCGACCTGCTGAACCGGTCGCGGACCGTGCGCCAGCCGCTGCGCCGCATCGCCGCCCTGCTGGGCATCGGGACGCTGCTGTATCCCTCGCTGCCGGTGCTCGCGTGGACCTTGGCGACCCAGCAGACCGGCATCGGGCACACCGCCGAAATCATGCCCAAGGCCTGCGATTATCATGCCGCAGCGGCCGCCTTGAACGCCCTGCCCGCGACCGACATCTTCGCCCCGGTCGACATCGGACCGTACCTGCTGGTCGACACGCACCACCGGGTCGTCGCCACCGGCCACCATCGCGGATCGGCGGGCATGCACGACGTGATCGTGGCGTTCCTCGGCAGCGATGACCAGGCCCGCGCCATCGTCCACCAGCGCCACGCCACGCTGGTGATGATCTGCCCGTCGATGGGCGAGCCGATGGTCTATGCTCAGATCGCACCCAACGGATGGATGGCGCATCTGGTCGCGGGTCACCCCCCCGCATGGCTCCAGCCGCTACCGATCGCGCCGGAATCCAAGCTCAAGCTGTGGAAGGTGGTGGGCTAGGAGCCCTGGCGCGGTCGCGCAATATCGAACGCAACGGTCAACCGCTCACCGGCTTCGAACGGCCGGGTACCGTGCCACATCGTCGAGGGGAACAGCACAAGCTGTCCGACCTTCGGCTCTACCAGCCGGAATCCCTCGAGATCGGGTAGCAGCGCACGGTTCTCTCCGAATGCCAACCAGCCCGCGTTTCGGCGCGCGCCATGGGCCGCTCCGATGCCTTGGGCTCCTTGCGGCAACGCCACATAAAGTGCCGAACTGAGCCAGCCCTGCTGATGCATGTGGTCGATGTGGAAGCCGGCACCGCTCAGCCGGACCGACCAAGCGCCCGCAATGCGCAGCGGCTCGCGCCGGACATGCAAGGTTGGATGCCCCGGAACGGGCGGAGGCAATTGCGCAACATGGCCCGCCACCGCGTCGAGCAGGACCGCGCGCAAGCGCCGCAGTTCGGGCTCAGCCCGGGCGAGCAGGTTGCCGTCGGTCTGCGTCCCGCCGCGCACCGATTGGTCGAGCGGCCGCGATACGCCTTGGTGCAAGTGCCGCAGCAGGTCCGCCAGGCCGGCAAGATCACCCATCGCGCTGCCGATGTCGTAGACTCCGATCAGCCGCTCGTCGCCTTCGAGCCATTTCCACCGGGGATCGCCGGTTATGCGCCACAGCAGCGCGCGGTACGGCCACAGGCCGAGATCCTGATCCTCGCCGAACCTGCGCCCGGCAAGCGTGAGCGCCTCCTCGAACCGTCCGAGACGGATCAGGTTGCGCAACGGCGCCACCACCTCGGCCGCCGTCGCAGGATCAGGCAGCCCGGCAAACAGGCGCTGGGCAGTTGCCGGATCGCCAATCTCGCTGGTGCACATCGCCTCGATCCGCGCCAGTTCGGCCGTATGTCCCAGCCTGGAACGGGCTGCTTCGACGATCGCAAGCGCGCTGCGGTACTGGTCCGCTTCCAGCGCCAGCCGAATCAGCGTGCGCCACAACGCCGGATCCTGTGGATGCCTTACCAGCGCGGCACGCACCGACCGGTCGACCGCGCGCCCCGCCATCGCTGCAATGCGCGCGAACGCGTGGTGCCCCTCGATCCATCCGGGATTGGCTGCCAGCACGTCCGCCAGCCCGGCACAGGCCGCGTCCCCGTCACCCTCAGCCAGCCTCGCCGCCGCCTGGCCGAGCAATACCGGGGCATCGGCCGGCGCAAGCTCGCGCGCCTTTTCGAACAGCGCGCTCGCCGGCCAGCCGGCTTCCAGCGCGGTCCGCGCGAGGCTGTGCGCCACCAACGGGTCGCGTGGCGCGAGGGCTGCGGCGCGCGCAAACGCAGCATGGCTTGCCGCACTGTCCTGCAGTCCACGGTGCGCCAGCCCAAGCAGCTGCCAGAAGCGCATGTCTCCAGCGCGCGCACCCTGAACTTCCGGAGCAATGTGCGCAGCGACATCCCCGAACATCCCCTGGTCCAAGGCATCAAGCGCCGCGCCGTAGAGCGCGTCGGCGCTCACCGCTGCCGTCGACCGTAGCGTTTGCCGGTGTTGTTCGCGCGAAGCCATCCCAAGGGGCTAGCCGCGCCCGCGCGTGTTGTCGAACCTGCGATTGCGGTGCGCGAAGCTGCGAGGGGCTGGCAAACCGCTGCGAGGGGCTGGCAAACCGCGCTGCGCGGGCTATGGCTGCGATATGACCGACGTACTCGCAAGGATCGATCGCGCTCTTGATGCGGACGATACCGCCGCCGCTGCTGCCCTGGCCGAAGCCGCTCTTGCAGCGGGCCGAACGGATCCGATCCTCTACAACCTTGTCGCGTGGCGGCGCGAGGAGGATGGACAGTTCGAGGAAGCCGAGCGCCTGCTGCGCGATGCGGTCAGGCTTGCGCCTGCCGACCCGACGATTCACCTCGCGCTCGGCATCGTGCTGCGCAAGCAGGGACAGCTGAAGGCGGCGGTCCAGGCGTTCGAGCGCGCCATCGCGATCGACCAGACCTATGGCGCTGCCTGGTTCGAGCGCGGATCGACGTTCGAGAAAGGCGGCGCGAGTGCCGACGCGGCGGACGATTACTTGCGCGCGCTGCAGTATGAACCGAACAATGCCGCAGCGCACGCTTCACTCGCGGCGATCATGGCGCGGCGCGGCGACCTGGCCGAAGCGCGCCAGCGGGCGGGCCATGCACTCAAGCTCGATCCCGGCAACATCACCGCACGCAACGCATTGGCGCAACTGGCGATCGAGGAACGGGATTTCACCGGCGCGATCGCGCTGCTCGAGCCGATCGTCGGCACCGAGGATGACCAGCGCGAGTTACTGATCAACACGCGCACGCTGCTGGGGGATGCTTACGAAGGCGCAGGTCGCCACGACGATGCCTATCGCTGCTACTTGCGCGCGCAGACGCTGTTTCACGCCATCCACAGCGCGCGCGAGGGCGAGGATGCCCGCGATCCGATCGCCTTTGTCGAGGGCGTTGCCGAATCGCTGCACAGAGCGGATCCGAAGGCGTGGGCGACAAGCATCGCAACGGCATCGGCCGTGGAAGCGGGGCCGGCTGCTGCTCATGTATTTCTTACCGGCTATCCCCGATCTGGCACCACGCTCGTCGAGAACATTCTCGCCACGCTGCCGGCAACTGTCGCGATCGAGGAGCGGCCCACGTTGTCAGAAGTCGATCGCCGCTTCCTGTCCGATACCGATGGCCTGCAAAAGCTGGCGAGCCTGCCCGAAGCCGAGCTGGACGCGTTGCGCGCCGACTACTGGCGAAGGGCGAACCTGGCGGCGGGTACAGAGCTGGCGGGCAAGATGCTGGTCGACATGGACCCGTTCAAGGGCGTGCGCCTGCCGGTGATCGCAAGGCTGTTCCCCCACGCCAAGGTCATCGTCATGCGTCGCGATCCGCGTGACGTGGTGTGGAGCTGCTTCCACACCAACTTTGCGTATAACGCCGGTACGATGGCGTTCTCCTCGCTCGAAAGCACCGCCCGGCACTATGCCGCGACGTGGGGTGTGATCGAAACATCGCTTGAAACGCTGGCGATCAAGCATTTCAACCTGTCCTATTCAGCCCTCGTTCGCGATTTCGACGCCACCACACAGGCGCTGTGCGCCTATCTTGGGGCAGAGTGGAGCGAGGACTTGCGCCGGTTTGATCGCACGGCCCAGCGGCGCGGCGTTTCCACCGCGAGCGCGACGCAAGTCCGGCGCGGACTTTACGATGGATCGGGCGGGTGGCACCGGTACGAAAAGCAGCTTGCGACGGTGGAGCCTATCCTTGCGCCGTGGATCGAGCGCTTCGAGATCGGCACCTGAGCGCAGGTTTGCCCTAGGGCGCGGAAAATTTAGCCCCCGCTCAAACCCGAACGGGCAGTTTCGCGGCGTTCCATGTCCATGCCCTGGCGCAGGCCGTTCTCACGCCATTCGGCCACGGTCATGCAGATCTGCTTCTTGTGCACGCGTGAGCCGATCTCGTCGTCGGAACGGCACACGATGCGGTCGGACGCCTTGACGGGTTTTGCTGCCGGAGCGGCAGGCGCGGACGCGGCAACAGGCGCCACCGGTGCAGGATCTGCAGCAAGAGCAGGGGCAGCAGAAAGCAAAACAGCGGCCAGCGCCACCGACATCATAGACTTCATGTAGACACTTTCCGTTGCGGACGACGGCATGGTGCGGTCGTTTATAGTTTCAATTGTAGCACAGTTTGCATCGGTTTCCAGCCTCTTGCGCATCCACAACGCCTATAAAGCGCCCAGTCGCCCGGGGGCCCCCTGCGCAGCGACCAGCGCACGAACGATCGCCTTGTCCTGCTCGTCGAGTTCGGGGCGCCACAAGTCGCCGATCAGCACGACACGCAGCGCGCCGCTCTCGTTCCATGCCGCGTGCTCGATGGTATCGTCGAAGATCCATGGTTGACCTTCCACCCAGGCGCGCGAATCGGCGCCGACCCTGAAGGCGCATCCGGGCGGAACGATCAGCGGCAGGTGCAGCACGCTGCGAAAATTGGCGACGCCATGGTGCGGGGGAATTCGGGTCTGCGGCGCCAGCAGCGAGAACATCAGGTTGGGCGCAAGCCCGGCGATATCCGGCTGATGGTCCCCGGAAAACGCGCGGATCGTCTCGGGGCAGGCTGCGGCATTGACCGGATCGACCTCGCCATAGCGGACGAGATGCAGCGCATTCCAACTGGCGGAGCGGTTCAGCGGCTTCCACTGCCCCATCGGCTGGCCCGGCGCAAAATCGACGTACGGGGCCTGCCGGTCTCCATGCGCGGCGAGCAGCGCCTCGAATTCGGCGCGGATCGCGGGGAAGGCGGCGCGCATGCGGTCTGCCAGCGCTGGATAGGCCCCGTCGAAGAATTCCTGATCGGCAAGGCCAGGATAGCGATAGTGGGTGGGTTGTTGATGGAAGACCGCGCGACGGTCGAGCACGTTGTCGGCAAAACGGTGCGCCCGCGCCCGGTGCATCGCATCCATTGCGGGAAGCGCGCGCAAGTCGGCATCGATCGCGGCGCGCACCTGGCCCAGAAAGCGTCGGGCATGATCGAGCCGCGCGGCGACAGGCCGCGGAAGCGAGGCCGCATCGGGCGCGTGGAACAGCGCGGCGCGATAGATTTCCGCCGCGCGGGGTGCATCGCCAAGTTGTTCGAGCAGGCTGGCCTTGAGCAACAGCGCGACGAAATCGATCTGCAGGTCGAGCGCGCGGTTCACCGTGTCGAGCGCGGCGGCAAGATCGCCGGTGCGGCGTTGGACGGCCGCCAGTTTCATGGACGTGGCAAAATCGCTGCCTTGGGCGGCGAGCGCCTCGAGCAAGGCGCGCGCGCCTGCGATGTCGCCTTTGGCCAGTGCGGCATCGGCGGAGCGTTGCAGCGCGTCGTCCATTGGCCCCCGTGTGCCGCAGGCTGTGCGGCTCCCTGTAAAGAACCGATCCTAAAACCGGACCATGCAAAAAAGAAGAGGGCGAAAAAAGAAGGGGCGACGCGTCTTGCGACACGCCGCCCCAGATTGGGACCGCTTTCGCGGCCAGTACCGAACCTTAGAAGTTCAGCGTGAAGCCAGCGAACACGTAACGGCCAAGTGCGTCATACACCTGGGCGTACGTACCCGAGCCGTTGTTCGTGTAGTTGGAGTCGGTCACCGGCGGCGTCTTGTCCATGATGTTCTGGACACCGACGCGGAAGGTGTAGTTGTCGCCAATCCGCGCCGACATGGTGAAGTCGAAGTAGCTGACCGACGGGATGCGGGCAACCTCGGGGTTGACGGTGCCAGGACCGTTACCGAGCAGCGGATTGCTGTCGTTCTGGTCGTTGGTCACGTGGTTGAAATAACGCCATGCTGCGGAAACCGACAGACCATCGGCATCGGCCCAGGTCACGCGGAGCTTGTGGCGCCATTTCGGCAGCGGCGTACCGCAGGTCAGCCCGAACAGCCCGGCGCAGTTGTACTTGCCGGTGCTGAGCGCGCCCGAAACCGGCTCGACTTCGAACTTGTCGAGGTAGGTTCCGACCAGGTCGAAGGACACCGATTCACCACGACCGACGTTCAGCTTGTACAGTGCCGTCACGTCGATACCGCGGGTCTTTTCCGAACCGAGGTTGAGCGTGGGGTTGGCGACGAAGCCGGTGCCGGTGAACAGCGAACCGCCCGGTGCGCGCTGGATGGCGTTGCAATAGAACGGATTGCCGCCCGAGATGCACTGGTTGAGGATGAACTGCGCGCCCAGCGTGCTGATCAGCTGCTTGATGCGGATGTCATAGCCATCGACCGTGAACGAGAAGTTCGGCAGCGGATTGACCACTACGCCCAGCGTGTAAGTGTCAGACTTTTCCGGACGAAGACCGGTATTGCCCGATGTTTGCTGGTTGTACTGGTTGGCCGGATTCTTGTCGATCGTACCGTACTGGGCAGCGGTTACGCCCGTAAGGGCGCAAGCAGCGGCCGAAGCGGTCGGCGATGCACCTGCGCAAGGGTCGGAACCCGCAAACAGGCCGACGTTGGGCGTCGAGAACAGCTCGAGCGAGTTGGGCGCGCGAACCGCACGGTTGTAACCGGCGCGGAAGCGGACCTGCTGGATCGGCGCGTATTCCATCTGCAGCTTGTAGGTGTTGGTCGAACCCGTGAGGCTGTAGTCCGAGTAACGATAGCCACCGGTGAACGCGAGCTGGTAGATGCCCGGCTTTTCGCTGACGAGCGGCACCGCGACTTCGCCGAAGAATTCGCGAACGGTGTACGAACCGTTGATGTCGCGAACGCCGAACGGCGTGCCTTGGCCGGCAAGGTCACCGGTCAGGAATTCCTGATCGTTGCTGAGCTTGACGACTTCCTTGCGGTATTCCGCGCCGATCGCCATCTGCACGCCGTCGGCGGCGAACGGTGACTGGAAGCCGTACTTGCCCAGGTCGAAGCTGAGCGAGCCACTGGCGATGTATTCGGTGCTCGCACCGTCGCGCTTGCCAGGGGTCTGCAGGTAGGCCACGGCACCCGGCGTCACGCCACCGATGGCAAACACGTTGTAGGGGACGCACAGCGGATCGATGACCTGACCTTGTGCGTTCGGGATCGCCGAGGCGCAAACCGGAGTACCACCGGGGCCGGTCACAACGTTCAGCGCCCGGTTCAGCTTGGCGCGCGAGAAATCGTTCTCGTACGTCTCAGTGAGCAGCGCCTTGTAGTACTGGCCGTAGACATCGTAGCTGATGCCGTCGGCGATCTGACCCTTCATGCCCGTGACGATGCGGTAGTCGGTGTGGCGAAGATCATCGACGCGCCCGCCGCCCTCGATGTTACGACGACCCAGGTACACCGACTGCAACGTGGCAGAACCGGCAGCGGCACCGCAAAGCGCGGTAAGCTGCGCAGCGGATGCCTGCGCGTTGTTGCAGTTGATGAAGAAGTCGGTGCCGTAGAACGCACCCGACGGCGCGATCTGCGCACGGGTGTGATCGTCCATGAACATCACTTCAAGGTACGGATCGAATGAATCGTTGATCTTGTAATGGGCGAATGCACCCATCGTGTACCGCTCGTCGGGACGCTGGAAGTAGTTGTACGGGTTGAAGTTGAAACCGTCACGCGTCGATGAATACGTCCGGAACGTGCCGGGAGCAGCCGGATTCAGCGTGAAGCTGGTGCCGGTCGGCGAATATACCGGGTTGGCGCCCAGACCCACGTTCTGGGTGCGGCGGAAGCGACCATTGGCTGCAGTCGAGGAACCGCCGCACGTGTAGTAGTTGCTGCCGCTGCTGGTGCCGGCCGAATAGCCGCAATAGCTGTAATCGCGGTCGCCCTGGGTGACAGGGTTGACGCGGCGGTAGCCGGCGTATGCGGTGACGTGGCCACGGCCATCGTCGAAGCCCGCGCCGATCGTCAGGTTGACGTTCTTGCCCGCGCCATCGACGGTGTTGCCGATCGGCTGCTGGTAACCGCGCGCCTTCAGCGCGCCAAGGTAGTTGGCGTTGCTGTAGTCGTTGTTGTGCTGATAGAACGAGGTCTGCGCGTCGAGCTGGACGCCTTCGAAATCGGTGTTGAGGACGAAGTTGACGACGCCCGCGAGCGCGTCGGAACCGTACGTTGCCGAAGCACCGCCGGTCAGCACATCGACGCGCTTGATCAGCGCGCCGGGAATGAAGTTGAGATCGGCGACGACGTCCGACGGGTCACCAGCGCCAAGGCGGCGGCCGTTGATGAGGACCAGCGTGCGGACCGAACCGAGATCGCGAAGATCGACCGTGGCAATGCCCGATGCCCCGTTGGCGTCAGACGAACCTTCCGACGCGAACACCTGCGGCAGCGAGTTCAGCAGATCTTCCACCCGGGTCGTGCCCTGGTTCTTGACTTCCTGCGAGCTCACCACGGTAACCGGGCTGATCGAGGTCAGGTTGGGGTTGGCAATGCGCGAACCGGTGACGATGATCTGCTGTTGCGGCGCGTCGGCGGCGGCATCGGCCGCCTGCGGAGCAACGGTCGTGTCTTGGGCGAAAGCAGGGGACGCGACCAGCGCGAGCCCAAGCGCTGCGGGCGCAACGCCTGCCTTCAACTTCGAGTATGTGTTCATTGGTTTCCAGCCCCTATAAGGTTGGCGGGAGCGACATTGCCCGCCAGAACATAGGCCAGGAGGAAAAACGACCGCCGTAATGCGCCATTCATCTTCCCGGATGTCGCTCGAGTTGCCCAACGCGGCGGGCGCTGTAAAGCAGAGCGACGGGAATTGCGGCAGTTTTGTTCCGGATGTAACCATAATGCCACACATTCAAAAGGCCCCGAATTATGGGGTTTCGGCACTACCGTCGATGGTCGTGTGGCATTTGACCTGCGATGCCATGCCGGGCAAGAGCGCAGCAGATGGCGACGCCATCGACTTGCCCGGAGGATCGAATTCAATGCGCCCCGTTCGCAAACTGCCTGCCCGCAAACCATCCGCCCTCGTGCTCGCCGGTGCCGCCATCGCGCTGGCCAGCCCGTCAGTCGCCAAGGACATCAAGGCCGACGAGCTGGCCACGCCGCAGGTGTTCCGCGAGATGATGGATTGCCGCGGCTTAGCCGATGCAACGGCCAGGCTGGCCTGCTATGACAGCCACGTCGCCGCGCTGCAGCACGCGGAACAAGCCCACGACATCGTCATAGCGGACAAGGCTGAAATCCGCGAGGCCCGCAAAGGCCTGTTCGGATTCACGCTCCCCCACGTCAAGCTCTTCGCGGGTGGCGCGGGCGACGAGGACTTCCAGCAAATCGAAACCACGCTCGCGGGGGTGCGCCAGTACAACTACGGCCAATACCAGTTCACGCTGGCCGACGGCGCGGTCTGGATTCAGGTCGACACCGAATCGCTGGCGATCGAACCCAGGCCCGGCAGCAAGATCGTGATTCGTCAGGCGGCGATGGGTAGCTTCAAGGCGCGGCTCGATGGACAGCCGGGGATCCATGTGCGCCGCGTGCGCTGAGGTTTCGACGATTTAGAGCGAGCCGACCCGGCACCCGCTTGAAAGCCCCTACCGCATCGGCCCGGTAAACAGCAGCGGATCGAGCCGGCGGTCGCGCCATTTCAGGCTCCAGTGCAGGTGCGGGCCGGTGGCGCGCCCGGTCATGCCGATGCGCGCGATGAACTGGCCCTGGTGGACCACATCGCCTTCCTTCACCTCGAGTTCCGAACAGTGCAGGAAGGCGCTGTTCAGCCCCATGCCGTGGTCGATCATCAGCAGGTGGCCCTCCAGCGTGAACGGCGCGTCGGCGGCGAGGATGACCACGCCATCGGCCGGCGCGACGATCGGCGTGCCGCTGCCGCCGGCGATGTCGATGCCCGAGTGATAGCTGCCCGGCTCGCCGCGATAGACGCGCTGCGATCCGAACTTGCCCGAGATGCGGCCGATCGCCGGCCAGATGAACTTCTGCCGCCAACCGCCGCTGGCACCATCAATGGCGCGCGCGGCGTTGATCCGCGCCAGCTCGGGCCCGCGACGACGCTCATACTCCGCGCTGGGCGCTTCACCGGGGCGCTTGCCGACGTTGACGTATTCGATGTCCCAGCCGCGCGGGGCAATCGCCAGCGACGCATCGACCCGCCGCCCGTCACCCAGCGTCGCGCTGAGCATCGCCGCAGGCCCGGCATCGCGATCGAACGCGAGGAAGAAGCTGCCGTCGGGCGCGAACCGCAACGCCGTGCCGTCGATCGCCAGCGCGCGCGTGCCGCCCGGCACGCGGCCGCGGATGTAGCCGCCTTGCGTGAGTTCGCCGACATAGCTGAACGTCGCCGGTCCAGCCGGGGCGACCGGCAGCGGCATGGCCGCGTCCGGCACCACCGGCGCGGCCTGGCCCGCCGGTCGCGCCGTCCCTGCCGCCGTCACCGCGCGCGGTGGCGGCACCGCCGGGGCCGCGCAGGTGCCCAGCGCTACCAGCACCACGGCGGCGGGCAGCGCGGTCAGCGCAATGCGTCGCGCGGGTCGGCGCGACCGCCGGGTCACGCCGGGTCCAGCAGCCGCCGGGTCGCCAGTTCGGGGGTAGCGTAAGCCTCCTGCCGGTCCACGCTCCAGTAGCGCAAGGCTTCGAGCGGGATCGCGGCGGCGCTTACCGCGCACACGACATGGTCGCCCGCCGTCAGCTGGCGGAAGCCGTTGGGCAGGTACTGCAGCCGCGCAAGGCGGTTCGCGGGGGTCATCAACATGGCAGCGATCCTAGCGGCTTGGCCCGACGATGGCAATTTGGCCGCTGCCGTTTCGGGCCAAACGGGGCCATTTCGGATCAGAGAAGCTTGATTTGCTCTGCCTGCCCTGCCGCCGCCGGGCGGGATCGGGCAGCGCGCACCGGCGGGCGCGGCGCGCCATCGGGTACCACATCCAGCGACCCATCGCCGAAACGCAGCCGCAGCGCCACTTCGCCCGCCGCCGCCGCGCGCGACTTGACCACGGTGCCGTCGGGCGCGCTGACCAGCACGTAACCGCGTTCAAGCGGGGCATAAGGATCGAGCTGGCGGCGCAGCCGGTCGAGCGCGTCGATCCGGTCGCGCGCGATGGCGATGCGCTGCACCACCAGTTCGGGGCGCAGGCGCAGGCCCGCCAGCCGTTCACGCTCGCGCTGCACCCGCCCGGTCAGCAGCGCGGGGCGCAGCGCTCCGGCGTGCCGCGCGAGCGCAGAGCCTGCGATTTCGGTGCGGTGGACCAGCGCGCGCCGCAGCCGTTCACCCAGGTCATCGAGCCGCTGCGCATGGCCCTGCAGCAGCGCCTGCGGGGCGGGCAGGCGCTGCCCACGCGTGTCGAGCCGTTCGCGCGCGTGTTCCATGAGCCGGCGCACGCCGCGCTGCTGGCGCGCGAACAGATCGGCCAGCACCGCCATCAGCTCGCCGTGCACCGGCACCGCCAGTTCGGCTGCGGCCGTAGGCGTCGGCGCGCGCAAGTCCGCCGCGAAATCGGCCAGCGTGGTGTCGGTTTCGTGCCCGACCGCGCTGATCACGGGGATCGACGATTCGGCGATGGCGCGCACCACCGCTTCCTCGTTGAAGCCCCACAAATCCTCGATCGAGCCACCGCCGCGCGCAACAATCACCAGGTCGGGGCGCGGCACCGGTCCGCCCGGCGCCATCGCCGAAAACCCGCGCACCGCCGCCGCGACTTGCGCGGCCGAGCCTTGCCCCTGCACCAGCACCGGCCACACCACCACGCGCACCGGGAAACGATCGGACAGGCGGTGGAGGATGTCGCGGATGACCGCGCCGGTGGGCGAAGTGACCACGCCGATCACGCGCGGCAGGTAGGGCAGCGGTCGCTTGCGCGCGACGTCGAACAGCCCCTCCGCCTCCAGCCGCGCCTTGAGCTTGGCCAGCAGCGCCAGCAGCGCGCCTTCGCCCGCGATCTCCATCCGGTCGATCACGATCTGGTAGTTCGAGCGGCCCGGATACGTCGTCAGCTTGCCCGTGGCGATCACCTCGACGCCGTCTTCGGGGCGGAACGACAGGCGCTGCACGCTGCCCTTCCACATCACCCCGTCGATCCGCGCGCCTTCGTCCTTGAGGCTGCAGTACAGGTGGCCCGACGCCGCGCGCTTGACCCCCGAAAGTTCGCCGCGCAGCCGCACGAAGCCGAAGCGATCCTCGACCGTGCGCTTGAGCAGCGCGGATATCTCGGTGATCGAAAGCGGCGCGGCGTTGTCGCCCGCCCGTTCGGTCGCTAACAGGCCGCCCGGCGGAGTGTCGTCATCAGGCGAGGAAGGAACGGCCATGAATATCCTGCTGCTGGGCGGGGGTGGGCGCGAACATGCGCTGGCCTGGAAAATGGCGCAATCGCCGCTGTGCGACAAGCTCTATGCCGCGCCGGGCAATCCCGGCGTCGCCGCGCACGCCGAACTGGTGTCGCTCGACCTGACCGATCATGCCGCCGTCATCGCCTTTTGCGAGGCGCATCGCATCGGCTTGGTGGTGATCGGTCCGGAGGCCCCGCTGGTCGATGGGCTGGCTGACAGCTTGCGCGGCGCGGGCTTTTCGGTGTTCGGACCGAGCCGGGCGGCGGCCCAGATCGAAGGATCGAAGGGCTTTACCAAGGATTTGTGCCAACGCGCCGGCATTCCCACCGCCGCTTATGTGCGCGCGGGCTCGCTGGCCGAGGCGCGCGCGGCGCTCGGCGGATTTTCGATCCCCGTGGTGATCAAGGCCGATGGACTGGCGGCGGGCAAGGGCGTGGTCATCGCCGAAACGCTGGCGCAAGCCGAAGCCGCGCTCGACGACATGTTCGGCGGCCAGTTCGGCAGCGCGGGCACCGAAGTGGTGATCGAGGAATTCCTTACCGGCGAGGAAGCCAGCTTTTTCGCGCTGACCGATGGCAGCACGATCGTGCCGTTCGGATCGGCGCAGGACCACAAGCGCGTGGGCGATGGCGATACCGGGCCCAACACCGGCGGCATGGGCGCCTACAGCCCAGCGCGGGTGCTGACCCCGTTGCTCGAAGCCGAAGCGATCGAAAAGATCGTCGCCCCCACGGTGCGCGCGATGGCCGATGCGGGGATGGCCTATTCGGGCGTGCTGTATGCCGGACTGATGCTGACCGCCGATGGCCCCAGCCTGATCGAATACAACGCGCGCTTCGGCGATCCCGAATGCCAGGTGCTGATGATGCGGCTGGAGAGCGACCTGGTCGAACTGCTGTCCGCCTGTGCCGACAACCGGCTGTCCGCGATCGAGCCGCCGCGCTTTTCGCCCGACCCAGCACTGACCGTGGTGATGGCGGCGCAAGGCTATCCGGGAACGCCCAAGCAGGGCGGCCGGATCGACGGCATCGGCCTGGCCGAAGCGCACGGCGCCCGCGTGTTCCACGCCGGGACGTCGCTCGACGGCAACGGCAAGCTTTCCGCCAGTGGCGGCCGCGTCCTCAACGTGACGGCGCGCGGCGCGACGGTGCGCGCGGCGCGCGATGCGGCGTATGCGGCGGTTGCGGCGATCGACTTTGCCGAAGGGTTCTGCCGCAACGACATCGGCTATCGCGAAATCGAGCGCGAGGATGCGGCGGGGAGCGACCGGGTTTGACCCAGTCGCGGCCCCGTTACGCCACTTGCGCCTCGCGCCGCAGCAGGCGGACCATCAGCGCCAGGCGATTGGCATCCTGCCGCGCGACGTGCGCCTGGGGCAACTGCAGCGAGGCCCGGCGCAGCGCAGCCTGCACTTGCGCGCGGACCAGACCGCGCGCGCACAGCAGTTCGCCAAGATAGCGCACGGGAAACGGCGCGCGGCGATGGCAGGCCGCCGCCAGCGTTTCGAGCCAGTAGGCGTCGAGATCGCAATCGGCGTAAACTTCGTAACCTTGCGCGGCCTCGGCCAGTTCGGTGAGCACTTGTTCCACCGGCAGCCCGCGCTGGTCGAGCATCTCGCGGCTGATGCCGTGCAGCTGTTCGGCTTCCTCGGTCCAGTCCCAGTACGCCCATTCCGCCGCCGGGCGGATCAGCCAGGTGCGAGTGGGCTGATCGACCGGGGCCAGCGCGACCTCGATGGGATAGGATGCGCAATCTTCCGGCAGGCACGAAGCCTCGAAATCGATGATCGCGGCACGCGACAGCGACGACCGCCGAGGCGGTTCGGGGGGCGTTTCGGAACGTGGAAAAAACAGGTGACTCGCCATTAGCCGTCCTCCTGTCGCAATTCTGCCCCTTATTACACTCGCTGTCACGCTAAATGTTGCAGCGCAACATACGCAATCTTACGAGGCGCGCCTGTCAGATCGCTCCGATCAGTTCGGCAAGGTCCGCCTCGGGCCGCGCGCCGTAGTGCGAGATGATCTCGGCGGCGCAGATCGCGCCCATGCGCAGGCAATCGGCGACGGGGCGGCCCCGCACGTGGCCGAACAGGAACCCGGCGGCGAACAGGTCACCCGCGCCGGTGGTATCGACCACTTTGGCGACGGGCTCTGCCGGCACCTGGGTGCGCTCGCCCCCGGTCACCGCGACGGCGCCGTTCTCGCTGCGCGTGACCACCAGCACCGACACCTTGGGCGCCAGCGCGGCGATCCCGGCGTCGAAATCGTCCTCGCCGGTCAGCGCGGCGAGTTCGTGTTCGTTGGCGAACAGGATGTCGATCTCGCCCGCCGCGATCAGCGCGCGGAAATCATCGCCATGGCGCGCGATGACGAACGCATCGGACAGCGTGAACGCCACCTTGCGGCCTGCGTTGCGCGCTGCCGCGATCGCCCGGCGCATCGCCTTGCGCGGTTCTTCCGGATCCCACAGGTAGCCTTCGAGGTACAGCACGCTGGCCGCCGCGATCGCGGTTTCGTCGAGCGCGGTGGCGGGCAGGAACTGCGACGCGCCGAGGAACGTGTTCATCGTGCGCTGGCCGTCGGGCGTGACGAAGATCAGGCAGCGCGCCGTCGGCGGCTCATCCGCGCGCGACGGCGTGGCGAACGCGATCCCGCCGGCGCGGATGTCGTGCGCGAACACTTCGCCCAGCTGATCATCGGCGACCTGGCCGATGAACGCGCAGCTGGCACCCAGCGCGGCGAGGCCTGCCAGCGTGTTGGCCGCCGACCCGCCCGAAATCTCGCGCGCCGGGCCCATCGCATCGTACAATTCCTGCGCGCGCGCGGTATCGACCAGCGTCATGCCGCCCTTGGCCAGCCCCAGCCGCGCGATATCGGCATCTTCGGCGGGCGCCATGACATCGACGATGGCATTGCCGATGGCGATAACGTCGGTAGTGGCAGCGGTCATCGAAGGCTCCAGCGTTCGGGAAAAGGTTCAGGGCAAACGTAAAGATTCAGGGCAAACGTGTTGCGGCGCGCCTAGCGACAAGCCCGGACTATCGCAAGCCAGGGGAGCGGGCCGGCGCCGCTTCCACGGTCGTGGAATTAACTCGATCAACAGCAAGGCGTTGACACCACCGACCCGGCGAGCGATCCCGCGCCCGGATGCTTACCGCTTTCGCCCTCGCCATCGGCCAGCTGGCCGACCGCCGGATCCTCGCCGTGCTGGCCAAGAGCCTTGCGATCACCGTGGTGCTGGTCGCCGCGCTGGGCTGGGGAGCGTGGCAGGGGATCGATTCGCTGGTTGCCGGGCTCGACGATTGGCTGCCCGACGGCCTTGGCGGGCTGCGTCAGCTGATCGACGCGGTGGCCGCGATCATCGCCGCCTGGTTGTTGTTCCAGATCGTGGCGTTTGCGGTGATGCAGTTCTTTGCCGACGACGTGGTCGATGCGGTCGAGGCGCGCCACTATCCCGCTACCGCCGCGCTGGCGCAGCGCATCGGCGTGATCGGCAACGTGCGCATCGGGCTGGGCGGCGCGGCGCGTGCGGTGGTCTACAACCTGGCCGCCGTGCCGTTCGCGATTGCGCTGCTGTTCACCGCGATCGGCCCGGCGCTGGCGTTCGGACTGGCCAACGCGCTGCTGATCGGGCGCGAGTTGAACGACATGGTCCGGTTCCGCTATCGCGATGCGGCGGGGCAGCCGCCGGCGCTGTTGCACAGCCTGACCCGGCTTGGGCTGGGCGGGATCGTGGTGCTGCTGTTGCTGGTGCCGTTCGTCAACCTGCTGTCGCCGGTGATCGGCGCCGCCATGGCGACACACCTTGTCCATCGCCGCAAACCTGGAGTGCCCGATGCGGGTTGACCGCCTGTTGATGACCGCCGCGCTGGCCACCCTGTTGGCGGGATGCGGTGAAACCGGCGCCACGACCAGCGGCAGCGGCAAGGCCGCGACCATCCGCAGCGTCGGCCGCCCGGCAACCTTGCGCCCGTCGACGGCACGTCCATCGACGGCGCGGCCCCAGGCGCAGATCCTGACCGCGCCCGGGCTCGAAGGCGTGATCGGCGCCGATGCCGACCAGCTGGTGCGGCAGTTCGGCCAGCCACGCCTCGACATCCACGAGGAAGACGCGCGCAAGCTGCAGTGGTCGGGCACTGCGTGCATCCTCGACATCTACCTGTATCCGCCCTCGGCTGGCGCGAGACCGTCCGCAACGTACGTAGACGCGAGGCGCGGCGACGGTCGCGACGTCGATCGCGCGGCCTGCATCGCCGCGCTGCGGACTACACCGGGTTCAGGCGTTCGTCGGCCTTAGGCCGGGGCCAGCTGCTTTTCAGAACCAGCGCCGCTTGGTGCGGGTGTCGGGAATGCCGTCGCCATTGGTATCGACCACGGTCGTGCCGGCGGGGATCGCGGTCGATCCGGCCGGGACCACCACGGTTCGCCCCTCGGCCCGCGCGGCGCGCAGTTCGGCTTCGTGGGCGTGGCGTTCCGCGTCGATCGCGGCGAGATCGGTCTGGCGGTGACGGCGCATCGAATCATAGCTCCAGCGCATCTGCGTGTGCGCGAACAAGCACAGGAATCCGCCAGCCATCGCGATGTTCTTGAGCAGCATCGTCGACTGCACCTGATCGGTAAAATCGTGATGGAAAATCAGCCCGGTCAGCAGACAGAACCCCGCCAGCAGGATCGAGAAGATCCGCGTGAGGAAGCCCAGCGCGATGGCGAGCCCGGCGACCAGCTCGAAGATGCCCGCTGGCAGCGCAAGATCCGCCGGTTGCCCGGACTGCGCCATGTAGGCGCCCGTGGCCTGCAGCGCGAACAGTTTGCCCAGCCCGCCGAGGATGAAGATGAGGGCGAGCATCAGCCGCCCGATGAATGCCGCAACCTGGTTCACACGCGCTCTCCCCGTGGGCGATGGCGCACGAAACGCGGCGCCGTCGGGGGATCAATCGCCGGGGGGCGTGCAAGTTCCGTCGAGCGCGGGAATCACCCGCCATGGCGCGAACGCCGGCGCGCCAGGTTTGGCGATGTCGGCCAGCATGTGGCGGTCGAGCACCGCCAGAAACGCGGCGAGCGCCTCGGCCAGCACGCTGCTCAAAGTGCAATCGCCACGCAAGGCGCAGTGCGCGCAATCGGCCAGTCGCAGGCCGCGTTCCATGCGCCGCACGACATCGCCGATCGCGATCGCATCGGCCGGCCGGGCCAGCGCCACGCCGCCACGGCGCCCGCGCAGGCTGGTCACGAAGCCTTCCTGCACCAGCCGCTGCGCGACTTTGGCAACGTGGTGATAAGACAGCCCCTGCTCTGACGCGAACGCCGGCAGCGCGATCGGCACGCCATCGCGCCGCGCCAGCACGATCAGCAGGCGCAGGCCAAGGTCGGTGTGCTGGGTCAGTTGCATGGTCTGTCCCATGTCGGAATTGGCTTGCCGAAATCAAGCATTACAAATACAGGTATGTTGAATACTTCATTAGAGGACCGAATCATGCGCACCGCTTCCGAAGCCGCCAAGGCCATCGTCAAGGCCACCGCCCCCGCCATCGAAAAGCACGGCGTTGAGATCACCACCGCGATGTACGCCCGGCTGTTCACCGACCCGGCCGTAAAGGCGATGTTCGATCAGGCCGCGCAGACCAGCGGGGAACAGCCGCGCCGGCTCGCCAACGCCATCCTCGCGTATGCCAAAAACATCGACAAGCTGGAGAACCTCGGACCGGCAGTGGGGCGGATGGTCGCCCGCCATGTCGAAACCGGCGTAAAGGCCGAACATTACCCGCTGGTCGCCGCCGCGCTGCTGCCCGCGATCCGCGATGTGCTGGGCGCCGATGTGGCCACCGACGAAGTGCTCGCGGCATGGGGCGAAGCGTACTGGATGCTCGCCGACATCCTCATCGCCGCCGAAGCGCAGGCTTATGAGGATCAGCAAGCCGCCTGAGTGTGATCCGGCACCGTAGTTTCGGATCGTCCGGCATCGGCCCGCTCCTCCGCCCGGCCACCCACAGCGTAGAATTCCGTTGGGTGGCCGGGCGGGGGAGCGGGCCGGTGCCGCAATTGTTTCAGTGTAACTGAAACAAACACTAGAGACGCGGCAGGGTCACGCCGCGCTGGCCCATGTATTTGCCCGCGCGATCGGCATAGCTCGTCTCGCACGGCTCGTTCCCTTTCAGGAACAGGAACTGGCACGCGCCCTCGTTGGCGTAAATCTTGGCAGGCAGCGGGGTGGTGTTGGAAAACTCAAGCGTCACGTGCCCTTCCCAGCCCGGTTCGAGCGGGGTCACGTTCACGATGATGCCGCACCGCGCGTACGTCGATTTGCCCAGGCAGATCACCAGGATGTCGCGCGGCACGCGGAAATATTCGACCGTGCGCGCCAGCGCGAAGCTGTTGGGCGGGATCACGCAGCAGTCGGTCGTGCGGTCGACGAAGCTGTCCGGATCGAACGCCTTGGGATCGACCACCGAGGAATTGACGTTGGTGAAAATCTTGAACTCGGGCGCGACCCGCGCATCGTAGCCATACGACGACAGCCCGTACGAGATGCACCCGTCACGGCGCTGCGCCTCCACGAACGGTTCGATCATCGCGTGTTCGAGCGCCTGCTCGCGGATCCAGCGATCGGATTGTACTGACAAGCCACTTCCCCCTCGCGCCCCGCCGGGCGGTCATTTCATGCAAGCCGGATTGGCCGTTACGTTAAATTGGCCACTACGTCAGATTGGCGGGCCCGAAGGCGCGCGGCAAGAGCGCGCTCAGGCGAAATTCCCCGGTCTCGTCGTGGCTGGCGCACAGCACCAGCGGATCGGTGCCGCCCAGTTGCGCCAGTTCGGTGATGACCTGGCGGCAGCGCCCGCACGGCGTCACCATGCTTTCGCCCAGCCGGTCTTCCAGCCCGCCGAACACCGCGACCGCGACCAGCCCCCCGCGCCGCCCGGCTTGCGCGGCGATGGCGCAGGCCACCGTCTCGGCGCACAGCGACAGGCCGTAGCTGGCGTTCTCGACATTGGCGCCGGTGACAATCTCACCATCGTCGAACAACAACGCCGCGCCGACGTGGAACCGCGAATAGGGCGCATAGGCCCGTGCTGCGGCCAGCCGAGCGGCAGCGACGAGTTCGGCGCGATCGAACGGCGTGCCGGCGGTCATGGCTGCACCACCACCCAGCGCAGCGGGCTCGACGCGGCATCGTTGCGCAGGCGGTGGCTGGCGGTCCACATCACCCACGGGCGCCCGGCATATCCCGGCGCGAGGAAGTCGCCTTCCACCCAGACGTTGCGATCGATCATGGCGGCCAGATGATAGCGCGCCTCGAAGCTGCGCGACAGCATCAGGATCGCCGGCTTGCCGGTGTGCATCTCGATCTGGTTGAGGAACGTCGTCAGTTCGCCCTGCAGCGCGGCTTCGCTTGGCGGCGCGGGGCAGGCATCGGCGTCGAGGTCGAGCCGGATCGCGGGCGGCAGCAGCTTGGCATCGCGCGGCACGGTGGTGACGAAGTTGGCGGCCTGGCCATCGGCCGCAGTACACGGATCATAGACATGGACCGCGCCCGCCTGCATCCCTCGCTCGCGCGCCGACGCCAGCCCATCGGCAAACGCGGCATCGCGCGTGCCCGCACCGCGACTGGCGGTGAGGTAGGCGAAATCGGCACCGCGCGCCTTGAGCAAGCGCCAGTCGACCACGCCGTCACCCGAATCGATCCACACCCCCTGCAGCGGATAGCGATCGCGCGACGGCGTCCACGTGCGCGCCTCCCACCAGCCGATGCCCAGCGCCATGATCGCCGCGAGCAGGCCCGCCGCCAGCCACCGCTGCCGCGTCGCCTTGTTTGCTTTCGCCATTGAAACCCTTGTGCCCCGCGTCCCGCTGTTCTGTTGCGTGTTGCTTGTCGTTGATGATGTGGGACCGGCGCAGCCGTTCCGGCCCCTACCCCCTGATATGCAGCACGCAGATCAGCGTAAAGAGCCGCCGTGCCGTGGCAAAGTCGGTCTCCACTTTGCCGTCGAGCCGTTCCAGGAGCATCTCGGCGGCATCGTTGTGGACCCCGCGCCGGGCCATGTCGATCGTCTCGATCTCCTGCGCGGTGGCGCGGCGGATCGCCTGGTAATAGCTGTCGCAGATCGCGAAATAGTCGCGGATCGAGCGGCGGAAGCGCCCCAGCCCGAGGATGATCGTTTCCAGCGGTTCGCCCGCGTCGTCACCGATCATCAGCGCCAGCCGCCCGTCCTCCACCGACAGCCGCAGCCGGTAAGGGCCTTCGTGCCCAGCCTCGCACGACCGGATCGGACGAAAAAGATTTTCCTCGATCAGGTCGAAGATCGCGATCCTGCGCTCCTGCTCGATATCGGCATTCCGCCAGATGATCGTCGCCTCGTCGAGGTCGATATGCGAAATGCGCGGGTCCGCCATGGGACGGTCTGTTTCGCAGACGCGAAAGGGGCGGGCAAGCGGTTTGCCGAAACGCTCCCCGCTATCCACAGGCGTCGTGACCCGATTGCGTCACCCGCCGCCTTGCCAGTGCCCCTCGCGCTGCTGCACAAGCGCGCGATGCCGACCGAAGCCCTGCTCATCCGCGACACCGAAGAGATTCGCGCCCTGCCCTCGAACGTCGAGGCCGAGGCGGCGTTCCTTGGCGCGGTGCTGATCGACAACCGGATCATCGAGGAAATCGGCGGAAAGCTGAAGCCCGAGCACTTTTTCGCGGCGGTCCACGGCCGGGTGTACGAGCGAATCGTCACGTTGCTCGATCGCAAGGCGGTGGTCACTCCGGTCACGCTCAAGCCCTATTTCGAAGTCGATGAAGGCCTGAAGGAACTGGGCGGTACCGCCTATCTCGCGCGGCTGACCGCCGATGGCCAGGGCCTGCTCAATCCGCGCGACCTGGCCGAACAGGTTTATGACCTGGCGCTGCTGCGCGAACTGATCACGGTGGGGCGCAACCTGGTGGCGGGTGCGATGGACACCAGCGAATCGGTCGCCCCGCTCGAACAGGTGCAGCAGGCCGAAGCCGCGCTGTATGCCGTGGCCGAGGGCGCGCAGTCGGGCAGCGAGGCGCAAGGCTTTGCCGTCGCCACGCGCACCGCGCTGGGCATGATCGAGCAGGCGCTGCTGTCGGGCGGGCACATTTCGGGCACCACCACCGGCCTGACCTCGATCAACGAGAAGATCGGCGGGCTGCACGATTCGGATCTGATCATCCTCGCCGGGCGCCCGGGCATGGGCAAGACCTCGCTCGCCACCAACATCGCGTTCAACGCCGCCGACCGCATGCGCCGCGACATCGTCGATGGCATCGATCCGAAAGATTCGGTCGGCGCGGCCACCGCATTCTTCAGCCTGGAAATGAGCGCGGACCAGCTCGCCACGCGTATTCTGGCCGAACAATCGGGCATCAGTTCCGAAATGCTGCGCATGGGCAAGATCAGCCGTGAGGATTTCCAGCAGCTGTCGTTCGCCAGCCAGCGGCTGGCCGAACTGCCGCTGTACATCGACGATACGCCCGCGCTGTCGATCGCGGCGCTGCGCGCGCGCGCGCGGCGGTTGAAGCGGCGGCACGATGTCGGGCTGATCGTGGTCGATTATCTTCAGCTGCTGCAGGGATCGGGCCGCGCCAACGACAACCGCGTCAACGAGATTTCCGAGATCAGCCGGGGCCTGAAGACGCTAGCCAAGGAGCTGTCGGTGCCGGTGATCGCGCTGTCGCAGCTATCCCGTGCGGTCGAACAGCGCGAAGACAAACGCCCGATGCTGTCGGACTTGCGCGAATCGGGCTCGATCGAGCAGGACGCCGACATGGTCTGGTTCGTGTACCGCGAGGACTATTACGTCGCGGCCAAGGAACCCAAAGTGCCGCAAGGCGCCGATGATCCCAAGATCCACGATGCCCACGCCGCCTGGCAGGCCGAGATGGAACGCGTTTATGGCCTAGCCGAACTGATCGTGGCCAAGCAGCGCCACGGCTCCACCGGCAAAGTGCGGATGAAGTTCGAACCGCGCATCACCCGCTTCTCCGACCTCGCCGATGACGAACGCGCGGGCAACAGCTACGACGATTAGGTCCGGGTCGAGCAGGGTCGGCTGCGTGCGAATTCCTTGACTTTCCGGGACTCACGCCCTAGCTGGCGCGCTTCCCTTCCAGATTCCACAAGTATCGGAGTGCCCGATGGCGCGCGTTACCGTCGAAGATTGCGTCGACAAGATCCCCAACCGTTTCGACCTCGTGCTGCTTGCTGCAGAGCGTGCGCGCGCCATTTCGGGCGGTGCGGAGCTGACCATCGATCGCGACCGCGACAAGAACCCGGTAGTCGCGCTGCGCGAGATCGCGGACGAAACCGTGCGTCCCAAGCTCCTGCGCGAAAGCCTGGTCCAGTCGCTGCAGCGCGTGCTGCCCGAAGACGATGATGAAGTCGACGACATCGGCTCGCTGTCGCAATCGGCCGAAGCGCTGCGGATCACTGCCGCTGCCCCGGTGCGCAACACCTCGCTCGGCGCCGATTACGAAGGCTGAATTTGTCCGGCTGACGCGGTTTCGGCTGTCGTCGGTACGGTACCCGCCTGCTTCCCCGCCTATTCTGTCGGGTGGCCGGGCGGCGGAGCGGGCTGGTACCGTCCCAACTCAGGAAGTGCGCTACCGCCGGGCCGCAGGGCAGGGGTAGGTTTTGCGGAACAGTTCGGTGATCGCGGCGCGCACGCTGGTGTGGTCGCGCACCGCCACCGGATAGCTGCGCATCTGGCCCAGAATATCGTCGCTGGTGAACGGCGCGCGCGGCGGCGGACAGCTGCTGGGGTGCCCCGCTGCCAGTTCACCGCGCAGCTGTGCGCGATAGGCTTGCGCCCCGCCGGCCGCCTCGGCCTTGAGCAGGCTGTAATCGCCCGAAAATAGCGCCATCGGCCCTTTGGCGTTGAGCGCTGCGGCCTTGGCCATGAACGCGGCGACCGACATGTCACCCGCCGCGCCATACGCGGGAGCGGAAACGACCCCGATGACCATGGTCGCCGCGAGTGCCTTCGTCATCAGTACGCTTCGCCGTCCTGCCATGGTGCTCCCCTTCTGGCCCGCTGCATGACCATCCTATCCAGCCCGCGCAGGCTTGGCTATGGCTGCGGCAGATCAGGAGGGCACAATGGACCAAGCAGCGACCATCGGCGATCTGGTGGACACGGCCATCGTCGCCCACGCGATCGAGCCGGCCGCCGGCGGACCGCCCGACAACAGCGGCCACACCCACGAAGGCGCCTGCCTCAATTGCGGGACGGCGCTGGTCGGCAGCCACTGCCATGCTTGCGGGCAGGCCGCGCACGTCCACCGCACGTTGGGCGCATTTTTCCATGACCTGGCGCACGGCGTGTTCCACTTCGAGGGCAAGATCTGGCGCACCTTGCCGCAACTGGTGCTGCACCCCGGCCGGATGACTCGCGAGTACGTCGATGGACGCCGGGCCGCTTACGTTTCGCCCATCGCGCTGTTCCTGTTCTGCGTGTTCCTGCTGTTCTCGGTGGTCAGCCACATGGGCAACACGCTAGGCGACATCGGCTCGGTCAGCACCAATGGCAAGGCGATCAGCGGCATCGCGGCGAACGAACAGGAAATCGCCCGCCTGCAGCAACTGCGCGCCGCGCTGGCCGCGCAAGGCAAGCCCACCGCAGCGATCGACGGCGAAATCACCGGTCGCCAATCAGGCCTCGATGCGCTGAAGAACGCGCGCGGCGAAGCCATCCGCAAGGCCGTGCTCGATCAGAAATCCGGCGCGCGCAGCGACCTGCCAGCCATCCAGCACGCCATCGATGCGTTTCGCGCCAATCCGCAGCTCGGCCTCTACAAGCTGCAGTCCAACGCCTACAAATATGCGTGGGCGCTGATCCCGATCTCGGTGCCGATGGTCTGGCTGCTGTTCCCGTTCAGCCGCCGCTTTGGCCTGTACGACCACACCGTGTTCGTCACGTATTCGCTGTGCTTCATGGCGCTGCTGGTGGTGGTGCTGTCGATCGCGGGCAAGCTGGGACTGCCGATCGTAGGCATCGCGGCGGTCGTCCTGCCGCCCTTGCACATGTATCGCCAGCTCAAGGGCGCCTATGGCCTCAGCCGCGCCAGTGCGCTGTGGCGCACGGCGGCGATGCTGTTCTTCTCGCTGTTTGCGCTGATCGTGTTCGCGATGTTCGTGCTGGCCGAAGCCGGGCAGTAACGATCGGGCGCGCCGCTCACGCCCCCAGCGGCTGCGCCCCGGTCGATCCGCCGAACCGCCGTCCGGCGCGCGGCACCGCCGAGCCCTGCACCGACACCGGCCGCAGCGGCCCGGTCGGGGCGTCGGGACGGTCGATCTTGCCGTTTTCGATCAACGCCTTGATCTCCTCGCCGGTGAGCGTTTCGTACTCCAGCAAGGCTTGCGCGAGCAGGTGGAGCTTGTCTTCCTGGCCCCTGAGAATCTCGGTCGCCTTGGCATGCGCGCCATCGACCAGACCGCGGATCTCGCTGTCGATCAGCTTGGCGGTTTCGTCGGACATCATCGTGCGCTGCGATCCGCCCATGCCGAGATAGCCCTCGCTCTGCTCCTCGTACTGCAGCGGCCCAAGCTTTTCCGACATGCCCCACTTGGTCACCATGTTGCGCGCCAGGCTGGTGGCGTACTGGATGTCCGAGGACGCGCCGGAGGAGACCTTGTCGTGGCCGAAGATGATTTCTTCCGCCACGCGCCCGCCCATCGAGACCGACAGGTTGGCGTGCATCTTGTCGCGGTGGTACGAATAGCTGTCCCGTTCGGGCAGGCGCATGACCATGCCCAGCGCGCGGCCGCGCGGGATGATCGTGGCCTTGTGGATCGGATCCGATGCCGCTTCGTTGACCGAGACGATGGCGTGGCCGGCCTCGTGATAGGCGGTCATCTTCTTCTCGTCGTCGGTCATCACCATCGAGCGCCGTTCGGCGCCCATCATGACTTTGTCCTTGGCGTCCTCGAACTCCTGCATCGCGACCAGCCGCTTGTTGCGGCGCGCGGCGAGCAGCGCGGCTTCGTTCACCAGGTTGGCCAGGTCCGCGCCCGAGAAACCGGGCGTGCCGCGCGCGATGGTGCGCGGGTTGACGTCGGGCGCCAGCGGCACTTTCTTCATGTGGACCGACAGGATCTTCTCGCGGCCTTCGATATCGGGGATCGGCACCACCACCTGACGATCGAACCGGCCCGGGCGCAGTAGCGCGGGGTCGAGCACGTCGGGGCGGTTGGTGGCGGCGATGATGATGATGCCCTCGTTGGCCTCGAATCCGTCCATCTCGACCAGCAGCTGGTTGAGCGTCTGCTCGCGCTCGTCGTTCGAGTTGCCGAGGCCGTGGCCGCGATGGCGGCCGACCGCGTCGATTTCATCGATGAACACGATGCACGGCGCATTCTTCTTGGCCTGTTCGAACATGTCGCGCACGCGGCTGGCGCCGACGCCGACGAACATTTCGACAAAGTCCGAGCCCGAGATGGTGAAGAACGGCACGCCAGCTTCACCCGCGATCGCGCGGGCGAGCAGGGTCTTGCCGGTGCCGGGCGAGCCGACCAGCAGCGCGCCCTTGGGAATCTGGCCGCCAAGCTTGGAAAAGCGCGTGGGATCGCGCAGGAATTCGACGATTTCCTCCAGCTCCTCGCGCGCTTCGTCGATGCCGGCAACGTCGTCGAAGGTGACGCGGCCCGAGCGTTCGGTGAGAAGCTTGGCCTTGGACTTGCCGAAGCCCATCGCGCCCGATCCGCCACCCTTCTGGACCTGGCGCAGCGCGAAGAACGCCACGCCCAGGATCAGTAGGAACGGCAGCGACTGGGCCAGGATATAGAGCAGCAGGTTGGGTTCTTCGGCGGCCTTGCCGGCATACTGGACGCCGTTGTCCTGCAGCAGCTTGGGCAGGTCGGTGTCGTTGGCGATCGGCACGGTGGAAAATTGCTGGTCGTTCTTGAGCGTGCCGACGATGCGGTCGGGCGCGATCTGGACCTCGCGGACCGAGCCTTCGGCAACCTTGGCGCGGAAGTCGGAATAGCGGATCAGCGTGCCCGCCGCGTCGGTCTTGGCACCGAACATCGAGACCACCAGCAGCAGCGCGAGGAAGATCCCGCCCCACACGAGCAGGCTCTTGATCCAGGGATTGCCCTGCGGCTGGTCATCATTCATCGCTTGGTGCTCTCGAACCATGTGCCCGCGCGTGATGCGCGAACCCCGCCAATGTAGGCGTGGCCGGGTGAATGGCAATATAACGGCAGCGCACAATTGCGTCCGGTTGGCGCATTATCGTGTTTCCGTTCAGGACGGCGCCGGCCCATGGCGGTGGGGCGCGGCCGTCACGAAGCGCCACGGCACCTTTTCACCGTCCCCGCGCACGCCTGCCAGCGTCGCGACTGCACCCGATTCGAGCGCTGCCAGCCAGCGTGCCAGTTCGGCGCCGCGCGGTTCGCTTGTGCCCAGTTCGACAACGATTCGCGCCAGCACGCGCAGCCGCACCGCGCGCGGGGCCTGCGGTGCCCAGGTCAGGTCGCCGGGCCCGCCCTCAACCCGCTCGGCCCATTCGCGTGTGGCGGCCCACGCAATCGCCTCATCGGCGTCGGCAAGGTGTGCCGCAGACCGCGCCAGCCCGGCCGGATCGAGCCAATCCGATGCGGCCAGCCCGTGGCGGATGCGGACGCGTTCGAACCGGGGGTCGCGGTTGGACGGATCGTTGGCGGCAACAAGCCCGGTCGCCGCGATGGCCTCGGCCAGTTCGGCGCGCCGCCAACCCAGCAGCGGGCGCAACAGCGGAAGTTGCGGCGCACCGGGAACCTGCGACCGCGCGCGCATCCCGGCCAGCCCGCGCACCCCGGCGCCGCGATTGAGGCGCATCGCCATCGTCTCCGCCTGATCGTCGGCATGGTGCGCGGTGGCGATCGCCCTCAGACCGCGAGCCAGCGCCCAGTCTGCCAGCGCGGTGTAGCGCGCGGTCCGGGCGCGTTCCTGCACCGCACTGCCCGGCTCCAGCGCCAGTCTCAGCGTGGAGCAGGCGATGCTGCGCGCGGCGCAAGCCCGCTCGACCAGCCGGGCATCTGCCGCGCTGCCATCGCGCAGACCGTGATCGACCGTCGCGACGGCGAACCCGCCGGGCAGCGCAGCATGCGCCAGCGCCAGCAGCGCGAGGCTGTCCGCGCCGCCCGAAACCGCGATGCCAAGGCGCCCACCGCGTTGCCCGTCATCCGGCCATACTGCCGCCAGATCGGCGACGAACCGGGCAATCAGGTGCGGCGCAACCCGGTCAATTGCACTTCACCTCGCTGCGCGCGCGGGCATACTGTGTGGCCAGCCGCCCGGCGACTTCCTGCGGATAGGTGGTGCCCATTTCCTGCAGCGCGACGCAGGCGCGCTTGGTTTCCTTCAGCTTGGTCATCGCCACGCCCAGATAAAGCAGGCTGTCGGGCGCACGATCGCCCTTCTTGTCGTCCTGGTAGTTCTGAAGGAACCACTGCGCCGCCGTGCCCGGCTTGCCATCGTCGAGGTACGAGCGCCCGATCAGGTTGCGGACATAGCTGATGCGCTTGTGTTTGGGGAACTGTTGCGCAGTGCGTTCCAGCTGCTGCGCCGCCTCGGGATAGAACCTGGCCTCCCACAGGCGGTAGCCGTAGAGATATTCGTCCTCGCCGCGATCGCCGCTGACCGGCTTTTCGATTGCCTGCACCGCCGCGACACGATCGGGCGACGGCTTCGGCGCGGGCGAGGTCTTGCCCCCGGCGGGCGCAGGGGCAGCGGGCCGAGATGCGCCGCCGGTCATCGCCGCAGTGTTGGCGGCCAGCGTGCTGCCGTTGGCGGGCGGGGTCGACGATGCCGCAGCCGGTGCTCCTGCACTGCCCGACGCGCCGGTCGGCTCGAGCGCGGACAGGCGCGCATCGAGCTTGGCGATGCGGTTCTGGTTTTCCTCGGTCTGCGCGGTCAGCCGCGCCATCTGTGCCTCGACCGCATCCATCCGCGCCAGCATGTCGCTGACCGCGGTGCCCGACGGCGTGCCGGGTGCGAGCGTACTGGGCGCCGCACCGGTGATCTCGGGCGCAAACGTCTTGCCCGCGCCATCGGGAAACACCTTGCGCTGCAGCGCATGGACTTCGGATTCGATCCGCTTCAGCCGGTTGTCGGGCGATTCGACCGCAGCCGATTGCGCGCGGGCGGCAGGCACCAGCGGCGCGAACGGGCTGCCCGCCACCAGCAGCGCCAGCGCCGCAGCGCCGGCCCGCATGTGTCCGGCCCGCTGCCATTGCGCGCGCGCCGATCCGGCACACCGATCCGTGAGCAACTTCATTTTGTCCCTGGCCATAAAAGTCCGTTCCCCTCGTCCGGCGTGGCCCAGCGGCATGACGTCGCCACCAGCCCGACACGGCCGCCCCATAATCCCGATACCGATACCGATTCTGCTACAGCAAGCCAGCGCTGTCCATCGCGTGTGAACCCGGATCCGTCGATCCACCGTCACTTGACCGCCGCCTAACTCACATCGTTGCGGTCGCCGATGCAACCGGAGCCGGCGTTGCGGGCGGCGCCACGGCGCGCGCCAGCAAGGCCTCGGCCGTGACCGGCACGTCTTTCACGATCTTCTGCTGATCGGCCAGCTTGGGCACCGCGCGACCGGCGACGGTGATCGACAGCGCATCGGGCCGGGCGGTCCACACCTTGGGCTCGTGCGCGGCGGCGGGGACCACATAGGTTTCGCCCTGCGCCATCTGCTTCTGCATCAGCTGCACGCCCGCGCCATCATAGAACTTGACCCAGACCCCGGGTTCGAGCGCGGTGAACGCCACGGCGCCGCCGGGGGCTGGTGCTACGGCAGGCGCGGCACCGGGCTGGCCTGCCGTCGGCTGGCCGGAACTTGCCTGCCGGGCCGGGCCGGGCACCGCCGACGCGCTCTGGACCGGACCGACCAGCGCGGGCAGCTCAGCCGCCGGCGCATAGTATCCGCGCCAGAACACGAGCCCCACCGCGATCACGGCCACGGCCAGCGCGGAGGCAATCTGGCCGATGCGGACCGATGGCGTCTTATCGGGATCGCCGACTTCGAACTGGTGGATGACGCGTGCCGGGGTCGCAAGTTGCTGCCCGGCCATTTCTTCGCGCACGGCATCGGCGATGGCGTTTTCGTCCAGCCCGACGGCACGCGCATAGGACCGCGAAAAGCCGGTGACATACGTCCGGCCAGGCAACGAAGCGAAATCGCCGTTTTCGATGGCTTCGAGATGGCGGGCGTTGATCCGGGTGGTTGCAGCCAGCTGCTTGAAATCGAGCCCAAGTTGTTCGCGTGCGCGGCGCAACTGGTTCCCGGCGCGATCGGGCGCACCAGCCTCCATGGGAAATTCCCTTACAAACCCGTCGGCTTCTGCCACGGCGCGTCCCGCCCTTGTTTTGTATTAACCAACCCTAGGGCGTCAGAGAGCCGGGAATTTCGTAAAAAGTCAACGAATTTGCGCAACCGATCCGGTGTGCCAGCGACGAACCGAGCGTGTGGGCAAGTTCAATCGCAATCGATATTTCGCGCGATCGCCCAATCGAGCAGCGCCTGGCGCAAGTTGGGTGGCGGAACGGCCAGCCAGCCCTCCATCGCGGCGCCGATTTCGCGGCTGTCGACCTGGCGCACCAGTTCCTTGATCGGGCCGACGGCGGCGGGCGTGATCGACAGGCGCGTGATGCCGATACCCATCAGCGCGAGCGCTTCCAGCCGTCGCCCGCCCATCTCGCCGCACACCGTCACATCCACTTTGTACGGAGCCAGCGTGGTCACCACCCGACGCAAAAAGCGCATGATCGAGGGGCTCAGCCAATCGTAGCGTTCGGCCAGCTTGGGATTCGCGCGATCAGCGGCAAACAGGAACTGGGTGAGGTCGTTGGTGCCGATCGACAAGAACGCGATCTTCGGCGCGAGGATATCGAGGCATTCCGCCAGCGCCGGCACTTCGAGCATCGCGCCGAACCGGATCGCTTCGGGCAGCTGTTTCTTGTGCTTGCGCAGGAACGCCAGCTGGCCGTCGAACACCGCCTTAGCGGCATCAAATTCCCACGGCTCGGTCACCATCGGGAACATCACGTTGAGCGTGCGCCCGCCCGCCGCCTCGAGCAGCGACCGGGCCTGCGATTTCAGCAACCCGTCGCGTTCGAGTGCCACGCGCAGCGCGCGCCAGCCCATCGCCGGGTTTTCCTCGCTCTCGCCGTCGTTGTGGCGAAGATACGGCAGAACCTTGTCGCCGCCGATGTCGACCGTGCGGAACACCACCTGCCGGTCGCCCGCCGCCTCCAGCACATCGCGGTAAAGCCGGGTCTGCTTTTCGCGCGCGGGCAGCGTTGCCGAGACGAGGAACTGGAATTCGGTGCGGAACAGGCCGATGCCATCGGCGCCGGTCAGGTTCAGCATCGGCATGTCATCGCGCAGACCGGCGTTGATCATCACCGTCATGCGCTTGCCGTCGCGCGTCACGGGATCGACGTCGCGCATTGCGGCATAGCCGGCCTGGCGTTCGCGATTGCGGGCAAAGCGCGATTCGAACGCCTCGATCACCGCAGGCGACGGCCGCACATCGACCACGCCCTGGTCGGCATCGATCAGCAGCGGATCGCCTTCGCGGATCATGCCGCGCAAGCCGCGAATTCGCCCGACCACCGGCACGCCCATTGCCCGCGCCACGATCACCACGTGCGCGGTCAGCGAGCCTTCTTCGAGGATCACGCCCTTCAGCCGCCGCTTGTCGTATTCGAGCAGTTCGGCCGGACCCAGGTTGCGCGCGATCAGGATCGCGTCGCCGCGCAGGCCCTGGCTCGCCGCCGTGCCGAGCTGGCCCGAGACGATCCGCAGCAGGCGGTTCGACAGGTCCTCCAGATCGTGCATGCGATCGGCCAGCAGCGGATCGTCGATCTGACGCATGCGCATGCGGGTGCGCTGCTGCACGCGCTCGATCGCGGCTTCGGCGGTCAGGCCCGAATCGATCGCCTCGTTGATGCGGCGGCCCCAGCCTTCGTCGTAGGCGAACATCTTGTAGGTCTGGAGCACTTCCTCATGCTCTCCGCCCACGCCGAATTCCGCCTGGCTGGCCATGCGATCGATTTGTTGGCGCATCCGGTCGAACGCGAGGTACACCCGCTGGCGCTCGGCTTCGGTATCTTCGGCCACGACATGTTCGATGGTGATGCGCGGCTGGTGGAACACCGCCACACCGCTACCCAGCCCCTTGACCAGCGTCAGGCCGTTCAGCCGCTCGGCACCGGTCATGTGCGCCGACGATCCGACCCCGTCGTCATCGTCGATCAGTTCGGCGTTGGCGATCAGTTCGGACAGGACCATCGCCACGGTCTGCAGCGCCTCGATCTCGACTTCCTCGTAACGGCGCTGTTCGACGTGCTGCACCGCGACCACGCCCACCGCGCGCTGGCGACGCACGATCGGCACGCCGGCAAAGCTGTGGAACTTTTCCTCGCCGGTTTCGGGGCGGAACGCGAAATCGGGGTGCGCGGCGGCTTCGGCCAGGTTCAGCGTCTCGATGTTCGCGGCGATGGTGCCGACCAGACCTTCGCCCACCGCCAGCCGGGTGACGTGGACCGCCGCCTGGTTGAGCCCCCGCGTGGCGAACAGTTCGAGCATCCCCTCGCGCAGCAGATAGATCGAGCAGACCTCGCTATCGAGCGTCTCGCCGATCACATCGACGACCCGGTTGAGCTTGGCCTGCGCATTCGAACGCGAGGCCATGACCTCATGCAGCGAGGTGAGGATGGCGCGGGCGGATGCAGCGGCACTGAGCATGGACCCAAGCCTAGCGCAGCCGGACGGCTTTGGGAACGCCATGCACCACCGATGGGAGCCATGACGATGCAAATCGCCACGGCATCACATTCGATCGCGTCACATTCGTGTGCCCTGCGGATGCCGGGATGCGGACATACCCAGACCCGTCTTCCTCAACGACACGGCCTTCCCATCGGCGCGCCGGGCGGCAATCGACCGGCACCGGCGACCGACGGTTCGCGCGTCAATTGAGGTCGGTAAGTTCTTCCTTGATGCGAAGCTTGCGCCGCTTCAGTTCAGTGACAAGGCTGTCGTCGGGCAGAGGGCGGGACATTTCCTGTTCGATCTGGCGCTCAAGACCGGCATGCTTTGTCTGCAATGCGCTGAAATGCGACGTTTCCATATGTGTCCTCCTTTGCGAGCATAGCCCTCGCGTTTCGGATACTCGACTCGCAGTGCGACCCGCGTTGTCATGCAAGCACATTGGCCGTAATCTGCAAGTTAACTCGCGCCGGATTGCGGCGGGTACGGGTCCAACCGAATCCACTATCGACCAAACCACGCCGGCTTGAGACGGTTGGAAGCGGCCGTTCGGCGGTCCGGCGACGGTAAGGGATTGACCGGGGGTGCCGGGACGGCGAAGGGGTCGCGCGTGACTGAAGACGAAATGCGCAAGCGCCTCGAGGCGCTGAGGATCGAGCATCGCGATCTCGACGCCGCGATCGATGCGCTCACCGGGGCCGGGGCGACCGACCAGTTGCAGGTGGCGCGGCTGAAAAAGCGCAAATTGCGGCTCAAGGACCAGATCGCGCTGCTCGAAGACTATCTCATCCCCGATATTATTGCCTGATATTCCAACGGATTGAAATCGATCGGCGGCCTGTCGAGCCAACCTTCGACCGTCCCGTTGCGGCACAGTCCCGGCTTGGACGTGGAACATCCGAATCGGACCATGGTCGGTCATGAAAACGCACGATATGGCCGTTCGATCATGGGGCTCACACCAAGTATAAATCCGAGGATCGTCGAAGGTCTGTATGCCGAAGCGCTGGTGCTGGCGGACGAAGTGCGCGCGCGCTTCGATCGCTCGCGGCTGTCACCCGAAGAGGCGGGCGACGACCTGGCGCGGGTGGCGCTGTCGTGCGAGGCGCTGCGCACGACCACGCGGATCATGCATTGCATGGCCTGGCTGCTCAACCATCGCGCCCATTTCGCGGGCGAGCTGTCCGAACTGCAGCTGCGGCGCCACGGCCGGCTGATCGCCAACTACGCGCAGACCGAGCGCGAGGCGCTGGCCGACCTGCCGCTCGACGTGCAGCGGCTGGTGGGCGAAAGCGAACGGCTCTACCAGCGCATCCTGCGGCTCGAAGCGGCATGGCGCGGCGCCCCCGGCGATGCTCCCAGCGCGATCGAACGCCTGCGCGAACGGCTTGCGACATCGGTGCGGCAGGGGTGAACGGGCGTTCGACCGAACTGACTAAATCCACGACCACTGACTTTCGCGTCGATCGACAACGGCCTACACTTTCGCCAGTGCCGCGTCCCATCGCGCAATCCGCTCGTCCCGCACGCTGGCATCCATCTGTGGCATGAACCGCCGCACCGGCCCGCGCATGGCCGCCGCAGCCTGTTGCAGCGTATCGAACCAGCCCGATCCCACCGCCGCGAGCATCGCCGCGCCCAGCGCGGTGGTTTCGACCGAGGCCGGCCGCTCGACCGGGATGGCGAGGATGTCGGCCAGGTCCTGCGCCATCCAGTCGTTGGCGCTCATCCCGCCGTCGATGCGCAGTTCGGTCCACGGCGCGCGGTCGGCGGCGAACGCGGTCATCAGGTCGCGGGTCTGGTGCGCCATCGCTTCCAGCGCGGCGCGCGCGATGTGCGCCTTGCCGGTGGCAAAGCTCAACCCGTCGATCAACCCGCGCGCCTCGGGCCGCCAGTGCGGTGCGCCCAGCCCCGACAGCGCCGGCACGACGACCACGCCGCCGCTGTCGGGCACGGACGCGGCCAGCGCGGCGGTTTCCTCGGCCGCACCGATCAGCCCCAGCCCGTCGCGCAGCCATTTGACCAGACTGCCAGCGACGAAGATCGAGCCCTCCAGCGCATACGTCCGCACGCCCTGCTGCTGCGCCAGCACCGTGCCGAGCAGGCGATGGCCCGAACGCGGCAGCTCGGTGCCCATGTTGGCCAGCACGAACGCGCCGGTGCCGAAGGTCGCCTTGACCTCGCCCGGCGCGAGGCAGCCCTGCCCGATCGTCGCCGCCTGCTGATCACCCGCCAAGCCGCGGATCGGAATCGCCCCGCCCAGTAGCTCAGGCAACGTCGTGCCGAACGTGCCGGCGCAGTCGACCACCGCCGGCAACGCCGCGCGCGGCACGCCGAACAGCGCGAGCAGGTCTTCGTCCCAATCGGCCCCGTCCAGCGCGAGCAGGCTGGTGCGGCTGGCATTGCTGGCATCGCTGACGTGGGCCCCGCCGGTCAGCTTGAACACCAGCCAGCTTTCCACCGTGCCCAGCGCCAGCCGCCCACTGCGCGCCGCCGACGCCACGACGTCATCCTTATCGAGCAGCCAGCGCATCTTGGACGCCGAAAAATACGGATCGAGCAGCAGCCCGGTGCGCGCCTGCACCAGCGGTTCGGCGCCTTCGCCACGCAGCCGGTCGCAGAACGGCGTGGTGCGGCGGTCCTGCCAGACGATGGCGCGCGCCAGAGGCTCGCCGCTGGTGCGGTCCCAGGCCACCACCGTCTCGCGCTGGTTGGTGATGCCGATCGCGGCGATCTGTTCCGCCCAGCCGGCTTGCGCGACCACGGCTTGCGCGCACACCAGCGTCGCGCGCCAGATCTCGTCAGCGTCATGCTCGACCCAGCCCGGCTGCGAGTAGAACTGCGCGATCTCGCGCTGCGCGGTGCCATGCAAGGCGCCGTCGGCATCGAACAGCATCGCGCGGGTCGAGGTGGTCCCCGCATCGAGCACGAGGATGAGCGGGGTGGAGCTGACCATCCCGGCATGATGGAACGCCCGCCGGCCAAGGGCAAGCGCGGCCCCCGCGCGCTTCGACGGCGTTGCGCTGGCCCCTGCCAATCCCCATAGCAGGGGAATGGACAGCACCGGCCCGGCCCTTCCCCCGATCTCGCCCGATCCCGCCGACTGGCCGACGGGCCTGGCCGAGCAGGTCGAGCCGCTGGTGCGCCGCGTGCTTGCGCCCAATCCCTCACCCTACACCTTCAACGGCACGCAGACGTACGTGGTCGGCAGCCAGGGTGACGTGGCGGTGATCGACCCGGGCCCGAACGACACCGGCGCGGCCGGCCATGCCGACACCAATGGCGTCGGCCACGTCGATGCGATCCTGCGCGCGATCGGCGACGCGAAACTGGTGGCGATCGTGTGCACGCACACCCACCGCGATCACAGCCCCGCCGCCGCCCCGCTGGCGCTGCGCACCGGCGCGCCGATCATTGGTTGCGCCCCGCTGGTGCTGGCGGATGACGGCCCCCGCGCCGATGCCGCGTTCGACCCGACCTACACCCCCGATCGCGTGCTGCGCGACGGCGAGACGTTGGCGGGATCGGGCTGGACGCTGCAGGCCGTGGCGACGCCGGGGCATACCAGCAACCACTTGTGCTACAGCTTGCGCGAAAGCGGGGCGCTGTTCACCGGCGATCACGTGATGGGCTGGTCGACCAGCGTGGTTTCGCCCCCCGATGGCGACATGGCCGATTACATGGCCAGCCTGCAGAAGCTGTATGACCGCGACGACAGCGTCTATTACCCCGCGCACGGCCCGGCGGTGACCAACCCGCGCCAGCTGGTGCGCGGGATGCTCGGCCATCGCCGCCAGCGCGAGCGCCAGATCCTGCGCGTGCTCGAAGGAGCCCCCCAAGCGATCGAGGCGATGGTGCCGCAAATGTACAAAGGGCTCGATCCCCGGCTGAACGGCGCGGCGGGCCGATCCGTGCTCGCGCACCTGATCGATCTGGAACGACAGGGCCGCGTCGCCCGTTCGGGAGAGACATGGACCATCCCGACCTGACCCCGCCACCCGCGCCGCCGCGCGAACCGACGCTGGTGGCACCCTTGCGCCACGAACCTTCGATCGCGCGGGCATCCACGCTGCCGTGGCTGCTGTTCGTGGTGGCGCTGGCTGCGGCGGCGTGGCTGGCGTGGCGCACCTACTGGCCCGAGCATCTGGGCGATCCGCTGGCCACCAGCCTCATCAGTTTCGAAAAGCAGGACAGCCTGACCGTGTTCAGCGCGCAACTGGCGCCGGTGGTGGCCAGCGACGATTCGCGCCTGTTCGGGCTGGTCAACGCGCGGCAGGTCGCGGTCATCCCGGCGCGCGTCGATTACACCATCGATCTGGGCAAAGTCGGGCGCAACCGGCTGGCGTGGGATGCGGCGACCCGCACCCTGACCGTGCAACTGCCCCCGCTGACGGTGAGCCGCCCCAACCTCGACGAAGCGCGTGCGCAGTATTTGCGCGAAGGCGTGTGGATCACCCGCGATGCGCAGGACAAGCTGACGCGCGACAACACCCGCCTGGCCGAACAGCAGGCGATGCAGGCGGCGGGCAATCCGGTGCTGATCGGCCTTGCCCGCTCTGCCGCAAGGGAAGCGGTCACGCAGAACCTGGCGATTCCGCTGCAGGTGGCGGGCTATGGCGAGGTCAAGGTCGTCGTCCGGTTCGATGGAGAGCCGGTGCCGAAGTGACGTCGGGACGCCCTTAACCGATTTCATCTGTGACTGGCGTCATGGTTGGTAGCGAAGCGACTCGGTACACGATGCCATCCACATCGGACGGAACCGACCATGACTGCGACCATCATTGCCACCCCCCGGCTCGACCCCGGCAATTTCATCGGACGTCCGCGCAGCGCCGCGCGCGAAGCCGCGTTCTTCGCCCGCCTGACGCTGGGGCTGGCGCTGTTCATCCTGTTCGCCTTCGCCCAGTTCGGCGTGCGCGGCATGGTCGATTACGCCCGCGTGCCGTGGTTCGTTCATGCGCACGCGGCCGCCATGACCGGGTGGCTCGCGCTGCTGGTCGTGCAATCGCGACTGTCCGCCGCGGGCGATTTCGACCGGCACCGCCAGCTGGGCATGGCCAGCGTCGGGCTGCTGCTGGTCATCGCCAAGCTGGCCAGCATGGCCTGCCTTGGCGCGGTGCGGTCGGGCACGGTGCCGCCGTTCTTCACCCCTGCCTATTTCCTTGCGCTGGTCCATGTCGAGATCGTGGCGCTGCTCGCCATGATCGGCTGGGCGGTGGCGATGCGGCGCAAGGCCAACTGGCACCGCCGGCTGATGATCGGTTCGATGGTGCTGATCATGGAGCCGGCGCTGGGGCGGCTGCTGCCGATGCCGCTGCTGGGCGGGTGGGGCGAATGGGTTTCGCTCGCCTTCCAGCTCGGCGCGCTGGCGGTCCTGGCCGCGCACGACTTGCGCGTGCTCGGCCGCGTGCACCGGGCAACGCTGGCGAGCGCGGCATTGGTGACCGCCACGCACGTGCTGGTCAGCATGCTGGCGGTCGCCGCACCGATGGTGGCGCTGGCCGCGCGGGTCGCAACCGCTTGAGGTTGCCCGGTTGACCGGGTTGACCTGACTTTCGGTTGCGGGCGGCGGCACGGCTCCCTAAGTTCCCGCAGGACGAGGGGCGCCACGTGGCCCGCCCTCCCCCGGGGATCGCCTGACCATGACTGCCCAGCCTGCCAACCTTTCCGGCATCGACATCCGCGCCGAAATCGACCGCCTGCGCAAGGACCGCAATGCGGTGATTCTAGCGCATTACTACCAGCGCCCCGAAATCCAGGACATTGCCGACTTCGTGGGGGACAGCCTGGAGCTGAGCCGCAAGGCCGCCGCCACCGACGCCGAGGTCATCGCGTTCTGCGGGGTCAAGTTCATGGCCGACACTGCCAAGATCCTGTCGCCGCAGAAAATCGTGGTGCTGCCCGATCTCGACGCGGGTTGCAGTCTTGAGGATTCGTGCCCGCCCGACAAGTTCAAGGCATTCCGCGAGGCGCACCCCGATCACATCGCGCTGACCTACATCAACTGCTCGACCGAGGTGAAGGCGCTGTCGGACGTGATCGTCACGTCATCGAGCGCCGAGACGATCCTGGCGCAGATCCCCGCAAGCCAGAAGATCATCTTCGGCCCGGACAAGCATCTTGGCGGCTACCTCAACCGCAAGTTCAACCGCGACATGCTGCTGTGGCCGGGCGTGTGCATCGTGCACGAGGCGTTCAGCGAGACCGAGCTGATCAAGCTGATGGCGCAGCACCCCGGCGCACCCGTGGCGGCGCACCCCGAATGCCCCGCGCACATCGTCGACCATGCCGATTACGTCGGATCGACCAGCGGCATCCTGCAGTTCGCCAAGACGTTCACTGGCGACACGCTGATCGTGGCGACCGAGCCGCACATCATCCACCAGATGCAGTTGGCGATCCCGGACAAGACCTTCATCGGCGCGCCCGGCGCCGACGGCAACTGCAACTGCAACATCTGCCCGTACATGGCGCTCAACACGATGGAAAAGCTCTACGTGAGCTTGCGCGACCTGCAGCCAAGGATCGAAATCGCCGAACCGCTCCGGCTGGCCGCCAAGCAAAGCCTCGACCGCATGCTCGACATGGCGGCGGGCACCGTGGGCATGGGCGATCTGGGCGTGAGGCCGTTTGTGGCGGCAGAATTTTAATGGCGGCAATTGTAATTCTGCTTTGGATCGGAAGCCTTGTCGCAGGCTGGCACCACTTTTACATATGGTTGATTGTTCCGGTCGGGTTCTTTGTGATTCATGTGCTGCAAGGACAGCGACAGGCTCTGGCGGCCTTGAAACGCAACGGTATGTCAGGCGAATTTTATAGAAAGCAGATGATCATTCCAAATCTGCGGCTCATTTTGTGGAGTGCGCTCCAGCATGGATTTTTGTTTTTAGTCGGTGGCTTTCTTTCGCGCCTCACTTGAGACAGAATATTCCGGACAGCGCAAAAAGGGCGAGGGAAGTCACTCTTTGAGCCTTTTAGCATGTCCACGGTTGCGATGCTCTGACAGAGGCTGATCGCATTTACGGAGAACTTTCCCGTCGATAGATTTCACTACCTCTGAATACATATCATTACGGCGATCAATTTCACGCTTCAGATAACGCAGTTCACCGGTATCTCGGTGCAGGCTCCATCCCTCGAATGTTTCCCGGAACCATTTCTTTCGCCCGGTGACCCCCTCCAAGATACCTCTCATTTTGACACTGATTCTCGTATCAGAGCTTGCGAAAGCCTCGACGGTAAAAACTCGCACAACCGAGCCGCAGTTTGGACACGGAATCCGCGATCGTGCCGTATTCGTTACGTCCGGGCTGCCGCATTTGCCGCAAGTGATCGGCGCAAGTGGTGGCATTTCACCCCGCCACCGCACGAGCCGCTGCCTCAGGCTCTGCATCAATCACCTTGAGATAGGCGCGCACGGCGGGCGGCGGCATGTGGCGGCCGATCTCGTACTGGCGGATGTTGCTGACCGGGATGCCATAGACGCGAGCGAATTCGTCCTGGCTCAACCCCAGCCGGTTGCGCAACCGGCGGATGCGGCGGCCCATGTGCGCTCGTTCCATTCCGGCAACGGAGACATCGAAATCCTCGGGGTCATCGGGATCAGCCGGGATTGCTATGGTAGTCTCTTTGTTCACGCGCGTTGCTCCGCCTCACCGAAATCAATCTAATCACTTCGCCGCGCCAGACGTGTATGACGGTATAAAGCTTGCCGTCCACTTTTCCGACCGCCTTGTTCCGATCCTCGCCGTCGACCGGCCTGAACGATGACGAAATGATATGGTCGGGGTCCCGGAATATCCGGATGCCGAACGCCAGCCGCACGCCGTGCTTGAAGCGGTTGGCCTCATCCTTGGCCGGATCGAACGTGAACTCCACGCCTTTTCATAAGTGAATCACTTATAGCAGGCGAGCGAAGTTGAGTCGAGAATGAAGCGATTCGGGGAAATGGCCACCCCTACTCCACCGCCAGTCCGAACATCAGGTCGCGCACGTATTTCACCGGCAGCGAGCCGTGCGCGAGTACCGCGTCGTTGTAGCGTTTCAGCGTGTAGGCTGCGCCCCAGCGCTGTTTCGCCTCGTCGCGCAGTGCGCTGTGTTCGGCGAAGCCGGTGAAATAACTCAGCAGCTGGGTGGATGAGAGGCTGGCGCGGATCCATTTGCCCGCCGCCTCGCGCTCCTGCTGGAACGCGCCGTGCATCATCAGGTCCATCGCCGCATCGCGGCTCATGCCCTCGGTCTGGATGCCGATGTCGAGCAGCGTGTTGCTGACCGAGCGCAGCCGCATCTTGAGCACCGTCAGCCGGAACAGCCGCGCGGCTTGCGGATCAGCCCCTTTGCCTGAAACGGGCCAGTTGGCCTCGCCGTACCCTTCGTCCTTCATCATCCCTTCGGCATAGACCGCCCAGCCTTCCACGAACGGCCCCGACCCCAACACCGCGCGCAGGCGCGAGGGGTCTTTGTTGGCATGGTCGAGCTGGAGGTAATGCCCCGGCATCGCTTCATGGATCGCCAAATCCTGGATCATGAAATCGTTGTATTCGCTGAGGAACGAGGTTGCCTGCGCATCGGTCCAGTCGTCGGGGATCGGCGAGACCGCGAAGAAGTTGGCACCGTTCTGTTCCAACGCGCCCGGCGGATCGTCGTAAGCCACCGCGTTGCCCTGCTGGAACTTGGGCATGGTGATGACCTTGACCGGACCATCGGGCATCGTGACGAGACCGCGCGCGGAAACGAAGGCGGTGGCCTGCGCCAGCGCGGCGCGCGCGCTGTTTTCCAGTTCGGCGCGGGCGGGGCGGTGCGCGTAACTGAGGGCAAGCGCCTGCTCGATCGCCGCCTGCTGCTGCGCCGCGGTGGGCTGTTCGGGCCAGCGGCCATCCGCCAGCACCCGCCGGGCCAGATCGTACATTTCGGCGCGAACGCCTGCCATCGCCGCCACCGCGCGGCGTTTCAGTTCGGGCCGCGTCATCGACGACTGCAGCGCGAAGGCCATTTTCTCGTCATACAGCTGCGGACCCAGCCGGAAGTCGCCTTTCGCCTGCGGCACCAGCACCGTGTCGAGCCACGTCTGCTGCTCCGCCACCGCCGCCTTCAGGCGGACCAGCGCCGCATCGAACCGCGCACGGTCGGCGCCCGACAGCTCGCCCGCGTGCGGTGCCAGCATCCCGTCGGCAATCTCGACGATGCCGCCGTTCTGCTTCGACACGGTCTGCGCGTAAACCACCGGCACGCGCGCCGGCACCAGCTGGCGGCGCATTTCCGCCAGATACGCCGGGACCGCCTCCATCCGCGCGGTGGCGGATTTCAGCCGCTTCGGCCACGGCGCGAAATCGCGCGCGGCCAGGCCGTAAAGCGCCTGCGCGGCGCCATCGTTGTACTCCTGCGCGTTCCACGCCCACGACTGCAGCCGGTCGTTGGTCCACAGCCGGTAGCGCAGTTCGTTGTCGAGCATCGCCAGATCGACCTGGTTGTCGCGGCTGAGCGAGGCGCGATCGATCCGCGACAGATCGCCGAGCAGCGCGCGCCATTCGGCCTCGCGCGCATCGCGCCCGGCGGGGGTGATGTCGGCGAGCCGATCGTCGTAGCGATGCTCGCCCAGCTGCGTGGCCTGCACCGGATCGAACCGCGTCAGGCTGGCGATGAAGCGATCGGCCAGCGCGGTGAACGCAGCATCGGCCGTGGTGGCGTGTTGCGCCTGCGGCGACGATGGCGGCATCGTGGCGCACGCACAGAGCGCCAGCGCGGACCCGGCGGTGACGAGAAGCCGGAGCGAAACGGGAAAGGGCATTTGGCAAAGGCTCCGCAGACAAGTTGCAATTGCACCTATCTGCGCGAAGCGCTGGCGTCCGGCAAGGCGCAGCTGTCGCGTGCGCTTATCCGTCGTCGGGCGCGACGGCGTCCTCCAGCGGCGCGTCCGCCTTGCGCGCCATCACCAGCGCCAGCGCGACCAGCGCCATGCCCGCGCCATCGAGCCAGCCGACCGTCTCGCCGAACGCGAACCAGCCCGCCAGCACCGAGACCGCCGGCTGGGTGAGCAGCGCCAGCCCGATCACCAGCGGCGGAAAGTGCTTGAGCGCGTAGACCAGCAGGCCTTGCCCGATCACCTGGCTGCCCAGCGCCAGCGCGAGCAGCGGCCACCAGTGGTGCGGCCACACCGGCTCGCCGCGCAGCAACGCGATCGCCAGCAGCACCGGCGCACCCGCGATGCTGGCGTGGACGAGCAACGCCCAGCCACCGAACCGCCCGCGCGCGTCCTGCAGCAACAGGATGTAGAACGCATAGAAGAACCCGGCGAGAATGCAGAACAGGTCGCCGACCAGGCTCGTCGCGTCGACCTCCATGCTGCGGCCCAGCAGGATCGCAGCCCCCGCCAGCGCGGCCGCCATCGCCGCGACTTCCAGCGCGCGCGGCAACCGGCGCGCCGCGATGACGCCCCACACCATCAGGATCAGGCTGCCCGAATTGCCGAACAGCGTGGCATTGCCCAGCCGCGTGGTTTCGATGCCGATGTGCCAGCTGGCCAGATCGAACGCGAACAGCGCGCCCGCTGCCGCAACCGCCAGCCACGCCTTGGGCGAGAACCCGGTGAGCGGCTGGCCGCTGCGCCACGCCAGCAGCACCAGCAGCGGCACCGCCAGCGCCAGCCGCCAGAACCCTGCGGACACCGGCCCGCTGTCGGCCAGCCGCACCGACCACGGGCCCAGCGCCAGCGCAACGTTGCCGAGCATCAGCGCCGCGAAATGGACCGCGCGCGGTTTTTGTGGGTCGAGGGAAACGGCGGCGGTTGTCATCGGCAGGAGCGCATCCTAGATGGGTTTCAAAGGAAAACGCAGTTTTCCGCGCCGCCCCTGCAATTCCACTGCGACCGTTTCAATTCAACGTGAAAGTCCCCTGACCATGCACGAAACGCTTTTCCAGCCGATCCGCCTTGGTGCCATCGACGCGCCCAACCGCGTGCTGATGGCCCCGCTCACCCGCGGCCGCGCCGACCCCGGATTCGTGCCCAACGCGATGATGGTCGAATATTACCGCCAGCGCGCCTCGGCCGGGCTGATCATCACCGAGGCTACGGGCATTTCGGTCGAGGGGCTCGGCTGGCCTTCCGCGCCGGGCATCTGGAGCGACGAACAGGTCGAAGGCTGGAAGGACGTAACGCAGGCCGTGCACGATGCCGGCGGCCGCATCGTGCTGCAGCTGTGGCACATGGGCCGGATCGTCCATCCCGATTTCCTTGATGGCGCGGCGCCGGTGTCGTCATCGGCGACCACCGCGCCGGGCAACGCGCACACCCCCAATGGATCGAAGCCGTTCGAACCCGCGCGTGCGCTGCGCCTCGATGAAATGCCGCGCCTGGTCGACGATTATGGCCATGCCGCCGAAAATGCGAAAAAGGCCGGGTTCGACGGCGTGCAGTTGCACGGCGCCAATGGCTATCTGATCGACCAGTTCCTGCGCGACAATTCGAACTTCCGCACCGACGAATACGGCGGCAGCCCCGCCAATCGCGTTCGGCTGATGCGCGAAGTGCTCGAACGCCTGATCGCGGTGTGGGGCAAGGACCGCGTCTCGATTCGCCTGTCACCCAACGGCGATTCGCAAGGCACGGACGACAGCAACCCCGGTGCCGTGTTCGGCGAAGCCGCGCGCGTGCTGCAGGAGCTGGGCGTCGGGTTTGTCGAACTGCGCCAGCCCGGACCCAACGGCACGTTCGGCGCGACCGACGTGCCGCAGCAGGACGCGCTGATCCGCTCGATCTACACCGGTCCGCTGGTGCTCAACAGCGATTACACCGCCGACCAGGCCGAAGCCGACATCGCCAGCGGCCGCTGCGACGCGGTCACGTTCGGGCGGCCGTTCATCTCCAACCCCGACCTGCCCGCGCGCATCCGCAGCGGCGCGGAACTGGCGCCCAACGTCAACGTGCCCAAAAGCTGGTACATGCCCGGTGCCGCCGGCTACATCGATTACCCGGCGATGGCAGCAGCCAGCGCCGACGCCGGCTGATCCATGATCCCCGGGGCGGTCGCGTCCCGGGGACCGGTCACTCGCCGTCGGGCTTTGCTGCCTTGGCGGCAGGTTTCGCCACGGCTTTCGGAGAAGGCTTGGGCGCGGGTTTTGCCGCTGACGTGGTTGCAGCCTTTGCCGCTGCCGTGGCGGACGTGTCCGGGGCAGATGTGGGTGCAACCACCGGTCGCGACTTCGCCACCGGGATGACCGGATCGGGCGCACTGTCATCCGACGTCGCTGCCAGACCTGGGGAACTGCCCGCTTGCGCGGCGGCTGCACCGGGATCGACCAGCGGCGCCTGCGCCTGCGAGCCGTCCAGATCGATCATCGCGTCGCTGACGGTGCCGGGCAGCACCTGACCACCGGCGGCCTGCGCCTTGGCATCGTCCTTTTTCGCGCCGCCGCAACCTGCCAGCAGCGCGCAGGCCAGCGCCGCGAGCACGATGGTGCGGGCGGGAAAGGTAAGGGCGGTCCGGCGGTTCATGCAGCGTCCTTGACAGAACTTGGGGTCGAAGTTGTGGGCGGGCAGGGCAGCTCGAGCCGGGCGAGGAATTCCCCGGCGCGCGCGAGCAATGCCCGATCCCATGCCTGCGGCGCAACCTGCTTTCCCAGCGCGGCCAGGCTGGTTACCCCGAACGCCTCGATCCCGCACGGCACGATGCCGCTGAAATGCGCCAGGTCGGGCGACAGGTTGACCGAAAAGCCGTGCATCGTCACCCAGCGGCGGATGCGCACGCCGATCGCGCCGATCTTGGCCTCGCGGCCATCGGGCCCTTGCGTCCAGATGCCGATCCGGCCCGGTGCGCGCCAGCTTTCCACGCCGAAATCGCCCAGCGTATCGATCACCCAGCCTTCCAGCGCGTGCACGAAGCCGCGCACGTCGCGCGCGCGGGTTTTCAGGTCGAGCAGCACGTAGCCGATCCGCTGGCCGGGCCCGTGATAGGTGTAGCGCCCGCCGCGCCCCGCCTCGACCACGTCGAAGCGCGGATCGAGCAGTTCTTCCGGCGCGGCGCTGGTGCCGGCGGTGTAGACCGGCTCGTGCTCCAACAGCCACACCAGTTCGCGCGCGGTGCCATCCGCGATCGCGGCATTGCGCGCGGTCATCGTTGCGAGCGCGGCGCGATAGGGCACCGGCGCGTCGGCCTGCCACAGCTCGATGGCGTCGGGAAGGATGCCGGGTGTGTCCATCATTTCGCGATGGCGCGAATGGCGTCCGGTTTCAAGGTTTGCCGACGACACGCCGCCCGAACGCGCCCGCGCGCCGGCCATGGCTGACCGATTTGCGTGGGGGGCTGTTCACGCGCCGCGCCGCTGCTAGAACGCCAGCCGACCCAAGGGCCCGCATTCCCGGCCCGATCGCTAGGGTGACGGGAACGCGCGTGACGAGACTGGATATCACAACCGCCTGGACGACGGCATCGGCGATGGTCGTCGCCAACCGCGACGTGCTGATCGCGATCGCCGGGGTGTTCTTCCTGCTGCCCAGCCTGATCTTCGCGGTGTTCGTGCCCGAACCCGCCGTCGCGCCCGGCACCGCCCCGCGCGAGATGATGGCGATCCTGTCCGAAAGCTATGGCAATTCCGCGCCGCTGCTGGTGCTCGTCACGCTGCTGCAGGTGGCCGGAACGCTGACCGTGCTGATCATCATGACCGATCGGGCGCGCCCCACCGTGGGCGATGCGATCCGTCGCGGTATCCGGCTGACGCTGCCCTACCTTGGCGCGCAGATCATGGTGGGCCTGGCGCTGGGTGTGAGCTTCGTGCTGCTGGCGAGCCTGGCCGCGCTGACCGGGGTGGCGGTGCTGGCCGCCGCGCTGGTGCTGATGCTGTTCGTGGCGACGGCCTATCTCGGGCTGCGCGTGTCGCTGGTGGCGCCGATCCTGGCAACCGGCGGTGAGCGCAACCCGGTGGCCGCTCTGCGCCACAGCTGGCAGCTGACGCGCGGCAATGTCGGCCGGCTCGCGCTGTTCCTGCTGCTGGCGGCGATGCTGTTCGCGGTGGTCTACGGCCTGATCATGATGTTCGTGGGCGTGGTGCTGGTACTGACCACCGGCGGCGAAGTGCAGCGCGTGCTGGCCGCCATCGTCTCGAGCGCGATCACCGCATCGGCGATGGTCTATATCGCGGCGATGCTGGCGTCGGTCCACCGCCAGCTGTCCGGCCCCGACGATCGCGACGTGTTGGCGACGTTCGAATAAGGTTGGGAGTCTTTGTCCAGCCTCACGGCTGGGAGCGGCACCGGCCCGCTATTCCTTCCAGCCCCAGAACAGCTGGCAGGGCAGCACATTCCACGGTTCGAACCCGGAATCGATATGGCGGAAGTGGCGCGCCATGAAGTCGCGCGCCTTGGCCGAGAACTGGTAGACCAGGAACGCGCCGCCGGGGCGGATCACGCGGTGCGTGGCCGCCGCAATCGCCGGGCCAACCCCATCGGGCAGCGTCGAGAACGGCAGGCCCGACAGCACGTAGTCGGCATGGTCATGCCCGTGCGCGCGCACGATCTCTTCCACGTCGGCGGCCGAGCCGAGCACCGCAGTGAAGCGGCTGTCGCGGATCGTGCGCGTGAGATAGTCGATGAAATCGGGGTTGGTATCGATCACGATCAGGCTGCCATCGCGGCGCAGACGTTCCAGCACCGGGCGGCAGAACGTGCCGACGCCGGGCCCATATTCCACGAACAGCTGGCATTCGTCCCACTTCACCGGGGCGAGCATCTTGGTGATCGTGCGCTTCGATGACGGGATGATCGAGCCGACCATCACCGGATGCTTGAGGAAGCCTTTGAAGAACACACCCCATGGACCGAGCATGTGTTCGGCGCGGCGCTTGGCCCGTTGCAGCAAAGGCTCGGGCGCCGCTTGCGTGGAAGTCATGTCGGGACACGGTCCTTGTTGCGACTAAAGGTCTCGCGCCGTCGCAAATTTGTCTCACTATTGCAAGCAGGGACCACGAGTCCTAACCCGAAGCGGATGAACGTCCTGACGGATCGACCAGCCGGGGACCCTGCGCTCGCCGGCGTCCAGTTGCCGCGTGACCGGCTCGCGCTGCTGTTCATGGTGATGCTGGTGGTGGCCGCCGGCAACACCGCGATGCAGTCGGTCATGCCCTCCATCGGCACGCGCCTGCACATCGCCGACGTATGGGTGAGCCTGGCCTACAGCTGGTCGGCGCTGCTGTGGATGGGGCTGGCGCCATTCTGGGCGCGGCGATCCGACCGGCGCGGGCGCAAGGCGATGATGGCGCTGGGACTGGGCGGCTTTGCGCTGTCGTTCGGGTTGTGCGGCGCGATCCTGCTGGGCGGGCTGAACGGCCGGTTTTCGGGCCTGATCACCATCCTGCTGTTTGCCGCCGCCCGATCGCTGTACGGCGCGTTCGGATCGGCGGCGCCGCCGGCGGTGCAGGCCTATGTCGCCAGCCGCACCAGCCGCGCCGAGCGGACCAAGGCGCTGGCGCTGGTGGCATCGAGCTTTGGCCTGGGCACCGTGCTGGGCCCGGCACTGGCGCCGCTGCTGATCGTGCCGGGTCTGGGACTGGTCGGTCCGTTTGCCGCCTTTGCACTGATCGCGCTGGTCGTGCTGGTCGTGCTGCGGCTGCGCTTGCCCGATGACGATCCGCGCTTCGCCGCGCGGGGAGAGGTCATGGCCGCGCCGTTCAGCCCTTCGTCCAATCCGCGCATGGTCGAGGATCACCCCGACGGCACGCCGCACGAACTGCCCGCCGCCGAACCGTCCGAACCCGGCGATGCGCGGCTGCACTGGGGCGACCGGCGCCTGCGGCCGTGGCTGCTGGCGGGCCTGCTGGGCGGCCATGCGCAGGCGATCACGCTGGGGGTCGTGGGCTTCCTGCTGCTCGACCGGCTGGGCCTGCGCCACGATCCCGACGCGGGGGCGGGGCCGATCGGGCTGGTGCTGATGTGCGGGGCGTTCGCCACGCTGCTGGCGCAGTGGGGGCTGATCCCCGCGCTCGATCTGGGCCCGCGCACTTCGACGTTGTGGGGCATGGGCCTGTGCGCGGTCGGCACGCTGGCGCTGGCGGAGGGCAGCGACCTGCACACCATCGCCACCGGCTTTGCGATCTCGTCGATGGGGTTTGGGCTGTTCCGGCCCGGGTTCACCTCTGGCGCCAGCCTGGCTGTCACGCCTGGGGAACAAGGACAGGCGGCGGGGATTGTCGCAGCTGTGAACGGCGCGGCTTACATTGTCGCCCCGGCGATCGGCGTGTGGCTGTACGGCCATTCGCGCTGGCTGGCGTGGGGACTGGTGGAGCTGGCTTGCGTCGGAGTGCTGACGCTGGGCCCGAGCGCATTGGCACGCGACGCGAAGGATTGAGCCATTTCCGATTTCGCCCCTTCGCGCAGTGGTGAAGCACCCGGGCCGGGCGATCGACGACATTTTGCGACAAGGCAGGTGGTTGCCAGCGTACCGGACGCGGGCTTAACCGCTGCTGCAATGCCTGCGCCCGCTTCCCCCCAGACGGTCATCGCACGCGGCGTGGGCTCGAACGCGTTGAGCTTCGTGCTGCGCTTTGCTGCGCGGGCCGGGTTCCTGTTCATCGGCGCCAAGCTGTTCGGCGCAACCAGTTACGGCGTGTTCACGCTGGCGGTCGCGGTCGTCGAACTGGCGGTGCCGGTCGCCAGCCTCGGGCTGAAGCGCATGGTGTTTCCGTGGCTGGAGGAAGAGGCGGCATCGCGCGGGGCGATGCACGTACTGCTCGATGCGCTGGCGCTGGCCACGATCGCGGGCAGCCTGGTCGCGCTGTTCATCGTATCGCTGTCCGAACTGCTGCCCGGCGCGATGATCTCGCACCAGCTGCGGCTGGCGTTGCTGGTGCTGGGCCCGGCGGTGATGGGCCAGGTGACCGCCGACATCGCGCTGGCCACCACCCGCTGGACCCACGCGATGCGCTATGAAGTCACCGCGCGCGGTGCGGTCGAGCCCTACGTCGCGACGGCGGTGACGCTGGCGGCGTGGTACGCGGGCTTTTCCACCACCGGCCTGCTGATCGGCTACTGGGCCGGCACAATCGCGCTCGTCGGATTTTCGCTGTGGAGCGCGCGCCATTGCCTTGGCCCGTTCGGACTGCTGCGCTGGCGTCCAGACCTTGAGGCATCGTGGCAGCGCGTACGGCGCTTGCTGCCCGCCAGCGGCAGCGATCTGGTCGCCTCGTTCGCGCAGCGCGTCGACCTTTATCTGGTCGGACTGCTGCTGGGCGATGCGGCGGCGGGCATGTACGGCGTGGTGCGCCAGCTGCGCACCCCGATCCTGCAGGTGCGCCAGGCGTTCGACGGCATCCTCACCCCGCTGATCGCGCGGACCATGCGCGCCGACGGCGATGTCGCGGCGGGCGAGGCGACGGCGGCGGCCACGCGCGTGGTGCTGACCGCGCAGCTGGGCATCGTGCTGCTGATGATCGCCGCGGGCGACAGCCTGCTGGGCCTGTTCGGCAGACAGTATATCGCCGCCTACGCCGCGCTGGTGGCGATGGCGATGGGCGAGGCGGTCAACGGCGCGTTCGGGCTGAGCGAGCTGATCATCTACTATCGCCGGCCGGCGCTGGCGCTGGCGCTCAACGTCGTGCTGATCGCGATCATCGCGCTGCTGATCCCGCTGCTCGCCCCGCGCATGGGGATTGCCGGGGCATCGACCGCGACGCTGATCGCCGCCTTGTGCGGTGCCGCGCTGCGGCGGCACTGGCTGCGGCGGTTCGGCGTGCTGCGCGATCCGCTCCACGCCGCGCTGCCGATGGCCGCCGCGCTGGTCGCCGGGCTGGCCGGATATGCGGTGCAGCAATCGCTCAACGAGGTGGCGGGACTGCCGGTCCTGTTCGACAAGCTGTCTCCGCCGATCGTTGCGCTGGGATTGTACGCCGTCGCGATCCGCGCGTGGGTGCGGTGGCAGCCGACCGTGCTGTCGCTCGCCCGGTTCCGCGTGGCATGAGCGTGCACGTCCCCTTGTTCGGCGCCCCCGTGCATGTCGGCGCGCCAACCGGGCGCGCCCCGCTGGTCTGCATCGACTGCCGCTATCTGGGTCCCCGGCCGAGCGGGATCGGCGAGACGGTGCAGGCGCTGGTCGATCACCTGCCCGGCCTCGCGCCCGATCTGCACTTCCTTCTGTTACGCAGCAAATTGCGCGACACGCCGCTGTCGACCGCGCCCAACGTGGTGGAACGCGTCGTCGGCTTTCCGGTCAACGGGCCGCAGACGATGTGGGCGCTGCCCCGGCTGGTCGATCTGTCGGGCGTCGATGTGTTTCATTCGCCGTCCAACATCATGCCCGCCGGGCTGACCATGCCGTGCGTGACCACGATCCACGACATCATGTGGCTGACCAACCCGGCGTGGTGCAACGACACCGCCTATGGCCGGATCGAGGCGCAGTTCTATCGCCACGGCATCGGCCGGGCGCTGCGCCGGGCGGCGATGATCGCCACGGTCAGCACCGCCAGCCGCAATGCGATCATCTCCTACCGGCCCGACGTCGCAGCGCGCGTCCGCGTTACCCGGTCCGGGGTTGCCGCCGACTTTACCGTGCTGCCCGCCGCCACGCGCGCGCAAGCGCTACCCGATCAGCTGAGAGGCCGCCGCTACGTCCTCGTCGTGGGCCAGAACGCACCGTACAAGAACCACGACGGCGCGTTCGCGGCGTTTCGGCTGGCGTTCGCGCGCCGCTCCGACATCGACCTGGTGATGGTTCACCGGCGCGACAAACGATCAGACCGGCTGGCGGAAAAGGTGCGCGAAGCCGGGCTGGAGCATCGCGTTCACGTGATGGGTGCGATCGACCGGCACACGCTGGTCACGCTGTACAACAACGCCGCCGCGCTGCTGCACCCGTCGTTCTGCGAAGGCTTCGGCAACCCGCTGGCCGAAGCGATGGCCTGCGGTTGTCCGGTGGTGGCAAGCAACGTCTCGGCCGTGCCCGAGGTGCTCGCCGACGCCGGGTTGATGGCCGATCCGCACGACAGCGCGGCGCTGGCGGCAGCGCTGTCCGCGGTGGTCGAAAACCCGCAGATCTCCGGCCTGCTGCGCGAGGCCGGCTTGCGCCGCGCGGCGCAGCTGCGCTGGCAGGACTTCGCGGCGGGTACGCTGGCGATCTACCGCGAGGTGCTGGCGCGCAATCGCACCGGCGACACCGTCAGAGCCCGAACTGCGCCAGCCGTTTCGCCACCCGTTTCGCCGCTCGATTATGCAGCCAGACCGACACGACGAGCAGCAGATTGAGGATCACCGCTTGATACACGAAGTACCACAGCGGGCTGTTGGCCATCAGCATCGACGCGCCGAGCACCAGCGCGCGCGGGTTGGGGCCAAGCAGCTTGAGCACGACCAACAGCGGGCGAAACCCGCGCTCGACCTCGGCGCGGATCCGCGCGAGCCGTTCGGGATGGCCGTGCGCGGCGGTGATCGCATCGTCGATGCGCAGCGCATGCGGGGTCATGCCCGCCGCCAGCCGCAGGTAGCCCACCGCAATCACTTGGAATATGCGCTGAAACCCGCGCTTTTCGGCAAAGGCATCGCGCGAATGGTGCAGCCACGGGGTGCCGTGCATCCAGTACAGGTAGAACCGGCGCTGCACTTCGACGTGGTTCGACTGGACGATGTGGCTGATGCCCGCCGCCCACATCCAAGCCAGCGCCACCCAGCCGATCTGGCCCTGCAGGAACGCGCCGAGCGCGAAGTACAGCACGATGTGGCTGACGTAGTCGCACACCCCGTCGACCATCTCGCCCAGCGGGCTGGACCGTCCGGTCAGCCGCGCCAGGTCGCCATCGGCGCCATCGACCACGTGCCAGCCCATGTGCAGGAACAGCCCCAGCCAGGCGCCCCACGGCCAGGCCAGGCCGGTATATGCGGCGGCGGCGGCCACCACCATCAGCCCGCCGAACACCGAAACCATGTTGGGGGTGATCGGGGTCGCAGCCAAACGCCGCGCCAGCTGCCACGAGAGGGGATGGTAGAGGTACAGGTTCAGCGGATCCTGCAGTTCGCGCGGTCGCATCGGCCGCTTGTGCGGGGACGTAACGCGCCCCTCGTTGCCCACCAATTCCACCATTGCGACCTGCTCCGCCCGTCGCCGCTTGGCGACCGTTCGCTTGGGCTATATAGCCGGTGAGGCCGGGTGAACAGGGCAGGCGCGTTGCGCCGAACGATCCGCGCCTCGCGAAGGGGGATAACCGCGCGATTCCGACGCAGGCCATCATCGTGTTCGCGTCCGGCGAGGATGCCGACCGGCTGGTTGCGGGAATCCCCGCTGCGGCCCGCGTCGCGCACCAGGCCCATCTGGCCGGCGTTGCAACCTGCCGCATCGTGGCACCCGCACCATGGCAACCGCAAGCCCTGACCTGCACCGAAACGGAGCGACTGGCCGAAGGCATCGCGGTTGGGTTCGGCCACGATGCGGCGGCGGCAGGTGTCGATTTCGGACCCGGACCGGTGCTCGTCATCGCCGGAGACCGCCAGCCCGATGCGGCGGCGCTGGCGCTGGAGCAACCAGTGGATGCCCCGCTGATCGACGCGGCGGTCGCGAGGATACTCGCGGCGGGCGACGGCGCGGACCGGCGGCTTGCCCAGACGGCGCGGGTGGCGTTGCGCTCCACCGCCAAGCCCAGCGACGGCATCGTCTCGCGCTGCATCAACCGGCCGGTATCGCGCAGCATCTCGCGGATCATGCTGCAATGGCCCGGCGTGCGCCCGCTCCACGCGACCTATGGCACGGCGCTGATTGCGCTGGCCATGGTCGCAACGCTGCTGACCGGCACCCATTGGGGCCTGATTTCGGGCGCACTGCTGTTCCAGGCCGCATCGGTGTTCGACGGGGTGGACGGCGAAATCGCCCGCGCCACCTTCCGCGCCTCGCGCACCGGGGCCAGACTCGACAGCCTGATCGATGCCGCCACCAACCTGGCGTTCCTGCTGTGCGTGTCGATCAATCTGCAAATTCAGGGAAAAATCCTGCCGGCGCGGCTGGGACTGGCGGGCCTGGCGATGCTGGCGACCGGTCTGTTGCTGATCGGGCGGGTTTCTGCGCGCAGCAAGGCCCCGTTCAGCTTCGATATCGTGAAGGACTATTATCGCACGGGCGGTTCGAGCGGAAAGCCGTCGGGCACCTTGAAGGGCCTGACTTTTTTGACCAGTCGCGATTTCTTTGCGCTGTTTTTCGCGCTGCTGATAGCAAGCGGTCTGGCATTGCCTGCGTTGGGGCTTTTTGCGGTGTCCGCAGCGGGCTGGTTGGTCGCCGTGGCCATCGCTTTGCGGCCGCGACATGCTTGACGCCGGGGAATCTTCTTGCTTTTGCCGCGCGATTTGGAAATGAGGCACAATCGTTACAGCCGCCGCGAGCGCCTGTGTGAAGGGATCTGAATACATGAAGCCAATCAAGGTCGCCGTGATCGGCGTAGGCAACTGCGCCAGTTCGCTGGTGCAGGGTGTTGCCTACTACCGGTCCAACAACTCGTCCGATGGCCTGATTCACGACCGGATCGGTGGCTACGGCGCCGGTGACGTCGAGTTCGTGATGGGCGTGGATGTCGATGCCCGCAAGGTTGGCAAGGACATTTCCGAAGCCATCTTCTCGGCACCCAACTGCACCGCCGTATTCCAGCAGGACGTGCCCGCCAGCGGCGCCAAGGTCATGATGGGCAAGGTCCTGGACGGCGTTGCCGACCACATGACCGACCATGGCGACCTGGGCTTCATCGTGTCCGACCAGCCGCAGCCGACGCAGGCCGCGATCGTCGCCGCGCTGAAAGCGACCGGCGCCGAAGTGATGCTCAACTTCCTGCCGGTCGGTTCGCAGGAAGCGACCGAATTCTACATGGAATGCGCATTGGAAGCCGGTGTCGCGGTGGTCAACTGCATGCCGGTGTTCATCGCCAGCCGTCCCGAATGGGAAGCCCGGTTCCGCGAAAAGCGCCTGCCGATCGTGGGTGACGACGTGAAGGCCCAGCTGGGCGCGACCATCGTCCACCGCGTGCTGTCGAGCCTGTTCGGCGCGCGCGGCGTGAACGTGGAGCGCACCTACCAGCTCAATACCGGCGGCAACACCGACTTCATGAACATGCTCGACCGCCAGCGGCTGGGCAGCAAGAAGACCTCGAAGACCGAAGCGGTGCAGGCGATGCTTGCCCAGCGCCTGGCCGACGAGAACATCCACGTCGGGCCGTCGGACTATGTGCCGTGGCAGAAGGACAACAAGCTGTGCTTCCTGCGCATGGAAGGCAACCTGTGGGGCAACGTTCCGATGAACATCGAACTGCGCCTGTCGGTGGAAGACAGCCCCAACTCGGCCGCGGTCGTGATGGATGCCATCCGCTGCTGCAAGATTGCGCTTGATCGCGGTGACGGCGGCGCGCTCATCGGGCCGTCGGCCTACTTCTGCAAGCATCCGCCGCAGCAGTTCAACGACGATACCGCCGCGCAGATGGTCGACGAATACATCGCCGATACCGCGCTCGCCGCGGAATAAGCCGACCACTCACGAACGTTACCGCGAGCCGGTCGAACCGAGGAATCGTTCCTTTGGTTCGGCCAGCTCGCTGCATTTCAAAGGACCGAACGCGCCATGGACGCGCTGATCATTGCCGCAGGATACGGTAGCCGGCTGGCCGAACTTTCGCCGTCCAAGCCGCTGACCCCGGTGTGCGGCGTGCCGTTGATCGAGATCGGCATCCGCCAGGCGCAGGCGGCAGGCGTGACCCGCGTGGTCGTCGCCACCGGGCACAAGGCCGATGCGCTCGAGGCGTTTCTGGCCGACCTGGCGGCGCGGATCGGCATCGCGATCGTGACCGCGCGGCTGGCCGACTGGAGCACGCCCAACGGCTTTTCGGTCATGGCCGGGGCGGCGTTGATCGACGGCGACTATCTGCTGATGATGGCCGACCACATGTTCGAGGCCGCCATCCTGCGGCGCCTGCTGCATGAAGGTGACGCCACGCGCGGCGTGACGCTGGCGATCGACCGGGCGATCGACAACCCGCTGGTCGATCCCGACGACGCGACCTGGGTCAAGCTGGCCCCCGATGGCCGGATCACCGCGATCGGCAAGACCATTGCCGCCTACGACGCGGTCGATTGCGGCGCATTCCTGGCCACGCCCGAACTGTCCGCCGCGATTGCCGGAGCGATCGCCGACGGCAAGTCGGGCAGCCTGTCCGACGGTATGCAGCGGCTGGCCGACCAGGGCCGCGCGGCAACCATGGACGTCGGCACCGGCTGGTGGATGGACGTGGACGATCCGCGCGCGCACGCGCTGGCCGAAGCGCTCGCCCCGCAACACCTGCCCGAAACCTTCGGAATCGCGCGGGCGGGTTAAGAGCGGGTTTTGCCCAGCCTCACGGCTGGGTTGCGGCAGCGGGCCCGTGCCGCCTCCATGCAAGTGGAAAAGACTCCCCGCTTCACGGATACGTGAGTGTGATCCGCGTCGAAAGCCCTGTGCGGGGGATGTTCAGCCGGACCGAACGGTAGGACGGCAGGCTGACCAGCGTCGGCGGGTTGTTGGAAAAGCCGAACCCTTCGGTCGGAATGCCCAGCAGGCCGCCGCGATCGATTTTCCCGTCGCCGTTTTCATCGTGGTAGACCGCGATCACGTAGATCCCGGGCTTGGGCACATACAGGCACATCCGCGTGGTGGGCGCGGTGGACCTCACCCGGCCGACGTACAGCGAGCCGTGATGCGCCAGGAACCGGCGGGAATCATCGGGGTAGAGCGTGACCGCCATTTGTCCCTTGGCATTGCGCAATCCGTCGATGATCACGTTGATCGTCGTGTTGCTCGGCGGCCCTTCGCACGAGGCGCCTTGCGCCGCGCTCGACGTGGCGGCGGTCATCGTCGCTATCAAAGCAAGCGCCATCGCCGCGGCGCGGGAACGTCTCGGCTTCAACATACTCATCAAGCCCCAATTCTGCTGGATTTTATGCAGCGCGATCAGATGGATCCAAGCGCTACCGATAATGCCGGCCTGACGCCGGCTGTTGCCCCCCGATTGCGGTTTGAGCGGTGAACCGTCGATGAATTCCCGTCCGCACTCCCGCAGCGACGAATGCCACCAATCGGCCCGGCCCGCAACCGCGACACCCGCGGCCCACCCCTGCCAAGCAATTGCGGCAGCGTCGTGACCGGCTGTGCAGATACTTATGGGAAGTTGAGTGCAAAATATGACAAATTTTGTAAGTGGGATGTGGACGTAACCATTTTGGATGATTCCGGGCCATCGCGCTCGGGAATTTGAGAGAGCGCTTGTGAATGCCGGGATTCGGTGAGGAAACCAGGGCCGGGCCGGCGGTGACGGTTGTCGTTCCCGCCTACAATGCCGAATCCTTCATCCTTCGCACGCTCGAAAGCGCACTGGGCCAGACGTACGCCAATCTCGAAGTCGTGGTGGTCGACGACGGGTCGACCGACGACACCCGCGCGCTGTGCGAGGGTTTGATGCGCCCGCACCCCGGCCTGCGGATTCTGGGCGGTCCCAATCGCGGGGTGGCGGGCGCGCGCAACGCCGGCACCCAGGCCGCTTGCTCGCCGCTGGTCGCCTATCTCGATGCCGACGATTTATGGCACCCGACCAAGATCGAACGGCAGGTCGCCGCATTTCTGCGCCACGGCCTGTCGAGCGAATGGGTCGCCAACTACACGCTGCACCGCATGATCGATGCCGAGGATCGCGTGCTGGGCGACGGTGCGCCAGTCAGCGCCAGCGGGGATTTTTTCGTGGAACACCTGCAGGAAAACCACGTCAACAACGGCAGCAGCATCCTCATTCGCCGCGATGTGGCGCTGGCTGTCGGCGGGTTCGATCCCACGTATGCCGCGCGGGGGATCGGCGGGTGCGAGGACTACGACTTCCAGCTCAAGGTGCTCCAGGCGGGCAAGATGGAGCTGATCCCCGAATATCTGGTGGGCTACCGGACGTATCCGGGCAACATGTCGTCCAACCATCTGGCCATGGGGCTGGGACTGCTGGCAGTGATCGAGAAGTTCGCCGCATCGCCGCGCGTCACTCCGGCCGAGCGTGAAGATGCGATCCTGCGCGCCCACGGCAATGCGGTACTGCGCTTCGTCAAGGCGCGCGACGGCCGGCGCATCGCCCAATCGATGAAAGTGATGCTGGCCACCGAACCGCGCCGCACCGCCGCCTTCCTGGCCGACGTGGCGACACGCACCGGAAGCCACCTGATCGACCGGAGACGCCCGATCCGCCCGCAACCGTTCCATGAACTGCAGCCGGACGAACCGTTTGGCGCGCGCCCGCAGGCTGCCGCCGCGCTGCCCGTTTCCCCGCCGACTCGCGCGACGGGCAACAGCTAGGGCTTGCTGAAACAGACTTTGGACTAAAGCCCGTCGATCGCGGCGAGCAGACGGGCACCGCTCCAGTCCCCCACCGCCAGCCGGGGTAGCGCCAGGACGTCGTGACGTCGCGGATCGATGTCCTTGCGCTCCGTGGTTACCGCCCACCGATAGCCCGCCTGGCCGACCAGCGCGCGCACGTCCGCGTTCCATTGGCCGTGCGGATAGGCGAATCCGCTGACCGCGCCCCCGCCGACCAGTGCCGAAACCGCCGCGCGACTGCCTTCGACTTCTGCCCGCCGCTGCTCCGGCGGCAACGCGGTCAGTGGGGTATGGTGCATCGCATGCGCGCCGAACCGGAACAGCGGCGAGACGGCATCGTGCACCATGCTTGCCGTCATCGGCCCGTCGTTCGGCGGCGGCCCGGCGCGGTCCGCCGGGGCCAATCGCCCCCGCAATGCGTCCATCGCCGCGACACGCTGGTCCGGATCGAGCTCCTGCAGCTGGGTCCATAACCGCTCGTAGGCGCGCTGCCGCTCCGACGGATGGCGCGCGCCCACCCGCCACTGTGCTACATCGGGCGGCATCGCCGGTTCGGCCGACCCGTGCGCCGACCCGTGCGCCGACCCGCGCGCCGACCACTGCGCCGACCACTGCGCCGACAGCCGCAACCCGGCGACGGTCAGCTCGACGTCGGCGGCATCGGATGACCCCAGCACCAGCGTGGCCAGCTCGTCCCACCAGAATGGAGCGCCCGTTTCGACATTGCCCGTGGTCAGGAACACCGTTGCGGGCAACCCCAGCCGCTCGAGCACGGGCTTGGCGAGCGTGGCATTGTCGGCATAGCCATCGTCGAACGTGATGGCGGTCGCGCGCGGCGGCACGGTGCCTTGCGCCAGCGCATCGACCAGATCGTCCATCGCCATGACCGTGCGCCGCGCCTTGATCGCCGCCATCTGATCGGCGAACCGGTCGGGCGCAACGCACAGCCCCCACGGATCGAACGCGGGTGCGGCGATGCGGTGGTACATCAGGATGACCGGCGCGGGGTTGGTGCCGCGCACGATCCGCTTCGTGCCGCGCCACGCCTTCGCCAACAGCGGACGCACGGCGCTGATCGCGGTCACCGGCGGCAGGCCCGCACGGTGACGATCACTGGGAACGCCGGATCGGACTGGCCGAGCCAGTCGCGGTTAACTTCCTCGAGCGCGAGGCCCTGCAGGAAGCACGTTGCGGCATAGGCATTGCCGTGAACCTCGACCTCGACATTTTCCGCGCCGAACGCTTCGCCAAACAAGCGCCGCGCGGATTGCCCGGTGAGCGACCAATAGCAGCTTTCGCCCCAGATCCCGCGATCGATCGGGGTAATGCCGGGCACGGTGGCAAGCAGCACCCCGCCCGGCCGCAGCGCCCGGTGTACCTCGGCCACCGCGCCGGCCATGTCGTAGATGAACTGCAAGGTTTGGGTCAGGACCATGCAGTCGAACGCATCGGCCGGGAGCAGTCCCGGTTGCGACAGGTCGCCGACGATGGTCGCGTCAGGATTGTCCGCGGACACGTGCAGGATATCCTGCCGGGTGACCTCCGTCCCGAACCTGGTGCAGTAACTCGCGTCGCCGATCTCCAGCGCGCGGCCCCTGATGTCGCCAGCGTGCCGCACCAGGAACGCCTCTATATAACAGCGGTCGATCGGGGTGCCCCGGTCGAACCCGAAGCTGGCGCTGATCGGGTTGATCCGCGCCAGATCCCCCAGGTTCACCCGTCCCGGCGCGGGTGCATCGGTCAGCCCGGCGAGGCGACGCAGCCGGTGGACCGCGCCCGGCGGCAGCAGCTTTCGCAACGTGCGCCGCGCGATGGCTGCGGGAGTGGCACGGGGGGCAATGCGCAACGCCTTGATCCTTTGTTTCCACTTCTTCGCGCGCTGGCTGCGACTGCGCACCTGCCACGCGGCATTGGCATAAAAGCCGAGCCATCCGCGATGCCCTTGCTGCCAGGCGCGCATATCTTCGATGTCGGACGACGCCGGGCGATAGCGCGCGTGGACCTTGAGCGCCCACGCCAGCATATCGTCCGGATCGGCCGACATGTTGGCGTCATGCCAGCGATAGTCCGCCACCAGCCCGCCATGGCTCGCCACCGGAAACCGGCGCGCCATGCGCAAGTATGCGTCGTAGTCCTCGCACCGTTTCAGGCCCGGATCGAACCCGCCGCACAACGCCAGCTTCGCCCGATCATACAGCACGGTGGCGTGCATCCCCACCGGATTGCCGCGCAGGAAATCGCGATAGGTGTCCGGCGATGCGGCGTTGAGATGCGGTCCGCTGGTGGGCACCAGCCGGGCATCGACGCGGCGATGCGCGCCATAGACAAAGCCCGCGCCGGGATGTGCCGCCATGCAGCGCAGGCTGGCCTCGATCGCGGCGGGCGCCAGCACATCGTCGGCATCGAGGAACAGCGCGTAACCGGCGCTGGCCAGGTTCATCCCGACATTGCGCGCGGCGCCCAGCCCGCTGTTGTCGATCCGGACCAGCCGGACGCCCGGAAAACCGGCGACGACCGCGCCGGGATCATCGTGCGAACCATCGTCCACCACGATCACTTCGTCGGCGGGTCGCGTCTGCGCCGCCACGCTGGCCAGCGCATCGCCCAGGAACCGGGCGTGGTCGTACGTGGGGATGATGATCGCAACGCGGATCGCCTGTTCTGAACCCTGCGTATCGATCACCGCGCCCCGCTTCCTGCATTTACTGAAACCCGAATTATCGTATGCAGGCGCGGGCAGCAATCGCCTGCCCGAACAGCAGACACCGAACAGGAGACACCGCAATCCGCGTCAACAAGCTTGCCGGCTGGCTTCTGCCCTTGGGCACGCAAGGCACACGCGGCCCACTGGCGCGGATCGCGCGGCCTTATGCCTGGTCCGGCCCGGCGGTGGCCGTGCTGGGCGTGCTGACCAGCCTGCTCGAAGGCGCCAGCGTCGGCATCCTGATCCCGCTGCTGGCGCTGCTGATGTCGGACTCGGTCCCGGCGGGCGTCCCCGGACCGATCCGCGCCATCGCGCAAGTGACCGCATCCTACGATGTCGAGACGCGCATCCTTGCGATCGGCGCCGGCATCCTGGCGCTGATCGTGCTGAAGGGCATGATCCAGGCCGCCAGCGCTGCTCTCGCCACGCATGTCGAAGGCCGCGTCGGCGACGATATTCGCAAATCGCTGGCGGACCGCGTGCTGGCGATGAGCTACCGGACCTATCTCGAACACGACAGCGTGCGCTTCCTCCAGATCGTATCGAGCGACAGCTGGCACACCACCAAGGTGGTCGGTTGGGTGCTTTCGATGGTGACCGGGATCGTTTCGCTGACGGTCATGGGCGCGCTGCTGGTGTGGCTGGAATGGCGGCTGTTCGCGATCGTGGCCGCGGGCGGCATCGCGATCGGCGGCGTGCTGTTTGTGCTCGAACGCCGACTGGGCCATCTCGGGATCGCGGTGACGCAGACCAACCGCCTGCTGGCCGAACGCATGATCACCGTGGTCAACGCGTTCCGACCGATTCGCATCTTCGGACAGCGGGACCGCGAACAGGCGCGCTTTGGCGATGCATCGGACTGCGTGCGGCACGCGATGGAGGCTGTGGCACGTTCGACCGCGCTGATCATCCCGAGCGTGGAGCTGATGGTATCGGCGATGTTCGTCGTGGTGCTGCTGGCCGCGCACCGGCTGGGGATCTCGTTGCCGGTGCTGACCGCGTTTCTGGTGTTGCTTACCCGGGCGCAGCCGCATGCCCGCGAACTGAGCACGGCGCGACTTGGCATCGCCTCGATGCGCAGCGCGGTGCGCGAAGTGGAATGGATGCTGGGGATCGCCGACGATAGCCTTGGCAGCGCCGGGGCCGGCACGGGGCGCGCCGCGGACGCTGCCAACCTGCCGCCGGAAGGTGCGCCGATCCGCTTTGACGACGTGACATACGCCTATCCCAACGGCAGTGCCGGGGTCGGCGGCGTCAGCTTTACGCTTCAGCCCGGCGTGGCGACGGCGCTGATCGGGCGGTCGGGCGCGGGCAAGTCCACTTTGGTCAACCTGCTGTGCCGCCTGATCGATCCGCAGCAGGGCGCGATCCTGGTCGGCGAGCGGCGGCTCGATACGATTTCCCCGGCGCAATGGCACACGCGCATCGCGCTGGCCGGGCAGGACATCGAACTGGTCGATGGCACCGTGGCCGAGAACATCGCCTATGCCCGCGCCAGCGCCTCGCAGGAGGAGATCGAGGGCGTGGCCCGCGCGGCAGGCGCGGACGCGTTCATCCGCCAGCTGCCGCAGGGCTATGCCACGCCGCTGAGCCTGGAGGCGCTGAGCCTGTCGGGCGGCCAGCGCCAGCGGATCGGGCTGGCGCGCGCGCTGCTCAAGAATGCCGACCTGCTGATCCTCGACGAGGCGACGAGCGCGGTCGATGGCCTGTCCGAACAGGAGATCATGCGCCTCCTGGCCGAACATCGCCATTTCCGCACCGTGCTGGTCATCAGCCACCGGCGCAGCACGCTCGCCGCCTGCCAGAACGGGATCGTGATCGAGGACGGCCGGATCGTGGAGGCGGGGCCGCTGGCCGGGCTGGATTATTACCGCACGATGGCCGGCGACACCCACCGCACCGGCGAACCGGTCAAGCCCGGGAAATAATCGACCCCAGCTTGCGCGCGATCCGCGCGACCAACGGATGATCGAGCTTCCATTGCGCCCGGCGGATCGCCCGCTCGACCACCGCCTTGTCGGCGATGTCGTGCGACGCGAGATAGGCGGCAAACCAGTCGAGAAAAAAGCGCCGCACTTCGCCATACCGCCCGTCGCGGCGAACGCTGGCGACGCAACTTTCGTCATGGATGCGGTAATCGAGCCAGACCTGCGACGAGAAATAGACACCGGTGGCAAGGTACACTTTCCCGAAGAACGGCTGATCCTCGTACATGTGGCGCGCACCGGTGTACTGTTCCTCGAACCCGCCTACCGCCCCGATCACCGACTTGCGCACGAGCACATCGGAAGGGCACGGCGCGCTGGCGGTGCCCAGCGGATAGAGCGCCAGCGACGTTGCCGGCGGTGGCGAAACCGCGTCCAGCACAGGTCCGGTGGGGATCAGCCGGTCCGATCCGCCTTCCCAGCTGCTCCAGTAGTTCACCGTGCCGCAGACCATGCCGACGGCGGGGTACTGCGTCAGGATGGCCTGCTGTTCGGCCAGCTTGCGCGGGCGCCAGACATCATCGCAGTCGATGAACGCGATCGCATCGGCTTGCGCCGCGCGGATGCCCAGGTTCCGTGTCGCGCTCATCCCCCGGTTCACATGCCCCGGATGCTCCAGATAGCGCACCTTGTCCGGAAAGCGTTCCGCATATCCTTGCGCGATCGCAGTGCTGCCATCGGTCGATCCATCGTCCACCAGCAGCAGTTCGAACGCGACATCTTGCTGCCGCAACACACTGTCGATCGCTTCTGCAATGAATCGCTCGCCATCGAGGAATATACAGATCACGGAAACTTCGGGCAGCGGCATGGCGATCGAACAGGCTCCGTGATGCAGGTCCCGCCGGTGGGGCGGGTTTGCCCGAGGATAGACAACCCGGGCGATATGTGTATCCGAATCTGATCGATGGATTGTCCTGCCTTTTCGATCATCGTTCCCACGTACCAGCGCCGCGACGTGGTGTGCGACGCCGTCCGCGCCATCGCGCGGATCGCGTATGACGGGGCGATCGAACTGATCGTGGTCATCGACGGATCGAGCGACGGCACCGCGCAGGCGCTGGCCGAACTGACCTGCCCGTTTTCATTCCGCGTGATCGAACAGGCCAACACCGGCGCGGCCGGCGCGCGCAACCGTGGCGCGGCGGCGGCGCAAGGCGACATCCTGCTGTTCCTCGACGACGACATGATCTGCGCGCCCGACATCGTGGCGCAGCACGCGCGCAGCATGGGCGAAGGCGCCGACGCGGTGCTGGGCGACCTGCCGCTCGATCCCGCCTCTCCTTCGGGATTCCTGGCGCAAGCGGTGGGCAGGTGGGCGGCCGCGCGATCGCGCGCGCTGGCCGCTGGCGCGCCGCTGACGGTGTTCGACCTGCTCACCGGCCAGATTTCGATCCGCCGCACGGTGTTCGAGGCAATCGGCGGGTTCGACGGGCGGTTCACCCACGGCGGATCGTTCGGCAACGAGGATCTCGACATGGGCGTGCGGCTGCTCGAAGCCCACGACGTGCGCTTCAACCCGCTGGCGATCAGCCACCAGCGCTATGTCGTCACCCCGCGCCAGCACCTGGCGCAATGGCGGCAGGCGGGCGAAGCCGACGTCCTGTTCGCGCGCAAGCACCCCACGCGCGCCGCCGAACTGTTCGACCTGCACGGCGCATCGCGCATCGTCACGCGGTGGATCATGGCCCCGCTGGCGCGCATTGCCGGGCTTTCGCGAGGGATCTCGGCGCTGGCGGTGTGGCTGGTGGACCAGCGCGACGGCACGGCGATGCCCGACCAGCTGGCGTTCCGCTTCTTCCTGATGGCACGCGATCTCGCTTATTGGTCCGGTGTGGCCGCGCGCGGCGGAATACCGGGCAAGCGCACCGCCCTCGTGCTGTGCTACCATGCAATCGCGGACCTTTCGGACGATCCGGTGCTGGCGCAGTACGGCATCGCCCCTGCTGCCTTTGCCGCGCAAATCGACGACCTTGTCCGGCGCGGCTACAGCTTTATCGCGCCCGGCGAATGGTCCGCCGCCCTGGCGGGCGAAGCCGGGCTGCCGCGCCGCGCGGTGTTGCTGACATTCGACGATTGCTATGCCGAGTTGCCCGAGATTGCGCGCACCGTGCTGGCGCCGCGCGGCATTCAGGCACTCGCTTTCGCGGTCAGCGGGTTGTGCAGCAACACCTGGGACCAGCCGCTCGGCGCGCGCGCACTGGCGTTGCTGGAGAGGGCGGGGCTTGCTGCATTGACCGCCAGCGGGATCGAGATCGGCTGCCATTCGCGCAGCCATCGCGAACTGCCGCGCCTGTCCGACGCCGAACTCGACACCGAAACCCACGGCGCAGCCGGCGACCTTGCCGCCACCGGCCTGCCGCGCCCGCGCTTCTACGCCTATCCTTATGGCGAAAGCGACGCGCGCAGCCGCGCGGCGGTGCGCAAGGCCGGCTTCAGCGCCGCGTTCGGCCTGCGCCGCGCCCGCGCGACGGGTGCGAGCGACCGTTTCGACCTGCCGCGCGTGGAAATTCTGGCGCGCGACAGCGGGTGGCGGTTCCGTCTCAAGACCGGCTGGCCGCGCCTTGCCGCCGTGCTGCGCTGATCGCAAGGATGCGCTCCATGGACCACGAAGCCCTTGAACTGCTGCACCGGGCGCGGTTTGCCGAACTGCCTGCGGACTGCGGCGTGACGGTCGATCCCGGGGTGATCGAGATCGAGCAATGGCACGACTGGTCGACGCACCGCACCACCACCGACCAGCTGCGGATCGAGGCCTGGCTCGACACGCCCGCGCTGCGCGGATCGCGCATCCTGCACGTGGGCGTGGGCAATTCCGGGCTGGCCGAGCGGTTTTCCCCGTATGCCGCCACGATCGTGGGCCACACCATCTCGCAGCTGGAGGTCGATCGCGGTCGGTCGCTGGGCCTGCCCAATTACGACGTCCACCTCCGCAACAAGTTCATCCGCAGCGGCGATGGCGTATCCGCCGATGCACCCGGACCGGGAGGTTTCGACTACATCGTCGACAACAACCCGACCACGTTCTGCTGCTGCATGAAGCACCTGGCTGCGATGATGGAGGACTATGCCGCGAACCTGGCACCGCGCGGTCAGATCGTGACCGACCGTGTCGGGCTGGGCTGGAGCCTGGATCACCTCGGCAGCAGCCCGCGCTGGGGCTTCAGTTTCGAGGATTTCGCGGCGGTGGGCGCGCTGGTCGGGCTGGGAGCGTGGCAAATCGACGATACGATCATCGTGCTGTCGCGCGTCGCCCCGCCGCCCGCCACCCTGCTGGCACGGTTGCGCAACAAGGCATGGCGGATCCGCGGCAGGCTGGTGCGCAAGCTGCGCCGCCGCACCGCAGCGCTGGGGTGAATGTCCAGCGGTTTCGGCGCCAACCGGTGCTCATGGCGCGCCAATCGGCCCCAGACCGTCGATGCACTTGTCCATTTCGGGACATCTGTGTGGAAAACGGATGACACGGCGCTTGTTCGCGCGATTCGCGGGGGTTAAGCGCCATGTCTGGCCCGCGCGCGGGCGAACCACCATCGGATAGCCCACCAGCATGGTCGTGCCGCTGATTTCTCCGTCGATTCTGTCCGCCGATTTCGCGCGGCTGGGCGAGGAAGTGCGCGCGATCGACGTTGCCGGCGCCGACTGGATCCATGTCGACGTGATGGACGGCCATTTCGTGCCCAACATCACCATCGGCCCCGGCGTGGTCAAGGCGCTGCGCCCGCACACCGCCAAGCCGCTCGACGTGCACCTGATGATCAGCCCGGTCGATGCGTTCCTCGAGGCGTTTGCCCAAGCCGGCGCCGACATCATCACCATCCACCCCGAAGCCGGGCCGCACGCGCACCGCACGGTGCAGGCGATCAAGGCACTGGGCAAGCAGGCGGGCATTTCGCTCAACCCGGCGACGCCGGCCAAGATGCTCGATTACCTGATCGACGACATCGACTTGGTGCTGGTGATGAGCGTGAATCCCGGGTTCGGCGGGCAAAGCTTCATCACCAGCCAGCTGCGCAAGATCGAGGCGATCCGCAAGATGATCGACAAGACCGGGCGGCCGATCCATCTCGAGGTCGATGGCGGGGTCGATGTGGACACCGCGCGCCGCTGCGTCGATGCCGGCGCCGACGTGCTGGTGGCGGGCACCGCGACGTTCCGCGGTGGTCCCGATCATTATGCGGCGAACATCGCCGCGCTGAAAGGTACGGTCTGAAGCGTGGAAGAAGGCAGCACCACCGTCGCCCGGGATGATGCGTCGGCAGGCGCCGCTGCTGCAGGTGATCGCCCCGCGATCCCGCTCGGTCCGGGGGAGGAGACGCTGCTCGACGCCACCGCCGCGCAACCGCACGACGCCGAACTGGTCGAGCCCGAACTGATCGAACCGGGCCGCGCGCTCGCGCTGGCCGATTTCAGCCCGCCCGCGCTCAGCGCCGGTGAGCGGCTGATCCGGTTCGCCTATGCCGCCGGGCTGCCCGCCTCGGCGCTCCGCCCGTTCCGCAAAAGCGCCAAGCCACGGCTGACCGCGACCGTCACCAATCCGCTGCGGGGCAATCCGGCGGCCGGCACCGCGCTGCGCGCCGGGCACTTCCTGCTGCATGGCGTCAAGACCGCGATCGCCGATACCGAATTCACCGGTCCGCGCCTGTCCCCGCCGTTCGAGCGGCTGGTCCACGGTTTCGGCTGGCTGCCCGACCTGGAGGCCTGCGCGCCGCGCGTGCAGTGCACCGCCGTGGCCGAACGCGTGCTGTCGGCCTGGCTCGCCGCCAATCCCAAGCCCAACGCCAGCCCGGCGTGGGATGTGGGCAACACCGGGCACCGCATGCTCGCCTGGCTGATCCACGCGCCGCTGCTGATGTCCAACCCCGACAAGCATGCGCGTGCGCGGGTGCTCGCGGCGATGGCCTTCAACGCCCGCTGGCTCGATCGCCACGTCGGCAAGGCGGCTGACCGGCTGGGCGAAGTCGCGGGCTGGTGCGGCATCACCGCCGCCGGATTGCTGCTGGCCGATGGCCATGCCCGCCGGCTGTATGGCGAAGCCGGGCTGATCCGCGCGCTGGGCGAACTGGTGGGCGACGATGGCGGCGTGCTGTCGCGCAGTCCGCTGGGCCAGATCGAGGCGATCGAACTGCTGGTGCGGTTGCGCGCCTGCTATGCCGCAGTGCGCAGCGAGCCGCCCGCGGCGCTCGACACGATCATGGCGCTGCTGGTGCCGCCGCTGCTCGCGCTGCTCCATGGCGATGGCGGGCTGGGCAGCTGGCAGGGCGCGGCCGCGCTGTCGGCCGAACGGATCGAGACGCTGGTCGCCGCCACCGGCGTGCGCACCCGGCCGCTGCGCGATGCGCGGCAGTGGGGGTACCAGCGGGTAACCGCGCAGCGCACGGTGATGCTGGTCGATGCCGCGCCGCCGCCGCTCGCCCGCCACGCGCGCGACGGCTGCGCCTCAACGCTCGCGTTCGAACTGTCGCACGGGAAACACCGGCTGGTGGTCAACTGCGGCGGCGCGGCGTTTGCCGGCGGCCAGATCCCGCTGCGCCTGGCGCAAGGCCTGCGCGCCACTGCCGCACACTCGACGCTGGCGATCGACGATTTCAACTCCACCGCCGTGCTGATCAACGGCAAGCTCGGTTCGGGCGTGTCCGAGGTCGAGGTTGACCGGCGCACCATCGCCAATGACGGCAGCACCGGCAAGGCGGCGGGCGGCACGCGCATCGAATCGAGCCACAACGGCTACGTCTCGCGCTATGGCCTGGTTCACCGCCGCATCCTGCTGCTGCGCGACGACGGCAGCGAACTGCGCGGCGAGGACCTGCTCGTGCCGCAGGGCAAGCGCGGCAAGCGCGGCACCATCGCGGTCGCGCTGCGCTTTCACCTGGGCCCCGACGTCGAGCTGGCCGAGGGCGAGGACGGGCAGGGCGTGAGCCTGTCGCTGCCCGACGGCAGCCTGTGGCAGTTCCGTTCGGGCCGCGAGCCGGTGCGGATCGAGGACAGCCTGTGGGCCGATGCGCAAGGCCGCCCGGTCGGCACGCGCCAGCTGGTGGTGCAGGCCAAGATTCCCCGCAGCGGAGAGACGTTCTCCTGGCTGCTCAAGAAGATGAGATAGGACCAACATCGTGGGCGACGTGAAGATCGGACGGGCACTGCTGTCAGTGTCCGACAAGGCCGGCTTGGTCGAGCTTGGCCAGGCGCTAAGCCGGCGCGGGGTCGAGCTGGTGTCGACCGGCGGCACCGCCAAGGCGCTGCGCGACGCCGGGCTGGCGGTGCGCGACGTGGCCGACCTCACCGGCTTTCCCGAAATGATGGACGGCCGCGTCAAGACGCTGCACCCGATGGTCCACGGCGGGCTGCTGGCGGTGCGCGACAATCCCGAACACGCCGCCGCGATGGCCGCGCACGGCATCGGCGCGATCGATCTGGTGGTGGTCAACCTCTACCCGTTCGCCGCGACCGTGGCCAAGGGCGCGGGCCGCGACGAAGTGATCGAGAACATCGACATCGGCGGCCCCTCGATGGTGCGCTCTGCCGCCAAGAACCACGCCTACGTGACCATTGTGACCGACCCGGCCGACTATGCCGGGCTGATCGCCGAACTCGACCGCACCGACGGCGCGACCGGGCTCGATTTCCGCAAGGCGATGGCGGCCAAGGCGTTTGCGGCCACCGCCGCCTATGATGCGGCGATCTCCGGATGGTTCGCGCGTGTCGATCAGCCGACCAGGTTCCCCACGCTGCGCTCGATGGCCAGCCGGCTGGTCACCACGTTGCGCTATGGCGAAAACCCGCACCAGCAGGCCGCGCTCTATGTGTCCGACAGCCCTTATGGTGCGGGTATCGCGCAGGCGCAGCAAATGCAGGGCAAGGAGCTGTCGTACAACAACTACAACGACGCCAATGCCGCGCTGGAACTCGCTGCCGAATTTGCCGGCGGGGCGCCCACGGTGGTGATCGTCAAGCACGCCAACCCGTGCGGCGTCGCCACCCGGCCCACGCTGCTCGAGGCGTGGAAGGAAGCGCTGGCGTGCGACTCCGTCTCGGCGTTCGGCGGGATCGTCGCCACCAACGTCGCGCTCGACGGGCCGACCGCGCAGGCGATCTGCGAAATCTTCACCGAAGTGGTGGTCGCGCCCGGTGCCGACGATGCCGCGCGCGCGGCGTTTGCAAAGAAGAAGAACCTGCGCCTGCTGCTGGTCGATGCGCTGCCGCAGGCGGACCGCCCGGGCCAGACCACCACGATCATCGCCGGCGGCGTGCTGGTGCAGGACCGCGACAATGGCCACATCACCCGCGACGATCTCAAGGTCGTGACCAAGCGCGCGCCGACTGAACAGGAACTGGACGACTGCCTGTTCGCGTGGACCGTGGCCAAGCACGTCAAGTCCAACGCGATCGTCTATGCCAAATCGGGCGTCACCGCCGGGATCGGCGCGGGCCAGATGAACCGCCGCGACAGCTCGCGCATCGCCGCCGCCAAAGCACAGGAAGCCGCTGAAACCCAAGGGTGGAGCGAGCCTAAGACGCACGGCAGCGCGGTCGCCTCCGATGCGTTCTTCCCGTTCGCCGACGGCCTGCTCGCCGCCGCCGAAGCGGGCGCCACCGCCGTGATCCAGCCGGGCGGATCGATCCGCGACGACGATGTGATCAAGGCCGCCGACGCGGCGGGGCTGGCGATGGTGTTCACCGGAATGCGGCATTTCCGGCATTGACGTGATGACGGTGAACCAGGGGTAAAACGTCGTCCCGGGCTCGACCCGGGACCGCTGACCTGGAACCGCCGCGCGTCGTTTCCAGCCTGACGGCTGGAGGCGGCGCGTCTTTATCCCGCCTCACGGCGGGTACGGCACCGGCCCGCTCCCCCTGCCCGACCACCCGACAGTGTACCTTGGGGGTGGTCGGGCAGGGGGAGCAGGCCGGTGCCGCACGAGGGATCAGCGCAAGCTGATCCCGGTCAACGCACTCTGACTCTTCCGCGCGGGGTCATGCCGTAGCGTGACCGTTCAATGCGTCAAAATATCAGCGATAGAAAACGTGGTTGTCCACTTGCGCGATGCGCTTCAGGCGCCAGTTGGGCGAGACGCGCGCGGCGTGGAAGAACAGCGCGCCTTCGACCGGGCTTTTCCAGCTGCCGTCAAGCGCGATCCGCGCCACGCGCACGGCCTTGGCCCACATCGCGCTGGCGTGGTTGATCGCGGGCATCGCCGCGCCGCGCACGAACGAGAACTGCGAAGGCTGGTAGACCACGCCGCAGATGCTGGCGGGGAAGCGGCCCGAGTGGGCGCGATCGATGATCACGCGGCCGACCGCAAGCTGGCCATCGAGCGATTCGCCCTTGGCCTCGAAATAAATCGCACCGGCGAGGCAGGCGAGATCGCCCGACAGCTGCTGCGGCACCGATGTTTGCGACACAAGCTGCGCCAGCGACCCGGCGCGGACATCGTCGGGCGCATCATCTTCGTCGTCGGCCGACGCGGTGGCATCGGCAAGCGGCTGTACGGGATACGGCGTGGTGATGTGCGGGGTGGCGGCATCGGGAGAAGCGCTGGCCGTCATGGCGGGGGCTTCGATCACCTGAGTCGCGATGGCCGGGGTCGCAACCGCCGGGGCATTGTAGACTTGTGCCGCCGCTCCGGAACCACCGGAGCTGACAAGGGTTGTGATTATCATCGCAGCGGCACTGATGGCACTTGCGGTACGCAGCTTGGGACTCATCAAACATCGTCATTAGGCGGTGAGCAGCCTGGATCACGGCGCGACAAGAGCCCTTGCTGCACGAACGCAGGTTCGTGCAGGGATCCTGTCGAGGGCCGTGACGGCTGCCCCCCGTCTGCGTGCTAGCGCGCCCTGCTTCCCCGCAAGACGACGCCGCCTTCGCAACATCGGTAGGGCGCATTTATTGTGCAGCGCAACATTGTCAACCCGCAGATGACGGATTCAAGACAAGGCGTTCGGCATTCGGGACGTCCAGTTCAACGATCCACAGGTCGCTGTCGCGCGCACTCCGGCGCTGCACATATTCGTTAAATTCTGGTTTATTATCATCGTCTTGGACCTTGGTTTGGGTCCATTTCCGCGATCCGTCGAGCTGCGGCATCCGCTCGAAAAGGCGCGTATTTGTGCCGTTTTGCGTGGTCACGACCAGGATCGTTCCCGCGTCGGGATCACCCTTGGCCAAGACTGCGGCAAACCCCCCGGCGGACTGCACCAGGCGAATCATCGCGTCGATTTCAAGCTTGGGAGGCAGTCTTGGATCCATGTGCAACCCGTGGATCAGGCCATCGCCGCGCGCAACCCATCGGCATAACCCGGCAAACCGGCCAGCGCGAAATGCGACCGCATGAACGTGCCGGTGCCGCGCCCGATTTCCTCGCCCTCATCGTCGAGCAGGCGCGCTTCGGCCACGAACACGCGGCGGCGGCCGCTGATCCAGCGCCCTTCGGCAATCACCCGGCCTGCGCGGATCGGGCGCAGGAACTGCAGGTTGAACGATGTCGTGAGCAGGAACCGGTCGGTGACCATGGTGTTGGCGGCATAGAACGCCGCATCGTCGAGCATCTTGAAATAGATCGTCCCGTGCGCCGCGCCGGCAGCGTGGAATGTGGCCGGGGTCACGTCGAACGCGATGCGCGCGCGGCCCTCACGCTCGATCTCCAGGTCCGAAGCGAACAGCGCGTTGATCGGCGCCGAGCGGTACAGCCCCTCGAGCGCGCGCCAGTGCAGCCGGGCGCTGTCGATGGCCGCAGCGCCCGCCGAAACGCCCGGAGGCGCGCCCTCAGGCGGCGTCGCGGTCGATGACATTGACCAGCAGGCCGTAGATCGCCTCGGCATCGGGAGCGGCGAGCAGCGATGCGTGCATCCGTTCGTCGCGCATCAACCGCGAGATCGCGGCGAGCGCCTGAAGATGCGTGGCGCCGGCCTGTTCGGGCGAGAGCAGGCCGAACACGCAGTCGACCGGCAGGCCATCGGCGCTGGCGAACTGCACCGGCGAGGACAGGCGCAGGAACACCGCGACCGGGCGCGGCAGATTGTCCAGCCGGGCATGGGGAATCGCCACGCCGCGCCCGAACCCGGTGCTGCCCAGCTTCTCGCGCTCCTCGATCCGTTCGAGCACCGACACGCGATCGAGCCCGTAGACCGCGGCAAAGCAGTCTGCGAGCTGGTCGAGAATTTCTTCCTTGGTAGCCACGCCGACGATGCGCACGGCTTGGGGATCGATTGAAAAAAGAGCTGTCATGGTCTGGAATACCGCAGCGTGCCGCAGCACGAATAGTTGCGGCGGCCAATGCGCTTTCCGGTCCGCCAGCGCAAGCTTCGAATCGCGGAACATCTCGATGCTTGCGCGGGGCGGATCGGTTGCGGGGTCATCGCGCCATCCCGGATGAAGTTACGGCCTGTGGGCGAACGGGTCGGGTCAGTGGTTGGGTTCGACCCAGCCGATCGAACCGTCGCCGCGGCGATAGACCATGTTGTGGCTGCCGGTGCCCGCGTTCTTGAACAACAGCGCGTTGGTGTTGCGCAAGTCCAGCATCATCACCGCATCCGACACGGTGGCTTCGGGAACATCGACGCGCGTTTCGGCGATCACCAGCGGCGCATCGGCCGGCTCGTCTTCGCCTTCGTGGTGCTGGAACACCACGTAGCTGGCGTTGTCGAGCGCACCGTTGGCGCCATTGAGCTTTGCGCCATCGTCCCGCGCGCCATCATCGGCACGCTGCGCATGGGTCACCGCATCGTGGCGATCCTTCAGGCGGCGCTTGTAGCGGCGCAGCTGCTTTTCGATCTTTTCGGCCGACTGGTCGAGCGCCTGGTGCGCTTCCTGCGCCACCGCGCTGCCTTTCAGGATCAGCCCCTGCATCACATGGGTGACGATATCGCAGCGAAACCCGCCATGCGGCGCCTTGCCCAGCGTGACGTGCGATGTCAGCGCGCGCGAGAAATACTTGTCGACGATCGCGCCAAGGCGTTCTTCGGCATGCGTTTGCAACGCGGCGCCGGTTTCGACCTGGTGTCCCGAAACGCGAATGTCCATAGATCGTACCTCCTGCACTGAAACCGTCGGCACTGGGCCGTAGAAAATCCGCTCAACGCGCCCACAGGGGATCGTTGACCGTGGCCAAAAACTGCGCATGCGCCGCCAGTTCGGCCGCGCTGGCGGTGTGTGCGCGCGGCGCGCGCCATTCGCGCCGCACCGCCGTGTCGCCGCCATCCGCGACCGCCGCCGATGCTGCCTCCGCCGCCAGTTCAAGCCCGATCTGGCGCCCGCCCATCAGTTCGACATACAGCTGCGCCAGCAGTTCGGCATCGAGCAACGCGCCATGTTTGGTGCGGTGACTGCGATCGATGCCGTACCGTGTGCACAACGCATCGAGCGAGAGTTTGGCACCCGGATGCCGCCGCTTGGCGATGCCCACGGTATCGACCATGCGGCTGCGGCACACCGGTTCCAGCCCGCACATCGCCAGTTCGGAATTGAGGAAACCGAAGTCGAAGCCGGCGTTGTGCGCAACCAGCGGCGAATCGGCGATGAACACCAGCAGGTCATCGGCGCGCTCACGAAAGCGCGGCTTGTCCGACAGGAATGCTTCGGACAGCCCGTGCACGGCCTCGGCTTCGGCGGGCATCGCGCGTTCGGGATGGAAATAGGCGTGGAACACCTGACCGGTGGTCACCTTGTTGACCATCTCGATACAACCGATCTCAACCAATCGGTCTCCACTTCGGGGATCGAGGCCAGTCGTTTCGGTATCGAAAACGATCTCACGCATTGGAATCTCTATCCACCCGCAAAGGCGGGCTGGCAAGCGCCGGACCCGCGTTTTTTTGCCGTAGTGTTACCACCAGCCGCTCAACTGCGGCGCGCGTTGCCTCCAGCGTCATGCCGGTGTCGATCACGAAGTCGGCGCGCGCGCGTTTTTGCGCATCGGGCACCTGCAGCGCCACGATCTGCGCGAACTTTTCGGGCGTCATCCCCGGCCGGGCGAGCACCCGTTCGCGCTGCATCTCGCCAGGTGCCGAGACCACTGCCACCGCATCGAGCGCCTGCGCCCCGCCCTTTTCGTAGAGCAACGGAATGTCGAACACGACCAGCGGCGCCTCGCCGTGTTCGGCCAGGAACGCGGCGCGCATCGCCGCCACCGCCGGATGAACGATCGCCTCCAGCCGCTTGAGCGCCGCAGCATCGCCGAACACCTGTGCGCCAAGCTCGGCCCGGCGCACGCCGTCGGGTCCGGTGGTGCCGGGAAACGCCGCCTCGATCGCGCCGAGCAGCGCGCCGCCGGGGCCCTGCAGGCGGTGCACGGTGGCATCGGCATCGAACACCGGCACGCCCAGATCCGTCAGCATCGCCGCGACCGCCGACTTGCCCATGCCGATCGAGCCGGTCAGCCCCAGGATGAAGGGTTTTTTGACCGGTTTCGCGGGCGGTGCGGGCATCGGTGACGTCACGCCGTCAGCAACGCGCGCAGTTCGCCGTCGGCGTCGCGCGGCGCATCGGCGCCGTAGAACCGCCGGAACGCCTCGCGCGCCTGCCCCACGAGCATTTCCAGCCCGTCGTGCGTGCGCAGGCCCCGCGCGGCGGCGGCGCGCAGCAGCGGCGTCTCGTGCGGATGGGTGACGATGTCATAGACGATCGCGTCGTCGCGCAAGTCCGCCACGGCCAGCGGCAGCGCGGGCTGTCCGGTCATGCCCAGCGAGGTCGCGTTGGCGACCAGCCTGCTGTCGTTGGCGAGCGCCTGCGCGCCATCCCAGCCCGCCGCGATCACCTCGCACCCGGCGATGGTCGCGGCGATATGGTCGCGCAGCCGCGCGGTGCCTTCGGGCGAGCGGTTGACGATGGCGACGCGGCTCGCACCCAGCCCGACCAGCCCGGCGATCACCGCCGCCGCCGCGCCGCCCGCACCCAGCACGGTGACCTGCTCTCCGGCAAGGTCCAGCCCGGCGAGCGGTTCGACGAAGCCGGGCAGATCGGTATTCTCGCCGGTCAGGCTGCCGTCGGGCTCGACGATCACGGTGTTGACCGCGCCCAGCGCCAGCGCGGCCGGCGTGTGGTGATCGACCAGATCATAGCACGCGCGCTTGTGCGGCATCGTCGCCTGCACCCCGGCAAAGCCGAGCGCGACCATGCCGCGAAACGCCCGCGCGACTTCGCCCGGGCGCACCGGCAGGCGGATGTAGTGCCCATCGAGCCCCAGCCGCTTGAGCCAGAATTCGTGGATCAGTTGCGATTTCGACTGCGCCACCGGCCAGCCGATCAGGCCCGCCAGCAACGGCAGCGCGCGTTCGCGATGCACTTCGTCGGGACGCAGGTTCACGCCGCCAGCTCTCCCAGATCGCGCAGCGCCGCGAGCAGCGGCAGCAGCGGCATGCCCAGCACCGTGAACTGGCTGCCGGTGATCTCCTCGAACAGCTGCACCCCGCGTGCCTCGATCCGGAACACCCCGACACAGCCCGAAACGGCGGGCCATTCGCTGTCGAGATAGCTGTCGATAAAGCTGTCGGTAAGCCCGCGAACCCGCAGTTTTGCGCAGTCGACGTGACGCCACTGCGTCACCCCGTCGCGCATCAGCACCGCCGCGCTGTGCAAGTGCATTTCCTGGCCCGAAAAGAACCGCAGGTGCGCTTTGGCATCGGCGCGGCTCTTGGGCTTGTCGAACAGGCGGCCGCCGACTTCGACCAGCGAATCGCCGCCGAGCACCAGCCGCCCGGGGTGGCCCACGCTCACCGCCATCGCTTTGGCTTCGGCCAGGATGCCAGCGATCTCGCCCGGCGGCACCGCGATCAGCTCGCACTTCAGCTCGGCTTCGTCGAGATCGGGGCTGCGCGCCTCGAACGCTACGCCGGCGGCATCGAGCATCGCCTTGCGCGAGGCACTTTGCGAGGCGAGAATCAGCACGGGAGGATCAGCATGGCGGCGCTTTCATATCGGCTTCGCGCCCGGTGCCATATCGGCCCCGGCAGCCTGGCGTTCGTTGTACAAATTGATCACGGCGGCGGCGGTTTCCTCGATCGAGCGACGCGACACGTCGATCACCGGCCAGCCGTTATCCGCGAACATCCGCCTTGCATACTGCACTTCGCGCGCGACATGCTCGGCATCGACATACGCGGTTTCGGGCGCCTGGTTGAGCGACAGCAGGCGGTTGCGCCGCACCTGGATCAGCCGTTCGGGCGCGGTGGTCAGCCCCACCACCATCGGCCGCCGCACCGAATACAGCGATTGCGGCGGCGGGCTTTCCACCACGATCGGGATGTTGGCCACCTTGTAGCCGCGATTGGCGAGATAGATCGAGGTCGGGGTCTTGGAACTGCGCGAGACGCCCGCCAGCAGGATGTCGGCTTCCTCCCAGTTCTCCCAGCCGACGCCATCGTCGTGCGCGATGGTGAACTGAATCGCGTCGACCCGCGCGAAATAGGCCTCGTCCATCGCGTGCTGGCGCCCCGGACGGCCGCGCGCCTGCTGGCCCAGCTGCTGCTGCAGCGCATCGGTCACCGCATCCAGTGCCGGCACGATCGGCAGGCCCAGCGCCACGCAGCGCTGTTCCAGCCGCTGGCGCGTTTCGGCGTTGACCAGCGTATAGAGCACCAGCCCAGGATTGGCGGCGATCTCGCCCATGATCCGGTCGAGATGTTGCTGGGAGCGGACCATCGGCCAGAAGTGGCGGACCACGTCGGCATCCTCGAACTGCGCGAGCGCGGCCTTGGCGATCATTTCCAGCGTTTCGCCGGTGGAATCGGACAGGAGATGGAGGTGCAGCCGCTGCATGAAGCCCCTTCCGTAGGCCCGGAATTGCTCCCGGGACAGTGCTGTGGACAAGCATCCGATAAACCACGGGAGGAAACCGCGGACAAGTTCAACCGCCGATTCCATGCCCCCTTACGGCACATTCATGCGCCGGTTATGGACAGGTGGATAGAGTTTCCCACAAGCCGGGGACAGTGGGGACAACTTCGGCTTGACCCCGCAGGCCACAGAGTCGCGGCCTGATTTGCACTGGTCCGCCCGGCACAAATCGGGCAGAGGCGCGCCATCCCCACTATCCACAGCCCAACAGACTCCAACATCAAGATTCTCTTTTAATAGATTCTATTGGAATGGACCGATCGATGCCCGGCCCCCTGCTCCGCACGCTGCGCGGTGAAAACCTTGCTTCCCGTCCCGTCTGGCTCATGCGCCAGGCCGGGCGCTATCTGCCCGAGTACCGCGCCTTGCGCGCCGAAAAGGGCGGTTTCCTCGAACTGGTCTACGATGCCCCGGCAGCGGCGGAGATCACCCTCCAGCCGATCCGGCGCTTCGGCTTCGACGGCGCGATCCTGTTTTCGGACATCCTGATCGTGCCGTACGCGATGGGGCAGAACCTGTCGTTCGTCGCAGGCGAAGGCCCGCGCCTCTCGCCCCGGCTGCTGGATACCGCGCTGATTGCCCTCAGGGCCATGCCTGAGCGCCTCGCGCCGATCTATGACACCGTACGGCAGGTTCGCGCGCAGCTGTCCCCTGACAGGACCCTGCTGGGCTTTGCGGGCAGCCCATGGACCGTGGCGACGTACATGGTCGCAGGCGAGGGCAGCCGCGACCAGGCCGACACCCGCGCCATGGCCTATCGCGACCCGGGCGCGTTTGCCGCCATCATCGACGCGATCACCGCCGTGACGATCGAATACCTCGCCGGCCAGATCGAGGCGGGCGCCGAGGCGGTGCAGCTGTTCGACAGCTGGGCCGGCACGCTTGCGCCCGTCGAATTCGATCGCTGGGTGATCGCGCCCAACGCAGCGATCACCGCCGCGATCAAGGCGCGCTATCCGCAAGTCCCGGTGATCGGATTTCCCAAGGGCGCGGGCGAAAAGCTGGTGGCCTATGTCCAAGGCACCAAGGTCGATGCGGTCGGCATCGACGAGACGATCGATCCGAAATGGGCGGCCAAGGCGTTGCCCGCCGGGCTGCCGGTGCAGGGCAACCTCGATCCGCTGCTGCTGCTGGCGGGCGGGGAGGAGCTGTCCGACCGCACCCGCGCGATTCTCGACTGCTTTGCCGACCGGCCGCACGTGTTCAACCTGGGCCATGGCATCGGCCAGTTCACGCCGGTGGCGCATGTCGAGCACTTGCTGGGCGTGGTGCGCAACTGGCGGGCGTGAGGCTGGAAAAAACGTCGTCCCGGACGTGATCCGGGACCGCTGGCGGGAAACCGCATACGGCCAGCGGTCCCGGGTCGAGCCAGGGGTGACGGAATATCCGGCTGGAAATCGCGTAATCCAGCCTCTACCGAAAGCCGCCACACCGCGCTAAACCCCCATCATGCTACAGGTGCTTGCGATGCTCTACCTCTGGCTCAAGGCCGGGCACATCATCTTCGTGATCTTCTGGATGGCCGGGCTGTTCATGCTCCCGCGCTTCTTCGTCTACCATCAGGAAGCCGCGCCCGATTCGCCCGAAAACGCGGTGTGGATCGATCGCGAGGCCAAGCTGCTGAAGATCATCCTGTGGCCGTCGCTGGTGGTGGTGTGGCTGCTGGGGCTGGCGCTGGCGATCAGCAGCGGGGCGTTTTCGCAGGGCTGGTTCCATGCCAAGCTGGTGCTGGTGCTCGTGCTCACCGGCTACCATGTCTGGCTGGCGTCCTATGCCACTGCGCTGGCGCAGGGGGTGCGCAAGTTTGACGGCAAGCGTTTGCGGCTGGTCAACGAAGTTCCGGGCATCGCTGCGGCGCTGATCGTGATACTGGTCGTGCTCAAGCCGTTTTGATCCCCAACCTTTTCCGACCCCAACCCTTTCCGACCCAGACCCTCGTTGATGGAGCCTGCCCCGCGATGCTGATCCTGCCCTTGCTTGCCGCCACGATGGCCGCGCCGGCCACGCCCGTCGATGCCGCCAATGCGCAGGATGTCGCGTGCATCGCCCTGTTTGCGGCCGCCGCCGGCAATTCGACGGACAAGGACCAGGCCGGCACGATCGCCGCGTTCATGTATTACCTCGGCCGGATCGATGCGCGCGCGCCCGGTTACGATCTGGAAGGTCACCTGGTGGCGCTGCTGTCCGACGAGGCCTATCTCAAGGACCAGCTGCCCAAGGATGGCGAGCGCTGCGGCAAGGAACTTTCGCAGCGCGGCAGCGAGCTCGACAAGATTGGCAAGGCGATGTCGGCGATCGGCCAGCCCGCCAAGTAAGCCGGGTGGCGCAAGTAACCGGGATGCGGGGGGGCCGGGTGGACCAACTCCCGGTTTGGCCGCAGCGAATACCGTGTGGCACGAATGCGGGACGGCGCCGGATTGACGGCGCGGCCCCGACGTCCTATTTCGCAGCTGTCTTCTGACACCGTCCCTTCCGGTGACGAGCGGCCGCCTTGTTCGCGACCGCCGGGTCTGCTTTCTCCAAGCCCCATGACCTCGCAGCAACCCTGCGCGCCGGCCAGCTCCCTACGATTTCGGAAAAACCAGAATCATGCATCTCAAAGAACTCAAGAAAACCACCCCCGCCGCGCTGGTCGAAATGGCCGAGGAACTGGGCGTCGAAGGCGCCAGCACGCTGCGCCGCCAGGACCTGATGTTCGCCATTCTCAAGGAAGTGGCGGAAGACGGCGAGGAAATCCTCGGCATCGGCACGATCGAGGTTCTGTCCGACGGCTTCGGCTTCCTGCGCAGCCCCGAGGCGAATTACCTCGCCGGCCCCGACGACATCTATGTCTCGCCCAACCAGGTCCGCAAGTTCGGCCTGCGCACGGGTGACACCGTGGAAGGCGAAATCCGCGCGCCCAAGGATGGCGAACGCTATTTCGCGCTGACCAAGTTGATCAAGGTCAACTTCGATGATCCCGAGGCGGTGCGCCACCGCGTGAACTTCGACAACCTGACCCCGCTCTATCCCGACAGCAAGCTGAACCTCGACACGCTCGATCCCACGGTCAAGGACAAGTCGGCGCGGGTGATCGACATCATCAGCCCCCAGGGCAAGGGCCAGCGCGCGCTGATCGTCGCCCCGCCGCGCACCGGCAAGACCGTGCTGCTGCAGAACATCGCCAAGGCGATCACCGATAACCATCCCGAAGTGTTCCTGCTGGTGCTGCTGGTCGACGAGCGGCCCGAGGAAGTCACCGACATGCAGCGCAGCGTGAAGGGCGAGGTCATTTCCTCGACTTTCGACGAACCCGCCACGCGCCACGTACAAGTCGCCGAAATGGTCATCGAAAAGGCCAAGCGGCTGGTCGAGCACAAGCGCGACGTGGTGATCCTGCTCGATTCGATCACGCGCCTCGGCCGCGCGTACAACACCGTCGTTCCGTCATCGGGCAAAGTGCTGACCGGCGGCGTCGATGCCAACGCCCTGCAACGCCCCAAGCGCTTCTTCGGCGCGGCACGCAACATCGAGGAAGGCGGCAGCCTCTCGATCATCGCCACCGCGCTGATCGATACCGGCAGCCGCATGGACGAGGTGATCTTCGAAGAGTTCAAGGGCACCGGCAACTCGGAAATCGTGCTCGACCGCAAGGTCGCCGACAAGCGCATCTTCCCCGCGCTCGACGTGGGCAAGTCGGGCACGCGCAAGGAGGAACTGCTGGTCGAAAAGGACAAGCTCGCCAAGATGTGGGTGCTGCGCCGCATCCTCATGCAGATGGGCACGATCGATTCGATGGAATTCCTGCTCGACAAGATGAAGGATTCCAAGACCAACGAAGACTTCTTCGCGACGATGAACCAGTAAGGGTACCCACAGGTGCAGGGCGCGGATCGCGAGCGTTCAAGAGGCCATCCGGGAGCAGTTCCGGGTGGCCTTTTTGCTGGGGTTTTGGAGGGTGGGCGAGGGCGGTGATTACACACTCAGCCCAGACAATGAGCGCCGCTCACCCATCTCCCCACACCCGCTCGTCCTGAGCCTGTCGAAGAACGCAAGCCAATCTCGCCTTCACCCATCTTGCTGAACTCGTTTCAGCATCCATCGTGCAGCCGGAACCGGCGGTGCGAGCGGAAAAATGGATCCTGAAACAAGTTCAGGATGACGGGTGAAAAGTGACGGAGCATTGTAGGACGACGGCGTCGCTCGCGATGCCTGGGTCAACGGTTTTGGGCTGGCTCGCTCGATCCAGCGAGCAACGCGATCAACCCGATCAAGGTGGCCAAGTAAAGCAGGTTGCTGAAGAAGATGGATAAAAACAGCGGCATATCGGGGGAGACCCCAGTGGCTACAGTAGCAAACATTCGCGGCATCTCGACCGAGGAATAGATTATAAAGGGAATGGGCATCAGTCCCCAAAAGCCCGACTTTCCTCGATCACGGAGTCTTCGAACCACGGCTGCTGCAAAGAGCAAAATTGCCATGCCGAAGGTAACGGCCAGGAAAAGCGCTATCGAACCGGCAGGCATAAACTCAGGGTGGTTACCTTGGACTGAGATTGAGTATTGCCCAGGTCCGCTGATCACCGTTGCTTGATCTGGGTGTTGGACGGCAAATTCCTGCATCGCCTGCATCGTATGTACCATCATGGGCGCCAAGATAATCATTCCTGCCGCGATGGTGATGCCAAACGCGACGGCCGCGTAAGGCCAAAAGCTTGCACGGTCCTCGCGGCCCGTAAAATCTAACAACTTCTTGAAATGTTCTCCGAGCTTCACGGTTGCTGACATGCTCTATCCCTCTGTTGCAAAGGCAAGTTTGCTATCACCACATGATCTCGTCAACCTTTTGATAACACCATAGTTGCCGCTTCCCCCCCACCCCCATCATGTATCCTCCAGCGCCACCGCCATCTTCTGCCACAGCAGGTTGATTGCCTGAATCGGCCGCACCATGACCTTGAAGTCGACGATCCGGCCTTCGAGGTCGAAGCGGATCAGGTCGATGCCGTTGAGCGTCACGCCGTCAATCGTCGCGGTGAATTCGAGGCAGCATTCCGCGCCGTCGACCAGTTCGCGCACGTAGGTAAAGCTGCTGTCGGCAAACACCCGACCCGCCGCGCCGAGGTACATCACCACTTTGTCGCGCCCCACTTGCGGGGTGTGCACCACGGGCGAGTGAAACACCGCGTCCTCTGCCACCAGTTCGCGCAGCAGGTCCTCGGGACAGCCCGCGGTCATCGCGCGGTGCCAGGCGGCAAGACCAAGGTTCATGCTCGTTCTCCTTGCAAGGCGGCCTCGTTACACGGCGGCGGGCCGGAAGCTGCCGGTTTGCGCCATCGCCCAGTCGCGGCCCAGGCTGGTGCTGTGTGCGTCGGCGAGCAGCGCGCCGGGTTCGAGGAAGCTGTAGATCCGGTCGACCGGGTTCGATCGCGCCGAGTTCAGCCGTTGCATCAGGTGATGCGGCGCGATCTGCCACGGGTTGTCGAGGCCCATGGCGACCACGATCTCGCGCAGGCCCATCAGCGTGTGCTTCTGGAAGCTGGCGACGCGCGCGGCTTTGTCGGGCACCACCAGCCCGCGCTGGCGCGTGGGATCCTGCGTGGCGACGCCGGTGGGGCAGGTATCGGTGTGGCACTTCATCGACTGCACACAGCCCAGCGCGAACATGAAGCCGCGCGCGGCGTTGCACCAGTCCGCGCCGAGCGCGAAGTTCATCGCCATCCCCGCGCCCGAATGGACTTTGCCCGACGCGCCCAGCTTGACCTTGTCCTTCAGCCCGGTGCCGACCAGCGCGTTGCGCGCGAAGATCAGCCCTTCGCGCAAGGGGGTGCCGACCGAGTTGGACAGTTCGACCGGCGCCGCGCCGGTGCCGCCTTCCGCCCCGTCGATCACGACGAAATCGAGCGTGATCCCGGTTTCCAGCATCGCCTTGCAGATGGCGAGGAATTCATGGCGCTGGCCGATGCACAGCTTGATGCCCACCGGCTTGCCGCCCGACAGTTCACGCAATTGCGCCGCCCATTCGATCATCCCGCGCGGGGTCGAGAACGCCGAGTGCGCGGGCGGGGAGATGCAGTCCTTGCCGATGGTCACGCCGCGCGCCTCGGCGATTTCGGCGGTGACCTTGGCGCCGGGCAGCACGCCGCCGTGGCCCGGCTTGGCGCCCTGGCTCAGCTTGATCTCGACCATCTTGACCTGGTCGATGCTCGCGGTTTCGGCAAAGCGCCCGGCATCGAACGTGCCGCCTTCGACGCAGGCGCCGAAATAGCCGCTGCCCAGTTCCCAGATCAGGTCGCCGCCGAAGGTACGGTGATGGCGTGACAGGCCACCCTCGCCGGTGTCGTGGGCGAACCCGCCCTGCCTGGCGCCGTTGTTCAGCGCCATGATCGCGTTGGCCGACAGCGCGCCGAAGCTCATCGCCGAAATGTTGAGCAGCGCGGAGTCGTACGGCTGCGCGCACTGGTCGTTGCCGATGCGCAGCCGCCATTGCTCGGGCGCAGCGGCGTTGGGGGCGATCGAATGGGCGAGCCAGTCGTACTCGTCCGAATAGACGTCCAGTTCGGTGCCGAACGGGTGTGCATCGAGCGCACCCTTGGCGCGGGCATAGACCAGCGCGCGCTCGTCATGGTTGAACGGCCGCCCGTCGAGATCGCCCTCGACGATATAGGCGCGCGCGAACGGGCGCAGATCCTCCATGATCCAGCGCACCCGCGCCAGCAGCGGATAGTTGCGCCGCAGCGTGTGGTGCGTCTGGAAGAAATCGAGCACCGCGATCGCCAGCAGCGGCACCAGCACCAGCAGGGCCCACCGCGCCGGCGGCTCGATCACCGCCCACCCCGCCAGGACAAGCAGCAGCAGCGGCACCGCAAAGCGCGTGAGCAGGCCAGCGGAATCGTGCAGCTTGGCGGTGGGGATCATGGTTCGGTCAGCCCAGGTTTTCGGCAAAGAACGCGGCGGTGCGGCCATCGGCCAGCGCGGCGCCCGCAGCATCGCGGCGGTTGCCGCCGGTCGCGGCAAAGCCGTGGTCGAGCCCGGGGTAGTCGTGCAGCGTCACCTTGGGCAGCGGATCGAGCCCGGCGTGCATTGCCGCCTGCGCTTCGGCACCGACGAGATGGTCGGCCATGGGCACGTGCAGCATCAGCGGGTGCGCGATCGCGTGGCTTTCGTTCAACATCTGGTCGATCATCACCCCGTAATAGCCGACCGACGCGCTGATGTCGGTGCGCGCCGCCGCCATGTAGGCCAGCCGCCCGCCCAGGCAGAACCCGACGCAACCGACTTTGGCCACGCCCTGCTCGCGGCGCAGCCAGTGGATCGCCGCCTCGATATCCTGCACGCCGAGGTCGGCATCGAACTGGCCGAAATAGCCGAATCCTTCCTGCAACTGCTCGGGCACGTCGGGATCGAGCTCGACGCCGGGCGCGAACCGCCAGAAGATGTCGGGCGCCAGCGCGAGATAGCCTTGCGCGGCCCAGTCATCGCACTTGGCGCGGATGCCGGCGTTGACGCCGAAGATTTCGGGGATGACAATGATCGCGGCACGCGGTGCGGCGGCGGGCCGGGCAACGTAGACCGGGATCCGGCCCTCTGCGTTCAGCGCGGCAATCGTGGTGGTTTCACCCATGTCGGTCGTCCTCTGCGTGGTTGTCGTTGGTCGATGGGAACCTTGGCCCTGCCCGTGGACTTTGCCAAGGCCTCGTGACAGTCTGCGGAAGCAGGGTTTTTCACCCCCGGGAGAGCGCGCCATGAAAGTGAATGTCGAGATCGAATGCACCCCCGAGGAAGCCCGCCGCTTCATGGGCCTGCCCGACGTGTCGAAAGCCAACGATGTCTATGTCGATGCCCTGTCCAACGCGATGAAGGGCGTTTCCAGCGTCGATCAGCTGCAGGATTACGCCAAGAAGATCGCGCCGATGGGCGAGATCGGGATGAAGCTGTTCCAGAACTTCATCGAACAGGGCGCGGGCGCGGCGATGGCCGGCTTCGCCAACGCCGGCAAGAAAAAGGACTGACGTTGCGGCCCGCGCTGCGCTAACCGGCGGCGATGGCTGAAACCCTGTTCGCCCACACCATATTCGCCCTGTCGTCGGGAGGGCCGCCCGCCGGGATCGCGGTGATCCGCGTCAGCGGGCCGCAAGCCGGCGCCGCACTGCGCGCGCTGGCCGGTCGCCTGCCCAAGTCGCGCCGCGCAACATTGGCGACGCTGACCGATCCGCACGACCACATGCCGCTCGATTCCGCGCTGGTGTTGTGGCTACCCGGCCCCAGGACTGCCACGGGCGAGGATTGCGCCGAACTGCACTTGCACGGCGGCCGCGCGGTAATCGCGGCGGTCGAGCGCGCGCTGGCCCGCCAGCCCGGCCTGCGTCGCGCCGAGCCGGGCGAATTCACCCGCCGCGCGTTCGGCAACGGGCGGATCGACCTGGCCGAGGCCGAAGGGCTGGCCGACCTGCTCTCCGCCGAAACCGAACTGCAACGCCGCAGCGCGCTGGCCATGGCCGACGGCCAGTTTTCGCGCACGATCGAACACTGGCGCACCGCGCTGCTCGGCCTGTCGGCACGGATGGAAGCGGCGCTCGATTTCTCAGACGATGACGATGTCGGCGCGGACTTGCCCAAGGGCTTTGGCGAAGACTGCGGTGCGTTGGCGCAGGAATGGCAGGAGTTCCTCGACCGCCCGCGCGCCGAACCGTTGCGCGAAGGCTTCCGCGTGGTGCTGGCAGGCCCCCCGAACGCTGGGAAATCCACCCTTTTCAATGCCTTGATCGAATCCGACGCGGCCATCACCGCCGCCGAACCCGGCACCACGCGCGACGTGCTGGTGCAGGCGGTGGCGATCGCAGGCGTGCCGTTCAGCTTCGTCGATACCGCCGGCTTGCGCGACGACGGCGCGGGCGAGATCGAGCGCATCGGCATTGCCCGCGCCCGCGCGGCGGCGGAACGCGCCGACCTCGTGCTGTGGCTCGGCCCGGAATGGGAGGGGCCACTGGGCGCACCACTGTGGGAAATCGCCGCGCAGTGCGATCGCCCGGGCGCGCACGGCAAGGCCGCGCCATCGTTCCGCGTCTCGGCTCGCACCGGCGAGGGCATCGACGCCTTGCGCGCCGCGCTGGTGAAACGGGCGCGTGCGGCGTTGCCCGCGCCCGGCGCGCTGGCGCTCAACGCGCGCCAGCACCGCTTGCTGGACGAAGCAACGCAGGCGCTGACCGATGCCGCGCGCCAGACCGACCCGTTGCTCGCCGCCGAACACTTGCGCCTCGCCCGCCGCGGATTGGACCAGCTGGTCGGGCGAACGGGCACGGAGGACATGCTCGATGCGCTGTTCGGACGGTTCTGCATCGGGAAGTGAATGCCCGCTGATTCGTCACACTTCCCCCACTCATCCCGAGCGAAGTCGGGGGATCCGCACTCAAGTTAGCGTGTGGCGCGACGTGTCTCGACTTCGCTCGACATGAGCGGGAGTGGAGTGGAATTGAACGGGCAAGGACTACCCCAATTGTTCCACGTGGAACATCAAGACGCCTACACCCCTTTTGACCAGAATCCCGCGATCCTGTATCGGCGACGGATCATGCGGAAATTCGATGTCATTGTGATCGGCGGCGGTCATGCCGGGTGCGAGGCGGCGGCGGTGGCGGCGCGGATGGGTGCGCGCACCGCGCTGGTCAGTTTCGATCCCGCCGCGATCGGCGCGATGAGTTGCAACCCGGCGATCGGCGGGCTGGGCAAGGGCCACCTGGTGCGCGAGGTCGATGCGTTCGACGGACTGATCGCGCGCGCCGCCGATGCCGCCGCCATCCATTACCGCATGCTCAACCGCTCCAAGGGGAGCGCGGTGCAGGGGCCGCGCGTGCAGGCCGACCGCCGGTTGTTCCGTGCCGCGATCCAGCGGATGCTGAGCGCGCAGGCCAATCTCGAAATTGTCGGCGGTGAAGCGGTGGCGTTGCGGATGCAGGGCGGGGCGGTCACCGGCATCGACCTGGCCGATGGCACGGTGCTGGTCGCGGGTGCGGTGGTGCTGTGCACCGGCACGTTCCTGGGCGGCCGGTTGTTTCGCGGCGAGGAGCGCATGACCGGCGGGCGCATCGGCGAGAGTGCGGCGCACCGGCTGGCCACGCAGTTGCGCGACGATGCCGCGCTACCGATGGCGCGGCTTAAGACCGGCACGCCGCCGCGGCTCGACGGACGCACGATCGACTGGGCGGCGCTGCCCGAACAGCCGAGCGATGCCGATCCGTGGACGATGTCGCCGCTCAACCAGCGGCGCGAACTGCCGCAAGTGTTCTGTGCCATCGCGCGCACCAACGCCCGGACCCACGATATCGTGCGCGGCGCGCTCGATCGTTCGCCATTGTTCACCGGCGCGATCGGCGCGCAAGGGCCGCGCTATTGCCCGTCGATCGAGGACAAGATCCACCGGTTCGGCGATCGCGACGGGCACCAGATTTTTCTGGAGCCGGAAGGGCTCGACGATGCCACGGTCTATCCTAACGGGGTCAGCACCTCGCTGCCCGCCGACGTGCAGCTGGCGATGATGCGCAGCATCGCCGGGCTGGAACGCGTGGAGATCACCGTGCCGGGCTATGCGGTGGAATACGACCATATCGATCCGCGCGCGCTGGACAGCAGCCTGGCGGTGCGGGTGTTGCCGGGCCTGTATTGCGCGGGCCAGATCAATGGCACCACCGGGTACGAGGAAGCCGCAGCGCAAGGGCTGGTCGCCGGGATGAATGCCGCCGCTGTGGTGCTGGGGCGCGAACCCGCGCCGCTCGATCGCGCGAGCAGCTACATGGCGGTGATGGTGGACGACCTGACGCTGCACGGGGTGAGCGAGCCCTATCGCATGTTGACGGCGCGCGCCGAGTACCGCCTGCGGCTGCGCGCCAACAACGCCTCGACGCGGTTGACCCCGCTGGCGATCGCCGCCGGGTGCGTGGGCGAGAAGCGCCGCGCGTGGTTTGGGGCGCGGTCGGCGCAACGCGATGCCGCTGAACGTGCGTTGGCGGAGCCGGTATCGGTCAACGATCTGGTTCGCGCCGGGCTGCCCGTGCGCGAGGACGGTTCGCGGCGGCCGTTGATGGAATGGCTGCGCTTTCCCGGGATCGAACTTTCCGCGCTCGCCCCATGGTTGGGTGAGGCGTTGCCGGACGATGCCGCGCTGGTCGAGGAGCTGGGCGAGGACGCGACATACGCGCCCTATCTTGCGCGGCAGGACGCCGAACTGCGCGAATTGCGCGCGAGCGACGGTGTGCGGTTGGCGGCGGATTTTCCGTATGCGGAGATACCCGGCCTTTCGAACGAGATGGTCGATCGGTTGAGCAAGGCGCGGCCCGAGAGCCTGGCGGCGGCGGGGCGGATCGCGGGCATCACTCCGGCGGCGCTGGCCAGCCTGCTCGTCCACGCCCGACGGCGCGCGGCATGATCGACAGCGAGGACGCGGCCCGGGCGTGGCTGGTGGAGGGGCTGGGAATCGATTCCGCAGCGATGGCACGGCTGTCGCAGCTGGTGACTATGCTCATCGAGGAGAACGAGCGACAGAATCTGGTGTCGCGCGGGAGCCTTGCGCATGTCTGGCAGCGGCATATCGCCGATTCAGCGCAGCTGTTGTGTGTTCCACGTGGAACACCGGCTGAGGTTGAGGGCGACTGGCTTGACCTCGGCAGCGGGGCGGGGTTTCCGGGGCTGGTCATCGCCGCGCTCGATCCCGCGCGGCGGATGACTTTGGTCGATTCGCGCAAACTGCGCACCGAGTGGTTGTCGCGCGCGGCGGCGGCGCTGGGGCTTAGCAACGTCGAGGTCGTGTTGAGCCGGGTCGAGGACCTGCCGCCTCGTCAGTTCAGCGTGATCTCGGCGCGTGCCTTTGCGCCTTTGGACAAACTGCTGACGCTATCCGCACGTTTTTCCACACCGGCGACCACTTGGTTGTTGCCGAAGGGGGCCAAGGCGCACCATGAACTGCACATGCTCAATTCCACATGGCGCCACATGTTCCACGTGGAACAATCGCTGACCGATCCGGCGGCGGGAATCGTTGTCGGCACACTGCCCGCCACCCTGCCGGTACCCCGATCAACGGCGGCGCATACGGGCAACCATAGCGAAGAAGGTCTGCGCAGATGATCACGATCGCGGTCGCCAACCAGAAGGGCGGGGTGGGCAAGACCACCACCGCCATCAACGTCGCCACCGCGCTGGCGGCCACCGGGTGGAAGGTGCTGCTGATCGATCTCGATCCGCAGGGTAACGCCTCCACCGGCATCGGCATACCCGCCGAAGCCCGCGAGCGGTCGTCTTACGACTTGCTGATCGACCAAGCGACGATCGCCGAATGCGCGATGCCGACGCGCATCCCCGGTCTGGACATCGTGCCCGCCACGGTCGACCTGTCCGGCGCCGAAGTCGAGCTCGTCAGCGTCGAGGATCGTACCGGCCGGTTGCGCGCCGCGCTGGCGCAGGATGCCGGCCATGACATCTGCCTGATCGACTGCCCGCCGTCGCTCGGGCTGCTGACGCTCAATTCGCTGACCGCCGCCGATACTCTGCTGGTCCCGCTGCAGTGCGAGTTCTTTGCGCTGGAGGGGTTGAGCCAGTTGCTCAAGACGGTGGAGCGCGTGCAGCAGCGGTTCAATCCGGACCTTGGCATTGTCGGCATCGTGCTGACCATGTTCGACCGCCGCAACCGCCTGACCGACCAGGTCGCCGACGATGTTCGGTCCTGCCTGCGCGAACTGGTGTTCGAATCGGTGATCCCGCGCAACGTGCGCCTGTCCGAAGCACCGAGCCACGGGCTGCCCGCGCTGGTCTACGATCACACCTGCGCCGGGTCGCAGGCCTATATCAAGCTGGCCCGCGAACTGATCGCGCGCCTGCCCCAGCAGAGGAAAGCGGCATGAGTGGCGCAGTGACACCGCCTGAGGAGCAGGTCCAGACCAAGGCGGCGGCAGCGCCCAAGCGGTCGGCGCTGGGTCGCGGGCTGGGCGCGTTGATGGGCGACACGCGCCGCGAGGAACTGCTGGTTCGCAGCGATCCGGATGCGGCAACGGGCGCGTCACCACGCGACGGCGCCATCGCGATGTTGCCGATATCCGAGATCGAGCCGCACCCTGATCAGCCGCGGCGCCATTTCGATGAGGCCGCGCTGGATGATCTGGCGCGTTCGATCGCGGCCCGGGGCGTGATCCAGCCGATCATCGTGCGTCCGCTCGGTCGCGACCGGTATCAGCTGGTAGCAGGCGAGCGGCGCTGGCGGGCCGCCCAGCGCGCCCGCATCCATGAAATCCCGGCAATCGTCCGCAAGCTCGACGATCGCGAAGTGACCGCGCTGGCGCTGATCGAAAACCTCCAGCGCGAGGATCTCAACCCGGTCGAGGAGGCGCGCGCCTATCAGCGGCTGTCGGCCGACGACGGCCTGACCCAGGCCGAGATCGCGCAGTTCGTCGACAAGTCGCGCAGCCACGTCGCCAACCTGATGCGCTTGCTCAGTCTGCCCGAAGACGTGCTGCAACTGGTCGAGACCGATCGGCTGTCGATGGGCCATGCCCGCGCGCTGGCCAGCCTGCCCGATCCCGGTCCGCTGGCGCACGAGATCGCCGATAAGGGCCTGTCGGTGCGCGACGCCGAACGCCTGGCCAAGCGGGCCACGCGCGGCGAACCGGCGCAACGCCGCGCGCGGGCGGAACGCGATCCGTCCGACGCCGCCGATATCGCGGCGGTCCAGGCGCATCTCGAGGAATTCCTCGGCCTCAAGGTGTCGATCCATGCCGATACCGATCCGCGCACCGGCACGGTTTCGATCCGCTACAAGACGCTCGATCAGCTCGACCTGATCTGTCAGCGCCTCACCGGCGGCGGGATTTGAGTTCAGTAAAGCACTGTAACATAAATATACTTCTTTAGATTTTTGACGTCATGACATCCTCAGTGAACGCGGCTCGACCAATTTAATCGATCGGTTAAATTGGTCGTTGACCACGGCGCCCGGCCCGGCCTATCCCATCGCATCAATGAAAACGGACCGGAGAGAACCCGATGTCGATGGATGCGCTGTCGCGGACTGCCTACACCGAGGATCATGAGGCGTTTCGCCAGACCGTGCGGCGCTTCATGCAGGAGGAAATCGCTACGCACGCCGCGGAATGGGGCGACGCGGGCATCGTGCCCAAGGCGATGTGGCCCAAGGCCGGCGAACTGGGCCTGCTGTGCCCGACGGTTCCGGAAGAGTACGGCGGACTTGGCCTCGATTTCGGCTACAACGCGATCGTCGATGAAGAAAGCGCCTACAACGGGCGCGTCGCCACCGGGTTTTCGCTGCAGTCCGACATCGTGGTCAACTACTTGATCAGCTACGGCTCGGAAGAACAGAAGCGCGAATGGCTGCCCAGGATGGTCTCGGGCGAGGTGGTGACCGCCATCGCCATGACCGAGCCCGGCACCGGGTCCGACCTTCAGGGCATGCGCACAACGGCGCGCAAGGATGGCAACCACTACGTCATCAATGGTTCGAAAACCTATATCACCAACGGCCAGAACGCCGATCTGGTGCTGGTGTGCGTCAAGACCGACACCGAGATCGAGCCGCAGTGGAAAGGCGTTTCGATCGTGCTGGTCGAAGCCGATCGCGAAGGCTTTTCAAAGGGTCGCAATCTCGACAAGATCGGGCAGGACGAGGCGGACACGTCCGAACTGTTCTTCAACGACGTGCGCGTGCCGATCACCAACTGCCTCGGCGAAGAGGGCAAGGGCTTCATCTACCTGATGAGCGAACTGCCGCAGGAGCGCTTGTCGATCGCGGTCAGCGCGCAAGCTTCGGCGCAGCGGGCGTTCGACGATACCGTGGAATTCACGCGCGAGCGCAAGGCGTTCGGCAAGCCGGTGCTCGATTTCCAGAACACCCGCTTCACCCTGGCCGATCTCAAGTCGAAGCTGCAGGTCGGCTGGGCGCACCTCGACTGGGCGCTGGCGCGTCACCTGAAGAAGGAACTGACGCCTGAGGAAGGCGCCGCCGCCAAGCTGTGGCACACCGAAATGCAGTGGGAAGTGATGGACAAGTGCCTGCAGCTTCACGGCGGGGCGGGCTACATGAACGAATATGCCATCGCGCGGGCCTGGCGCGGGGCGCGCGTCATGCGGATCTTCGGTGGCACCAATGAGATCATGAAAGAGCTGATCGGGCGCAAGCTATAAGCTGGCGCAGGTTGAAGGTGGGGGCGCGGTCCCACGTTTGGCCCGGCACCGCGCGACGCATTCAGCTGCCGATGTAGACGCGCTTGTCGTGCACGCGCTTGTGGCGCACCGGCGGGCGGCGCTTGATCGTGCGCCAGCGGCCGGGGGTCGTGACGTATTCCACGGTCGTGGTCGTCGTCTCGACGCACGGCGTCTGCTGCTGGACGACGGGCTGCGGCGCATAGCCCTGGTCGCGGTAGCCGGGCCCGTAGCCGGTGTAGCGATCGAGGTAATCCTCGCAGTAATCCGAGCGTTCGCGGCGATGCGAGGCGCTGACCGTGCGGTCGATGACGCCACCGGCCACCGCGCCGACAGCGGCGCCGGCCACGGTTCCGAGCACGCGGTTGTCGTCGGCCAGCCGGTTGCCGACCACACCGCCGACGGTGCCGCCGATCAGCGCGCCGATCAGTCCGCGCCGGTGGTGGCGGCCTTCGCCCATGCGGTCGCGACAATCGGCCAGCCAGCCTTCGCGCGCGCGTTCATAGTCTTCGTTCACTGCCGGACCGCCGGCGGCCCATTGGCCGGGGCCGGCCTGGTCGAGCACCGACGGCTGGTAGTGGCCGTCGTGCGCCAGCGCGGGAGCGGCGGGCAGGGCCAGCGCAAGCGCCAGAATGGCAGCTGCGGCGGATGGGACGGGTGACAGACGCGACATGGACAATCCCCTGAATGGCCGTGGTGCGCAAACGGATCGCCACCAGACGTTAACCCGCCGTTTAGCATCGCAAGGCGCGCCTATCCATGGTTCCGACCGGTCTGTTGGCGGGGTGTCCCGATTCGAGGCAGCTATCGCGCGGGTGGTCAGATCCGCGTGGCGATGATCGCAGCAAGCGCCTCGATCCCCGCCGCATCGTCGGCGTCGAACCGCGCCAGCTCCGGACTGTCGAGATCGATGACCGCGATGACCCGGGCGCCTTGCACCACCGGCACCACCAGTTCCGATGCGCTGTCCGCATCGCAGGCGATGTGGCCTTCAAACGCATGGACATCGCGCACCAGCTGGGTTTCCCCGCTCGCCGCAGCGGCGCCACACACGCCTGCGCCGAGCGCAATGCGGATGCACGCCGGCTTGCCGACGAATGGCCCGAGCACCAGCTCGTCGCCGATCAGGCGGTAGAATCCCGCCCAGTTGAGCTGCGGGACGAACTGTCCCAGCAGCGCCGCGACGTTGGCCATGTTGGCTACCGCATCGGGTTCGCCTTCGGTGATCGCGGCAGCGGCTTGCGCCAGTTCGCGGTACAGTTCGGGTTTGGGCTGGCCGGTGGTGGGGGCGAATGTGTACATCGCGCCACCCTAGCCGCCCGGCGCCGCAAAGTCGAAGCCGGGCTGCCCCATGGTGCCGCTAGCCACGGCGGACACCCGCGCGCCGCGCAACATTTTGCAAGCACCATTGCCGACGGCCCGCCATCTTCCTACGTTCGCCCGATGACCAAGCTTCGCAAGACCCTGCTCTCGATATTCGTGGCCATCATCGCGTTCGTGGCGATCATGGCGTTCCTGCTGCGCGGCGATGCGGCGCAGCAAACGCTCGCCGAAACCAGCGGGCCTAAACCGGTGCTGGTCGATCCCGATGCACAGACCATCCCGACGGTCGGTACGGCCGATCCGATCGGCTGGCAGGCGGGCGAGGCGCCGGTTGCCGCACAAGGCCTGACGGTCACGCGGTTTGCCGACGGGCTGGAGCATCCGCGCACCATCCTCACCCTGCCCAATGGCGATGTGCTGGCCGCCGAAACCAACGGCCCGGCCAGTGGTGCCAGCGGGATCACCGGGATGGTCGAGAAGTACCTGATGAAGAAGGTCGGCGCGGGCGGCGTCTCGCCCAACAAGCTGGTGTTGCTGCGCGATGCCAACGGTGATGGCGTGGCCGAACAGCGCTTCGTGCTGAGCAACCCGGCGCTCCATTCCCCGTTCGGCATGGCCTGGCGCGACGGGCGGCTGTACGTCGCCAACACCGATGCGGTGCTGTCGTTTCCTTATGCGCTGGGCGACACCACGCTGTCGGGCACACCGGAAAAGCTGATGGACCTGCCCGGGGCGGGCCGCCACTGGGCGCGCAACCTGCTGTTGAACCCCGAGGGCACGCTGCTTTACGTCACCATCGGCTCCGGCACGGATCACGCCGAAAACGGCATCGAGCAGGAAAAGGGCCGCGCCGCGATCTTCGAGTACGATTTCGCCAAGAAGCGCTCACGCGAATATGCGGCGGGGCTGCGCAATCCCAACGGGCTCGACTGGAATCCCAACAGCGGCGAGCTGTGGACCACGGTCAACGAACGCGACATGCTGGGGTCGGACCTCGTGCCCGATTACCTCACCAACGTGCCGTCGGGCGTGCAGTACGGCTGGCCGTGGGTGTACTGGAAGAACCACCTCGACGACCGGGTCAGTGCGCCGATCCCCGAATTCTTCACCGAATATACGCGCAAGCCCGAATACGGCCTTGGCGCACACGTCGCCGCGCTCGGCCTGGCGTTTTCGCGCGGCGGCAACGTGATGGGCCCGCGCTTTGCCAGCGGCGCGTTCATCGCCCGGCACGGATCGTGGAACCGCAGGCCGCTGTCGGGCTACGACGTCGTGTTCGTCGGCTTCGACCACCTCGGCAATGCCCTGCCCGCGCCGCCGGTTCCGGTGCTCACCGGGTTCCTCACCAAGGATGGCGCGGCGCATGGCCGCCCGACGTGGGTCGGTTTCGCGCGCGACGGCGCACTGCTGGTCAGCGATGATGTCGGCGGGGTGATCTGGCGCGTGGTGGCGCCCGGCGCGGTTCCCGCACCCTCGATCGTGCCGACCAAGTCCGATCGCGCGCCGGTCCAGCCCAAGCTCCATGGCACGATCGCTGCGCCCGCGCCGGATTCGGACTTGCTCAAGGGCCAGCAATAGACATCTTTTCCGACTATCGTCGGCACGGTGCCGCGCTCCACGCCAATGGACCAAACTCTACAGGCTGCGCCCGGCGCGTCCCGCCAGTTCGTTGACGAACTGCCACGCGACGCGGCCCGATCGCGCGCCGCGCCGTTTCGACCATTCGAGCGCGGCCGGTTCGTCCCACGACAGGCCATGGTGCGTCGCATACCCGGTGATGATCGTCAGGTAATCGTCCTGGCTGCAGTTGTGGAACCCCAGCGACAGGCCGAACCGGTCGGCCAGCGCCAACCGGTCATCCACCGCATCGCGCGGGTTGATCGGATCGTCCTGTTCGCTCGCGTGGCGTTCGACGATGGCGCGGCGGTTCGATGTGACCGCAAGCCGCACGTTGGCGGGGCGGGCTTCGACGCCGCCCTCCAGCCAGCTGCGCAAGGCGCGCGCCGTCGTCGAATCGCCCGCGTCGAAACCCAGATCGTCGAGGAACACCAGGAAGCGGCGATCGACTGTGCCCAGCGTGGAGAACAGCCGGGCCAGCCCCGCTTCGGGCACCGCCTGCACCAGCGCGATGCTGCCCGGAGCTTCGGCTTGCGCGGCCACGATCGCCGCGCGCAGCAGCGCCGACTTGCCCATGCCGCGCGCGCCCCACAGCAGCATGTCATGCGCCGCGGCACCGCTGGCGAGCCGCGTCACGTTCTCCGCGACGGACTGCTTCTGCGCCGCGATGCCCTGCATCAGTGCCAGCGGCGGCGCATCGAGCCGGGCCACGCCCCGCGCGGAACTTCCGTCCCAGACATAGGCCGGGTGGGCCAGCCAATCGACCGGAGCCACCGGCGGTGGCGCGATCCGTTCGAGCGCAGCTGCGATCCGCGCCAGCGGATCGCCCTGATCGGGCACGGCGTCGCTCATGCGGTCAGCGCGGCCGCGTCGAGTTCGTAAAGCAGCGCCGCGCCCGCCATGGCCGAGTTGGACAGGCCGCGCGCCTCGGGCGCGATCTGCTCGTTGAAGAACCGCGCCACGACCTGCTTGGTCGGACTGTCGCTCGCCTGCGCCTGCCGCAGCAACTGCCATCCCGCCACCGCCACCGCGCACATCGTGGTGAACGGCACCGCGCCCGCCAGCCGATCGTCGAGCGAGGCACTTTCCGACATCCACCGGCCAACCGCCGCGCAATCCTGCGCCAGTTGCGCCAGCTGCGGCACATCGCGGGCGGCAGCGATCACATCGCCCAGCAACGCCTGCAGCACGCCGCCGTTGTCGAACCCCAGCTTGCGCGTGACCAGATCGGCCGCCTGGATGCCGTTGGTGCCTTCATAGATCGGGGCGATCCGCGCATCGCGATAATGCTGCGCCGCGCCGGTTTCCTCGATGAAGCCCATGCCGCCGTGAATCTGGATGCCCAGGCTGGCGACTTCGCAGCCAATGTCCGTGCCCCACGCCTTCAGCATCGGCACCAGCGTTTCGGCGCGCATTTGTGCCGCCGCGTCACCGAGCGAGCCGCGATCGACTTGGCCTGCGGTGTAGTACAGCAACGCCCGCGATCCTTCGGTCAGCGCGCGCATCCGCAGCAGCATGCGCCGCACATCGGGGTGCTCGGCAATCGGCACCGACGCCTTGTCGGCCGATCCGGCGCGCGGCGACTGCACACGGTCGCGCGCGAACGCCTGCGCCTGTTGCAACGCCCGCTCGGCAATCTGCACGCCCTGGCTGCCGACGTTGATCCGTGCCGAGTTCATCATCGTGAACATCGCCTTCAGGCCCTCGTTCTCGTGCCCGATCAGCTCGCCGATGCAGTCACCCCCGCCGCTGCCGTCGCCATAGCTCATCACGCACGTGGGCGAGGCGTTGATGCCCAGCTTGTGCTCGATCGAGACGCAGCGCAGGTCGTTGCGCGGGCCCGGGGAGCCATCGGCCATGAGCAGGTACTTGGGCACGATGAACAACGAAATGCCGCGCGATCCCGCAGGCGCGCCGGGCGTGCGCGCCAGCACGAGGTGGACGATGTTGCCGGCAAGGTCGTGCTCGCCGAAGGTGATGAAAATCTTGGTGCCGGCAACGCGGTACTTGCCCGCGTGCGGCCCGTCCGTGATCGGCGTCGCGGTGGTGCGCAAGGCGCCGACGTCGCTGCCCGCCTGCGGTTCGGTCAGGTTCATCGTGCCCGACCATTCGCCCGTGATCAGCTTGGGCAGATAGCTGGCCTTCTGGTCGGCACTGCCATGGTGGGCGATCGCCTCGATCGCGCCGACGGTCAGCATCGGCAGCAAAGTGAAGCCCATGTTGGCCGCGCCCAGCGTTTCGAGCACGCATGTCGCCAGCGTGAACGGCAGGCCCTGTCCGCCGAAGTCGACCGGCCCGGCGATGGAGCCCCAGCCTTGTTCGACGAACTGGTGGTACGCTTGCGCGAAACCGTCGGGCAGCGTGACCACGCCATTGGCCAGCAGCGCTCCCTGCTTGTCGCCGATGCGGTTGAGCGGGGCGAATTCGCCCGCCGCCAGCGCGCCGATCCCTTCGGCGATGGCCGCCACCATATCCGGCGTCGCGGCGGCAAAGCGCTCGTTCTGCGCCAGATCGTCGATGCCGGCGCACACGCGCATGGCAAGGACCTGGTCTGCGGTGGGCGGCGTGAAGTCCATGTACGTTTTCCTTGGCAGTGCTCGCCGCGCGCTATAGCGGCAAGCCATGCCCGCGACAAAGCCCGAGAATGTCATGCCTGCAAGCGCAGACGGGATCGCCGCTGCGGTGCGTATCATCGCGGCGGGGGGTACGGTCGCGGTGCCCACCGAGACGGTCTACGGGCTCGCCGCGCGGGCTGACAGCGATGCGGCGGTGGCGGAGATTTACCGCGCCAAGGGCCGCCCCGATTTCAATCCGCTGATCGTGCATGTGCCCGATCTCGCCGCGGCCGAACGGCTGGCCCTGTTCGACGGCACGGCGCGCGCGCTGGCGGCGGTATTCTGGCCCGGCGCGCTGACCATGGTGCTGCCGCGCCGGGCCGCTGCGCCGCTGGCTGCGGCCGTGAGCGCTGGGTTGCCCACCGTGGCGCTGCGTTGCCCGGCGCATGCCGTGATGCAGGCGCTGCTGCGCGAATGCGGACTGCCGCTGGCGGCGCCGTCGGCCAATCGCAGCGGCGGGGTCAGCCCGACCAGCGCCGCGCACGTGATCGCTTCGCTCGGCGACCGGGTGGGGCTGGTGCTTGATGACGGGGAGACGGCGCAAGGCATCGAATCGACCATCGTCGCGGTGCGGCCCGGCGGTGGCTGGTCGATCCTGCGGCCCGGTCCGATCGGGGAGACGCAACTCGCGGAGGTGATTGGCACGCGGCCTGACGCTGGGGCAGTTGCGGGCGGGGAAGCGTCGATCGAGGCTCCCGGCCAGCTCGCGAGCCACTATGCGCCGGGCAAACCGGTGAGGCTGGATGCGACGCGGGCCGATGCCGATGAATTTCTCATCGGCTTCGGCGGTGTGGCGGGCCACGTCTCGCTATCGACGGCGGGCGATCTGGCGCAGGCGGCGGCGCGGCTTTACGCCTGTCTCCACCTTGCCGCCGATGCCGCGCAGCCGCGCATTGCCGTGGCACCGATCCCCGCCGAGGGCATCGGCATCGCGATCAACGACCGGCTGGGGCGGGCGGCGGCCTGAAGTTGGCGGTGGAGCGCGACGGCTGTTGCTTGGTCCAACCAACCACCGCTCCTGTCGAGACGTATGGCGCAACCGGTGACCTTGAGCCGGCATCCCGCGACTTCGTTCGGGATGAGCGGGAGACGACAAATTTATTGATGTTCAGCGCGGCTCGTACGGCACCGAGGGCGACATTTGCGCCATCTGGTCGCGCAGTTCCTCGGATTCCGCGCAGGCCGAGCGGTTGCCGTCGCGGCACTTGTTGCTGGCCTTGCGATACTGGCGGTCGAGCGCGCCATAGCGCTCCTCGCGGCGGCGGACTTCGCGTCCGCGCTTCTGGTCGGATTCGGCCTGGCTGGTGGTCAGGTGATCATAAGTGCCGCCGACCACTCCAACGGTCTTGCTGGCGGCATGCACCGGCAGCGTCACCAGGCTGACCGCCGAACTGACGCAACCCGACAGCAGCAGCGCGGCAGCGCCTGAAGCGACGGCGAGCACGGTCGAACGAATCATCGCGGCAATCCCTCGCTTCGGAACGGGCGGTCGGCCCACCCGTCATAGCCGCGAAGGATTGCGCTACGGTGAATCGGGCGTAGTCAATCGGGCTGGCAGGGAGGCGGGCGGGCGGGGTATCATCCCGGCTCGCACACCAGCTTGCCCGATCCCATCGACTGCACCGTGCACTTGGCCCGGCCGCGCACGCGCACTTCGCCCGACCCCATGATGTTGGCCGAAACGTCGCCATCGGACGCGAAGCTGGTGTTGCCCGATCCGGCGACGTCGACTTTGGCCGATCCCACCGTCAGCCCGATGAGTTCGGCCGCGCCGCTGCCGGCCATGGTGACTTTCAGCGTCTTGGCGTGGCCGCCCGCGCGCAGGCGGCCCGATCCGGCGACATCGACCTTCAGTTCGTCGGTTTCGATCGACGGCGCATCGACCGTCCCCGATCCGGCAATGGTCACGCGCGTTTCGGCGCCGGCCAGCGCATCGGCGGTGATCGTGCCGGACCCCGCCATCACCAGGCGGCTGGGTGCGGGCATGGTCACGTGGATGGTGGCGATGCCCGTTCCGTTCTTCCAGCCGTCGCGGCCGATCCCGAGCTTGCCGTCGTCGAGCACGAACCGCAGGTGGTCCTTGGCTGCTTGGTCGCCATCCACCGTAATCGCCAGCGTGTCGCCGCGCGTGATCTGCAGGTGATCGGGGCCGAGCAGCGTAACCTCGCCGGGTGCCTTGCCTGACAAGTCGAGCTCGGCAAGCGGCACGCCCTTGTGCCCGTCCATGTCGAAATTCACGTTGTCGCAACCGCTGGTGGCCACGGCCAGGCCCATCACGGCGATGCCCGCCACGGCGCGCGCCAGATCCTTGAACATCGGAACTCTCCTCAATGTGTGTTGCCGATATAATACGGTAACACGATGAGGGCAATGTCGCTGGTCGATCGGGCGCGGTGGTTTGTAGCGGACACACGCCTGCTCAGTCGCGCAGTTCGACCCACATCGGCGCGTGGTCGCTCGCCTTCTCGCGGCCGCGATGGTCCTTGTCGACGCCCGCCGCGACCAGCCGGTCGGCCAGGTCGGGCGAGAGCAGCGCGTGGTCGATGCGAAACCCATGGTCGCGCTGCCATGCGCCTGCCTGGTAATCCCAGAACGTCCACACCCCGCCGCGCGGGTTCAGCGTGTCGAGCGCGTCGGTCCAGCCATCGTTGAGCAGGCGGCGGTAGGCATCGCGCGAAGCGGGCTGCATCAGTGCGTCACCGGCCATCGCGGCGGGCGCCCACACGTCCTTGTCCTGGGGAATCACGTTGAAGTCGCCGGTGACGATGACCGGCAGTTCCAGCGCGGCGAGTTCGGCCATCCGCGCGCGCAGCCGCTCCATCCAGCGCAGCTTGTAGTCGAACTTGGGGCCGGGCAGCGGATTGCCGTTGGGCAGGTAGATGCACACCACGCGCAAGCCGAACACATCGGCCTCGAGATAGCGGGCGTGCTCGTCCTCGGGCTCGCCGGGCAGGCCGCGAAGCGCTTCGATCGGGGCCACGCCATCGGCGAGGATCGCGACGCCGTTGAAGCCCTTCTGGCCGTGCCAGATGGCGTGATAGCCGATCTTCTCGAACTCGGCGGCGGGAAAGCCTTCGTCCTGCGTCTTGATCTCCTGCAGGCAGGCGACCGACGGGCGCGTTTCCTCAAGCCATTCGAGCAGGCGCGGCAGGCGCGCCTTGATCCCGTTGATGTTGAACGAGGCGACCTTGATCATCTGGCGGGCAATCTGTCGCGAGCAATCACTTGGCGGGCGATCATTCAGATCGCGAAGCTCGACCCGCACCCGCACCCGGCGGACGCGTTGGGATTGGTCACTCGGAACGCCGCGCCGCCCAGCGATTCGACATATTCGACCACGCTGCCCGACACCAGATCGAGGCTGACCGAATCGACCAGCAGTCGCACGCCTTCGGTTTCGGCGACGGTGTCGTCGGCTTGCGGCAGTTCATCGAGCCCGAACTTGTACTGGAAGCCCGAACAGCCGCCGCCTTCGACCGACAGCCGCAGCACGGCGGGCTTGGCCTGCTTGGCGGCAATCGCCGCCACGCGCCGGGCGGCGCTGGGCGCCAGGGTTATCGCGGGCGCCAGGGTGGTTGCAGGATCGGTCATCCCCTACAGATAGGAGCGATTGACCTTCCGCTCAAGCAGCGCGGCATCAACGACGCCGATTGCGCGCCTGAAATGGCGGATTATGCCGACTGGATATAGCTGCGCATCGCCTCGGCTTCGGCCTCGACCCGGTCGATCCGGTACTTCACGAGGTCGCCGATCGAGATGAAGCCCTTCATCCGGCCGTTCTCCACCACCGGCAGGTGGCGGATGCGGCGGCGAGTCATCAGCGACAGCGCCTCCAGCACGGCCATGCCGGGTTCGATGGTGATCGCCGGGCTGGTCATCACGTCGCGCACTTTCATGCGCATCGCGTCGGCGCCGTGGGCGTGGACGCAATGCAGCACGTCGCGTTCGGAAAAGATGCCAGCCACGTCGTTATGGGCGTCGCGCACCGGGATCGCACCGATTCGCTTGGTGGCGAGCAATTCCACCGCATCGGCCACGCAGTCTTCGGCGTGGCAGCTCCAGATTTCGCCGACACGGCCTTCCATGATCCTTGCTATGGTCATCGCTTCCTCCTGTGTCTCGAAACAGTGTTCCCCTGTATTCCAATGCGATCATGACATGGATTGCCCGGCGGCGAAAGCGATTGCCAGCGTTCGCGGGCAGGCTCATTGAACCGCCATGGTCGGCCACTCTCCGCTCGATGATCCCGCCACGGCGGCTTACGCCTGGGCGCGCTATCGCCGGCTGATGAAGTGGATGACGCTGGTCACGCTGGTGACGGTGATGATCGTGGCACTGCTGATGTACCGCGTGGTCGGGTTCGTCTCGATCCACTTCTACATTGCCACCGTGCTGGGCATCGGCGCCGCGATGCTGCTGACGGCGGCGCTGATGGGACTGGTGTTCCTGTCGAGCGGCACCGGTCACGACGAATCGATCGAAAACCCGCTGGAAGACGAACGCGAGGGGTTCGGGCCTTAGGGTTTTTCCAGCCCGACGGCTGGAAGCGCCGCCCTGTTTCAGCCACGCTGAAACAAAACCTAAAGCACCCGCTTCAGCCGGAATTCCTCCACCGGAACGCCGCCGATGACATGTTCCTGGATGATCCGTTCAAGCACGGCGGGCGTGCACGAATGGTACCAGACGCCGTCGGGATAGACGACCGCGATCGGCCCGGCGAGGCACACGCGCAGGCAGCTGACCTTGTTGCGCAACACGCCAACCGAGCCACCCAGCTTCAGCTCACCCAGCCGCTTCTTGAGGAAGTTCCACGATTCGTTGCCCACCTCGCGCGGAGCGCACTTGTCCTTTTCGGGATCGGCGCACAGCAGGATGTGGCGCTGCGTGGCAAAGCCGCCGAGCAATTCGAGCGCGCGCTCGGCTTCATCGACGGTGCCGGGCCCCTTGAACCAGCTCTCCCGGGCAATATCGTCCACGATCGCGCCCTATTTCCCGCCCGCAGGGGCAGGCTTGGTGCCACGCAGCCAGCGATCGAGCCAGGCGAACACCGTTGCGTGCCACTGCAGCGAGTTCTTGCCCTTCAGCACCCAGTGGTTCTCGTCGGGGAACACCAGCAGTTCGGACGGCACGCCCCGGCGCTGCGCGGCGGTGAACGCGGCGATGCCTTGGGTGTAGGGGATGCGGAAATCGTTCTCGCTGGTGATCACCAGCATCGGCGTGCGCCATTTGGCCACCAGGTTGACCGGGTTCCACCTCTCGAACGCCTCGGGCGCTTCGTAATAGGGGTGGCCGCCATGCTCCCACTCGTCGAACCACAGTTCCTCGGTTTCGTAGGCCATGGCGCGGGCATCGAACACGCCGTCGTGCTGGACGATGCACTTGAACTTGTCGGGCCACGCGCCCTCGATCCAGTTCATCATGTAGCCGCCGTACGATGCGCCCATCGCGCAGGCGTTGTCGGTATCGACCGCCGGGTCGGTCGCGGCAGCGGCGGCCAAGCCCTTCTGCAGGTCTTCGAGTGGCTTGCCGCCCCAGTCGTTGCTGATCGCGTCGGTAAAGGCCTGGCCGTATCCGGTCGAGCCGTGGAAATCGACCGAAACCACGGCATAGCCCTGGCTCGCGACCACGCGCGGGTTCCAGCGGTTCGACCAGCTGTCGTTGAACGATCCTTGCGGGCCGCCGTGGACATAAAGGATCGCGGGCAATTTGCCGGCACCCCCGGCGGGCTTGGTGATCTGGCCCCACACGGTGTCGCCGCCCGCGCCGGTGAAGCTGAACCGGCGGGTGGTCACGGGTGCAAGCCGCGCGATGGCGCTGGCGGAGATGTCGGTGAGGCGCGTGCCCGCCTTGCCAGGCGTGCCGACATACAGCTCGGCCGGCGCGTCGATCGTGTCGCGGGTGTAGACCAGCCGCCCGTCCTTCAGCGGCACCACATTGCCGATATGCCCTTCTCGGCCCGGCGACAGCACCAGCCGGGTGACTTTGCCGGTGGCGATGTCGATGCGGAACACCGGGGTGTCGAGCACATCCTCGGCAGTAACGATCAGGGCCTTGGCATCGCGCGTCCACGCCAGCGATGCGACCGACCGGTCCCAGCCTGTGGTCAATGCGCGCGTCTCGCCGGTGGCGAGGTTCCGCAGCTGTACCACCTGCCGGTCCGCCTCGAAGCCGGGGCGCGCCATCGCCGCCCACGCCAGCCACTTTCCGTCGGGCGAGGGTGCGGGCATGACGTCGGTCGCGGTGTTGGCAACGGTGATGTCGGTCGGGGAGGACCCGTCCGCCGGTGCCCACCACAAGTCGAGGTTGGTCGAGGTCGGCTCGTGCCGGTCGGACTGCCGCGCGGCATAGACCACCGCCTTGCTGTCCGCGCTCCACGCCACATCGTCGCCGCCGCCGAAAGGCTTGTTCGGGGCATCGCCGGTCAAACCGCCTGCCCTGGGATCGCCGTCGAGCGCATGGCCCGGCCCGCCAACCTTGCCGTCCGCGCCCAGATCGAACGCGAACACCCGGCTGTAGTTGCCCGGCGTTTCCCACGCGTCCCAATGGCGCACGAACCCGGTGCCGTCGCGATAGAGGCGACCGGTGCCGGGGCCGGGCAGGCTGGTGTTGCCGTCGGTCGCGCAGCCGCCGAACGTGGGGCAGTCGCGCGCGATATCGCCCCACAGCGCGATGCGCTTGCCATCGGGGGACAGCTTGAACCCGGCGACGTCGGTCTTGAACTCGGTGGCACGGAGCGGCGGTGTCGCCACGATGCCCGCAGCCGAAGGTGTCGCGCGGTAAAGCTGGGTGACCGCCGTCGCACCGGCGCCGGAGCCTGCGGGCAGGGCATCGGACAGGAACCACAGCGCGCCGTCGGGGCCGAACGCGGGATCGGTCGCCGACCCGTTCCACACCAGCTTCACCGGCGGACGGTTTGGCTGGGCGATGCTCTGCAGCCAGATCGCGGTGGTGCGCTTGTAGCTGACCGGATCGGTGGTGGTGACCGAATACGCCGCCAGCTGGCCGTCGGGCGAAACCGCGGTGCCGCCCAGTCGGCCAAGCGTGACCAGGTCCTGTGCGGTCATCGGGGTAAGCGTGGGTTGCGCGGCCGGCTTGGCGGTGGTGGTGGCAGCAAAGCCGGGGACGGTACAAAGCGCGGCGGCCAGCGCGGCGCGTTTCAGAATGTGCTTCATCGTGCCGGGGTTAACGGCTCACCGAACGAAGGCAACGGGAATTGCGCGGGCCTGCTCTGCGAGGCCCCGAACCGAGGATCAGCCCTTCTTGCCGGCGATCCGGGCAATCTCCGCCGCGACCATCTTCTCGACCATCGCGGGCAGGTTGTTCTCGAGCCATTCGGCAAGCATCGGGCGCATCAGTTCGCGCGCCAGCCCTTCGAGCGAGGTTTCGCCCGAGCGGACGATCTGCGGGCTTGCGCCGGGTTCCGCGAGCATGGCCAGCGCGGTCAGCGAATCGCGCATCGAAGCGGCGGCCGCTTCGGGCAGGAGGCCAGCTTCTTCCGCTGCGGCATCGTCATCCCCCTCATGGCCCGCACTTGCGTGCCCGGACTGTCCATAGACCGCCTCATCGTCGGCAGCTTCCGCTTCGGTCAGCTCCAGTACTTCATGCGTGCGTGCGCGCGGCTCGTGCGTGGCGTGGTGCGCGGTAATCAGGCCTTCTTCGCGGCGCGTGCGCAGTTGCGCGGCTTCCGAGCGATTGTCGCGCGCGATCACTTTCTTGATCGATTCGAGGATTTCCTCGACCGAAGGTTCCCCCATCTGGCGCATTGACGTCACTTTCCCCCGGATGTTGCCCTGTTCGCGCATGTGCCCGACCGACTCCGCTCAGGGTGCCGGCTGGGCTGGGATAGTCGCATTCTGCGCGGGCGTGTCAACGGTGCGGGTCGACCGGGCGACCGGATCGGGATCGCGCTCCCAGTCCCAGATCTTGTTCTTCACGCGATCGTAGTTGGCCTGCGGATCGTACAGGGTGCCGCCGTCGAGGCCGAGGTCGCGCGCTTCGGCCTTGCCCATCGCCGACAGCAGATTGAACCCGGCGACATAGGCGTTGCGCCGCGCCGCCACGAGCTGGACTTGCGCACGCAGCAGTTCCTGCTCGGCATCGAGGATGTTGAGGATGGTGCGGTTGCCCACGGTGTTTTCCGCGCGCACGCCTTCCAGGCTCAACGATGCCGCATCGACCGCCGTCTGGTTCAGCGCGATGATGTCGTTGGCCGATCGCCACGCCGAAAAGGCAGAGCGCACCGTGGCGATGACCTGGCGTTCGGCGCCGATTTCCTGCTCCATCGCGGCGTTTTCGCGTGCCTGCGCCTGGCGTTGCTGCGCTGCGGGCAGGCCGCCCTGGAAGATCGGGATGGTGGCGCGCACGCCGAGCTGCGCGGTGACGTCGTGTTGCGTGAACGTCCCGGCCGGCACCGATGAGCCACCCAGCGTGCCGAAATAGTTGGTGTAGTCGGGCCCGGTGAACACGCTGACCTTGGGCAGGCGCCCGGCGCCCGCGACATCGGTGTCGTAACCCGCCGCCTTGGTCCGCTGGCGCGCGGCGATCAGGTCGGGGTTGTTGTCGAGCGCGACCTGCACCGCTTCGTCGGGCGAGGCGGGAAGCGCCTGCAGCGGTGGCGGCGGCTGGAGATCGACCGGCGCCTTGCCCACGATCTGGATGTACAGCTCGCGGCTGGCGACGAGGTTGGATTCGGCGGTGCGCAAATCGCCGCGCGCCAATGCCAGGCGCGAGTTCGACTGTGCCACGTCGGTGCGGGTCACGTCGCCGATCTCGAAGCGATCGCCGGTCGCCTTGAGGTTGACCTGCAACACATCGACGTTGTTGCGGTTGAGCCCGACGATTGCCTGGTCGCGGATCACATCCATGTAGGCCGATACGGTCTGGCTGAAGATCTGGCTTTCGGTTCCGCGCAAGTCGGCCTGACCCGCTTCGACCCGCACTTTGGCGGCGCGGACCGAATTCTTGACCGAACCGCCCGAGAAGATCGGTACACCCAGATTGGCCTGCGCATCCAGCACGCGGTCGGGCGAGGTGAAGCTGTTCGCGCTCTTCTTGAGGAATTCGGTGTACGTCACCGTGCCGCTCAATGACGGCAGGCCCGGCGCTCGCGCGATCGGCACGCCTTCATCGACCGCGCGCTGGTTGGCGCGCGCGGCATCGAGCGTCGGGTTGGTGTCATAAGCGCTGGCCAGCGCGCCGCGCAGATCGTCGGCCCATGCCACCGGCGCGAAGGCGGGGGCGATCAGGGCGGGGACGGTGCACGCCAGCAGGGCTGCGCGGAAGACGGCGCGATCGGCGTGAGGCGACATCGTAATCAGAAACTCCACGCCTTGGGCGCCGCAAATTCGGCCAGCGGTGCAAAATCGGCTTCGGCCAGCACGGTCAGCACGACGTTGCCGTCCACCTTGCGCCCCGTTGCCAGCCGCGTCACGCCGCGTTCAACCAGACCGGTCACCAGACGCCCGCCTTCGGCCAGCTGCGCGGCGAGCGCCGGCGGGACGTTGTCGATCGCACCGTCGATCAGGATCAGCGTATAAGGTGCGCCTGCCGCATTGCCCTCGGCCAGCGGGCCGATCTGCCAGTGCCCGGCGCGCGGCGGAAGGCCCTGCGCCAGCGCGGGATCCGATTCGACCACGGTCAGCTTGCCGACCAGCGGCGCGACCACGGCGGCGAGATAGCCGCTGCCGCCGCCGACGATCAGCACGCTGTCGGTCACGACCGGCGCGGCCTCGATCAGCATCTTGCCGTGGGTCAGCGCCGGCGCCAGCACGCGGCCATTGCCCAGCGGCACCGAGCGATCGGCATAAGCGACACCGTGCCGCGCTTCGGGGACGAAATCCTCGCGCGCGACGCTTGCGAACGCCGCCAGAACGGCGGGGTCGTTCACGCCGCTGACGCGCAGCTGGCTGTCGATCATCGCGCGCCGGGCGGCGGCCGGTTGGGCCTGCGTCGGCTGCTGTTCCACCACCGTCATTGAAACCTCATGGTCCGGCTGTATTGCATCGATAACACACCGGTGCAACCGCTTTGCGAGGGGGTGCCCGAACCGGAATGTCCGCCGCCTGTAGAATATCGCCGGTTGTGCGCCAAGCGCTTTGCGTCGACGCCCTGCGCGCGTAAAGAACTGTGGTTTTTAGATCATACTGCAAGCTAGGGGATTCGGCGATCATGGGCGAAATGGTGACCATCCGCGAAGAAGACCTGATCGACAGCGTGGCCGATGCGCTGCAATATATCAGCTACTTCCACCCGATGGACTATATCCGCGCGCTGGGCGTGGCTTATGAGGCGGAACAGGGCCCGGCGGCCAAGGACGCCATCGCCCAGATCCTCACCAACAGCCGGATGTGCGCTGAAGGCCACCGCCCGATCTGCCAGGACACCGGCATCGTCAACGTGTTCATCAAGTGGGGCCAGGACTGCCGGCTGGAATCGGACAAGAGCCTGCAGGACGTGGTCGATGAAGGCGTGCGCCGCGCCTACCTCAACCCGGAAAACAAGCTGCGCGCCTCGATCCTGGCCGACCCGGCCTTCACCCGCCGCAACACGCGCGACAATACGCCGTGCGTGCTGTCGGTGGAAATGGTGCCCGGCCACCACGTCCACGTCGATGTCGCGGCCAAGGGTGGCGGCAGCGAGAACAAGTCCAAGTTCAAGATGATGAACCCCAGCGATTCGATCGTGGACTGGGTGCTGGAAATGCTGCCGCAGATGGGCGCCGGCTGGTGCCCGCCGGGGATGCTCGGCATCGGCATCGGCGGCACCGCCGAACACTGCGTGAAGCTGGCCAAGCAGAGCCTGATGGACCCGATCGACATGGCCCAGCTGAAGCAGCGCGGGCCGCAGACCGACATCGAGAAGCTGCGCGTCGAGATTTACGACAAGGTCAACGCGCTGGGCATCGGCGCGCAAGGGCTGGGTGGACTGTCCACCATCCTCGACGTCAAGATCTACGACTGGCCGTGCCACGCCGCGGGCAAGCCGGTGGCGATGATCCCCAACTGCGCCGCCACCCGCCATGCGCACTTCACGCTCGACGGATCGGGCCCGAGCTATCTCGAGCAGCCCAACCTCGATGATTGGCCCAAAGTCGAATGGGCGCCTGACAAGGCCGCCAAGAAGGTCGATCTCGATCACCTGACGCCTGAACAGGTGCAAAGCTGGAAGCACGGCGACCGCCTGCTGCTCAACGGCAAGATGCTCACCGGGCGCGATGCCGCGCACAAGCGCATCCAGGACATGCTGGCCAAAGGCGAGCAGTTGCCGGTCGAATTCCGCGGCCGCGCGATTTACTATGTCGGCCCGGTCGATCCGGTGGTGGGCGAAGTCGTCGGCCCGGCGGGACCGACCACCGCCACGCGGATGGACAAGTTCACCGACATGATGCTCGAACTCGGCCTGCTGGCGATGATCGGCAAGGCCGAGCGCGGGCAGGGCGCAGTCAAGGAAATCGCCAAACACAAGGTCGCGTACCTGATGGCGGTGGGCGGCGCGGCCTACCTGGTCGCGCGCGCGATCAAGGAAGCCACGGTCGTCGGGTTCGAGGATCTGGGGATGGAGGCGATCTACGAATTCACCGTGCAGGACATGCCGGTGACCGTCGCGGTCGATTCACAAGGCAACAACGTCCACGAACTCGCCCCGCTGATCTGGAAGGAACGGATCGCCAAGGAAGGGCTGCTGCAGGGGGCGTGAGGCCGGGCTTCGCACCGTGGTGGCGCGTGCGCTCGCCTTCCATTGGCCTGATCCATCGACCAACCGCCGACTCCGCTCGACCGGGCGGGTGGCGCGCAGGCGGTGTGCGGGTCTAGGATGGCCGGATGCCCATTGGCGATGAAGCTTCCCCCGTCCAGCCCGTAGCCCGCGTTCCCGCACGCCTTGTCGTCATCTCGGCAACGGCGTTGTGGCTGTGCTATTTCGTACTGATCACCGTGCGCGGGCTGGTGGTGGAGCTGGGCGAATTCAACGATCTGCTGTGGCGCCGTGCGCTGGTCACGCTCGCCGGGATCGCGGTGACGGTGCTGGTCTGGCCGGTGCTGCGCCGGTTCGACGCGCGCACGCTGGGCCAGCGGGTCGCCGCCGCGCTGGTGATCATGCTGCCCGCCGCGCTGGCGCTGGCAGTGATCAACCAGCAGGCGTTCGCCCCGGTCGAGCAGCGGATGCTCGAACGGATGGTCGCGCGCGAAACCCAGCCCACCGCCCCGCTTCCCGGCCAGACCGAACCGCCCGCCCCGGTGCCCGCCCCGGTGGCTCCGTCCGCCCCACGGGCAGGCGTTGCCGCCCCGGCGGCGCCGGTCGCGCCTGCAGCCCCCGTCGCGCCGCGCGTGCGCATTCGCCACGACCTTTCGGGCAACATGCTGGTCGATGAAGTCGGCGGGAGCATCGACGAAGCGCGGCGCGATCTGGAGGAGGCCCGGGCCGAGGCGCAGCGCGCGAGGACCGAGGCGCTCCAGCAGGCTGAACAAGCGCGCGCCGAGGCGATGCAGGACCGCCGCCAGGCCATGGCCGAGGCATCGCGGGCGGCGGCGGAAGATGCGGCGGACGGGCTTCCCGACGACGGCCCGGGAGTCGATATTCCCCCGATTCCGCCGGCTCCCCCGAAAATCGACGTGCCCGCGATCCCGCACATCACGGTGCGTGTCGGGCCAGCGCCCGCACCCGCGCCCGCTGCCCGGCCCGCACGGCATGCGCCGCCGTCACCGTCCGCCGGTCCGGTTGTACCGGCCGCACCTGCGCCATCCGCGGTGTCTCCGGCGCCTTCCCTGTCCCCGTCGCCAGCCGCGTCCGCACCCGCCACGATCGACGTCGCCAAGCTGTCGGTGGAAAACGAAGGGCTGTGGCGCCAGCTGACCGATGTCGCGCTGGGGCGCTATTTCCTGCTGATCGCGTGGGCCGCGCTGTATCTTGCGCTGGGCAATGCCGAACAGGTGCGCGCGTCGGAGCGGCGCGAAAGCGAATATCGCCGCGCCGCCAAGAATGCGGAGCTGCGGTCGTTGCGCTATCAGGTCAATCCGCACTTCCTGTTCAACACGCTCAATTCGCTGTCGGCGCTGGTGATGACCGGGCGCGAGGAGGAAGCCGAACGGATGATCCAGACGATCTCCAGCTTCTATCGCCACAGCCTGGCCGGCGATCCCACGTCCGACGTGCCGCTGGACGACGAAATCGCGTTGCAGCGCCATTACCTCGCGATCGAGGCAGTGCGCTTCCCCGAGCGGCTGCGCACCGAATTCGAAGTGCCCGATTCGCTCGGCAGCGCGTGCGTGCCCGGCATGATCCTTCAGCCGCTGGTCGAAAACTCGATCAAGTACGCGGTGTCGGCCACCAACCGCCCGGTCACGGTGCGCATCAGCGCGCGCGAGGCGGGCGGGTTTCTCGTGCTCGCCGTGGCCGACGACGGGCCGGGCATGACCGAACCCGGCCGGGGCGGAACCGGGATCGGCCTTGCCAACGTGCGCGATCGCCTGGCCGCGCGGTTCGGCGATGCCGCGCGCGTCGAAACCGGGCCGCTGCCGGCAGGCGGTTACACCACTGTCCTAACTCTGCCACTGGTGCGCCATGACTGCTGAACCGAATGAAACCCTGCGTACGCTGATTGTCGATGACGAGCCGCTGGCGGTGGAGCGCATGCAGATCCTGTGCGCGCGCATCCCCGCATTGTCGGTGGTCGGCACCGCCAGCGACGGCGCCGCCGCGCTGCGGCTGGTCGAGGCGCTGGCACCCGAACTGGTCCTGCTCGACATGACCATGCCCGAAGTCGACGGGCTGTCGGTGGCGCGCGCGCTGGCCGGGCAGGCGAACAGCCCCGCGATCGTGTTCGTGACCGCGCACGACCACTTTGCGGTCGAGGCGTTCGATCTCGATGCGGTGGACTATGTGCTCAAACCCGTCGCGCAGGACCGGCTGGAACGCGCGATCGACCGCGCGTTGGCCCGCCGCAACGCGCCCCAGCGCGCGCCCGATGGCGATCGGACGCCCGAATGGATCGAGGAGTTCTGGGTGCCGCACCGGTCCGAACTGGTGCGCGTCTCGGCGTCGGACATCGACCGCATCGATGCCGAACGCGATTATGTGCGGCTCCACGTCGGGCAGAACGATGGACCGGGGCGCAGCTACCTGATGCTGCACACCATCGTCGGGTTGGAAGCGCGGCTCGACCCCGAACGCTTCATCCGCCTGCACCGCTCCACGATCGTGCGCCGCGACCGCATCGCGGGATTGCGCCACGACGGACTGGGCGTGTGGTCGGCCGAACTCGCCGACGGCACCATGCTGCGCATCGGCCGCACCTATCTGGCGCGCGCGAAGGCGATGGCCGGGCGCTGACCGGCGCCTGACATCGGGATTGTGCGCCGGGTCATTGCCAGCGGACCGCCTTGGTGTCAGCCTGCACGGCGGCAACAAGGTGCGATCGCCCGACGTGAGCGGTCGTGGCGGCTAACGATGATTGGGGGAGGTTGGCGATGCGATTTCTGGGGAACGGGCTACTTTCACGCGCGGGCATGATGATCGGCGGCGCACTGGCGCTGTTGCTGGTGACGCCCCACGCCGCACAGGCGCAAAACGCGAAGGACAGTGCTGCTGCGGCAGCCGCCGAGGCCGCCGACGCCGCAGACCCGGATGCCGGCACCAACGATTTCGATGACCAGTGCCACAAAGGCAATCTCGATGCCTGCCGTTATGCCGGGCTGGGCTACCGCAGTTCGTTCGATTCTGCGGCAAAGGGCCGCGCGCTGTTCCTTGCCAACTGTGCCAAGGCCGACGCCAAAAGCTGCTACCTGCTGGGCCTGATGGCGCGTGAAGGCGACGGAGGATCGGCCAACATGACGCAGGCCCGCAACGCGCTGTCGAAAGCATGCGACGCCGGGCTGGCGTATGCCTGCACGCCGGGCGCGGCGATGTTCAAGGACGGCCAGGGCGGCAACAACGACAAACCCGGCGCGCTGCGCCTGCTCGAACGCGGCTGCACGCTGGGATCGAGCCGGGCCTGCACCGAGGCGGGCCGGATCTATGTCGATGATTCGAACGACGCGTTCTACAGCCGGGCAAAGGCGATCGACCTGTACGATAAAGGCTGCTCGATGGGCGATTTCGATGGCTGCGGTTACCGGGTCGAACTTGGACCCAACGCCGATGACAGCGAAGCGACACCCGCACAAACGCGCCACCTGCAGGACTTGCGGCTGAAGGGCTGCCTGGCCGGACAGGACGCCAACTGCACGGAAATGCTGGAAAACGAGACCCCGTAAAGCCGACCGCTCAAGCCATCGGACGCAACATCACGCCCTTGGCGGCTGGCGGCGATAACTGAGCGCTTCGGCAAGGTGGATCCGGCCGATCGTGTCCGCGCCGGACAGATCGGCTACGGTGCGCGCCACGCGCAGCATCCGGGTATAGCCGCGCGCGGTCAGGCGCATGGCCTCGGCCGCCTGCAGCAACAGCTTGCGCCCCGCCTCGTCGGGCGTGGCGTGGGCTTCCAGCGCGTCGCCATCGAGTTCGGCATTGCTGCGCATGCGCGTGCCGGCCAGCCGGTTGGTCTGCACCGCGCGGGCGCGGGCGACGCGCGCGGCTACCGCGTCCGATCCTTCCGCCGGGGGTGGCAATGCAAGGTCGGCGGCGGATACCGGGTCGACCTCGACATGCAGGTCGATGCGGTCGAGCAGCGGGCCCGATACCCGGCTCTGGTAATCGGCGGCGCAGCGCGGCGCGCGGCTGCAGCCCAGCGCGGGATCGCCCAGATGGCCGCAGCGGCACGGATTCATCGCCGCGATCAGCTGCACCCGCGCCGGGAACGTCACATGCGCGCTCGCCCGCGCCACGGTGACCTCGCCCGTTTCGAGCGGCTGGCGCAGCGAATCGAGCACCGCGCGCTGGAATTCGGGCAGCTCATCCAGGAACAGCACGCCCAGATGCGCCAGGCTGACCTCGCCGGGGCGCACGCGCAGGCCCCCGCCGGTCAACGCCGCCATCGATGCCGAATGGTGGGGTGCGCGGAAGGGCCGCGCGCGGCTGATGCGCCCATCCTGCAGCGTGCCCGCGACCGAGGCGACCATCGACACCTCCAGCGCTTCGGACGGGGTCAGTTCGGGCAGGATGCCGGGCAGGCACGCCGCCATCAGCGATTTGCCCGCGCCGGGCGGCCCGATCATCAGCAGGTTGTGGCCGCCAGCGGCCGCAATCTCGAGCGCGCGCTTGGCCACTTCCTGCCCTTTGACCTGCCGCAGGTCGGCCATCCGCCGCACCGGCTCGGCCTCGCCCGGCAGCGGCGGGGGCAGGCGCTGCGTGCCTTTGAGGTGGTTGAGCAGGCTGACCAGATCGGGCGCGGCGACCACTTCGATCCCGCTCGCCCAACGCGCCTCGGTCCCTTGTGCGGCGGGGCAGATCAGCCCTTTGCCGGTGCCGCTGGCGTGCAGCGCGGCGAGCAGCACGCCGGGGCTGGCGATGATCCGCCCGTCGAGCGCGAGTTCGCCCACCGCCACGAAATCGCCGATCTGTTCCAGATCGACCACGCCCATCGCCGCCAGCAGCGCCAGCGCGACGGGCAGGTCGTAATGCGATCCTTCCTTGGGCAAGTCTGCGGGCGAGAGGTTGACCGTGATCCGCTTGGGCGGCAGCGCCAGCCCCAGTGCCGATAGTGCCGAATGCACGCGCTCGCGGCTTTCGCCCACGGCCTTGTCGGGCAGGCCCACCAGCTTGAACGCAGGCATGCCGCGCGCGATCTGGCACTGCACTTCCACGCCGCGCGCCTCGAGGCCGAGATAGGCGACCGTCGAAACCAGCGCGACCATACGTGCAACTCCTTATGGCAGGCTATCGCCAAGCCCCGGCAAGCTGCCAAGCCGATCGCACCAAATCGGGTGAGTCTCCTGGTCGTGGATAACGGTGTTTAACGGTGTTCCTTTGCGAAGCGGCAAGGCGCGGCGGGCGATTATGCTGCATGCGCCGCCTGCTGCCCGTCCTGAGCCTGATGCTCGCCATGTTCGCCGTGCCCGCGCAGGCGCAGCAGGTCGGCACGCGCACCTGGGTCGAAGACGGCGTCACCTGGACCGAAACCACCACGGTCACCGAAGAAGTCGAGGAACCGGGCGGCGAGCGTATCGTCGGCGTGTCCGAAATTCCCGAGATCGCGAGCATCGCCAAATTCGGGCCGTTCCGCGTGCTCGATGCCGGTCACGCCGCGCTGGTGGCGGAAACCGACAGCTATTCACCCGCCGACTTTGCCGAGATGCTGCAGGCCTGGCCCGGCATCCGCGCGATCGAGATGATCGATTGCCCGGGCACGGTCGACGATACCGCCAACTTGCGGCTGGGCCGGATGATTCGCGCGCACGGCATCGATACCGATGTGCCGCCGGGCGGCTCGGTGCGTTCTGGCGCGGTCGAACTGTTCCTGGCCGGCGCGCACCGCCACGCCGCCGCCGACGCGCAGTTCGCGGTGCACTCGTGGCTCGACGATGCAGGAAAGCAGGCCACGGATTTCGGCGCGAGCGACCCGGTCAACCGCGCGTACCTCGGCTATTACCGCGAGATGGGGCTGGCCCCCGATCGCGCGGCGGCGTTCTATGCGCTGACCAATTCGGTGCCCAACAGCCGGGCGCTGTGGCTGCACAAGGAAGACGTCGCGCGGTACGCCGCGCTGGATTGATCAGGCTGCTGCCTGTCCCAACTCCGCTCATGCTGAGCTGGTCGAAGCATGCGCCCGACGCCGCCGCTGGGCGAGCGTCCTTCGACAGGCTCAGGACGAGCGGATCTGAGGAAGGGGTTGGTTAGTGCGCCGCGCCCCATGATGGCCCGGTGCCGATCTCGATCCCCAGCGGCACGCTGAGCGCGACCGCAGGCGTCGCGGCTTCGGCCATCACCCGCTCGATCACCGGGCGCGCCGCCGCCGCATCGCTTTCGGGCAGTTCGAACACCAGTTCGTCGTGTACCTGCAGCAGCATCCTGACATGGCCCAGCCCCGCGTCCTCGAGCGCGGGCATCATCCGGGCCATCGCGCGCTTGATGATGTCGGCGCTGGTGCCCTGGATCGGCGCGTTGATCGCGGCGCGTTCGCTGCCCTGGCGCTCGGCCTGGTTCTTCGAATTGATGCGCGGGAACCACGTCTTGCGGCCGAACAGCGTTTCGGAATAGCCGCACTCGCGCACCTGCTCGAGCGTGGCGACGATGTAGCGCTGGATGCCGGGGAACCTCTCGAAATAGCGGTCGATCATCGCCTGCGCCTCGTCTGCGCCCACGCCCAGCCGCCCGCCCAGCCCCCAGCGGCTGATGCCGTAAAGGATCGCGAAGTTGATCGTCTTGGCGCGCCCGCGCGTGTCGCGATCGACCGTGCCGAACATTTCCCGCGCGGTGCGCGCGTGAATATCCTCTCCGTTGGCGAAGGCGTCTTTCAGCGCGGGCACGTCGGCCATGTGCGCGGCCAGCCGCAGCTCGATCTGGCTGTAATCGGCGGCGAGCAGCACGTTGCCCGGCTCGGCGACGAACGCCTCGCGGATCTGGCGGCCGATCTCGGTGCGGATCGGGATGTTCTGCAGGTTGGGATCGGTGGAGGACAAGCGCCCGGTCTGCGCCCCGACCAGACTGTAGCTGGTGTGGACCCGCCCCGTGCGCGGGTTGATCGCGGCCTGCAGTGCATCGGTATAGGTCGACTTGAGCTTGGACAGCTGCCGCCAGTCGAGCACTTTGGTGGCAACCTCGGCGCCTTGCGCGGCCAGCCCTTCAAGGATCGCCTGATCGGTCGAATACTGGCCGCTCTTGCCCTTGCGCCCGCCCTTGTAGCCCAGCTTCTCGAACAGCACGTCGCCCAGCTGCTTGGGGCTGCCGATGGTGAACGGCCCGCCGGCCATGGTGTGGATCAGCGTTTCGAGATCGGAGATCTGGCCGGCGAATTCGGTGGAGAGCGCCGCCAGCCGTTCGCGGTCGACGCGGATGCCGTTACGCTCCATCATCGCCACCACCGGGATCAGCGGGCGATCGACGCGCTGGTAGATGCGCGTGCCCCCCTCTTCAGGCAGGCGCGGGGCCAGCACGCGGTGCAGCCGCCAGGTCACGTCGGCATCCTCGGCGGCATAGCGCGTGGCGTCGGCCAGCGGCACTTCGGCGAAGCTGATCGCCTTCTTGCCGGTGCCGCACACATCCTTGAACTTCATCGTGGCGTGCCCAAGGTGGCGGTCGGACAGTTCGTCCATGCCGTGCCCGGCAAGGCCGGTCTCGCTACGTCCGGCGTCGAGGCAGAAGCTCATCACCATTGTATCGTCGATCGGCGCGACGTGGATGTCGTGCCGGGCCAGGATGTTGATGTCGTATTTGATGTTCTGGCCCACTTTGAGCACCGCGTCGCTTTCCAGCAGCGGTTTCAGCGCGGCCAGCGCCGCATCGCGCGGGATCTGCACCGGCTTTTCGCTGAACATGTCGGTGCCGCCGTGGCCCAGCGGAATGTAGCAGGCGTCGTTCGGTCCCAGCGCCAGGCTGACGCCGACCAGGTCCGCCTGCATCGCGTCGAGCGCGCTGGTCTCGGTGTCCACCGCCACCACGCGCGCCGCGAACGCGCGCGCGATCCACTGCTCCAGTTCGCCGATGGTCTGGACGCAGGCATAGCTGGAAAGGTCGGGCGCGGGCATTTCGGGCAGCGACTGGCGGTTGCCGCGAATGGCCCCGTCCTGCGGTGCCGACGCCTCGCCCGGAGTGACCGGCCTGGCCGGGTGCAGCTGGGTCTTGGGGCCCGGGCTGCCCGTGCCGCCATCCAGCCGCCGCAGCAGGCTGGTGAAGCCGTGCTCCTCCAGGAACGCCGCCAGCGGATCGCGCGGGATCGTGTCGAGCGCGAAATCGTCCATCGCCATCGGCAGGTCGCAGTCTTCCTTCAGCTGCACCAGCACCCGCGAAAGACGCGCCATGTCGGCCTGCTCGATCAGGCTGTCGCGCAGCTTGCCCGGCTTCATCGCCGGCGCGGCGGCGAGCGCGGATTCGAGGTCGCCATGCTCCTGGATCAGCTTGGTCGCGGTCTTCGGCCCGATGCCGCGAATGCCGGGCACGTTATCGACCGCGTCGCCCATCAGCGCCAGCACATCGCCGACTTTGTCGGGCGTGACGCCGAATTTCTCGATGACTTCGGGAATGTCGATCCGCTGGTTCTTCATCGTGTCGAGCATGTCGACACAGCCGCCGCCGGTGCCGCAACGGCCGACCAGCTGCATCAGGTCCTTGTCCGACGAGACGATGGTCACGTCCCAGCCGCGCAAGGTGGCGGCGCGGGCATAACTGGCGATGATGTCGTCCGCCTCGAGATTGTCCTCCTCGATGCACGGCAGCGAGAACGCGCGCGTCGCATCGCGAATCAGCGGGAACTGCGGGATCAGGTCCTCGGGCGGGGGCGGGCGGTTGGCCTTGTACTGGTCATACAGCGCATTGCGGAACGTGATCGATCCTTTGTCCAGGATCACCGCCAGGTGCGTCGGCCCGTCGGCCTTGTGCAGGTCTTCGGCGAGTTTCCACAACATTGTGGTGTAGCCGTAAACCGCCCCCACCGGCACGCCGTGCGGATTGGTCAGGGGTGGCAGCCGGTGATAGGCGCGAAAGATGTAGGCCGACCCATCGACGAGGTAGAGGTGCTGTTTGACGTCCATTTCCGGGGTGTTAGCAGCCATGCGCCCCCCCGTCATGGGCCTTCGCGGAACAATTCGCCGCCAAAATCGTACTAGCTTCCAGGCGCTCGGATCGTCGGGTTTGTGCGGCTTTGCGGCCCCACGATCTTGTAAAATCTTGCCGCCGGACCCATCTGACGGGACTGGCGCATGCGTGTTCCGCTTGCATGCGCGGCGATTGCCGATTAATTGGGCGGCGAAGTCTACCATTGGAGTAGGCTTTGCGACGGGCTCTGTCCGTCGCGGTTCACTTCAATCCAGGGATTGTATCGCAATGCGCAAGCTCATCCTCGCCGCTGTCGTCGGCACCGCCTTCGCCCTCGCGGGCTGCTCGCAGAAGACCGAAGACGCCGCCGGCACCGCTGCCGATTCGGCTGCTTCGGACGTAGCTACCGATGCTGCTGCTGCCGCCAGCGGCGCTGCAGACACTGCCTCGATGGCAGCCGACAAGGCCGGCGACGCCGCCATGGCTGCTTCGGGTGCTGCTTCGGAAGCCGCTTCCGACATGAAGGCAGACGCCAAGAAGATGTAATTCTTCCCGCAAGGGAGGTTTTTCAGGACAGGGGCGCGGTCGCAAGGCCGCGCCCCTTTTCTTTTGGTCGGCGGTTCATGGTCTTTGGCTGAGGTTGAGCCATTCGGCCCCCCGGTCCCGCTCATCCTGAGCCGGTCGAAGGATCCCTGCGGTCGTGCGGTTTGCGCGCGTCATTGACGGCGCGCGCACCGATCCGAATGACGCAAGCCGAAGCTTGCATCCTGCGACCGGCTCAGGATGAACGAATGGGGTGGGAACGATCAAACGGGATTGCAACGCAGCCCCGGATGAAATCCCTTACTTGCGACCCAGCGCGATCGTCGCCCCGCCGCTCATCGGCGTGGCATAACCATCGTATAGCGTGCGGGTGATTTGCGCGATCATCGCACCGTGCGCGGAATGGCCTTCGGGGCCGGTCACGAAAATGGCGACGGCCAGATGGCGGCCGTCGGGCAGGCGGATGATGCCGACATCGTCGGTCACGCCCGACAGCGTGCCGGTCTTGTGCGCAAACACCACGCCTTCGGGCAGGCCGGCGCGCATGCGCTTGCTGCCGGTGACGGTGCGGGTCATCGTATCGAGCAGGATCGCGCGGCTTTGCGGCGACAGCGCGTTGCCGCGATCGATCGCACCCAACAGCGCGACCATCGCGCGCGGTGTGCTGGCGGTGCGCACGTCGATCACGCGCGCCGGATCGACCGCGCCATCGTCACGCACCAGCGTGGCCATCGTGTGGTCAAGGTGCTGGCCGGTGATGCCCGCACGCGTCAGCCAGGCATTGACCACTTGCGGCCCACCCACGGCGGAGAGCAGGCCGTCGGTCGCCTCGTTGTTGCTGTGGGTGATCGACAGTTCCATCAGGCTCTGCGCGGCGTAGATCGGGCCCTGACGCACCGGGGCGACAGCGCTGCGGGGGCCGCGTTCGGCCACGCGGATCATCATCGGCAGGTTCTGGTCGAGCCGCAGGCGACCGGCTTCGACCTGGCTGAGGAAGGTGGCGGCGATGGCGACTTTGGCGGTGCTGGCCATCGGGAACGGCTGGTCGCCGTTGATCATCACCTGGCCGCCGCCGTCGAGATCGACCGCCGCCACACCGATGCGTCCGCGGCTTTGCGCAACGATCCCGGCCAGCTGCTGCTGGACCATGAGATCGCGCGGATCCTGATACGCGGCAGACGACGTGCCGTAACCCGGGGCGCCATAACCCTGGCCATAAGGCCCGGCGTGCGCACGATCCTGCATGAGCCCCGTCGCTGCGAGCGCAGGAAATGCGAAAAGCGCTGCCGCCAGCAGTTTGCGATACCGAACCATCATGCCCCGCTTATAGACCCGACCCTATGAACCCGTGGTTACCAAGCTAACCGATTGCGATTCCTAAGCAAAGGCATGGTTCCATCGGTCCGTCGCCCTTCGCGCCCGGCTCGGCCTCCGAATCGGTCCGAATCGGCAAGTCACTGGCAGATCAGCCGAACAACCGGTCGAACCAGTTTCCGGGCCTGCCACCGGTTGCAGCCGGCGGGGCAGCCGCAGGGGCCGCCGGCGGTGACGGCGCGGACGGAGTCGCAGCGGGCGGGCCAGGCTGCGCATCACCGGTATCGAACACCGCGTCGATGGTGTCCGCGATTTCGACCCGCGCGGGGCGGCAGGGCGTGTAGCCGGGCTTGGCCACGTCATAGACCAGCGCCGTGGTCGCGCCGCTCCACCGGCGGTCGAAGAACAGCGCCGCCTCGCGCTCGCGGCGGGGCAGCAGGGCGGCGGGACGGGCCCATTGCAGCATGGCGCGGCGCGCGGCGGTGCTGTCGCCAGCCACCACCTGCTGCACCCATGTGGCCCGCCCGATCGCGCCGGTGTTCCAGTGGAACGACAGCGCTGCGCCCAGCTCGGCCTCGGTCAGCGCGTGCGCGCCGAACGCGGCCAGCACTTGCGGCAGGTAACGGGTGCGCAACAGCCACAGGAACACGCCCAGGCAATGCGCCAGCGATTGCGGGTTGTCCTTGTAACGCGGCACCACCGCATGGCCCGAGGCATCGGTGATGCCCACGCTCCACGTCCACACGCCGCCGCCGTCGCGATAGGCCTCGCGCACGATGCCTTCGTGCGCGATCAGTTCGATCGCGATGCGGGGGGTGATGTCACGCATGGAGTCGCTCCGCCAAAAGACAGTCTCATGGCGACAGCGAGGCGTGTAGGAAAATTCTTTTTTCGGCGCGGTCGGTCGGTGCCACCACGCGCGACTGAACCATGTTCCGGTCGGCCCCGATGCGGTTCCGGACACACCTCAAGTTCGCTTGAGGCGTGTCCGGGTGACGCTAAGGTGCGGTCAGGTGTCGTTCGGGTCAGGCCAGCGCGGCCACGAGATCGGCGACCAGGTCGGTGCGTTCCCACGGGAAGGCATCGCCCGTCGCTTTGCGGCCGAAGTGGCCATACGCGGCGGTCTGGCGGTAGATCGGCTTGTTGAGGCCCAAGTGCGTGCGGATGCTGCGCGGGGTCAGCCCGCCCAGCTTGGCTATGCCCATGATCGCGGCTTCGATCTTGTCGTCGCCGACGGTCCCGGTCTCGTGCGTATCGACATACAGCGACAGCGGCTTCGACACACCGATGGCGTAGGCCAGCTGGATCGTGCAGCGCGTGGCAAGCCCCGCGGCGACGATGTTCTTGGCCAGGTAGCGCGTGATGTACGCGGCCGAACGATCGACCTTGGTCGGATCCTTGCCGCTGAACGCGCCGCCGCCGTGCGGGCTGGCGCCGCCGTAAGTATCGACGATGATCTTGCGCCCGGTGAGCCCCGCGTCGCCATCGGGCCCGCCGATCTCGAAGCTGCCGGTCGGGTTGATGTGGTACTCGGTCTCGCGCAACAGCACCGGCGGCAGCGTCTCTGCGATCACGCGCTTCACGTACGCGTGCAGCTCGGCTTCCTTGTCGCCCTCGTCGTAACCCGGCGCGTGCTGGGTCGAGACGACGATCGCGGTCGCGGCCACGGGCAGGCTGCCTTCATAGCGCAGCGTGACCTGGCTCTTGGCGTCGGGCTCGAGGAACGGCGCGGTGCCCGAATGGCGATCGGCGGCCATCCGTTCCAGGATCTTGTGGCTGTAGTACAGCGTCGCGGGCATCAGGTCGGGGGTTTCATCGGTGGCGTAACCGAACATGATGCCCTGGTCGCCCGCGCCTTCGTCCTTGTTGCTGGTCGCATCGACGCCTTGCGCGATGTGATCCGACTGGCCGTGGAGGCGGTTGATGAATTCGAACTTTTCCCAGTGGAAACCGTCCTGTTCGTAACCGATTTCCTTGACCGTGTTGCGCACGGTCTGTTCGATCTCGGCTTGCGCGCCGGGCGCCCATGCGCCGTTTTCGTACACGCCCTTGCAGCGGATTTCGCCAGCAAGCACGACCAGCTGGGTGGTGGTCAGCGTCTCGCACGCGATGCGCGCCTCGGGGTCCTTGGACAGGAACAGGTCGACGATCGAATCGCTGATCTGGTCTGCCACCTTGTCGGGATGGCCTTCGGAAACGCTCTCGGACGTGAACAGATATTCGCTACGCATCGAATGATCCCATATAAAGAATTCTTTATGTGGGGGCAGGCTCTAGCGGCGACCGCGGCGAATGGCAACCGTGCCCAGCACAAGAAGAGCTATCGCCCAGCCAAGCGCCAATGCATTGCCCCAGCGCGCGAACAACGTCGGCGGCAGCGCCGGGGGAACCAGCCCGTCGATCCGCCCGCGAACATGGTGGGGCAGCACCTGCCGCACCACGCCGTCGGCGCCGATCACCGCGCTGATTCCCGTGGTGGTGGACCGCAGCACGGGCAGCCCTTCCTCGATCGCGCGCATCCGGGCCTGCGCCAGATGCTGCGGCGGGCCCCACGCGCCGAACCAGCCGTCGTTGGATGGGTTGAAGATGAAATCGGGCCGATGCGCGCGGTCCACGACCTCGCCCGAAAAGATGATCTCGTAGCAGATCTGGTAACCGACCCGCCCCCAGCCGCCATCGCGCAGCGCGCCGAAATCGACCGTGCGCGGCCCCGGGCCGGGAAAGAAATCGATTGATCCCGCCACCAGCCGCGACGCGCCGAGCGGTTCCAGCAGCCAGCGCAGCGGCAGGTATTCGCCATACGGCACCAAGTGCGCCTTGGCGTAGCTGCCGCGTATGGTGCCGGCGGAATCGAGCGCGGTGACGACATTGTGCGCGCCGATCACTGTCGGTCCCTGCATCACCAGATCGGTCGTGCCGGTCAGCAGCAGGCTGCCGGGGCCAATCACCCGCCCCATGCGCGCGCGCGCCAGCGCTGGGTCGGCGGCATACGTGGTGTCGCCGTAGAAGTAGCTGGGGTAGCCGGGCCGCAAGTAGTCGGGCACGCCTGATTCGGGCCACAGCACCAGCCGCCGTTCGCCGGGATGCCGCGCCAGGCTCAGCCCGGCGATGGTCTGGAACTGGGCTTCGAACTTCGACGGATCGTTGAGTTCCTCCTGCCGCCTGTCGGGCTGGACGAGCGTGAACGGCAGCGTGCCCTGCTTGGCCGAGCCACCGATCGGCAGCAGCATCAGCGCCACCGGCAGCGCGATCGATGTCGCCGCCTTGCCGCGTGATCCGCCGTCGCAGGCGCGCACCGCATGAAGCCAGCAGCCCGCCAGCAGCACGACCAGCCCCGACACTGCGTACGTGCCCATCCACGGAGCGACCGAAGCCAGGCCGGGCCGGGCGAACCCGCCCAGCGTGACCATCGCCAGCGGGTTCCACGCAAACCCGGTGAAAACCCAGCTGCGCAGCCATTCGCCCACGATCCAGCATCCCGCGAACACCGGCACGAAGCCGGTACCCTTGCGGTCGATGCCCTTGCCTTGCGTCACCAGCCACGCGCCCAGCGTGGTCACGGCGGGGAACACCGCGAGGTACAACGACAGCAGCACCACCGCGATCCAGCCGAGCCAGGCGGGCATCTGCGCCTGATAGGTGAACGCGGTCGCGATCCAGGTGTTGCCGATGGCGAAATGGCCGACGCCGAACAGCCAGCCGACCAGCGCCGCGCTGCGCGCGTTGCGCGCGGTGGCGACCAGCCAGACCAGCAGCGCGACGGCTGCCAGCGTGACCGGCCACAGGCCCAGCGGCTGGAAACCGGTCGCGGCGGCGGCACCGGCGATCAGCGAAAGGGCTTTGCGACGGTGCAGCATGGCGGCGGCTATGCCGGGCCTTGCCTCCCGCCGCAAGCGATCAGCCGCCGATCACCTCGGCATCGGCCACATCGGCGGCAGGCAGCGGATTCTTGCGCGGCCGGCCGCGACGCTTGGGCGCCACGACGTCGGCATCTGCAACGGCCTCGGGCTGCGCGGGTTCTTCGCTGCGGGCACCGATGGCGGGCGGCAGGATCGCGGGATCGAGCCCGTGATCGTCCTGCGCTGCACGATCATTCTGAGCACGATCGTTCCGTTCGGGCCGGTTCGACGAACCGTCCTGCAGGGCGCCATTCTCGTCACGCGGGCGACGGTCGGTGCGCGGACGCAGCCCGCGCGAACCGCGGTTGTCGCGCACGAACGGGTTTTCGTTGCCGACGCGAACGGGCTCGCCTTCGTTTCCGCCTTCGCTTTGGTTTTCGACGGCCGGAACGCTGTCCTCGGCCACCGGCTCACGCTCGAACCGGCGCGGCTCGCGCTGCTCTCTGGGCTCGCGCTGTACGCGGGGTTCGCGCTGTTCCCGGGGCTCGCGCGGTTCGCGTGCCTGTTCGCGTCCCTGGTCTCTGGGCTGTTGCTGCTCGCGCGACTGTTGTTCGCGGGGCGGCTCGTCGCGGCGTGGAGCCGGGGCGCGGTCGTAGCCCGGGAAATCGGCTTCCATGCCGAATTCGTTGCCGTCCTCTTCGCCGTCCTGTTCCTGCCAGCGTTCGTTGCCGGCGCGGGCGCGCGGGTCTTCCTGCCGCGTGCGCTGGTCGGCGATCACGCGAAAATAGTGGTCGGCAAACTGCAGGTAATATTCCGCGTTGACCCGATCGCCGTTGAGGTGCGCATCCTGCGCCAGCTTGCGATATTTTTCGAGCATCTGCGGGGCATTGCCACGCGCACGGCTGTCGATCCGGTTCAACTGCTGACCGCCGCCACCTTGCGGACGACTGTTGTTGTTGCCACGGCCGCGCCGGCGGTTGTTGTTGTTGCCGCGATTATTATTGTTGTTCAACTCAGACTATTCCTTGTCTGGAGCGGCCTCGAAGCGGGAAATCTTGTCCCGCTGGCCGCATAACCCTCCGCCACGAGCCCTGCCTGGGCTGTGGTTCCCAGCATCTGCTTTCGGCCGGCGATTTTGCCGGTCAGCCCTGCAAATGGTGGAGTTGGCCGGGACGGGAAGCCTTCATCCGTCGCCCTGCCTGCCAAGACAATTAGTGGTCGTGCGGCCCGTTGCCAAGCGAAATGTTGCGTGGGCCCGGTTTTTCGGAAGATAATTACCCGGATCCCGGCCTGTGCAACTGCAGCGCGCGCGGTCGGCCGCCCAGATCGCGGTGAAGCATGACCGTCAATCCGCAGTCGTGCGCAATGGCGCCGACCGCCTCGTCCTGTCGCGATCCGATCTCGACCAGCGCGATCCCGCCGGGCGCCAGCAGGCCGGGCAACTGTGGTATCAGGACGCGGTAGGCGTCGAGCCCTTGTGGCCCGGCGAACAGCGCGCCAGCAGGTTCGTGGTCGCGCACGACCGCCTCCAGCGCTGCGTCGTCCTCGACATACGGCGGGTTGGCGAGGATCAGGTCGAACCGCCCCAGATCGTCGCTCCAGCCCGGACTGTCCCAGTCGCCGGAACGCATTTCGGCGCGGTCCGCCATGCCCAGCGCGGCGGCGTTGGCGCGCGCCACCGCCAGCGCGCCGTCCGACCGGTCGATCCCGAACCCGCGTGCGTGCGGCCAGATCGACAACGCGGCGAGTAGCAGCGCGCCCGAACCCGTGCCGCAGTCGAGGATGCGCAGCGGCGGCCGCGCGGCCAGCGCATCGCGCGCGGCATCGACCAGCGTTTCGGAATCGCCGCGCGGGATCAGCACGTCGGGGGTGACGGTGAAGTCGAGCCCATAGAATTCGGCGCGGCCCAGGATGTAGGCGACCGGTTCGTGCCGCATCCGCCGCGCGAGCAGCGCCCCGAAGCCATTGGGCACCGGCTGGTTCATGTGGCGCAGCAGCACGTCGGATCGCGAGACGCCCAGCGCGGCGGCCATCAGCAGTTCGACATCGAGCCGCGCGGTGGAACTTGCCGTGCCCAGTTGCGCCGCCGCTTCGCGCAAGGCCTGTGCGATGGTGAGCCCGGGTTCAGGCCCCTCACTCACCCAGCGCCGCCAGTCGCTTGGCCTCGTCCTCGGCGATCAGCGCGTCGATCAGTTCGGCCAGCCCCGGGCCTTCGAGGATCTCGGGCAGGCGGTGCAGCGTCAGGTTGATGCGGTGGTCGGTCACCCGGCCTTGCGGGAAGTTGTAGGTGCGGATGCGTTCCGAACGGTCGCCCGAGCCGACCATGGCTTTGCGCGCCTCGGCCTCGTCGCCCTGCGCTTCGGCGCGTTTCAGGTCGTACAGCCGCGTGCGCAGCACCTGCATCGCCTTGGCCTTGTTCTTGTGCTGGCTGCGCTGGTCCTGCTGGATCACCACCAGCCCGGTGGGCAGGTGGGTCAGCCGCACGGCGGAATCGGTGGTGTTGACGTGCTGGCCACCGGCGCCCGATGCGCGGTAGATGTCGATCTTGAGATCGTTGTCGGCAATCTCGACATCGACTTCCTCGGCCTCGGGCAGCACCGCCACGGTCGCGGCAGAGGTGTGGATGCGCCCGCCGCTTTCGGTCACCGGCACGCGCTGCACGCGGTGCACGCCGCTTTCGAACTTCAGTTTGGCGAACACGCCGTTGCCCGCGACGTTGGCGATGATTTCCTTGAACCCGCCGATGTCGTTGGCGTTCATCGAGGCGACTTCCACGCGCCAGCCCTGCTGCGCGGCATAGCCTTCGTACATGCGGAACAAGTCTGCGGCGAACAGCGCGGCCTCGTCGCCGCCGGTGCCCGCGCGGATTTCGAGCATCGCGGGCCGCACATCCGCCGAATCGCGCGGCAGCATGGTGACGGCCAGCGCGTGTTCGGCGACGGGCAGTTCGTCGCGCAGCCGGGCGATTTCCTCGGCCGCCAGCGCGCGCATCTCGGGATCGGGCTCGTCCAGCGCGTCCAGGCTCGCCAGCTCGCCGCGCAGTTCGCGCACCGCTTCGGCGGCCCTGGCCACCGGCAGCAGTTCGGCATAGTCGCGGCTGGCGGAGACGAACTCCGGCCCTTCGAGCGTACCCGAACCCAGCCGCGCCTCAAGCTCGGTGAAGCGGGCAGAGATCTGCGCAAGGCGGGCGTCGGAGATGGTCACGATGCATTCCTCCCCGGCACGGGGAGGGGGATCGGCGCGGCTGGTGGAGGGGCCTCCTCGGCATAGCGGAACGTCGAGAAGAAGCGCGTCACCGCCCGTGCCCCACCACCCCGCTTCGCGCGGTACCCCTCCCCGTGCCGGGGAGGAATTTGGGAGGCGCTCATCTCATTCCCTACATCGTCATGCTGAACTCGTTTCAGCATCCATCGCACCTTCGGGCACGGCAGCGCGATAGGAGAAATGGACCCTGAAACAAGTTCAGGGTGACGAGGTTGAAACTCGGTCGCCGGACTGTGTGTCATAGACCAAATCGGTCCTCACCCAGGATAGCCATGACTCGCTTGGCGAGTTCAACCTCTTCGTCGGTTGTGGAAACGCTTGTGATTTTAAATTCTTGGGAGCGGTTTTCTTCCGAACGAACATACAACGCGGAAAATGCGCCATCAGATCGCGCCTTCGTGATCCTTTTCTTCGGATTCTGACGGAATGCCGTCCAGCAGGGGATACCTGCTCGTCGCAATTGAGCGGCCACTGCTGAAGCTTTGAGTTCGAGGTCATCTGATTCCGGGAGGATCGCAAGTGCGGGTTCAATTTGCTCGACTTCCCCCACCAACATAGCCAGCCGCTCGATCCCGGCAGCCCAGCCGACCGCCGGCGTATGCGGCCCGCCCAGCGTCTCGATCAGCCCATCGTAGCGTCCGCCGCCGAGCACGGTGCCTTGCGCGCCCAGCCGGTCGGTAACGAATTCGAAGGCGGTGTGGCGGTAGTAGTCCAGCCCGCGCACCAGTGCCGGGGCGCGGGTCCAGGCGACGCCGGCCGCATCCAGCCCGGAGGTGACCGCGCCGAAGAAGTCCTGCGCTTCCCCGCTCAAAAATTCGTCGATCATCGGCGCGTCGGCGGTGAACGGCTTGTCACGCGGGTCCTTGCTGTCGAGGATGCGCAGGGGGTTCTTTTCCAGCCGGGCTTGCGAATCCTCGCTCAGCGACGCGGCGTGATCGCGGAAGTACCTGACCAGCGCGGTGCGCCAGGCGTCGCGGCTGGCGCCATCGCCCAGCGTGTTGAGCATCAGCGTCACGCCATCCGAGATGCCCAGTTCCTTGAGCAGCTGGTCGGCCATCACCAACAGCTCGACATCGGCCTGCGGCTCGCCCGCGCCGATGATTTCGGCGTCCAACTGGTGGAACTGGCGATAGCGGCCCTTCTGCGGGCGTTCGTAGCGGAACAGCGGGCCGTGCGTGGCGACTTTCAGCGGGGCGTGCTGCTGCCAGCCGTCGGTGATGAAGGCGCGCGCCAGACCGGCGGTGAATTCGGGGCGCAGGGTGAGCGATTCCCCGCCGCGATCCTCGAAGCTGTACATTTCCTTCGACACGACATCGGTGGTCTCGCCCAGCGAGCGGCTGAACACGGCGGTCTTTTCGAACACCGGCATTTCCACGCGGCGGAAGCGGTAGAGCTTGCGCACGCGCTCGAACGTCTCGACGACATGCGCGAATGCCTCGGCATCGGCGCCGAAGATGTCCTGCGTGCCGCGAATGGCCTGCGGGGTCGCGATAGGCTGGGGTTTGGGATCGGTCATGATGGCCGCGCGCTTAGACCGAAACGGGCGGGCAGGAAAGCGGGGGCGACGGTTGCGGGCGTGCGCGCGGTTCGGGCCCGTGAAATAGTTGCAGTCGCAATCTTCGCCCGGCATGAAGGGGCATGATCACAAAGCCTGCGGTCGCACCGCTCCCCGCCGCACGTTTCATCGCGCTCCCCCTCGCCGTACTGGCCGCCACGCTCGTGTCCACCAGCGCCCTTGCGCAAGGCGCGACCGGCCCGGCGACGGTAACGCCGCTCGATGCCGACGGGCGCTCCGCCCCGCAGGCCGTGCCCGTGGTCCGCAGCGTGCCCGACGCGCGCGACGTCGCCTATCCCGGCACTATCGCGCTCGATATCGACGCCAGCGACACGCCGCGCGGGATCTACCGCGTGACCGAGACGATCCCGGTCGATCCGGCGGCGGCCAGCGCGGGCGAACTGCTGCTGCTGCTGCCGCAGTGGCTGCCGGGCAACCACGGCCCCACCGGCACGCTGCCGCTGCTGGCGGACATCCGCTTTACCGTGGACGGCAAGCCGGCGGGCTGGACGCGCGATCCGGTGGAGGTCAACGCGTTCCACGTCGCGGTGCCGGCGGGCGCGAAGACGCTGGTCGCGCGGTTCATCCACACCTCGCCGGTGCAGACGTCCGAAGGGCGCATCACCATGACGCAGGAAATGCTCAACCTGCAGTGGGAGAAGATGAGCCTGTATCCCGCCGGGCACTATGTCCGCCAGATCCGGGTCAAGCCCACGGTCACGTTCCCGCAAGGGTGGACGGTGTTCACCGCGCTCGACGGCAGGCAGGGCAGCGGCCCCAAGCTGGCGTGGAACGCGACGGGGTACGATACGCTGGTCGATTCGCCGATATTCGCAGGGCTTTACGTGCAGCGGTGGGATCTGGGCCATCAGGTCAGCCTCGATACCGTGGCCGACAAGCCCGACCTGCTCGCCATCGCGCCCGCCAACCTGCAGACCTACCGCAACCTTGTGGATGAAGCGGTGGTGACGTTCGGCTCGCGCCATTTCGACCATTACGACTTCCTGCTCGCGCTGACCGACCGGATGGGCGGCATCGGGCTGGAGCATCACCGCTCGAGCGAAAACCAGATGGAGCCCAAGACGTTCGTCGACTGGGACAAGATGGCCTGGGACCGCAACGTCATCGCGCACGAGTTCACGCACAGCTGGGACGGCAAGTTCCGGCGTTCGGCGCGGCTGTGGACCCCCGACTATCGCCAGCCGATGCAGGACAACCTGCTGTGGGTCTATGAAGGCCAGACGCAGTTCTGGGGCATGGTGCTGGCGGCGCGGTCGGGCGTGCAAAGCAAGGACGTGGTGCTGGGGATGATGGCCAGCGTCGCCGGGCTTTATGCGCAAGGCCAGCCCGGGCGCGCGTGGCGTTCGGTCGAGGATACCACGCACGATCCGATCATCGCGGCGCGCCGCCCGCTGCCCTATGCCTCGCTCAGCCGGGCCGAGGACTATTACAACGAAGGCGCGATGGTGTGGCTCGAAGCCGACCAGATCATCCGCACCGGCACCAAGGGCGCGCGCGGACTGGACGATTTCGCGCGCGGCTTTTTTGGCGCGCGCGATGGCGACTGGGGCGAATTCACCTACGAATTCGACGATGTCGTCGCAGCGCTCAATGCGGTCTATCCCAGCGACTGGGCCACGTTCCTGCGCACCCGGCTGCAGACGCCGGGCCAGCCCGCCCCGCTCGCCGGGATCGAGCGTGCGGGCTACCGGCTGGTGTGGAAGGACGAGCCCAATCCGTACGAAAAGGGCCGCAGCGATGCCGCCAAGACGGTGAGCTTCACCTATTCGCTCGGGTTCGCGCTCGACAAGGACGGCAAAGTGGTCTCGACCCTGTGGGATGGCCCGGCGTTCGATGCCGGGGTGGTGACGGGGACCAGGATCGTGGCGGTGAACGGGACGGCCTATGACGGCGACACGCTCAAGGACGCGATCACCTCCGCCAAGGCGGGCGGCCGCGCTGGCACCGCGCCGATCCAGCTGCTGGTGCAGCGCGGCGACAGGTTCATGACCGTGCCGATCGATTACCACGGCGGTCTGCGCTATCCGTGGCTCGAGCGCGCCACGCCGGGCACCGCGCTGGCGGGCCTCGACCGGCTGCTTGCGCCGCGCCGCGTGGGATCGACCAAGTGAACGCTGCCAGCGCCGCGCGGCGGGGCTTCTCGCTGGGGCGACAGATCGCGCCGCCGCGGTTCGTGGTGTTCCTGCTGCTGCTGCCGCTGGGCTTCTTCGGCTATCGCCATTTTCTCGGCGGCATCGGGTTCGGCGATCCGGCCGCCATGGGGTTCGATCTGGCCGCGCTGGTGTTCATTGCCTCGCTCATCCCGCTGCTGCGCGACAGCGATGCCGAGACGTTGCGCAAGCATTCGGAGGAAAACGACGCCAACCGGTTCGGCGTGCTGCTCATCACCACGCTGGTGACGGTGGTGGTGATGTCCGCGATCGCGGGTGAACTGCCCAATGCCAGCCAGGGAAACCACCTGTCGATGATCAAGCTGATCGGCACGCTGGCGCTGACGTGGCTGTTCGCCAACATCGTCTACGCGATGCATTACGCGCACTTGTTCTATTCGAAGGACGAAAAGTCCGGCGGCGACATGGGCGGGCTCGACATTCCGGGGTGCGATTGCCCCGACTACCTCGATTTCCTGTACTTCTCGTTCACGCTGGGGATGACGTTCCAGACATCGGACACACAGATCACCGGGCGCTCGATCCGGCGCATCGTGATCCTGCACTCGATGGCGGCGTTCGTGTTCAACATCGGGGTGATCGCGTTCACCATCAACGCATTGGGTGGCGGCAAATAGCGCCACCTTGCTCATAAGTCCTGTTGCAGTGCAGCACGGGCGCGGTTAGAGGCGCGGGCGCAAGCTCCCCCAAACGGCCTCGTGCCGCTGTCGAAGGTATCCCATGCGCATCGACCTCATTCCCACCGGCGAAAATCCGCCGGAGAGCCTCAACGTCGTCATCGAAGTGCCGAGCGGCGGTGAGCCGGTGAAGTACGAATTCGACAAGGCTTCGGGCGCACTGTTCGTCGATCGCATCCTGCACACGCCGATGCGCTATCCGGCCAACTACGGCTTCGTGCCGCACACGCTGTCGCCCGATGGCGATCCGCTCGATGCGCTGGTCGTGGCGCGCTCGCCGTTCGTCCCCGGCTCGGTGGTCCGCGCGCGGCCGATCGCGGTGCTCAACCTGGAAGACGAGCATGGCGGCGACGAAAAGCTGGTCTGCGTGCCCGACACAGCGACGTTCCCGTACTATTCGGACGTCAAGGAAGCCGAGGATCTGCCCGACATCGTGATGAAGCAGATCGAGCACTTCTTCACCCACTACAAGGACCTCGAGGCCGAAAAGTGGGTGCGCGTAGGCACCTGGGGCGATGCCGCCGAGGCGCGCCGGGTAACCCTGGAAGCCATCGAGCGCTACAAGGCCGACGCCAAAGGCTAGAGTCTGATGACGTTAGATTGACCCACCCAAACCCCGTTCGTGTCGAGCGAAGTCGAGACACGTTGAGCCCTGAGCTTGACGAGGAGCTCGGGATGAGAGGGTCAAGGTAAAGTCATCGCGTTTTAAAACATCCTACTCGATCGGCCGCCCGGCGCTAAGCAGGTCCTGGCTTTCATCGTCGGAGGCGCGTTCGCGCGCGACCATCCGCTCGATGTGGTGTTCGGGCGCAACGTCGCTGTCCTGAGCGACGGTGGGGGCGATGCTGGGCGTTTCGGGCGCGGTGCTGGCCGACGCCGCTGCGGCAGGCTGTGCCGGCGCCGTGTCCTTGGCCAGATGCACGATGTAGCTCGAATCGGGCAACACGAAGTCGCCCGCGCGCAAGGCGTTGCGCACCGCCTCGATCGCGAGCGTGCGCGCCTTGGTGTAGTCCGTCCTGGTCTGGTCGACCCAGCCGAGGAACCGCAACGTGGTGGTCGTGCCGGGCAGTTCGGCAATCTCGGCCTTGGGTTCGGGATTGGGAAGCATGAAGTCCAATGCCTTGAGCGCGTCCATGCCGATGGCGCGGGCGTGGCACGGATCGGCGTTGTGATCGATCACCACGTCGAACTTGAACCGGCGCTTGGGGTTGGTGGTGAAGTTCAGGATCACCGCCTTGAACACCGTGCTGTTGGGGATGCGCAAATGGTTGCCGTCCAGCGTCATCAGCACCGTCGCGCGGCTGGTCAGGCGCACCACGCGGCCTTCGTGGCTGTCGATCTTGACATGGTCGTTGGCGCGGAACGGCTGGCGGATCGACAGCATCAGCGACGATACGTAGTTATCGATGCTGTCGCGCACCGCCAGGCCCACCGCCAGGCCGATCACCCCGGCGCTGCCCAGCACCGCGCCCAGCAGCGCGGTGGCGCCGATGATGTCCAGCGCCAGCACGATCCCGCCGATGACGAAGCCGACGCGGATCGCGCTCGCCATCAGGTCGGCCAGGAACGGATTGGGCGCGATGCGCTGCCACAGCGCGCGGCGCCCGGCGATCAGGTAGCCGAACATGCCGACCAGGATCGCAACGACGATGCCCACCCCGATCAGCGGCAGCGCCTGGACGATACCGTTGGCCTTGCTCGTCACCCCCGACAGCGCCGGGGTCAGGTTACGGTTCACCTGCAGGTTGCGGGCCAGCCGGTTCTGCACCGTGACCACGCCCGCCACCTTGCCGGCAAGTGCGGAGGCCTGATCGATCGCCTCGACATCGTCGACCTTGCCGGTCAGCGTCACCACGCCCGACGCCACGCGCACCTGCACCGGTCGCAGCGCATCGATCTCGCCGAAGATGCCGCGGATGCGGGCGGTTATGCGGGCATCGTCGATCGTCGTCACATCGGGTGAGATTGCCGGCTCCGGAGCGGGCTCCGGCGCGGACGAGGGGCTGGCCGACGCTTTGGCGGAAGGTAGCAGCGACTGCGCGGACGCCGGTTGCGCGAGCAGTGCCAGCGTGAGCGAAAGGGCCAGCGTCAGCGAAAAGGCCAGCAGGGCGCACAGGGCGACCAGCCGCGCGGCGGCGTTGCGGATGAAGGGCATGTAGCCCCAAGCGATCTCAGCCGCGCGCGGTTCCCGGATAGGGGCGCTGCCCGGCAACCGTTCCCCGCGACAGCAACGCGCCTCGCCTCAGTCCCCGGCGATGCTCATGGCGTCGATGCGCAGCGTCGGCGTGTCGATTCCGCGGTGGATATCGAGGTCGTCGGCGGCGACCAGCGCGGCGAACATCTCGATCAGGTTGCCGGCGATGGTGAACTCGGCGACCGGCCCGGCCAGCGCGCCGTCGACGATGCGAAACCCGCTCGCGCCGCGGCTGTAATCGCCCGTCACGCCGTTCACGCCCTGCCCGATCAGCTCGGTCACATACACCCCGTCGGCGATGTCCGCCATCAGCGCGGCGGGGCTCACCGTGCCCGGCTGAAGCACGACATTGCTGGCGCTGACCCCGGGCGCACCCGATGCGCCGCGCGCGGCATGGCCGGTCGGCGCCTCGCCCAGCTGGCGGGCGGCGGCCGAATCCATCAGCCAGCCGGTCAACCGGCCGCGCTCGACCAGCGCGCGCGGCGCGGTGGGCAGCCCCTCGCCGTCGAACGGGCGCGACCGCGTGCCGCGCAACCGGTGCGGATCGTCGAGGATCGTGATCGAACTATCGAACAGCTGGGCGCCCGCGCGATCGAGCAGGAAGCTCGCGCGCCGTGCGATCGACGCGCCGGAGATCGCGGCGAGCAGATGCCCGACCAGCGAATTGCCCACGCGCGGATCGAACACCACCGGCATCGTGCCGCTTTTCAGCTTGGCCGGGTTCAGCCGCCGGACGGTGCGCTCACCGGCGCGGCGGCCGATCTCCTCGGGCGACCTCAGGTCGGCGGCGTGGCGCGTGCTGCGCCAGCAATAGTCGCTCTGCATTCCGCCGCCTTCGCCGGCCAGCACGCTGGCGGAAATGCTGTGGCTGGTGGTGGAATAGCTCCCGGCAAAGCCGTGGCTGGTCGCCAGCGCCATGATGCCGCGCCCCGCGCTGGCGCTGGCGCCTTCGCTGTTGGTGACGCCCGCTACGCTGCGCGCCGCGTCTTCTGCCGCTTCGGCCATGGTGCGCAGTTCGGCCGGTGCGCGCTCGCGCGGATCGTCGAGATCGAGATCGACCGGCGCACCCTGCAGCAGTCGATCCTGCGGGGCGAGACCGGCAAACTTGTCCGGCGGCGCGGCGCGCGCCATCGCCACCGCGCGGCTGGCCAGTTCATCGAGCGCGGCGTCGCCAAGGTCGGTCGATCCGATCGAGGCCGAAGCCCCGCCCACGAACACGCGCAAGCCGACATGTTCGGATTCGGAGCGTTCGACATCCTCCAGCGCGCCCAGCCGCACCGCGACGCTTTCGGATGCGCTGGCCAGATAGATCGCGTCGCCCGCCTCGGCCCCCAGCCGCACGGCGCGCGTGACCAGCGCCTCGCAACGTTCCTGGGCTTGGGCGGTGGACAGCATGGCAGGACCTTTCGCAGGCGGAACGAACCGCCGCAGCTCACGAAAGATCGCGCTCTAGCGGCGCAGCCCGGCGGCGGCAATGCCAGCCCTGCGGGGTGCGCCATCGCGGAGTGAGGGACGCGGGAATCAGGACAGTTGGGCAATGCCCTTGAACAGCGCGGTCAGCGCAAACGGCAGCCCGATCGCCAGCAGCCACAGCGAAAGCTGGTCGCGGCGGTACTGTGGGCGCAGCGAAGGGTCGGCAGCACGGGCATCGCCGATCGATTCCCAGCGCCGTTCGAACCGGCGGCACAGCGGGATGATCGCGGCCACCAGCACCACCAGCGCGAGCAGCGGCAGAGCGGAACCGCTATCGCCTTCGATCGCGCGCATCGTCACGAAAATCTGCAGAGCGGTGTACACCAGCAGGGCATAAGCGATGTTGTCGCTCATCCGCTTGCGCCAATCGAGGCCCTTCGCGCGCGCGCGCTGCACCGATGGAATGGCCTTGTTCATGGCTCTGTCCTTGATCCTGTCGTCCCAAAACGGATTAGATCACGCGAACGTCTGCGGTTCAAGGTTTATCCTGTGTTCACCGGTTGACATGCACAAATCCTGCCAAGCCCGAAATGATGGGGTTTTTAACCGCCGCGCATCCCGCTATGCGCTAAGCCCAGACGCCAGGAGCTGTGACGTACCGCCGATGACCGCACTTCTAGACAGCGCCGCAAACGCGACCGGACTTGCCGCCAATTCTGCCGGAACCGGCGCATCCCAGCCGATTCCGCAGGGCGGGCTCGAAGTCGTGTCGATCGCCAAGAGCTATGACAAGCGTGCCGTGCTGAGCGATATCTCGCTGTCGGTGGGCAAGGGCGAAGTGCTCGGCCTGCTGGGACCCAACGGCGCGGGCAAGACCACCTGTTTCTATTCGATCATGGGGCTGGTGCGTCCCGATTCGGGGCGGATCCTGCTCGACGGCATCGATATCACGATGCTGCCGATGTACCGCCGGTCGATTCTCGGGCTGGGGTACCTGCCGCAGGAAACGTCGATCTTCCGGGGCATGACGGTGGAACAGAACATCGCCACCGTGCTCGAACTGGTCGAGCCCGACAAGGCGACCCGCGCCGCCGAACTCGACCGGCTGCTCGACGAATTCGGCCTGACCCGCCTGCGCTCGTCGCCCGCGATGGCGCTGTCGGGTGGTGAACGCCGCCGCTGCGAAATCGCGCGGGCGCTGGCGGCCAACCCCTCTATCATCCTGCTCGACGAACCGTTCGCAGGCATCGACCCGCTGTCGATCAGCGATATCCGCGACCTGATCCGCGACCTGAAGCAGCGCGGCATCGGCGTGCTGATCACCGATCACAACGTGCGCGAAACGCTCGATATCGTCGATCGCGCCTGCATCATCTATGGCGGACAGGTGCTGTTCGCGGGCAGCCCCGAAGCGCTGGTCGCCGATGAGAACGTCCGGCGGCTGTACCTTGGCGAAGGCTTCATCCTGTGATCGTGACATCGCCCGGGATGGCCATGCGGAAACGCCGGATCTGATCCGATGGCATTGGGGCCGCGCCTAGACATCAGGCAGAGCCAGTCGCTGGTGATGACGCCGCAGTTGCAGCAGGCGATCAAGCTGCTGGCGCTGTCCAACCTCGAGATCGAGGCATTCATCGGTGACGCGCTCGATGCCAACCCGCTGCTCGAGATCGGCGATGGCGCGCCCGCCGCCGTCGCCGAAGCGCCGGTCGAGGACGTTCGCCGCACGCATCTCGAAACCTCGCCGGTCGATCAGTTGCTGGGCGAAGGGCGCGCCGCCGATGACCGCCCGCTCGACATCGATGCCACCGCGCTCGACCGCGATCGCGACACGGGCGATGGGCTGGCCTCGCTCCAGTCGGCGGACCTGGGTGGGGCAACGGGCGATTTCGGCGCGTCGGGGTCGGGCGGCAGCAGCGGCGAAGGCCTCGACATCGACGAACGCGGCGCCAGCGCGCAGACGCTGGCAGAGCACCTCCATCTGCAAATCGGCGCGGCCGGTTCCGATCCGCGCGTGCTGTTCGTCGCGCGGTGGCTGATCGACCAGCTCGATGAGGCGGGCTATCTCGCGCTGCCGCTGCGCGAGGCGGCCGACGATCTGGGCGTCGCGCTGGCCGAGGCCGAGGCCGCGCTGGAACTGGTGCAGCGGCTCGATCCGACCGGCGTCGGCGCGCGCTCGCTGTCCGAATGCCTGGCGCTGCAGGCGCGCGAAGCCGATCGCTACGATCCGTGCATGGCGCGGCTGATCGACAATCTCGATCTGGTCGCGCGTGGCGAATTCGCGCGGCTGAAACGCATGTGCGATGTCGATGACGAGGATTTCGGCGACATGCTGCGCGAATTGCGCGGCTACGATCCCAGGCCCGGCCTGCGCATCGGGGTGGGCACGACCGAGGCGGTGGTGCCCGACATCCTCATCCGCAACGGTGCCGACGGCGGGTGGGACATTGCGCTGAACCAGGCGACCCTGCCGCGCCTGATCATCAACCGCAGCTATTATGTCGAGATGCGTGGCGCGTGCCTCGCCAAGGACGCGCGCGCCTGGTTGGGCGAGAAGCTGGCCGATGCCAACTGGCTGGTGAAAGCGCTCGACCAGCGGCAGAAGACCATCCTCAAGGTCGCGGCGGAAATCGTCAAGCAGCAGGACGGCTTCTTCCGCAAGGGCGTGTCGCAGCTGAAACCGCTGACCTTGCGTACGGTGGCCGAAGCCATCGCGATGCACGAATCAACCGTCAGCCGGGTGACCTCCAACAAATACCTGCACTGCGAGCGCGGCACGTTCGAACTGAAGTATTTCTTCACCTCGGGCGTGGCGTCGTCGGATGGCGAAGGGCCGGTCTCGGCCGAATCGGTCAAGGCGCAGATCCGCGCGCTGATCGACGCCGAAGACCCCAAGGCGGTGCTATCGGACGATACGCTGGTCGATCTGCTCAAGGACAAGGGCTTCGACCTCGCGCGGCGCACCGTGGCCAAATACCGCGAGGCGATCGGGCTGGGCAGTTCGGTCCAGCGCCGGCGCCAGAAGGCGCTGGCGGCGGTGCGCTGACAAGATGACCGAATCCCCCGCACTCCCGGCCACCCCGCCCGCCCGCCTTGTGCTGCCGCGCCTGTTCGCGATTCAGTTCCTCAGCTGGAGCGGGATGTTCTGCCTGTGGATCTATGCACTACCGGTGATCGCTGGCGACGTGCTCCACGCCGTGCCGGATACGGCGGGCTATCAGAACGCACTGGTCGTGCTGTCGATGTGCTTTGCGCTGTATGGCCTGCTGGGGATCGGCATGTCGTTCCTTGTGCCGCGCGCGCTGGCGCGGTGGGGCGCGGGGCCGGTCCATGGCGCGGCGCTGCTGATCGGCGCTGGCGGGCTGGTGGCATTGGGCGCGATCGCCAGCCCGGCCGGGCTGGTCGCGGCGTTCGTGGCCATCGGCATCGGCTGGGGCAGCCTGTCGAGCGTGCCGTATGCCGTCGCCGGGGCAGCAGCACCCCAAGGACGCGGCGCCCACACGATGCGGCTGTTCGGCCTGTCCACTGTGCTGCCGCAGATCGCCACGACGCTGTTCCTGGCGCTCGTCGCACCGGCGTGGATCGGCCACGCCGTCCACCGCGTGATGTTCGTCGGCGGCGCGGCGATGGCCTGCGCCGGGCTGCTGTCGATCGGCTGGCGCAAGTATCTGCCGGTCGCCGTCGAGGATTGGTGAGGGCCGAAAATACCCCTTGCGGTTGACGCAACGTCAAGCGCTACAAGCCGGGTCATGGAACAGGTGCTCGACATTGCGGAAGTCGTCCGGCGCACCGGGCTGACATCGCGCGCGCTGCGCTTTTACGAGGCGCGGGGGCTGATCCGCCCGTTGCGCAGCGCAGCGGGCCGGCGGTTTTTCGGCGCGGGCGAACTCGAGCGGCTGACCGCGATCCTTGCGCTCAAGCGCGCGGGGTTCAGCCTTGCCGCGATCGGCACGATGCTCGGCCAGCCGCGCGCCGATCTGGGCCGGCTGGTCTCGGCGCAACTTGAACAGGTGGCGGCGCGGGTGGCCGAACTGGCCGAAACGCGCACGCTGCTGCTGCACATCCAGTCCCGCATCGATCGCGGCGAGCCGATCGACGTCGCGACGCTATGCTCGCTGATTCAAAAGGGAAATGCGATGGAACAGGAACAGTGGAAAGCGGTCACCGACCGCTATTTTTCGCCCGACGAGAAGGCGGAATTTGCCCACACCATGGCCGGCGTACCGGCCGGTTTCGACCAGGCAGCGTATCAGGCGCAGTGGAAGGATCTGAGCGCGCGCATCGAAGCGGCCCTGCCGCTCGACCCGGCAAGCGCGCAGGCGGGTGCGTTCGTGGCCGAATGGACCACGTTGCTGGAGCCGTTCACCAAAGTGGCGACACCGGGCATGATGCAGGGCGTCACCCGATTCTATGACCGGATGGGCGAATGGGAGGGCGAAGTCGATCCGGGCTTTTCGGCGAAGGTGTTCGCTTTCATCCGCGAGGCGGCGCCGCATCACCGGGGGCCGTCGGTGAGCGCATGATGCAATAGGCGGCGATACGGGGCGGCAGGCGGCGCGGTTTATTCGGCGGCCTGCCGCACTTCGTTTGGCGCAGCAGTAGGAGTGGGCGTGCCCACGCCTTCGGACGGGATCGGCCGTTCGGCCAGCATGTGCTGGATCATGCCCTGCAGGTTGGCATCGTACCGCGCGAGCACGGCATGATCCTCGGCGGTGTCCCAGTGCGTGATCAGTTCGCGCCCGTTCCACCAGTGCAGCGCGTAGCCCGGCGGATCGGCGATGATCAGCTGGCGCTGGTCGGGCACGTCGGCGTCGATCGGGCGCAAGTCGAGCGCCACTTGCGGCGCGGTCGACGGGCAGGTCGCAACCACCAGATCTTCCCAGTGCGTGGCCACGGCGCGGTGGATGTGCCCGCAGACCAGCCCGATCACGTTCTTGCGATCGCGCAGGCAGCCGGCCAGCCGGTGCACCCACGGTTCGGCCGGATCGGTGTTCATCCACGGAATGCCCACCTCGATCGGCGGGTGGTGTTGCACGATCAGCGTCTTGCGGTCGGGCTGTTCATCGAGCCGGGCCTTGAGCCACGCGGTGCGCACTTCGCAGTACGCGCCGCCGTGGCGGCCTTCCTCCAGCGTGTCGAGCACCAGAATGCGCAACGGGCCGGTGTCGATCTCGTATTGCAGGAACCCGTCGATGAAATTGTATTCGGGAAACACCTCGGAAAAATTGGCGCGTTCGTCGTGGTTGCCCAGCGCCATGTAAACGGGGAACGGCACGTCGGCGAACGCTTCCTTGAGCCGTTCGTAGCTGCCCTTGTCACCGCGATCGATCAGGTCGCCGGTGGCCAGCAGCATCTTGGGTTGCGGATCGAGCGCGCAGATCGTGGCGATCGTGCGATCGAGCCGCTGGCGATTGAACTCGCCCGGCGTCTCGGGCTCGAACCCCAGATGAATATCGGTAATCTGCGCAATCAGCATGCCAACCCCCAGGATCCGGCCTATCGCAGCGCGGCCTCGCCCGGAAGGCGAGGACGATCAGCGTCGGCACGATGGACAGCGGCATTCCGCTTGTCCTTGGGCTGCCACGGGGCACCACTATCCATATGATAGGAATGGCACATGGCGCAGCCTGAATCGACAGGATCTTTTACGGATACGGATGCAAGGTGCGTTCCCGATTCCCCGACGTGGCAGCTGCGGCAGCCGCCCTTGCCGTTCATGCCCGGGATCATCAGGTCGCTGGCGTCGTTCGATGTCTCCGCCTTGGCATGGCAGAACGCGCAGTCGGTCTTGGTGTGATCCTTATGGTTGAACCACCCGGTATGATAATAGCGGTTGTTCTGCGCCACCTTCTGTACCGTGAAGCCCCCGGTCGAGGCCGCGCCGCCGGGGATCACCGTGTGGCAGTCGTAACACATGCCGCCTTTGGAAAAGACCTGGGCGACCGCCTGATCGGCGCGCGTGGGATAGAACCGCACCGCGCGGGCATAGTCCGCAGCGGTCGACTGGAGCGCGGCATCGCCGGGCACGCGGCGGGCCAGGCCCGACAGGTTGGCGGGTCGCACCGGCCCGGCCGAGCGGTAATAGGCGCGCAGATCGGCCACCACCATGGCGGGTTCGCCGTGGCGTAGCGTGCGGAACGTGCCGCCGACCTGGTCGAAGGTCAGGCTGTGGCAGGTCTGGCAGGATTTCTCCATCTTGACCGGCTCGTACCACGTGCCGCTGGGATCGACCTGATGGCAGTCCTTGCACTCGAGCGATGAGCGCCCGCCGTACATGTCGGCCCGGCGGTGGACCATCTGGGCGATGCCGTTGACCTTGGACAAGTGCGCGGCATGGGTGAATTTCAGTCCGTCGTTCTCGCGCAGTCCCTCGCTCCATGCCACGCGCTGCAGCAACGGCTTCTCCCCGGTGGGGTCGACGATGATCGTCGGCCGGAATTCCGGATGGGCCGTGCCGAAATCGGCGGCATCTGCGATCCTGGTGTCGGGCAAGCGCGATTTCAGTCCATCATGACAGGTGGTGCAGAACTGCTGCTGGGTGGCCGGCATAGCACCGGCACCCTCATGCTCGGTGTGACAATCGACACACCTGCCCGCCGGACGGTTGAACATCGTCGCCACCGCGCGCTGGAACGCGGCGAAACCTTCGGGATTGCCGCGTGCACGCAACAGACGGCCGCCATCGGCGATGTGCTGGTGCGCATCCTGCGTGTGGCACGACAGGCAGGCGTTGTCGCGCACCGCGACGAACGCCTTGGTGTGGCACGCCTGGCAGTTGTTGTTGAGGTTCTTGTGCGCCAGACTGAGGTGGCCCGAAGACCAGGTCTGGTCGGCATGGAACCCGGCGGGGCGGCGCGCATCCTTGTGCAGCGCCAGCGGCTGGTACGTGGCGTAGCTCCAGATCGGCAGCGCCAGGAACGCCACCAGCACCAGGATCGCGAACGTCCACGCCGACATCCGCTTGCCGGGCAGCAGGCCCTTGAGCGTGTAGACGGTGCCCGCATCCTTGTCCTCGGCGGAATCGGAAACCGCTTCGACGCGGCGCACGGTGAACGCGGGCAACCCGGTCTCGGCGTCGCGATCCAGCTTGATGCGGTGGCCGCCGAAACCCAGTTCCGCGCCGGCAGTGATGCTCAGTTCGCGCCGATTGACGCTGCGCCCGTTGACGTCGAACGGCTGCTCGCCGATCGATTCGATCATCAGGTGACCGTCGTCGATCTTGCGGATGCGCGCGTGCAGCGGATCGACCGCAAGATCGGGCAGGTGGATGGCGCACGACGAATCGCGGCCGATGGTCAGTTCGTCGCCCGCGACCTGGGAGGCGCGGACGATTTCCTCGCCGTTGGATTTCAGGGCGATCTGGCGGACCAGATAGCCCGTCGGAGTGCTGGGAGGAGGCGTGCTCATGGGGTCGCTCACCAGTAAAAGAAGACGCTGACGATATGGGCGGAAAGCGCCGCGATCAGCGCAAAGGTCACGGGAACGTGGACATAAAGCCAGGCCTGAAGCCAGCTTTTCAGCTTCAGGTGCCGGCGCATCCGGCCCAGCATCGCTTCCTTGCGGGTCAGCAGCGCATCGATCTTGTCGACCGGGTCATCGGCCACGCGCGGACGGTACGCGCGGGCCTTGCGCAGTTCGCCTGCGGCATGACGCGTGGCGCAGCGCGGATAGCGCCCGGTGATGCGGTTGATGAAATTGCCCGCGAACGGATCCTCGTCGAGGCTTTGTTCGACCAGCGCCGCGCTTTGCGGATCGAGCGGCTGCGCGGCGTCGTGGATCTGGCGATCGAGCGAGCGCAGCGATTCGATCATCTGCTTTTCGGTGATCGCGCCGTCTTCGTCATAACGGTTGGCCGACAGCGCCTGCGGCAGCGTGGCGTAGACCCAGATGCCGAAGATGCCCGAGATGATCACCACCATCATCAGCGCCCAGGCCAGCGTGTGGACGTTCCACGCGAAGTTGAAGCCCGAATGCAGCGTGCCGACCACGATCAGCGTCAGCCCGAGATAGACGTGCGCGCTGGTCCACGCCTTGAGCGACCAGCGCCCTGGGGTGATCGCGCGCTTGCGCATGCCCAGCATGGTCAGCCACAGGATCAGCAGCGCGCCGACCGTGCCCAGCGTATAGCCCAGCCAGCTCGACCCGAAGTGCTGACCCGGCAACGGCACGAAAATGTACAGTGCGATCAGCCCCGCCGCGAGCAGGGCGGAGATCTTCATCCACCGGCCGTTCTTGTGGGTCAGGAACCCTTCGTGCGTGCTGACCCGGTCGCGCCGTACCTTGCCGCGCCGGGGCGGCTTGGGGCTGCGCGTGGTGGTCGAGTTTTCCGTGGTCGCAGCGGTTTCCTGGTCGCCCTGATCGGGCCCGTGCGCAATGCTGGCCATGGCTCAGGCCCCTTCGTTGGTGAGGCGCGAAACGGTGAGGAACTCGTCCGGCGCAACGCGGATCGCGGCGCCGGTGGGGCAGGCGCGCACGCAGCTTGGCCCGCCGTCGATGCCCGCGCACATGTCGCACTTGATCGCCTTCTTGCGATCGAGCGATTCGTCGATCGCCGGGTCGCCGGTGTATTTGGTGTTCTTCTTCGACCACTTGTACGAAGGCTCGCCCGGTCCCGGGCCGTTGCCGAAGAACATCCAGCTGAGCAGGGACGGCTTCTTGGGCGGCACTTTGTCCATGCGGATCACGCCGTAAGGGCAGTTGCGCTGGCAGTTGCCGCAGCCGATGCAGGTGTCGTTGATGAACACCTCGCCATCGGGCCCGCGATGGATCGCGTTGGGCGGGCAATCGGCCATGCAGTGCGGGTGTTCGCAGTGGCGGCAACTGGTCGGCACGTGGAGGTGGGCAAAACTCTTGCCCGCCTCGCGGTCGAGCCGCGAGAGGCCGTCGTGGCTGTCAGCGCAGGCCTTTTCGCAGTTGTCGCAGCCCACGCACAGCCGCTCGTCGATCAGCAATACGTCGGTCGCCTCGCCCAGCCCTTGCGCGACGAGGAACTTGGCCTGTTCGGAATACAGATCGACCACGCCCGAGAAGCTGTCCTTGCGCGATTCGATGAACGCGTTGGTCTGGCGGCGCAGTTCCATGTCCTTGCGCGCGCGATCGAGCAGCGCGGGCTTGGATTGCAATACGCGGTCGAACGCCTCGCCATCGACGCGGATCACTTCGGACTTGATCGCGGCGCGGACGGTGGCGGTGCGTTGCCCGCCGTCGATCAGCGCCATTTCGCCCACATACGATCCGGCGGGCAGGTACGACAGGAACACGGGCTTGCCGCCCACTTCCTTCTCCACGATCATCGATCCGACGCGGATGACGAAGATGTCCTTGCCCTCGTCGCCCTCGGTGATGATCGCTTCGCCCGCCTTGACCTGAACGATCTTGGCGCTGTCGACCACTTCGCGGATGTCATCGGGCGCAAGCCCCGATCCGAACATCTGCAGCAGCTGGCGCTCGGTCGAGATGCGCTCGATCGCCTTCTTGGCGGACGGCACCTGGCTTTGCAGCTTGAGCGCGGCGTTGCGGCTGATCTCGACGCAGATCGCATCCTCGGCCGCGACCACCGTGGCGCCGCGCCGGCGGCCGGAGATCAGGCCGACCTCGCCAAAGATCAGGCCCTGGCCGATCGGCACGACCTTGGACGAATCCTTGGGGTCGATGCGCACTTTGACCGATCCTTGCGCGATCGCGAACAGCGACGAGCCCGGATCGTTCTTCTCGAAGATCACCTCGCCCTTCTTGTAGGCGCGCGCATCGGAATCGAGCATGAACTCGCGCATCTGCAGCGGGCTCATGCTGTTGAGGATGGTAATGTTGGAGCGCAGCAGTTCCAGCCATTCGTCCACGCCGCGGCGGCCGGGCAGGCCCTTGAACTTGGCTTCGAGCAGCGGCTCGTCGGCCGGTTTCAGGCTGGTGTTGCCGTTGATGAACTCGACCACGTCGTAGCCCTGGTTCATGCAGTGCTTGATCAGCGGATAGCCCGCCAGCGCGCCGATCACGAAAATGCCGGGCGCGGTCGATTCGAACACCGGCGACAGTGTGGGGAACGCCAGCCGGTCGGCGCTGGAAAATTCGATGCCGCACGCCTCGACGAACCCGCGCGGCGGGGCCGATCCGATGCGCGCGATGATCCGGTCGCAGCGGATCCGTTCCTCGCCGTCGCGCGTGGTCAGCGTGATCCAGCCGGGTTCGACCGCCTTGGTCTCGGTCTCGTAGCGGATGGTAAGCTTCTTGGCCTCGTGGTCGGCGACGAGCGAGAGCGCGTTGGGTTCTTTCGCGGTGGGAAAGCTTTCGCGCACGTTGGTCGATTTCGGCGCGCGGTTGAGCACGGTCACGACATTGCCCTGCGCCGGATCCTCGGCCAGCCCGCGCGCGTTCTCGATGCCGGCATCGCCGGTGCCGACGACGATGATGTGCTGGTCGAGCACCGCATACGGATCGTCGAGCTGGTAGGTCACGTGCGGCAGGTCCGAACCCGGACAGCGCATCAGGTTGGGGTTGCCCTGCGTGCCGATCGCCAGGATCACGGTTTCGGCCAGGATCGTCTCGCCGCTGGTCAGTTCCAGCGCATACGGCGGGGCGAACCGCTGCAGTTCGGTGACGGTGCTCGATCCGTCGCGCGCGCGGCTGACGATCTTCTGCACCGATCCCTCTATCGCCGGGCCGGTTCCCTTGATCGACTTGACGTCGGCATTGTATTTGACGTTCACGCCCAGTTCGCCGGTGCGATCGTTCCAGCGCTTGAGGATATCCTCGCGCTTGCCGGCGTCGAACTCCTGGTCGGAGCGCAGGATCAGCTGCGATGGCGTGGCCATCACGTGCTTGCCCTTCTGGTATTTGTAGATCGTGTCCGAAAGGTGATCGGTCTTTTCGAGCAGGACGTGGTTCAGGCCAAGCTTTGCCGCATGGCCCGCGGCGCTCATTCCCGCCGGACCCGATCCAATGATCGCAACCTTGTACACCTCGCTCACCGGCGTGCGTCCCCCGCAACGACAACAGCGGCGCCTATCGTGCGCCTACCCCGTCCATAGCCCGTGCGAACCCCGTTTGAAGCGACATTACCGAAAGCCCGGTCGATTGCCACCTGCAAATTCGCGACGCGGTCGCATCGCCGTTCGGCATCCTGACGCAAGGCGGTTGGCATGGCCTATCGCGCCGCTTGCCACTGGCGTGCCGGGCGCGATATGCCGCAGTGCACGCCCGGTTCGATCCGGACGTCAAGGAGCATGCGATGACCGAGGCCAATCCGTCACCCGAACCCGACGCGACGACCCCGGCCAGCCCGTCCCATGATGCCAGCCCGACGGATTCGCCGGCGGCTGCTTCCATACCTGCTCCGGAACCCGCAGACGTTGCCAAGGCCAGCCGCATCGGCCGAATCGCCCTGATCGGTGCGGGCGTGCTCGCGCTGGGCGCGGGAACCGTGGCGATGGTGCGCAGCCAGAAGGACGTGCAGGTCGCCCCGCCGGTCGCCACCGCCAGCCAGGCGCAGCCCTCGGTCGACGACGTGATCGCCAAGCTGGAGGCCAAGCTCAAGGACAATCCCGACGATGCCGAAGGCTGGCGCATGCTCGGCTGGTCGTATTTCCAGACCGAACGCTATGCCGAATCCGCCACCGCGCTGAAGCACGCGACCAAGCTTGATCCCAAGAACGCCGAGACTTATTCCTTCCTTGGCGAGGCGCTGGTGCTCGCCAGCAAGGAAGAGGGCAAGATCCCGGGCGATGCGCAGGCCGCGTTCGCCCGCGCCATCGCGATCGACCCCAAGGATGCGCGCGCGCGCTATTTCCGCGCCGTGGCGTTGGACCTGGCCGGGCAGCACCGCGCGGCGATCGAGGCGTGGTTCGCGCTGCTCAAGGATACGCCGGGCGACGCGCCGTATGCCAACGACGTGCGCGACGTGATCCGCACCGTCGGCAAGAAGAACAAGATCGAGGTCGAAAAACGGCTGGCCGAGGCGCAGTTCGCCGCGCCCAAGAACGGCATGGTCACCAACGGCCCCGACAAAGTCGCCGCCGCCATTCCCGGGCCGAACAGCGAGGAGATGAAGGCGGCCAGCCAGCTGCCCTCGGGCCAGCAGGAAGCGATGATCCGCGGCATGGTCGATGGCTTGCAGACCAAGCTGGAGGCCAACCCGCAGAACGCGCAAGGCTGGATCATGCTGATGCGCAGCCGCATGCAGCTGGGCGAACAGGCCAAGGCGGCCAAGGCGCTGAAGGACGGCCTTGCCGCTTTCCGCAACGACGGCGCCGCCAGCCGCCAGCTGCGCGAAGCGGCCGCCACGGTCGGCGTGCCGGGGGCGTAAA
>NZ_BCTW01000002.1 GCF_001590965.1 Novosphingobium lentum NBRC 107847
AATCGTCTGTTGCTTGACAATAGTCCCCGAAGATTCGTTTTTCGAACTAATCTTGTAAAAAGCAGCGATTTCAAGAGCGTTCAGATTCGACGGTTTTGGCGACGGTATTTTTTCAATGATATTTATTTTTACTTCACGATATCAATCGGTTACATGGCCTGTCGATAATCGAGTGGGAGTGAGATTGCGGATGTTCAGCCGCTTTCCACCGTCCTGGCGCTAAGGCTCCGTTCAGGCCGTGGGCGATATTCCACGCGCCTGCCCAAATCCCGCCGCATTGATGCGCTTATGGCGGGCAGCGCGTTCGCCTGCTAGGCAACCCGCGCCTTATTCGAGGACAACCGCCGTGTCGCAATCCCCCATGCTTTCGCCCGACAGCGCCGACGACGCCCGGCTGCCCTTCTGGAAACGGTCGCATTACCTCGACCGGATGGACCTCAAGCAGCTGTCGGTCGCCTATTTCCAGCACTACACGATCATGGCCTATCTGGCGCTGACCGCGCTGTGCGTGGCGGCGTGGTTCGCCTATCCGGCCGCTGCGCTGGCGACGGCGGGATCGGTGCTGGCGGGCGTGGTGATCTACCCGCTGGTGTGGCACCTGCTGCACCAGTACGTGCTGCACGGACGCTGGATGTGGCGGTGGAAGGTGCTGGCCCCCACGTGGAAGCGCATCCATTACGATCACCACCAGGATCCCAACCATCTCGAGGTGCTGTTCGGCGCGCTGCACACCACGCTGCCCACGATCGCGCTGGCGACGCTGCCGGTCGGCTGGCTGATCGGCGGAGCCGGCGGGGCCGCCGCCGCGTTCGCCACCGGGCTGCTGACCACCTGCTATTACGAGTACATGCACTGCATCCAGCACCTGGCGTTCAAGCCCAAGTGGAAGTGGGTGCAGACGATGAAGCAGCGCCACGTCGAGCATCACTATTTCGACGAGGACGGCAATTTCGGCATCACCAACTATTTCTGGGACCGCGTGCTGGGCACGTATTACGAGAAGAAGGATCGGCCCAAGCGGTCGGCCACGGTGTTCAACCTGGGCTATGACGAAGAGGTCGCCAAGCGCTGGCCGTGGGTGAAGGAGCTTTCGGGCGGTATCGCCTCGGGCCACCCGCGCCGCCGCGCAATGGGCAAGGAAGCCGCTGGCGAACCGTCGCGCCATCCTGGCGCGGGAGCCTGACGGCGTGGTCACGGGGGGCAACGGTGCGGCCAGTGTCACGATCTCACCGGTCACGATTTCGCCGGTCGTCGGCAAGGGCGATCTCGCCGCGTTCATCGATATCGCCTTTCGGCTGAACGCGAGCGATCCCGCCTGGGTCCCGCCACTGCGCGCCGAGGTGAAGGAACTGCTCACCCCGGGCAAGAACCCGTTTTTCGAGCATGCCGACGTGCAACTGTTTCTGGCGCGGCGCGGCGCCGTGGTCGTCGGGCGGATTTCCGCGCATATCGATCATCTGGCGATCGCCATGCCGCCCGAACAGGGCATGGGTCCGGGCACCGGCAACTGGGGCATGCTCGAGGCCGAGGACCGCGAGGTGTCCGACGCGCTGATCGCGGTGGCGGAAGACTGGTTGCGACAGAAGGGCATGACCCGCGTGCTGGCGCCGCTCAGCATGTCGATCTGGGACGAGCCGGGCCTGCTGATCAAGGGCCACGATCACAGCCCGATGGTCATGATGGGGCATCACCTGCCGCATTACCAGGACTGGATCGAGGGCGAGGGCTATGCCCCGGCCAAGCTGCTGCTGACCTACGATCTCGACATCACCAAGCCGTTCCCGCCGCTGATCCAGCGCATCGTCGCCTCGGGCGAGAAGAACGCCAAGATCAAGGTGCGCCGCGTCGACCTGAAGAACTTCGACGCCGAGGCATCGACGATCCTGCACATCCTCAACGATGCCTGGGCCGATAACTGGGGCTTCGTGCCGATCACCGACAGCGAGATCGCCTATGTCGGCAAGAAGCTGAAACCGCTGGTGCGCGAGGATCTGGTGATGATCGCCGAGCTGGAGGGCGAGCCGGTGGCATTCATGATGACACTGCCCGATGCCAACCAGCCGATCAAGGCGATCAAGGGCAAGCTGTTTCCGTTCGGCTTCATCAAGCTGTTGTGGTGGCTGCGCAAGCCGACCGATGCCGCGGTGCGCGTGCCGCTGATGGGCGTGGTCAAGCGGCTGCAATCATCACGGCTGGCCAGTCAGCTGGCCTTCATGATGATCGAGTACATCAAGCGCGAAACGATCGCCAACTACAACGGAAAGCGGGCCGAGATCGGCTGGATCCTGGACGACAACCAGGGAATGGTCGCGATTGCCGATGCCATCGGCAGCAAGATCAACCGCGAGTACATGATCTACGAAAAACCGCTCTAGCCATCAGGCCGGACGCGGGAACCGTCCGGACCGCGTCGACGTTTCCGGTTTGATTTTTCTGGCATTTTGCCAGTGCCGGGAGCGATTGCGACTATGGCGACGCGACACAAGCCAGCAACGACCCCCTCGCTCGGCCGCGCGCTGATCGTCGAGGACGATGCCCTGCTGGCCATGACCATCGCCGATGCGCTGACCGATGGCGGCGCCACCAAGGCGGTGATCTGCCCCAGCGTGGCTGCGGCGCTGGGCGAGCTGGAACGGCTGCGCCCTGATGTGCTGGTGCTGGACGTTCACCTGGCCGATCGCGACGATGGCTGGACCCTGGCCGAGCTGGTCATCCAGCTTAGCCCCAAGCCGCCGATCATCGTGTTTTCGACCGGCTCGCCCGAGAATATCCCCGCCGCCGTCGCGGGGATGGGGCACGTGCTGGTCAAGCCGTTCCTGCCCGAGACGCTGGTCACGCTGGTGCGCGAACAGCAGCACCGGCCGGGCCTGTTTGCCCGCCTGCGCGGCAAGCTTTGAGACGCCGCGCGGCAGGCGCTGGAGCCCGATGACGTTGGCATGGCCGATCGTGGTCGAGCGTGCGAGGGACGCGCGCCAAAAAAAAGGCCTCCGCCGAGAAACTCGGAGGAGGCCTTTCGGGATCGTATCACCAGCCGCTTGGACGGGAGGGGGGGTCTCGGCGGTGACATGACAACAATGTTCCGCCCGGACTGCGGTTCCCGGGTCGGTGAAAATTTTTTCGATGCCGCGGAAAAATGCTCAGATGAATACGCGAGGCCGCAATTGCGGGGCTTCGGCCTGGGCAAAATCGCGCGCGGCGGCGATGTCGGGAATGCGGATTTCGTTGGGCGTCCACGCGATGAGGCCGGATCGCCGCAACGTTTGCAGGCTGCGATTGGTGTGGACCAGGCTCAGCCCCAGCATGTCGGCGATCTGCGTCTGCGTGATCGGCAGTGCCAGCACGCCGTCGGTCGCCATGCCGGTATCCATGCCGCGCTGGACCAAAAATACCGCCAGGTTGGCGATGCGTTCGCGCGCGTTGCGCTGGCCAAGCGACACGAGATGATCCTCCAGCGCCGCTTCTTCCTGCGCCGCCAGCCACGTAAGCTCGAACGACAGGCGCGGCAGCGTCGTCGCGAGTTCGAAAAATCGCTCGCGCTGGAACACGCACAGCCTGGCCGGGATCACGGCTTCCACCCCGTGGGCGACTTCCTCGTCGAACGCGCCCTGCAGGCCGACGAGATCGCCCGGAAACATGAAGTTCAGGATCTGGCGGCGTCCGTCCTCGAGCAGGCGGTAGCGCATCAGCACGCCGGCCAGGATCGTGTAGAGATGATCGCTGCGCCGCCCCTGCACCAGCAACTGCCCGCCGCGTTCCAGCTGGACCTCGCCCTGCTTGAACACCTCCATGAACGATATCTGGTCGGGATCGAGCGGTCGCAGCCCCTCGCACCCCAGCAGCGGGCATTGACTGCATGGTGTCGCCGCCGCAGCAGACCCGCTTCCCCTCATCTTCAATTTCCCTCGTGTCGCAATCCCCGGCGACTGCCCACACGAAAACGATTGTCGGCGCTATGTCAAATGTTGGCGAAGTGTGGTCTGCCATCCGCTAGGCGGCGGAACGGGGCTGCGCGGAAGGGACTTCACATGAACCATATTGGAAGACCGACCGTGCTCGTGCTCGAGGACAGCGTGCTGATCGCGATGGCGATCGAGGCGGCCATCGTCGAGCGCGGATTTCAGGTGGTGATGGCGGGAAGCCTTGCCGCTGCGCGCGAACGCCTGGCCGGGATGGTTCCGGCGGCTGCCGTGCTCGATCTCGACCTGCCCGACGGCACTTCGGTGGACCTGGGCCGCGAACTGCACGCCAGGGGCTGCATCGTCGCCATCGCGTCGGGGCATGACGGCGATGCGGCGCCGGCCGAGATCGGCTTTGCGCGCCACTTTTCCAAGCCGACCAACGCCGAAACCCTGGCAGCGTGGGTGGTCGAGGCGCTGGCCTGACAAACAACGGGCTCGCATGGCGGGCCTTGCATGATAGCGACACGATTGCATTTGGTTCGGGAACCGATTGCAGACTACATGCGTTTTGGTCCGCGTTGAGGGTCCTTGAAGGGGTTTAAATGTCGCTTGGCGCAAAGGTTGCAGTCAATCTCCCGTATCTTCGTCGTTATGCCCGCGCCCTTACCGGCAGCCAGGCGACCGGCGATGCGTTCGTTCGTGCCACGCTCGAGGCCGCCCTGGCGGACGAAAGCCTGCGCGATCTCATCGGCAAGGGCCGCTCGGAACTGTATCACGCGTTCAACCGCGTGTGGGCCAGCGCGTTCGTCGATACGTCGGATCATTCGGGCCTGCCCGACAGCGATTCGCACGAAGCCGCGGCAAATTCCCGCCTGTCGCAGATCACGCCGGTCAACCGGCAGGCGTTGCTGCTGACCACGCTGGAGGATTTCACGGTCGATGAGGCGGCGTTCATCATGGACCGCGACCCGGTCGAGGTTGCCGGGCTGGTGCAGGACGCCATCGCCGAGATCGATCGCGAATCGACCACCACCGTGCTGATCATCGAGGACGAGCCGCTGATCTCGATGCAGCTTGAGGACCTGGTCCGCTCGCTGGGTCACGAAGTCTGCGGCATGGCGGCCACGCGCAGCCAGGCGCGCGAGATCGTCGCGCAGCAGACGCCGGGGCTGGTGCTGGCCGATATCCAGCTGGCCGACGGCAGTTCGGGTCTCGACGCGGTGGACGACATCCTCAAGATCGAGTCCGTGCCGGTCATCTTCATCACCGCGTACCCTGAGCGGCTGCTGACCGGCGACCGGCCCGAGCCGACGTATCTGATCACCAAGCCGTTCCAGGAATCGACGGTGCGCGCGGCGATCAGCCAGGCCTTGTTCTTCGGATCGAGCCGCCCGCTGGACTGATTGCCGGCTTGCCGTGATACCAAAAGGGCCGCGATCGGATCGCGGCCCTTTTTCGTTCCGGTCCGTCGTGCGTCCCCCGGCTACTTGCCCGGCCGCAACGAGAAGCTGGACGGCTGGCGCACCGGAATGATCAGGCTGCAGCGCACGCCGCCTTCCTCGAAATGCAGGTCGACCGGGTTGCGCAGTTCGTGCGCGACGATCTTTTCAATGAGGTCGGTGCCGAAGCCGCGCTTGCGCGCCACCGACAGGTCGATCACCGGACCGTTGAGTTCGATCCATTCGATCCGCGCCAGATCCTGCGTGATCGGCCGCCAGCGGACGATGACCTTGCCTTCCAGCACGCTGAGCGCGCCATACTTGGCAGCGTTGGTCGCCAGTTCGTGGATCGCCAGGCCCAGCGACAGCGCATCGTTCGGCGCCAGTTCCACCGCCGGCCCATCGAGTTCGAGGTCGCGATCGGTATCGAGCGCATACGGCGCCATTTCCGCCTCGATCACCGCGCGGATCGGCGTGGTGCCCCATTCGGACTGGGTGAGCAGGTCGTGCGTGGCCGACAGCGCCCTGATCCGCCCTTCCAGGCTGTCGGCAAAGCTCTGCAGGTCGTTGGATCGGCGGCGAGTGAGCGCAATGATCGACAGCACGTTGGCGATCGTGTTCTTGACCCGGTGGTTCAGTTCGCGCGTCAGCGAATTGCGGATCGAGGATTGCTGCTCGAACCAGTTCAGCGCCAGCCGGTCTTCCGCGGCCTGTTGCGCCACCAGCCGCGCCAGCACCAGCAGCAGCGTGGCCACGAGCAGTCCGAACAACAGCGTCACCACCGACAGCATGCTGAGCGTGGGCGACGGTGGGGCCTCTACTTCGAGCAGCCAGCTACGGTGGGCCAGGTCGATCTCGCGCTTCACGATCTTGCCCGAATGGGCGCTGAGCGGCAGTTCGGCCATCAGGTTGCCGGGCGCGGCGCTCTGATCGTAAAGCCGGATGCCCACGCCGTCGAGCCGATCGGCGTCGATCGAGGACCGGAGGAAACGTTCGGCGTTGAACGGACTGTAGACGAAGCCCTTGATGTCCCTGCTGGCTGGGTTGGCGTTCGCAGAGTTGGTGTTCATCGCATAGACCGGCATGAAGATCAGGAACCCGGGCGCCCCGCTGGTCTTGCCTTCCTGTACCAGCGTCACTTTGCCCGATGCCGTGGGCCTGCCGTCGCGAAGCGCCTGCAGCATTGCATCGCGGCGGACCGGTTCGGAAAACAGGTTGTAGCCCAGCGCGCGCCGGTTGCGGGGGGTATCTGGCTGGATATAGACCACCGGCACGGCATAGGCGTGGTCTGCCGCCGGCCCGGGATGGACGGTGAAGTCCTTCATACCCATCGTGCGCATCGCGCCTTCCAGCATCGGGATATCGCGCCGCTCCACGCGCATCGCCCAGCCGATCCCTTCGGCGCCGAGCAGATTGCCATCGAGCCGCAGCTGGCCGACGAACGTCTGGAACAGCGGCGCCGCGACAACCTGCTGGGTGGCGAACAGCGCCGCACCCGATCGCAGGTACGTGGCATTGGCAGTGGCGCGCCGTTCCAGCGACGAGGCGATCGACTGCGCGGTCTGGCCAAGCTGGGCACTGGCGCGCTGCGCCTCGGCGCGCTCGATCGCAAACACGCTGAGCAGCGTGACCAGCATGGTGAGCACGAAAATGCCCACTGGCAACGCGCGCGGATAGCGTTCGTACCAGCGTGGCGCATGGTCCTGCGGTGCAAAGAGCGAGTCCATCGCGGCGTGCCCTCCCCCCGCTTGATCGTCGACGTGCCTGGAAATCGCGCCCCGGGCGCCAATTGCCGATTGTGATTGGCTTTTTCAGGAACTCAATAGCGTTGTTTTCGTTCCACACCTGAAATGCGCCGGTTCTGGCGTGCGATCTCGCACATCGTCCGGCGACGCAATGAATGGTTATCGCTTCGCGAATTGGCTTGCGCCGCGCTGTCGATCCCGCAATCCGGGTGGATTGTGATCGGGGCGCGATTGGACGGGAACTCATGGGGGAAGGCAAATCGAAGCGGATGGCCAAGGATAAAAGGAAAAGCCCCGTGGTAAAGCAAGGCCAGGACACTGGCGCCCCGAACGCGCCCGAATGGGCCGCCGGCTTGCGGCGACTCTACGATGCGGTGGTGGAAGAACCGCTGCCCGACAGTTTCTCGCAATTGCTGGAGCAGTTGGACCGGAACGGCGAAAGCTGATGGCCGATGCCCCCGGCCCTTCGGCCTCCGTCGCTTTCAAGCGTGAGCTGACGCAAGTCATCCCGCATCTGCGCGCGTTTGCGCGCGGACTGTGCGGTCGCCCCGACATGGCGGACGATCTCGTGCAGGAAACGCTGCTCAAAGCCTGGGCCGCGCAAGAGCGGTTCGAGCCTGGCACGAGCATGCGCGCATGGACCTTCGTGATCCTGCGCAACGCCTACCTCACCGACATGCGCCGCAACCGCTTTCGCGCCGATTATGACGAGACGGTGGCCGAACGCATCCTGGTCGCCCCGGCGGCGCAGGAAGGACCGCTGCACTTGTCCGACATGCACCGCGCGTTGCTCACCCTGCCGCCCGAACGGCGCGAGGCGCTGTTGCTGGTGGGTGCCGGCGGGTTCAGCTACGAAGAGGCCGCGCAGATCTGCCAGTGCGCCGTCGGCACGATCAAGAGCCGCGTCGGTCGCGCCCGCGCCGCGCTGACCGCGATGATGGACAGCGGCGCGCTGCCCCGGCGCAGCACCGAGGATGCCGTGGCGCACGACGCGATCATGGACGAACTCGACTCCACGGTTCAGGCCGGGTCGGAATAAGCACGGTCCGGCGGCACGGCGCCGCTGCGCCGGAACTGTTGCCTGCCGCCGCCGTTGCCAGGACAGACCCTGATGGAGTTATGCCATGAGCACCGATCCCAAGACCGCCGAAAAGGGCGAAGGCAACTACAAGGCCACGCGCGATTACAACGAGCGGACCGAGCATTTCCTCGATGAAAACGGCAACAAGGTCGAAAGTCTTGCCAAAGACGCCGCCAAGGCGCTCGACGGCAAGGAAGGCGACGAACTGCGCAAGGCCGAAAGCGAAGGCAAGTCGCACGCCAAGTCCTGAACGCGCCCACAGACCCGCCATCCGGCAATGCGCTGGCGTGGCCTCGCGCTGCCGCAAACCGACCTTGCACGACGGCAGGGGGCTTGATCCCCTGCCGGCTCGCCGCCACAACGGCCAACCCTGGCAGCTGCGAGCATAGCGATGGACCAAGTCAGCACGGAACCGGCCAGCCGGCATGATGATCCGGCCAGCCGGGATGCGGGCGACGGTACCGCTTCGATTGCCGTTCCGCCCGAACCGGGCACCGATCCGCAGTCCCGGCTGATCTCCGCGCTGGTCCTGATGCTGGGCTTCGCGCTGTTTCTGGCGATGCCGTTCGTGCTGTCGGTGGGATCGGTCGTATTCCTGCCCCCGGTGACGGCGGTGATCTTCACGATCGTGCTTTCGCCACTGGCCGATCGGTTCATCCGGATCGGATTGCCGAATGTCCTTGCATCGTTCGTGGCGGTGATGGTCATGATCGGGGTGGTGGTGATCGCGCTCTCGCTGATCCTGCAACCGGCCTACGACATGGTCGATCAGTTCCCCTCGCTGGTCCAGCAAGTGGGCAACCGCTTTGTCGAACTGCGCACCAGCTTTACCTGGATCAACGACATCAACCGCCAGATCGCGCGGTTTTCCGGCCACACCGCGCACGAAGTCGTGCTGGCGTCGCCATCGGTGATCGAACAGGTCGCGTTCGCGACCCCCACGGTGGTGCTCGAAGCGCTGCTGACGCTGCTGATGACGTTCTTCATGATCGAATCGCGCATCCGCATGAAACGGCGTTTGCTGCTCGACCGGCACAGCTTCGGCGCCAGCCTGCGCGTGGCCCGCGTGATGCGCGACGTGCAGGATCGCGTCGCCTCGTACATCCTGACCGTGGCGCAGATCAATCTGGTGGTCGGCGTGATCGTGGCGCTGGGTGCGTGGGCGTTCGGGCTCACCGCTCCGATCATGTGGGGCGGACTGGCGTTCGCGCTCAACTTCCTGCCCTATCTTGGGCCACTGACCATGCTGGGCTTGCTCGGCATGATCGGGCTGGGCACGGCGCAATCGGTGTTGGTCGGACTGCTGCCGATGCTGGCCTTTCTGGGGCTGCATGCCATCGAATCGAACGCGGTCACGCCGTCGATCCTGGGCGCGCGGTTCACCGTGAACCCGGTCGCGATCCTGCTGGCGATCAGTTATTTCTCGTGGATCTGGGGCGTAGTTGGGGCGCTGCTGTCGGTGCCGATCCTGATCACCCTGACCGCCCTGTTCGAGCATCTCGCCCGCCCCAACATCATCGGCTTCCTGTTCGGCGAAGCGCTGTTCGAACCGCCGGCACAGTCGTTCGAAAACGAGTTCCAGTCGGGCTTTTAGCGTTCTGACACGTGCGGCACCGGCCCACGTCGGACCGATGCCGCATCGCTCAAATAGGCAATCGTTCAGGCAGGATACGTCCAGGCGGAACCGCGCGCCATGTTTTCGGCCGCAAAGTCCCACGCCAGATGCTGCGCGATGACCGCCTTCAGATAATCGGGTCGCAAGTTCTTGTGGTCGAGATAATAGGCGTGCTCCCACAAGTCGATCACCAGCAGCGGGTTGGCGTCACCCGTGGCGAACGTGGCCGCATCGTGCGTCTGTTCGACCGCCAGCTTGGCACCGTGCGCCACCAGCCACACCCAGCCCGAGGCGAAGTGATCCGCGCCTTGCGTCGCGATTTCGGTGTGCAGCGCCTCGAGCGAGCCGAACGAGGCGTCGATCGCGGTGGCGAGATCGCCCGACGGAGCCTGCACCTTGGGCGACAGGCTCATCCAGTAGAACCCGTGGTTCCATGCTTGCGCAGCGTTGTTGAACAGCTTCCTGTCGTCCTTGGCCTTGGCTGCGGCGATGATCTGTTCGAGGCTGGCATCGGCGAGGTCGCCGCCTGCGATCGCGGCGGTGGTCTTGTCGACATAAGCCTTGTGATGCTTGCCGTGATGGGTGCGCAGCGTCTCGGTGGAGATGGCCGGGGCCAGCGCGTCTTCGGCATAGGGCAATGGAAGAAGTTTGATCGGCATGGGTTTTCCAACTAGATGAGGGGTTCCTCGAGCAAACGGTCAGACAGGGCGTTGGTTGCAAGGCGTGGCCGCATTGGTCGCACCACGAGCACAGGTGATGCGGATGGCATTGGAGATGGCGATCGCCGTCGATATCGAAAGCAGCGAATTCGTCCGCACCATCGGGCCGCTTTCGGGTACGCTGATGGCATCGATGCTCGACCAGTCGAGCGACTGCGTGAAAATCCTCGACGCGGACGGTCGGCTGACCTTCATGAACCGCCAGGGCCGCTGCAGCCTGGAGATCGACGATTTCTGCGCGGTCGCCGGCCAGCGCTGGGACACGATCTGGCCCGAAGAAGCTCGTCCGCAGGTCAACGCCGCGATCGTGGACGCCCAGGCGGGCAAACAAAGCCGGTTCGAGGCATTCTGCCCCAGCGCCAAGGGCAGCGCCCGCTGGTGGGACGTGTCGGTCTCGCCGGTGTCGGGGCCCGACGGCACATTGTCTGCGATCATCTCGATCTCGCGCGATGTCACCGACCGGCACGTGGCCGATGAGGCCATGGCCACAATGGCGCAGGAAATGCGCCATCGCCTGCGCAACGCCTACGCCATTGCCGGCGCGATCACGCTGGCCAGCGGGCGCGAGGAGCCCGAACACGCCGACTTCGCCCGGTCGCTGGCGCAACGGTTTGCCACGCTGGCGATCGCGCAGTCCAAGCTGATCGACGGCGGCGGCGCGGAATCGCTGGGCGAACTGATCGAGGCGCTGGTCCAGCCGTTCGACCATGGTCGCGGCCTGTTCACGATCGCCCCGATCGCACCGCTGACGCTGACCGAGCAGGACGCGCGGCTGGTGGCACTGGTCGTGGCCGAACTGTGCACCAACAGCCTCAAGCACGGCGCGCTGGGCCAGGACCGCGCGATCGCGATTGCCGTGACGTGCGAACCCACCGCCACACCCGACCACACCCGCATCGCGATCGACTGGCGCGAGGCGCTGCAGGGCGAAACGCAGGAAAGCGTCCAAGGCAGCGGCCAGGGCCTGATGAAGCGGATGGCCATGGCGCACGGCGGCAGCTTCCAGCTGACGTTCGGCCCCGATGTGCTGCACGCGCGGCTGGAACTGGCCGAGCACTGACCCGCATCGGGCGCAAGGCCTCAATCGGGAGCTGAAATCCCCCGATCGACCGCCGCCGTAACCGCCACGTCCATCGTCACGTTGCCCAGCGTGCGCATCAGGTCGGGCAGGATTTCGACCGCCACCAGCAACGCCAGCGGCCCGACCGGAACGCCCATCGCCAGCGCGATCGGGCCGATCGACGAGACGAAGCTGATCGCGCCCGGCAGGCTGACCGCGCCCAGCGTGGTCAGCGTCGCCACGGCGAACCCTGCAAACAGCGTGCCGGGCGTCAGCGGCACGCCGAACCATTTGGCGACGTAGATCGCCACCGCCAGATTCATCGCCGGGCCGGTGGCGCGGAACAGCGCGACCGCCAGCGGCAGCACGAAGTCGGCGGTCGTTTCGCGCAAGCCCAGCTTGCGGCAGGTCGCCAGCATCGCCGGAAGTGTCGCCAGCGAGGACTGCGTCGACAGCGCCAGTGCCTGCGCCGGCAACATCGCGCGGGCGAATTCGGGCAGCGAGCGCCGCCCGCCCAGCACCGCCACGACATACGCCGCGACCAGCACCACGGTGCCGACCAGCGTCACCACCAGCACATAATGCGCCAGTGCGCCGATGGCCGCCGCGCCGCTTTTGGCCGCAACCGACAGGCTGAGCGCGAACACGCCGACCGGGGCCGCTGCCAGCACCCAGCCGATCACCACCAGCATCGCGCCTGCCATCGCTTCGAAAAACAGCGAAAGTGCTACACGCTGGGCAGTGACCAATCGCGTGGTTGCCAGCGCAAACACCGATACGAACAGGATCAGCGGCAACATCGCATCGCCCGCCGCCGCCGCGATCACGTTGCTGGGCACGATCGAGCGGAGGAATTCGGACAGCCCCGGCACCGTGGTGGCCGCGCCTTGCGCCAGCCCGCCGCGCAGCGCCTCTGCCGCCGTGCCCGGGATCGGCACCAGCGCAATCAGCATCGGGGTGCCGATCAGCGCCATCGCGGCGCCGCCCGCCAGCAGCGCAAAGAACCAGCCCAGGCAGCGCCGCGCCAGTGCTCCGGCCCGCGCCGCCGCCACGGTCTGGACAATCCCGGTGAACAGCAGTGCGGCGACCAGCGGCACGATCGTGGCCTGCAGCGCCTGCAGCCACAGCGCGCCGACCGGCCCCGCCACGGCCAGCACCGGCGCCAGCGTGGCGGGCGCAGCGAACGCCAGTGCCAGCCCGATACTTAGCCCCGCCACAAGCGCCCCCAGCGTCCAGCCCGCCGGCACTTGCGCGATCGCCGGCAGCGGAGATGCGGCAGGTGCAGCCGGATCGGACGAAAATGGCGGATCGTTAATCGGTTGGTTCATCTGGCGGTGACTTTAATGGTGTAGGGCGCCATGGCAATGTAGGACCGGCATCAACGTCGGAACACTGCATCGGGTTTCGCAACAGGGACGAGAGCTTTCAGCATGGCGCGCAAATTCTTCGGCACCGATGGCATCCGCGGCCGCACCAACGCCGGCGTGATGACCGCCGCCACCGCGATGAAAGTCGGGCAGGCTGCGGGCACCTATTTCCTGCGCGGCAACCACCGCCACCGCGTGGTGATCGGCAAGGACACCCGGCTTTCGGGCTACATGATGGAAAGCGCGATGGTGGCCGGGTTCACCAGCGTGGGGATGGACGTGGTGCTGCTGGGGCCGATGCCCACGCCCGCCGTTGCGATGCTCACCCGCTCGATGCGCGCGGACCTTGGCGTGATGATCTCGGCCAGCCACAACCCGTTCGAGGACAACGGCATCAAGCTGTTCGGCCCGGACGGGTACAAGCTGTCCGACAAGGACGAACTGGCGATCGAGGCGCTGCTGGGCGAAGAGCTGGATCTGGTCGATGCCAGCGAGATCGGCCGCGCGCGGCGGATCGACGATGCGCGCGGGCGCTACATCCACGCGGTCAAGGCCTCGCTGCCCGACGACATCCGGCTCGACGGGCTGCGGCTGGTGGTCGACTGCGCCAACGGCGCCGCCTATCACGTCACCCCGTCGGCGCTGTGGGAACTGGGCGCCGAAGTGATCACGCTGGGGGTCGAGCCCAATGGCAAGAACATCAACCTCAACGTCGGATCGACGCACCTGAACGCGATCAAGGCCAAAGTGCTGGAAACGCGCGCCGACATCGGCATCGCGCTGGATGGCGACGCCGACCGGCTGATCGTGGTCGATGAAAAGGGCCAGACGGTCGATGGCGACCAGATCATGGCGCTCATCGGCAGCCAGCTGGCCGCGCGCGGTGAACTCCGCGGCGGCGGCGTGGTGGCCACGGTGATGTCGAACCTGGGGCTGGAACGCTTCCTCAACGGCCAGGGCCTGGACCTTGTGCGCAGCGCGGTGGGCGATCGCTACGTGCTCGAGAAAATGCGCAGCGGCGGCTACAATGTCGGCGGCGAACAGTCGGGCCACATGATCCTGACCGACCACGCCACCACTGGCGACGGCACGATTGCCGCGCTGCAGGTGCTGGCCGCGCTGGTCACCGCGAAAAAGCCGGCGAGCGAGTTGCTCCACTTGTTCGATGCGGTGCCGCAACTGCTCAAGAACGTTCGCTTCTCGGGCGGAAAGCCGCTGGAGGCCGACAGCGTCAAGAAAGTCATCGCCGATGCCGAAGGTGCGCTTGCCGGGCGGGGCCGCCTGGTGATCCGTCCTTCGGGCACCGAACCCGTCATCCGCGTGATGGCCGAAGGCGACGATGCCGCCGAAGTGCAGCAGGTGGTCGACACGATCTGCGACGCCGTGCGCAAAGCCGCGTAAGATGCTCGAGATGCGCCCCGACTGCGAGCGCTGCGGCACCGATCTTCCGGCCGAAGTCGCGGGTGCGTTCATCTGCTCGTTCGAATGCACGTTCTGCGCAAGTTGCGCCGATGCGCTGGACGAACGCTGCCCCAACTGCGGCGGTGAGCTGCTCGACCGGCCGACGCGCGCCAAACCGCTTCACGCGAAGTTTCCGCCGTCCACTGTTCGGCACCACAAAGCCGGGCTCAACACGGACGGATGACCTTCCCGCCGCGCATCCTCTCGATCGCCGGGTCCGACAGTTCGGGCGGCGCGGGCATCCAGGCCGACATCAAGACCGTCACCATGCTGGGCGGCTATGCGATGACCGCGATCACCGCGCTGACCGCGCAGGACAGCACCGGCGTCCACGCCATCGAACCGGTGTCCCCGGCGATGGTCGTGGCGCAGATCGATGCCTGCGTCGGCGACATCGGGGTCGATGCGATCAAGATCGGCATGCTGGGGTCGGCCGCGATCGCCATGGCGGTGATCGAGCGGCTGGACCGGCTGGCGGTGCCGGTGGTGTTCGATCCGGTGATGATTGCCACCAGCGGCGCGGCGCTGGCGGACGCCGACACTGTGACAGCGTTCGAACGCCTGATGCAGCTCGCCACGCTGACCACGCCCAACGTCGCCGAACTCGCCGCGCTGGGCGGGGCCGAGGCGATGGAGGCGCGCGGCATCGCATTCCTGGCCAAAGGCGGCGATGCGCCGGGCGACCGGATCGAGGACCGGCTTTACGTTCCGCACGAAGGCTGGCGCACGTTTGCCGCACAGCGCATAGACACGCGCCACACCCACGGCACCGGCTGCACGCTGTCGAGCGCGATTGCCTTCGGGCTGGCGCGCGGCTTCGCGTTGCCCGAAGCGGTCGACCGCGGGCGTGCGTTCGTGCGGTCGGCGTTGCGGGCCGCACCCGGCTTTGGCGCCGGACACGGCCCGATGGGCCACGCGCAAGCGCGCGGAACGGCGTGAGGTTGCGATCCCCCGCACGCTTCAACGCATTTCCTAATCCAGCGTCGTCTGCACCGCACCAGCCAGTGCCGGCGGCACTTGTTCGGTGAGCACGTCCACCGTCTCGCTCTTGCCGCCGACCGAGCGGGTCAGGCGATAAAACAGGTTGGCGTTGACCGGCTTTTTCGCCGCGAACAGGCGATCGACTGCGGCCCGATCGCCTTCCGAAAGTGACGACCACGCCACCTGGCCACGCATGTGAACGTGTCCGCCGGGGCTGCCTGCCCCGACGAACCCGCCCATCTGCTCGATTGTAACGTCGGACATCGCGGCACCTTCTTGAACAGGCCGTTGCAGGGGCGCCGCTTCGTGTCCGCCGCTACAGGCCGACAGAAGTCCAAGCGCTATCGACGGCGGTATGGATCGAAGCATCATTGGGATACATGCTCGTGGCAAGCGACCGCGTCCTTGCGGCGAATTGCGACATGGTCATGTTGGGACTGGGGCCGAAGCCGGTCAAGGCCTTGTACCAGACGTGCCCGGCCTTTTCCCAGCTGTGCCCGCCGATCTTCTTGGCTGCCCGGGTGAACGCCAGGTTGGGCACGCCGCTGGAATAGTGCGGATCGAGGTTGCCGATGCCGGGGTAATAGTGATCGGGCTGCGGCGCCAGCGCGTGCGTATCCTTGGGATTGGCCATGTTGCGCAGGCATGTGTACCCTTTCTGCTTGGACATCGGCCCCATGATGTCGGCCCCGATCAGCCAGTCGGCGGTCAGCACGGTCTGGCTCTTTTCCCACTGGCGGAACATCGAGCCGAACACGTCGGACATGCTTTCATTCAATCCGCCGGCCTCACCGCTGTAGTTGAGCGCCAGGCTGTGCTGGGTGACGCCGTGGGTCAGTTCGTGGCCGATCACATCATCGCCCAGCGTGAAATCGACGAACACCTGCCCGTCGCCATCGCCATACGTCATCTGCGTGCCGTTCCAGAACGCGTTGTTGTACTTCACGCCGTAGTGGACCGACGAGATCAGCGTCATGTGATGCCCGTCGATCGAGTCGCGCTTGAAAACGTTCCAGTAGAACTTCGCGACCGATTCTTCCTCGACGTAGGCGCGCTTGATCGTGGCGTCGGCCGATGTGCCGGGGTTTGCCACCGGCGTGCCGGGCAATGTCGTGCCGGTATGGCAATCGAACACCTGGCCGGCGGGAAGGCGGTGCGGGCGGGGGATTGGGATCGGCGGAATCGGAAACGGCAGGCTGATCGTGGACAGCGTCAGCGCCGCGTTCTGGTCGCGCACCGCGCGCGTCTTCTGGCTGATCTCCACCGAGTGATGGAAGCTCTGGCGAAGTTCGGCGGACAGATCGGGATCCGCAGCGAAGCGCTTGAGCACATCGTCCGGGATGATGAAGCAAGTGCAGGTCATGGAAGGTCCCCTCCGGGAGCATCAATTTGACATGGATCAAGAACAGACCTTGAAAGGTTCATGTTCCGGTTGCGAATGCGACCCACTTTCCGGATCAGACTGTCAAGTCAAAACCGGTATCTTTTGGTTAACGCGGCCTTAATGGTATTGTCTATTGCTTGATGATTACACCGATTCTTTGGGAGTCAATTGTACGTATTCGACACGCCAATTGTGCGCCGCATCACGGCGGGCAGAATTTCCCAACGATTGCAATATGTCTTCAGACGATGCGGGTGCACACGACCGATCGCGGGCACGACCAGCCGTGCCGCACGCGCGATAAAAATTCACCAAATCCACCTCCCCAAAGAGACGTGGCGCATTCGGTCCGGTTTGAAAGCTATCTGGTGGCGGCGGCGCGAGCGTGCGAGTCGCGGTCGCGCTGCCCGGCTGCTGCCTCCGTCAGCAATCGAGGTCGTAGAACTCGACGATGCGATCCCAGGCCTGTTCGGCGGTTTCGACCAAGGTGAACAGGTTCACGTCCTCGGCGTTGATCACGCCTTCCTCGGCCAGCGCGGTGAAGTTGACCACGCGCGACCAGAAATCGCCGCCGAACAACAGGATCGGAATCGGCTTCATCTTGCCGGTCTGGATCAGCGTGAGCAGCTCGAAGAATTCGTCGAACGTGCCGAACCCGCCGGGGAACACCGCCACCGCGCGCGCGCGCAGCAGGAAGTGCATCTTGCGCAGCGCGAAATAGTGGAACTGGAACGACAGGTGCGGCGTGACGAAGCTGTTCGGCGCCTGTTCGTGCGGCAACACGATGTTGAGCCCGATCGATTCGGCGCCCGCCTCGGCCGCACCGCGATTGGCGGCTTCCATGATCGAAGGCCCGCCGCCCGAACACACCACGAACTGGCGCATGTCGTTTTCGACCACGGCGCACTCGCTGGCGATCGTCGCCAGCTTGCGCGCTTCCTCGTAATATTTCGACTTGGCGACCAGCCGCTCGACTACCGCCTTGCGCTCGGGCGTGGTCGCAGTCGCCAGCGCCGCCTCGACCTGCTCGGGCGCGGGGATGCGCGCGGAACCGTACATCACCAGCGTCGATCCGATATGCGCTTCATCGAGCAGCATCTCGGGTTTCATCAATTCCAGCTGGAACCGCACCGGGCGCAGTTCCTCGCGCAGCAGGAATTCGGTGTCGCGAAACGCTAGGCGGTACGCCGGATCCTGCTGCTGCGGCGTGGTTCGGGCGTGCGCCTCGACAAAGCCGGCTTCCTGCTCGGCCTTGTAGAACTTGCGGCGCGTGAGTTCCTTGTCGGTCATTCGGGCTCGGTCATCTGGAAAAATTCATCCGCTCGGCAAGTGTAAGATAACGCCTCGTCGAACTTTCGTTCCCATGGCCGGTGGATGGTGTCAATTCAGTCAGGCCGACCATCAACAACCATAGCGGTCTTCAAAAATACATAAAATACAAAAACATGCATTTACGCATGAGTATTGTCGCGTCGATAGTATGTGTAACAATTTAACCACCTTTTATAGCTATCAATCGAAGATCAAAATAAATTGATCGTCGCCATAACGGGGGAGGCGAACCAACGGAGACTTAAGATGACCGAGCGTAAGTTACTGATATTGGCAACTTTTGCCTCATCGCTGTGCCTCAGCGGGGTCGCTCAAGCTGCTGCGACCCGCTCTGCCGATCACCTGCCCGCGCTGGCTGCCCCGGCCAAGATTGCGACCGACCATGACAAGGACGAACACGGTCGCGGCCACGACAACGGCCATGGCGACGAACACGGGCACGACCACGATCATGACAACGATCACGGCCATGGCCATGGTCACCACGACAGCCCCGGCGGCTGAACGGCTGGCATGCGCCGGACTGCCCCGGATCATGCCACACTTCCTCTAGATCAATCGTACCAACGGGCACTGCAAGGGCGACCTTGCGGTGCCCGATCACGTTCGGCACGGCATCGGCGCCATCTTGCAGAAGGTTGTTTGGCGACCGTGCGAATTGTTCGAAAAAAATGCGACCGTGACCGCGGTCACGCGCAAGCGGCGCGGATCGGGCCCACTCCTGTGGCTGTCGAGGGGATGCCTCGGCAGACCAAATCCAGGAGAAAACCCATGACCAAGCTCTCATTCGCCCGCCCCGCCCTGATCATCGCCACCGCCATGATCGCCAGCATCAGCGTACCGGTCGCCGCACAAAGCGCCGACGCGGTCGAGCACACCCAGGTCCAGGTCAAGTTCGACGGCGTCGATGTTTCCTCGGACGCCGGTGTCGCCACCTTGCGCGGCAAGATCCGCCGCGCTGCGGAACAGGCCTGCCGCCCCGATGGCAACACCCCGCAGGAAATCCGGCTGAACAAGTCCTGCCTGCGGACCTCGATCGCCCAGGGTGACGCGCAGATCGACGCGATGCACCGCCAGGCGCTGGCCAACAACGGTGAAGCCCGCTCGCTTGCGGCCAATACGTCGCCCGCATCGCCCACCACGCGCTGACCCATGGGCGCGCTGACGGAACGCGCGCCACCTGCCAGCAGCAAGGGCGGGAAAGCCCATCGGCCACCACCGATGCGGACTTTCCCGCCCGCTGCCGTCACGGCACCAGGCCAGTCCTGCCCGGTCGCAGGGCAACCTTGAACCACGCGCAAGGGTTTGAATGATGTCCGCAATTCCTGCATACCTACCGGCCATGAACCACAGCGGGCAGGTCCCCACGCTTGCGAAGATTGTCACGGCCGCGCGGGCCGGCAGCCTCGATCACGCGTCTGCGCTGTTCCGTGCCGGTGGGTATGACCGCGCGATGGACGATCCCGCCGCGCTGGCGGTGGCCGGCCGGCTGGCCAAGGATCGCGCCCTGCGCGCCCCGCCTGCCGATCGCGCGGCGCTGATGCATCAGGCGGCGCAGGCTTATGCCCGTGCCTTCGCGATCGACCCGCAGCCTTACACCCGGATCAACGAAGCGACGCTGACGCTGCTGGCGGGCGACGGCGCGCGGGGTCAGGCGCTCGCGCGCGACCTGCTCGACTGGCTCGACAGCGGCGTACCGTTTGCCGAAACCCCCTACTGGCTGGCCGCCACCCGCGCCGAAGCCCACCTGCTGCTGGACGATCGCCCGCAAGCCGAAGCGAACCTGGCGCGCGCCGTGGCGCTTGCGGCCGACAGCCGGGAAGACCAGGCCACGACCGTGCGCCAGCTGTGCCTGATCCTGACGCAGGCCGGCGCGGACAGCGCATGGCTCGATCCCTACCGCCCCCCGCGCGCGCTCAACTACGCCGGGCATCTCGGCGTGGCCGAGGCGCAGATCGCGTCGCTGGCCGGGCGCGTGCGCGATGTGCTGGTGGACCATGCGATCGGCGCGGGGTTCGGCGCGCTGGCAGCGGGCGCCGACCTCGTCATCGCCGGGGCGCTGCTCGACCATGGCGCCGAACTGCACGTGGTGCTGCCCACCGCGCCCGCCACGTTCATCGAACAATCGGTCGCGCCTTACGGCCCGCACTGGCTCGCCCAGTTCGAGCGCGCCAGCGCCGAAGCCGCCAGTCTGCGCTGGGTCTCCAGCGTTTCAGGCGCGTACGAGCCGCTCGCCACCAATCTGTCCGCCGATGTCGCGATGGGGGCGTCGGTGCTCCACGCGCGGCGCATGGCGAGCGAGGCGGTGCAGCTGCTGGTGATCGACGACGGCGATGGGCCGTATGGCCGGGGCCGCGACACCGCCTATCTCGGCGAACGCTGGCGCGGCGGCCCGCCCCCCGACCCCATGCGCCATGATCGCCATCGCCAGCAGGTGTGCCTGGTCGCTCCGCGCAGCGCGGCGGTCGCGCCCTCGGGCGCCAAGCCGCCCGAGGGCCGCGCCGACCGCTGCCTCACCGCGATGCTGCACATCGCCTTCGAAGGGCTCGACCAGTTGGACGATGCCGGCTTTGCCCAAGCGCTAGACACGGTGATCGCGCCGTTCCGCGAGGCTGCCGACCGCATCCTGCCCCGGCCCGACGTGGTGCTGCCCAGCGGCAATGCGCGGATCGTCGCGTTCTTCGACCCCGATGCGGCATGGCAGTACGCCGCCGCCCTGCTCGCGCTGCCCGAAGCGGCGGGGCTGGTGCGGATCGCGGGCCATTACGGACTGGCGCACTGGCTGGGCGAGCCGCGCGCGCTGGTCGGCACCAGCGTATCCGCGCTGGCCGCGCTGGCCCCGGCGGCGCTGCCCGGCGTGGTCACCGCGACCGAGACACTGGCATCCGCGATCTTCGTCAACCAGGCCGATGCCGTCCATGCCGAGGAAATCGGCGAATGGCGCGGCGACCGGCTGTTTGCGCTGACGCCCGATGTCGGCACCCTGGCCGGGCAAGACGCCGAAGCGTCATGTCAGTAGATGAGATCTTCCAGCCGGTGCGGGGCGACCACCACCAAGGCCTCGCCGTCGCGGCGGATGATCCCGCGCTTTTCAAGGCCGCTGATCGTGCGCGAAACGGTTTCGCGGGTGCTGCCCACGGTGAGCGCCAGCCGGGCGAGCACCGGTGCCGGGGCGATCGTCATGGCGGAACCGGCCTTCGCCTGTCGCAGCAGTTCGGCGCAGATGCGCCCTTTGACCGAGAGTGTCGCACCCTCGGCCAGCCGCCGCTGCGCCGCATCGAGCCGCGCGACGAGGATGCGCGAGACCGCCAGCGCGACGCACGAATAGTTGCTCATCAGCCCCAGGAAATCGGGATTGGCGAACGCGCCCACGCGCGACAGGCGGACGGCGGTGACATCGTGCGCGGAGATCGCCTCGCCGAACAGCCCGCGCTCGCCGAACAGGTCGCCGTCGCGATAGTCCTCGATCACGCTCATCCGGCCTTCGAGGGCGAACGCCATCATCCGCGCGTGCCCCTCGATCACGAGGTAGACGTGCGCGGACGGGTCTTCGCTGTGGACGATGGCGGCGCGCGGCGGATGGTCGCGGATATGCGCCTTGTGGCCGATCAGTTCGGCCAGATCGTCGGTGCAGGCGAACGTGCGCGCCATGATCGCCTGGTCGGTGGGCGCCGGGGCCGTCGCTGCGGGCTGGATCATCGCCGGTTTCTCCGGGCCTTGCGCGCTGCGGCGCGGGCCTTGCGGGGCTGGCGTACCGCCGGCGCCGGCGCGCTGCAAGCGGGCGTGCTGCTGGCCATGCCAGTGAGCGCCGCCGCCGCGCCGCCGCGTCCGATCGTGGCGCCCCCGGTGGGCGGTTCCTATGGCGTCGATGCCGTCCGCGTGCGCCCGGTGCCGCAATCGACCACGCTGACGGGTGAGGTTTCGGGCTGGTCGAACGACGATGCCTTTGTCGCGGCGGCGGACAGCGACCAGCGGCGGCTGGTGATCTGGGACGTGACCAGTGGCCACCTCGTCAACCAGATCGCGCTTCCCCGCCCCACGGAGAGCCTGGCGGTCGGCTACGAGCGGCTGACGTTCCTGCCCGACGGCCTGCACATCCGCATCGAAGGCACCGCCGGGCTGGCGGAACGGCGCTTTGCGATCATGGTCGACATCGCCAAATCGCGGGCCACGATGGAAGACGCCGCGCCCGCTGCGCTGCCGGCAGGCGCTCAGGCAACCGACCTTTCCACGCCGCGCGCACATCATTCGGCACGGTGGTTCGCCAATGACCCGGGTGAACGCGCAGGCGGCCCCGCCGCGCCCTATATCACCGACCGGCCACCCTCTGCGGCCCCGGGCAAGGTGCTGGTCCGGCTGACGAGCAAGCCGCGCACCGGCCTGCTGTCGTCCGCGCTGTCGCCCGATGGCCACACGTTTGCGATGATAGGCGATGTCCGGCCTGCGCCCGATCCCGCGCGACCGGACCGCGCCACGGTGCGGATCGTGTTCTTCGATCTGCTGGCCGAGCGGTTCGCCGGATCGGCGACGATCGCATCGGCCAACGCCCAGAATTACAACCGCGTCGCCTGGATCGACGCCGGCCACGTGCTGCTGTCGCGCGACAGCCTGACACTCACGCGCGCCAGCATGAACACCGCCGACGATGCTGCCGATGACAACCTGCCCCCCGAACTGGTGATCGACGTGGCGACCGGAAAGCTTGCGGCACCGCCGCTGGCGCCGCACTGCAGCGTGGTGCCGCTCGGCAACATGGTGTTCGTCGGCGCGACCCCGGCCGATTGCGGCAGCGGCGCGGACAAGCCCGGCGGGCTCGAACGGTTCGATCCGGCCAGCGGCTGGCGGCCGTTCGCGACGGCAGTGCCCAAGGACGGCGTGGCGCGCATCGTCGTCTCACCCGATGCGATGCGGATCGGCGTGGTCACCGGGCTGGGGCACCTGCACCAGACCGTGCTGGTGCTCGATGCCGCGAGCGGTGCGATCCTGGCGAGCCACCCGTTTCCCGCGATCGCACTGGCCGCCGACGTCGCCTTTGCCGACCGGGCCGACCGGCTGGTGATCGCGGTGGGCGGCAAGCTGTTCCGCTGGGAGCCGGCCAAGGGGCCGCCGGTTCCTATGACGGGAGCCGGAGCGGCCGGCACGGCCGCGCCCGAAGTTGGAGAGGGCGAGGGGTTGTTCGATGCCATCGCGGGGGCTTTCGCGATCGCCGCCGTGGGCGATACGCTGTATCAGTTCGACGGCACGTCGGCGACGCATCGCTTCAGTCTGGCCACCGGCGCGCCGCAGCCCGATCTGCGCACCGGGCTGATCAACGGCCTCGGGCGGCTGGGATCGACCGGGCTGGTGTGGACGACCGACGGGCAGGAGATCAAGACGTGGTCGCCGCAGTCGGGCGAGATCGTGCTGCGCACCTTCCTGTTCGACGGCGATCACTTCCTCGCCACCACGCAGGAAGGCCGCTACGATACCGATCTCGGCCCCGATACCGACGAGTTCCGCTGGCTGGTATCCGATCACCCGCTGAGGCCGCTGCCCGCGCAGACGTTCATGCGGCTGTACTACGAGCCCCGGCTGTCGTCGCGCGTCATCGCCTGCACCGTCGCGCAAAGCTGCGACAGCGCCTTCGCCCCGATCGCAGGGATCGAAACGATCAACCGCGTGCTGCCCGAGATCGCCGCGCTGACGGTGACGCAAGGCCCCGCGCCAGGCATCGCGCACGTTGCCGTTACCGCGCGGCCGGTGGCGGAAGCAGGGCAGTCCTCCGGCCTTTACGACCTGCGGCTGTTCCTCAACGGGCGGATGGTCGCGCAAGGGCCCGCTGGTGCCGATCCGGCGAGCGGCTCGATCGAGGACTGGCGGCGGATCAATGCGCTGCCGCTGGGGCCTGACGGGCTGGCGCACGCCAGCTTCGACGTGCCGGTGCCGCTGCTGCCGCCTGCCACGCAGCGCTTTTCCGCCTATGTGTTCAACGCCGATCGGGTGAAGAGCGACACCGTCAGCGCGCCGGTGCCGGTCAGGGACATCCCGCCGCGCCAGCGCCACGCCTACGTCATCGCGGTGGGCATCGACAATTACGACGAGGCGCGGTTCCGCCTGAATTTCGCGGTGTCCGACGCGCGGTTGCTGGCCGAACGGCTGGGCGGCATCCGCGGCGGCTACGAAGTCGATCCGCTGGTCATGGCCGGCACGCCCGCCACGTCTGGCGGCGGTGCGGGCAAACGCGTGCGCGTGACGCGCGAGGCGCTGGGGCTGGTGTTCGGGCTGCTCGCGGGCAAGGACGTGGACAAGGCGCGCGTCCGGCTGGCGGCGCTGGGCTTCGATGCCGCGCACATCGCGCCGGTCGGCCCCGACGACCTCGTCATCGTCACGTGGTCAGGCCACGGCTGGACCAGCGCGGATGCACAGTTCTACCTCGTGCCGAGCGAGGGCAACTGGCCGTCGGGCGCCGCGCTGCCCGACGCCGGCACGCTCATTTCGGCCGACGATCTTACCCGCTGGCTGACCCCGATCAACGCGCGCGAGATCGCCATGGTGATCGATGCCTGCCATTCGGCGGCGAGCGTCGAGGCGCCGGGGTTCAAGCCCGGCCCGATGGGCGATCGCGGGCTGGGGCAGCTGGCGTATGACAAGGGCATTCGCATCCTCGCCGCCAGCCAGGCGAGCGACGTGGCGCTGGAGGATGCGCGGCTCAAGCAGGGCCTGCTGACCTACACGCTGGCGCGGCAGGGGCTGAGCGACAGCGGCGGCGCGGCCGATCTCGACCACGACGGCATCATCACGCTCGACGAATGGCTCGAATATGCGGTGGCGGCGCTGCCGGTGCTGAGCGAGCAGGTCGCGCGCGGGCAGGTTCCGGGCGGCGAAGTGATCACGCGCAGCCTGTTCATCACCGGCGTCAAACCCCCACCGCTGCGCCCGCAAGTGCCATCGCTGTTCGATTTCAACGCCAACCCCAGCGGCGTCGTGCTCAAGGTGGTGGCGCCATGATCCGCGCCCGCCTCCTTGCCGCCGGGCTGGCACTGGCAACGCTGGCCTGCGCAGCGCCCGCACACGCCGAGGTGCGCGCGGTGTTCGTGGGCATCGACACCTACAAGTATTCCGCAGTCCAGGAACCGGGCGACGAATTCAGCAACCTGCAGGGCGCGGTCAACGACGCGGTGCGGATGAAGGCCACGCTCAACAAGGCGTACCAGTACGGCTTCGAGGATGCCCCGAGCGGCACCTGCCCGCCAGCCGGCGTCCCGCAGCAGCGCGCCATCACGCTGCTCAACCAGTGCGCCACGCGCCACGCGATCCTCTCGGCGATCGCGCTGCAGACCAAAGCGGCACACGCCGGTGATACCCTGATCCTGTACCTTGCCGGGCACGGCGGGCGGCTGCTCGACATGGATTCGGACCAGCCCGGCTCGCAGCCATCGGGGCGCAACAGCACGTTCCTGCCCTACGATGCGCGCAATCCCGGCGACGTGGCGCAAGCCGACATCCTCGACATCGAGCTGGGCGACCTGATCGACGCGGCGCTGGCACGCGGGATCGACATCGTCACCATCGAGGATTCGTGCAATTCGGGTACCGGCACGCGCGATCTGGGACCGGACGAGCGCAACCGCTCGGCCCCCGACGTTCGCGGTCACCACGATGTGCAGCTGGCCGATCGTGGATCGTTGCCGGGTCCCGCAGTGGTGCGCGGCCGGGCGGTGGCGCTGGCCGCGTCGGAGGACGACGAGGAATCGCTCGAAGGGCCTTACGACGAGCGGAACCGCGTGGGCGGGGTGTTCACCACCGCGCTGGTGGCGGCGATCGCACAGCAGCCGGGCGGCACGTTCATCGACTTGATGACCGCAGTGCGCAACCAGGTGACGCTGGGCGGGCATCCGGACCAGCATCCGCAGGCGGAAGGCGAGATGAGCGCGGGCCTTACGCCGGCCGGACTGGGCACGCCCGCCGGCACCGCGCACGTGATCGACGCGACGTCGGACGGCACCGGGCTGACCCTGCCGACCGATGGCGCGGCCTCCGGGATGACTGCCGGATCGCAACTGGCGCTTTATGCCACGGCGCGCGCGGCGCTCGACCCCGCCGCCATGCCGCTGGCGACGGCCACGATCCGCACGGTCCAACCCTACCGCTCGGTGCTGGCGCTCGATGCCCAGCCCGCGCGACCGCTGCCGCCGCAACTGTACGCGCGCGAGACGCAGCATGTGTTCACCCGGCCGCAGATCGCGCTGAGGCTCGATGGGCGGCTGGAAACCCTTGCCGCCGCGGCCGACCGCGCGCGGATCGAGAAGGTCCTGAGCCAAGGCGGGCTCGCGCGGATCGGCGAGCCGGCACAAGTCGTGCTGGCGGTGCAGCCGTCGGATGGCGTCGCCAGCCTGCTCGATCGCACCGGCGGGCTGGTTGCGCCGCTGGGCCGGACCACCGCGCCCGATTTCGCGACACGGCTGGGCGCGGCGCTGGCGAAGCTGGCGCGGGTGGACGACCTCATCACCCGGCCGACAGGCCGCCCCGGCACGATCGCGCTGTGCCTGTCGCAACACGATATCGACCCGGCCGACTGCAGCCCGGCGAAACAACAGGCCAGCACCCGCGTGACGCTCGCGCCTTCCACCCCGGCGCATCTGGTGCTGGTGAACCTCGACACCGTGCCGCATTTTCTTGCGGTGCTGGCGATCGGTGCGGACAATTCCATCCGGGTGGTGGTTCCCCGGCGCGGCGGCCACGATATCGCGCTGGCGCAGAACAACCCGCTGGCGCAGACGATCCGGCTGGGTGCCGGGGGCACCGGCTGCCGCTATCTCGCGATCGCGAGCGACCACCCGCTGGACACTGCCGCACTGGTCCAGGACGGCACCCTACCCGGCGCCGACCCGGCAGCGTGCGGCGGCTCGGTCGAGCGCGGCGCCTCGCTGCGGGCCACCGGCGCGGCCGACGCCGCAACCCCCTCGGCGGCAGGGGATTTCTGGGCCATGATCGCGGTCGATGTCCGGGTCGCCACCACGAAAGGGCAGCAACGATGAACCGACCCCTGTTTCGTGGCATCCTGTCTCGCAGCGTCCTGTTGCTGGCGTCGGCCTTCGTGCTGGTCGCCGCGCAGGACGTGCCAGCGTCCCCGCCCGTGCCGCAGCCCGCCGACGATGCCTTGGCCACGCCGCCCTACATCGAGGACCAGGTCGGCCCGGAACCGCCAAGGGAACCCGCACCACCGATCGAACAGGCTGACCCTGCTGACACGCCGGACCAGCCGTCGTCCGATGCCGAGGCCCAGATCGGCGATACCCCACCGCTCCACCCACGGCCGCTTGTTCACCGCGTCGTCGGCGGACGGCGCGCGCCGTATCACAGCACGCCGTGGCAAGTGCAGCTGTTCGGCACCGCCGGCTATTCCCCGAAAGAAATCGCCGACGACGCGGCGCTGCCGGTCGCCAACGTCAACAAGATGTTCCTCGACAAGCGGGACGACTGGGATCGCGAACACCGCTGCGGCGGCGCGCTGCTGTCCGACGGCTGGGTGCTGACAGCCGCGCATTGCCTGTACTACAAGGGCGCAGACGGCCACATGATCGCCGACGACTTCTGGATAACGATCCGCCAGGCGCGACTGGGCACGCAGGATCTCACTTACGGCGGCGAAATCCGCGAAATCCGCTATGCCGTAATCCACAGCGGCTATGCCGGATACGAAAGTTCCGACCACCGGAACGACATTGCCCTGCTGCGGCTGTCACCCCCGCCAAAGCCGGGTCCGCACGATCCGAACGTGTTCGAGGCAGCAATCGACCTGCCCCGGGCGGACTATGTGCCACCTGACAACGCCCCGCTTGCGGTCACCGGCTGGGGGCGCACCGTGGCGCAGGCCAGCACCGGGCTGGGCATCGGCAACCTTTCAGTCCGCGCGATGGCTACCGCCACCACGTACAATCCGATGTCGTCGCTGCTCAAGAAGCTGTTGCTGAATTCGGTTCCGCTCGAGCAATGTGCACAGACGATGGGTTACGACCGGGCGAAGCTCGACACATCGATCTGCGCCATCGCCCAGCCCGACAAGCACGGCAATCTGCAGGACCAGTGCGGGGGCGACAGCGGCGGACCGCTCACCCGCACCAGGGGAACGGGCAAGGTCAAGCACTATGAACTGGTCGGGCTGGTGTCGTGGGGCCGGGGCTGCGCCCAGCGCAACCCGGCCGGAGTGCCCTATCCCGGCGTGTTCACCGCGGTGGCGCCCTATGTCGGCTGGATCGCCCAGGCACAGGCCTGGGCCGACAAGCAGGGCACCGCGATCGACAGCCACGTGAAATCCTTCCCCGAACCGCAAGCCATTGGAGCGCGCCATCGCTGAGCCCCTGCCTCCTTCCGCCGTTCCGTCTGCGCCCCCTGCTCCGCCCGACGCGCCGCAGCGCTCGGTGTTCGTCAGCTATGCGCGCGCCGACCGGCCGCGCGTGCAGCGCCTGATCGAAGCGATCGAGGGTGCGGGCATCGAAGTGTGGTGGGACGGGCTGATCGAGGGTGGCGAGGCGTTCGCCAGGACGATCGAGGCGCGGCTCGACAGCGTCGATGCGGTGCTGGCGGTGTGGTCCGCCGCGTCGATCGGATCGGACTGGGTGCGCGACGAAGCCGCGCATGGCCGCGATCGCCAGCGGTTCGTGGCGGTGGCGCTCGACGGCAGCATTCCGCCGCTGGGCTTTCGCCAGTACCACGCGGTCAACCTGGCCGGCTGGAACGGGCAGGCCGACGCGGCGGAACTGGCGGCGGTGCTGCGCGCGATCGACCTGGCCGCGCAAGGGCAGCGACCGGCAGGATCAGCAGGGAGCAACGCGGCCGGATCGGGCGCGCGCAAGCCCGTGCTGGTCTCGCGCCGCGCGGCGCTGGTCGGTGGCGGCGCGGCGGTGGTGGCGCTGGGCGGCGGGCTGGCGGCATGGCATCCGTGGTCGGGCACCGCGCTGGCCGACAGCATTGCGGTGCTGCCGTTCCGCAACCTCAGCGGCGATCCGCAGCAGGGGTATTTCTCCGACGGGCTGGCCGAGGAAATCCGCGCCCGGCTGGCGAGCGATGCGCATCTCGCGGTCGCCGCCCCAACGTCGTCCAACTTGTTCCGCGACAGCGCAGAGGACGCGCGCGTGGTGGCGCGCAAGCTGGGCGTGACCTACCTGCTCGAAGGTGCGGTCCGCCGGGAGGGCGAGATGGTGCGGATCAACGCCTCGCTGATCGAAGGCGCACGCGGCCTGACCCACTGGTCGCAAAGCTTCGACCGCGCGCTCAAGGATGTGTTCGCAATCGAGAGCGAGGTTGCGGGCACGGTCGCCGACCAGTTGGCCAGCAGCATGGGCGCCCGGACATCCGGCGGCGAAACCCCGCCCGCCGAAGTCGGCGGCACGACCGACGTCGCCGCGCACGATCTCTACCTTCAGGCCAAGGCGCTCTACGATCTCGACAAGGACGGTGACACCTATCGCCAGGCCGAAGCGATGATCGAGCGCGCGATCACCGCCGATCCGGGCTATGCCAAGGCCTATCTGCTCCAGGCCAACATCCTCATCCTGATCCGCAACGGCTACGTCGCGAACATGGCGGAAGTATCGGCGCTGTTCGTGCGCGCGCTGGCAGCGGTGCGCAAGGCGTTGGAACTGGCCCCCAAACTGTCGGCGGCGCACGTTACGCTGGCTTATGAGATGCTGGCCTACCAGCTCGACTTCCGCGTTGCGATGCCCGGGTACGAGCAAGGCTATGCGCTCAACCGCAACGATCCCGAAATCGCGCTCTTTTACGCCAACTTCATGTACAAGGCGGGGCGGTTCGACGACGCGCAACCGGCGATCAAGCTGGCGCAGGAGCGCGACCCGCTCAACCCCGCCGTGTTCCGCATCCATGCGATGATGTGCAGCTTCATGCGGCAGTTCGATGCGGCCAGGGCGCTGTTCGAACAGTCGCTCGCGCTCAATCCCAAGATCATCCTCGCGCATGTCGGGCTGGGTGACCTGCACCTTGCTGGGGGACGTTTCGCCGACGCACGCGCCGAATACCTCAAAGAGCCCGAAAACGAATTCCGCGTTGCCGGGCTCGCTTCGGCGGCAGCGCGGATCGGTGACCGCGCGGGCAGCGACGCGGCGCTGGCGAAGCTGGTCCGCGAATTCGGCGACCCGGCGATGTTCCAGCAGGCGCAAGTCCACGCCCAGCGCGGCGAAATCGACGTGGCGCTGGCGAAGCTGGAACGCGCGTATGTCCTTAAAGACTCAGGCTTGCTTTTGGCGCTGGGGGACATCAAGCTGGACCCGCTGCGGCAGCGGCCCGAATTCGGGCGGTTGCTGGCCCGGATGGGGCTGTCTGCAGCAGCCCAAAGGGGGACAAGACCATGACCAGAACTGCCACGATTTCCGCCGCACTCCTTGCCGGTGCCGCATTGCTCGCACTCGGCGGCTGCAAGAAGACCGACGACACCGTTCCTGCGGCGACCGACACCGCGACCGAAGCGGCCGCCGCAATGGCCAGCGAATCCGCGATGGCGAGCGATGCTGCACCTGCTCCTGCCGCCAGCGAATCCGAAGGCGACAACCACGGCAGCAGCGGCGGCACGGGCAAGTAAAAGATAGCGCCGGGCGACAGCGTCCGGCGCGGTCTTCTACCCCGGCAGCACCAGCGGGCGCGCGTGGTAGGCGTGCGTCCAGCTGGCCAGATCCTCAGTCAGCAGTGCGGTCGCGCGGCGGGTGCGGGTGAGCAGCGTGTCGAAATCGGGCGGATCGCTGGCGATCGCGGCGTGCAGCGCGCCCAGTTGCACTTCCATCGCGTGGCCGCGTTCGGCCACGCCCGCAAAATCGCCCTGCATGCGGATGCCGTAGATCGCCGCACCCAGCGCCGGGAACGCCGCCGTGGCGATGGTGACGTACAGCGCGGCGGTGTGCGCGGATTCGCCGGGGATCTCGCCGCCCACCACGTGCAATGCCGCCTCGACCGCCAGAAACCCGATGCACACCAGCGCGGTGCCGACGAACAGGATCGACCCGGCGCGGTGCAGCCGGTGATCGAGCCGGTGCATCGTCTGCGCCTCGCGCCGGAAATAGCCGCGCTGATCGGCCACCATCGCCAGCAGTTCGGACCGCACCGAGCCGAGCCACGCGTCGTCGGCGGTGCGGTTGGGCAGCCCGATACGCCGCGCCAGCACGCACGCCTCCGCCTGCACGCCGCGCGATGTTCCTGCCCCGTGCGCGCGCAAATCCAGATTGCCGAGCCGGGTGGCGATGGCCAGGCAGCGCAGCCGTTCGGCCAACTGGCGCTGCTCGATCCAGCGGCGGTGCCAGCCCAGCCGGTTGCCGAAGTGGGTGATCGCCAGGATCGCACCGATCAAACCCAGCTCGGTGGCCAGCAGCAACGGCTTGAACGCGATCGGCAGCACCAGCCCGCTCAGCGAGACCAGCACCGCCATGGCGGCAAAGCCGAAGTTGGCGACGTAAGCGCCGCGAAACACCCCGGCCGCCTCGCTCGCCTGCCGGTCGGCGCGGATGAAGCGCGCGGCCAGCGCGTCATGGCGCAAGTCGGCATCGGCGCCGGCATTGCCGCTGCCTGACCCCTTGGCCCGCGTCACGCCCAGCAGTGCGGCGTACGGCAGCCCCAGCAACCGGGCGAGGCGCGGCCGCAACGGCGCTTCCTCCAGACCGGGCGCCCGGCCGTCGATCCCGGCGAGCGCGGCCAGCACCGGGCCCAGTTGGTCGATCGACGCACGCGCCACGGTATCGACGGTTTCCTCGCCCAGATCGTGCGCGTTGAGACCGCTCCACAGCAGCATTTCGGGCGCCAGCCCGCGCGGATCGAGGTGGATCACCGGAATATCCGCGCCCACCGCCTCGGCGATGATCTGCGATGTGCCGCCGCGCCCGCGCGCGGGGCCGCCGTCCCAGATGCCCACCATGACGTCGCACTGGGCCAGCACGACGCGGCCCGCACGTTCGTAAGCCAGCGTGTCCGCCTCCTCGCCCTCGCGGCTGCAGTTGAGCGCGAACACGCGGTGCGCGGCGGCCAGTTCGGCATCGAACCGATCGCGTGGTTCGCCGGCCGGGAAATCATCGGCATAGATCGCGGCGGGAAACGGCAGCACCGCCTCGAACCGCCAGCCCCGCGCCATCGCGCAGCGCGCGGCGATGCTGTCGGCGCCCTCGGCCAGGCATGTGACGATTTCGATCTGCGGATGCTCGCCCGATGCCGCATTGCACAGAGCATGCCCGATTGCATCGAACAGCGCCCCCACCCGCGCCTCGAGCACCGCCAGATCCACCCCGTCGAGCCGCGCCTGGCGATGGCCGGTCACGCCGATACGGATATGTCGCGAATGTCCCATACGGCTCCGTGCGTGATCGAGAAGTTCCGACCCTAGCGGAACTGCCCGACCCAGCGCGAGCGGGAAAGCGCGAAATTGGCAGGATGGCCGGACCCGACCTGGTTCGCATCCGGCAAAAGGGGCCGGGCGTCAGCCGCCGGCGGGCACGCTCAGAACCGAAAGGAGAACCGTGTTGGCGGTGCTGTCTTCCTGCCGATGAAGATATGCGTCAGCGCCAGCAACTCCTCCCGACTGAACCCCTGAACCGACAGCCGCGCGTACAGATCGTCACTCAACACGGCGGGATCTTCCAGTTCCAGGTCGTTTCGAATGATTTCGATATCGTCGAGCGTGCGGCAGGCGTTGAGATAGCTCAGTGAAGGCCGCTTGTTGAACATCCCGTCGTGAAGCCAGTACCGGATTTCCGCTTCATGCGGAAAAGCACATGCTGCGTTGCCCTCGCGCCGACGGCGGTTGAACTCGATGATTTCGGCGGGCCGGTAAAGCAGGTGGGCCCATGGCAAGTCGTGGAACGCTTCGCCCCAGTGCGGTCCGTAACGCGAATTCCACAGCGGCGCGGAAGCGGAATAGACGATGCCGCCGGGTCTACACACACGCGCCATTTCTCGGAACGCCGAGTAGATATTCTGGACATGCTCAAGCGTGGCGTAGGCGAACACCAGATCGAACCGGTCCGTTTCGAACGGAAGCTCCTCCACCGAAGCGCAGACGTATGATGTCGATGGATGACGATAATCGACGCCGATCTCGTCGAGCAAATCGACGCCAACGACGCTTGCCGCGCCCGAATCCACGAAAATCCTGCAGTCCTCACCGCGATTGCAACCCACAACCAGCACATTCAGGATGCTTAGAGGCGCGTGCGACATCGCGACGTTGACGTGAAACCCTTTGAAGTCGCCAGCCTTGCCCAGCTCGATGGCCCAGGCCATCCGATTGTCCCGCAAGGTTTCTTCTTGTTGCATGCTGCCCGGGGACAACGGCCGAGGCGCCAAAGATATCCCAGATGAATCCGCCCCGGCATGTCGCCGCGCACCCGGACGGCAACACGTGCCGCGCAGGCCACCGCACAACAGATCGCGACGTTCACGGCAGGCGTGGACAGTAGCATCTGTTTCAGGAGAAATTTGGATGCCCCGCGAGGATTCGAACCTCGATTGACGGAGTCAGAGTCCGTAGTCTTACCGTTAGACGACAGGGCAGCCGGAGCGCGGTCCTCTAAGTCCGGGCCCGGCGCGAGTCAAGCAAGCGCGAGCCCTTAAACCACCCCTGCCCTTGCGGGTCATCGCGCGCACGGCTAGCATGGCGGCAAGTCCCCGGCACGCATGTCGCAATCCGGGAAAACATAAGCGAAGTAATTTCATGGCGGATTTCGAACCGCCGGATCGGGAGCGGAAGGCGGGAACCGTCGGGGCCAAGGACCAACCGCGGCCTTCGTCGCAACGCTCCGCACATGCGGCCCCGCCTTTCGCGCGATCCGGACACGCAGGAACGACCGATGGCGCCGGGCAGGCGACGTCCGCCGCTTGGCAAAAGCCCGTGCCGTTCCACCGCCAGGCCTATGCCGCGATCGATCTGGGCACCAACAACTGCCGCCTGCTGATCGCGCGTCCATCGGGCGAGAACTTCGTGGTGATCGATGCGTTCAGCCGCGTGGTGCGGCTGGGCGAAGGGCTGAGCCAGACCGGGTTGCTGTCCGAAGCGGCGATGGATCGCGCGCTGGGTGCGCTGCAGATCTGCGCCGACAAGCTGCGCAAACGCCAGGTCCACCTCGCCCGGTCGGTCGCCACCGAGGCCTGCCGCCGCGCCCACAACGGGGCCGCCTTCATCGATCGCGTCTATGCCGAAACCGGCATCCGGCTCGACATCATCACCGCGCAGGAAGAAGCGCGGCTGGCGGTGCTGGGCTGTCACATCCTGCTGGAACACGGCGAAGGGCCGGCGATGATCTTCGACATCGGCGGCGGCTCGACCGAACTGGTGCTGATCGAATCGGACGGCCCGGTCCCGCGCATCGTCGATTGGCAGAGCGTGCCGTGGGGCGTCGTTTCGCTGACCGAGAGCATCGGCGACATCGCCGATACTCCCGATGCGCGTGCCGCCGCCTATGCCGAGATGCGCCGCCGGGTGGATGAAAGCTTTGCCCCGCTGATCGAGCGCATCGCGCCGCGCCGCGCGATGGCGGTGGAGGACGGCGACGTGCGCCTGCTGGGCACCAGCGGCACCGTGACCACGCTGGCCAGCCTGCACCTGGAACTGCCGCATTACGATCGCAGCGCGGTCGATGGCCTGATCGTGCCCGCCGACGCGATGCGCGCGATCAGCCGCAGCCTGGGCGTGATGAGCACCGCCGAACGCATCGCGCTGCCATGCATCGGGCGCGAGCGTGCCGACCTGGTGGTGGCGGGTTGCGCCATCCTCGAATCGATTCTCGACATCTGGCCCGCGCACCGCCTGGGCATTGCCGATCGCGGCATCCGCGAGGGCATCCTGCGCAGCATGATGGCGGCCGGTGGCGAAGCCGAACGCAGCCGCGCGGCGCTGCGCAACTTGCGCAAGAACCTGTGACAGCCGCGGCACCGTGCGATTTGCGCGACAAAGCCTGCGAAACGCGTAAGACGCCGATCATGAGCATGACGCGATGAGCCGGTCCGGGCGCGATCCCAACGAGAAACTGCGCACCGGGAAAGGTCGCACGAACTCGTCTGCCCGCTGGCTGCAGCGCCAGCTGTCAGACCCGTATGTCCGCCAGGCCAAGGCCGATGGCTATCGCAGCCGCGCCGCCTACAAGCTGGCCGAACTCGACGATCGCTTTGCCCTGATCAAAAAGGCCAGCCGCGTGGTCGATCTGGGCATCGCGCCCGGCGGGTGGAGCCAGGTGGTGCGCCAGCGCAATCCGCGCGCGGGCGTGGTCGGCATCGACCTGTTGCCGACCGATCCGATCGAGGGCGTGACCATCTTCCAGATGGACTTCATGGCCGACGCGGCACCGGCGGCGCTGGAAAGCGCGCTCGACGGGGCGCCCGATCTGATACTGTCGGACATGGCCGCCAACACCGTGGGCCACAAGCAGACCGACCATTTGCGCACGATGGGGCTGGTCGAAACCGCCGCCGACTTCGCGATCGCAACGCTGGAACCCGGCGGCGCATTCGTCGCCAAAGTGCTGGCAGGTGGCACCGACACCGCGCTGCTAGGCCTGCTGAAACGGCATTTCACCGTGGTCAAGCACGCCAAGCCGCCAGCCAGCCGCAAGGATTCGTCCGAATGGTACGTGATTGCGCAAGGCTTCAAGGGGCGCGACTAGCGCATCGCGCGGCACAGGGTCAGCCCGCAAGCTCGGGCGATCGGGCCAGCGCCAGCAGCGCGCGGCCCAGCGCAGCGATTTCGTCCCCGCTCCGCGACCCGGCAAAGAACGAGGCGGAGAGGCAGAACCGCCCGCCCGGTCGATCGGGCAGCGCGATGCCCACCGAACAGACGCCGGCATGGCCCAGCCCATCGTCTATGGCAAAGCCATCGCGGTCCGCCCGCGCCACTTGTGCAAGGTAGTCGGCCAGCGCCAGCGGTTGCTGCCAGCGCACGGCGGCAAAGCGGCGCGCCAGTTCATCGGGCGGCAGCGCGTCGGCGGCGGCGAGCGCGCGCCCGGTGGCCCCGCCGCCCAGCGGCTGGCGCTGGCCCTCGACCATGTGGATGCGGGTGGCGGCATCGCTTTCGCCCAGCGCGACCAGCGCCAGCCGCTCACCGGGTACAGCCCGCCACAAGCCGGTCGCCGCTTCGTGCTGTGCCGCGAACGCGCGCAATGCCGGGCGCGTACGCATCACCATCCGGTCCACGCCTTGCGCCAGCACCCCCAGCGCCGCCCAGTCTTCGGCCAACCGATAGCGCTTGCCAGCGGGATCGCGCGCGATGGCACCTTCGGCCTCCAGCGTGCGCAGCAGGTTGAGGCAGCTGCTCGGGCTCAACCCCTGCGCGCGGCCGATATCGGACAGCGTAAGGCCGTCGGCGCGGTCGGCCCGCCGATCGGCGAGCAGGCGCAGAATCGCAAAGCCTTGCGACAGCGAGCGGACGGGACCGGACATCGCGCAACGATAGTTTTCACTATGTTGAAAAGCAATTCCCCATGTTGAAACCGGACTTGCCCAACGCTACCGCTGCGCGCAACGTCGCCGCAAGGTGAGTCGCCGCACGCTGCGGCAACCGGGAGAGAATGGACGATGGCTGGCATGCTCGAAGGCAAAGTGGTCGCGATCACCGGGGCGGGGCGCGGGATCGGGCGCGAGCTTGCGCTGCTGTGCGCAGCCGAAGGCGCGGCGGTGATCGTCAACGATCCGGGCGTGGCGCAGGAAGGCGACGGCGCCGATGCCGGCCCCGCGCAGACTACCGCCGACGACATCGTCGCAGCGGGCGGCACGGCCCACGCCAACCTTGCCAATGTCGCCGATCCCAAGGCGGCCGCCAGCATCATCGAGGATGCGGTGCAGCGGTTCGCGCGGATCGACGCGGTGATCAACAACGCCGGGATCCTGCGCGACACGATCTGGCACAAGATGAGCCACGAGGACTGGACGGCGGTGATCGACGTCAACCTGACCGGTCCGTACAATGTCTCGAAAGCGGCGACGCCTTATTTCCGCGAGCAGAAATCGGGCAGCTTCATACACTTCACCTCGACCAGCGGGCTGATCGGCAACATCGGCCAGGCCAACTATTCGGCGGCCAAGCTCGGCCTGGTCGCGCTGTCGCAGTCGATCGCGCTCGACATGGCGCGCGTCGGCGTGCGCTCCAACTGTATTGCGCCGTTCGCGTGGAGCCGGATGACCGCCTCGATCCCCGCCGACACGCCCGAGGCGCAGGCCCGCGTCGCCGCGATCAAGGCGATGAGCGCGGACAAGATCGCGCCGCTGGCGGTCTATCTCGCCTCCGATGCCTCGGCCGATGTCACCAACCAGGTGTTCGGCGTGCGCAAGAACGAGATCATGCTGTTTTCCAAGCCGCGCCCGATCAAGTCGATGATCAAGCTGGAAGGCTGGACCGCGCAGGCCATCGCCGACGAGGCGATCCCGGCGCTGCGCCCACTGTTCGCGAAGCCCGACGAAGTCAGCCGCGACGTGTTTCCCTACGATCCGGTTTGAGGGCGCGAGCATGACGACTGCGAATCCGGGCATGGACGCCGACATCTTCGAGCAGTTCCTCGACCAGCTCCAACGCTATGTCCGCGAACGCCTGATCCCGGCGGAGCCCGAGGTGATCGCCGCCGACCGCATCCCCGACACGATCCTTGATGAAATGCGCGACATGGGCCTGTTCGGGCTGACCATGCCCGAGGAATACGGTGGGTCGGGCATGAACATCGCGCAATATGTCGAGACGATCCGCGTGCTCAGCTATGCCCTGCCCGCCTACCGCTCGATCACCTCGATCAACCTCGGCATGGTCTGTTCGGCGATCAAGCATGCGGGCACCGAGGAGCAGCGCCGCGAATGGCTGCCCCGGCTGGCGACGGGCGAGATCGCCAGCTTCGGGCTGACCGAGCCGGGATCGGGATCGGATTCCGCCGCGATGCAGACCACCGCCGTCCGCAGCGGCAATGGCTATGTGCTCAACGGCACCAAGCGTTACATCACCAACGCGCCGTTTGCGCGCGTCGCGCTGATCATGGCGCGGACCGAGAAGGACGCGCTGCCGCGCAACGGCCACATCAGCGCATTCATCGTGCCAATGGACACGCCGGGCATTGCGGTGGGCAAGTCCGACCGCAAGATGGGCCAGGCGGGCAGCCACATCGCCGACATCGTAATGGACGACGTCCACATCCCCGGCGACGCGCTGCTTGGCGGGGTCGAGGGCAAGGGCTTCCAGACCGCGATGCAAAGCCTCGACAACGGGCGGCTCTCGGTCGGCGCGGCGAGCGCGGGCTATGCGCGGCGCATCCTCGACACCGCCACGCGCTATGCGACGGAGCGGAAGGCGTTTGGCGAGCCGATCGCGCAATTCCAGCTGATCCAGGCGATGCTGGCCGACAGCGAGGCCGAAATCTACGCCGCCGAATGCATGCTGGCCGACGCCAGCCGCCGTGCCGACGCGGGCGAGAAAGTGCTGATGAAGGCGGCGGCGGCCAAGATGTTCGCGTCGGAAATGTGCGGGCGCGTGGCCGATCGCTGCGTGCAGATCCACGGCGGCGCGGGCTATCTGGCGGAATACGAGGCCGAGCGGTTTTTCCGCGATAGCCGCATCTACCGCATCTACGAAGGCACCACCCAGATCCTGCAACTGGTGATCGCCAAGGCCATGCTGCGCGACTTCGCCGCCGGGGCAGCGTGATCGGAACAGATCAACCAGCCTCCGCTCGTGGTGAGCCTGTCGAAACCGCTCGTGGTGGGCCTGTCGAACCACGTACGCGCCGTCTGCCGGGCAGGACCATGAGGCGATCCTTCGACAGGCTCAGGATGAGCGGAGTTTGAGGATATGCGGAGTATGAGAAGGACCATGCCATGACTCTGAGACGCGCCGCCATCGTCGCGCCGTTGCGCACCGCCGTGGGCAAGTTCGGCGGTGCGCTCGCCCCGCTGAACGCCGCGCAATTGGGCGCGGTGGTGTTGCAGGCGCTGGTCGAGCGCACGAAGATCGATCCCGCCCGTGTCGACGACGTGGTGTTTGCGCAAGGCTATGGCAGCGGCGAGGCGCCGTGCATCGCGCACTGGTCGTGGCTTGCCGCCGGTCTGCCGATCGAGGTGCCCGGCTACCAGCTCGAGCGCCGCTGCGGATCGGGGCTGCAGGCGATCGTCAACGCCGCGATGATGGTGCAGACCGGCGCCAGCGACGTGGTCGTGGCCGGCGGCGTGGAGAGCATGTCCAACGTCGAGCATTACACCACCGACATCCGCAAGGGCGTGCGCGCGGGCAACCTGACGCTGCACGACCGGCTGACGCGCGGGCGGCTGATGTCGCAGCCGGTCGAACGCTTCGGCGTGATTTCGGGCATGATCGAGACCGCCGAGAATCTGGCCAGGGACTATGGCATCACCCGCGAGGCGTGCGACGCCTATGCCGTGCGCAGCCACCAGCGCGCCAGCGCCGCGTGGGACCAGGGCCTGTTCGCCGACGAGCTGGTCGCGGTGCCGGTACCGCAGAAGCGGGGCGAGCCGGTGCTGTTCGATCGCGACGAAGGCTATCGCACCGACGCGACGATGGCGAGCCTTGGCGCGCTGCGCCCGCTCGAAGGCGGGGTGGTGACGGCGGGCAACGCCAGCCAGCAGAACGACGCCGCCGCCGCCTGCCTGGTGGTGGCCGAGGACAAGCTGGAGGAATTGGGGCTAGAGCCGATCGCATGGTTCCATTCGTGGGCGGCGGCGGGTTGCGATCCCAGCCGCATGGGCATCGGCCCGGTCCCGGCGGTCGAGCGGCTGTTCGCGCGCAATGGCCTCGGCTGGTCGGACATCGATCTGGTCGAACTGAACGAGGCGTTCGCGCCGCAAGTGCTGGCGGTGCTGAAAGGCTGGGGCTGGAGCGACGACGACAGCCGCCACGCCATGCTCAACGTCAACGGATCGGGCATCTCGCTCGGCCATCCGATTGGCGCCACGGGTGGCCGCATCCTCGCCAACCTGACGCGCGAATTGTGCCGGCGCGGCGGGCGTTATGGCCTGGAAACGATGTGCATCGGCGGCGGCCAGGGCATCGCGGCGGTGTTCGAGAGGGCGTGAGGCGCGAAATTTCACGACCTCGGAAGCGGTGCGTTCCTACGTCGTAACGCGGCCGAACAGCTGCTGCAGCGAAGCCGCCATCCACGATGCGTCCACGTGCGCGAAATCGGCCGAGATCGGCCCGCCTTGGCTGAGCTTGTAGGGGCTGCGGTCGATTTCGTCGGCGGTCAGCACCGCGTGGCCGCTGTCGAGCGAGATGGCGATCGCGACGACGCGCATGCCATGCACTTTCAGGACGAACCGCTTGATATCGCTGGCCGAACGCTCTTCCGCCAGTTCGAATTCCTCGCGATCCTCCAGCGCGGCATGCGCGAAGGCCACCAGCTGCGCCAGCATCGGGCCTTCGTTGCGCGACCAGCGCAGCCGCTCGAACTGCGCCTGATCGACAACTTGCGAAAGCCGGTCGCATGCCAGATCGAGGTTTGTCTGGTTCACATCGTGTCTCCGGTTCCGCGGCGCCACGTCCACGGACCGGACGGGTGCCGGCCACCGCGCCATAGCGCGCGACATGCTAACAACTCGCCCTCGAGGCAACGGCCCGTCCCGCACGCGCCATCAGTCGTCGGGCAGCGGCCAGCTGACGCGCTTCATCTCGAAGCTGTCGGAATTGCGCACATACATGCCCGCGCCGTGCTGGCGGCCGATCAGCTTCATCGCCGGGGTATCGATGCGCGGCGGCCTGCCCGCTGCGCCGGGGATCAGAAACGCATCGTCGATGTGCATCGCCACGATCTCGCCCAGCACCACCGTGCTGCGTGGGCCGGCATCGATGATCTGCCAGGTGCGGCATTCGAAGCTGACCGGCGCCGAGGCGATTCGCGGTGGCGTGATCAGCAGCGAGGGCAGTGTCGCGATTCGCGCCAGTTCCAGTTCGTCGATGCCCGGCGGGGCATCGATCGCGGTCAGGTTCATGGCTTCCCCATCGGCCTCGCCCACCAGCGCGATGGTGAATTCGCCGGTCTCGCGGATCAGGCGGGCGGTATCCTTGGCGTCGCCGGTTGCGTGATTGGCCATCAGCCCCAGCACAATCAGCGGCGGATCATCACCCAACGCGTTGAAAAAGCTGAACGGCGCGCAGTTGCGCGTACCATCCTTGCCTTGTGTCACCACCCACGCGATCGGGCGCGGGGTGACCGTGTTGACGATCAGGCGATATCGTTCGGACGGGGTGAGGTCGGCCATGGTATAGTCCATGCCAACGATGGCTAGAGGCCCTGCATCGAACGGGCAAGGGCCGCGCAAGAGCAAGCACGGTTGCGCGAAAGCGGTTACAACTGTAACCGGTGCACCATAGCAGGAGTCAATGCGATGCGCGTCGGAACCGTCCGGGAAATCAAGAACCACGAATATCGCGTCGGCCTCACCCCCGAAAGCGCGCGCGAACTGGTCGTGCATGGTCACCAGGTATGGGTCGAGACCGGCGCCGGGCTGGGCATCGGCGCGGCGGACAGCGATTACGAAAGCGCCGGTGCCACGATCCAGCCCGACGCGAAAACCGTGTTCGATGGCTGCGAGATGGTGGTCAAGGTCAAGGAACCGCAGGCGGGCGAGCGCGCGATGCTGCGCGAGGGGCAGGTGCTGTACACCTACCTCCACCTTGCTCCCGATCCCGAGCAGACCGCCGACCTGATCAGGTCTGGCGTGACCGCGATTGCCTACGAGACCGTATCGGGGCCGGGCAATTCACTGCCGCTGCTGAAGCCGATGAGCCAGGTCGCCGGGCGCATGTCGATCCAGGCGGGCGCGACCGCGCTGGAGAAAGCGCACGGCGGGCGCGGCGTGCTGCTGGGCGGCGTGCCGGGCGTGATGCCGGGCCGCGTCATGGTCATCGGCGGCGGCGTGGTCGGGTTCAACGCGGCACAGATGGCGGTGGGCCTCGGTGCCGACACCACCATCCTCGACCGCGATCCCGAAGTGCTCGAAAAGCTCGGCATCCATTTCGAAAGCCGCGCCAAGACGCGCTTTTCCAACCGCGCCAACATCCAGCAGATGCTGTGCGAGGCGGACCTCGTGATCGGCGCGGTGCTGGTCCCCGGCGCCGCCGCACCCAAGCTGGTCACGCGCGAGATGCTGGGCTGCATGAAGCCCGGCGCGGTGCTCGTCGACGTCGCGATCGATCAGGGCGGCTGTTTCGAAACCAGCCACGCCACCACCCATGCCGATCCGACATACGTGGTCGACGGCGTGGTCCACTACTGCGTGGCCAACATGCCCGGCGCGGTCGCGCGCACCAGCACGTATGCGCTCAACAACGTGACCCTGCCCCACGCCCTGCGCATCGCCGATCTCGGCTGGAAGGCCGCGCTGAAGGCCAACCCGCACCTCGCCGACGGGCTCAACGTCTCGGGCGGCAAGGTGACGTATCAGGCCGTGGCGAGCGAGTTGGCGTATGACTACGTGCCGGTGGCCAACGTGCTGGGGTGAAAACGCTGCGTCCCCGCGCAGCTATGGCATAAACGGCGCCGCCACATCCTTCGGCACGCGCAGGATCCGCCCCGTCGCCCGGTCGATCAGCGCCCAGGTCGTGCGCGCCGAGACGATGATCTTGCCCGCGCCATTGGTGAAATCCACGCGCCGGTCGAACCGCGCGCCGCTGGGGGCATCGGGGATGAAGGTTTCGGCGACCACACTTTCGCCCGGACCGATGTTGCCGCGATAGTCGATCTCGTGACGCGTCACGACCCAGACGTAGGCAGCCTTGTGCGCCGCGCTCGCCACCGCATCCCAGTGCGCCACCGCGATGTCCTGCACCCATTGCAGCCACACCGCGTTGTTGACGTGGCCAAGCTCGTCAATGTGCTCGCGCCGTGCGGTGAAGGTCAGCGCGTGGCGGTTGCTCACCCGCCAACCCCCAGCTGCCACAGGATGAACGCGAACTCCTCGGCGGTTTCACGCAGGCTTTCGAACCGGCCCGACTTGCCGCCGTGGCCCGCGCCCATGATCGTCTTCAGCAGCAGCTCGTTATCGTCGGTCTTCTGCTCGCGCAGCTTGGCGACCCATTTCGCCGGCTCCCAGTAGGTCACGCGCGGGTCGTTGAGACCGGCGGTGACCAGCGTCGGCGGATAGGCCTGCGCAGTGACGTTGTCGTACGGGCTGTAGCTGCGGATCAGCTCGAACGCGGCCTTGTCCTCGATCGGGTTGCCCCATTCGGGCCACTCGCCCGGGGTCAGCGGCAGCGTCTCGTCGAGCATCGTCGCCAGCACATCGACGAACGGCACGTGCGCCACCACCGCGCCCCACAGCGCCGGGTCCGAATTCATCACCGCGCCCATCAGCTCGCCGCCCGCCGATCCGCCCGCGATGGCGATGCGGCCGGGCGCGGTATAGCCTTGCCCGATCAGCGCATTGGCCGCGTCAACAAAGTCGGTGAAGGTGTTGGTGCGGCGTTCCAGCTTGCCCGCCTTGTACCACGCGCGCCCCAGGTCATCGCCGCCACGGATATGCGCGATGGCATAGACGAACCCGCGATCGACCAGCGAAAGCCGCGTGGTCGAGAAGCCCGGCGGGATGGCGATGCCATAGGCGCCGTAGCCGTAAAGGTAGAGCGGGGCCGATCCATCGCGCGGGGTATCCTTGCGCATGACCACGCTGACCGGAACCCTGGTGCCGTCGCGCGCGGCGATTTCGAGCCGCTCGGTCACATACAGGCTCTCGTCGTAGCCCGACGGGATCTCCTGCACCTTGAGCGTTTCGAGCCGCCGGTCGAGCACGTGGTAGTCATAGACTGTAGCCGGGCTGACCATCGATTCGTACGAGAGCCGCAGCTTGTCGACCGCCCATTCGGGATTGTCGCCAAGGCCCGCGTCATAGCTCGCCTCGGGAAACGCGATCGGCTCGAACCGGTCGGGATCGCCGTACCAGCGCAGCTCGATCTGATCGAGCCCGCCGCGTCGCCCCTCGACCACGTAGAAGTCGCGGAACAGTTCGAACCCGGTGAGGTAGAACGCGTCGGTGCCTTCGACCAGCGTGGTCCAGTTTGCCGGATCGGCCAGCGATGCGGTGGCGAGGCGGAAGTTTTCGTGTGTGTCGTTGGCGTGGACATACAGCGTCGTGTCGCCGCCGTGTTCGTCCTCCCAGATGTCGACATCGTACTCCACGCCCGGCGCGCGCGGCTTGACCAGGATCGGTTCGGCGAGCGGATCGGCGGTGGGCCCCAGCCGCACTTCGCTGGTCTCGTGGTCGCTCGTGCCGATGATCAGCCAGCGCTCGTTGGCCGACAGCGCGGCGCCCACACGGAAGCCTTCGTCGTCCTCATGGTAAAGCTCAACGTCGCTTGAGGTCGGTGTGCCGAGCCAGTGCAGCCGGGCGTTATCGGTGCGCCATTGCTCGTTGGCGAGGCTGTAAACCAGTCCGGTGTCCTGCTTGACCCAGATCAGGCCCGACAGCGTGCCGGGGATTTCATCGGGCAGCATTTCGCCGGTGGCGATGATCTTGACCCGCGCGGTGAAGCGTTCCGAGCCGTTGTCATCGACCGACCACGCCAGCATGGTCCCGTCCGAGGACACGGACATCGCGCCGACGCGGAAATAGTCATGGCCCTCGGCGAGCGCGACTTCGTCGAGGATCAGCTCATCGGCGCTGCCATCATCCGATGAACCCACCGGGCGGCGCCACCACTTCTTGTACTCGGCGGCTTCCTCGAACTCGATCCAGTACAGCCAGTCGCCGTCCTTCTGCGGCACCGACTTGTCGGCTTCCTTGATCCGCCCGCGCATTTCGGTGAACAGCGTATCGACCAGCGGCTTCTGCGCCGCCATGCGCGCCTCGAACCATGCGTTTTCGGCGTTCAGGTGGGCCAGGATCGCCGGGTCGGTGACCTCGGGATAGCCCGGATCGCGCAGCCACGCGTAATCGTCCGTCACGGTCAGCCCATGGTGCGTGACGCTGGTGGACTTCTTTTGAGCGACGGGGGGGGCAGTCGGTGCGACCGGGAGCGATGCAGTGGTGGTAAGAGCCATCGACCGCATCTATGATCCCACCATGGCACCCGCAACCCGGAACCCGCAATCATGCTGATGAACACCCACGAAGCGCGGCTCGATGCCTTGCGCAAGGAACTCACCCGACAGGGCCTCGACGGCTTCGTCGTCCCCATCTCCGACGAACACATGAGCGAATACGTCGGCGGCTATGCGCAACGGCTGGCGTGGCTGACCGGCTTTGGCGGATCGGCGGGCACCGCCGTGGTGCTGAAGGACGCCAACGCCAGCCCCGGCGCGGCGATGTTCGTCGATGGGCGCTACACGCTACAGGTCCGCGATCAGGTCGATGGGCGGCTTTACGCCTACGAATCGGTGCCGCAGACCAGCATCGCCAAATGGTTGGGCGACCATGCCCCCGACGGCGCGCGGATCGGTTACGACGCGTGGCTGCACTCCAAGGGCTGGGCGCAAGGCGTTGCCGCCGCGCTGAGGGCCAAGGGCGGCGAGCTTGTCGCGGTTGAGGCCAACCCGGTCGATGCGGTGTGGCAGGATCGCCCGATGCCCTCCACCGCGCCCGCCGTGGTCCATGCCGACGAACACGCCGGCGCCTCCAGCCAGCAGAAGCGTGGCGACGTGGGCGAATGGCTCGCCGCCGAAAAGCTCGACGCGGCGGTGATCTCGGCGCTCGATTCGGTGGCGTGGCTGCTCAACATCCGCGGCGCCGATGTCGATCGCACGCCGGTTGCGCTGTCCTATGTCATCGCCAATGCCGATGGCACCGCCGACTTGTTCATCGCGGAGGAGAAAGTGACCCCGGGCTTGCGCGCGCACCTTGGCAACGCGGTGCGCATCCACCCGCGCGAGGCGTTCGTGCCCGGACTGCAGGCGCTGGCGGGCAAGCGCATCGCGGTCGATCCCGATCGCGCGGTGGCGGCGATATTTGCCGCGCTGGAAGGTGCGGGCGCGGTCACGGTGCCGTTGCGCGATCCCACCGTACTGCCCAAGGCGCTGAAGAACCCGGTCGAGCAGGCCGGCCACCGCGCCGCGCAGGCGCGCGACGGGGCGGCCGTCTCGCGCTTCCTGCGCTGGCTGGGCGAAACCGCTCCGAACGGCACCCAGACCGAACTCAGCGCCGCCGCCCGGCTGATGGGCGAGCGTGAGAAGGGCGGACGCTTGCGCGACCTGTCGTTCGACACGATCTCGGGCGCGGGGCCCAACGCGGCGATCCCGCACTATCGCGTGGACGAGGACAGCAACCTGCCGATCGCGCCGAACAGCGTCTACCTCGTCGATTCGGGCGGGCAGTACGCCGATGGCACCACCGACATCACGCGCACCGTGTGGATCGGCCCCGGTGCGCCGCCCGCCGAAGTGCAGGACCGCTTTACCCGCGTGCTCAAGGGCCACATCGCGCTGGCGCTGGCCGTGTTTCCGAAGGGCACCACCGGCAGCCAGCTCGACAGCTTTGCGCGCCAATTCCTGTGGTCCGCCGGGCTCGATTACGCGCATGGCACCGGCCACGGCGTGGGCAGCTTCCTGTCGGTCCACGAAGGCCCGCAGCGCATCGCCAAATCGGCGGGCGGGCAGGCGGGCACCGAGCAGGAGCTGATGGCCGGCATGATCCTGTCGAACGAGCCGGGCTATTACAAGGCGGGCGCATACGGCATCCGCATCGAGAATCTGGTGCTGGTCGAACCGCGCGCAATCGCGGGCGCGGAGGGCGAGTTCTTCGGCTTCGAAACGCTCACCAACGTACCGATCGACCGCAACCTGGTGGCGCTCGACCTGCTCACCCAGCCCGAGTGTGACTGGTGGAATGCCTACCATGCGCGGGTGCGCGAAATCCTCGAGCCGCAGCTGGAAGGCGCCGACAGGGCGTGGCTGCTGGCGCAATGCGCGCCCTTGTAGCACCACCGTTGTTCCTGTAATGTTCCAACTCACGAGTCGAAGGGAAAGACCATGATCGGTTACGTTACGCTGGGCACCAGCGACCTGCCCCGCGCCGCGAAGTTCTATGACGCCATCGCGGCCGAGATGGGCACGGCGCGGATGATGGACTATCCCACCTCGATCGCGTGGGGCACGCCCGGCGGCGGCGCGGGCATCGGCCTGACCAAGCCGTTCGACGGACAGCCCGCCAGCGTGGGCAACGGGGTGATGGTGGCGCTGGAAGCCAGTGACAAGGCGCAGGTCCACCGGCTCTACGACATCGCCATGGCGAACGGCGGCAGCGACGAAGGCGCGCCCGGCCCGCGCGGCGAGGCGGACGAGAATGGCATGGGGTTTTACGCTGCATACTTCCGCGACCCCGATGGCAACAAGCTCAATGCCTTTGTGATGGGGCCTTTGTGATGGGGCCTGTGTGAAGAGGTGACCGCAATGACCGTGCATTCGCTCGAAACCCACCCGATCCATCTCGGCCTTGGCGCCAAGGCGGTGGCGGAACCGGCATTCACCGGCATGGAATGGTATGGCGGCTACATCGATCGCCACGGGGTCGATGGTGCGGAAGGCCGCCTGGTCGGCATGCACACGTTTACCGAGGACTGGGACAGCTGGGAAATGCACCCGTCGGGCGACGAGGTCGTGCTGTGCCTGAGCGGGCGGATGGTGCTCCACCAGGAACACGCCGACGGCACCACCGCCACGGTCGCGATCGGGCCGGGCGAATATGCGATCAACCCGCCGGGTACGTGGCACACGGCCGACATCGCGGGCGAAACCAACGGGCTGTTCATCACCGCAGGCATGGGCACGCAGCATCGCCCGCGCTGACTGCGTCGGCTCGCCGCGACAAATTAAGACAAAGATCCGGCCAGCCGACATACTCGCGCGACAACCTGATCCTATATGCGTGTGCAGAAGCCGCGGCGCGTGACTTCCCCCGGCAAGGGTATTCCCCCCGTCCCTTGCATCCACGCGGCCGCGGCTTCATCCTGTGTATCTGGAGAGTCCTGCCATGAAGAAGATCACTCTGGCCCTGTCGGTTGCCGCGCTCGCGCTCGGCGCCGGGGCCGTTTATGCCGCGCCCGCGATGATGGGCGACGGCACCGTCACCTGGGCCGAAGCCAAGGCCAAGTCCGACGCCATGTTCGACAAGCTCGACGTCAACCACGACGGCGTGATCAACCAGGCCGACCGCGACGCCACGATGGGCGAAATGTTCGACAAGATCGACACCGACCACAACGGCGCAATCTCACGCGACGAGTTCATGGCGATGCACCGCGGCATGGGCGAGCATGGTATGGGCGAACATGGCGGGGGCGGTCACGAAATGGGCGATGCAGACGGCGACCAAGCCGGCATGGGCGGCATGCACGGCGATCGCCACGGCGGTCACGGCAAGGGCCATGGCGGTCATGGCATGGGCGGACGCGGTATGGGCATGATGATGCTGCACATGGCCGATGCCAACCACGACGGTCAGGTCACCCGCGCCGAGTACGATGTGGCGGTCAAGACGATGTTCGATCGCGCCGACACCAACCACGACGGCAAGGTCACCCGCGAGGAGCGCGAAGCCGCGCACGCCGCGATGCAGCAGCGCATGGACCAGCGTCGCGGTGCCGCCGATGGCGACGACATGGCGCCCCCGCCCCCGCCTTCATCTGAACCCTCGGGCAACTGACGCATGGCGACGGAACGCAGCCCCGAACCGTCGCAACTGCGGGTCCTGCTCGTCGATGACGAGCCGGCCCTGCGCGAGCCCTTGGCGGACTATCTGGTCCGCCAGGGGTTTGCCGTAACGCAGGCCGCCACCGCCGCCGAGGCGCGCAGCCGGCTGACCGAGGCCGGGTTCGACCTTGCGCTGCTCGACATCATGATGCCGGGCGAGGACGGACTGTCGCTGTGCCGCCACCTGGTCGAGGCGCGGCAACTGCCGGTGATTTTCCTGACCGCGCGCGGCGAAGCGACCGACCGCATCGTCGGCCTCGAAATCGGTGCCGACGATTACGTGGTCAAGCCGTTCGACCCGCGCGAACTGGTTGCGCGCATCCGCAGCGTGCTCCGCCGGGCGGGGCGCCAGCCGAGCGATCCCGACGACGCCATCGTATATGAATTCGAAGGCTGGAAACTCGATCCGCTCAAGCGCCGGCTGAGCGACCACGAGGGCGCGGTCGTGGCGATTTCGTCCGCCGAGTTTCGCCTGCTGATGGCGCTGCTCGACCATCCGCGCCAGGTGCTCGACCGCGACCGCCTGCTCGATATGGTGCAGGGCCGCGAGGCGCACCTGTTCGACCGCGCGATCGACAACCAGATCAGCCGCCTGCGCCGCAAGATCGAGGTCGACAGCCGCAACCCGCAGCTGATCCAGACGGTGTGGGGCGGCGGCTACATGCTCGCCGCCGAAGTGCGCAAACTGGCCGTCACCGGCTGATGGCGCAACCACCGACGGTGCCCGGCGCCAGTCCCCCTGCCGGATCCCGCCCGCGCTTCTGGCCGCGCAGCCTGCAGGGGCAGATTCTGCTGGCGATCGCGCTGGCGCTGCTGGTGGCGCAAGGGCTGTCCGCCGCGCTGATCTGGCGCGCGCAGCACGAGCGGCGCGAGGCCGCGCTGGTCAGTTCCGCCGCGTTCCGCCTGCTCGGCGGCGACAAGCCGGATGGCGACGGGCCCAATCCGGATCGGCCCAATTCGGATCGGCCGGATTCTGATCGCGACGCGCAACCGGCACCGGCCGCCGACGCGCCCCCACCACCCCCGCATGCGGGGGTACGCGACGACGATCGCCCACGCTTCATGCGCGTGCAGATCGAGCCGGTATCGCCTGCGCAACCCGGCGAACGCCACCTTTCGGGCGTGGAAGCCGCACTGGCACAAGTGCTGGCCGACCAGGGCGTGCGCGCAGGTGCGGTCGTGGTGGTCGAACGCGCGCCGCTCGCCGACCGTTTCGCGCGCGCCTGGATCGCGCGCCACCACCGGCGGCTGGTCGGCGTGGACCACCCGATGCCCGATCGCGTGGTGATAGCGGGCTACCAGCGCACGGACGGCCAATGGGTGTCGGCGCGGGTGTTCGCGCCGGGCGGCGAGCGCCAGTTCTTCCGCTCGCTGCTGCTGCAGACGCTGCTTCTTTATGCCGTGCTGTTCGGCGCGGTCGCGCTGATCCTGCGCCACATCGCGCGGCCGCTGGCGGCGCTGACCGTGCGCGTCGAGCAGTTCGCGCGCGCGCGCAATGCCGATGGCCAGCTCGAACCGACCGGCCCCGACGACATCCGCCGCCTAATCACCGCGCACAACGCGATGGAAGGGCGCATCGCCGCGCTGCTCGATGAAAAGGACGTGATGCTCGGCGCGATCGGCCACGACCTGAAGACGCCGTTGGCCGCGCTGCGGGTACGGATCGAGGCGGTCGACGACGATGCCGAGCGCGGCAAGATGGCCGCCGGGATCGAGGACATCAACCGCTCGCTCGACGACATCCTCAGCCTTGCCCGCGTCGGCCGCCCGTCCGATCCGCTCGAAACGACCGAGCTGTCGGCGCTGGTCGGCGCGGTGGTCGAGGAGTTCGAGGACATGGGCGAGGACGTGACGCTGGGCGATACCCAGCGCATCGTCCTGCCGCTGCGCGCGACATGGCTGCGCCGCGCGATGCGCAACCTGGTGTCCAATGCGCTGCGTTATGGCCAGCGCGCGCGGGTAACCCTGCAGCGCGAAGGCAAAGCGGCGGTGCTGCGGATCGAAGATGACGGTCCCGGCATTCCCGAGGCGGACGTCGCGCGGATGCTGGAACCGTTCACGCGGATGGAGCCGTCGCGCAACAGCGTGACCGGCGGATCGGGCCTGGGCCTGACGCTGGCGCGCGCGATCGCCGAACAGCACGGCGGCAGCCTGCAGCTTGCCAACCGCCGCAACGCCGACGGCAGCGTCGCGGGGCTGGTGGCGACGCTGCGGTTGCCGTTGAATTAATGCAGTTGTGATGCCCCGCGAAGGCGGGGTACTTATAGTGTGTGAACACTGTTCGCTTGAGCGCCTGAGGTCCCCGCCTTCGCGGGGACGCACATTCCCCTCTTCTACTTCACCGCCACCAGCGCCTTGGAAAACTCCGCGCCGCGTGCCTGCTTGAGCACGCCGCAGTCGCGCACGCGCTCGATCGTGCGTTCGAGTTCGAGTTCGCCCGTCTTGCCCGCGAACTTGGGGCGCAGTTCCTGTTCCATCTCGTCGGCACGCGCGGCAGAGCAGAAGCCGCTGAGCAGGCCGGGCAGGCGTGAGGCGAAGAAGATCCCGCCGCTGCCGCCGAGCAGTTCGGGCAGGTGGCGCTTCATCCACTGATAGCCCTGCTCGCGCGTTTCGGAGGTGGTGATCACGTCGCTGATCAGGCCCAGCCGCTCGCTGGCGCGCAGGCGATCGTCCTTGAAGCCGTCGAGCAGCCAGGTCGCGGTGTCGGCGTCGCCGCTGCTGCCGATGGCGCCCAGCGCATTGGGGCGGAACAGCGGATCCTGCGACGCCAGCGCCTTGTCCATCAGCGCCTTGGCGGCGGGCAGCTTGCCGGCCTGCACGTACGAAGAGAACCCGGGGTTGTAGTACGCGCGGTCGAGCGCGTTGGCGTCACCGCCCAGCCACGCGGCGGCGGCGGCCGCCAGCTTGGCGCGCAGCGCCGGGTCCTTGGCCTCCGATGCCAGGCGATTGACCACTGTGGCGCGGCGCTTGGATTTTTCGGGGGTGTCGGCGGCATAGGCGCCGCTGCGCGGATCGAAGCCGAGGCTGGCCAGTTGCGGCGCGAACAGCCGGTCCATCAGCCGCGCATACGCCAGCTTGGCGGGCGCATCGATCACGTCGCGATAGGCCAGCGCCTCGAGCAGGCCGGTGGCGTTGTCCTGCGCATAGCTGTCTGGGTTGGCGACGAGCGCGCGGCTGGCGGCAATCACTTGCATCGGGGTGGCGCGCCCGGCGTAGAAGCTGCCGATCAGGCTGTCGGCCAGCGCCATCGCCTCGCTGCCCGGCAGGGTCGCGGCGCCAGCGATCAGCGCGTCCCACTGCGCGGGCGGCAGTTCGAAGCGATAGTATCCCGTGCCGCCGGCGTTGGGCATGATCGGGCCCTTGCCCGCAAACGTCACGGTGGCGGTTTCGCCGGTCATCAGCTGGCACTGGCGCATCGCGGCTTGCCGCACGCACAGCGGGATGCCCCAGCGCGTCTGCGGCGCGTCGGTGCCGAGCCGGGCGTAGCGGCTTTGCGTGACGGTCCACTGGCCGGGCTTGCCCTTTGCCGGGCTGAACGTGACGAGCGGCACGCCCTGCTGGTCGGTGAAGCTCTGCATTGCCGGGATGATGCGCGCGTCGCCCGCCGCATCCGCCATCGCGGCAAAGAATTCGCCACTGGTGGCGTTGCCGTACTTGTGTGCGGCCATGTACTTGCGCACGCCGTCGCGGAACGTGGTGTCGCCCATGTAGGCCGCGATCATCGCCACGACCTGCCCGCCCTTGCCATAGGTGATGCCGTCGAACGCCGCGTCGATCTGCGCGTTGCGATCGATCTTCTGGTGGATCGGCCGCCCGGCGAGCAGCGCATCGGTGCCCATCGCGTTGAAGCCTTCCTCCACCGCGCCCGCGCCGATGGTCAGGTCGGGCCGCCATTCGTTGCCGATGCGGAAGCCCATCCAGTTGGCGAAGCTTTCGTTCAGCCAGATGTCCTCCCACCACGCCGGGGTCACCAGATCGCCGAACCACTGGTGCGACAGTTCGTGCGCCACGACCATGCCGAACACGCGCTTCTGGCTGGTCGAGGCGGTGTCATCCATTACCAGGATCGGATCGGCGTAAAGGTCCGCGCCCGCATTCTCCATCGCCCCGGGCATCACCGGCGAGGTGATCTGGTCGAGCTTGGGATAGGGAAACGGCTGGCCGAAATAGGCTTCGAGATGCTGGACGATGCCCTTGGTGCCGTCGAGCGCGAACGCCAGCTTGTCGGCATTCTCCTTGGTCGAGACCACCCGGATCGGCAGCGGCGTGGCGCGCTGCGGGGTGGCGGGCACGGTGCCTTCCAACGTGGCGAACGGCCCGACCATCATCGCCACCAGGTACGTCGGCAGCGGCAGCGTGGGGGCGAAGCGGTGCACGGTGAACGCGCCGTCCTGATCGGTGCCGGTCTCGGGCGCGTTGTTGATCGCTTTCAGCCCCGCAGGCGTGCGCAGCGTGACGGTGAACGGGGTCTTGAAACCGGGCTGGTCGAACCCGGGGAACGCGGCGCGCGCGTCGATCGATTCGAACTGGGTCCAGCTGTACCAGTCGTCACCCACCTTGATCCGGTACATGCCCGAAGGCCCGTCGTTGAACGGTGCGTCGTAATCGAACGCGAACTTCACCGGGCCGGCGGGCAGCGCATCGGGGAACGTGGCCAGCGCGACGCCGGTGACATCGACTTGCGCGAAGCTGCCGGTCCAGATCTTGCCGCCGGCGGTGGCGGTGACCCTGGAAACCTTCAGATCCTTGCCGTGCAGCCAGACGTAGCGGCTGGGCGCCTTCAGCGCGGCGTCGACTTCGGCATGGCCCGAAAAACGCTCCTTGGCCGGATCGACGGTCAGGTCGAGCCGGTAGGCCGAGGGCACCACCGCATCGCTCAGCCGGCCGAGCGGCACTGCGCCGGCTTCGGCGGGGGGCGTGACGGTTTGCGCCAACGCGGGGCTGGCGATCAGGGTCGAGGCAAAGGCTGTCGCAGCAAGGAGCAGGTTGCGCATGAAGGACTTTCGTTGACGAACGGAAACGATGCGCGGGGGATGCCCGGCAATCGTTTCGTTCGCAACTTCATTCGACCAAGGCGCGATGGGGTTCGATGAACGGCGATCGCCCTCCAGATCCGCTCGTCCTGAGCTTGTCGAAGGGCGTGCTGTTGCCCGATCCCATCGCGTTGGGCAGCGTCCTTCGACAGGCTCAGGACGAGCGGCAAGGGGTAGGCAGCCCCTACCGCCTACCGCAGCAGCCCGCCCAACAGCCCGCGCGCAAACCGGCCCAGCGCCGCGCCGCCCAGCGCGGTGCCGAGCGATCCGGCGACCGAGCTGGCCGCCGAGCCCAGCGGAGAGGCGCGCGATTTGCGCCCGGTCAGTTCGGCGGCGACGACCGCGCCCGCCGAGGACGCGATCGCGCCCATCGCAGCGCGGCCCATCTTGCCCCACATCGTCGGCGTGGCGCGGGCCTGCGCGCGTTGGGCGTCGGTGCCTTCGGTTTCGACGGTCTGCGCGGCGGCGGCGGCATCGACGGTTTTCTGCGCGAGCACTTCGGACGCGGATTCGCGGTTCACTGCGGTATCGTACTTGCCCGCAAACGGGCTGATCGACTGGATGATCGCGCGCTCCTTGTCGGTCACCGGCCCCAGCCGCGAGCGTGGCGGCGCGATCAGCGTGCGCTGCACCACGGTGGGCGCGCCCTCGTCGTCGAGCATCGAGACCAGCGCCTCACCCACTTTCAGCTCGGTGATCGCTTCCTCGACGTTCAGATCCTTGTTGATGCGGAAGGTTTCGGCGGCGGCGCGGATCGCCTTCTGGTCGCGCGGGGTGAACGCGCGCAACGCGTGCTGCACGCGGTTGCCCAGCTGCCCGGCGATCTTTTCAGGAATGTCGATCGGGTTCTGGCTGATAAAATAGACGCCCACGCCTTTCGAGCGGACCAGCCGCACGACCTGCTCGACTTTGTCGAACAGCGCCTGCGGCGCATCGTCGAACAGCAGGTGCGCCTCGTCGAAGAAGAACACCAGCTTGGGCTTGTCGGGATCGCCCACCTCGGGCAGCGCCTCGAACAGTTCGGACAGCAGCCACAGCAGGAACGTCGCGTACAGCTTGGGACTCTGCATCAGCTTTTCGGCGGCGAGGATGTTGATATATCCCTTGCCGGTATCGTCGAGCTTGAGGAAGTCGTTGATCTCGAACGCGGGTTCACCGAAAAACTTGTCCGCGCCCTGGCTTTCGAACGACAGCAGCTGGCGCTGGATCGTGCCGACGCTGGCCTTGGAAATGTTGCCGTACTTGGTCGCCAGCTCGCTCGCCTTGTCACCGCAGGTCATCAGCACCGCCTGCAGATCGGCCAGATCGAGCAGCAGCAGCGCGTTGTCGTCGGCATAGCGGAACGCGACGTTGAGCACGCCTTCCTGCGTCTCGTTCAGGCCCATCAGCCGCGACAGCAGCAGCGGCCCCATCTCGCTGATCGTGGTACGGATCGGATGCCCGGCCTCGCCATACAGATCCCAGAAGATCGCCGGATTGTCGCGATAGGCATAGTCGGTGATGCCGAGGTCTTTCGCGCGCTGCTCGAGCGAATCGGCGTGCTTGAAATCGTGGCTGCCCGCCATCGCAATGCCCGAAAGATCGCCCTTCACGTCGGACAGGAACACCGGCACGCCATCGGCGGAAAACTGTTCGGCGATGGTCTGCAGCGTCACCGTCTTGCCGGTGCCGGTCGCGCCCGCGACCAGCCCGTGGCGGTTGGCCTTGCCCAGCCGCAGCGTCTGCTTTTCGCCGTTCGACGCCTGCCCGATGTAGATATCGTCCATGATGATCCCTGTATGCGGTTGCGCGCGTGCCTGATGTTCGGGATCGAGGTCCCAAGCGTCATGCGTTCAACCCGGTCCGCTCGTCCTGAGGAGCCGCTGAGCTTGTCGAAGCGGTGTCTCGAAGGACCCGCCAGTCGAGCGGGGCGGTGGTTCGAGACGGGTCTTCGCCAAGCTCAGCCCCTCCTCACCATGAGCGGGTGGGCCTGTTGTCTTAGTCGCTGCTCTAGGGACTCGCTCCGCCCCGCGCCATGGGTTTTTGCATCCGGAGCGGGGGGGCGCTAGAAGCCGCCGCGTCCGATGCCCGCACCCTTCATCCTGTTAGACGACGCCCGCCCCCCTCGATCCGGCAAGGACGGTGCCAGCGAAGCGCGGCTTTACCGCGATCCGCTGGAGATCGTCATCGCGCGCCGCCCGGACGAGGTCGGCCCCGCGCTCGACCGGCTGACCGGCACCGGGTACTGGGCGGGCACGATCGCCTACGAGGCCGGGCTGGCGCTGGAACCCCGGCTGACGCCGCTGGCCCCTGCGCGCACCGGCGCGACCGGGCCGTTGCTGTGGTTCGCGCGCTTTGCCGGGTACGAAGCGATGGCCAGCGCCGACGTGCCCGCGTGGTTGGCTCGCCAGGCGCCCGAGACACATGGGACTCAGGCGCCCGCCCGGCTCGGCCCGCTCGACCCGCAGATTTCGCCGGGCGGATACGGCGCCGCGTTCGCCACGCTGGCGCAGGCGATCCGCGACGGCGACATCTACCAGGCCAACCTGACGTTTCCGCTCGGCGGCAGCTTTTCAGGCGATCCGCTGGCGCTGTACGCCGCGATCCGCGCCGATGCGGGCGCGGGCTATGGCGGGGTGGTGTGGGACGGATCGCACTGGCACCTCAGTTTCTCGCCCGAGCTGTTCTTCGCGCTGAAGGACCGCGTCGCCACCGTCCGCCCGATGAAGGGCACCGCCCCGCGCGGCCGCGACGCGGGTGAGGATACGATGTTGCGTGACGGCCTGTCCGCCAGCACCAAGGACCGCGCCGAAAACCTGATGATCGTGGACCTGATGCGCAACGACCTGAGCCGCGTGGCCGTGCCGGGCAGCGTGCGGGTGGAGGCGCCGTTCGCGGTGGAGAGCTATCCCACCGTCCACCAGATGACGAGCACGGTCCGCGCCCGGCTGTGCGATGGTCAGGATGCGCGATCGTTGCTGCGCGCGATTTTCCCGTGCGGATCGATCACCGGCGCGCCCAAGATCCGCGCGATGGAATTGATCGATGCGGTGGAACGCGATGCGCGCGGCGTCTACTGCGGCGCGATCGGGCGGATCGATCCTGCCGCCCCCGTTGGCCTCGATGCCGACGGCACTGGTGACGCCGCGTTCAATGTGGCAATCCGCACCTTGCGCCTCGATCCCAAGGGGGGACGCGCGACGATGGGGGTGGGGTCGGCGGTGGTCGCCGATTCCGAACACATCGGCGAATGGCGCGAATGCGTGGTGAAGGGGAATTTCTTGCGCCTGTCTGCCGGCTCCGCCGACCTGATCGAAACGATGGCGTTCGATCCCGCGCGCGGCGTGCCGCTGCTCGAACGGCATCTCGACCGGATGAAGGCCAGCGCGACCGAACTCGGTTTCGCGTTCGACCGCCATGCCATCAAGAACGCGATCCAGGCGCTGTGCTTCGAATGCGATGCGCCGTCGAAACTGCGGCTGGTGCTGGCCAGGAGCGGCGCGCACGCGCTCGAAGTTGCGCCGCTGCCGCCCGCGTTCGACCGGGCTGCCACATGCGCGGTGCTGCCGGTGCCGGTGGCGAGCGGCGACTGGCGGTTGCGCCACAAGTGCTCGGATCGCGGGTTTTACGAAGACGCGCTGGCCGCCGCGCGCGGTGCCGGCGCGGACGAGGCGCTGCTGTTGCGCGACGACGGGCTGGTGACCGAAGGCAGCTTCACCTCGCTGTTTATCGAGCGCTGCGGCGTACTGGCGACCCCGCCCCTCGCGCTGGGCCTGCTGCCCGGCGTGCTGCGCGCCTCGCTGATCGACGAAGGCCGCGCGGTGGAAGGCGAAGTGCGGCTGGACGATCTGGCTGGCGGCTTCTTCATCGGCAATGCCTTGCGCGGGCTGATCCCGGCGCGGCTGCTCGGCGCATGAGCGCGGACCGGCTGTCCGCCGCGCTGGAACGGATCGCGCCGTCGCGCACCACCGCGATGACCGACCGCGCGATCGCGTTGCGCGCCGAAGGGCGTGACATCATCTCGCTGTCGGTGGGCGAGCCCGATTTCGCCACACCGCCGCACGTCGTCGCCGCTGCCAAGGCTGCGCTCGATGCGGGCGACACCAAGTACACCGCCGTGGGCGGCACCGCCCGGTTGAAAACCGCCGCCGCGCTGCATTTCGCGCGCGACCTCGGCATCGTCGCGCCCCCATCGCAGATCACGGTCAGCGCGGGCGGCAAACAGGCGATCTTCCACGCGCTGCTCGCCACGCTCGATCCCGGCGACGAAGTGCTGATCCCGTCGCCGTGGTGGGTCAGCTATCCCGAGATCGTGCGCTTTGCCGGGGCAGTGGTGTTCGCGCTGCCGACCGACGCCGCTGGCGGTTTCCGCATCACCGCTGCGGAGCTCGAAGCCGCGATCACCCCCAACACGCGCTGGCTGCTGCTCAACAGCCCGGGCAACCCGACCGGCGCGACCTATCCGGCAGACGAACTGCGCGCGCTGGGCGAAGTGCTGCTGCGCCATCCGCGCGTGCTGGTGATGAGCGACGATATCTACGCGCCGTTGCGTTACGGCGCCGGGGCGCACGCCACGCTGGCGGTCGAATGTCCGGCGCTGGCAGACCGCGTGCTGACCATCTCGGGCGTGTCCAAAAGCCACGCGATGACCGGTTTCCGCATCGGCGTCGCGACCGGCCCCGAATGGCTGATCGCGGCGATGGAGCGGCTGCAGTCGCACTCCTCGGGCAATGCCTGCTCGATCAGCCAGGCCGCCGCGGCCGCAGCGTTCGAAGGCCCGCAGGACTTCCTGCGCGACTGGCGCGAACGCTTCCGCGCGCGGCGCGACATGGTCGTGAGCGCGATCAACGCCATCCCCGGCCTGTCCACCCCAGTGCCCGACGGCGCGTTCTACTGCATGGTCGATGCCGCACCGCTGATGGCGCGGTTCGGCGATGACGAGACGCTGGCGCTGCACTTGCTCGACCATGGCGTGGCGGTCGTCTCCGCGTCATCGTTCGGCGGGCGCAACGGGTTCCGCATCAGTTTCGCCGCCGACGAGGCCCGGTTGGCCGAGGCGCTCCGCCGCATTGAAAAGGCCGTTTCCTGATGTACCACAGTCGCCCGATGCACGACGGCGGCCTCGCCGACCGGATCCTGTTCGAAGACGGCGAGGCGCTGGTGATCGACAAACCCGCCGGCCTCGCGGTCGATCGCCCGCGCGCCGGGGGCGTCAGCCTCGACGATTATGCGCCCTCGCTGCGGCTGGGCTTCCAGCGCGATCCGGTGGCGGTGCACCGGCTCGACCGCGACACCTCGGGCTGTCTGCTGCTGGCGCGCAACCCCAAGGCGCTGAAACGCTTCGCCGCCGCGTTCGAGGCGCGCGAGGTGGACAAGCGCTATCTTGGCGTGGTCGCCGGGCTGCTCGAGGCGGATGAGGGCACGATCGCGCTGTCGCTGTCCAAGATCAGCAGCGCCGATGAGGGCTGGCGGATGATCGCGGCGAAAAAGGGCAAGCCGTCGGTCACCCACTGGCGCAAGCTGGCGGTGATCGGCGAACGCACGCTGGTCGAATTCCGGCCCGAGACCGGGCGCACCCACCAGATCCGCATCCACGCGCTGGCCGGGCTGGGCGCGCCGCTGCTCGGCGATCCGATCTACGGCAGCGGCGAAGGTGCATCGCGCACGATGCTCCACGCCGCCGGGCTGACCGTGCGGCGCGGCGAGAAACCGCCGATCGAGGCGGTGGCGCCGCTGCCGGCCGACTTTCTGGCGCTGGGCTTTACCGATCCGGATGCGGCCGGCTCACCCGAAGCGGTCGCTCCAGCCGATGTTGCCGCCCCTTCCGATGGCTGACGATACGCTGGTCCCGCGCGCGATCGCGCTGGCGAGCGAAAGCTTCATCGCCTCGGCCGGTCCCGGCGGGCAGAACGTCAACAAGGTGGCGACCGCGGTGCAGCTGCGGCTGGACGTGTTCGCGCTGCGCCTGCCGCCCGAAGTGTTCCACCGGCTGAAGGGTCTTGCGGGCAGCCGGATGACGGCGGGCGGCGAACTGATCTTCACCGCGCGCCGGTTCCGCACGCAGGAAGCCAACCGCACCGATGCCCGCGCCCGGCTCGCCGAAATGCTGGAAGACGCGCAGAACCTGCCGGTCAAGCGCGCCAAATCGCGCCTCAACCGCGTGGGCAAGGCCGCGCGGCTCGACGGCAAGAAGAAGCGCGGCGTGGTCAAGGCCGGACGGGGGAAAGTCAGCTTCGACTGAACGGCGGTAGAAGGAAGGACGATCCTTCGACAGGCTCGGATGAGCGGGATTGTTTGATATCCGCACTCTGAACCCCACCCACTCACAAGGGCTGGCCATCCTTGTCGCGATAGATGTCGCGGCGGCCGACGTGGTTGGCGGGGCCGACGAAGCCGTCCGCCTCCATTCGTTCCACCCATTTCGATGCGGTGTTGTAGCCCACGCCCATCTGGCGCTGGATCCAGCTGGCCGAGGCTTTCTGGCTTTCGAACACCAGCTGGCACACCTGCCGGTACTTGCGCTCGTCCGGGTTGTCGGACGCGGTCGCGTCGAGATCGTCGAAGCCGAAGCCGCCGTCCTCGGGTTCCTCGGTGACCGAATCGACGTATTCGGGGCTGCCCTGGCTGCGCCAGTGATCGGCCACGCGTTCGACTTCCTCGTCGCTCACGAACGGGCCGTGGACGCGCTTGATCGGGTCGGTGGCGGGCTTGTACAGCATGTCGCCCTTGCCCAGCAGCTGTTCGGCGCCCTGTTCGCCCAGGATGGTGCGGCTGTCGATGCGACTGGTCACGGCAAAGCTGATGCGCGTGGGCAGGTTGGCCTTGATCACACCGGTGATGACATCGACCGACGGGCGCTGCGTGGCCATGATCAGGTGGATGCCCGCCGCGCGGCTTTTCTGGCTCAGCCGCTGGATCAGCACCTCGATTTCCTTGCCGACGGTGACCATGAGATCGGCGAGTTCGTCGACGATCACCACGATCTGCGGAAGCACCTGGAAATCGAGCTGCTGTTCCTCGAACATTTCCTCGCCGCTGTCGGGATCGAAACCTACCTGGATGCGGCGGCCCAGCGGCTTGCCCTTGGATGCGGCGGCGCGGATCTTCTCGTTGAAGCCCGAGATGTTGCGCACGCCGATGCTGCTCATCATGCGATAGCGGCGCTCCATTTCCTCCACCGCCCACTTCAGCGCGCGCACCGCCTTGGCCGGTTCGGTGACCACGGGCGAAAGCAGGTGCGGAATGTCGTCGTAGCTTTTCAGCTCGAGCACTTTGGGATCGACCAGGATCAGGCGGCACTGCGCCGGCGTCAGACGGTACAGCAGCGACAGCAGGATGCAGTTGAGCCCCACCGACTTGCCCGATCCGGTGGTGCCCGCGACCAGCAAGTGGGGCATGGCCGCCAGATCGGCGACAATCGGCTCGCCCGAAATATCCTGCCCCAGAATGATCGGCAGCAGCGCGCGCGAATTGACGAACGTGTCGCAGGCCACGATCTCGCGGAACGAGACCATCTGGCGGTCGGCATTGGGCAGTTCGATGCCCATCACCGTGCGCCCCGGGATCGACGAGACACGCGCCGAGATCGCGCTCATGTTGCGGGCGATATCGTCGGCCAGCCCGATCACGCGGCTGGCCTTGATCCCCGGCGCGGGTTCCAGTTCGTACATCGTCACCACCGGGCCGGTGCGCACGGCGGTGATTTCACCCTTCACGTTGAAATCGTCGAGCACGTTCTCGAGCAGGCGCGCGTTGCGCTCCAGCGCCAGCTTGTCGATCTTCTTGATCGACCCGGCGGGCACTTCGTTGAGGATGTCGAGGCCGGGCAGTTCGTACTTGTCGAACAGGTCGCCCTGCTTGCTGCGCGCGTTGAGCTGCGCCGGCGACGGCGGGCGCGAGGGATCGGTGATTTCGGTGGTCTTGCGCGGGATCGCCTCGACCACGGGTTCGGGCTTCGCCGCCCTGGGCGCACGCAGCTTGCGGCCCGCGTCGGCCACGAACGGCAGGGCGCTTTTTTCGCCGCCTTCGCGTGGCGCACGGCGCAGCGAGAGCGGCAGCGCCATCAGCCCGGCCCAGTCGAACGCGAACACCCGGCCAACCGAGACCAGCCCACCGGCGAGGCACACCAGCGCCAGCGCCAGGATCGCCCAGCCTTGCGCCGCGTGGGGCAGCAGCCGCGTCATGCCATGGACCGCCGCCGCGCCGAGCAGCCCGGCCAGGCCGCCCAGCCCGGCGGGCAGCGTGCCGCCGGGTCCCGTGAACGTCAGCGACAGCGTGGTGCCGATCAGCGCCATCGCGAACAGCAGCAGCAGAGTAGGCCGCCACCAGCGCGTGGGCGGGGCGAGGTCTTCCTCCGCATCGATATCGGCGTCGATCGTGTCGCCCGCCGCGTCCCACAGGCGCTTGGCGAAAACATAGATCAGCGGCAGCAGCAGCACCGCGCAGAACCCGAACAGGAACAGCGCACGCTCAGCCGCCCACGCGCCGGGCAGGCCCATCCAGTTGGCGACCGTGCCGCCCGCCGCCGTGCTGACCGAGGGGTCGGTCTGGCTGTAAGTCGCCAGCGCGATGCCCAGAAACAGCATCGCCGCGAACAGCACCGCGCCGCCCGCCAGCTCAAGGCTGCGCTTCAGCCCGCGCCGCAGCACCGCGCGCCAGTCCGCGTTCGGTCCGCGCGCCGTGCCCTTCGCTGGTGTGATCGCCCGAGATGCCATGAACCCTACCCTTCGCGGCCCATCATGCGCCACGAGGGGAGTCACCGTCAAGAATCCATGGGAATCCGGCGAGTCCCGATACGACGAACCGATCAGGACAGCCCGTCGATCGCCGCAAAACCGTGGCATTGGAGCCGGGCAGCGCGGCGCGCGGTCATGCCGCCCAGCGCGATCACCGGGCGCCGCGACAGGCGCGCCAGCAGCTGGAACCGCAACGGCCCCAGCACGCGCCCGCCGGGATGGCTGCGCGTGGCGTGGACCGGCGAGAGCAGCACCGCGTCGGCACCGGCGGCGCGGCGCAACTCGCGGGGCCCGTGCGCCGTAGCCAGCCGCAGCCCGCCTGTCCGCCGCCCCAGCGTCGTCGCATCGCCATAAGCCCCATCGGCGCCCCACCGCTTGGCGAGCGCAGCAGAACCCGCCAGCACCAGCACCAATCCCCGCGTCCGACCCAGCTTGCGCAACGCCGCGAACCGCGCTGCCCGCGCCGCCGGATCGAGGTGATAGTGGCGGAAAATCACCCCGCTGCCGCGCGGCAGGCGGCGGATCGCGCGCGCCAGCACCGCATCGTTGCGCGCATCGCTCAGCAGCCACACGCGGGGAACGGCGGCGTTTCCAGACAGGCTATGGCGCTTCGACACGGCCCCGCTATAGCAGCGCGCCATGCCAGTAACACCACCCGGAACAGACCCCGCAACCGCCGCCGCCAGGCTCGTCAATGTCCGCGCGCGCATCGCCCACGCCGCCGCCATCGCCCGGCGCGAAGCCGGTGACATAACGCTCGTCGCGGTGTCCAAAACGCACCCGGCCGAGGCGATTGCGCCGCTGATCGCCGCCGGACAGCGCGTGTTCGGCGAGAACCGCGTGCAGGAAGCACAGGCCAAATGGCCCGAATTGCGCGACCGGCACCCCGACATCGCACTGCATCTGGTTGGCCAGCTGCAATCGAACAAAGCGGACGAGGCGGTGGCGCTGTTCGACTGCATCCATTCGCTCGACCGCCCCAGCCTGCTGACCGCGCTCGCCCGCGCGATGGACAAGGCCGGCCGCCGCGTGCCGTGCTTCGTGCAGGTCAACATCGGCGCCGAGGACCAGAAGGGCGGTTGCGCGATCGCCGACCTGCCCGCGCTGCTGACACAGGCGCGCGGCGCGGACCTGCCGCTCGCCGGGCTGATGTGCGTGCCGCCCGCCGGGATCGAACCCGCCCCGTTCTTCGCGCTGCTCGACAAGCTGGCGGTGGACCATGGCCTCACCGGCGCTGGCCTGAGCATGGGCATGAGCGACGATTTCGAAACCGCGATCCTGATGGGCGCCACCCATGTGCGCGTGGGCAGCGCGCTGTTCGGGGCGCGGGGGTGAAGTGTGCGGGAATGGCGTTGAAGACCAGCGGTCCCCGGTCAAGCCCGGGACGACGCGGGAACGGATGTATCGTCGAGGTTTCGTCGTCCCGGACCTGATCGGGGACGACGTTATCCAACCGCTACCCGATCAAACCACGTGCCGCTTCAGTTCGTCGCCCGACAGCGTCACGACATGCAGCAGGTTCGTCGCCCCAGGCGTACCGAACGGCACGCCAGCCAGCGCGATCAGGCGCGATCCGGCGGCCCCAAAGCCGTGGCGCAGCGCCATGCGCTTGCCCTTGCCGATCATCTCCTCGAAGCTGCCGATGTCGCGCGTCTGCACTGCAAAGGCGCCCCACAGCAGACCAACCCGGCGCGCGGTGCGCAGCGACGGGGTGAGCACCAGCATCGGCACCGCCGGCCGTTCGCGCGCCACGCGCCGCGCGGTCGATCCAGATCCGGTGAACACGATGATGCCCGAGATCGGCAGCGTTTCGGCGATGCTGGCGCACGCCTGGCTCAGCGCGTCGGCGGTGGTCGCGTCGGGGGTCATCTCGGTGAAGTGGATGCGCGCGGCATAGCCGGGGTCGCGCTCCACCTGGCTGGCGATGCGGTGCATGATCGTCACCGCTTCTTCCGGCCAGGCGCCAGCGGCGGTTTCGGCCGAGAGCATTACCGCGTCGGCGCCGTCATACACCGCGTTGGCGACGTCGGACACTTCGGCGCGGGTCGGCGCGGGGCTTTCGATCATCGATTCGAGCATCTGGGTGGCGACGACCACCGGCTTGCCCTGCCGCCGCGCCGATTCGACGATGCGCTTCTGCAGCGGCGGGACTTCTTCGGGGTTGAGTTCCACGCCGAGATCGCCACGCGCGACCATGATACCGTCGCTTAGCTCGATGATCTCGTCCAGCCGGGTGATCGCGGCAGGCTTTTCGATCTTGGCCATCAGCGCGGGGCCGTTGACCGTGGGGCCACCCATCAACCGCCGCGCTTCGGCCACGTCCTCGGGCCGCTGCACGAACGACAGCGCGATCCAGTCGGCGCCATGCTCGATCGCGAAGGTCAGGTCGCGGCGGTCCTTCTCGGTCAGCGCGGGCACCGGCACCACCGCATCGGGCACGTTCACGCCCTTGCGATCGGAAATCACCCCGCCCACTTCGGCGCTGCACAGGATTTCGTTATCGTCGGCGCGAATCACGCGCAGCCGCAGCTTGCCGTCGTCGATCAGCAGGCGCTGGCCCTTGTGCAGCACGCCGAACAGTTCGGGATGCGGCAGGCACACGCGCGTCTCGTCGCCGGGCTCGGGGTTGCGATCGAGCGTGAAGTGACCCGAATGGCGGATCACCGCGCGCCCGTCCCTGAACGTGCCGACGCGCAGTTTCGGCCCCTGCAGGTCGCACAGGATCGTGATCGGGCGGCCGATCAGCTTTTCCAGCGCGCGGATCGAGGCGATCGTCTCGGCATGGGTGGCGTGATCGCCGTGGCTCATGTTGACGCGGAACGCATCGACTCCGGCGCGATAGAGCCGCTCGAGCATTTCGGGCGAACGGCTCGCCGGGCCGACGGTTGCCAGAATCTTGACCTTGCGGCCGCGAAGATCGACTTTGGCCACGACCGGCTCCCTTGCTGTAACGCGCGGGGCTATGGCTCATCAGGCCGCAAAACCCAAGGACCACGTACCATGGATACGAATTCGCCAGAAACGCCCGAAGCCCTTGGCGATCCGCTCGACACGCTGCCCGATGCGGTCGCTGCCGCCGCGTTCCGTCGGCTGGTGCGCCACTTGCGCCACCGCCACGATGCGCAGAACATCGACCTGATGGGGCTGGCGGGCTTCTGCCGCAACTGCCTGGCCGACTGGATTATCGATGCCGGCGCCGGGCTGGATAAAGCTTCGGCCCGGGAGGTTATCCACGGGCTGCCCGCCGCGACATGGAAGGCGCGCTACCAGACCGACGCCACGCCCGAACAGCTGGCGCGGATGGAAGCGAGTGTGAAGCTGAACGCTGCGGAATGATCGTCGTCCCGGGCTCGACCCGGCACCGCCGGCCAGATCGACGCGACCTCCAGTCCGAATGCCACCGGTCCCGGATCAGGTCCGGGACGACGATGGCGGGGCCGGGAAGACGGGGCCGGGACAAGCTCGACCGCCATTCTATCCACAGCCCGCCGCTTCCCCGTGCCGGTCCGCGCCGCTATCAGCCCGGCCAACCGATTCACCTGCATCCTACGGAGAGCCACCGATGGCCGAAACCACCGACGACCGCCTGCGCCTGCTGATCGAGCGGGTCGAACGCCTCGAGGAAGAAAAGCGCGGCATCGCCGACGACATCAAGGACGTCTATGCGGAGGCCAAGGCGGTGGGTTACGACGCCAAGATCATGCGCCAGATCGTGCGCCTGCGCAAAATGAAGCCCGACGATCGCCGCGAAATGGAAACGATTCTCGATCTTTACAAAGCCGCGCTGGGGCTGGGCTGATCCGCGTCATTCTTACATAAGCGAAGCGCCGGGGAACCCGCCGGGGGTTCCCCGGTTCGTCTCATGTATCTGATTTTACATGGGACCAGGCCGATGAGCAGCGAGACCGCCACCGTTATCGCACCGATCCACGAAGATGGACTGCCCGGCAGTGAAGCGACGCTCGATCCCCAGCCCGAATGGCAACCGCGCTATCCCGGTTCGGGGCGGCTGGCGGGCAAGGTGGCGATCGTCACCGGGGCGGACAGCGGCATCGGCCGCGCGGTGGCGGTGCTCTACGCGCGCGAGGGCGCATCGGTCGCGATCGCCTATCTCAACGAGCACGAAGACGCCCGGCGCACCCGCCTGGCCTGCGAGGTCGAGGGCGCGGCAGTGGTCGGCTTTGCCGGCGACCTTGGCGATCCCGAAGTCGCGCAGGCGCTGGTCGACCGGGTGGTGGGCGAATGGGGCCGCCTCGACATCGTGGTCAACATCGCGGGCGAACAGCACCCCGACAAGGACATCCGCGACATCACCCCGCAGCAGCTGCAGCGCACGTTCCAGACCAACATCTTCTCGATGTTCTACGTGGTGCAGGCAGCGCGCGACCATCTCAAGTCGGGCGCCGTGATCGTCAACTGCACCTCGGTGACGATGTACCAGGGCGAGCCCGAGCTGCTCGACTATTCCAGCACCAAGGGCGCGATCACCGCGTTCACGCGCTCGCTGTCGGAAAACCTCGTCAAGGACGGCATCCGCGTCAATGCGGTGGCGCCGGGGCCGATCTGGACTCCGCTCAATCCCTCGGGCGGGGCCAGCCCGGAAAAGCTGGCCCACTTCGGCGAGAAGACGCCGATGGGCCGCCCCGGCCAGCCCAACGAAGTCGCGCCGGCGTTCCTGTTTCTGGCCTGCAGCGATTCGAGCTATATGTCGGGTCAGGTGCTGCATCCCAACGGGGGCACCATCGTCAACGGCTGAGCGCGCATGCTGTTTGCCGGAGCGCGGCGGGTGGCAGCGGTTGCCTTTAGACTGCGCGAAGGTGTAAGGGCGCGCCACTTTACCGCACCTTATTTCAAAAGCAGAAGCGCGAGCCATGGCAGGCCATTCCAAATTCAAGAACATCATGCACCGCAAGGGCGCGCAGGACAAAAAGCGCGCGGGGCTGTTTTCCAAGCTCAGCCGCGAAATCACCGTCGCGGCCAAGATGGGCATGCCCGATCCGGACTTTAACCCGCGGCTGCGTGCGGCCGTCAACGCCGCCAAGGCGCAGTCGGTGCCCAAGGACAACATCCAGCGCGCGATCGACAAGGCATCCAAGGGCGACGCCGAGAACTACGAGGAAGTGCGCTACGAGGGCTATGGCCCGGGCGGCGTGGCGATCATCGTCGAGGCGCTGACCGACAACCGCAACCGCACCGCCACCAACGTGCGCACAGCGTTTTCCAAGAACGGCGGCAATCTGGGCGCCAGCGGCGCGGTCAGCCACGGCTTCGATCGGCTGGGCCTGATCGAATACGGCGCCAAGGCGGGTGACGAGGAAAAAGTGCTCGAAGCCGCGATCGAAGCTGGTGCCGACGATGTCGAGAGCGACGACGACGGCCATGCGATCTGGACCAGCATCGACGTGCTCCACCCGGTCAGCCGCGAACTGGAAAAGACGCTGGGTGAGGCCGAAGCGGTCAAGCTGGCGTGGCGGCCCGGCCTCAAGGTCGACGTCAGCGAAGCCGACGCCGCCACGCTGTTCAAGCTGATCGACGTGCTCGAGGAAGACGACGACGTGCAGACCGTGTGGGGCAACTACGAAGTCAGCGACGCGGTGCTGGAGACGCTGGGCTGATCATCATCGGCCTCGATCCCGGCCTCGGCTGCACCGGCTGGGGGGTCATCGCCAAATCGGGCAACCGTCTCAGCCACATCGCCAACGGCCAGGTCAAGACCGACCCCGCGCAACCGCTGGCCGAGCGGCTGGTGGTGCTCGACCGCGAGCTGACCGACGTGATCCTGGCCCATCGCCCCGATGCCGGCGCGGTCGAGGAAGTCTTCGTCAACTCCAACGCGCAGTCCACATTAAAGCTGGGGCAGGCGCGCGGCGTGTGCCTGCTCGCGCTCGCCCGCGCCGGGCTGCCCGTGGCCGAATACGCCACGCGGCTGGTCAAGAAGGCGCTGGTCGGCACCGGCGCGGCCGAAAAGGCGCAAGTCCAGGCGATGCTCAAGGTGCTGTTGCCCGGCGTGAAGCTGGCGGGGGCGGACGCGGCCGATGCGCTGGCGGTGGCTATCACCCACGCGCACGTGGGGCGATAACCAACTGCGTCCCCGCGCAGGCGGGGACCTAGGGCCAACATGCACTTGATCCGCATGAGGTCCCCGCCTTCGCGGGGACGCACGAAACCGGCTTTCGCATATGGAATGGTTGTGCCAAGGAACAAAGCATGATCGCCAAGCTTTCCGGCCTGCTCGATGAAACCGGCGCCGACTGGGCGGTGATCGACGTGGCGGGCGTGGGCTACCTCGTCCACTGCTCGGCCAAGACGCTCGCTGCTCTCGGCATCCGGGGCGAGGGTTGCACCGTCTACACCGAGCTTCAGGTCTCCGAAAACGACATGCGCCTGATCGGCTTCGCCAGCGGAGCGGAGCGCGACTGGTTTCGCCTGCTAACGGGCGTGCAGGGCGTGGGCAGCAAGGTCGCGCTGGCGATCCTCTCGGCGCTGTCGGGCGAGGAACTGCAACGCGCCTGCGCGGGCGGCGATGCGGCGATGGTCGCGCGCGCCAACGGTGTCGGCCCCAAACTCGCCAGCCGCATCGTCAACGAACTGAAGGACAAGGCCGGCGGCATGGCCAGCTTCCCCGGCGCCCCCCCCGGAGCGCTGGCGCCCCCGCCCGGCTCGGCCAGCGCGGATGCGGTCTCGGCCCTGCAGAACCTGGGGTTCAAGCCCGCCATCGCCAGCGCTGCGGTGGCGCGCGCGGTGGAAGAACTGGGCGACGGAGCGGAGCTGGACGCGCTGGTGAGGGTTGCGTTGAAGAGGGCGGCGGGGTGAGCGCAACTACCTCGCCCCATCGTCATCCTGAACTCGTTTCAGGATCCATTTCTCGGTTTGCCCGGAGCAAGCGGAGGCAAGCCCAGCCCCATCGCAAGGTCCGCCCAATGCGGATTCCCCTCGTTGATCAGGTTGATCTTCCATGGACGATGCCAGTTCTTGAGCTGCTTCTCACGGACGATGGCGTGCTCCATCGTTGCATGGAACTCAAAGTGAACAAGGCAATAAGTCCGGTTGCGAGAGGAAAAGCCCGGCAAAGCCCCGGTCCGGTGCTGCCACATTCGCGCCGGGAGGTTGGACGTCACGCCGATGTACAGCGTGCCGTAAGTGCCGCTGGCGAGGATGTAGCTGCACGGAACGCGCTCTTGCCGCATGTGCCCGAGCTTGCGGTGAAATGGACCCTGAAACAAGTTCAGGGTGACGAAGATGGGATGGGTTTGGAGGTATCTGCACGCCTCCTCTCCCCCATCCGCCAACCGGACGACGCCGACGCGGCGTTGCGGTCCAAGACGCTCGCCGGGTTCGTCGGCCAGTCGGCGACGGCACGGTCAGGCACCTTGGCCGCAACCCAGACAACGCGTATGGTGACGCAATGACCGACCTCAGCTTATCGCTTCCCGACGACCTTGCCGGTCAGTTCAAGTCGCGCCTCGCCGATGGACATTACGCGAGCGCGAGCGATTACCTGCTCGCACTGATCCGCCGCGATCTTGAGGAAGCCGCCGATACGGCGTGGGTGCGCGAAAAGATCGCGGAAGGCGAGGCTTCGGGATACATCGATCGCGACGCGCGGGACGTCCTGAGGGAAATCGCCGCCGAGCGCCGCGCCCGGCGTGGCTGAAGTTGTCCTGAGCCGGGCAGCGGCGGCCGATCTGGTGGACATCGGTGAATATGGCGAAGCGCATTTCGGTGGAGCCGCTGCGGATGCTTACCAGGATGATGTGGATCGCTGCATGGCGCTGCTTGCAAGTCATCCCTACAGCGGCGAAGCGAAGCCGGGTTGGGGCAAGGAATTTCGCGGCCTTGTCTGCAACCGGCACAGGATAGTGTATCGGGTTGATGGACAGACCGTGCGCATCTCTCGCATCCTGCACCATTCGCGCGAAGTTTCCCGGCACCTCCCCAAATGACCGAACCCCTCCTCTCCCCCATCCGCCAGCCGGACGACGCTGACGCCGCGTTGCGGCCCAAGACGCTCGCCGAATTCGTCGGGCAGGAGGCGGCGCGGGACAACTTGCGGGTGTTCATCGAAAGCGCGAAATCGCGTGGCGAGGCGATGGACCATGTGTTGTTCTTCGGCCCGCCGGGGCTGGGCAAGACCACGCTGGCGCAGATCGTCGCGCGCGAACTGGGCGTGGGCTTTCGCGCCACCAGCGGCCCGGTCATCGCCAAGTCGGGCGATCTGGCCGCGCTGCTCACCAACCTTGAGCCCGGCGACGTGCTGTTCATCGACGAGATCCACCGCCTGAACCCGGTGGTCGAGGAAGTGCTGTATCCGGCGATGGAGGACCGCGCGCTCGACCTCATCATCGGCGAGGGGCCGTCGGCGCGGTCGGTGCGGATCGATCTGCCGCCGTTCACGCTGGTCGGCGCGACCACGCGGCAGGGGCTGCTGACCACCCCGTTGCGCGACCGTTTCGGCATCCCGGTGCGGCTGAATTTCTATACGATACCCGAGCTTGAACGTGTGGTGGCGCGCGGGGCGACATTGCTGGGCGTGGCGATGGAGCCCGACGGCGCACGCGAGATCGCGCGGCGTGCGCGCGGCACCCCGCGCGTGGCCGGGCGGCTGCTGCGCCGCGTGCGCGACTTCGCGCATGTCGCGGGCGATGGTGTGGTCACGCGCGCAATCGCCGATGCCGCGCTGACCCGGCTGGAGGTCGATGCGCTGGGGCTGGATGCGATGGACCGGCGCTATCTCACGATGATCGCGGACATCTACAAAGGCGGGCCGGTGGGCGTGGAAACGCTGGCGGCGGGCCTGTCCGAGCCGCGCGACACGATCGAGGAAGTGATCGAGCCGTACCTGATCCAGCTCGGCCTGGTTGCCCGCACCGCGCGCGGCCGCTGCCTCAACGACCGCGCGTGGGTGCACCTGGGACTCAGTCCGCCCACGGGCAGCCAGACCGGGTTGTTCGACGAGGGGGAGTAGTTCCGACGTCGAGTTTGGCGCCAAGTCCGTTTTCCGCCTCACGACGGGGACGCACGAAGACTCCCTCCAAGTTCGGTTCCAAATCGGGACACAGTTACCGCACCGCCCCCGGCACCTGCATTATTTCCCGATTCGCGGGGCTGAAACACGGTTAACACCGTTGTCGCGGGCGGAGTCATCTGCGTTCATCAGGCCATCAGGGAAGGCGAAAGGACCGTGTTAACGCACGATCCTGTACCCGCCCCCACAGTAGGCAATGAGAGCAAAGACCATGTCGATTCGGATGGCCCTGGCGAAATTGGCAGCATGCGCTGCAGGCGGCGCGATGCTGGGCGGCGGTGCCGTGCACGTGTCGGAAGCCCCTTCCACCGGGGAAATCCACCACACCAAATCGATCAAGTCGATCAAGACGGTGCACCGCGCACCGCACCATGTGGCGCAGCGCCGCGTGGCCGCCCGCCCGGTCCACCGGGCCCGCCGCGTGGTCCGCACCGTCACGACCAAGAGCTGCCAGGCGCCGCAGCAACTGGCGCTGGCGCCGCAGCCCTACCTGCCCCCGCTTCCTCCGCTGCCCCAGGGCGGCGGCGGTGGTGACGGCGGCTATCCGGTGGTCATCGGCGGCGGCCCGATCGGCGGCTTCGGCGGCGGGTTCTTCGGCGGCTTCTTCGGGGGCGGCGGCAGCGGTGGCGGCGGCAGCGTGGTCATCTCCTCGACCAGCACCGGCTCCAGTTCGACCTCGGGCGGTTCCACCTCCAGCTCGGGCGGTTCCAGCTCGACCTCGGGCGGATCGTCGTCGACCTCCACCGGCGGCCTCACCAGCTCCACTTCGAGCTCGACCGGCGGGCTGACCAGCTCGACCTCGACCAGCTCGGGCAACATCAGCTCGTCGTCGGGCAACGTCAGCAGCAGCACGGGCGGGGTGACCTCGTCCTCGGGCAATGTCACCAGCTCCACCGGCGGGATCTCGTCGTCGACATCGTCGTCGGGCAATGTCACCAGCAGCACGTCCAGCTCGACGTCCTCATCGGGCAACGTCACGTCCAGCAGCTCGGGCAATGTCTCGAGCAGTTCTTCGGGCAATGTTACCTCGTCGTCCTCAGGCAACGTCACCAGCTCGTCATCGGGCAACGTGACCTCGAGCACGTCTGGCAACAACACCACGTCGGGCAACACGACCTCGGGCAACACCAGCGGCGGGACCCCGGTTCCAGAGCCTTCGATGGTGCTGCTGTTCGGCGCCGCCGCCGCCGCGCTGGTCCTGCGCCGCCGCTACGGTGCCACGGCCACAGCCGCCGCCTGATCGAATTCCCCATCCGGCGCGCTCCCGTCGCGCCAAACGCGAAAGGGCGGCTCCGGGGGGAGCCGCCCTTTTTGGTTTGGGTTCATGCCCATCATAAGTCGAATGGCGTCGTCCCGGGCTTGATCCGGGACCGGTGGCCTGTGAGCCCGAGGTTACGCCGATCATGCCAGCGGTCCCGGATCAGGTCCGGGACGACGTTTGTTTCGGGCAAAGAAAAACCCCGCCGAACCCGAGTTCGACGGGGCTTCTCAATTCCGACCGCAGCGCCGGTCCCCCGGCACCGCGCTCACTCCATCACGCCGCCAGCTTGCGCAGCACGTAGTGCAGGATGCCGCCGTTGAGGAAGTATTCCAGCTCGTTGGCGGTATCGATGCGGCACAGCGCCTTGAAGGTGAAGCTGGTGCCATCGGGGCGCGTCACTTCGACATCGACCTGCTGGCGCGGTTCGAGGCCGGCGACGCCGGTGATGGTGAACATGTCGTCGCCGGTCAGCCCTAGGCTCTGGCGGCTGGTGCCGTCCGAGAACTGCAGCGGCAGCACGCCCATGCCGACCAGGTTCGAGCGGTGGATACGCTCGAAGCTTTCGACGATGACCGCGCGCACGCCGAGCAGGTTGGTGCCCTTGGCCGCCCAGTCACGGCTGGAACCGGTGCCGTATTCCTTGCCCGCGATCACCACCAGCGGCGTGCCATCGGCCTTGTGCGCCATGGCGGCGTCGTAGATCGACATCGTCACGCCCTTGTAGACCGACATGCCGCCTTCGATGCCGGGGACCATCTCGTTCTTGATGCGGATGTTGGCGAAGGTGCCGCGCATCATCACGTCGTGGTGGCCACGGCGCGCGCCGTACGAGTTGAAGTCGGCCTTGGCGACCTGATGCTCCATCAGCCACTTGCCCGCGGGGCTGTCGGCCTTGATCGAACCGGCGGGGCTGATGTGATCGGTGGTGATCGAATCACCCAGGATCGCCAGCGGCTTGGCATCGATGATGTCCTGCACCGGCGCAGGAGTCATGCTCATGCCCTCGAAGTACGGCGGGTTGGCGACATAGGTCGATCCGGCGCGCCACGAGTAGGTTTCCGAACCTTCGACGTTGATCGCCTGCCAGTGCTCGTCACCCTTGTAGACCGTGGAATAGCGCGCTTGGAACATCTCACGGCTGATCGACGAGGTCATCAGGTCGTGGACTTCGGCGTTGGTCGGCCAGATGTCCTTGAGGAATACGTCCTGCCCGTTGCTGCCCTGCCCGATCGGGGTGGTGGTGAAGTCTTCGGTCACCGTGCCCTTCAGCGCATAGGCGACCACCAGTGGCGGGCTGGCGAGGAAGTTGGCGCGCACATCGGGCGACACGCGGCCCTCGAAGTTGCGGTTGCCCGAGATGACCGAGGCGGCGACGATGTCGTTGCCGTTGATCGCGGCGCTGATCGGTTCGGCCAGCGGGCCGGAGTTGCCGATGCAGGTGGTGCAGCCGTAGCCGACGAGGTTGAACCCGATGGCGTCGAGATGGCTCTGCAGCCCGGCCTTGATCAGATAGTCGGTGACCACCTGCGATCCCGGTGCAAGGCTGGTCTTGACCCACGGCTTGGGCTTGAGCCCCAGTTCGTTGGCCTTCTTGGCGACCAGCCCGGCGGCGACGAGCACGCCCGGGTTGGAGGTGTTGGTGCAGCTGGTGATCGCGGCGATGACCACGTCGCCATCGCCGATGTCGTGGTCCTTGCCGGCAACCGCCACGCGCTTGAGCCCGTCGTGCTTGTAGATCGAGGCGAGATCGGCGTTGAACACGTCGTCCACTTCGGTGAGCACGACTTTGTCCTGCGGGCGCTTCGGCCCGGCGAGCGAGGGCACCACCGATGCCATGTCGAGTTCGAGCGTATCGGTGAAGATCGGGTCGGCCATGTCGGCCGACAGCCAGAAACCCTGCTCCTTGGCATAGGCTTCGACCAGCGCGATCTGGTCTTCCTCACGACCCGTCAGGCGCATGTAGTCCAGCGTCTTTTCATCGATGCCGAAGAAGCCGCAGGTTGCGCCATATTCGGGCGCCATGTTGGCCAGCGTGGCGCGATCGGCCAGCGTCAGCGAGGCAAGGCCGGGGCCGTAGTATTCGACGAAACGGCCGACCACGCCCTTGGCGCGCAGCATCTGCGTGGCGGTGAGCACGAGGTCGGTCGCGGTCACGCCTTCGTTGAGCGTGCCGGTCAGCTTGAACCCGACCACTTCGGGGATCAGCATCGACACCGGCTGGCCGAGCATCGCGGCCTCGGCCTCGATCCCGCCGACGCCCCAGCCGAGCACGCCCAGGCCGTTGATCATGGTGGTGTGGCTGTCGGTGCCGACGCAGGTGTCGGGATAGGCGACTGTCTGGCCGTTCTGGTCTTCGCTGGTCCACACGGCTTGCGCGATGTGTTCCAGGTTCACCTGGTGGCAGATGCCCGTGCCCGGGGGCACCGCCTTGAAGTTGTCGAGGCTTTTGGAGCCCCACTTGAGGAAGTCGTAGCGTTCGCCGTTGCGATGGTATTCGATCTCGACGTTCTGCTCGAACGCCTTGGGGTGGCCGAATTCATCGACCATGACCGAGTGATCGATCACCAGGTGCACCGGCACCAGCGGGTTGATCTTGGAGGTATCGCCGCCCAGCTTGGCGATCGCGTCGCGCATCGCGGCCAGATCGACCACGCACGGCACGCCGGTAAAATCCTGCAGCAGCACGCGCGCCGGGCGGTACTGGATCTCGCGCGCCGAACCCGACGGGTCCTTCTGCCAGGCGATCAGCGCCTCGACATCGGCGGTCGATACGGTGAAGCCGCCATCCTCGAAGCGCAGCAGGTTTTCCAGCAGCACTTTCATCGAGAACGGCAGGCGCGAAACGTCGCCGAATTTCTGCGCGGCCTTGGCCAGAGAATAGTAGGCAACTTCGCGGTTGCCCACTGTCATCGTGGTGCGCGTTCCGAGTGTATCGTGTCCGACCTGGGTCATGGCGTAACGTCTTCCCTCCTGAGAAGGCCGCCACGCACGCCCACACAATCCATCCCTGACCGCGGCATGACGAAGCGCGGCAAGCGATGAAAACGTCGGTTGTGTGGCGGCCCGAAAACACCGCGGCGATGCGCGTTTACGCCGCCGAGGTCAAGGGTGGGCTTAAGGGAAAATTGCCTCAAGGAACGCAACGCCACGTCAATCATTTCCCCCGATGGGGAATGACGAACGACATATCGGCGCGCGGACCACAGGTGCGCGGGTCAGCAGGGGCATGGCGACGATGATCAACGACCGCGAGCCGGGCCTTCCCGGCGCGATGGCACCTGGGTTTTCGGGCGCCGTGATGGCGCTGGCGCTGGCCGTGGCCGGTTCGTTCGGCGCGCTGTTCGCCGGACTGCAGGGGGTCTTGCCGGGCTGAGATAACACGGGTCGCTCGGCAAAGCCCGTCGTCCCGGACTTGACCCGGGACGGCGCGAATTCACCCCCTACCCCGGCTCCGGCAGAGGATGCGTGCCGCGCGCCGCGATCAGGCAGCCGGCGACGATCAGCACCACGCCCGCCATGGTGCGCAGGGTCAGCGGCTCATGGAACGCCACCCAGCCGACCAGCGCGGCCCAGATGAACGCGGTGTATTCCATCGGCACCAGCACTTGCGCTTCGGCGCGGGCATAAGCCCAGCCGAGCAGCATCAGCGATCCGGTCGACAGCACGGCGGCGGCGACCAGTTCGATCCAGGTGCCGGGGTGCGGCAGCGGCGCCAGCCATGGCGCGCCCAGCCCCAGAATGCAGAACACGATCGCGGTCTGGAAAAAGGCGATTTCCTCCGGTCGAGCAAGCTGCGCCTGCCGTCGCTGCAGCACCAGGTTCCACGCATAAAGCACCGCCGAGCCGAGGATCGCGAACAGACCCTTCACCGCCTCGGGTTCGTACGCGTGGCCCGCCAGCTTGCCCGCCGCGATCACCACCACGCCGACCAGCCCCAGCGTCGATCCCACGATCGCACGCCGGCCGATGGTCTCGCCCAGCGTCGCGGCGGCCAGGTACAGCGCGATCAGCGGGGCGATGAATGACAGTGCCATCGCATCGGCCATCGGCGTGCGCACCAGGCCATAGAAGAACAGCACCGCCATTACCGCCGCCACCGCGCTGCGCGTCAGGTGCAGCCGCAGCACCGCACGCGACGGCCAGCCCTGCCCGCGCCACAGCCACAGCGGCAGCATCAGCGCAGCGCCCACCAGCCCGCGCCAGAACATCGCGGCATAGGCGCCTTCAGCGATCGCGGCGGCCTTCATCGCGCCGTCCATCACCCCGAACAGGCACAGCCCGGCAATGGCCACCACGATCGGCAGGAAATGGGTGTGACGCGCCATTGGGCCCGCCCTAACCGCTGTGGCGCGTTTGCGCCACCGCCCGGAATTGCAGCCGGCGACCACCGCCTTCCACCGCAATTCAGGCTGGAGTCAGCCGCGCTGCTTGATCGGGGGACGGGCTTGGGGCAGGAATCATCGGTAACCGTGGCCGCGGTGCCGATACCGCCGCACGATGGCCAGTTGAAGGAACAGGGATTGCGCGTGATCGAACGGATGAAACTGGCCGTACTGCTCGGCCCAGTGCTTATCGGCCCAGTGCTGGGTGCCTCGCTGCTCGCGCCCCCGGCGCGCGCGCGCGCGCAAAGCGGCCCGGTGGACCTCACCGCGCAGGCACGCCAGGCGCCAAAACCGCTGCCCACCACCGCCGTCCCCGCCTCGACCGCCACGACCCCCGCGCTGCCCGGTGCGGATGCGACCGCAGCCACTGTCGTGGTGCCGCCGGCCCCGCCCGCGCCGCCGCCGCACTGGGCGCTGGCGGATGCGCAAGGCTTGCTCGAGGCGATCCAGGGCATCGGCAAGGAAGGCCTGTTCGCCAGGGATTACCAGCCCGCCACACTCGCCGCCGCGATCGCCGATGGCGAAGGGCCGTCGCTTGACGCCACGGCGACCAAGCTGTTCGGCTGGCTGGCCGAAGACTTGCGCGACGGGCGCACGCCGATGGACAGCCGCGCGCAGTGGTTCGTGGTCGATCCCGATGTCGATGCCAACCCCACGCCGCGACTGCTTACCGCCGCGCTCAACGCGCACAACGTCAAGGGCGTGCTGGCCGGGCTCGACCCGACCAACCCCGACTATGCGCTGCTGCGCGAAACGCTGCCCAAGGCGAAAGACCCGGCGATCGCCACGCTGATCCGCATCAACATGGACCGCTGGCGCTGGCTGCCGCGCGACCTGGGGCTGCAGTACCTGCTTACCAACGTGCCCGAACAGATGCTGAAGCTGACGGTCGATAACAAGATCATCACCAGCTACCGCACGATCGTGGGCAAGCCGGGGCGCACTGCCACGCCGCAGCTGGCGGTCAAGGTGCAGGGCGTGATCTTCAACCCCACCTGGACCGTGCCGCAGTCGATCGTGAAAGGCGAAGGCCTGGGCGTCAGGCTTGCCGCCAACATCCCCGCCGCGAAGCGCCAGGGCTATGCCGTGACCAAGTCCGCCGACGGCACGATCACCGTGGTGCAGCAGCCGGGGCCGAAGAACTCGCTGGGGCTGATGAAGCTCGACATGCCCAACGAGCATGCGATCTTCATCCACGACACCCCCAACCGCAGCCTGTTCGCCCTGCCCAGCCGGGCGTTGAGCCACGGCTGCGTGCGCACCGAACGCGCGAGCGAACTGGGCATGACCATGGCGATGCTCGGTGCCGACCTGACGCCGGAACAGGGCGTGGAATACACGCTGTCGGGCAAGTACACGCGCGTGCCGATGACCAAGACCTTCCCGGTCTACATCACGTACTTCACCATGGCGCGCGACGTGACCGGCACGATGCGCAGCTTCGACGACCTTTACGGCCGCGACGCCCCCGTCCTCGCCAGCTTCGCCGCCGCGCGCCAGCCGCACACCGGCCAGCGCACCAGCAAGGAAGAAGTGATCAAGCTGGACAATCCGTTGTGATGGCCAAGCTGGCATTCTTCAGGGGCTAGCGGCGCCCCCTTGCCCACCCAACTCCGCTCATCCTGAGCTTGTCGAAGGACGCGTCCGATACATGGCGTCGGGCGTGGGATCGACCCCACTTCCTGCGCCGTAACGGTGACTTTCCCGAAACCTTCGAGGTGGTGAGACAAGGTCCGCGAGGGATGGCGAGCATCCTTCGACAGGCTCAGGATGAGCATAGGGGGGAGCGGGGCTTTGGGGAAAGTAGCCGGGCCTTAGCGCCCGCTCAATAAATCCCCAGCCGGTCGGCGTACAACAACCTGCCGCCGGACAAGTGCCAAAGCGCCTCGTTGAAGTCGGCCTCGCCCATCGCGAAGCAGCCGTTGCTGCGGCCGAGCTTGCCCCATTTGGCGAGCATGTCGGGGTTGGAATACCACGCCGGGTGCAGCACGATCGCGCGTTCGAGCGCGTTGCTGTTGTCGGCATCGTAGCCCACCAGCCGGATCGAGGTGCCGTACTTGCCCTTGTACCATTCGTTGGTGACGAACGCGCCGCGGCTGGTAGCCAGGCTGCCGTCGGCGTTGGAGAAGGTCTTGAGGAAGCCATCGTGCTCGGGGTCCGAGCCGATGCCATGCGCCACCAGGAACGAGCGCACGGTGCCCTGTTCCATATCGGCAAAGTGCAGGCGCGGCAGCGACGAGGGCAGGCCGAAATCGGCCACGCCGACCACATCGGTGCGCCACAGTTTGGCGCGCATCCGCTCCATCTGCGTTTTGGCGACGTCGAGGATGCGGCGGTGCTGTTCGGGCACGGTGAATGGCTGCGCAAACGCGCGCGCGGGCGCCAGCGCCGCGATACCGGCCACCGTCGCGCCACCGGCAATGCCGGTTTTCAGCAATGTCCTGCGATCGAAGTTGCGATCCATGACCCGTCCTATCACACTCCGCCTAAGCGCTGCCTGAACGGCGATCATACCCCAATGCGACGGGATTTGCACGATTCGCGTTGGACGGGGGTGCCATCAGCCCTCGCCCGGTGTTCCGGCAGAACCCAGCCGCACCAGCGCTTCGCCATCCACGCGCATCCCGGTCCAGTCGGCCATGCCGCGCGCGCCGAGCTTTTCGTAGAACCCGATCGCGGGCGTGTTCCAGTCAAGCACCGACCATTCGAGCCGCGCACAGTCACGCGCCACCGCCAGCGCCGCCAGATGCGCCAGCAGCGCCTTGCCCAGCCCCGCGCCGCGCGCTGCGGGGCGGACATACAGGTCTTCGAGATAGATTCCCGGCTTGCCCTCGAACGTCGAGAAATTGTGGAAGAACAGCGCGAACCCTTGCGCCGTGCCATCGACTTCGCCGATCGCGACTTCGGCATAGGCGCCGCGCCCGCCGTTGGCGCCGAACAGCTTTTCGCCCAGCACGGCTTCGTCGAAGCGCACTTCATGGGCCAGCTTCTCGTAGTCCGCCAGTTCGCGGATCAGGGCACCGATCAGCGGCAGGTCGGCGCGGGTGGCGGGGCGGATGGTGACAGTCATGATGCTCATAAATCCGGCCCTAGCGGACCATCGCCGGCGCGCGCAATCCGCACGTCTCAGTCCGGGACGATCACCATGCGATCACCGCGCAGTTCGACTTTGCCGAGTCGCCGCAGCGCCGACTGGCCGAGCAAGTTGACCGACAGCCCGCGCACCACCACCGCCGGCACGTCGTCGAGTTCCTGCCCGCCGATCCCCAGTCGTTCCAGCCGCACCCGCGCGCCATAGCCCGCGCCCGAGGCGGAGCGCACGATCGGCTGGAAATCCTCGTCGCTGACCGCGATGCCCAGCCGTTCGGCATCGGCCACGGTCAGCGCCACGGTATCGGCGCCGGTATCGACCACGAACCGCGCATCACCGCCGTTGATCTCGCCATCGACGTGGAACTGCCCGCCGCCGTCGCGCGCGATCATCAGCGCTTCGCCCGGTGCGGATCCGGGAGCGGTGTCGGACGAGCGTGCCGTATCGCGCGACCATGGATTGTGCGCTTGGTGACTCGGTCTGGCCGAAGCCGCCTCGGCAGAAGCTGCGTCAGCCGGACCAGAACTGCCGGTCCGTCCCGCGCCAATGGCATAGGCCAGCAACGCCATCACCGCGATCGTCGCAAGGGCCAGGGACAGCAGGCGGTTCATCGCCTGCGTTGTACCGCGCAGAAGTTACCGCTTCGCCAATCCGCGCCGCGCAGCCGGAGGGTTATTCCGCTGCCTGCACAACCTCGGCCTCGCCCGCATCGGTCATCGCCGCCTCGATCTCGGCGGCCTTGGCCTCGACCAGCGAGACGATGTGGTCGAGCATGTCGGCGCTTTGCACATGGTGGTCGGTCACGCCCGACAGATACACCATGTGCTTGCCGTTGCCGCCGCCGGTGATGCCGATGTCGGTTTCGCGCGCCTCACCCGGGCCGTTGACCACGCAGCCAAGGACGGAGAGCGACAGCGGGGTCTTGATGTGGCTGAGGCGGCTTTCCAGCGCCTGTACCGTGCGGATCACGTCGAAGCCCTGCCGCGCACAGCTGGGGCACGAGACCACGCGCACACCGCGCGTGCGCAGGCCGAGCGATTTGAGGATCTCGAAGCCGACGCGCACTTCTTCTTCGGGCTCGGCCGAAAGCGAGACGCGGATGGTGTCGCCGATGCCCGCCCACAGCATGTTGCCCATGCCGATCGCGCTTTTGACCGTGCCGCCGATCAGCCCGCCCGCCTCGGTAATGCCCAGGTGCAGCGGGCAATCGACCACGTCGGCCAGCTGCATGTAGGCCGCGACCGCGAGGAACACGTCGCTGGCCTTCACCGCGACCTTGTATTCGTGGAAATCGTGATCCTGCAGCAGCTTGATATGATCCAGCGCCGATTCGACCAGCGCCTCGGGGCAAGGCTCGCCGTATTTTTCGAGCAAGTCCTTCTCGAGGCTGCCCGCGTTCACGCCGATGCGGATCGCGCAGCCATTGGCCTTGGCCGCGCGCACCACTTCGGCGACGCGTTCGGACGAGCCGATGTTGCCCGGATTGATGCGCAGGCAGGCGGCACCGGCGTCGGCGGCTTCCAGCGCGCGCTTGTAGTGGAAATGGATGTCCGCGATCACCGGGATGCGCGCGGCGCGGGTGATCTGGCGCAGCGCCGTGGTGCTTTCCACATCGGGGCACGACACGCGGATGAGGTCGGCGCCGGCATCCTCGCAGCGGCGGATCTGGTCGATCGTGGCCACCGCATCGGACGTGAGCGTGTTGGTCATCGTCTGCACGGTGATCGGCGCATCGCCGCCGACGGGGACACTGCCGACCATGATCTGGCGGCTCTGGCGGCGCGCAATATCGCGCCATGGACGAATGGAAGACATGCGCGTCCCTATAAGCCTTTATAGCCGCAGCGCGAACAGGAATTCCTCGTCGATCTGTTCGCCCACGGGGAAGTGGATGTCGGCGATCCTGGCGAAGCCGTAGCGCGCGTAGAACCGTTGCGCGGCGTGGTTGCCGCTCCACACCGACAGCTGCACTTCGTCCGCGCCGCGCTGCCGCGCCACGCCCAGCGCCCAGTCCATCAGGCCTGCGCCGATGCCGCCGCCGATGCTGTCGGGGTCGGTGTACAGCTGCTTGAGTTCCAGCGGGCGCGTCGCGGTGCCATGTTCGGCCAGCCCGCTGTCGAGCACCAGCTTGCAGAACGCCAGCATCTGCCCGTCGCGTTCCGCCACGCGGATCGCCATGCCGGGGTCGGCGAGTTCCTTGGCCAGCTTGGCGGGCGAATGGCTGGCTTCGAGGAACGCGGACAAGTCCTCCGCCCGGTACATATGCCCGAACGCCGCCACGAACGCGCGCGTGCCCAGGTCGGCAAGCGCGGCGGCGTCGGCGGGGGTGGCATCGCGCAGGGTGAAGGTGGTGGCGGTGGTGGTGTCGTGCATGGTCTTGGTGTTTTCCATTGTGCGGAATTTCAGTGGTCCCTCGGTCGAACAATATGAAACGCTCATGGTGAGGAGAGACTGAGCTTGTCGAAGTCTCGTCTCGAACCACCGGGTCCTTCGAGACGCCATTTCGACAAGCTCAATGGCTCCTCAGGATGAGCGAAATTGCTGAAACTCCCGCCCTACCGCGCCCCGTCGCCCACCAGCGTGAACGGCGCCCAGGCGTTGGGCGTGGCCCAGGTCGCGCCACCGGCATCGGCCGCCGGGTTGTCGCGGATTTCCTTCATCGCCCGCGCCAGCGCGCCCGCGCGCGTGAGGTCGGGATTGTCGCGCGCGATCTCGATGGTGCGCACGGTCAGCCGCGCGGCGACGTCGTCGCGCACCGGCCAGTGCGACACCAGCAGGTTGCGCGCACCGGCATAGAAGAACGCGCGCGCCAGCCCCGAAAGCCCCGGCGCGCCGCTGCTGCCGTCGCCGGCCGCGGTGTTGCACGCAGACAGGATCACCCAGTCTGCGGCCAGTTTCAGCCGCGCGACTTCGCTGGCGGTGAGCAGCCCGTCGTCGGTCGCATCGGGCGTGGCGGGCGGGGTCAGCACCAGCCCCGGCTCGACCGCACCGGTGACCTCGCCCGCCGTCAGCCCGTGCGTGGCGAACGCGAGGATGCCCGCGCCCGACAGGTCCGCCGCCTTGACCGCGCGCTCGGTCGCCGCGCCTTCCAGATGCAGGCTGCCGTCGGGCGCGGCAAACGCGCGCGCCATCGCGGAAAGCTCGTCAGCCGTGCCGGGCAGGCGCGCCAGCTTGCGCAGTTCGCCGATGTCGGCCAGCCCCGCGCCATCCGCGCCGCGCGCCGCGCCGAACACGCGCGCCATCGGCACCCCGGCGATTGTGCCGTCCGCCCCGGCCTTGCCGCGACCGCCGCGTGTTGCCGACCGGCCATCGAGCGTCGGATCGCCCCAGCCCGAAAAGCCCTTGCCCGCGTCGCGCCGCCCCGCGCTGCGCAACAGCGCCAGCGATTGCAGCGAGGGCACTTGCGTCAGCGCGAAATCGTCGGCCAGCCAGTGCGTGGCGCGCAACGCGCCCGGATCGTTGTCATCGCCTTGCGGATCGACGCTGACCAGCACCGCGAACGGCAGCGAGGCAAGCGCGCCGTCCGCCGCGATGGCCAGCTGGGTCTTGCCCTTCAGCGCGGGCAGCGCGGGTGCGATCAGTGCCTGCCACAGGCTGTAGGCCAGCTTGCGGTCGAACGCGTTGTCGCCCGGGACTTCGTCCTGCCACGTCGCGATTTCCGCGCCGGTGGGCGAAACGCCCGCGCCGGCAAACCACATCAGTCGCCGTACCGCGTCATTGACCTGGGCTTCGGTCATGCCAGTCTCGAACCACTGCACCCCGGCCTGCGTCACCGCCATGATGTGCGTGCCGGCTTCGCTGGGCACGATCAGCAGTGCCGCTTCCTGCGGCCCGAACAGCTTGGCGGCCTCGGCTTCGGCCAGCGGTGCGGGACGGACATAGGCGAAAAACTGCGGCGCCCCGGCGCGCAAGGCATCGTCGATGCCCTGCATCTCGCGCTCGACATCGGCGATGCGGGTGGACAGCTGCGGGTCGGCCGGGCCCGCGCCAATCGCCAGCACACGGGCGCGATCAAGTTCGCGCCAGCGCGCCACCAGCTCCTCGCGCCGCCGTGCTGCCGCGCCGAGCTGGGGCGAGACCGCTTCGGACAGCGACCGCGCCGCCAGTTGCGCGATGGCCTGGCTGGCGCTGCTCGCCTGCACCCGCTGCAGCGCGCCGAACGCCTCGGTCAGATCGCGCTTGCCCTCTGCCGCCTTGACCACCTTGCGCGACATCCACGCGTAATCGGCGAACGCCAGGTTGCGCCGCCGCGCGGTGCCCGCCGCCCGGCGCGAAGCCAGTTCGTCCTGCGGCAGAAAGCCCAGCCGGTCCGCCTGCAGGTTCACCGCCTGCATCAGCCCGCGCGCGCGGGCGATCTCGCTGCCCGGATCGTCAAGGTAGTGCACCGCAAAACGCACCAGCAGCTCATCGAACAGCGCCACATCCTCGCCATTGGCGCTGCGGTTGAACTGGTTGGAAAAGAACGCCAGCCGTTTGGAAAAGCTGTCATCGCTGCCGTTGGTAAACTTTTCGGTATCGTCGTCCTTCTTGTCCACCGAGTAGAGCAGGATAGCCGCGCCCAGCATGTATTTCTGCGCTTCGAGCCAGCGGTTCGCTTCGATCAGGCTGCGCGCCATGTACAGCGCGGGGCGCATGCGGAACGAAAAGCTGCCCTGTGCGGCGGCAGCGGTGGCGATGGCATGTTCGAACCGGTCGATCGCGCCGTCGTTGTCGCCCGCCGCCAGCCGCGCCCGGCCCGACAGCATCTGCGCCTGCATCAGCGCCAGCGAGGGCTTCTCGTGCGATTGGTCGATGATCGTATCGACCAGCGTGCCGGCTTCGGCGGTGCGCCCGGTATCGGCGAGTATGCGCGCGAGGCTGATCGCCACCAGCCAGCGTTCACCCTGCCCCGCCGTGGGCGATGCGGAGACGGTGGCGTAAGCCCGCCGGGCCAGCGTTTCGGCTTCGTCCGCCTTGCCTTCCAGCGCCAGCGCGCTGGCGAGGTTGCCCACGATCACCTGCAGCAGCGGATCGCCTTCGCCCAGAGTGGCGGTGGCCAGCTCGGTCGCCCCGCGCAGCCGCGCCTCCGCGCTCACCCCCAGCCCCAGATCGACATCGACCTGGCCGGCGCGATAGACGATCGACACCACCGTCCTGGCGTTGGTGAGCATCAGCGGCGCGGCATCGGCCACGCGGTCGCTCACCAGCTTGGCAAGATCGGGTCGCCGCGCAATCTGCGCCGCCACGCTGGCGCTGTGGAGTTCGGAAAAGGCGCGGTAGTGCTGCTTGTCGAGTGGCACGCGCGCGGCGAGCGCGGCCGCGGCGACTTTGTCGGTCACCAGCCTGGCGGGCGGCGGAATATCGGGCAGTTGCGCCGAGACGGCGGCGGCGTGGATCAGCCAGGCGACCGCTTCCTCGGGCCGGTGCGCCTTGGACAAGGTATCGCCCAGGAAATCCTCGGCGCGCGCATTCTGGGGCGGGGCCGCATCCTTGTTGGCCGCGATGCCCGCGACCAGTTTCTGCGCGGCGGCGATGGCAAGGTCGGGCTGCCTGGCGGCAAGCTGCCGATCGCGTTCGGCGATGAGATCGGCGGCGGCGGGCAACGCCGACCAAAGCGCCGCAATCAGGTCCGCGTTGGGTGAGGCGGCGGGCGCAGAAGCGCCAGAGGCAGAGGCAGCCGCCGGATTATCAGCCGCGCGGGCGGTGGAAAGCGGAAGCAGCCCGGGCAGCACCAGGCCCGGGACCGCGCACCAGCACAGGAAAGGCCACCGCACGCGGTCGCGGCGCAACAGGACGGATCGCAGCATGGCGCCCTACCTGCCGCCATGGCGCGCCTCGGTCCAGTCTAAATCCGGCAAACGCTGGCGTATCGCCCGGTCAATCGCCCGGTTAGTTGTGAGCGGATGCCACGCGAGTGTAGGGTACGAATTCGCCGAGCCCGACAAATCCCGAATTGAAGAACGTGGTGCGGTCATGCAGGTGCACGACATCGATGCTGCACAGTTGGGACGAGTGCAGATCGGTCACCAGCACATCATCATCGTCGAGCGATTCGGCGCCCGACCGCGGACGGTTGACGTACAGCGTGCGGCCCGACTCATACAGGATCGCGGTCTTGTCGAAGATGCGCGAGGATTGCACCGTGGGCATGTAGATGCAGTCCACCGGCTTGCCCGCAACGCGGCCTTCCAGCGCCTTGGCCAGCTTTTCCTCACCTGTCATCCGGGGCTTGGCATCGGCGGTTGCGCCCGCGAACAGCGTGGCGGCGGCGACCAGTCCCGTTCCCAGCTTCAGGAAGCCCAGCTTGCGTCCGATCATTCCCATGACGGCATCCTTTCGATTCGATCCGTGAACTCGATCGGGTGATCGATAGCCGATCCGGCCTGAACCGAGGATGACTTTGATGCAGACGAAGGAACGGGGATGCAGACAAAGGAACGGGGATGCCGACGAACGAACGCGGGGCGCATCCGGCCATGCAGCCCCGCTGCGCGCGGGGTCAGATCGCCAGGATCAGCGTATCATCGGATCGCGGCGTCGCCGCGTCGAACGACGGCAGGGGTTCGAAACGTTCGTCGAGCAATGCCGTGCCGCCCAGCCCGGCCAGCTTGAACTGGCCCAGCTTGCGCTCATCATCGGTCCGCCAGTCTTTGCTCATGTTCAGCGCGCTGACGAACAGATCGCCGCGCCGTTCGAACATCAGATGCGGCGCCAGCTTGATCTCGCTGCCGTTGTAGCGGGCCACGATCGCGCGCTTGCGGGCGATCGCTTCCATCAGGGTCAATCGGTTTTCATTCATCGGTTGGGTGCCGTTGCGTTGTCGGACAGTTCATTGTGCATTGCAGCATAATGCACGAGAAGGCCAGAGGTTGCAGCCTTCGTCACGCTAAAGGATGAGGTGGCGCAGAATCGACGGCGCCGGGCCGCGTGGTGGCCCGCTTTCTAGCCAGTGCCACCCACGGTCAGCCCTTCGACCAGCAGGGTCGGCTGGCCGACGCCGGCGGGCACGCTCTGGCCGCCCTTGCCGCAGATGCCGATGCCCTCGTCGAGCTCCATGTCGTTGCCGATGCCGATCACGCGGGTCAGCACGCTGGGGCCATCGCCGATCAGCGTGGCACCCTTGATCGGCGCGCCCAGCCTGCCGTTCTCGATCTTGTAGGCTTCTGTGCAGCTGAACACGAACTTGCCGCTGGTGATATCGACCTGTCCGCCGCCGAAGCTTTTGGCGAAAATGCCCGACTTCACCCGGCTGAGCAGCTCGGCCGGATTGTCATTGCCCGCGCGCATGAACGTGTTGGTCATGCGCGGCATCGGCGCGTGGGCATAGTCCTGCCGCCGCCCGTTGCCGGTGACGGGCACGCCCATCAGCCGCGCGTTGAGCCGGTCCTGGATATAGCCCTTGAGGATGCCGTCCTCGATCAGCACGTTTTCCTGCGTCGGTGTGCCCTCATCGTCGATCGACAGCGATCCGCGCCGGCCGACCAGCGATCCATCGTCGATCACGGTTACGCCCGGCGCGCCCACGCGCTCACCGATGCGGCCCGAGAACGCGCTGGTGCCCTTGCGGTTGAAATCGCCTTCCAGCCCGTGGCCGACCGCTTCGTGCAGCAGCACGCCGGGCCAGCCGGGGCCGAGCAGCACGGTCATCTCACCCGCCGGTGCGGCGACGCTTTCGAGGTTGGTCAGCGCCTGTTCCAGCGCCATGTCGATCGCGCGGTTCCACGTTTCGGGCGCGAACAGATCATCATACAGCCAGCGGCCGCCCATGCCGAAGCTGCCGGTTTCGCGACGCCCGTCCTTTTCCGCCACGATCGAGACGTTGAGCCGCACCAGCGGCCGCACATCATGCGCGACGAACCCGTCGGCGCGCACGATCTCGACCACCGACCAGCTGCCCGACAGCGAGGCGGACACTTGCGCCACGCGCGGATCGCGGGCGCGCGCAGCCGCATCGATCGTTTCCAGCAGCTTGACCTTGGCCTCGAACGGCACGGCATCGAGCGGCGAGGCTTCGGTATAAAGGTGGCGGTTGTTGTGGCGCGGCGGGGCGGGGCGGCTGGCGCTGGCCGGATCGAGCAGCTTGAGCGTCTCGCCCGCCCGCGCAATGGCGGCGGCGGAAATGTCGTTGGCGTGGGCAAACCCGGTCATCTCGCCCGAAACGCCGCGCAGGCCGAAGCCCGCGTCGCGAGAATAATCGGCGGTCTTGAGCCGCCCGTCGTCGAAGCCGAAGCTCTCCGACGCGATGAACTGGAGATACAGCTCGCCATCATCGCATTGGCCCAGCGCGTCGCGCGTCAGCCGCAGCGCCTCATCGGGGGTGAGCGAACCGGGGCGGTACAGCAGCGAACGGGGATCGGTGAGGTTGGTCATGCGCAGGGATATAGGCATCCCGTGCGGGCCGCGAAAGGCCAAGCTTTGCGTGCATCGTTCGACAGGCTCAGGATGAGCGGAGTTTGTGGGTTTCGCGGGGGTTGTGGGCATCGCCGTGTTGTGGGCTTGGCCGATTATAGAGACTTACGGGACCAAAGACCGCTCATGCTGAGCTTGTCGAAGCACGCACGCAGCGCCCCCGCCTTCCCCGCGATCCGTTACGCGACCGAGGCATCCCCCGGGGTGGGCAGATCGCCCGCAAACACTTCGTCGATCCCCGGATGCGCCGGACCGCCCCTGAGCACGAAGCGACGGTCGCAGTAGCCGCAGTCGACATGGCCGGTCTCGTCGATTTCGAGCCACACGCGCGGGTGGCCTAGCGCGGCGGCGGTCACGCCGTTGCGCGAGCGGATGGCAGTGGCGCCGTCGCACATCACGCGGGCGCTGTCGGTCATGACGGTTTCGGGAGGCTGGATCATGGCCGTTGCCGTTAGCAAGCCGGGCCAGCCGGGACAAGCGGCGCGGCGTCGCTTGCGTCCATTACCCGGACCCCCGTTATCCCGGCACGCGCTTTACCCCCCAACGCGCCCTTTACCCCGGCGCGCGCTTGGGGCAGGCACGCGCGATGGATTCCCCCTCGCCCGCAGCCCTTCCCGCCCCACCGCCCGCCCCACCGCCGGCCATCGTCATCCGCGACCTGGTCAAGCGCTATGCCCCCACGGGCAAGGGCGCGAAGTCCGACGGCGGCAAGTTGGCGCTCGACGGCGTCACGTTCGACGTGCCGCAAGGGCAGATCTTCGGCCTGCTGGGCCCCAACGGCGCGGGCAAGTCCACGCTGATCAACATCCTGGCCGGGCTGGTGATGAAGACGTCGGGCAGTGCGGAGATCTGGGGCTTCGACATCGACCGCGACCGGCGCAACGCCAGCGCATCGATCGGCATCGTTCCGCAGGAAATCGTGTTCGACCCGTTCTTCACCCCGTTCGAGGTGCTGGAAAACCAGGCCGGGCTCTATGGCGTGCCCAAGGCGCTGCGCCGTTCGGCCGCGCTGCTGCGCGAGGTGCACTTGTCCGACAAGGCCAACGCCTATGCCCGCACGCTGTCGGGCGGAATGAAGCGGCGGCTGCTGATCGCCAAGGCGATGGTCCAGTCACCGCCGGTGCTGATCCTCGACGAGCCGACCGCCGGCGTCGATGTGGAACTGCGCCGCCTGCTGTGGGAACTGGTCGGCGAACTGAACGCCGAGGGCGTCACCGTGGTGCTGACCACGCACTACCTCGAGGAAGCCGAGCAGCTGTGTGACCGCATCGCGATCATCAACCACGGCAAGCTGATCGCCAACAAGCCCACGCGCGAAATGGTCGAGATGGCGCGCGAGAAGATCGTGGTGCTGTCACTCGATCGCGACATTGCCGAGGCACCGGCGCACCCGGCGTTCCTCAAGACGCGCCTGTCGGGCGAACGGCAGGTCGAGATCACGTATGACAAGGACCGCATGAACGCGGGCGAGGTCATGGCGGTGGTGCAGGGCCTTGGCTATGCGATCCAGGACGTGTCGACGCGCGAGGCCGATCTGGAAGACGTGTTCGTCAGCCTGACGAGCGATCCGCACGGCTGAGAACCGGGCGGGGCGGAAGGCCTTCGCCACCCTCGGCCCGGGGGTGGCTTGGCGACGGACGGTCACGCGTCGACGCGGGTCCAGGCCCGCCACTTGCCCTTGCCTTCACGGCGCAGCTGGCGGCCGCACGCGCGGCACGGCGCAACCGTCTCCACCCCGACCCAGCGGACATCGGTGCGATTCGGAAAATGGCGGCCAAACAGGCAGGCAATGCGAAGCAGGAACATGAATCGGCGCACTCCGGAAAAAAATCCGATTTGGAGGTTTCTAGCTTTGTGCGACCGCGAAGTAAAAGGAACTATCGGTAATGCAGGGAATTTTTCCCCAAGCGCCTGGGCCAAATCATTGTTCCTGCTGCGATTGCACGCAGCGAACCAGGACCAGCGTCACCGCTTCCCAAATGCGCGGCGGACGGGCAAGGTCGCGGTCGTGACCCTGCCCGATTACTTTACTACCGCCCGGTCGGGACCCTCGCCAAACGATCTTGCCTGCAGGCGATCGATCGCATCCCCATTGCACGCAGAGGCTACACCGCGATGACACACGACGTGCTGATCATCGGCTCGGGCGCCGCCGGGCTCACCGCCGCGCTGGTGCTGGCCGAACAGGCGCGCGTGCTGGTGCTGGCCAAGGGCGCGCTCGACGCCGGGTCCACGGCCTGGGCGCAAGGCGGCATCGCCGCTGTGCTCGATGAAGGCGATACGTTCGAGGACCATGTGCGCGACACGATGGTCGCGGGCGGCGGCCTCAACCGGCGCGAGACGGTGGAGTTCGTGATCGAACACGCCCCGCAGGCGATCGAGCGGCTGATCGAACTGGGCGTGCCGTTCAACGTCGATCCTGCGGTCGATGGCGGGCTGCACCTGACGCGCGAGGGCGGCCATTCGCACCGCCGCATCGTCCACGTCAACGACGCCACCGGCTGGGCCGTGCAGGAGGCGCTGCTGAAGGCCGCGCACGCGCATCCCAACATCACGATGATGCCCGACATGGTCGCGGTCGACCTGATCACCGACCGGCACCGCACCGCGCCCACGGGCGAACGGCGGGTGTGGGGCGCCTATGCACTCAACGGCCAGACCGGGCGGGTCGAATGCTTTGCGGCCAAGGCGACAATCCTGGCCACCGGCGGCGCGGGGCGCACTTATCTGTTCAGCACCGCCCCGCGCGGCGCGACGGGTGATGGCATCGCGATGGCGTGGCGCGCGGGCTGCCGCATCTCCAACATGGAATTCATGCAGTTCCACCCGACCTGCCTCTACAACCTCGAGGTGAAGAACTTCCTGATCACCGAGGCGGTGCGCGGCGAAGGCGGGCATCTGAAGCTGCCGCCCGGCGTGCCCGGCGGCGGCGAACGGTTCATGCCGCGCTTCGACCCGCGGGAGGAACTGGCCCCGCGCGATGTCGTCGCCCGCGCGATCGATCATGAGATCAAGCGGCTGGGGCTCGACTATGTTCACCTCGACATCAGCCACAAGGATCCCGAATTCGTCCGTGGCCACTTCCCCAACATTTACGAACGGCTGATGGGGCTGGGCATCGACATGACCAAACAGCCGATCCCGGTGGTGCCCGCGCAGCATTACACCTGCGGCGGCGTGCTGATCGACCTGACGGGCCGGGCCGACCTGTCCGGGCTGTATGCGGTGGGCGAATGCTCCGAAAGCGGGCTGCACGGCGCCAACCGGCTGGCGTCCAACTCGCTGCTCGAATGCTTCGTGTTCGGCGATGCCGCCGCGCGCGACATTCTGGCGCGGTGGGACCAGTTCGCCCCGCCGCCGGAGCTGCGCGCGTGGGACGAAAGCCGCGTCGCCGATTCGGACGAGGAAGTCGTGATCAAGCAGAACTGGACCGAGCTGCGCCGGTTCATGTGGAACTACGTCGGCATCGTGCGCACCACCAAGCGGCTGGAACGCGCGGCGCACCGCATCAAGCTGCTGCAGGGCGAGGTCAACGAATACTACGGCAACTTCCGCGTCACCGCCGACCTGATCGAGCTGCGCAACCTGCTGCAGACCGCCGAGCTGATCGTGAAGGCGGCGCGCGCGCGGCACGAAAGCCGGGGGCTGCACTACAACCTCGATTTCCCGCAGACCGACCCCGCCGCGCGCGACACCATCCTGGTGCCCAAGGTCCGCTGACCCCGCGACTTGCGACAATGTCGCAGGCTCGGTCGCGGAACGCAGGCGAGGGCCTGTCGTTGTTCCTGTCGTCAACGGCAATCAACGAGAGGTTCCCATGAAAAAGCTGTTTGCAACGATTTTTGTGGCGGGCGCGGCGCTCGCCACCGCGTCCGTAGCCGAAGCGCGCCAGGGCTGCGGCCCGGGCGGCCATCGCGGGCCCTATGGCCATTGCCGGCCCAACAACGGCGGTCGCGTGATCGCGCCGGGACTGGTGATCGGCAATTTCTACCACGGCCGCGGTTACTGGGATGGCCGCCGTTACTGGCAGCACCGCAACCGCGATCACCGCCGCGGCTGGCGCTATTATTGACGCGTGAGTGAGGCGGGGGGCAGGCAACCCGCGTCGCACGTCCGATCGGGCTGGCCTGCCCACCGCCAGCTCCTCCCCTCAAGCGGGAGGGGCTGGTGGCGCGCCTTACATCGTCAGGCCGAGTACACGGCCCAGGAAGATCAGCACGACGGCGCCGATGATCGAGGCGAGGCAGCCGGCGCGGTGGAACTGGCCGCCCGTCTGGCCGCGCGTGGTGATGAGGCCGGCCAGCAGCGAGCCGGCGATGCCCAGCCCGATGGTCGAGATCCAGCCGAGATGGACCGCGCCCGGATAGAAGAATCGGGCGAGCACGCCGATCACGGCGCCGGAAAAAATAATCGAGATCAGGTTGATCATGTGCGGTCCCTCCAGTTTGTGCGCCCGCTGCCGGGCCTTGCCTGGCCAAGCGGGTGCGCAACGCCCCCTTGTCCACAATTATGGTTGCAACTGCAAAAATATTTTGCGGCACGCAGTTTCCCTCTTGCGGGGCGAAAAAGCTCGGCTCGACCCGCGCGTCGCTGCACTGCAACATAAACCTGCGCGCGACGAAACGAATCGCACTTGCGACGAACCGCATGGTCAAGACCGCATTTACCCTCTTGTGTCGGATTCGCGTTGAGGCACTATGGGTAGTGGTCGGGTTGCCAAGGGGCCTCTAAACCTTGTTTGGAGGGGCGAAGTGCCTATATAGGCACGAACTGCTGCTGATGCCGTTGGGCGCAGCCGCAATCCCGACCCGAATGGGGGTCTGGGGATAAGTTTTTCCATCCATCCGACCCAATGCTGCTAGGATCGGCGCTTGCCCGCCGATTCGAACGGATGCAGAACATCGGGTCTCCCGGTTTTCTGCGGATGACGATCAATGACCGCTTGTCCGGCTGCCTTCGCGCCGGGGCGGTGACGGGGGGTACAGGCGTGGATTTCAGGACTGGGGACGATTCCATGGCGGCACAGGATGTGTTGGATCTGGACAATGATGCGGCTTCGGCCCGGCAGGAAGGTATCGCGAAAGATGACGTGTCCACAGGCCGAAACGCCCGCACCGCGCAAGGTAGCGCCGTGGGCATGACCGCGCAGGATCGCGGCAGCGAAGCGCTGGTGGCCGATGGCGTGGACGCCAATGCCGCAGCCGACGCGCTCGCGTCCGGCGCGGCTGCCGCGCTGGCCGCCGCCGCCACGCCGGTGGAAAGCGATTCCAAGACCATCCACGCGCGCCGTTTCACCATCGTGACCGATCCGTCGCGCGATGCGCTGCTGACCGATTTCGGCAAGGATACGCTCGACGACCGCTATCTGCTGCCGGGCGAGGCGTATCAAGACTTGTTCGCACGCGTGGCCGATGCGTATGCCGATGATCAGGATCACGCACAGCGGTTGTACGACTACATTTCCAAGCTGTGGTTCATGCCGGCCACGCCGGTGCTGTCAAACGGCGGCACCGGGCGCGGCCTGCCGATCTCGTGCTACCTCAACTCGGTCGATGACAGCCTGGAAGGCATCGTCAACACCTGGAACGAGAACGTGTGGCTCGCCAGCCGGGGCGGCGGCATCGGCACGTACTGGGGCAAAGTGCGCGGCATCGGTGAGAGCGTGGGCCTCAACGGCAAGACCAGCGGCATCATCCCGTTCGTGCGCGTGATGGATTCGCTGACCCTGGCGATTTCGCAGGGCTCGCTGCGGCGGGGTTCGGCGGCGTGCTATCTCGACGTCTCGCACCCCGAGATCGAGGAATTCCTCGAGATCCGCAAGCCGTCGGGCGATTTCAACCGCAAGGCGCTGAACCTGCACCACGGCGTGCTGCTGACCGACGCGTTCATGGAAGCGGTGCGCGACGGGACCGAGTTCCACTTGCGCAGCCCCAAGGATCAATCGATCCGCGCCACGGTCGATGCGCGCTCGCTGTTCCAGAAGCTGGTCGAAACCCGCCTTGCAACAGGCGAGCCCTACATCGTGTTCTCCGACACGGTGAACCGGATGATGCCAAAGCATCACCGCGAGCTGGGGCTGAAGGTTTCGACCTCGAACCTGTGTTCGGAGATCACCCTGCCCACGGGTCGCGACCATCTGGGCAACGATCGCACCGCGGTGTGCTGCCTGTCGTCGCTCAACCTGGAAACCTGGGACGAATGGAACGGCGACAAGACGTTCATCGAGGACGTGATGCGCTTCCTCGACAACGTGCTGCAGGACTATATCGACCGTGCCCCGCCCGAAATGGCGCGCGCCAAGTATTCGGCATCGCGCGAACGCTCGGTCGGCATGGGCGTGATGGGCTTCCATTCGTTTCTGCAGATGAAGGGCATCGGCTTTGAAAGCGCGATGGCCAAGGCGATGAACATGAAGATGTTCCGCCACGTCGCCGCCAAGGCCAACGAGGCGTCGATGCTGCTCGCGCAGGAACGCGGCGCGTGCCCCGACGCCGAGGAACGAGGCGTGATGGAACGGTTCAGCTGCAAGATGGCGATCGCGCCGACCGCGTCGATCAGCATCATCTGCGGCGGCACCAGCGCGTGCATCGAACCGATCCCCGCCAACATCTATACGCACAAGACGCTGTCGGGCAGCTTCGTGGTCAAGAACCCGTACCTGCAGAAGCTGCTCGCCGCCAAAAGCAAGGATTCCACCAACGTGTGGAACACCATCCTCGAGCAGGGCGGTTCGGTGCAGCACCTCGACTTCCTCAGCCCTGAGGAAAAGGCGGTGTACAAGACCAGCTTCGAGATCGACCAGCGCTGGCTGCTTGAATTCGCGGCCGACCGCACGCCGTACATCGACCAGGCCCAGTCCCTGAACCTCTACATCCCTGCCGACGTCGACAAGTGGGATCTGGCGATGCTGCACTTCCAGGCATGGGAAAAGGGCATCAAGAGCCTGTACTACTTGCGCTCCAAATCGGTGCAGCGCGCCGGTTTTGCCGGCGGGGTGGAGGCGGACAACACCGCCGAACCCGCCAAGTACGAACTGCCGACCACCGACTACGACGAGTGTCTCGCCTGCCAGTAGGCACCCCGTACATGCAAGGCCGCCCGCTGCACCATTCCGCGACACTTTGCGGCTTGCAGCGGGCGCGGCGACGGGCTGTCGAGTTGCGAGTGATTCGCAACTGAAGGGATTTCAATCAATGCGTAAATGGCACCGCTGGCTGGTCGTGTTCTTCGGGGTGTTCCTGCTGTGGATCGCAGGCACCGGCGTGGCGATGCAGGCGATCGACCTGTTCAAGGGCGATGACGATCACGACAAACCGGCAGCCGCGCAACGCGGTCCTGGCGCCGCAGCGGTAACGCTGGCGGTGGGCACGGCCGAAATGCCGCCGCCCGCCGACGCGCCGCGCAAGCCGAAGAAGGCCGACCTGCGCCACACCATCCAGCACATGCATTCGGGCGAATGGTTCGGGCCGTTCGGCGTGTTGGTCAACACGCTGTCGGGGCTGGCGCTGCTGTTCTTCAGCTTTTCGGGGCTGTGGATGTACATCCAGATGTGGCGCAACCGCGCGCACCGCAACATCAAGCCCGGCTGGTTCTGGAAATAATGCGCGCCGCCCGCGCCCTTCCACCCATCTGCGGGTCAGCCGCCAGCCTCGCCCGGGGCCGGCGCGCTGTCTCGCCCGGGCACCCTGTGCAGGCATCCTGTGGGTGCCGAAGCGGGGGAATTCGCGGGGGAGCGGGCCGGAACCGCACGCTCCGGCCGGATGGCCGGGGCGCACCCGCCAAAACGAAGAACGCCCCCCTGCATCGCAGAGGGGCGCCTTCCGGCCGTCGGCCACGGCCTCGTCCCGAAGGGGGCGGGATGTCGGCCGCTACGGCGACGGCTGAATTACTTCTCTTCTTCCATGGCATAGGCGTTGGCGCCGCTGGTCGAGAGGCGGACCTTGTCGCCCTCCACGCCGGCGACCAGCCCGATCGACAGGTAGTGGTGGTGCCCTTCGTGGCCGCCTTCGCCGCTGTCGTGCTTGGTCAGCTTCATGCGGTCGCCATCGACATGGTCGACGACGCCGACATGCGCGCCATCGGCGCCGATCACTTCCATGTGTTCGCGGATCTGCGCGCCATAGTGATTGCTCTGGGTCGGGGTATCGGTAGCCATCGGGCTTCTCCTGAAATTTCAGAGGGATATTGCCGGCAGGGGCGCGCCGGTTGTCGTGTTTGGTTAACGAACCCCACGCCAACGCGTTCCCGCCGTTTCGCGCATCATTCGCGCCCTGCGCCGGCCCGCGCGGCACCGGCGACGAACCGCCGCACCGCTATTTTATCGTCCGCCCGCCGCACCGCCGCTTTATCGCCCGCCCGCCGCCCTATGCGCGCGCGCAACGCTGCCCTATTCTGCAAATTCGCCTGAAGGACCCACGCCCATGTCACTCCTCGAAGCCCGCAAGACCTACAAGCCGTTCGAATATCCGTGGGCCTACGAGTTCTGGAAGCGCCAGCAGCAGATCCACTGGATGCCCGAGGAAGTGCCGCTGGGCGAGGATTGCCGCGACTGGGCGCAGAAGATCTCGGACCATGAGCGCAACCTGCTCACCCAGATCTTCCGCTTCTTCACCCAGGCCGATATCGAGGTGCAGGATTGCTACCACGACAAGTACGGCCGCGTGTTCAAGCCGACCGAGATCAAGATGATGCTGGCAGCGTTTTCCAACATGGAAACGGTGCACATTGCCGCTTACAGCCACTTGCTCGACACCATCGGCATGCCCGAAAGCGAGTACGGCATGTTTCTGGAATACCAGGAAATGCGCGACAAGCACGATTACCTGCAGCAGTTCGGCGTCGATAGCGACCAGGACATCGCGCGCACGCTGGCGATGTTCGGCGGGTTCACCGAAGGGCTGCAGCTGTTCGCCAGCTTTGCCATGCTGATGAACTTCCCGCGCTTCAACAAGATGAAGGGCATGGGCCAGATCGTCACCTGGTCGATCCGCGACGAAAGCCTGCACTGCGAAGGCATCATCAAGCTGTTCCACGCCTTCACCAAGGAGCGTGACTGCCTGACCAAGGGCGTGATCAGCGACATCCGCGACGCCTGCCACACCACCGTGGCGCTGGAAGACGCGTTCATCGACCTGGCGTTCGAACAGGGCCCGGTGCCCGGCATGAGCCCCAAGGAAATCAAGAAGTACATCCGCTACATCGCCGACTGGCGGCTGGGCCAGCTGGGCATGAAGCCGATGTTCATGATCGACGACCACCCCCTCCCCTGGCTCGCCCCGCTGCTCAACGGCGTGGAGCACGCCAACTTCTTCGAAACCCGTGCCACCGAATACTCCAAGGCCGCCACGCGCGGCAGCTGGAACGACGTGTGGTCGAGCTTCGACTCGCGCCGCAAGGCCAAGGCGAACGACGGGGTCGAGGATGTTGGTTCGGGCGAGGCGGATGTGGATATGTTCGCGGCGGCGGGGATCGCGGCGGAGTAGGGGCGAGCATCGCCTAGGGGCGTGGCACTCGTGGCTAAGCTACGAAGCGATGATATTCACGATGCCACGTCAGAAAGCGCACATGCGGACGCAAATTCTCGTTTGCAGGTAATCTTGCTCTCCGATCCGGGTGCAGCAGCTTAGTCACGCCGTCTATGTCGTTGATCTTGTTCGACAGCAGAATTTCGCCCGAATCGCTAAGTGAGATCAACCCTCTGTCGAACATCCAGTGGACGGTACCCGAGAGCGCAATTCCGTTTGCCACGGTGTCAGGTCCGCCAGCCTCGACACTCATGATGTGAGCTGCTTGCGCTTCGGCGCGACCGCCACCGTTGATGAGTTGCATACCCGTGAGAGCGCAACGACGGTCATACACATCCAAAACGCGCTTACGGAATTGGCGGTTGCGCACGACGCGATTGACCAGCATCGTAGCGCGATCAATCGGACCGAGCCACGGCTCATGCTGTTCGTGCACTCGATCGAGCAACGGTTTGTCCGCATCCTCACGCGGCAAAAACTCATCGTCCTCGATCAAGCCCAACTCGACGATGCGGTTAAAGTCGTCGTCCGAGATCGGGCGGATCGACTGGATGGCACGATCATTGTTCAGCCGACCATAGGCGCCAAGTAACCCGCGCTTGACCGCTTGGCCCTCCAATTGAACCGCCACGTCACGCCCAAGTTCCAGATATGTACCGGGTTCAATCAACGCCAGAAACATATCGGCGTCATCCGGATCGCGCACTACCTGCTCAACCCGTGCAACGGCATGGTAACCGCGTGGCCCCGCACGTCGAGGTTCCTGATATACGATCCATTGGCCAACTGATCGCGCCGCTGCGCGGAGCCATTGCGGTCCGAAGCGATAAAAGCGTTCGGGCACATCCCCGTAGATAGAGTGCGAGCCTACCACGAACACGCACTTTCCCCGGTCGGCTTGCGGCAATTTAAGAGCGACCTCGCGAAGCCGATAATGCCCTGGGGTCAAAAATTCGATCCCTCCGCGATCCCGCAGCTGCTGTAGTTCGCGGCTGAGCGTCATCTCGGGCGTCGCGCCGCGCGAGCCGACTTGGCGGACGATCCTGCCAAGTTCTTCCTCAATCATTTGCTGGCGGGTAAAGTCTGCGCTCCCGGATCGCGCGACCAGACGCCGGACAGCAATCTCGACCGCATTGGACCAATCACTGCCCGCCAACTCTTCCCTCCCGATCGAATGTTGCCATCATGCGGGAATGGCAAAGACTAGGAAAGAGCCGAGAATTCGGATCGTCTGCGGGACGTGCGGGTCCGATGACGTCTCGCGTGATGCGTGGGGCGATTGGGATGTAGACAAGCAGGAGTGGGTGTTACGCTGCGTATTCGACTACGCCCATTGCCATGAATGCGATGGCGAAGCACGTCTTGACGAATTGCCTTTTGAAATCCGCAAGACCAAGGGTAAATCCCCGTCGCCCCAGCGTAGGCTGGGGCCTATCTGAGCTATCGGTGACGATGCGACGCTCGTCTCCGGTCGTTAGCTCGGTTGGGCCCCAGCCTGCGCTGGGGCGACGGGGTGAGGGTGGCGACGCGGCGCTGTCCGGCCGTCCGCTCGGCGCGGTTCGTCGATCGCTTGGCCATCGCGCTGTCAGTCCTGCGGCCTCGGGCGTCTCGCCAAGGCTCTTGCCCGCGCGCGCGCGCGATCACGAACAGGATGTGGCCAGTACGGTCGGTGGCGCGGTCGATCGGTTCGGGCGGGACTGTTTGCGGCTCACCCCCTAATCCGTCGCCCCAGCGCAGGCTGGGGCCTATCCCGGCTCTCCGCAACGACGCAACCATCGCGGCCGGTCGGGAGGTCGGTTGGGCCCCAGCCTGCGCTGGGGCGACGGAGTGTGGGGCGATGGTGGGGGAATGAACGCGGTGGGCCGGGCGAACATCCGCGCCGGCTAGAGGCCGTTGATGTCTTCCCACAGATCGCGCCAGTCGGGGTTGTGCCGGCGGATCAGGCGCAGTTTCCATTGGCGTTTCCACGCCTTCATCGCCTTTTCGCGTGCGATGGCGTCTTCGATCCGGTCGTGCCGTTCTACGTAGACCAGCCGGGTCAGGCCATATTCGGCGCAGAACTCCGAGCCGCGTCCTGCGCGGTGCTGGCCGATGCGCGCGGGCAAGTGGGCGGTCATGCCGATGTACAGCGTGCCGTGCGCGCCGTTGGTCATGATATAGACCCAGCCGCCCTGCATCCGCCGCTCCCGCCCCTGCCTGTGCGTCGGGCAGGATAGGCGGCGAAGCGCGCGGGGGCGATGGCGTTACGGCGCCATGTTGGCGGGAATGGCCAGAACCCGCCCACCCCCAACCCCTCCCGCAAGCGGGAGGGGAGGCGTCAGGCTTAGCGGCTGGCGGGGGTGGTGGCGAAGCCCAGGCGGGTGACGGGGCGGCCTTCGGCAGCGGCGTGGCGGGCGTTGGCGAGCTGGGCCTTGGCCTGGGCCAGCGTATCGGCGCGGCAGGCGCGGGCGGGACCGTCGTAATAACCGGGGATCTGCGGCTGTTCGGCCGAAATGTCGCACAGCTGGGCGGCACCGTTGCTGACGCGCGAATTGATCTTCGACCAGCCTGCTGCGGTGGTGGCATCGAGATCGGCGATGTCGATGGCGACCGAGTAGCGGCCTTGCGCGTCGGGACCGGCGGTGGTCAGCCAGCCCTGGCGGTGCTGATGGCCGACGACCGAGTATTCATGGCTCAATGCTTCGCCGGCCGAAGCGATCGTGGGCAGCGCCGTCAGAGCGGTGGCGGCAGCGGCAATGGTGAGAAGCCCTTTATGCATGGCAGTGATCCTTTTTCCGTTCATCCCTCGCGATCGGTTCGACGGGCTGCACCAAGACGGTTTTGTTACAGTTTTTGTCATTGTGTCGCGAAACTGTAATATTGGTGACACGCAAATCGCGACTCCGCAATGGCCGGATCGTCACCGTCAAACTTGGGTCACGAATTCGGGCGCGCGATGGTTTCCCCGGCTGACCGCGCGACGGGCGATGCGCACCGGTCCGGGCCGAAATATGCTTCCCGGCGGACCGCGCACGGCGCTAGGGTCTGGCGGGATGCGATGGGGGACGGGTATGGCGCGTGATAACGGGGCGATACGGCTGGCGATGGTCGCGGTCTCGATGATGCTGCTCGGCGGCTGCGGGGCCAAGGCGCCGGCGGGCGAGCTGGCGCTGATCGACGGCAAGCAGGGCCAGCCCGCGCCGGGCAAGGGCCTGCGGGTCACCAACCTCACCCTGCAAAAGCCGCATGCGGCGGGTTCGGCCTATGTCACGCTGGCGATGGACATCGCCGCCGCGCCGGGCACCGCGTTCCCCGGCGATCTCAACGTCGATGTGATCCTGCTGGACACGGAGCGCAACGTGGTGGGGCAGAACGGCACCGGCAAGTTGACGCTCAACCCCGACGGATCGCGCCACGCGGTGATCGAGCCGGGGTTTGCCGGCTTCGGCTGCCATGCGCCGACGCAAGTTCCCGGGTGCCCGGCATCGACATCGGAGCCGCGCTGCCCGCCGCCGCTCCTGCCCCGGCAGGCGATCCTGCTCACCTGGGGCGGTGGACGCCAGCAGCAGATCGAACTGCCCGAATGGACAGCGCTGCCCGCCGGTCCGCCGCAGGAATGCGGAGCCTAGATTTTTCCGGCCAGTTTTGCGGTCAGGAAGCCGGCCAGCCCCAGCAACAGCGCGTAAACCGCCAGCCACATCAGCACTCGTGGCGGGCGCGCCAGGTCGGGCCGGCCTTCGGGGTAGGCGAGCATGACCGCCGTCCCCTCGGGCGGACGGCGCACGGTCGAATGGACGGCATCGACCACTTCATGCGCTGCGCCGCCAATGCTGAAGGTGTAGACTGCGGCAAAGCTGATGCCGTCGGAATCGCGCAAGCTGCGAAAGCCGGTGACGCGCGCCTCGACCCGGCATGACCGGCGGGTCAGCCGCAGCCAGTCGTACCGCCCGATCGCCCACAGCGAAAAGAGGCACAACGCGATACTGGCGCACAGGAAATACGTCTTCATCGCCGCGCATCGTGCCACGGCCGCGTTAAGGTCTGCCCAACGTCGCCGCTGGTGTCGCCATCAGCACCAGTTGCGGCGGTGGCCATGCCAGTGTTCGGCCAGGCCCTCGTCCTCCAGCACCGCACCCAGGCTGGCGCCGTTGCGCACCACCACGCGCAGCGCGCGGCCGTACTTGTCGGTCTCGCGCCCCTCGGTGACCAGGCTGAACGGGCCAGCGTTGAGCAAATCAGTCAGCCGCGTGGTCGCCGCTTCGGCCAGCGCCGCTTCATACGGACAGCCCGGGTGGCCCAGTTCTGGGGCATTGATATCGGCGATGCGGATCTTGGTGCCGAGATACCAGAACGTGTCGCCATCGACCACGCAGGTAACCCGATGCGCGCCGTGACAGCCGACAAAGGCGGCGCTTTCGTGGTCGGCGGGATCCGGATCGGCGGCGCGCGATGGTGCCGCAAGGGCAAAGGTGAGCGACAGCGCAGCAGCAAGCGCAAGGCCGGCGAGCGCGAGGGCGAAGCGGGGATGGGAACCGTTCATCGCGCGAGGATGCGCGCAGAACAGGCCGGGAACGACTAGGGGCCGCTACGATCAGGCGTGCTGCTAAGGGCGATTACGTGTGCCGATCGCCCGATTGCAGCCGTTCCGGCTACAATTGCTTAACCAGACCGGCGTAGATTCAAGTCATGTTCGGACCACGAATCACCACGATTTTCGCCAGCCGCTGGAAAGCGTTGTGGTGGGCCGCCGGGATGATCGTGACCACGATCTCGCTGGTGCCGAGCGCGGACGACAAGGATGCCGCCGGCAACGCACCCGGGTCGCCGCCGACCGGCCACCACAATCCCTGGTCGAAAAACTGATCGGGCGGCAGCCTGACAACGCCGGGAGCGCACGCCGCGCTACTTGCCCACGAACAGGAACGCCACGGCACCCATCAGGCAGGCAAATGCGGCCAGATGTCGCCAGTGCAGCGGTTCGCCCAGCACCAGCACCATGAACACCCCGAAGATCGCGAGGCTGATCACCTCCTGCGTGACCTTGAGCTGTCCCGCGCTCCAGCCGTGCGCGAAACCGATGCGGTTGGCCGGCACGGCCAGGCAGTATTCGGCGAACGCCAGGCCCCAGCTGATCGCGATGACCACGCCGATCGGGCGCGCTTCGGCCACCGCCGGGCCACCCTTGAGGTGCCAGTACCACGCGGTGGTCATGAAGATATTGGACAGAGTCAGCAGCAGGATGGTCGGCACGCGGCTCTCCGGTAGAGACCATTGAACCGAGAAATGCCGAGCGGCGCGATCGTCTGCAGTCGACCGCGCCGCCATGGGATCCGCTCGATGCGACCGGCCGGTTGGTTGCGGGGGTTGAAGCCGGACTGCAAGGAGCGACCTTGTTGTCGGTCCGATTCGTCAGGCATACAACTCAGTATGACTACGTAGCACCCGCCGTGCGAAGCCGAACGCTGCCATGCGCCACGGCGGGAGCGGTTCATTCGGCGCCGTGGGGAAAATCGTCTTCCATCCCGCTTTCGCCCAGCGCGCCGTCTTCGTCATCGTCGCTGCGTTCGCCCCGGAACGCGCCCATGTCGATGCGGCCGCTGCTGACCATCTGCTTCATGTGATCGACCAGGTCGGGGGTGCTGCCGCTGTCGTCGTCGTCGCCTTCGGCATGGTCGCTCTCGTCGTTGGCGCCGAACACCGAAGTGGCGCGGCCGAGTGCTTCATCAGCCAGCGTCTGGGCCTGTGCACCCTCGTCGTCCTGTTCCTCGTTGTGCGCCTCGGGCGCCAGCGTGGCATCGGCCGCCTGTTCTTCGTTGGCTTCAAGTTGCTTGCGGGTGGAATCGGTCATGGGAACCTCCGGGAAGAGCGTGCCGCGAACGCGCGATCCTGCTCTGGCCCGAACACTACGCGCCGCAGGCACCGACAGTTCCCGCAACCCCCGCAAAGGACGGGCCGGGACGCGCGATTCAGCGCGTGGGCACCGGAACGTCGCCCGAATAATCGTAGAACCCGCGCCCGGACTTGCGCCCCAGCCAGCCGGCCTCGACGTACTTCATCAGCAGCGGCGCTGGGCGGTACTTGCTGTCGCCGGTGGTGTTGTACAGCACCTTGACGATGTCGAGGCAGGTATCCAGCCCGACGAAATCGGCCAGTTCCAGCGGCCCCATCGGATGGTTCAGGCCGATGCGGCAGCCTTTGTCGATATCGGCGATGTTGGCGGTGCCCTGGCCCAGCACGAACACCGCCTCGTTGATCATCGGCAGCAGGATGCGGTTGACGACGAAACCGGGCTCATCCTCGGTCTGGACGATCTGCTTGCCCAGCGCATCGGCAAACGCGCGCGTGCGGCTGACGGTGTCCTTGGCGGTGGCCAGGCCGGGAATGACCTCGATCAGCCCCATCACCGGCACCGGGTTGAAGAAGTGCAGCCCGATGAAGCGCGCCGGATCGGGCGAGCTTGTCGCCATGCGGGTGATCGGGATCGAGCTGGTATTGCTGGCCAGGATCGCGGTGGCGGCGAGCACTTTGCCCGCGCTTTCGAAGATCCGACGCTTGACCTCCTCGCGCTCGGTCGCGGCCTCGATGATCAGCTGCGCGTCGGCCATCGGCGCGTAATCGGCCACCGGCACGATCCGCGCGAATGCGGCGTCGGCCTCGTCCGGGGTCAGCTTTTCGCGCGAGACGAGCTTGGCAAACGCCTTGCCGATGCCGTCCTTGGCCTTTTCCGCCAGCGCGATATCGACATCGGACAGCAGCACTTTCATGCCCGCCTGCGCCACGACTTGCGAGATGCCCGAGCCCATCTGGCCTGCGCCGATCACCCCGACTGTCTGCATGGCTTCAACCCCTTCGCACGTGCGGCATATCTGTCGCTAAACGACAGCCACTAGCGCAGCAAACCGGGGTTGACCAGACTTCGCAACTGCGAAATTTGATCCGCTGCAGACGTCAGCGGTTGGCGCCGGGCATCCACTGTACATCGCCGCCGGCACCCGCGTTGATCGCGCGCGCCAGCACGAACAGGTAGTCCGACAGGCGGTTGAGATAGGCCAGCGCCGCCGGATTGACCGGCTCGATGGCGGCGAGCGCGGTGGCCGCCCGCTCGGCCCGGCGAGCAATCGCGCGGGCGAGGTGGACGCGTGCCGCCGCCTCGCTGCCGCCGGGCAGGATGAAGCTGGCCAACGGCGCCAGCGGCGCGTTGGCGCGGTCGATCATGGTTTCCAGCCACGCGGCCTGCGCCGGGACGATGCGCAGGACCATGGCCGAAGGCGTGAAATCCGCACCACCGACGTCGCCCAGCGGGGTGGCGAGGTCGGCGCCGAGATCGAACAGGTCGTTCTGGATGCGATGGAGGTCCGCCGCGACGTCCTGCGCCACGGCCACCACGGCCAGCCCGATGGCGCTGTTGAGTTCGTCCACCTCGCCGATCGCGGCCATCCGCGCATCGTGCTTGGCGCGGCGCGAACCATCGACCAGCCCGGTGGTGCCATCGTCACCGGTGCGCGTGTAAATCTTGTTGAGCTTGACCACGAAGCGTCAGCGCTGAACCGGAGTCAGGATTTCGAGCCCGAAATCGCCAGCAGGATCACCACCGCGATCACCGCCAGCGCCTGGTACTTGATCCGCGCGAACATCATGCGGTTCTGCATCAGCTGCGATTCGGTGGCACCGGTGCCCGGTCGCTCCAGATCCTCGCGCGTGGTTTTCAGGAACGCGGCGATACCGCGCACCAGCGAGAACACGGCCATCCCCATGAAGATGAGGATCAGCGGGACGAGGATGAAGAACTTTGCGCTCATGGTTCCCGATCTAGGTAGTCCGACAGCGAAATACCAGCGGGAAAGCGGTGCGCGCGCAGCGCCTGCGCCAGGTCGGGGCCGTGCTCACCGGCATGGCGACGATCCGCCAGCGAGGGGGCGCCACGCCGCTTGGCCAGCTTGCGCCCGTCGGCCTCCACCAGCAGCGGATGGTGATGCCACACCGGCACCGGCAGGCCGAGCAGCGACTGCAGCAGGCGATGGACATGCGTCGCCGCGAACAGGTCCGCCCCGCGGGTGACGCAGGTGATCCCGTCCGCCGCATCGTCGAGCGTGGCGGCCAGATGGTAGCTGGCGGGCGCATCCTTGCGCCACAGCACCACGTCGCCCGTAAGGCCGGGTGCGGCGCGCTGCACCCCGGCGCGCTTGTCGGTCCATTGCAGCGGCCCGGCGAGCGTCACGGCACGCGCGACGTCGAGCCGCCATGCCACGGCATCTTCGGGTTCGACCGCCTGATCGCGACAGGTTCCGGGATAGACCGGCCCGTCCGGCCCTGTGGTCTGCGCTGCCGCCGCGATATCGGCGCGCGTGCAGCGGCAGGGATAGAGCAACCCCATCGCGCGCAGCCGGTCTGCCGCCATTCGATAGCTGGCGATGCGTGCCGATTGCGGCGCAACCTCGCGCCACGCCAGCCCCAGCCAGGCCAGATCGGCGCGGAACTCGTCGGCGAGCGCCGCCCGGCTGCGCGCACCGTCGATATCCTCGATCCGCAGCACGAACGTGCCGCCGTCCCGCACCGCGCGATCATGCGCGATGATCGCGGCCAACGCGTGGCCCAGATGCAGGGGGCCATTGGGGCTTGGGGCGAAGCGCGTGACAATCACGCGCCATGCCTAGCGCTGGTTTCAGCAAAGCTGAAGCGGCACCGGCCCGTTCCCCCGCCCGGCCACTCGACAGGCTATCTTAGGGGTGGCCGGGCGGGGGAGCGGGCCGGTGCCGTACTTGTTTCAGTCTCGCTGGAACAGCTCAATACAGACGTGACCCAAATCCCACGCTGTTGTGGAGATCGCCCGGGCGGCCTTGACGTCGGCGGGCCTGCATGTTCCATATCGGTTGCCATGCGTCACGAAGCAGTCACGCGATCCCGCCAGAACGCTCCCGTCAGGAGCGAGGGAACCCGTATGGGAGGCCGGACCAGAGCATGCTTCACCAGGAGCTGATCGAGCGGGCGGCGCGCGCGCGGCCCCACAGCGGCGATGCCGCGCATCATGCCATTGCTGCCCGCGATATCACCCGCCATTTGTCGAGCTGCCCGGCGCTGGTGCTCAATGCCGATTACACCCCGCTGAGCTATTACCCGCTGAGCCTGTGGCCGTGGCAGACCGCGATCAAGGCGGTGTTCCTCGAGCGTGTCGACATCGTGTCCAGCTACGAACGCCACGTCCACAGCCCGTCGCTCGACATGAAGATCCCCTCGGTCATCGCGCTGCGCCAGTACGTGCGGCCCAGCGAATTTCCCGCGTTCACTCGCTTCAACCTGTTTCTGCGCGACCGCTTCATCTGCCAGTATTGCGGCAGCCCCGACCAGTTGACCTTCGATCACGTGATCCCGCGTCGGCTGGGCGGCAAGACCACGTGGGAAAACGTCGCCACGGCTTGCGCGCCGTGCAACATGAAGAAGGGCGGGCGCACGCCCCGGCAGGCCAAGATGCCGCTGCTGCTCGAACCGATCCGCCCGACCAACTGGCAGCTGCAGGAACGCGGCCGCGCCTTCCCGCCCGGCCACTTGCACGAAAGCTGGCGCGACTGGCTGTACTGGGACGTCGAGCTGGAAAGCTGAAAGGGCGTTTTAAACGGCCTGCCGCCGCAGCTCCGCAGCGCCCTTCAGGAACAGTCCCAGCGCCACCAGCGAGATCGCGGCAGACACCAGCATCGGCATGCCCGGCAGGTCCAGCGCTGCGTCAGGCCCGCTGAACCGCGCCAGCGTATAGGCATAAAGCGGCGGGCCACCGATCGCGGCGATGCTGCCGACCGCCTGCACCGCGCCCTGCAGTTCGCCCTGGCTGCGCGCATCGACCGCGCGGCTGTTGAGCCCCGAGATCGACGGCTGGACGAAGCCCTGCAGTGCGCCGACGGCGATCGCGAGGTAGACCACGCCGGTGCTCTTCGCGATCGCGTAAAGCACGGCGGCCGCGCACAACCCGCCGATGCCGATCGCGACCGCCGCGCGCTCGCCGATCTTGGGCAGGATCAGGCGCAGGCCCACGCCTTGCACCAGCGCGCTCGTCAGCCCGACCATCGCCAGCGCCAGCCCGACCTGGCGCGCGCTGAAGTGGTAGGCGGCGATGGCGAAGTACGACCACACCGCCGGATAGACGATGTGCGCCAGCTGCCACATGCCGAGCGCGGCGACGAACCACAGCACGGTGGCGTTCTGCTTGCTCAGCGCCTTGAGCGCGGCGAACGCGTTGGCCCGCCGCCAGTCGAACGGTCGGCGGTTCTCGGGCGCCAGCGACTCGCGCAGGAATACGAGGCCGAAGAGGAAGTTGGCGAACGCCAGCACCGATGCCGCGATAAACGGCAGGCGCGGCCCGATCGAGCCGAGCAGCCCGCCCAGCGCGGGCCCGGCGACGAAGCCGAAGCCGAACGCGATGCCCATCGTCCCGAAGCTCGCCGCGCGCTTTTCGGGCGGGGTGACGTCGGCAATGTAGGCGTACGCGGCGGAATAACTCGCGCCGGTGGCCCCGGCCACGATTCGTCCGATCACCAGCCACCACATCACCGGCGCGGTCGCCTGGAGCAGGTAGTCGAGCGCCATCGCCAGCACCGCGGCGAGCAGCACCGGCCGCCGCCCGAACCGGTCGGACAAGTTGCCGATCAGCGGCGCGAACACGAACTGCGCCGCCGCATAGCCCGCGCCCATCCACCCGGCATAGACTGCGGCGGTATCGATGGTGACGTGCGCCAGCCGCATGATCAGCCCCGGCAGCACCGGGATGACGATGCCGAAGCCGAGCATGTCGATCAGCACGATCGCGAACACGAAGCCGAACGAGGTGCGGCCAGCTCCGGAGCCGGGGGTCGCGGTGGAGGCTTCCCGGCCCATCGTTCAGCGCCGGTCGAGCGCCGTTTCGCACTCGGCCATCAGCGTGGCGATGATATCGGCGACGGGTTCCTCCTGCGTCACCATGCCTACCGATTGCCCGGCCATCAGCGAGCCGCCCTCGACATCGCCGTCGATCACCGCGCGGCGCAACGCGCCCGCCCAGTAGTGTTCGATCTGCAGCTGTGCCTCGTCCATCGCGATGCCATCTTCATCCAGCGCGCGCGCAACTTCAAGCTGCTTGGCGGTGAACGCCTCGGTGCCCTTGTTCTTCAGCGCACGCACCGGGATCACCGGCAGGCGCGGATCGACCTGCACGCTGGCCACCGCGTCGCGCGCGGAAGCCCGGAAAAACGCTTTCTTGAAGTTGGCATGCGCGATCGATTCGGTGGCGCAGGCAAAGCGGGTGCCCAGCTGCACGCCCGCCGCGCCCATCTCGAGATAGCCCGCGATCGCCTCACCCCGCCCGATCCCCCCGGCAACGAACACCAGCGCCTCGGAAGCGAGGTTGGGCAGGATTTCCTGCGCGAGCACGCTGGTTGAAACCGGACCGATGTGGCCCCCCGCCTCGCTGCCCTCGATCACCATCGCGTCCGCACCCGAGCGCAACAGCTTCTTGGCCAGCGCCAATGTGGGCGCAAAGCAGATGACTTTCGCCCCAGGTTTATCAGCAGTTCCGGCTTTGATCGCCTCGACGCTGCCCTTGGGCGGGATGCCGCCGGCGAGCACGACGTGGCTCACGCCGTGACGCACGCACACGTCGATCAGGTCGAACAGCTGCGGGTGCATGGTGATCAGGTTCACGCCGAACGGTGCCTTGGCCAGCGCCTTGGTCGCGGTGATCTCGGCATCGAGCAGCGCGGGCGTCATCGCCCCGCACGCGATCACCCCGAACCCGCCGGCATTGCTGATCGCGGACACCAGATGCCGCTCCGACACCCAGCTCATCGCCCCGCACAGGATGGCGTATTGCGATCCGAAGAACTCGGCGCCGCGCTGCATCAGGTGGGTCGTGCGGGGGTAAGTGGTCATTCGCAGATCTCCCCCCTCCCGCGTGCGGAAGGGGCCGGGGGTGGGAAGGAGCAAGGCGCGGTGCGGATCGTGTGTGCGGTGGTCGGCCCACCCCAACCCCTCCCGCAAGCGGGAGGGGCAGGCAACGTCAGGCCGCGTCCACCGCATCCAGCCCATAAGCGGTGTGCAGCACGCGCACGGCGAGTTCGGTCTCGTCCTCGTCGATCAGCACCGACACCTTGATCTCGCTGGTGGTGATCGCAAGGATGTTGATGCCGCGATCGGCCAGCGCCTTGAACATCGTCGCGGCCACGCCCGCATGGCTGCGCATGCCGACGCCGACAACGCTGATCTTGGCGACCTTGGCGTCCGAGATCAGGCGGTTGAAGCCCAGCTCGCCCTTGCGCCCTTCGAGCATCGCCAGGCTGCGCGCCAGGTCCGCGCGCGGCACGGTGAAGGTGACGTCGGTCTCGCCCTTGTCCTTCGAGATGTTCTGGATGATCATGTCGACGTTGATCGACGCGGCGGCGAGCGGGCCGAAGATCATCGCCACCACGCCCGGCCGATCGGGCACGCGGGTCAATGTGATCTTGGCTTCGTTCTTGTCGGCAGCGATGCCCGTGATCAGCTGGCGTTCCATCTGAAGTCCTTCCAGTTCCCCGATGAGTTCATCTTCGCTCACGATCATCGTGCCGGGGATCGTGTCCGCCGGCGGCGCGTCGTCGTCGATGAACGATGACAAGACCTGCACCCGCACGCCTTCCTTCATGGCCAGGCTGACCGAGCGGGTCTGCAAGACCTTCGAACCGACCGAGGCCAGCTCGAGCATTTCCTCGTACGTCACCTGCTTGAGCTTGCGCGCCTTGGCGACGATGCGCGGGTCGGTGGTGTAGACGCCGTCGACATCGGTGTAGATGTCGCAGCGGTCCGCCTTGATCGCCGCCGCCACCGCCACTGCCGACGTATCCGATCCGCCGCGCCCCAGCGTGGTGATGCGGTTGTCGTCGGTCAGTCCCTGGAAACCCGGGATCACCGCGATCTCGCCGCGCGCCATCGAGGCCAGCAGCGCGTCGGAAGCGATGTCCTGGATGCGCGCCTTGGCGTGGGCGGTATCGGTGTGGACCGGCAGCTGCCAGCCCAGCCACGAGCGCGCCTTGCAGCCCAGCGCCTGCAAGTGCATCGCCAGCAGGCCCGAGGTGATCTGTTCGCCCGCCGCCACGACCACGTCGTATTCGGCCGGGTCATACAGCGCATTGGCTTCGCGGCAGAACGTCACCAGCCGGTCGGTTTCGCCCGCCATCGCCGAGACGACCACCGCCACCTGATGCCCGGCGGCCTGCTGGCGCTGCACGATGCGCGCGACGCGACGGATCCGCTCGGTCCCGGCCATCGACGTGCCGCCGAATTTCATCACGATCCGGGCCACGCGTGCGCTCCCACCTCAAGCTCATGCCCTGCGGCAACAATATTGCCCGTGCGACCCCTCGCCGCGCGGCGGCGGCCCTGTTAGGGATGCGCCATGAGCAATGCAACCTCCGCAACGCCAGCGGGCGCCGCGATTCCTGCCGCGACCGGCCCGACGCCGACCATCCGCCCCGAGGAAGCCGCGCACTTCGGCAAGCTGGCGGCGGACTGGTGGGACCCCAGGGGCAGCTCGGCCATGCTTCACCGGCTCAACCCGGTGCGGCTGGGCTTTATCCGCGCCGCGATCGATTCGCACTGGCACGGCAACACGGCCACGCTGAAGCCGCTGGCGCGCCGCCGCGCACTCGATGTCGGCTGCGGCGCCGGGCTGCTGGCGGAACCGCTGGCCCGGCTGGGTGCCGCGGTCACGGCGGTCGATGCGGCGGCGGAAAACATCGCGGCGGCGCGCGACCATGCGGCGGGCAGCGGACTGGCCATCGACTACCGCCACGGCGAACTCGGCGCGATGGACTTGGGCACCTTCGATCTGGTCACCGCGATGGAAGTGATCGAACACGTGGCGGACAAGCCCGCGTTCGTCGCCGCGCTCGCTGCCACGCTGGCGCCCGATGGCCTGCTGGTGCTGTCGACCCCCAACCGCACCGTTTCCTCGCGGCTGCTGCTGGTCGAAGCCGCCGAACGCATGGGCCGCATCCCGCGCGGCACGCACCACTGGGATGATTTCATCACGCCGATCGAACTGCACGACCTGCTCGCCGAAGCGGGCCTGACCATGGGCAACCCGCGCGGCATAGCGTTCAGCCCGAGCAAGGGCCTGCACCTGTCGGACAACCTCGCGCTGGACTACATCGTCACCGCGACAAGGGTTTAACTGCGCGCGAGTTCACGCTCGATCGCCGCCACCGCCTGCGCCTCACGCGCGGCCCAGTCGCCCGCAATGCGCTCGAACGGCATCCCGCTCCGCACCAGCATCTCCTCGGCCAGCGCAGCGAACTGCGCGCGCGCCGCAGCGGTCCCGAAAAACCGCGTGCCGTCGGCGACCCACGGCACATCGGGCGCGAACAGCAGGTAAAGATCGGCCTTGGGATAGGCCAGCAGCTCCGGCGGCACCTCGCCGAACAGCATCTGCGCCCAGGCGGCGGTCATCAGCGGGTCGGTATCGAGCAGCAGCACCCCGGGTTCGCCTTGCGCCACGACCGCGCGCGCAGCCGCATCCTGCCCTTCGGCGATCGCGAGAAGGTCGGCCAGCGTCAGGTCGGTGCCGTGGGTTTCGCAATATTCACGCCCGAATTCGGGCACCACCGGCCAGCCGAACCGGGCGTGGAGCCGCGCCGCCAGCACCGACTTGCCCGTGCTTTCGGCCCCGTGCAGGCACACGCGGATCACGCCTGCGCACCATGCGCCGCTGCGATCCATGCACGCAGGCCGACGACAGAGAGCACCCCGAACGCCACATAAAGCACCGCGAACAGCACCAGGCCGCGGTTGAGGTAGAGCGCGACCGAAGCAACATCGATCGCGATCCACAGCACCCAGTTCTCGATCCGGCGGAACGACAGCAGGAACTGCGCGGCGATGCTGGCCCCGGTGATCGCCGAATCGGCGAACGGCAGCGCGGCGTTGGTGAAGCGGTGCATGACCCAGCCCAGCGTGAGGCTGAGCGTGGCGGTCCCAGCCAGCCAGGCAACGCGCGCGGGCCAGGCCATCCACGCCACAGGCACGTCGTCCGCCGCACCCCGCGCCTTGCTCCACAGCCGCCAGCCATAGGCGTTGACCACGAAGAAGAACGCCTGCAGCCCGGCCTCGCTGTACAGCCGCGCGCCCGCCAGCACCACGCCGACCAGCGCGACCATCGCCATCGCCACGGGGAAGTTCCACACCGAACGACGCACCAGCAGCACGATGTTGACCAGCCCGAGCAGCGATCCGGCCAGTTCCAGCGGGTTCATGGCGGCTGCCTCAGGTCAGTTCGCCCGACAGCGCGGTGGACCACGCCTGCGGATCGAACCCGACCAGCAGGCCTCCGCCGTCCTCGTTGGCGTACTCCACGATCGGCCGCTTGATCGCCGAAGGATACGCCGCCATCAGCGCCACCGCCTTCGCCGCATCGAGATCGCTGCGCAGCGCCTCGTCTAGCTTGCGAAACGTGGTGCCCTGCCGGTTGAGCACCTTTTCCCAGCCGGCCTGCTCCACCCAGCCGCGCAGGCGTTCGGGCGCGATCCCGGCCTTTTTGTAATCGTGGAAATGGTAGGTCAGCCCCATCCCGTCGAGCCAGCCGCGCGCCTTCTTCACGGTGTCGCAGTTGGGGATACCGTAGAGGGTGATGGTCATGCGTCGGTCCTGCTGAAACGGTGCACGCGCGATGGTTCGCCCGCGAACAGTGTGTAGTCCTCGTAATAGTCCGCCCGCCCGCGCGCCTGCACCGCCGCGTGCTCGGCCTGCCGCCGCCAGCCCAGCGCGGCGTCCTCGCTTGCCCATTCGGACAGCGCGATCACTTCGCCGTCATCGGCGACGTAGCTCTTGAACGCCACGAAGCCCGGCTGCGCGCGCGCCAGCGCCTCCATCCGCTCGGCATCGGCCGCATACGCAGCAGCATCGAGGCCGGCGCGCTTGCGGTTGCGGAAAACGACGAGGTACATGGTGCCAGCGTTACCCCGACCTGTCCCGATCGTCATGCTGAACTTGTTTCAGCATCCATTTCGGCATTGCAGAGCCGGAGGCCCGAACGATCCTGAAACGGGTTCGGGATGACGTAAATGGGGGTCGGACTGGACAATCGGGCGTAATACGACAAAAGCGCAATCCCATGAGCCTGAACAGCTTCGGACATGTCTTCCGTTTCACCACCTGGGGCGAAAGCCACGGGCCGGCGCTGGGCGCGGTCGTCGATGGGTGTCCGCCGGGACTGGCGTTGAGCGAGGCCGATCTCCAGCCGTTCCTCGATGCGCGACGGCCGGGCACATCGCGTTTCACCACGCAGCGGCAGGAACCCGATGCCGTGAAGATCCTATCCGGGATCTTCGAGGGCAAGACCACCGGCACGCCGATTTCGCTGATGATCGAGAATGTCGACCAGCGCTCGAAGGACTATTCCGAGGTCGCCAAGGCCTATCGCCCCGGCCATGCCGACTATGCCTACGACGCCAAGTACGGCTTTCGCGACTATCGCGGGGGCGGGCGCAGTTCGGCGCGCGAGACGGCGGCGCGGGTCGCGGCGGGCGGCGTCGCGCGGCTGGTGATCCCCGAGGTGACGCTGCTGGGCTATGTCACCGAGATCGGCGGTGATGCGATCGATCCGGCGAACTTCGATGCCCAAGAGATAGCGCGCAATCCGTTCTTCTGCCCCGATCCCGCCGCCGCCGCGCGCTGGGAAGCGCTGGTCGACGGCGCGCGCAAGGCCGGGTCGAGCCTTGGCGCGGTGGTCGAATGTGTCGCCACGGGTGTTCCCGCCGGCTGGGGCGCGCCGCTGTATGCCAAGCTCGACGCCGAACTGGCGCACGCGATGATGGGCATCAACGCGGTCAAGGGCGTGGAAATCGGCGACGGTTTCGCCGCCGCGCGCAACACCGGCGAAGGCAACGCCGATCCGATGCGCCCGGGCGAGGCGGGCGACGGCCCGGCGTTCCTCGCCAACCACGCCGGCGGCATCGCGGGCGGCATTTCCACCGGGCAGTCGGTGACCGTGCGCGTGGCGTTCAAGCCGACCAGCTCGATCCTCACCCCGGTGCCCACCATCACGCGCGACGGTGAGGCGTCCGACATCCTGACCAAGGGCCGCCACGATCCGTGCGTCGGCATTCGCGGTGTGCCGGTGGTCGAGGCGATGATGGCACTGGTGCTGGCCGATCAGAAGCTGCTGCACCGCGCGCAGTGCGGGTGAGATCTTAGCCCACCTGCGTCCCCGCGAAGGCGGGGACCTTGTGCCCGCAAGTGCTTAACCGCCTGAGGTTCCCGCCTTCGCGGGGACGCACGACTTTGGTTCGCGGCCGACCGTTGCCCCCGCCTCCCAGCCCGGTTAGTCTCGACCGCAACAAACTTGCGGGGAGTACCATGTGGCGCGGCGCCTGACCCTTTTCATAATGATCGGCATGGTGCTCGGCATCGCGGTCGGCTTCCTGCTCAACCAGACGTATCCGGCGGGCGACGCGCGGCTGACCGAATACGCCGACATGCTCAAGCTGCTGCCCGAAGTGTTCCTGCACCTGATCAAGATGATCATCGCGCCGCTGGTGTTCGCCACGCTGGTCAGCGGGATCGCCGGGATGGGTGATAGCAGCGCGCTGGGCCGCATCGGCGGGCGCGCGCTGGGCTGGTTCGTCAGCGCCAGCCTGATCTCGATCGGGCTGGGCCTGTTGCTGGTCAACCTGTTCAAGCCCGGCGTGGGGCTGGCGTTCACCGCCGCCGGGCCGGTGGGCGATCTGGCCGTGGCGGACTTCACGCTGCGCCATTTCGTGCTGTCGGTGTTCCCGACCAGCGTGCTCGATGCCATGGCGCGCAACGATGTGCTGCAGGTGCTGGTATTCTCGCTGTTCTTCGGCGTGGCGCTGTCGGCGCTGGGCCAGGGCGGCGAGATGATCGTGCGCGGGTGCGACAAGCTGGCGCAAGTGATGCTGACGATCACTGACTACGTCATGCGGTTTGCCCCGTTCGCGGTGTTCGGCGCGCTGGCCAGCGTGGTCGCGAGCAAGGGGCTGGCGATCATCGTGACGTACGGCAAGTTCGTGGCCGAATTCTATTTCGGGCTGCTGCTGCTGTGGGTGATCCTGCTGTCGCTGGGCGGCGTGTTCCTGGGCAGGCGCGTGCTGGTGCTGGCGCGCTACATCCGCCAGCCGCTGCTGCTGGCGTTTTCCACGGCGAGCTCGGAAAGCGCACTGCCGCGCCTGTTCGAACAGCTCGACCGGTTCGGCGTGCCGCGCCGCATTTCCGGCTTCGTGCTGCCGCTGGGCTATTCGTTCAACCTCGACGGGTCGATGATGTACACCAGCTTCGCGACGATGTTCATCGCGCAAGCCTACAACATCCCGCTGTCCGCCGGCCAGCAGATCGCCATGCTGCTGACGCTGATGGTGACGTCGAAAGGCATCGCCGGGGTGCCGCGCGCCAGCCTGGTGGTGATCGCCGCCACGCTCACCCAGTTCGGCCTGCCGCTGGAAGGCGTGGCGCTGTTGCTGGGCGTGGACACCTTCCTCGACATGGGCCGCACCGCCACCAACGTAGTCGGCAACGCGGTGGCGACCTCGGTCATCACCAAGTGGGAGGGCATGCTCCAGCCGCCGCTCGACCCCGACGCGGAACCGCCGCACGCCCCGCACGATACGCCCGAGCATGGACGCAAGGGGTTGCACCTCGATCCGGGGGCTTGAGTGCAGTTACCTGCACAAACCATCCGTTCATCCTGAGCTTGTCGAAGGACGCTCGCCACCTCAGACGAAACGGATGTTCACGCGCCCTTCGACAGGCTCAGGATGAACGGGTCTTGGAGGGGCGGGAGGTTGCGGCGGCAGGCGCCAGCACCTTCCCCTTGAACCCGCACTGCTCCACCACCGCACAGCGCCAGCACTCGGGCGTGCGCGCCTTGCAGGTGTAGCGGCCCAGCAGAATCAGCCAGTGGTGCGCATCGCGGCGGAACGGCTGCGGCACGCGTTTTTCAAGCAGCGCCTCGACTTTCTCGGGCGTCTTGCCTTTGGCCAGCCCGGTGCGGTTGCCCACGCGGAACACGTGCGTATCGACCGCGAACGTCTCCGCCCCGAACGCGCAGTTGAGCACGACGTTGGCGGTCTTGCGGCCCACGCCGGGCAGCGTGACCAGCTCCTCACGCGTCCGTGGCACCTCGCCGCCGAAATCGCGCACCAGCAGCTCGGCCATCGCGATCACGTTCTTCGCCTTGGAGTTGAACAGGCCGATGGTCTTGATGTGCTGCTTCAGCCCCTCCTCGCCCAGCGCGAGCATCTGCGCGGGCGTTGTCACATGCGCAAACAGCGCACGCGTCGCCTTGTTGACGCCGACGTCGGTCGCCTGCGCCGACAGCGTCACCGCAACCAGCAGCTGGTAAGTGTTGCCGAATTCCAGCTCGGTCACCGGCGCGGGATTGTCCTCTGCCAGCAGGCGGAAGAATTCGAAGATGTCGGCTTTGGTCAAAGGCCCAAAAACCTTTAAAGACCGAGAACTTGCGGCATGGTGTAGCGCCCCGCCGGCTTGCCCAGCAGCCAGCCCGCCGCGCGCACCGCGCCGCGCGCGAAGATCGCGCGGTTTTCAGCGAGGTGCTTCAGTTCCAGTCGCTCGTTATCGGCCAGGAAATGCACGGTGTGATCGCCCGCCACGCTGCCCCCGCGCAGCGAAGCAAAGCCGATCGCGCCGGGCTGGCGCGCACCGGTGATGCCGTCGCGGCCGCGCACCGCTACCTGCGCCAAAGCCACCTCGCGCCCCGCCGCCGCCGCTTCGCCCAGCAACAGCGCGGTGCCCGACGGCGCATCGACTTTCATGCGGTGGTGCGTCTCGACGATCTCGATGTCCCAGTCCTCGCCCAGCCGGCTTGCCGCCTCGCGCACCAGATGCGCCAGCAACGTCACGCCGAGCGAGGTGTTGCCGGTCTGCAGCACGGCGATCCTGGCGGCGGCGTGATCGCACAGCCAGTGGTGGCGCTCCTCGAGGCCGGTGGTGCCGACCACGATCGGCACGCCTGCGGTCGCCGCTGCATCGAGGTTGGCTTCCAGCGCGGCGGGTGCGGAAAAATCGACGAGCACGTCGCTTTGCCGCGCCAGCGCGAGCGGATCGTCGCCCTGGTCGATGCCGCCCGCCAGCTCATGCCCCGCCGCCACGATCGCGTCGGCCAGCGCCTGCCCCATGCGCCCCTTGCTGCCGATGATGCCGATTCTTGCCATGTTCGAACCTTATGCCCACGGCCGTCATGCCGAACTTGTTTCAGCATCCATCGTGCCCCAAACTCTGCCGTCGCCTTTGCGGCACAATGGACCCTGAAACAAGTTCAGGGTGACGGATGATGGGCAAGTGATGGACCTCCGCAATATCGTGATCCTGACCGGCGCCGGGGTTTCCGCCGAAAGCGGGATCGACACGTTCCGCAGCGCAGGTGGACTCTGGGAGCAGCACCGCGTCGAGGACGTCGCCACGCCCGAGGCCTTCGTGCGCGATCCCGAGCTGGTGCTGCGCTTCTACGACATGCGCCGCGCCGCGATCCAGACCAAGGTGCCCAACCCCGCGCACGAGGCGCTGGCCCGGCTCGACCACGCGTGGGAGGGCGATCTGCTCATCGTCACGCAAAACGTCGATGACCTGCACGAACGCGCCGGAGCGCAACGTGTGCTGCACATGCACGGCGAGCATCTCAACGCGTGGTGCACCGCGTGCGATGTGCGCAGCCGCTGGACCACCACGCTGATTGACTGCCCGCCGTGCCCCGCTTGCGGCGCGACGGCGCTGCGCCCGGATGTCGTGTGGTTCGGCGAGATGCCCTATCGCATGGACGAGATTTTCGCGGCGTTGCGCAGCGCCGACCTGTTCGTCTCGATCGGCACCTCGGGCGCGGTCTATCCCGCCGCCGGGTTCGTGCGCAACGCGCGCGACATGGGCGTGCACACGTTGGAACTCAACCTCGAGCGCAGCCAGGGTTCGGCATGGTTCGACGAAACGCGCCTCGGTCCGGCCAGCGAACTGGTGCCGGCGTGGGTGGAGGAAGTGCTGGAGTCCTGTCCATTGCCGTGGAAGCGGCACCGGCCCACTCCCCCGCCCGGCCACCCCTAACATATCCTGTCGGGTGGCCGGGCGGGGGAGTGGGCCGGTGCCGTAACCGTTCAGTGCGACTGAAACGCGATCAAGGCACGCCCGACACACACCCGTTGCACCCCGGATCCTGCGCAATCCGCATCGTGCGCAACGACGGTTTCAGTCCGTCGAACACATGGAGCTGGCCCCATTGCGGATCACCCAGCGTCGCCACCCCGGCCAGCAGCGCGCGAAGCCCGTGCATCGCGGCGAACGCGCCGACCCAGCCGACCATCGCGCCCAGCACGCCGTCGGCCGCGCACGTGTCGCAATCCTCGGCATCGAACGCATCGCCGACGAAGCAGCGGTAGCAGGCCTCACCCGGCAGGTGCCCGGCAAAGTTCGCCACCTGCCCCTGAAACCGCCCCAGCGCCGCGCTGGTCAGCGGCACGCCCGCCGTCACGCAGGCATCAGACACGGCGAGCCGCGTGGCGAAGTTGTCGCAGCCATCGAGCACCAGATCGGCGCCCGCGATCAGCGCAGCGGCGTTGGCGGCGCCAATGCGCACCGTCACCGCGTTGACCTCCAGCACGGGGTCGAACCGCTGCACCCACTCCGCTGCGGCTGCCGCCTTGGCGCGTCCGATGTCGGCGGGGGTGAACAGCGTCTGGCGTTGCAGGTTCGACGCCTCGACCACGTCGTCGTCGATCAGCGTCATCCGCCCGATGCCCGCGCCCGCAAGATATTGCAGCGCCGGGCAGCCGATCCCGCCGATACCGACTAGCACCACATGCCGCCCGGCCAGCGCTGCCTGCCCCGCGCCGCCCACTTCGGGCAGCACGATGTGCCGGGCGAAGCGGTCAAGCCGGTCGGGGCCCAGATGGTCGGGCGAACCGCTCACTCGGCTTCCGCCGCACGTTCCTTCTTGAAGCCGTGCAGGCCGTTCCACCACTGCGCCGCGATGATCGCGCCCTTCACCGGCTGGAGCATCCCCAGCATCATTGCCACCGCCAGCGGCACGATGATCGCCAGCAGCGCCAGCGAGCCGAGGTCGAAATCGGTCACCAGCCAGATAATCAGCGGCGCCATCAGGTGCCCGGTCACCAGAATCGCGACGTAGGCGGGAAAATCGTCGGCCTGCTGGTGCGTCCAGTCCTGCCCGCAAGTGGGGCACGAGGCGACGGGCTTGAGCCAGGCGCGGAACAGCGAAGCCTCGCTGCAGCGCGGGCACTTGCCTTTCAGGCCGCGCGACGCAGCCTGCCAGAAGCTGGCGGGAAGAATAAGTTTGGACATCGCGCGCGCTTAGCCGGGTGGCGCGCGCCGCGAAAGCCCCCTCGGTCTTCCAGTCGGCCCGAATCAGTCTTCCAGCTGGCGCAGCAGCGTGCGCACATCGCCGTCCATGTCGGCATCGCGCGTGCGCAGTTCCTCGATCAGGCGCACCGCGTGGATCACGGTCGAATGATCGCGCCCGCCGAACTTGCGGCCGATTTCGGGGTAGCTGCGCGGGGTCAGCACTTTGGCGAGATACATCGCCACCTGGCGCGGGCGCACCACCGCGCGGGCGCGGCGCTTGCTGGCCATTTCGGTGCGGTCGACGCGGTAGAACTGGCAGACGGTGCGCTGGATCTCGTCGATGGTGATGCGGCGGCGGTTGGCCGACAGGATATCGGTCAACTGTTCCTCGGCCAGTTGCAGCGACACCGGCTGCCCGGTCAGCTGCGCGAACGCGATCAGCTTGTTGAGGCCGCCGACGAGCTCGCGCACGTTGCGGTTGATCGTGCGGGCGAGGAATTCGATCACGTCCGACGGCACCGGCGTGGCGCTGAAGCGGGCAAGGCGATGCTCGAGGATCTTGCGGCGCAGTTCGATGTCGGCAGGCTGGATATCGGCGACAAGACCCATCGACAGCCGCGACAGCAGCCGCTGCTCGACCCCGTCGAGGGCCTGCGGCGCACGGTCGGCGGCAACCACCAGCCGCTTGCCCGCGCTCATCAGCGCGTCGATCGTGTGGAGGAATTCCTCCTGCGTGGAAGACTTGCCGATGATGAACTGGATGTCGTCGACCAGCAGCAGGTCGAACCCGCGCAACCGCGCCTTGAACTCGATCATCTCGTTCGAGCGCATCGCCTGCACGAACTCGATCATGAAGCGTTCGGCCGAGCAGTAGAAAATCCGCGCGCCGGGGCGGTTGGCGGCAAACGCATGGCCGATGGCATGCAGCAGGTGCGTCTTGCCCTGCCCGGTCGAGGCCTTGAGATACAGCGGCGAGAACTGCGGCGTCTCGATCGCGGCCATGCGCTGGGCGGCGTTGAGCGCCAGCACGTTGGCGGTACCACTGACGAATTCGACGAACGTGAGCGAGGGGTCGAGTCCGCTGGTCATCGCGTCGGCCACGCCTTGCGCGGCCAGCGCGCGGGCGCTGGTCTGCAGCGTCGAGGGATCGGGGGCGCCGATGCGCAGTTCGGGCAGCGCGCGGCGACGCGGGTGCACGGTGATGCGCACCTGGCGCACTTCGGCGCGGGCGATCTTCCAGGCCAGCGACAGCCGGTCGGCGAAGCGGTCCGCCACCCAGTTGGCCGAGAATTCGGTGGGCAAGAACAAGTCGAGCGTGCCGGTGTCCTTGCAGAAGCTGCCGAGCTGGATCGGCTTGATCCATTGCGCATGGAGCTGGGGCCCGAGGTCTTTTTTCAGGCCTTGGCTGATGTCCGACCAATCGGCGGCGAGATCGAGTGCGTCCTGATCCTCGACCGGGGCACCCTCGCGGGGCTTCTTGTGCTGACCGCCGGTCGCCGGCCGCGCCGTGTCACCGGCTCCGGCAGCAGCCCCGGCCGAAGCTCCGACCGACGCCGGAGCAACGGCGAATGCGCCGCGTGCGCCTTGCGGCACGTTCATACCATCCATGTTCACAGACTGCCTGTCCCGCTATGATGGCCCCCAACCCTCCCCCCAAAGGCGGTCCGAAGGCGCAAAAATACACCACCGACGGACATGCGACCCGCCAGCCTAATTCTCGAAAAGAGTGTTGCCGTGACACCGGACGGGCAGATGCCGCTGCCGGTGAGGCCTGTGTATGAAGCGGTGGCCCGGCGAAGCAAGTCTGCGCCCGCAAAAAAACTGAAATAAATGGCCTTGACTCGCAGAGCGCCGCAGCAATCAATTAAGCTATTGTTTTTTATATATTAATCAGAATTCCGGATGCGAATCGCGATATTTCCGCGATTTGCTGCGACCGCACATTGTCACATTCCAGAATGTGTGCGGCGCAAACGAAAATGGCCGGCGAAACGGCGCCGGCCATGTTCTGTTTTTGTACCTGACTGTGGGCGATCACCCTGTCGCTTTCGCGAATCACCGCCGAAAACCTATCCGATCCGGTGGTTTCCCGATTCGCGAGGTGGGCGCCGCAGGTGACCTGCGATTCGCCAACCTGTAACAATCAGAGCGAGGCGACGCGCTTGGTCAGACGCGACAGCTTGCGCGACGCGGTGTTCTTGTGGAGCACGCCGCGCGCGACGCCGCGCATCAGTTCGGGCTGCATCGCAGCCAGCGCCACGGACGCGGCATCCTTGTCGCCACCTTCGATCGCGCTCTCGACCTTCTTGACGAAAGTGCGGATGCGACCGATGCGGTTCCCGTTGATCAGGGCACGGGCTTCGTTGCGACGGATGCGCTTGCGGGCTTGCGGCGTATTGGCCATGTTTGTCCTCTGTCGGGCCGCGGTCAGCAGCCGGATCTGGTCTGAAAGCGTCGTGGAAGGCAGGGCAAGCCCCGCCGGAAAGCGCGGCCCTTAACCGGCGAAGCGCGAATCGTCAACCGTTAGCGGGGTCAAGGTCACCTGCAGCCCGTCCTTGGGCTTGGGGATCGGCCAGGCTTGCCACGCCGGCTCATAGCCCGGCGCGATGCCGATGGCGTAGCGCGTCAGCAGGTGCGCCATCAGCACCTTGATCTGCATCGTCGCGAAATGGAGGCCGATGCACATGTGCGCGCCGCCGCCGAACGGGATCCATGCGTATTTGTGACGCTTTGCCGCATTGTCGGGCGTGAAGCGCAGCGGGTCGAACACGTCCGGCTCGGGCCAGTAGCGCGGATCGGCATGCGTCGCCGCGCCGTTGATCGCCACCGGCGTGCCCGCCGGGATGCAGAAGCCCATGTAGGTGAAGTCGCGCAGCGCGCGGCGCGGGGTGGTCGGCACCGGCGGCACCATCCGCAGCGCTTCCTTGAATGCCATTTCGGTCAGCTCCATGCGGCCCAGATCGTCGTAGGCGAGCGGCCGGCCGGCTCCGCCGGTCACGGCCAGCGCCTCTGCCCGCAGCTTGTGCTGCCATTCGGGATGGCGCGCGAGCAGCCACACCAGCGAGGTGGCCGAACTGGTGATCGTGTCGTGCGCGGCCATCATCAGGAAGATCATGTGATCGACCACGCGCGATTCTTCGAGCAGCGCGCCGTCCTCGCGCGTGGCCAGCGCGAACTGGCTGAACATGTCCTGCCCCGGCGCGTCGCGGCGCTGGCGCAGCAGCTTGGTGAAATAGGCGACCATCATCTTGCGGCCCGCCACACCCTTGCCCATCCGCGTGAACGGCAGCGGCCGCCGCACCGCGCCGACCGAGGCCGCGACCATATCGACGAACGCCTTGTTGAGCGCGTCGGCCTCGGGCCCCAGCGGCAGACCGAGAAAGCTGGTCGCCGCGGTATCGAGCGTCAGCGCCTTGATCGCGGGGTAGAACCGCATCGCGGTCGGCGCGCCAGACGGCGCCCACCCGGTCAAGGCGGTGGCGATCCCGGCGTTCAGCGTATCGGCATAGTGGCGCATCGCGTCGGGCTTGAACGCCACCGACAGCGCGCGGCGATCGACGCGGTGTGCCTCGAAATCGAGCAGCATCAGCCCGCGCGGAAACAGCAGGTTGAGCACCGGGCCCCAACCCTGTTCGGACGAAAACAGCTTGTCGCGATCGAACAGCACCAGTTCGTTCGCCTCCGCGCCCAGCAGCGTGACTTGCCGCCGACCGAACGTGCGGCTGCGGTGGACCGGGCCATACGTGCGCGCCATGCGGTTGCCGAAACCGGTGGGATCGGCCAGCACGCTGAGCGTCGTGCCGACCACCGGCCAGCCGTCCTCGCCCGGAATATGGTCGAGCGCAGCCTCGTCGCCCAGCCGCGTCCAGTGCGGGTTGGCGCGTTCGGTGTGGAGACGGGTGGCGTTTGCAGGTCGATCAGGGGCGAGGCTGGCCATGGGACTCCCGGGTTGCTCTGCGGCTTACTTACCCTTGTGTAAGCAACTGCGTGCGCCGACGCAATGGCCGCCTCAGATCCAGCCCGAAAGCTCGCGCCGCGCCAGCGATTCCAGCAAGTCCATCCCGGCCGCGCCATCGTTGAGGCAGGCGAGCGAGGCAAACTGCTCTCCGCCCGCGCCAAGAAACTGCTCGCGCCCACGGATGCTGAGCTCCTCGAGCGTTTCGAGGCAATCGGCGGAAAACCCCGGCGCGGCCAGCGCGATGCGCCGCGTGCCTTTGGCCGCCTCGGCCACCAGCACCGCGTCGGTCGCGGGTTCGAGCCACTTGGCCCGCCCGAAGCGCGACTGGAACGCGGTGCCGACGCGCATGGCAGGATGCGTCACGGCAAACGCCTCGCCCAGCAGGCGCGCGGTCTTGCGGCAGTGGCAGTGGTACGGATCGCCCAGCGTCAGCGTGCGTTCGGGCATCCCGTGGAAGCTCAGCAGCAGCACCTCGGGCACGAAGTCCAGCGCCGCGACCTGCTGCGCCAGATCGGCGTGGAGCGCGCCGATATAGGCCGGATCGTCATGGTAGGGCGGCAGCGTGCGCAGTGCGGGCAGGCGGCGCTGGGTCTTGATCCAGTCGGCCAGCGCATCGAGCGCGCTGGCGGTCGTCGCGCCCGAATATTGCGGATAGAGCGGGGCGACGAGGATGCGTTCGCATCCCGCGGCCAGCAGCGCATCGAGCGCGCCCGCCATCGCGGGGCGGCCATAGCGCATCGCGTGGCGCACGATCGCCGCATCGCCCAGCCGGGCCTGCAGGGCGCGCGCCTGCAGCGCGGTAATCGCGGCCAGCGGTGAACCGTCCTCGCGCCAGACTTGCGCATAGGCGTGGGCGGATTTCTTGGGCCGGGTGTTGAGGATGATCCCGCGCAGGATCGGCTGCCAGGCGATCGCGGGGATTTCGACGACGCGCTTGTCCGACAGGAATTGCAGCAGGTAGCGCTTCACTGCCTTCGGCTCGGGCGCGTCGGGGGTGCCGAGGTTGACCAGCAGCACCCCGACTTTGCCGGTGGCGACTTGCGGGTGGTCGGCCGGAACGTGCAAGGCAGGCGGTAGCATCTACAAACCTTCTGACAGCAGCGGCAGGCGGCGAAAACGCAGGCCGGTGGCGGAAAACAGCGCGTTGGCGATGGCCGGCGCCACCGCGACCACGCCCAGCTCGCCCGGATCGAACGGCGGCTCGGTGCTGTCGGCGAAAGCGATCTCGATCGTCGGGCAATCGGCGAGCAGCGGCAACCCCAGTTCGGACAAGCGCCCCGCCAATGGCAGGCCGCGTTCGTAGCCGGTCGCCCCGCCGATCGCCATGGCCAGCCCGAACACCATGCCGCCCTCGATCTGCTGGCGCGCGATATCCATGTTCACGATCCGCCCGATGTCGACAAAGGCGCTGAGCTTGTCGACCTTGACCGCGCCTTCCTCGTTGCGCGCGGTGGCGACAACCGCGATGCGCCCCGACCGCTCGCCCAGGTCGATGCGGTGGCAGGCGATGCCCTGCCCCGACGCATCGACGCCGCCGCCCCACGTCGCCAGCTTGGCCACGCCGCTGAGGCAGGCGACCAGCCGCGCATCGCCGCCGAGCATGCCGATGCGGAACGACAGCGGCTCGGCCCGCGCGAAGTGGGCGAGTTCATCGACGAAGCTTTCGTTGAAGAACGCGGTGTAGCCATGCGCGTTGCCGCGATAGCGCGCGGTGGGCAGCGCCAGCGCCACCGGCACGTGATCGACCGCCATCACCGGCACGGTGTAGGGCGGCCGGGCGCCTTCGCAGGCGTGCGGATCGGCCTGTACGCCGCTGGTCTCCAGCGCTTTGAGCGCGCCGGTGCCATCGAGCAGCCGTGCGCCCGCTTCGATCGCGGTGGGCGGCAGCGCCAGCCGCGCCTTCCAGCCCAGCACCTGCTTGCGATCGGGTGTGGTCACCGCCGAGAGCAGCGCGGCGACCGGCGTGCGCGGGAACCCGGCGAGCGCTTCCTGCCAGCGCGACCAGGTCAGCTGCACCGGCTTGCCGATGCGCTTGGCGATGACCGCGACTTCGCCCGCGATGCGCGTGTCGAGCCGCGCGTCGAACGATCCGCCGGCGTGCATCGGGTAGAGAATGACGTCGCCCACGCCCATTCCGGCGGCGCGCGCGGCGGCGCGGCGTGCCTGTTCGGGCGCCTGCGTGGCCATCCACAGCTCGAGCTTGCCGTCGCGCAGCCGCGCGGTGGCGCTGGCGGTTTCGAGCGGGGCGTGGACGGCGGCGTCGATGTCATAGCGCGAGGCCAGCGTCGGCTTGGCCATCAACCCGTCGACATCGCCATCGGCATACAGTCGCACCAGACCCCCGCGCCGGATCGCTTTGTCGAGCTGGTCCTCGATGACGTTGGTGTCCGCCAGCGGCCCGGCGACGCGAAAGCGCGGCGCCATCGCCTTCAGCGCCTTTTCGGCAGCGAAGCTGTTGCTGGCCACCGCCGCGAGCCAGCGCCTGGATTTCACCACGCCGACCAGCCCGGCGATGCCGGCGGCGGCAGCCTTGTCGAATTCGCCGAGCACGCTGTTGCCCAGCGGGCCGTGGCGGATCGCGGCATAGACCATGCCCGGCAGCCGCACGTCGGCGGCAAAGGTCAGGCCGCCGTCGACCATCGCGGGCAGGTCGAGCCGGGGATAGCGCGGCGGCGCGCCATCGGAAAACAGCGCGGGCTTTTCGCGCGCGGGTTCGGGGCGCAGCACCGGCGGATCGGGTGGGGTGATCAGCGCGGCATCATCGACCAGTTCGGCAAAGCGCAAGCGCTTTTTCTCATGGACGATGTGGCCGTCCTGCGCCGCGCATTCTTCCCAGTGCACGTCCCACCGCGCGGCCGCTGCCTTTGCCAGCATCGCGCGCGCAGCGGCGGCCGCAGCGCGCGCGCGATCCTCGAACGCGGCCAGCGCGCTGCCGTCGGCGGTGACCATCATGCGGTCGCGTTCGGCATGGAGCCGCGCCAGCGCGCTGTCCGGCGTCTGCGCCATCCCGGCCAGCCACCCCGGCGCCCACAGCGAAGCCCAGTGCGCGGCCAGCACCGGATCGGCATAAGCGGGGCTGACCGGCGCGGGCGCGATCGCGACCAGCTTCCAGTCGGCGCCCAGTTCCACCGCGACGACTTGGGCGAGCACGGTGGCAATGCCCTGCCCCATCTCGCACGCCGGGATCGCCACGGTGACCACGCCGTTGCGCGCGATCTTGAGCCAGGCGTTGAAGCCGTGCTCGCCTGCGGCGATGTCGGCAGGGAACGGATTGGCATAGCGGCGCGGCACGAACGAGAAGGCCGCCAGCAGGCCGCCGCCCGCCGCCGCGCCGATCAGCAATCCGCGCCGCGTCAGCTGCATCGGGTCAGTTCTCGCCCATTACGCGTCACGCTCATTTCTGCCGGTTCATTTCTGCCCGCCTATTTCTGGTTATCGAGCCAGGTGGCGACGCGCCGGGCGATCGCGGCAAACGCCTCGGCTTGAGGCCCGTCGCCTGCGGCCGGCGGACGTCCGGCATCGCTGTCGGTGCGGATCGCGATGTCCAGCGGCACGCGTCCGAGGAACGGCAGGCCCATGGTGCGCGCCGCCGCTTCGGCGCCGCCGTTGCCGAACGGATCGCTTTCCTCGCCGCAATGCGGACAGACATAGCCCGCCATGTTCTCGACCATGCCGATCAGCGGCACGCCGCCCTGTTCGAACAGCTGGATCGCGCGCGTTGCATCCATCAGCGCCAGATCCTGCGGGGTCGAGACGATGACCGCACCAGCCGGCTTGTGGCGCTGGAGCATGGTCAGCTGCACGTCGCCGGTGCCGGGCGGCAGATCGACCACGATGATCTCAATATCGCCCCATTCGGCGTCCATCAGCTGGCCCAGCGCGTTGCCCGCCATCGGCCCGCGCCAGGCGATCGCCTGCCCGGGCTCGACCAGGTGACCCATCGACAGCAGCGGCACACCCCACGGACTGGGCACCGGGATCATCTTGCTGTCGCGCGCCTCGGGACGACGGCCTTCGTTGGCGAGCAGGCGCGGTTGCGACGGGCCGTAGATATCGGCATCGACCAGCCCGACCTTGCGCCCCAGCCGGCTCAGTGCGACCGCGAGGTTGGCCGACAGCGTCGACTTGCCGACACCGCCCTTGCCCGATCCCACCGCGATGATCTTGCGGACTTTCTTGTCGGCGGTCATCGCCACGCGGACATCGCTGGCGCCCGCGATCCGGGCGGCGTCGCGCACCGCGATTTCCAACCGGTCGCGCTCGATCCGGTCGAGCCCGCCGACTTCGAGCACGATCGTGGCCACACCGTCGGCCAGCCGCAGCGATTGCAACCGCGCGCCCGCAACTTTGGCGACCGCTTCCTTCATTTCCGCTTCGCCGACGCTCACATTATGCCCTGTTGTTGCCAGATCGCCGCCCTAGCAGAGGAATTTCGGGAGGAGACACTGTTTTTCAGCGCCCGGTGTTCCTATAACGGTCTGCATGACAAAATTGGGCGGGCGTATCACGCGCATCGGATGGGCCATGGCCGGTAAACGCAGTCCCTGGGGTACACCCGGTGGCGATGGCGAACCCGAGGGTGCCGACCCGTCGGCCGGCGACAGCGCAGGCGAGGGCACTCCGCCGAACAAGCCACGCGCCGGTGCTCCCAAAGGCGACGGCCCCAAGGGTGATGGGCCCAAGGGTGATGGGCCGCGCAATCCGTGGTTGCCGCCGGGCGATGCCGAACCGCCGCGACGCTCGGCCAGCATCGAGGACATCTTCCGCGCCCGGACGAACAAGGGCGGCGGTCCCGGTGGCGGCGGCGGCATGCCACGCCTGCCGCGCCTGCCCGATGGTCGCAGCTGGCTGCCGATCGCCATCGCGGTGCTGGTCGTGCTGTGGCTGGGCAGTTCGATGGTCCACCGCATCGCCCCGCAGGAAAAGGGCGTGGTCACCACGCTGGGCAAGTTCTCGAGCGTGCTCAGCCCGGGCACCTCGCTGACGCTGCCGTGGCCGATCCAGAACGTGGCGATCAAGGACGTCACCTCGATCCGCCGCGATTCGATGCCCGATGGTGAGGGCGAGCGGCTGATGCTGACCGCCGACCAGAACCTGATCGACTTGTCCTATCTCGTTCGCTGGAACATCAAGGACATCAAGCTATACTCGTTCCAGCTGGCCGAACCCGACGCCACGGTGAAGGAAGTGGCCGAGGCGGCGATGCGCCAGTCGATTGCCGAGGCGACGCTCAACGATGCCATGGGCAGCGGCCGCGCGCTGATCGAACAGAACGTGCGCGAGCGGATGCAGCGCATCCTCGATGCTTATCGTTCGGGCGTGAAGATCCAGGGCGTGGAAATCAAGAAGACCGATCCGCCGACCAAGGTGGTCGATGCGTTCAAGGACGTGCTCGCCGCGCAGCAGGATGCGCAAAGCCGCGTCAACCAGGCCGAAGCCTGGGCGCAGCAGCTGACCGCGCGCGCGCAGGGCGATGCCGCCGCGTTCGACAAAGTCTATGAGCAGTACAAGCTCGCGCCCGAAGTCACCCGCCGCCGGATGTATTACGAGACCATGGAACGCGTGCTGAGCCAGACCGACAAGGTGATCATCGAAACGCCCGGCGGGGTCACCCCGTACCTGCCGCTGCCCCAGATCAAGGCGGCGCCGCAACCGGCATCGTCTGCGGCACCGGGTGAGGAGCGTTGACCATGGAACAGTTCTGGGAAGAACAGAAAGCCGCGATCATCGCCGTGGTCATCGCCATCGTCGCGCTGGCCAGCTGCCTCGTCGTCGTGCCCGAAACCAGCCAGGCAGTGATTGTCCGGCTGGGCGATCCGGTGCGCGTGGTCAACCGCTTCCGCCCCAATGCCGATTTCGGCCAGACCGGCGCGGGGCTGGTGCTGCGCATCCCGTTCTTCGAGCAGGTCGTGTGGGTGGACAAGCGCGTGCTCGATGTCGACATGGAGCGCCAGCAGGTGACCTCGCTCGACCAGCGGCGGCTCGAGGTGGACGCCTACGCCCGGTTCCGCATCATCGATCCGGTCAAGATGTATGAAACCGCCGGCACCACCGATCGCGTGTCGGAGCAGCTGCAGCCGATCCTCAACTCGGTGCTGCGCCAGGAATTGGGCAAGCGCACGTTCGGGGCGCTGCTCACCGCCGATCGCGGCATGGCGATGGCCAACATCCGCACCAACCTTGATCGCGAGGCGCGCGAATACGGCGCGCAAGTGATCGACGTGCGGATCAAGCGCGCCGACCTGCCCGATGGCACCCCGTTGGAAAGCGCGTTTGCCCGCATGTCGAGCGCGCGCAACCAGGAAGCGACCACGATCCGCGCGCAAGGCGAGAAAAGCGCCCAGATCATCCGCGCGCAGGCCGAGGCGGACGCGTCCAAGACCTATGCCGCCAGCTTTGGCAAGGATGCGCAGTTCTACGACTTCTACCGCGCGATGCAGAGCTATGACGCGACGTTTGCCAAAGGCACCGCCAACACCCAGATCGTGCTGTCGCCCGACAACGAATATCTGCGCCAGTTCCGGGGGAAATGAGCCGGTACGAACCGCTGTCATTCAAATTCCGTTCATGCGACGAAGCGTGAATCACGCATCCGCCGGGGCGGCGGAAATCGCCGCAAACGTGTGCTGCAAAGAGGACTGAACAACGTGCGATATGCTTATGGAGTAACGTCGGCGCTGCTGCTGGCCGGAAGCGCGCTCACCCTCGTGACCGGACTTCCCGCCGGGGCCCAGGTGGCGCAGAATGATCAGTCGCAGATACAGAACGTCGTCCCGCGCGCCGGCGCGCCCGCCAGCTTTGCCGACCTGACCCAGCAGTTGCAGCCCGCCGTGGTCAACATCTCCACCCGCCAGCGCGTGAAGGTGCCGACCAACCCGTTCGCGGGCACCCCGTTCGGCGATCTGTTTGGCGGACAGGGCGGAGGCGCGCCGCAAGGCGGAGGCGGATCGACCACGCGCGAAGCACAGTCGCTGGGATCGGGGTTCATCATCTCGGCCGACGGCTATGTCGTGACCAACAACCACGTCATCACCGCCGATGGGCAGGGCGAGGTCGAATCGATCTCGATCACCATGCCCGATGGCACCGAATATCCGGCCAAGCTGGTCGGGCGCGACGCCGCGTCGGATCTGGCCGTGCTCAAGATCACCGCGTCCAAGCCGTTCCCGTTCGTGAAATTCGGCGATTCGCACAAGGCGCGCGTGGGTGACTGGGTGATCGCCATCGGCAACCCGTTCGGTCTGGGCGGCACCGTCACGCAAGGGATCATCTCTGCCGTGTATCGCAACACCGGCACCGGCAGCGCCTATGACCGTTACCTGCAGACCGACGCCTCGATCAACCGCGGCAACTCGGGCGGGCCGATGTTCGACATGGCGGGCAACGTCATCGGCATCAACAACGCGATCTTCTCGCCCACCGGCGGCAGCGTGGGCATCGGCTTTGCCATCCCTGCGGAAATCGCGGCCCCGATCGTGGAAAAGCTGCGCAACGGCCAGGCGATCGAGCGCGGCTATCTCGGCGTGCGGATTTCGTCGCTGAGCGAAGACCTTGCCGCATCGCTGGGCATCCCAAAGAACCGTGGCGAATTCATCCAGGGCGTCGAACCCGCGCAAGGCGCGGCCAAGGCCGGGCTGCAGGCGGGCGACGTGGTGCTGAAGGTGGATGGCAAGGACGTCACTCCCGAACAGACGTTGTCGTTCATCGTCGCCAACACCGCGCCGGGCAAGCGCATCCCGATCGACCTGATCCGCAACGGCCAGCACCTCACGGTCAACGCCGTGGTCGGCAAGCGCCCGAGCGAGGAGGAACTGGCCAAGCAGACCTTCGATCCCGACGCGCAACAGGATCCCGACAGCTTCGGCAAAGGGGACAGCCAGCAGGCGCAGGGCGGCAGTGCGATCGAGAAGTCGCTCGGCATGGCGGTGATCCCGCTGACAGCGCAGATCGCGCGGCAGCTGGGTGCGGCGGACGGCACCAACGGCGTGGTGGTGACGGCGGTGGACGATTCGTCCGATGCCAGCGCCAAGGGCCTGCAGCGTGGCGACATCGTGCTGTCGGCCAACAACCGCCCGGTGGCATCGCCCGCCGATCTCGATGCGGCGATCCGCACCGCGCGGACCGACGGGCGCGGTGCGGTGCTGCTGCGGGTGCAGCGGCGCGGCCAGCCGGCCGTCTACATCCCGGTACGCTTGCGCTAAGCTGAAACAGGTCGGGGCTCACATCCCCAAACAGAAACCGCGCCGGATCGCTCCGGCGCGGTGTTGTTTTGCCTGTGCTGCGCTGTATTGCGCGCGCGGTCAGTAGGTGGCGGGCGGATCACTGGCGGGGAAACTTTCATCCATCGCCTGGTCTACCTTGTCCCAGCCCGGCGGGTTGGAGCGCATGCCCTCTACCCCGGCGGTGCGCACTTGCGAAAAGTTGCTGCCCGCGTGTTCGCCGGGCGCAAACGCCGACGGTGCGGTTTCGGCATTGCGGTTCTGTACCGCACGGTAGATGGCGTAGCCGGCCGCGCCAACGGCGGCCCATTGAAGCAGACCCATGGTTCGTCTCCTGATTGCACGGGCTCATCGCCCGCTCGACAGGTTCAACGAACGAATGCCGAAAAGGTTCGCCGGTCTGTTCAGCGAGATGGGAGCAGCGACACCAGCCCGCTGCTCCAGGCTTACTGCTCGATCAACCCATCCTGCTGCGGCGGCGCGGCCGGGCGCTGGCCGGTAGCCGGTGGGGCCGCGTTCTGGCGGCCGCGCGGCGGCGTGGTTCCGGGCGGCGCGCCGTTCTGGCGCCCGGTCGCCCGGTCGAGGAAATCGTCGTTGGCCGCAGGCGGAGGTCCAGCCGGAACCAGCCCGCCGCCTTCGTCCACCGGCGCACCGTTGCCGGGCCGCGCCGGTTCATCGACATGCTTGGGATCGATCAGGTTGCCCTGCTCGTCGACATAGACGTAGTTGCCCGGCGGCCCCATCATCGCCTCGTTGTCGGGCTCGAGCTGCCAGCTGGGCAGCGTCACTTCGGTATCGAACTTCTGGATCGGGCGCTTGGCCGTGGCGAAGCGCATGTACAGCGCGAACGCGCGCGCCGGGGCGGTGCCGCCCTGCAGGCCCGGAACGGTCTTGGCATCGTCGCGGCCCATCCACACGCCGGTGGTAATCCCGCTCGAAAAGCCGAGGAACCAGCCGTCCTTGTTCGAGCTGGTGGTGCCGGTCTTGCCCGCCACCGGCCGCCCGATCTGCGCGGCGCGTCCGGTGCCGATGTTGACCGCGGTCTGCAGCAAATCGGTGATTTCGGCCGCGACGTAGCTGGGCACGAGGTTCTGTGGCGGATCAACCTTGTGCTCATACAGCACCTGGCCATCGGTGGTCGTCACCTTGCGGATGCCGAACGGGGTGATCGCGCTGCCGCCGGCCTGCACCCCGGCGAACGCGCGCACCATGTCGATCACGCGCACGTCGGACGTGCCCAGCACCATCGACGGCAGCGTGTTGATCGGCGTGGTGATGCCGAACCGCCGCGCCATGCCCGCCACCGACGCAAAGCCGACTTCGTTGCCGAGTTGCGCCGCGACGGTGTTCTTGGAATAGGCAAACGCGGTGCGCACGTCGATCGGCCCGGCATACGTGCCGCCCGAATTGCGCGGCGTCCAGCCGTCGATCGTCACCGGTTCATCGACCACGCGATCGCCCGGCTTGTAGCCCGCTTCCAGCGCGGCGAGATAGACGAACAGCTTCCATGCCGATCCCGGCTGGCGCACCGCGTCGGTGGCGCGGTTGTAGTTCGATGTCACGTAATCGGTGCCGCCGACCATCGCCAGCACCGCGCCGTCGCGATCGAGGCTGACCATCGCACCTTGCGCGCCGGTGGGCACGTTGGCCTGGATCGCGGTGGTCGCCGCGCGCTGCATGCCCAGGTCGAGCGTGGTCCACACCTCGATCGGCTGGTCGTTTTCGGGCAACAGGATATCGAGCTGCGGCAGCGCCCAATCGGTGAAGTACCGCGCCGAGTTCTGGCCTTCCTCCGCCGCCAGCTTGACCGCCTTGAGATCGACCCCGGCCGCCTCGCTGGCGGTGATCGCACCGGCCGACTGCATCACGCCCAGCACGACTTTCGCGCGATCGACCGCCGCCTGCTGGTCGGCGGTGGGCGAATACCGCGACGGCGCCTTGACCAGCCCGGCGATGATCGCGGCTTCGGGCAGGGCGATCCCCTCTGCCGGATGACCGAAGAACTTGCGGCTGGCCGAATCGATGCCGTAGGCGCCGCCGCCGAAATAGACCTTGTTGAGATACAGCTCGAGGATCTGGTGCTTGCTGAACTTCTGCTCCAGCGCCAGCGCCAGCACGATCTCACGCACCTTGCGGTCGAAGGTTTTGGAATTGTTGAGGAAGATGTTGCGCGCCAGCTGCTGCGTAATGGTCGAGCCGCCCTGTCGCCAGTGCCCGCTTTCCACGCGCACCCACACCGAACGCGCGATGCCCAGCGGATCGACGCCCCAGTGTTCGTTGAAGCGCCGGTCCTCGACCGAGACCATCGCGGCCTTCATCACTTGGGGGATCTGCGCATAGGGCACCCATTTGCCGTAGCTGGGACCGAGCGTCTCGATCTCGGTGCCATCGGCGGCGCGCACCACGATCATCTGGCCGGTCTGGGTCGACTTCAGCTTTTCATAGCTCGGGAGCGACCGTTCGGTCATCGCCACCGCCACACCCATGATCGCGGCGAACAGCAGCACGCCACCAATGCCCCAGACGAACGCACGCTTGACCCAGCGGCCCAGTGCCGACGGTGCTGACGCCGAAGCTTTAGGCGCGGGCGTGGGCCGTCCCCGTTGAGGGCGGCGCGGATCGTCCCGTCTGGCCATACGTGGTGTTTCTGATCCCTCGCGGACGGAACGCCCGAATTTCGCCCTCATGCATAGGCGATTTGTAACGCAGGGTTAATCGGAAGTTGCGAACCGCCCCGGCAGCGGCGGCCGCGTGCTGCATTTCAGATCTGTTGTCTGCCTGCGTCAGTCCTTTGGCTTGAACTCCAGCGAGGCGCTGTTCATGCAGTAGCGCAAGCCTTCGGGGCCGGGACCATCGGGAAACACATGGCCCAGATGGCCTTCGCACCCGGCGCAGCGCACTTCGGTGCGGACCATGCCGTGCGCCATGTCGCGATGTTCGTCGACCGCATCGGCAGCGACCGGGGCGGTAAAGCTGGGCCAGCCCGACCCGCTGTCATATTTTTTCTCGGACGTGAACAGCGGCGCGCCGCAGCCGGCGCAGACATACTCGCCCGCCGCCTTGTTCTTCTCGTATGCGCCGGTGAACGCGCGCTCGGTCCCCGCCCGACGCAGCACCTGGTACTGTTCGGGCGTCAGGCGTTCGCGCCATTCGGCATCGGTCAGCGCAATCTTGTCGGGCATCGAAATTCTCCTTTACGCCGAAGACAGGGCACACCGAAAAAACGGGGCACGCCGGAATATGGGTGCGGGACGGTCGGATTTCCAGCGCCGGTCGTTGCTGCGTTGCGATTGCCCGCGCGACGTCAATAGTGCGACTTGGGATCGGGCCGGGCCAGATCGTAGCAATGCGCGATGTCGTATTTCTCGATCGCGCCGCCATCGCCGCCGGCCTTGTCGGTCTGGGCAAAAGCTTCGGCCAGCAGCGCATCGTGTGCCTGGCCCAGCGCGCGGTCCGCCTCCTCGCCGCTTTTGCCGCCGGCCACCAGCGCTTCGTGCTCGCGCGCGGTCAGCACCGAGGCCAGCGTCCTGAGGTCCTGCGCCGCCGGGGTCAGGCCTTCGCTGGCATGGAGTTGTTCATAGGCGACCTGCAGGATCGCGGAACACTGCAGCAGATCGGGCCGCACCAGCGGCGCCACTTCCTTGTCGAGCCGGGCAAGGCAGGGCTTCACCACGTTCGACAGTTCGGTTGCCGGATCGCCGATCGCGGCGGCCTGCTGCTGCATTTCGGCCACGTTGCGCACGAGGATATCGCGCACCGCCTCTTTCGACAGCCCGGCCTCGTCCTCCACCCGCGCGCTGACGCGGACGAAGTATTCCTTCCCGCGATAGCCGAGCGGGGCATAAGCCAGCGCATCCTGCACCCCACGCTGCTGTTCCGACGCGACGATGGCAAACGCGGCGGCGCAGCGCAGGTCTGCGGTGTGCCCTTCGGTCAGCCGGGACAGATCGGGGGCGGCGGTTTGGGGCGCCGTCGCGGCATTGGCCGAAGCAGACCAGCCGGCAGAGGTGAGGGCGAACGCGGCCAGCGCAGAAACATATCGCATCGCGCCGCTATAGGCCGCAGCGTGCCGGTGGTCATGCGCAAAAAAAGAGGACCGCGACAGGGGTTCACATCCCGTCGCGGTCCTTCGAAGGTGCGCGCACCCGCCTGAAGCGGGGGGCTGGTGGATGCACGCGCTGGAGCAGGTTCAGCTGGCGCCGTTGCACTGGGTGAGATCTGCGGCCGCCAGATCGCCCTGCGGCGTGGCGAAGCGCGAGACCGGGCCCAGCTTGCGGACAAGCCGCGCGCAGACGTTGGCGGTGCGCGAACCATCGCGCGGGGCGATGCATTCGGTGCCGCTGCAGTTCCACATCACCCCGTCGACGATGACGTGCTGCGGCGCGGACACCGGCTTGACCAGCGCGGCGGTGTAGAACGTGGGCGTGGCGGCGTGGGCCGTGCCGGTGATCGCGCCGAAGCTGCCGACCGTGCCGATCAGGGCAAGCGCGGCAAACATCAGCTGGCGGGCGGGCGCGGATTGCTGGAAACGAGTCATGAGTATTCCCCTTTGATCGAGCAACCGAAATGCGGGGTCTGGAGAGGGTGCGGATTTCAGTTGCGAATCACTACCTATCAAACTAGGTTGTAAGTTGCAACTAGAAACTTAAATAGCGGTGTGTGATAGCCGCGAGATGGGATACGCAAGAGACTCCATGGAAAAGCTGCGCGAACCCCTTGCCGATCTTGTCCAGTGCGGGCTGCCCGTGGCGCTGGAAGCGATGGGCGAAAAGTGGTCGTTCATGATCCTGCGCGCCGCATTCAACGGCATCCGGCATTTCGAGGATTTCCTCGACGCGCTGGGCATCGCCCGCAACATCCTGTCCAACCGCCTGTCGCGGCTGGTCGAAGCCGGCATCCTCAAGCGGGAGCACTGCTGCGACGATCGCCGCCGCATCGAATATCGCCTGACGCCGAAAGGGTTCGACCTGCTGCCGGCGATGCTCGCGCTGCGCCAGTGGGGCGAAAAATGGGAACTGGGCGTGCCGGCCAACCCGGTGCTGTGCGATGAACGCGACGGCGCGCCGATCGCGCCGATCACCATTCGCGCGGCAGACGACCGGGTGCTGGGACCGCAAGATTTGCGCTGGCGCGAACGGGTCGAGTTGGAAGCGGACAAGGCAACAGGCCCGGCAACGGTGCGGGATCTGGCCGGCACCGCTCACTGAGCCCTGGCTTTGCGCGCTCGGCGCGCAGCAACGACACCAGAAACTGACAAAATTGGTCCGAAGCCGGGGCTGGAATTCCGGCTCCGGACCAGGTTCGACCGGGACTTACCGGCCGGGACGACGCGTGGTGCCCGCCGAAGCGACCGCGACACGCGCCGATGACAGGGCCTTGCCGTAGCAGCGGCTCGCGGCGGCCTGGTCGGCGATGGACGTCACGCCCTCGTCGGTGCGGCACACCAGCGCGGCGGCGGCGCGGAGCCGGCCATCGAGGCGGGCTTGGCCGGCCGAGGTCGACAGGTCGAGGTCGCGATAGGAAACGGCGCGGGTCTGGGCAAAAGCCGGCTGCGCGGCGAGGGACAGGCCAACGAGGCCGGTTGCGAAGATGAGCTTGGCGTTCATGGCGATTTCCTTGGGTTCGTTTCGCAGAAGGGATCAAATCAGGGTCTGCGGCGGTGTGCGGGTTTCGGGGGGTTTCGATCACCGCCGCATGCCAGTTTGATACGCCTCGCCCGCCGCTCCCGCGCGCCGGGATCGACCGGCAAGCCCGGATGACCGACCAGCCGCCAGGCACCACGACGAAGCGCTCATCCCGTCCGCCGAACGACATGCGGCAAGGATTCATCGCGACTGACAACCGGCGAAGTGCAGCCTATCGTGACAGTCAGATGGCGATTCTCATCACTTTCCTGCTGGGAATCGGCAACTTTGCCCTGCACCGGGCGGTCATGGACAGCCGCCACCCTCTGCTGGGCCGCGTGCCGTGGTTCTATCACCATCTTGGCGGCCATTTCAGCCTGGCGGTGGAGTTCCTGATGCTGCTGGCGACGCTGCTGTTCGCGGCGCAGAGCATCGTGTGGGCGCCGATCTGCTATGTCGTCTATTCGATGCTCAACAGCTTCTCGGCGTGGCTGATTCTGTCGGGACGCGTGTGATCGGGCAACTGACGGGGCGACCCGCGCGGGGAACCGTCACCCGATCCACGCTTTGAGCGCGGATGGACGATGGACAGACATGGCTGGTGGTCAATGCGGCCAGCGGCAGCAACACCCCCGAAGCGCTGGCGAATTTGACCTCGGCGTTGCGCGCGATCGATCGCGCGCCCGGCCGGGTGATCCGTTTCCCCGACGAAGCCCTGCCCGACCCGGCCAAATTGCGCGCGCATGGTGTGGGCACGGTCGCGGTATTTGCCGGCGACGGCACGATCAATGCGCTGGTCACCGGCCTCTATGGCTGGGATGGCGCGGTGCTGGTGCTGCCCGGCGGCACGATGAACCTGCTGGCGCTGCGGTTGCACGGCGATGCCGACGCTGAGGCCATCGTCGCGCGCGTCGGCGCGGCGCCGGTCCGGCGCAAACGCATCAGCGTGATCCGCTCGGCCCACGGCGATGCGCTGGGCGGCCTGCTGCTGGGCCCCGGCACAGCGTGGAACGATGTGCGCGAGGCGTTGCGATCGGCGGACATCCGCGGCGTGGCGGAACACACCGCCGCCGCGATCGGCCAGTCGACCACGGGGCCGATGGTGGTGTGTTCCGCCCCGCCGCTGGGGCGGCCCGAGGGCTATCCGCTGGTCAACCTGACCCCCACGGCCGAGGGCATCCGCGTCGAGGCCTATTACGCCGCTTCCATCGCCGATTATGCCCGGCAAGGTCTGGCGTTGCTGCGGCGCAGCTTTCGCGATGGGCCGCACGATGACCTGGAGTTGCACCGCGAGCTCGAATTGTCGTGCCTGTACGGCGCGCCGATCGAATTGCTGGTCGATGGCGAACCGGCGGAAGGCACCACCCGCGAAACCTTCATGCTGGCGCAGTGTGAGGTCGATCTGATAGCGACGCGCCATGCCGACTGATCCGCCCGCACCAACCGTCACCCGCATCTTCCATCTCAGCGATATTCATTTCGGGCTGCAGGACCAGCGCGCGCTCGACTGGGTGGCAGAACGCATCGTCGCCGAACAGCCGGACGCGGTGGCGATCACCGGCGACCTGACAATGCGCGCGCGGCATCGCGAATTTACCGCCGCGTGCGAATGGATCCTGGGGCTGGAATTGCCGGTGACGGTCGAAGTGGGCAATCACGACCTGCCCTACTTCAATCTGGCCGAGCGCTTTCTCGATCCCTACCGCCGGTTCCGCGGGATCGAGGCGCTGGTCGAGCGCGAGATCGACATGCCGGGCGTTGCCATCGTCCCGCTCAAGACCACCGCGCGCGCGCAGTGGCGTTTGAACTGGTCGAAGGGCTGGGTCACCCCGGCTGCGCTCGACAAGACACTGGCGGCCATCGACGCGCTGCCATCCGGCACCCGTGCGCTGGTGACGGTGCACCATCCGCTGGTCGAGGCCGGGACGAAAGGCAACGCGCTGACGCGGGGCGGGGAAAAGGCGCTGGCCGAACTGGCGCGGCGCAACGTGCTGGCGGTGTTGTCCGGCCATGTCCACGATCCGTTCGACATCACGCACCAGACCGCGAACGGCCCGGTGCGGATGATCGGCGCGGGCACCTTGTCACAGCGCGTGCGATCGACCCCGCCCAGCTTCAACGAGCTGACGCTGAGCCGCGACATGGTGACGGTGCGCGTGCGCAACCTGGAGCATGTCACCACGCACGACATGCAGATCGACGATATTCCTGCCAACGCCAAGCCGCCGCGCCTCGAAGGCGAGCCGGTCGCGCCGGTAGGCGCCGTGCCCGAGGTCGATCCGCCGGTGTACTGAATCTGGCGGGTCTAACCGGTCCGCTCGTGTCGAGCGAAGTCGAGACACGTCAGGCAACAGATGAGCGGGAACGGGTTGGGGCATCTGTCGATCAGTTCTCGCGAACCACCGCCGTTCCGGCACCAGCCGCCCCAACGCCAAACCCCTACTTGTCCTTCATCACCCACACCCCGTCCCACTCACCCACCGGGGGCGCCGCCTGCAGCACGCGGCAGCGGTCGATGTAGGTGTGCGACAGGGTGTCTGCTGGATTGAGCGCAAGGCACTTTTCGAAACGCGCGATCGCCGCATCCCATTTGGCGGCACGATAGGCGGCGATGCCGTCGCCGAAATGGCCGACCACTTCGCCCAGGTTGGGGAACGAGGCGGCATCGTGGTAATCGAGCAGCTCGAACACCCGCACCGGCTGGGTCTTGCCCTTGACCACCACCAGATCGATGTCGCGCAGGCGGTAAGTCCCACGCAGCTTGTTCACCGTGGATTCGCTGGCGAGGATCCGCGCCGAATAGGCCTTGCACGCGCTTTCGAGACGGGAGGCGAGGTTCACCCCGTCACCGATCACGGTATAGTCCATGCGCTTGGGGCTGCCGATGTTGCCCGACACCACCATATCGGTGTTGAGTCCCACGCCCATGTCCACCGTCTTCAACCCGCGCGCGCGACGCCCGACGTTCCATTCCCACAGCTCGCGGATCATCGAAACGGCCGCGCGCGCCGCGCGATCGGGATCGTCGTCGTGCGCCATCGGCAGGCCGAAGCAGGCCATGATCGCATCGCCGATGAACTTGTCGAGCATCCCGCCTTCGCGGGTGATGCAGTCCACCATCATCGTGAAGTAGTCGTTGAGGAACGAGACGGTGCCTTGCGCGCCGTATTCCTCGGTAATGGTAGTGAACCCGCGCACGTCGGTGAACATGATCGTCGCCTCGGCGCTGACCCCGCCGAGCAGATCGAGCGCGTCGACGTCGAGCATCTGCGCCGCGATCACCGGGTCCATGTAGCGCGACATCGTCGATTTCATGCGCTTTTCGATGCTGATATCCTCGAACATCAGCATCGATCCCAGGTCCTTGTCGCCTTCGGCAGCGAGCAGGGGCATGAACGCGAGGTTCACCGATTTCTCCACCCCGCCCAGCGTGACTTTGGCATCGGGGATGAGATCGCTGGCGTGGCTGGCCTGAACCGCGGCAATGCGGTCCATCACCCAGGCGCTGTCCTCGCCCAGCAGATCGGCCAGCAGACGTCCGGACAACGCATCGGCATCGCATTCCCAGATCCGCGCGGCGGCGGCGTTGCAGGTCACGATCGCGCCCGCCGGATCGAGCGTGAGCACGCCGTTCGACATGCTTTGCAGCATGCTCTCGTTGTAGTTCTTGACCCGCTGGACGTCGTCGAACAGCTTGGAATTCTCCAGCGCGATGGCGATTTGCGCGGTGAATGCCTTCAGCCGCTGCTCGTCCTCGTCGGTGAAGATGCCGCCGATCTTGTTGAGCACCTGGGTCACGCCGATGACCGTGCCGGACTTGTTCACGATCGGCACGCACAGGATCGATCGGGTGAAGAACCCGGTCTGCTTGTCGAACGCCGGATTGAACCGCAAGTCGGCGTAAGCATACGGGATGTTCATGCTCGCGCCCGAGGTGAACACCGTGCCCGCGATCCCGGCGTGCGACGGGATGCGGATTTCGGCGATGTCGCCACCCGCCGTCACGCGTGAAAACAGCGTGTCGGTCACGGTATCGTGCAGGAAGATCGTGGCGCGTTCGGCGCTGAGCATCTGCGTCGTCTCGCGCACCACGCGCCCCAGCAGGCGCGACAGGTCGAACTCCGAATTGATGTCGGACACCAGTTCGAGGAACGACATCTCCTTCAGCCGGATGCGGTCGATCTGTTCGACATATTGCAGGCTGCGCAGCACGATCGCCGCCTGGCTGGTCATTTCGGCGAGCAGGCTGAGGTCGTCCTCGGAAAATTCGCCATCGATCTTGTTGAGGCACTGCATCACGCCGATGCTTTCGCCCGCCATCGTGCGCACGGGCACGCACACGATGTTGCGCGTGCGATAGCCGGTGCGCTGGTCGACCGAACTGTTGAAGCGCGGATCGGAATAAGGATCGTCGCTGAGCACCCATTCGCCGGTCTGGAACACGTGGCCCGCGATGCCGGTGGAATTGAGGATGCGGATCTCGCGGTTGAGGCCGCCTTGCGCCACGCGCGAATAAAGTTCGCCGCGCGCATCGTCGTTGAGGAACAGAGTGCCGCGCTCGCACGCCAGTTCGCGCGTGGTCAGCTCGACCAGCTGGTTCAGCACGCCGTCGAGGTTGCCGATCGCGGCGCAGCGTTGCGATACTTCCAGCAACACGTGCGCCCGCCGCAACGCCGCATCCTTGCGCATACGGCGGATCCGGGCCGGTGAAATTCCGGCATCGGCGAGCGAGGTGACGATGCTCATGCGCGGGCTCCGGCAGCCGCGGCAAGCACGGTGCGATCGTCGATCTGCGTGCGCAGCGCCTGGACCTGCTGCTGCAGCGTCGCGCGTTCGGCGGCGAACTGCGATTCGGCGCGGACCATGGCGCGCTCGGCTTCGGCGCGCACCCGTTCGAGTTCGCCGCGCAACTGGCCGATCGCATCGCGCAATTGCGCCGCTTCGGCCGCCCCCGTCGCGCGCGCAACCTGCCCAGCCGCCTCCGCCTCGATCTCGCGCCGCTCCATTTCCTCGCGCATGGCGTGCACCGTCGCGCGCATCTGGGCCACTTCGTCGGAAGCATCCGCCCGCGCGCGCTGCACCGCCGCCAGGCTGGCCGCTTCGTGCCGTTCAAGGTCCTGCCGCAGTTGGGCGATGGTGGCCTGCAGTTGCAGGTTCTGCGCGCGCAAGTCGGACACCATGCGCACGTCGGGTCGTCCATCCAAATCCGAAGCGGCTGCGGAATCGTGTCCGTCCGCGCCGCGCATTACCGTCGCCATGCCTGTCTGCCCCCAAGCGCTGTCCAAGTCTGTGCCGCAACCCCGCCCGCCCCGGCGGTGGGTCATCGTATCGTTCTGTCGGTAAGCGAACCCCGACTGCAAACTTTGCCTGCCCGGCAGCATTTGTCCAGTGCATGAACCATTTAACGCAAACGCCGCGATCCGTTGTGCGGCGCATCACGGCGCGGCCCAGCTGCGGCAAGGGCGTTGCACCCGCGCAGCAAAAAGGGCCGGCGATCGCTCGCCGGCCCCTCTGGCCATCCCCGCGAGGGGACGAATGGGTTGGTAAATCTTAGCGCTTCGAGAACTGGAAGCTCTTGCGCGCCTTGGCCTTGCCGTACTTCTTGCGCTCGACCACGCGGCTGTCGCGGGTGAGGAAGCCGGCGGTCTTGACCGCAAGCCGCAAGGCAGGCTCGAACTTCGACAGCGCCTGCGCGATGCCGTGCTTGACCGCGCCGGCCTGGCCCGAAAGCCCGCCGCCCTTGACGGTGCACATGACATCGTACTGGCCCGAACGATCGGCCACGTCGAACGGCTGGTTGATCACCAGACGCAGCGTGGGACGGGCGAAGTACACTTCCTGATCGCGGCCGTTGACGGTGATCTTGCCCGAACCGGGCTTGATCCACACGCGCGCCACGGCATCCTTGCGGCGGCCGGTAGCATAAGCGCGGCCTTGCGCATCGATTTCCTGATCGCGCAGCGGCGCCAGCGGACCACCGCGCGGCGGCGGAGGAGGAGCGGCATCTTCGCCGAAACCGGCATCGCCGAGGGTGGGCGAATCGGTGGACGAAGCAGCGGCGGTCGCAGCGGCAACCGGCTCGGCGCTGGTCAGCGCCTTGAGATCGGCCAGGCTCGACACGGTTTCGGTGGCGTTAGGGGTATCGGACATCACGCACCCACCTTGTTCTTGCGGTTGAGTGAAGCAACGTCGAGCGAAACGGGCTGGTTGCCCGCATGCGGATGCTCGTCGCCGGCGTAAAGGTGCAGCGCGCGCATCTGCGCACGGCCGAGCGGTCCACGCGGGATCATGCGCTCAACCGCCTTTTCAAGCACGCGTTCGGGGAAGCGGCCATCCAGCACCTTGGCTGCGGTCACTTCCTTGATGCCGCCGGCATAACCGGTGTGCTTGTAATAGATCTTCTGCTTGAGCTTGTTGCCCGTCAGCCGCACCTTGCCGGCGTTGATCACGACAACGTGATCGCCGCAATCGACGTGGGGGGTGAAGCTGGGCTTGTGCTTGCCGCGCAGGCGGTTGGCGATGATGACGGCGAGCCGGCCGACCACCAGGCCATCGGCATCGATCAGATGCCAGTTCTTTTCCACCTCGGCCGGTTTGATCGACCGGGTGACCTTGCTGAGAGCCTTCATGGCTGGGTCTGTTCCCTGATTGGTGCGACGCAAGTCTCGCGAAAATGCGAACCCCGTGGCGCGGAAGCGGCGTCTCTGTTCGAATTGGGCCGATAAGTCAAGCAATCCGCCACTTTGCGAAGAGGTAACATAATACCTTGATGGTTGCGGTGCGCTTCGGAACACCTTCCGCGCAAGGTATCGGGGTGTCGTGGAGATATGAAAACTGGATGCGCCTACCCGTCCCGATCAGATGGGGTGCGCAGTCCTTCGAGCCTGCGCGCCCTGCCCGTGTGCGCCCCACGTCGTTGCGGCGACGAGCAGTGCGCCGACCAGCTGGTGCAGCACCGCCAGCGGCAGCGCCACTCCGCTGTAGACCGTCGCCACGCCGAGCAGCACTTGCGTCCCGAACGCCACGTGGATCGCGACCGAGGCCGACCGCTCGCTGCGACGCACCTTGCGCGCCAGCACGATCAGCGCGGCGACCACAGCCCAGGCCCACCAGCGATGGAGGAAGTGGACCAGCAGCGGATCGCCGGTGAACGCATGGAGCATACCTTGGCGCCAGTCGATGCCGTCGGGAACGAACGCGCCCTGCATCAGCGGCCACGCAGTCCAGTTGAACCAGCCGCCGCCCGCCACCGTCCCGGCGCGCATTCCGGCCACGAACGCGCCGAGCAGCAGTTGGACGAACAGCATCGCCAGCACCAGCGCCGCGAACGGCGTCAGCGGCGCCCGCGCCTCGCCCCGGGCCAGCGCGCGCAAATCGAGCGCGGTCCAGACCAGCCCCGCCAGCGTGAACAGCGCGGTCAGCAGGTGTGCCGCCAGCCGCAAGTGGCTGACCTTGATGTCATGCACGATGCCCGACTTGACCATCCACCAGCCGATCGCGCCCTGCAGCCCGACCAGCGCGATCAGCGCCAGCAGGCGCGGCTTGTAGCCCGGCGGGATGCGCCCGCGCACCCAGAACAGCGCGGTCACCGCGATCAGCACCGTGCCGATGGCGCGCGCCAGCAGGCGGTGGACCCATTCCCAGAAGAAGATCGTCTTGTACGTCGCCAGCGTCATCCCTGCCGGGCCGTTGACCAGCTGGAACTGCGGGGTCTGGCGATAGGCGTCGAATTCAGCCTGCCACTGCGCGGCGGACAATGGCGGCAATGTGCCCGAGACGACGTTCCATTCGGTGATCGACACGCCCGATTCGGTCAGCCGGGTGATCCCACCGACGACGACGATCCCGGCGACCAGCGCGGCGACCAGCAGCAGCCAGCGCGCCAGCGCAAGCGGGGCCGCACCGCGCCCTGCGGCAGCGCGCGAAACCGTCGATGCGGAAGGGGCAACAGCGTCCATCGGCTTGAGCCTGTGCGTCTGCGTCCCGCCCAGTGCAAGTGCAAATCGGGCGCGGATCGTGGCGCAAACGGCAACGGTTGCGCGATGATACAACATTACATATATATCCGCCACGATGACCGATGTCCCCACCGCCTCCAATTCCCGGCTCGACCGGCTCGGCGTGCTCCTTTCGGGGTTGTGCGCGGTGCATTGCGTGGCGGGACTCGGGCTGGTCGGCCTGCTCGGCGTGGGGGGCGGCGTGCTGCTCAATCCGGCGATTCACCGCATCGGCCTGGCGCTGGCGATCTGCGTCGGCGCGGCGACGATCGGCATGGCGGCCTTGCGCCACGGCCACAAGCTGCCGCTGGCGATCGGCAGCGTCGGCCTGGCGTTGATGGCCACGGCGGTGATCACCGGCCACGGGTCGGCCGAAGCGCTGCTGACCATCACCGGCGTCGCCTGCGTGGCCACCGCACACGTCATCAACATCCGCCGCGGCGCCTGCTGAAACGACGCGCACTCTTGCGCAACGGACGTTGCGTTGCGCGCCTCTCCCGTTAAGACGCAGGCCATGGCCAGCTCCCCCCACCCGCAGACCCTGTCGCTTACCGTCAACGGCGAGCAACGCCGCGCCGATCCCGGCACCATCGCCGATCTGGTGCGCAGCCTCGATCTGGAACCGACCAAGGTCGCGGTGGAACGCAACGGCGAGATCGTGCCCCGCTCCACGCTGGGCAACGTGATGCTGGCCGATGGCGACGTGCTGGAAATCGTCCATTTCGTGGGCGGCGGACAGGGCGCCATCGACGTCGCGACCGACGACGATTCGTGGGAGGTCGCCGGGCGCCGCTTCACCTCGCGGCTGATCGTGGGCACCGGCAAGTACAAGGATTTCGCGCAGAACGCCGCCGCCGTCGCCGCATCGGGCGCCGAGATCGTCACCGTGGCGGTGCGCCGGGTCAACATCTCGGACCCCAAGGCGCCGATGCTGACCGACTTCATCGACCCCAAGAAGATCACCTACCTGCCCAACACCGCCGGCTGCTTCGATGCTGACAGCGCGATCCGCACGCTGCGGCTGGCGCGCGAGGCAGGCGGCTGGGATCTGGTCAAGCTGGAAGTGCTGGGCGAGGCCAAGACGCTCTACCCCGACATGCGCGAGACGCTGAAGGCGACCGAAGTGCTGGCGAAAGAAGGCTTCCTGCCGATGGTCTACTGCGCCGACGATCCGATCGCGGCGAAGCAGCTGGAGGAAGTCGGCGCGGTGGCGATCATGCCGCTGGGCGCACCGATCGGATCGGGCCTGGGCATCCAGAACCGCGTGATGATCCGCCTGATCGTGGAAGGCGCCAGCGTGCCCGTGCTGGTCGACGCCGGCGTCGGCACCGCCAGCGATGCGGCAGTGGCGATGGAACTCGGCTGCCACGGCGTGCTGATGAACACCGCCATCGCCGAGGCCAAGGACCCCGTGCGCATGGCCCGCGCGATGAAACTGGCGGTCGAAGCGGGGCGCGAGGCGTACCGCTCCGGGCGGATGGCGACGCGCAAGTACGCCGATCCGAGCAGTCCGCTGGCGGGGTTGATTTAGGGGGTAAGGCGTTTAACCAAGCCCCGCATCGAGTGCGGGGCGACGGGATGGAGGAGCAAGCCCGCCCCTCCCCCGTCGCCCCGTGCTTGACACGGGGCTTGGCTAACCCTGACCGCTATCCGCCGCGAACCACTCTTCCCACAAGTCGCGCCAGTCCGGGTTGACCGCCTCGATCAGTGCGAACTTCCAGTCGCGCTTCCATTTCTTGACCAGCTTTTCGCGCGCGATCGCGGCCTCGATTGTGTCGTGGCGCTCGGCATGGACGAGCATCGTCTTGCCGAAATCCGCCACGTGCGCGGAGCCCCTGCCCTCGCGGTGCTGGTGGACGCGGCGGATGAGATCGGACGTGACGCCGACGTATAGGCCGCCACGGTAGCGGTTGGCCATGATGTAGACCCAGCCGCCCTTTGCCATGTTACGTTTATGCGCAAGCGCTGGGTGGAAGGAAAGCCAAGCCCCGCATCAAGTGCGGGGTGACGGGGGTTGAGATGGCGAGCGCGGCGCCATGACCGCTAGCTCAGCACGCAACCCCCGCCGCCGCGAGCACCGCCAGCGTCAGCACATCGCTCGCGTTCGATGTCATCGCCGCGACCTGGACCGGCTTTTCCATGCCGATCAGCATCGGGCCGATGGTGGCGTTGCCTGCCAGTTCGCGCAGCAGCTTGGCCGAAAGGTTGGCCGATTGCAGCCCCGGCATGACCAGCACGTTGGCCGGCGCGGACAGGCGGCTGAACGGGTAGTTGGCCATGACCAGCGGGTTGAGCGCAGCGTCGGGCGCCATTTCGCCTTCGTATTCGAAGCCCGGCGGATCGGCATCGAGCAACGCCACCGCCTCGCGGATGTTGTCCAGCCACTTGCCCGACGGGTTGCCGAACGTGGAGTACGACAGGAATGCGACGCGAGGTTCGTGGCCCAGCTTCTTGGCCACTTCCGCCGTGCCGCGCGCGATGTGCGCGAGGTCCGCTGCGCTCGGGCGTTCGTTGATCGTGGTGTCGGCCAGGAACACGGTATAGTTCTTGCCGATCATCAGGTGGATGCCGAACGGCACCTTGCCCGGCGCCGGATCGAGAACCTGGCGGATTTCCTTCATGCTTTGCGCGAACGGACGCGTGATCCCGGTGATCATCGCGTCGGCCAGCCCCAGCTTGACCAGCGCGGAGGCGAACACGTTGCGGTCCTGGTTGACCATGCGGCGCACGTCGCGCTCCATGAACCCGCGCCGCTGCAGCTTGGTGTAGAGCATGTCGACCATCGCGGGCACATGCTCGCTGATCGCCGAATTCTCGATATGGTAGCTGTCGGGGTTCTCGATGCCGAGTTCGATCAGCTTGGCCTTCACCGGCTGGTCGCGCCCGACCAGGATCGGTTCGCCATAACCGCCGCTGCGGAACTGGATCGCCGCGCGCAGCACGATCTCGTTTTCCGCTTCGGCAAACACCACGCGCTTGGGGTTGAGCCGCGCCTGGGCATAGACTTGCGTGAGCACCGAGGTGGTCGGGTTGAGCCGGCTTTTGAGGCTGTGGCGGTATTCGTCGAAATCGGCGATCGGCTTTTGCGCCACGCCCGATTCCATCGCGCCCTTGGCCACGGCGGACGACACCACTTCCATCAGGCGCGGATCGAACGGCGCGGGGATGATGTAGTCGTGCCCGAACTGCATGGACTTGCCGCCATAGGCCGCGGCGACTTCCTCGGGCACCTGCTCGCGCGCCAGTTCGGCGATGGCGCGGGCGGCGGCGATCTTCATGTGATCGTTGATCGCGGTCGCCCGCACATCGAGCGCGCCGCGGAAGATGAACGGGAAGCCAAGCACGTTGTTGACCTGGTTGGGATAGTCCGACCGGCCGGTGGCGACGATGCAATCGGGGCGGATCGCCTTGGCATCGGGCGGGGTGATTTCGGGATCGGGGTTGGCCATCGCGAAGATGATCGGCTGCGGCGCCATCTTGGCCATCATCTCGGGCTTGAGCGCGCCGGCGGCGGACAGGCCCAAGAAAATGTCGGCGCCGACCAGCGCTTCTTCCAGCGTGCGCGCATCGGTATCGATCGCGTGCGCCGACTTGAACTGGTCGATCCCTGCGCGTCCGCGATAGATCACGCCCGTGCGATCGCACATGGTGACGTTGTTGTGCGCCACGCCCATCGCTTTCAGCAACGCGGTGCAGGCGATCGCCGCCGCGCCGGCACCGTTGACCACGACCTTGACCGTGGCGAAATCGCGTCCGGTCAGGAAACAGGCGTTGAGCAGCCCGGCGGCGGAAATGATCGCGGTGCCGTGCTGGTCATCGTGCATCACCGGGATCTTGAGGCGATCCTTCAGCGCCTGTTCGATCAGGAAACATTCGGGCGCCTTGATATCCTCAAGGTTGATGCCGCCGAAGCTGGGTTCCATCAGCGCGACCGCTTCGATGAACTTGTCGGGGTCTTCGGTGTCGAGCTCGATGTCGATCGAATCGACGTCGGCAAAGCGCTTGAACAGCACTGCCTTGCCTTCCATCACCGGCTTGGACGCCAGCGCACCGAGGTTGCCCATGCCGAGAATGGCGGTGCCGTTGGAGATCACCGCCACGAGGTTGCCCTTGGCGGTATAGTCGTATGCCGTCGCCGGATCGTCGGCGATGGCGCGAACGGGAACCGCGACGCCGGGCGAATAGGCCAGGCTGAGGTCGCGCTGCGTCGCCATCGGCTTGGAAGCGATGATCTCGATCTTGCCGGGGCGGCCGGTAGAATGAAAGAACAGCGCCTCGCGCTCGGTGAACCGGACGTTGCTTTCGTCTTCCATGCCGCGAGACTCCCCCAAAACTGCCGTTTAAAGCTGACTAAGCCTCCAGCCCGCAAAACCCAAGGGCTTCACCGCAAAAAGAATGCTTCGTCCATCCTGCCAGACGATGCGCAGCCGCGGATCGGGGCTGTGCGGCAGGCCGGTATCGATCAGCCAGACATAATCGACCAGATCTATCGGCGCGTGGCGCAGCGCCGTGTCGACGCTGCGCAGGCGGCCGCCTTGGCACGCCGGCGACCACACGAACTCCGACGGATCGGCCGCGAAGTTGGGTCCGGGGCGGAAGCGCGGGACGACCATGTCGAGCCCGGGAACCGCCCAGTTGTCGTTCACCCAGGCCTGGCGATAGATGCTGGCCATGCTGGCAAGGTGATCGCGGCGGGTGTTGCGCCAGCTTTCCTCGATGCAGCTGTGTTCGACAAACGCGAGCACGCGGCTGCCGGGTTCGACGTGGTGCAGCGCCGACAGCTGCTTGTTATAGTCTTGCGCATAGTCGGCAAAGCTGCCGGCGGTAACCAGCAGCCGGATCGCCAGCAGCGCTGCGCCCGACACCGCGATGAAGCGGGCGCGATCGCCCGGGGCGCGGCTCCAGTCCTGCAGCCCGAGCGCGAGCATCGCCGCCACCGGCAACAGCCGGATATCGACGAAGGCACTGCCGTTGATGTCGCTGGGGATGGCCACGAACAGCACGAACACCGCGAGCGGGGGCAGCGCCTGGCGCGGGCTCCACCGTGCGCCCATCAGCCGCGCGAACACGATCAGCCCGCCGCACGCGGCAGACGTCGCAATGTCGAGCAGCTGCCACTGATCGCGCAAGGTCAGCGCAAACGACCATGCCTTCTGGTCCCAGCGCCAGCGCAGGAACCCGCCGTGCCCGGGGACCACGAACTTCCACACCAGGATCGTGACCAGACCCATGCCCAGTGGCCAGCACAGGCGCAGCAGCGCGCGCGCCATCGGTTCCAGCAAGGCAGGCCGACGCGGCACCTCGCGCCAGTCGACCGGATGCTCCTCGATCACCTTGCCCAGCGCGTACATGCCGATCAGCAGCGGCAGCAGCACGCCGCCGATGGCGTGGCACAGCAGCGCCACCGGCTGCAGCACGATCAGCATGGCGGCGCGCTTGCGCGGCTGGTTCTCAAGGTAGATCGAGGCGGCGAACGCGCTCAGCGACAGCCCCACCGCCAGGATATAGTTGAGGAACCCGGTCAGCAGCGGAAAGCTGAACACGAACATCAGCGCCCAGGCTGCGGCATGACCGCCGCGCGGGTTCAGCACGCGCACCGTGGCGAGGCAGCCACCGGCGAACAGCGCAGTGGCCAGCACCGCGCTCCACCAGCCGGCCGCCAGCAGCCCCAGCGGCGCGGCCAGCAGCTTCATCAGCACTTCGCCACCCAGATTGAGCGTGAACATCCAGCGCCAGCCGAAATACTGCTGCAGCGGGCTGCCGGGATCGGCCTGTTCGATCGCGGCGGCGCCCATGTGGCCGGGAATGTCGATCAGCGGCGGCACTTCGACCAGCACGAACGGCAGGCACACCAGCAGCACCAGCAGCCCGATCGCGGGCGCGCGCAGCCACGGCAGCGAACCGGCTTGCCAACCCCAGGGCGTGACGTGTTGACGGCTGTGCATGAGCCCCTGACAAATTCCGGCGTCGATATCCGGATACGATGGTTTGAGAAACGCCAACGCTTGGTCTAGCCACCTGCGCTGTGACGCCCTCTGCCCCAACTCCGATGATGACGCAATATCTTGCTCTCAAGCAAGAGGCTGGCGATTGTCTGCTGTTCTACCGGATGGGGGACTTTTTCGAGCTGTTCTTCGACGATGCGAAGATCGCGGCCCAAGTTCTCGACATCGCGCTGACCAGTCGCGGCGAACACGGCGGCCAACCCATACCGATGTGCGGCGTGCCGGTCCACGCGGCGGAAGGCTACCTGGCCCGGCTGATCAAGGCCGACTGCCGCGTCGCCATCGCCGAACAGATCGAATCGCCCGAAGAAGCGCGGAAACGCGGCGGTTCCAAGACGCTGGTGGCGCGCGCGATCGTCCGCTTCGTCACGGCCGGCACGCTGACCGAGGAAGCGTTGCTCGAACCGCGCCGCGCCAACCTGCTGGCGGCAGTGTGCGAGCTGCGCGGGCTGGTCGGCATCGCCGCGTGCGACATTTCCACCGGGCGGATGGAGCTGGAGGAATGCGCCGCCGCCGGCCTGCCCGCCGCGCTGGCACGGATCGGCGCGAGCGAACTGGTCGTGCCCGAAGGCTGGGACGGCGCGGGGACGGCCATCGGTGACGAGGCGATTCGCCGTCCGCCGCACGGCTTCCAGAGCGCACAGGGCGAGGACCGGCTTAAGACGCTGCACGCGGTCGCCACGCTCGATGGTTTCGGCGCGTTCGGGCGCGCCGCGCTGGCGGCGGCGGGCGGGCTGATCGCCTATCTCGAGCACGTCGGGCGCGGCCGGCTGCCGTTGCTGCTGCCGCCGGTGCTGCGCGAGCCCGGCCTGCACATGGCGATGGACGAGGCGACGCGCGCCAGCCTGGAAATCCTGTCGAGCAGCGCGGGCACGCGCAAGGGCAGCCTGGTCGATGCGATCGACCGTTGCGTGACCGGCGCGGGCGCGCGCCAGCTGGCCGAAGACCTGTCCGCTCCGCTGACCGACGCCGGCCGCATCCGCGAACGGCTCGAACTGGTCAGCTGGCTGCACGACGATCCGCTGCTGCGCGGCGATCTGCGCGGCGCGTTGCGGTCGCTGCCCGACATCGGCCGCGCGCTGGGCCGGGTGGTGGCCGGGCGCGGCAGTCCGCGCGATCTGGGCCAGCTGCGCGACGGGCTCGATTGCGCGTGGCGGCTGCACCACCAGCTCGGCCAGCGCAGCAACCTGCCCGCGTTGGCCCACAGGCTGGTCCCGGACCTAGCCGGACATGGCGCGCTGCTCGATCATTACGCGCGCGCGCTGGTGCCGTCGCCGCCCACCGAACGATCGCAGGGCGGCTACATCGCGCAAGGGTACGATGCCGCGCTCGACGAACTGCGCCGCATCTCGGGCAATGCACGCCGCGCCATCGCCGCGCTCGAGGCGCAGTACCGCGACCAGACCGGGATCGCCGCGCTCAAGATCCGCCACAACGGCGTGCTGGGCTATTTCATCGAGGTGCCCGCGCGCCATGCCGACCGGCTGATGGTGGCCGATTCGGGCTTCACCCACCGCCAGACGATGGCCGGCGCGGTGCGCTTCAACGCGCTGGCGCTGCATGAGGAAGCCAGCCGCATCGCCGAATCGGGCGGCCACGCGCTCGCCGCCGAGGAAGCCCATTTCGAGGAACTGGTCGGCGAGGCCGTGCGCGTGAGCGGGGCCATTGCCGCCACCGCCGCCGCGCTCGCCCGGCTCGACGTCGCCGCCGGACAGGCCGAGCGCGCGGCCGAAGGCGGCTGGGCTCTGCCCCGCGTGGTCGACGAACCGTGCCTCGCCATCGAAGGCGGGCGGCACCCTGTGGTCGAGGCGGCGCTCAGCGCGCGCGGCGAGCGGTTCGTCACGAATGATTGCAGCCTGTCGCCCAACAACCGCCTGTGGCTGGTCGGCGGGCCGAACATGGGCGGCAAGTCCACGTTCCTGCGCCAGAACGCGTTGATCGTGCTGCTGGCGCAGGCGGGCGGCTTCGTGCCCGCGACAAGCGCCACCATCGGCATGGTCGACCGCCTGTTCAGCCGCGTCGGCGCATCGGACAATCTGGCGCGCGGGCGCTCCACGTTCATGGTCGAGATGGTCGAGACCGCCGCGATCCTCAGCCAAGCCACGGAGCGCAGCTTCGTCATCCTCGACGAAGTCGGGCGCGGCACCTCGACCTATGACGGGCTGGCGCTGGCCTGGGCGGTGGTGGAGGCAGTGCACGAGGTCAACCGCTGCCGCTGCCTGTTCGCCACGCACTACCACGAACTGGCGCGGCTCGCCGAAACCTGCAGCGCGCTGTCGCTCCACCACGTCCGCGCGCGCGAATGGAAGGGCGAGCTGGTGCTGCTCCACGAACTGGCCGAAGGGCCGGCGGACAAAAGCTATGGCCTGGCGGTGGCGCGGCTGGCGGGGGTGCCCGCGCCGGTGGTCAAGCGCGCCCGCGCGGTGCTCGACAAGCTGGAAAAAGGCCGCGCCGCTACAGGCGGCCTCGCCGCCGGGCTCGACGACCTGCCGCTGTTCGCCGCCGCGCTGGTGGCCGAGGAAGTTCAGCGCGATGCCGTGCGCGAGCAGTTGAGCGCGCTGGAAGTCGATGCGCTGTCCCCGCGCGAGGCGCTCGATCTGCTGTACCAGTTGAAGCGCGACGCTGCGGTTTGATCTGCTCCCCCGCCCAGGCGGGGATCTCATGCCGACAATGCACCGCCAGCAGGCCTGAGGCCCCCGCCTGCGCGGGGGAGCAAGCCGACATTGCTCGCTAAGCCAACCCCAGAAACAGCCCCGCCAGCGCCGCGCTCATCAGGTTGCTCAGCGACCCCGCCGCGAGTGCCTTCATCCCCAGCCGCGCGATCACCGGGCGCTGGTTGGGGGCCAGGCCGCCGGTCACCGCCATCTGGATCGCGATCGAACTGAAGTTGGCGAAGCCGCACAGTCCGAACGTGACCAGCGCCACGGTGGTTTGCGACAGGCCCCCCGGTACACCCGCGACTTTGCCCAGTTCGATGAACGCGACGAATTCGTTGAGCACCAGCTTGGTCCCGAACAGGCCGCCCGCCTGCAGCGCTTCGGCCCAGCTGGGCGCGCCGAGCAGCCAGAACACTGGCGCGAACACATAGCCGGTGATCTGCTGGAACGAGAGGTCGGGATAGCCGAACCAGCCGCCGATCCCGCCGAGCAGACCGTTGGCCAGCGCGACCAGCGCGACGAACGCCAGCACCATCGCGCCGACCGCCACCGCCAGCTTGACCCCGGTCTGCGCGCCCTGGCTGGCGGCCATGATCAGGTTGGCGGGCCGTTCCTCGTCGCTCTCCACGCCCTCGACCTCGACGATGGCCGGGCGGATCGAGGCCGGGTCATGCGGGTTGGGCAGGTCTTCTGACGCGATCGCGGGCGGCGCGGGCGGTTCGTCGGGCATGATCATCTTGGCCATCAGGATGCCGCCCGGCGCCGACATGAACGCCGCGGCGACGAGATAGTCGATGCGGATGCCCATGCTGGCATAAGCCGCCAGGATCGTGCCGGCGACGCCCGCCATGCCCACGGTCATCACGCAGAACAGCTGCGACGGGTTCAGCGCGGCCAGATACGGGCGGATCACCAGCGGCGATTCGGACTGGCCGACGAAGATGTTGGACGCCGCGCACAGGCTTTCGACCTTGCTGATGCCCGTGACCTTTTCCAGCGCGCCGCCGATCCAGCGGATCACCAGCTGCATCGCGCCAAGGTAGTAGAGGATCGAGATCAGCGCGGCGAAGAAGATGATCACCGGCAGCGCCGAGATGGCAAAGCTGTGCCCGCCGATTTCGGGCGCGGCGAGCGGGCCGAACAGGAACGCGACCCCGGCCTTGGCGAAACCGAGCAGGCTCTCCACCCCGTGCGCCGCGCCCTGCAGCGCGGCGTTGCCCGGCGGGAAGTACAGCACCAGCGCGGCGAAGCCGACCTGCAGCGCGAATGCAGCCCCGACCACGCGCAGCCGGATCGCGCGGCGGTTGGACGAGAGCAGGAACGCGACAAGCAGGATCAGCGCCATCCCGGCGAGACTGGAAAGGATGTGCATTGGAAGGGCGGCCCCGCAGCTTGGGAGAAATCCGGTTTCGATCGGTCCTAGTGACCAATTGGCGCGCGGTCAAAATGCCGCTAACGCCTGTCCGATGCCCGATCCGACGATGCCCGACCAGACCCCGCTGCAATTCCCCCGCTCGCTGTTCGTCCTGTCGCTGTTCTACGGCGGCATGGTCACGCTGGGCGGCGTGCTGGGCGCCAAGCAGGTGGCGCTGGGGCCGCTGGCGGTCGAGGCCGGGATTTTTCCGTTCCTCACCCTGGTCGGTATATCGAGCGGTGTCGCCGAACTGCATGGCAAGGCGGTGGCGGACCAGCTGGTGCGGTATGGCTTCCTGCCGCTGATCGCTGCAATCCTGCTGACGTTCTTCGTGCTGCAGTTGCCGACCGACCCCGGCATGTATCCGCCTGCCAAAGATGCCTTCCCGATCATCCTGGGGCAAAGCTGGCGGATGATGGGCGCGGGCATCATGGCCTATGGCGTGTCGGTCACGCTCAACTTGTGGATCTTCGACAAGCTGCGCGCCGCCACCGGCAGGTTTGCCGGTTTGCGCGGGTTCATTGCGGCGGCGCTGAGCCAGGTGGTCGACACGCTGATCTTCATCACCGTGTCGTTCGTCGGCGTGCGGCCGATCGGTTCGCTGATCGCGGGGCAGATGCTGGCCAAGGTCGTGCTGTCGGCGGTGCTGGTGCCGCTGATCATCGCGGCGGTGCTGCGCATCGGCAAGCGGCTGGATGGCCCGGCAGCGTGAAGCAGGAAAACGGTTCACTTTTCCGCCTGTCGAGCTAAGGCGACGCGCCATGGCCGATCTCGAAAACCCCGCGTCGCCCGACGCTGCGCACAACGCCGCGATGCTCGCCAAGGCGGAAACGCTGATCGAGGCGCTGCCGTATCTGCAACGCTATGCCGGCAAGACGTTCGTGGTCAAATACGGCGGCCATGCGATGGGCGATCCCGGCCTCGCGCGCGATTTCGCCGAGGACGTGGTGCTGCTGCAGGCGATCGGGATCAAGCCGGTGGTGGTCCACGGCGGCGGCCCGCAGATCGGCGCGATGCTGAAGAAGCTGGGCGTCGAATCGCGCTTCATCGACGGGTTGCGCATCACCGACCAGGCCACCGCCGACATCGCCGAGATGGTGCTGTCGGGCGCGATCAACAAGGAACTGGTCGGCTGGATCGCGCAGGCCGGCGGCAAGGCGCTGGGCATTTCGGGCAAGGATGCGGGCCTCGTCACCGCCACCAAGGTCGAGCGCACGAGCAAGGACCCCGACAGCCACATCGAACGCGCGATCGACCTGGGCTTTGTGGGTGAACCGTCGCACGTCGACACGATGATCATCGACACCGCCTGTGCCGCCGGGATGATCCCGGTCATCGCCCCGATCGGCGCGGGCGCGGACGGGCAGACCTACAACATCAACGCCGATACGATGGCGGGCGCGATCGCGGCGGCGCTGGGCGCGGCGCGATTGTTCCTGCTGACAGACGTGGCCGGCGTGCTCGACAAGGACAAGCAGCTGCTGAGCGACTTGCGCCCCGCCGACGTCGAGCGGCTGCAGGCCGACGGCACGATCAGCGGCGGGATGATCCCCAAGCTGGAAACCTGCATCCACGCGGTCGAGGCCGGCTGCGAGGCGGCGGTCATTCTGGATGGCCGCGTACCGCATGCGATGCTGCTCGAAATCTTCACCTCGCGCGGGGTCGGCACGCTGATCCGCGCCTGATCGGTGGCTGATCGGTGGCCGACCGCGCCTGCGGGGCGGGAACCAATCGGCGGGCGGCGCGTCGCTAGGACATGCCCCTTCGCCATTCTTTCCGTTCCGGCCTGGTCGGCGCCTGCGCCGCGCTGGCCGCGCTCGGCCTGTCCGCCTGCGACCGCAAACCCGCCGCGCCGGCCGACCCCGCACTGACCGCGCAAGCCAGCGCGATCGCATCGGAGACTGCGGCGGGCACATACGTGGCGCCAACGCCCGCGCCCTCCGTGCCCGAGCCGTCCGCCACCCCGACCCCCGACGTCAACACGCCTTCGGTCCCGTCCGCGTCGCGCGATCCCGGCGAGGTGCTGGCCGCCTGGGCCAAGGCGATCGAAGCGCGCGACTGGGCCACGGTGCGCAGCTACTGGGGCGACCATGGCGCGCGCAGCGGCCTGTCACCCAAGGCGTTCGCCGCCAAATGGAGCGACCTGCTCGATCCGCGCGTGAGCATCGCGCCGGGCACGCAGGAAGGCGGCGCCGGATCGCTGTACTACACCGCACCGGTCACGATCACCGACGGCAAGCGCAAGATCGCGGGCGAAATCACCATCCGCCGCGTCAACGACGTCGATGGTGCCAGCCCGGAACAACTGCGCTGGCACATCGAGAGCACTACGCTGCGCTGGTAGATCACCCTGTGAAATGGCGGCGGGGAGCGCAGTGTATTATCCGGTTGATACGCCTGCCACCGCTCGGCTAAACGGACGCTCCGTTCCCCAGCGAAAAGGGCACCGTTCGTGCTGTTATACACCCTGGTTGCCATGATCGGCTATCTGGTCAAGATCGTTACCATCGTCGTGATCGTCCAGTTCGTGCTGGGCCTGCTCATTGCGTTCAACGTGGTCAACACCCACAACAATGGTGTCGCCGCGATCTGGAAGGCACTGAACGCCATTCTCGATCCGCTGCTCAACCCCATTCGCAAGATCATGCCCGATACCGGATCGATCGACCTGTCGCCGATGGTGCTGATCGTCGGGCTCAACCTCATCATCATCCTGCTCAGCGGGATCGCGGCTTCGGGATACTGACATGACCGCCGCGATTATCGACGGAAAAGCCTTCGCCGCAGACTTGCGCGGGCGCGTGGGCACACTGGCGCGGGCGTTCGAGGCCAGCGCCGGGCGCAAGGCCGGGCTCGCAGTGGTGCTGGTGGGCGAAGACCCCGCCAGCCAAGTCTATGTCCGCTCCAAGGGCAAGTCGACGCTCGAGGCCGGCATGGCCAGCTTCGAGCACAAGCTGCCCGCCGAAACCCCCGAGGCCGACCTGCTCGCGCTGGTCGAGCAGCTCAACACCGATCCCGCTGTCGACGGCATCCTCGTCCAGCTGCCGCTGCCCGCGCACATGAACGAGGCGAAAGTCATCGCCGCAATCAACCCCGACAAGGACGTCGACGGGTTCAACGTGATCAACGTCGGGCGGCTCGCGACCGGGCTGAACGGGTTCGTCCCCTGCACTCCGCTGGGCTGCATCATGCTGCTGAAGGACCGGCTCGGCAGCCTGTCGGGGCTCGATGCGGTCGTCATCGGCCGCTCCAACATCGTCGGCAAGCCGATGGCGCAGTTGCTGCTCGCGGAAAGCTGCACGGTGACGATCGCGCACAGCCGCACCAAGGACCTGCCCGAGGTGGTCCGCCGGGCCGATATCGTCGTCGCCGCCGTGGGTCGGCCCGAAATGATCAAGGGCGACTGGATCAAGCCGGGCGCGACCGTGATCGACGTGGGCATTAACCGCGTGCCCGGCAAGGTCGAGGGCAAGACCCGGCTGGTCGGCGACGTGGACTTTGCCGGCGCCAGCGAGGTGGCCGGGGCGATCACCCCGGTGCCGGGCGGGGTCGGACCGATGACCATCGCGGTGCTGCTGCGCAACGCGCTGGTCGCCGCGCACCGCAACGCCGGGATCGCGCTGGCGAAGGACGCGATCTGATGCTGCGGCGCGGTGCCCTCATGCTGTGCGTCGCACTGGCAGCCGTGCCTGCCGCCGCGCGCGATCGCGATGCCTTGCGCCCCGCCGCCAACCCCAGCGCACTGATCGCTGCCGAAATCGGCTTCAACCAGCTGGCGCAGGACAAGGGCCAGTGGACCGCGTTTCGCACCACGGCCGCCGACGGCGCGGAAATGTTCGTGCCGATGCGCGTGCTCACCGCCGTGTTCCTCAAAGGCCGCGCCGATCCGCCGGTCTCGGTCAAATGGCAGCCGACGCAAGTCTGGTCGAGCTGCGACGGCAGCTACGGCGTGACCAGAGGTGCATGGCAGCGCCCCGATTCGGTCGGCTATTTCACCACCGTGTGGCAGCGCCAGAAGAAGGGCGACTACAAGTGGGTGCTCGACCAGGGTGATGCACTGACCACCCCGCTCGCCGCGCCCGAGATGATCGAGGGCAAGGTCGCCGATTGCCCCGCGCGCAACGCCGGCCCGTATCGCGAACCCAAGCGCAAGGGCAACGTGCCCGTCGTCCTGCCGCCGCTGCCCGGCCCTGTGCCGCCATTGGCGCCGCGCGCGATGACCGTGCTCGACAGCAAGGACGGGCGCAGCGATGACGGTACGCTCGTCTGGCGGTCGACGGTGGATGGCGCCGGCGCGCGCGATTTCACGGTGTGGACGTGGAAGGATGGCACGATGCAGCAGGTGATCGCCAGCAAGGTCGCGGCCCCCGGGCGCGTCTGAGACGATGCTCGACCTGTTCCTTTCGGCATTCGTCACGCTGTTCGTCGTGATCGATCCGCCCGGCTGCGCGCCGATCTATGCAGGCCTGGTCGCGGGCGCGAGCCATGCGCAGGCGCGGGCCATGGCGTTGCGCGCCACGCTGATCGCCACCGGCATCCTGCTGGGGTTTGCGCTGTTCGGCGAGCAGCTGCTGTCGGGCCTGCACATCGAACTGGCCAGCTTCCGCATTGCAGGCGGGATCATGCTGTTCCTCATCGCGCTCGACATGGTGTTCGAAAAGCGCACCGAACGCCGCGAACAGCGCGCGGAAAAGGTCAAGGCCACGCCGGAAGTCGAGGACGTGTCGGTCTTCCCGATGGCCATGCCGATGATCGCCGGACCCGGCTCCATCGCCACGATCATGCTGCTGATGAGCCGCAGCGAAGGCACCGCGCAAACGCTGGTGGTGCTCGCCGCGCTGGCGGCGGTGATGGTACTGACCGCGCTATCGCTGATCGCCGCCGGGCCGCTGATGAAGTTGCTGGGCGCGCGCGTGGAAGCCGTGATCACCCGGCTGCTCGGCGTGCTGCTGGCCGCGCTGGCCGCGCAATATGTGATCGATGGGGTGAAAGCGGTGCTGCGCTGAAGTCAGCGTGCGTGCTTCGACAGGCTCAGCACGAGCGGATGCTTACTCAAGGTCTAAACCCAAAGCTCGCTCATGCTGAGCTTGTCGAAGCACGTAAGCCAAGATCTGCGTCGAAATCTTTCCAACGCACCTACTGCAGCGTCACCCGGCTATCATCGCCATCGCGCCGCCCGAAGAACTGCATCAGCTGCACCAGCAGCTCGCACCGTTCGCCCAGCGTATTGGCTTCCAGCAATGCCTGCTTGGCCGCCGCATCGAACGGCGCGATCTGCGAGACGCCGTTGATCAGCGCCACATCGTCCAGCCGCGCAACCGATTCCCAGTCCACGCGATAGCCTTGTGCATCGGCGAAATGGCGCGCCTCACGCTCGAAACTGGCGCGTTCGACGGCGCTGAGCGCTTCGTCCTGCGCATCGACCAGCAACGCGCCCTCGACCTGGCGGAATGGCGTGGTCACGTCGAGCTCGCGCAACAGCCGGAAGCGGGCGATGCCTTCGAGCACCACGTTGAACCGCCCGTCGTCGAGCGCCTCGACCTCGCCGATGTGGCCGACGCAGCCCACCGAGAACAGCTGGTCGCCACCCGCCTGCGGCTGGATCATCGCGATCCGCCGGTCGCGCGCCAGCGCATCGGTCACCAGCGAGCGATAGCGCGGTTCGAAGATGTGCAACGGCAACTGCAGCCCGGGAAACAGGATCGCGCCTGCCAGCGGGAACACCGAAAGCCGCGTGGAATGGATCGTGCCGCCCATATCAGTCGCCCGTCAGCCGAACAGGACTGTCGAAAGCTTGCGCCGCGTCGCCGCGACCCACGGATCTTCCAGCCCGGTCGCCTCGAATATCTGCAGCAACCGCGTGCGCGCCGCGCCTTCGTTCCATGCACGGTCCGCCGCGACCATGGCGAGCAGGCAGGCCGCCGCCGCATCGCGATCGCCGCTGGCATAAAGCGCGTTGGCGAATGCCAGCTGCGCATCCATATCGGCCGGACGCTCAGCCGCCGCAGCACGCAGGGCGGCCAGTTCGCTCTCTTCGGGGGCGTCTTCGGCCAGCGCCAGCGCCGACCGCGCCTGGGCCAGCGCCGGATCGGCGGCCAGCTTGGGGTCGAGCGCATCGAGCGCGGCCTGCGCCTCGTCGCGATGGCCCGCCGCGATCAGCGCGCGGATGAGGCCAGCGTGCGCGGCGGCACTGTCCGGCGCCATGTCGATGATCTGGGCGAAGATGCCTGCCGCACGCTCACCGTCGCCGCCCGCCAGCACTTCGTCGCCCATCGCCAGCAACGGCGCGATATCCTGCGCCGGTTGGCCGCCTGGCGTGATCGGCAGCTTCTCGAGGATCTGGTCGAGCATCTGCTTCAGCTGCGTTTCGGTGCGCGCGTTGGTGAGATCGGCCACCGGCTGGCCCTGGAACATGGCATAGACCGTGGGGATCGAGCGCACCTGGAACTGCGCCGCGATGAACTGGTCCTCGTCGACGTTGATCTTGGCCAGCACCACGCCCTTGTCGGCATATTCGGCCGCGACCTTTTCCAGCAGCGGCGTCAGCGCCTTGCACGGCCCGCACCATTCCGCCCAGAAATCGAGGATGACGAGCGCCGCCATCGACGGTTCGACCACGTCCTTGCGAAAGCGGTCGACGGCCTTCTGTTCGTCGAGATTGAGGCCAAGGCTTGCCAATGAGGGTCTCCGGTACTGCAGGTTCGCCGGCGCGGGTCCGGCAGGATCGATCATGGCCACCATGTGGGAACGCGGCGCGGTTCGGCAAGGGCTTTATCCGCAGGCGGTGTTCCGCTGCCCAGCCAGGGCCAGCCCAGCCCGGCAACCGCTGCAGGCATGCGCTGGGTAAAGCCGGGCCATGGCGTCCATGGAGCATCCTCGGTTTTTGCGGCGTTTTCCGGTTGCGGGTGCCAAACCCTCATGCTAACGGCGCGCCTCACCCCGACCCGGAGAGCTTCTGCGGCCGGGTTTGAAACGCTCGAGCGGGCGTAGCTCAGTGGTAGAGCACAACCTTGCCAAGGTTGGGGTCGAGGGTTCGAATCCCTTCGCCCGCTCCAGTTTCCATAGAAAAATCAATAACTTTGGAACCTGCGCCGTTTGCGCCAAGGGCTCTCGCTAGCTTTGGTCAACACCTGGTCAACACGGGTGCCATGCGTGTTGACCAGGGAATTCTCTGTCTACGAGACTTCAGGAACCACATTTCACCAATTGCTTACTGCGAGGGGAATGCCTTCCCCTGACCCGGAATCGGCATTGCTGTTTCCGGCTACCCCATCATGCGGGGATACCCCGCAACGCCCCGGCAAGAAGAGCGTGGCTGTCGACGCGCTCTGTCCCGCAGGCCGTTCGGCCTACTCCTGAGGGCGCAGCTTTGATGAGAATGGCCCCGCACGCACTCTGAATCGGCCGGCATGGGATCACCGGCAGGCTTAGAAAGCCGACAAGCCCCGGCTTTCCATCTGCTCGGGACGGGTCACGAACTCCGCCTCCTTTCAGGGTGCAGTTTCTTGTTCTTGTGATCTCGCTGGTCGCTCGTGCATCTGTAAGCACGAGTAGGTCAAAGTGAGAGGCATGCGGGCTTCGCCGTGACGGATTGAGAATGGCAGAGGGAGAGGCCCGCTGCCGGTCCGTCGCGGAGATTTTGCCATGACCGAGACCCGAGCCGACGTCTATTCCCGCATCACCGATCAGATCATCGCCGCCGTCGAGGCCGGTGCGGTTTCGTGTCGTATGCCTTGGCACCATGATGGGACGGCCACGTCCCGCCCCATCAATCTGGCTTCCGGCAAGCCCTACCGCGGCATCAACGTCCTGGTCTTGTGGGCGACAGCCGATGCCCACGGTTACACGCAAGGGCTCTGGGGCACTTATCGCCAATGGCTGGCCGTTGGCGGACAAGTACGGAAAGGCGAACGCGGCTGCGTTGTCGTCCTGTGGAAGCAGATCACCAACGGCGACGATGGCGATGAGCGCATTGAGGGCGAAGGCCACGGCCGTCGCGCCTTCGCGCGGGCATTCACCGTTTTCAATATCGCTCAGATCGATGGCTATACGTCCGAGCCTATGGAGGCCTGTTCCGAACCAGAGAGCCACGCCAACGCGGAAACCTTCATCGCAAATCTTGGCATTTCGACGATCTTCGGCGGCAACGAAGCCTGTTACCTGCCCTCGAAGGACGAAATTCACATGCCGCACCGTGCGCAGTTCGATGACGCCGCTTCATTCTATGGAGTCATGATCCATGAATGCGGTCACGCCTCTGGTGCCAAGCATCGACTCTCGCGCGATCTCAGCGGTCGCTTCGGGTCCGAGGCATATGCTGCCGAGGAAATATGCGCCGAGCTGACCAGCGGGTTCGTGCTGGCGGATCTCGGCATCGCCCATAATCCCCGGCCCGACCATGCAGCGTATATCGCCTCCTGGTTGAAAGCCCTGAAGCATGATCCCCGTGCAATATTCCAGGCAGCGAGCAAGGCACAAGCTGCTGCGGACTGGATGCACGCACAGCAAGTGGGGGCTCTCGATCAGGCCGCGTGACTGCCATCTGTTGATCCGGGCAATGCCCGGGGGAGAGTAAGAGGGGGGCCTTCGGCTTTGTGACGGGTCAGGGTCGGGAGAGAGGCTCCTGGCGGCCCGTCATGGAGAAAATACCATGGCAAGTTCTGTTCCCAAGCTCCGCCTGAGCAGTTCGCGCGACATCCCGTTCGACAAGCTCGTTCTCAGCCAGTCCAACGTCCGGCGCGTGAAATGCGGCGTCTCTATCGGCGAACTGGCCGATGACATCGTCCGCCGCACGCTCCTCCAGAGCATCAACGTCCGGCCCATGCTCGATGATGATGGCAAGGAAACCGGCATATTCGAGGTTCCCGCCGGCGGCCGGCGCTTCCGCGCCCTCGAACTGCTGGTCAAGACCAAGCGGATGGCGAAGACCCAGCCAGTGCCCTGCGTGGTGCGCGAGGGTGGCAGTGCGGAGGAGGATTCCCTCGCCGAGAACGTCATGCGCGAGGCGTTGCACCCTCTTGACCAGTTCCGCGCGTTCAAAGCGCTTCGCGAGCAAGGCACGTCCGAGGATGAGATCGCGGCGCGATTCTTCGTCACTGCCAGCATCGTCAAGCAGCGCCTGCGCCTGGCCTCGGTGTCCGAAGCCTTGCTCGAAGTCTATGCCGAGGACGGCATGACGCTCGACCAACTGATGGCGTTCAGCATTTCGTGCGATCATACGCGCCAGGAGCAGGTCTGGGCCGATGTTGGGCAGACATACTCCAATCAGCCTTACAATATCCGCCGTCTGCTGACCGACGAGGCCGTGCCGGTGAGCGATCGCCGTGCCCGCTACGTCGGTATCGCGGCGTATGAGGAAGCTGGCGGCACGATCATGCGCGATCTGTTCACCATCGACCAGGGCGGCTGGATGCAGGATGTTGCACTTCTCGACCGGCTGGTTTCCGAGATCCTGAGCGAGACGGCCCATGCGATCGCCAAGGAAGGCTGGAAATGGATCGAGGCTGCATCCGATCTGCCTTACGGCCATGAATTCGGCCATCGCCGAATCACCGGCACGGTCGAGGCGTTGAGCGAGGTCGATCAGGCTGCTTGCGACGTTCTCATGGCCGAGTTCGACGAGTTGACCGGACAATATGACGGCGGGGATGATCTGCCCGAGGAAGTCGACGCCCGGCTCGGCGAATTGGAAACCGCCATCGACGGCTACCTCAATCGGCCTGCCACCTATGACAAAGCTCAAATGGCGCGGGCAGGCGTTTTCATCTCGCTGGCCGGCAATGGCGTGCTGCGGATCGATCGCGGTTATGTCCGGGCCGAAGACGAGCCTGTCGTTGATGCCGAAACTGGCGAATTGGCGGATGATGCCAGTGCAGTCGGACCGCAGCAGCCGAACGTGACCATTGGCGGATCGGCGTTCGCTGCCGAACCGGTCGAGGAGGAAGACGATGTCATCCGGCCATTGCCAGAACGGCTGGTGACCGAACTGACGGCGGAGCGCACCCTGGCGCTTCGCAATGCCCTGGCCGAAGCTCCGGAAGCTGCGTTCATCGCGCTGCTCCATGCGCTGTGCCGTTCGGTCTTCACGCCGCATGCCGCCTCGGGCTGTGTCGAGATCTCTGTGCGGCACGCCTTTCTTGGCAATGTGGCTCCGGCCCTCGGCGATAGTGTCTGGGCGCAGGCAATCCAGCAGCGTCATAAATCCTGGGGTGACATCCTGCCTGATGATCCCGACCATCTCTGGGACGTGCTGAGCTCAATGGACACGGGCGATCACATGCGGCTGCTGGCGCATTGCACCGCGCTCAGCGTCAATGCGCTCTACGAACCAGCGAACCGCTACAATCAGGGCCATGTGTCGGCGCACGGCGTCAGCAAGCGACTTGCGTCAGCAGATCATATCGCCCGCACCATCGGACTCGATATGGCACGGGCAGGCTGGCAGCCGACCATCGCCAACTACCTCGGCCGGGTCACCAAGCCGCGCATACTTGACGCGGTGCGCGAAGCCCGGGGCGAAGAGATGGTCGGGCTGATCGATCATCTGAAGAAGGGCGACATGGCGAAGGAGGCCGAACGCCTACTCGACGGCAGTGGCTGGCTACCTGAACCGTTGCGGGTTGTTGCAGTCGAGGCTGAGCAGGTGACCGATGTGACGACGGTCGAAGACCTGCCAGCCTTCCTCGCTGACGACGATGCTGGCGATGGCGATGAACCGACTGACGAAGAACTCGACCCTGAGCATTACGCCATCGCGGCTGAATAGCTCCCACTGATCCGGGGCGGCTTCCGACGCTCCGGCATCTATTTCACCTTGCGCCCTCGGCCCCATCAGCCGGGGGCGTTTTCATTTCAAGGAGCCAATCATGGCCAATTATTACACACCCATTGTTGTCCAGCAGGCAATCCCTGCCATCGACCTCACGGCCCTGGAACGCCTGTTGCTTGCTGAGATCTTCGACATGCAAATCGATGACGACGCCCTCTACCTCTGCAGCGACGAAGGCGTATCCGACATGCTCTATCTGGATGTCGAAAAGCTGCGGCCTTGTCTTGATGATCCCGCTGCGGAGAGCACCACGGCATGGAAACAGATCGTCGACCAACATGGCACAGCCGTGCTTGGCGACGGCGAGATCGAGATCGACGCATCAGGCGGCTGGTGGGAAAACATCCTTCAGGACGTGGTCCGCCGCTCCGACACGCTCGACCATCTCTCGGTGATCGCGTCGTTCACCTGCGACAAGATGCGCCCCGATGGCTTCGGCGGCATGGCCATCTTGATAACCGCTGACCAAACTCGCGGGCAATCGACCCATGATCTGATGGCGCAGTTCATCGCCGAGGCTGTCGCTGCGGGCGAAATGCAGCCGATCTGACCAGCCCTCTATTACAGGATTTTAATCGCGTTCGCCCGGCCCTGTGCCGGGCTTTTTGCGTTTTATGGAGACCAATCATGTCCGCACTGCATATTTTCGAGCACGCACCCCTTGGCGCGCTCATCCGTTTCTCGGACGGCGAACCTCGGCCGCCTGCGCGCTTCAACCGCAAGCTCTCCGCATGGGAGAATTATAACGGCACGGGCAGGTTGACCGCGAAGCAACCGCGCCGACTGATCGGCAGTCACTGGATGCCAGCGGGATTTCAGCTTCATCTGGGCGACTATGGCAGCGGCGGTATTACGATCATTGTCGTCACCCGCCATTACCAGCTTGCCAGCCCGCTCGCCTTCGAAATAGTCGAAGTTCCGCTAGCCGGCATGGTCCGTGTACTGACCGAATGGAACGGCGCTATCGAGATGCGGCACCTGGCCGCCAACATGGCGTCCGCCGAGGCCTGGGCAGCTGACCACCGCTATTCCGACATGCGTTTCGAGGTCGTCGAAGCCGATGAAGCCAATCGCTTCGATCAACTGCGGAGGGCGGCATGAGCAACGCACCGTCCATCACGGCCATGTTCGCACGAACCGCCGAAGGTCATCTCGCAGCGCAGGTCGATGATCTGGGCTGGCTCGCCATTCCCGTGGTGGGCGGCCTACGGATGGCGAGCGCCTGGCGTTTGTCCAAACCTATCGGCACATGGGTGTCTGCCGACTTCTATGGTGCCGACGGGTTCGTAGCCGACGAGATAGCCTTCCGTACCCATGTTGAGGATGTCGCCCAGCACAAGCGCGAATTGGCTGTGCTGTCTCGCCCTGAAACGGGGATGCGGGTCGGAACGCCGTGGGGAACCTCACAGCAGAGTTACCACTACGCTGACGGCATTCTCTGCCATTCGACGGCAGGGCATGGCGGATTTTACCTCGGTAGTGAACGCAACGCATCGGTTCATGCCATGTGGCGAAACGGCGATGGCTGGTATGAGGAGGATGCTGAATGGGCCAAAGTCGCATTCAGCTTTCCTCGCCTGTTCACCACCCGCGAGCGGCGATGTGCGGCTGAAACGCTGTGCAATGATTATCCCGATGTCTGGGAGCACATTCACGGCGTGACGCTGGCACCGGGTGAATCCCGGGTGAAGGATGAACGGCAGTTCCGGCAGCGCCATGCGGCCGACTGGATTGTCGTCTCCGCGATCCAGTCGGATCGCCATCCCGGTTTCATTGAATGTGTCGCCAAAATTGGCGGCAATCGGTCACTGGCAGACGAACGGCTCTATCTGGTGCCTGGACACGAATATCAGGCCGGACGCTTTGGCTTCGTGATCGACGAGCGCGAACATCAGCGGTTCGAACCGCAGGCGGCTTGAACAAGTCCAACAACATATCCTTGATGCCCGCCATCGGTTTCCGGTGGCGGGCATTTCTGTGTGTGCCGATCCGCGGCCGCATTGCGGCCGCGGCCAGAGCGAGAGGGATGCCCCGGAAGGGCGAGCCTGCCGGTTGAGAGAAAGACCGCGCGGGCTTGCCCGTTCACCGCTCTTTCAAGGGACTTCCCACATGACCAATTCTGCCTCTGCCGCCGCACCGGCGGCCGCTTCGCTCGCGCCTGCAGTTTTCCCATCGTCCTCCGATGCGATCATCGCGGCTGCATCAGCTCTTTTGCCCCACCTTGAGCGCGGTTCTGCCATCAATGCCGCGACATTGCGGTCCGCCATGGAAACTGCCTTTGGCGGCTCCGATGCTGAGGGGCGCTGGGACTGGAAAACCGCCTATGAGGCCTGCGAGGTTGCGCAGATACTGTTTCTCCGCAAGTTCGGCCCGGCGCTCGCCCGACATTCCGGCAATCCTGCCGCACTGCTCGCGATGATCGAAAAGATCACGCGGCTGTTCCCGACGCACACGCGCCGTTCGCAGTCGGGGCAAGCACTCCAGCAGTTCAGCACGCCGGTCGGCCTTGGCACGGTTGCTGCCATTGCCGCCGCCATCACACCGACCGACGTGGTGCTCGAACCTTCAGCGGGAACGGGCCTGCTGGCGATCCATGCCCAGCGGGCAGACGCATCGCTGGTGCTCAACGAATTTGCCGACACGCGGGCCGAACTGCTGGAACACCTGTTTGGCGGGGTGGTTGTCACCCGGCACGATGCCGCGCAGATCGACGACTATCTCGACCCCGCCATTCGTCCCAGCGTCGTGCTGATGAACCCGCCATTCTCCGCGATGGCCCATGTCAATCACACGATGAAGGATGCGGCACTTCGCCATCTGTCGTCGGCTTTGGCACGGCTCGCCGAGGGTGGCCGTCTCGTCGCCATCACCGGCGCAGGTTTCGGCCCAGAGATGCCTATATGGCGCGATGCGTTCATCAAGCTGCAGGAGCGCGGACGCGTGCTGTTCAGCGCCGCCATCGACGGCCGGGCTTACGCCAAACACGGCACCTCGGTTTCAACCCGGCTGACCGTGATCGACCGCGTTCCCGCAGGTGATCCCGCTGTCTTCCCGGCATCACCCGGCACAGCACCGGATACGGCCACACTCCTCACCTGGGTTCTGGAACATGTCCCGGCGCGTCTCGAAGTGTCGGGTGCAGTCTGTGGCCGAGTGCCGGCATCAAGCATTCTGCCGGTGCCCGCAAAAGCGGCACGAGCAGGAAACCCGCCAACCCCGCAGCCAGTGCGGATCATCCCGCCGACCGAAGCCCACGAGCTGGACTATGCGGTCAAGGATTGGGTGCCGGAACAGACCGTCCAACTGACTGATGCTATTTACGAGCCCTATGCGCTCCAGTCGCTCAGCATCATCGGCGCGCATCCGCATCCGACCGCTATGGTGCAATCAGCGGCCATGGCGTCCGTCGCACCGCCCAAGCCGACATATCGTCCGCATTTGCCAGCGCGAATCGTAAGCGATGCCATGCTGTCCGATGCGCAGCTTGAATCGGTGATCTATGCCGGTGAAGCGCATTCCGGCTTCCTGTCCGGCGCCTGGACGGTCGATGCGACCTGGGACAAGATCGAGGCTGCACCCGACGATTCCGAAGCCGCGGTCCAGTTCCGGCGTGGCTGGTTTCTGGGCGATGGCACCGGGGCTGGCAAAGGTCGTCAGGTCGCCGGGATCATCCTCGACAACTGGCTGAAAGGCCGCCGGCGCGCTCTGTGGATCTCGGTGTCCGACCGCCTGCTCGAAGATGCGCAGCGCGATTGGTCGGCGTTGGGGCAGGAGCGCCTGCTGGTCACGCCCTTGTCGCGCTTCAAACAGGGCAGTCCGATCAAACTGGGGGATGGCATCCTGTTCACCACTTACGCGACTCTGCGTTCGCAGGATCGTGGTGACAAGGTCAGCCGTGTCCAGCAGATCGTCGATTGGCTGGGCGCTGACTTTGACGGCGTGATTATCTTCGATGAAGCCCACGCCATGGCCAATGCGGCGGGCGGCAAAGGCGGCAGGGGCGATCAGGCTCCCTCCCAGCAAGGCCGCGCAGGGCTGCGGTTGCAACATGCGCTTCCGGGCGCTCGCATTGTCTATGTCTCGGCGACGGGCGCGACCACGGTGCAGAATCTGGCCTATGCCCAGCGGCTCGGGCTTTGGGGTGGCGAGGATTTTCCCTTCGCGACACGGCCCGAGTTCGTCGCGGCAATCGAGGACGGCGGAGTGGCGGCGATGGAAGTTCTCGCCCGCGACCTCAAGGCACTCGGGCTCTATGCGGCACGTTCGCTGTCGTTCGACGGAGTTGAATATGAGATGGTCGAACATGCCCTGACCGAAGAGCAGACCCGCATTTACAATGCCTATGCCGGGGCGTTCCAGGTGATCCACAGCAACCTCGACGAGGCGCTGGGCATCACCAACGGCAATCTCAATTCTCAAGCCAAGTCGGCGGCACGTTCGGCCTTCGAATCCGCCAAACAGCGCTTCTTCAACCACCTTATCACTGCGATGCAGACGCCGACGTTGATTGCCAGGGCCGATGCGGATCTGGCAGCGGGCCATGCCGCCGTCATCCAGATCGTCTCGACCGGAGAAGCCCTGATGGAACGGCGGCTCGCCGACATCCCGACCGATGAGTGGGACGATATTCAGGTCGATATAACTCCGCGTGAATATGTGCTCGATTACCTGGCGCACAGCTTTCCGGTGCAACTCTACGAGCCCTTCACCGACGGCGAGGGCAATCTGTCCTCGCGTCCGGTCTATTCGGATGATGGGCAGCCGGTTGAATCCCGCGATGCAGTCGAACGGCGTGACCGCATGATCGAAAAGCTCGCCAGCCTGCCGCCGGTGCCTGGCGCGCTCGATCAGATCGTCCAGCGTTTTGGCACCGACATGGTGGCCGAGGTGACGGGCCGGTCTCGGCGTATCGTTGCCCGCACCCGCGATGATGGCACCACGCGCTTTGCCGTCGAGAACCGGCCTGCTTCCGCCAATCTCGGCGAGACCCAGGCGTTCATGGACGATGAGAAGCAGATCCTTGTCTTTTCCGACGCCGGCGGCACGGGCAGATCGTATCATGCCGATCTCGGTTGCCGGAACCAGCGCTTGCGGGTCCACTATCTGCTGGAATCGGGCTGGAAGGCCGACAGTGCGATCCAGGGCTTCGGGCGCACCAACCGCACCAATCAGGCGCAGCCGCCGCTGTTCCGTCCGGTCACAACCAATGTGAAAGCGCAGAAGCGCTTCATCTCGACCATTGCCCGGCGGCTCGACACGCTCGGGGCCATTACGCGCGGCCAGCGGCAGACCGGCGGACAGAACATGTTCCGCCCGGAGGACAATCTGGAATCGCATTACGCTCGCGATGCTCTGCGTCAGCTCTACCAGCTGATCGTGCGCGGCAAGGTCGAGGGCTGCTCGCTGGGGCAGTTCGAGGCGGCTACCGGTCTCCAGCTGATCGATGGCCAGGATGGCGGTCTGCGCGATGAACTTCCGCCGATCACCACCTTCCTCAACCGGATGCTGGCGCTCACCATCGACATGCAGGACATCTTGTTCACCGCGTTCGAGGGCTTGTTGGCCACCCGGATCGAGGGCGCGATGGCCAGCGGCACCTATGAAATGGGGCTGGAGACGCTAATCGCAGAGAGCTTCACTGTCACCGACCGGCAGACCATCTATACCCATCCCGGCACCGAGGCCGAAACGCGGTTGCTGACCATCGAGCAGAAGCATCGCAACGCACCGCTGTTGCTGGCCGAAGCGCTCGACCATGCCCGCGAGCCGGGAGCGGTATTACTGGTCAACAGCCGCTCGGGCCGGGCTGCCGTGCAGACCGGCGCGCGCAGCGTGATGCTGGATGATGGTGCGGTCGAAAAGCGTGTCCGGTTGATCCGTCCAATGGAAAGGACGAACATTCCCCGCGAAGCCATGGACCAGACCCATTGGGAACATGCCGATCAGGCTGCCTTCGCTAAAGCCTGGAATTCCGAGGTCGCCGATGTGCCCGAGTTCGTGACCAGTTCGCTCCACATCGTGACCGGCTTGCTCCTGCCAATCTGGAAGAGCCTGCCGAATGAATCCTCGCGGGTGTACCGCCTCCAGGCCGAGAGCGGCGAGCGCATCGTCGGCAGGCGGGTATCGCCCGCATGGGTGGCGGCAACGCTTGGTGCCAAAGCCCCCGAACTTACTGCCGATCAGGCTTGGACAATGCTGATGGCGGGGGAAGCCGCACTGCATCTGGCCGAGGGGCAAGTGCTGTCCCGTGTCCGGTCGATGGGCACGCCGCGCATTGAACTCACTGGATTCAACGACCTCGGCGTCGAGCGCTTGAAGGCGCTGGGGCTGATCTCCGAGATCATCTCGTGGAAGCTGCGTCTGTTCGTACCGACGGGCGCTGATGGGCTGCAGATCCTCGCCAAACTGATCGAACGCTTCCCCATCCAGAAAGTCACTGACCGCCGCAGCGACGCCAGAGCCGCCTAACGCCGCCGATTTGCTCATCGTCAAACGACCAGCATAATCGGGAAGGTCATCATGGAAAAACCCGCAACCCAGATCGCACACCGTCTCGGCCAACAGGCCGAGGCGGTGTGTCGTCATTATCTCTCCAAGGGCTACCGCGAGGGGCGCTATTGGCTGGTTGGCGATGTTCGCAACCAGCCGGGGCGCAGCCTCTATGTCCGGCTCGTCGATATGGAAAAGGGACCAGCCGGAAAATGGACCGACGCGGCCACCGGCCAGCACGGCGACCTGCTCGACATCATTGCCCTGGGTCAGGGGTACCACCAGCTACGAGATGCGCTCGATGAAGCCCGCCGCTTTCTGAGCCTGCCCATGCCGACAGTTGACGCAGACCAACATCGGGATCGGCCCAAATCCAAAGTGCCAGCGGGATCGCCAGCCGCAGCACAGCGGCTGTTCGCAGCATCCAAGCCAATGCGCCGCACAGTTGCAGAAACCTATCTTCACCGCCGGGCGATCATGACCCTGCGGGCGACAGACCCGCTGCGCTTCCACCCGCATTGCTACTACCGGCCCTCGAAAGACGATGCGCCGGGCACCCGCACGGCATGGCCAGCCCTGATTGCAGCGGTCACCGATCTGGATGGCAATACGACCGGCGTGCATCGGACGTGGATTGATCCGGACGCTTTGATCAAGGCCCCGGTCGCATCACCGCGCCGTGCGATGGGCAATATCCTCGGACACGCCATCCGGTTCGGCATTGCGGACGATGTCATGATCGCGGGCGAGGGCATCGAGACCATGCTGTCGCTACGTGAGGTCATGCCCGCTATGCCGCTGGCTGCAGCCACGTCATCCGCACATCTCGCGGCCATCCTGCTCCCGGCAACGCTCAAGCGCCTCTATGTCGCACTCGACAATGACCCGGCAGGCCATGCGGCAGTGACGACATTGACGCAGCGCGCAGAACCAATCGGGATCGAGGTCATTCCTCTGGTGCCGCTCCTGGGCGACCTCAATGACGATTTGCAGGAGCGAGGTTCCCGCCAACTGGCGCTCGATCTTGTCGCCCAGCTTCACCTGGCGGATGTAGGGCGATTCCTCGAATGACCGGGCAATGGCCGGGAAGGGAAGAGAAGTTTCGGGTCCGGGTCTGTGATTACCTGGCTCCGGCATCTTGCCTGCCTGAGAGAGCCGCGCGCACGGCCTTCTGCAAGGGCGATCTGAGAGACCGGATGGGCCGGGCCTGCAACGGCGGGCGGCCACTATTTTCCGTCGGCGCAAACGCGCCTTTACACCGCGAAGCAAAATAGCCGCCGCCCGCCGTCCTTCGCTGACGCTGCGGCCGCAAGGGTGCAGGCCCGTCCCATCCGGCCAAGAGGATCGCCACGAAGGCCGAGCGTGACGCGCGGTCACAGCAGCGAAGGATCAGCCGATGGGAACCGATATTCACGAAGATTTTGAACCCGAACACGAGGCATCCCCGACCAGCCATTTGCTCGACGAACTCAGCCTCTATGGCTACCGGCCCTTCTCCGATGAAGCTGACACAAGACCGCTGCCAGAAGAACGGATGGTCGCAGGTGCCATCTCCGACATCTTTGACGCCCTGATCGCGACAATGCTCGACACCAGGCTCGAACCCGATCTGGAAGATCTGTGCTGGTCGGTCACCAATGTCTTCCATCGCGCAGGCAGCCGTATCCAGCGCGAGCTTGACGACAATGAAGATGCGCAGAAGCGTAGCCAGAAGGAACAGGATGGCTCCGAAGTGCGATCGGTCGAACTCGAGCGGCACTTACGCGAAGGTCTGGGGCTCATCGAACGCCGCAACAGCATGGAGTTCATGCGCGAAGCCGCTGGCGATCAGTTCGAACGTCATTTCCGCAAGAGCTGGGCACCGTATAGCGGCTCACTCGTCAATCATCGCACTATGACCGCATCGATGGTCGACAGCCGGGATTTTCTTGCCGCCAAGCGCAAGTCCGAAATCGAACCACTGCTTCCCACGGGCACGCGGGTCGCATTCACCGCAGGGCCGGCCTATGACGATCACCGCAAGATCTGGGCAACGCTCGACAAGGTGCTCGCCAAATATCCCGACATGGTCCTGTTCCACGGCGGCAATCCTACTGGCGGCGAACATATCGCAGTGCTCTGGGCCAACGCCCGCAAGATCACCCACTATCCGTTCCGGCCGAACTGGGACCGCTTCAAGAAAGCCGCGCCGTTCAAGCGCAATGACCAGATGCTCGAAGCCCTGCCCAAGGCGGTGATTGCCTGCCCTGGCAATGGCATCAATGCCAATCTGGTCGACAAGGCCCGCAAGATGGGGATCAAGGTTTGGTCGATCGAGAAGGGAGGGTGATGGATCTGGACCTTGAAAGTACCACCGAGCAAATTTGACTATGTGGTTTGCTCGACGAAATAATGCTGTCGTGTGGGCGCTCCTGTACCGATGCTGTCCCATCAATTACTGGGACAAGCCCCCTAGCCCAATACAACTGCGACTGGCGCATTCTCGCGATCCTTGAAGGCGAGAAGCCGCAACGCGTTGAACACGACCACCAGTGTCGAGCCTTCGTGGGCAAGCACTGCTGGTCCGATACCCAGGCCCAGGATTGTCGCCGGCAGCAGCACCGTAACGACACCAAGGCTCAGATACAGGTTCTGGCGTATGATCCGGCTCGTCTGGCGGCTTAGTCCCACCGCGAAAGGTAAATGTGCGAGGTCGTCTGCCATAAGGGCGACGTCCGCAGTCTCAAGGGCCACGTCCGATCCGGCCGCTCCCATCGCGATGCCAACTGTGGCGTTCGCCATCGCCGGCGCATCGTTGACTCCGTCGCCGACCATTGCGACCTTGTCTTGCGCCTTCAGCTTCTTGATGGCGGCAACCTTGTCCTCGGGCATGAGTTCGCCCCAGGCTTCGTCGAGCCCCACCTGCTTCGCAATCGCGTCGGCAACGCGCTGGTTGTCGCCCGAGATCATGATCATGCGTGTTATGCCGAGTTCGCGCAGGCGCGCGAGCGTCGCGATCGCCGCGCTGCGCGGCGTGTCCATCAACCCGATCACGCCAAGATAGCGCGTCCCCTGCCTGACGATCATGGTCGTTCGGCCTGCCTCCTCGAGGCGCTGGCCTTCATCTCGCAACCCTTGGGGAAGCGGCTCGCCTGCTACTTCGCCGAACAATTTGGGGCTGCCGATGAAGACTGTCTCGCCTTCTACCGTCGCCTGCACGCCGCGACCGGTAATGCTGCGCAACTCCGTGGCCGTTGGAATGGGTATTTCGCCGAGCCGCTCGCGCCCCCCGACGGCAACCGCAGCGGCGAGCGGGTGGTCGCTCAATCCCTCGACCGCGACCGCAATGCGAAGCAGATCGGCTTCAGTCGTGTCTCCCATCGGGATCACATCGGTGATGCGCGGTCGACCTTCTGTCAGCGTGCCGGTCTTGTCGAAGGCGATGGCGCGCAAAGTGCCGAGATTTTCGAGTGGGCCGCCACCTTTGACGAGCACCCCGCCACGCGCGGCCCGGGCGATACCCGAGAGAACCGCGCTTGGCGTCGCGATTGCCAGCGCACAGGGACTTGCCGCCACCAACACAGCCATTGCACGGTAAAAGCTGTCGCGGACTGGTTCATCAACCACGACCCACGCGAACAGCAGCAGACCGACGAGAGCCAGTACGGTCGGCACGAAAATGCGCTCGAAGCGATCCGTAAAGCGCTGTGTCGGCGATTTCTGCGCCTCGGCCTCGCCAACCATCTGTACGACCTTGGCGAGCGTGGTGTCCTTGGAAAGCCGCGTTACCTGCACTTCGATTGCGCCCGCGCCGTTGATTGTGCCCGCGAAGATCCGATGCGCCGCCGCAACCTTGTCCGGCTGCGCCGTTGCCGCAGGCAGGTCATCAACGGGACTCTTGTCTACTGGAATACTCTCGCCAGTTACCGGCGCCTGATCGACGCTCGATTCGCCGACCACCACGAACCCGTCCGCAGGCATGCGTTCATTGGGCTTGACGACTACGACGTCGCCGACTGCAAGCGCGTCGACGGGGATTTCCAGAGTTAGGTCGCCGCGTCGCACGAGCGCGGTTTGCGGCGCCAGTTCGGCGAGGGCCTCGATAGCCCGCTTGGCCCGGCCCATCGCATAATGTTCGAGTGCGTGGCCGAAGCTGAAGAGAAAAAGCAGCAACGCGCCTTCCGCCCATGCGCCGAGCGCTGCCGCGCCGGCTGCGGCGACAAGCATCAGGCTGTCGATTTCGACCTGGCGGTTCCGGAGCGAGTCAATTGCCTCGCGCACCGTAAAGAATCCGCCAAAACCATAAGCGGCGACATAGAAGCCAAGCGGCAACCATTCAGGGGCGGCGGTCGTCACCGAGATCAGAAAGCCCACGCCGAGCAAGGCACCACAGATCAACGCGAAAATCAGTTCGGTATTGGACCCGAATACCCCGCCATGGGCGTGTGCGTGGTCGCCATCTTCCGCGCCGGCGCCATGGTCATGCCCCGCATGGGCCGTGTCAGCGGCGTGCGTTGCCGGGGCTGCCGACGGAGCCTCACCAGATAGGGTGCTCGCATAGACGCCCAACTTGCCGAGCAGCCGTTCGATTTCGACTTCGGAGATCTTGTCGCGGTCGAAATCGATGCGCACCACACCAGCTGCCGATGCATCGGCCTCAACTATGCCAGGTGCGCGGAGTAGCCGTCCGGCGACGGTGCGGGCGCGCCGCGGGTTGGACAGCCCATCCACATTCCAGAGCAGATGACCAAATCGCTCGGTAATCTTCACGCCCTCGCTTTGGGCAATCTCGCGAATTCTTGGTAACGAGAGCAGGTCGGGATCATAGTGGACGCAAAGCCTCGCCGGCTCTTCGCCTGCCGCCGCTACTATATGGGCGTTGCGGACGCCCTCTCGGGCGCTCAAGCTCTTCACCAGCCGCGTAACGCATGCGTCCGCCGCGCCATCGATTTCAGGTAGCAGCAGCGGCAGTTCGAGACGGAGCTTTGCGGTCATCTGCCCACTCCATCGTGATTGTTTGGCCAGAGGTCATGCGCGTCAATGCGCAGCCGTGCGATCGACCGTAAAGCGGCAGCACGCGCCGCACTCTCGGCGCGTGCTGCATCCTGTGCCTGACGTTCGGCGTAGAGCAGGTCTGTCAGATCAATGCCGCCCAGCCGGTAGCCCTCACGCAAGCGGTACGCGGCGCTCTCGCTGCTGGCACGGGCCGCCTGGCTGCTTTGCCATGCCCGCCAGTTGTTGCTCGCTTCGACATAATCGGATGTAGCGGTTTCCTGCGCGGTGAAGCGCGCGGCGATCAGCTCGGCAGCTGCCGCGCGGGCTTCCGCTTCGGCCTGGCCGGCCAAACCGGAGCGATATTTCCCGCCGAACGGTATTGAGGCAACAACACCGGCACCGCGCTCGGCACCGCTGCGTTCACTGAACAGGCGAAAGCCGATAGTGGGATCGGGCATCCGATCCTTGTTGGCCCGCGCGGCAAGCGTAGATTGCCGGTCGGCTTCGGCCTGTGCGCCCGGCACTCCGTGATTTTGCATGATGACAACATCGCGCAGCCCTTCAAGTCCTTGCACTGGCAGAACCGGCTCAGGTAAATCGGGAGCATCAACGGGAAGCGGTAGTGACGGGAATTGCACAGCCATCCGCGACCTTGCGATCTCGGCGCGTGTCCGGGCCTGCTCCAGTTCGACTTGCGCCGTAGCGAGCGCGGCTCGCGCGCGATCGGCATCTGCGACCGCGGCATCCTGCACGGCCACCTGGCGCTCAACCCCTTGCAGGGCGGACGAAAGATTGCTGACCGCAGCCGCAGCCATTTTAACCTCGGCTTCGGCAGCCAGCCAGTCGAGCCACAAATCGCTCACCAGCAAAGTGGTCCGGTGACGAACGTCGGCCGCGCGGTAATCCGATGCGGCTATCCCGAAGTCACCAGCCTTGCGATCGAGGCTGGCTTTGCCGGGCAGGCGAATGGGCCGTTCAAGCGTGGCGTCATATTCGTCATACTGCCCCTCACGGTCGATACTGCGCCGGTTATAGGAACCGCTCACCGCAAACTCATAAGGGCCAGCACGCAGCGCCGCAGCGTTCTGGCGGGCGGCGTCGGTACGGGCGAGTGCCGCCTGCACCTGAGGATGCTCTTCAATGGCGCGGGCCACAGCTTCGTCGGGCGGTAAATCAGCCCCGCTATTGGCCAAGGCCGTACTGGAGAGAAGCAGAGTGGACAGGATCAGGATATATTTCATGGGTTAATCTCATCTCGGGCCGCATCGCTGGGCTGGGCGTCGCGTTCGGCAACAGACTCGCCAAACCGCTCATAGAGCAGCGGCAAAAGCACCAGCGTCAGCAGGGTTGATGTGATCAGGCCGCCGATCACCACGATTGCGAGCGGCCGCTGGATTTCGGAGCCGGGGCCGGTGGCGAAGAGCAAGGGCACCAGCCCGAAGCCGGTGATCGTCGCGGTCATCAAGACCGGCCGCAATCGCCGTTCCGCCCCGCGCCGCACAGCTTCAGCCATCGACAGACCAGCCTCGCGCAATTGCCGGAAGTAGGACACCATCACCAACCCGTTGAGCACCGCGATGCCAAGCAAGGCGATGAACCCGACCGAGGCTGGCACCGACAGATATTCACCCGTCACGAACAAGGCGACGATGCCTCCCACCGCCGCAAACGGGATGTTGGCAATGATCAGCAACGATGCACGGAAGGATCGCAGCGTCACGTAGAGGACAATGAAGATCAGGATCAGCGCGATCGGCAGTACGACCGCCAATCGGGCCGATGCCCGCTGCTGGTTCTCAAACTGCCCGCCCCATTCAAGCCGGTATCCGGCAGGAAGCGGCACGGTTTTGGCAAGGTCAGCCTTGGCTTCATCGACAAAGCCGACCAGATCGCGGCCCGACACGAACGCCTGGATCAGTGCAAAGCGTGAGCCGTTCTCATGCTCCAGCTTCACCGGTCCTTCGGTGCGGGTGACTTGCGCAACGTCGCTCACGCGGACGCTCGTCCCATTAGGGCTGAGCATAGTCTGGTCGGTGAACAGCGTCGGATCGCTCGCCAGCGCAGGATCGCCGCGGATGACGATCGGCACGCGGCGATTGCCATCGGCGACAACTCCTGCACGCACGCCTTCAACTTGCGCGCGCAGAGCGTCCTGCAAGTTCTGCACGGGCATTCCGGCACGGCCAGCTGCCAGCCGGTCGATGTCGATCTGGAGATATTCGACGCTATCGTCCGCCACGGTAATGACTTCGGTCGCACCATTGATCTTGCGGAGGCGACCGTCGATTTTGGAAGCCAGCCCGCCGAGTGTCTTAAGGTCGGGTCCGAACAGCTTGATCGCCAGATCGCCGCGTGAACCGGTCAACATTTCGGAGACACGCATTTCGATGGGCTGGGTAAAGGCATGCTCAAATCCGGGCAGTTCCTCCATCGCCTCCCTGATTTGCTCGATCAGCCAGTCCTTGTCCTGAACCCGCCACTCACTCCGCGGCTTCAGTCTCATGAACGTGTCGGTGTCATTGAGTGACATGGGATCAAGTCCGAGTTCATCGCTGCCGACCCGGCCAACGATTTCGAGGATCTCCGGAACCCTTTCCATCAGCAGTTTCTGGACGCGCAAATCGCCGTCGATGCTGTGCTGGAGGCTGATGCTCGGATGCTTCTCGATCTGCAACAGCACCGAGCCTTCATCCATCGTCGGCAGAAAGGTCTTGCCAACAAACGAATAGGCCACAACCGCAACGAGCAAAGCGGCACCGGCCGTGCCATAGACCGCCGTCTTGCGTGCAAATGCCCAGCCCAGCAGGCTGTGATAACGCGGCGAAAGCTGCCGCATCAACCAAGGCTCCTTGTGATCTCCATCCGCCTTCAGGCCGTAAGACGCGAGCACGGGAACCAGGGTCAGCGCCAGGACGAGCGAACTGGCCAGCGCCAACACGATCGTCATCGCAACCGGACCGAACAACTTGCCTTCAAGGCCTTCCAGCGTGAGGAGCGGCAGAAATACGAGCGCGATGATGAACAGGCCTGAAGCGACCGGCACGACGACTTCGCTGGTAGCAACCAGAACGCGGTTGAGCTTGCTGGCATGGCTGTGCTTGGGATCGGCCAGGCGCTCGACGACATTTTCGATGACGACCACGGCGCCGTCCACCAACATCCCTATGGCAATCGCCAGCCCGCCAAGGCTCATCAGATTGGCCGACATGCCGAATTGCTTCATCAGGATGAAGGTCACCAGCGTCGCCATTGGCAAGGCGGAGGCAACGATCAGCGAAGCCCGGATATCGCCGAGGAACAGGAGCAGCAGGATAACCACCAATATGGTTGCTTCCAGCAAGGCTTCCTCGACCGTCCCGACGGCACGTTCGACCAGTTCCGAACGGTCATAGAAGACATTGAGCGTCATCCCTTTGGGCAGGCTGCGCTGGATCTCGGCGGCGCGTACCTTGACCTCGCGCACGACCTTGCTGGCGTCGGATCCTTTCAAGGCGATCACAATGCCCTGCACGGCCTCTCCGGTGCCGTTGCGCGTTACCGCGCCGTAGCGGGTCAGGCTGCCCGTGCTGACCGTGGCGACATCGCTCAGCCGCAGCACCCCATCCTTTTGCGCCTTGACGACTACCGCCCGTAAATCGTCCTCGGACTGGATCGCGCCGACCGCACGCACGATCAGCGCTTCGTCGCCAACCGAGAGGCGGCCTGCGCCGTCGTTGCGGTTCCCCGCTTCGATCGCCGTGCTGATGTCTTGATAGGTGAGGCCAGCCGCTGCCATCAGATTGGGATCGGGACGGACCTCAAACGTCTCGGCCCGTCCGCCCAGTGAATTGACGTCGGCAACACCCGGCACAGTGCGCAGCGCCGGCCGGATCGTCCAATCGAGGGCGCGCCGCTTCTCGGCGAGACTCTGCGGCCCTTCGAGCGTGAACATGTAAACATCGGTCAGCGGCGTCGCGATAGGCGCAAGTCCACCTTCGACCGACGGCGGCATGTCTTCCATGATGCCCGACAAGCGTTCGGTCACCTGACTGCGCGCCCAGTAAATGTCGGTGCCGTCGTGAAAATCGATAGTGATGTCGGCAATGCCGTATTTGGCGATGGAGCGGAGGATCTGCTGCTTGGGAATGCCCAGCATCTCCATCTCGATTGGCGTGATAACCCGGCTTTCGACCTCTTCGGGCGTCATGCCCGGGGCCTTCAGGATGATCTTCACCTGTGTCGCTGAAATGTCCGGGAAAGCATCAACCGGCAGATTGAGGAAAGACCAGCCACCGATGCCGGCCAGCGCAAGCGCGAGACCAAGCACTGCAAGCCGGGCGGAGAGCGAGAGTTCGACGAGGCGGCGCAACATGGCTTATTCGCCGCCTAGCGTCATCTTGATCTCGGTCAGTCCCGAAATCGCAACTTCTTCACCTGCTGCCAGGCCTTCGGTTATGACGGTTTCACCGCCTGCGCTGCCGCCCACGACAACCGCGCGCTGCGCAAAGCCCTTGGGCGTCTTCACGAACACCACATCGTTGCCCTGGGCGCGGGTAATCGCGCTAGTCGGAACCCCGATGACTTGCTGTCCTGCGCCAGCTTCAATCGAGACCATGATCGACTTGCCGGCGATCAAACCGGAGGCAGCCCCGATGCTCGCCTTGGCGAGAACGCTGCGCGTATCGGGATCGATCGCCGACCCCACCGACAGGATGCGTCCGGAAACATTGCCGGCAAGCGTCACAGTCATTCCCGGTTTGACCAGTCCGGCCAGACGTTCGGGCAACTGGATGTCGAGCTGATAGGTATTGCTGGCATCGATCACGAAGGGTGCGGCCATACCATCGACAGGGCCACCAGTCTGGACGGCAACCGAGGACACCCGGCCGCTGATCGGCGCGCGCAAGGTGATCGAACCATCACCACTTGCGCCCGCAATATTGAGGATACGCGCGCTTTCCGAAACATCGGCTTCGGCCTGGCGCAGAGCTGCATTGGCTTCCTGCCCCCGCGCACCTGCAACTACGCCGGCATGCACGAGTTGCTGTGCCCGGTTGGCAGTGGCGCGCGCGAGGCCCAACTGCGCCCGTGCGCGGGTCAGGTTTGATCCGATCTGCAATGCATCCCGGCTCACCATTGTTGCCAGCGGTTGCCCGCGCGTCACCGACTGCCCGGCGATCACGAACACTTGCCGAATTGCACCGGGAAATGGTGCCGTCACCGCAACACGGGCTTCCGGGGGAAGCGTGACAGTTGCTGGCATGGTCCCGAGGGGCACACCGCTGGCGATCTTGGCCGTGGCAGTTCTCACGCCCATGCGTTCCAATTGATCAATTGTGAGAGGCCTGGACCCGCCCTCAGGCTGTTCCTTCACCGCGATTGCGGCCGGACTTTCAGGGCGAAATATCCACCAGCCAGCCAGAAGAAGGAGCGCGGCGGCCGCCAACGCAGCGATCTTGATGCGCGGGCTCATGATGCGTCCGCCTTCGCTGCCAGAGGCGCGGACGCGACTGCATCCTGTGCAGCGCAAAACTGTAGTGACATTTTGGGAAAGCTCCTGACCAGACATGGAACTTCGCTGCGGGAAACTCCGCGCGCGAAGGCGTGTCGGTCAGGCGGAAGGTGGCTGTGTCGGGGGGGCCGAATTCAGCGACTTGAGCATCATGGTCGCAGCCATGAAGCGCAAGGTGCCCGAAGGCGCGAGGCCCGGCAGATCATCAAGCGCGGTAATCTTCAGTGCGTCAGTGCCGTGATGATGGTGCCCGGCATGACCGACCATATCGCGCGGCGTCTTCTGGGAGCCTTGATCGCCGTCTGCTTCTTTTGCATTTTCTTCGACGATTTCGAGTGCATGTCCGACCAGCCCATCATGCACATGCGCCAGAGCCGGCAGCCCGCTGCCGCCGAGCAATACGGCAAAAACCATAAGAAAGAAGGTGAGGCGGCGAAGCATTGCCCGCTTGCTAACAGGCGCCCTGCTGCGGCGCAACACGCAAGGCGAAGTCATGCAGGAACCTCGCGTAATTCTTCGCGGGCGTGCCGAAGAATTTGCCATCCCCCGCTGATCGCCAGAGCAGCCATCATGCCTGCCACAACAAGATCGGGCCATGCCTGGCCTGTCCCGAATACGCCCAGAGCTGCAACCATCACGGCAATGTTGCCGATGGCGTCGTTGCGCGAGCATATCCAGACCGAACGCATATTCGCGTCGCCCGTGCGGAACTGGTAAAGCAATAAGGCAATGCCAAGGTTCGCCGCCAGCGCCAACATCCCGATTACACCCATCGTCCGGGGCTCAGGTGCAGCGCCATGGAGCGCCGCGAGAATTGCGGTTGCCAGCACCCAGACACCAAAGGCCAAGAGCGTCAGTCCCTTCACAAAGGCGGAGCGCGCACGCCAGGCGAGGGCCATGCCCGCGACCGTCAGGCTGACAAGATAATTGGCGCTATCGCCCAGAAAATCGAGCGCATCGGCTTGCAGCGCATGCGAATCCGCACTGGCACCCGCCAGAAATTCGACGACGAACATCACGACATTGACGCCAAGCGCGATCCACAGGGCGCGGCGCCAGCGGGGATCATTGAGCGTTTTCGTACTCCCGCACGCGCTCGCACAGCAATCATCCGCCATCGCATTCCTCCTCGACACGTCCGAGTCGAAACCCCATATGCACCCTGTAGCAACTACAGGGTCAAGCGATGCAGATCGGTGCACTGGCAAAAGCGACTGCGACCAAAGTGGAAACCGTCCGCTTTTATGAAAAGGCGGGACTACTGCCGCCGCCCGCGCGGACCGATGCCAATTATCGCAGCTATGGCTCTGCGCACCTCCAGCGCCTGTCCTTCATTCGCCGCGCGCGCGATCTGGGGTTCAGCCTCGATGCCGTGCGCGACCTGCTTGAGCTGGCCGATGATCGCGCCAAACCGTGTGGTGCGGTTGATGCGATTGCCAGCGGGCACTTGACCGAGGTCGAACGCAAAATCGCCGACCTTTGCGCGATGCGCGACGAGCTGAAGCGGGTGATTGGAAGCTGTCAGCGCGACACGGTCGCCGATTGCAAGATCATCGAAACATTGGGGCCGCGCGTTGCTGCGGACGCAGGAACACCAGCATGATCTCAGTCCTCGCCAATCGCACCTACCGCCATCTACTCGGTGCCCAGATAATCGCCCTGATCGGCACGGGGCTGGCGACCGTGGCGCTCGGGCTGCTGGCCTATGACCTCGCCGGGGGCGATGCCGGTGCCGTGCTGGGAACAGCGCTCGCAATCAAGATGGTCGCGTATATCGGCATCGCGCCGGTGGTTGGTGCCTTCGCCGACCGCTTGCCGCGCCGCGCCTTTCTCGTCGCAATGGACCTGGTGCGCGCTGCCGTCGCGCTCAGCCTGCCGTTCGTCGACCAGATCTGGCAAATTTATGTGCTGATCTTTGTGCTGCAATCGGCCTCAGCCGCGTTCACCCCGACCTTCCAGGCAACGATCCCCGACGTGCTGCCCGATGAAGCCGACTATACCCGTGCGCTGTCGCTCTCTCGGCTGGCCTATGACATGGAGAGCTTGATCAGCCCGATCCTTGCGGCAGCGCTGCTCTCGGTGATCAGTTTCCACTGGCTGTTCGCCGGAACTTCGATCGGCTTCATCTGCTCTGCCCTGCTGGTCGTATCGGTCGCGCTGCCGCGCTCGCCTGCCAAACCGCGCGCGGGTGGCATCTGGACCAAGACCACGCGCGGCCTCAGGATTTACCTCAAGACGCCGCGGCTCAAGGGCTTGCTCGCACTCAGCCTGGCCTCGGCGGCGGCAAGCTCGATGGTGATCGTCAACACCGTCGTCATTGTGCGGGGCAACCTCGGCTTTGGCCAAAAGGAAGTGGCGCTAACGCTCGCGGCCTATGGCTTCGGCTCAATGCTGGCCGCGTTCTTCATCCCGCGCTTGCTGGACAAGGTCAGCGATCGGACCTTGATGGCGAGTGCGGCGGCGCTGCTGACCACCGGCCTCGTCGCGATGGCGGTGCTTACCTCGCTGTTCGGAAAAACCGCAGAGTATTGGCCGCTGCTGCTGGCGGGCTGGTTCGTCCTCGGTATCGCCTATTCAATGAGCGTCACGCCGTCCGGTCGGCTCCTGCGCCGCTCGGCCAATGCCGATGACCGCCCTGCCGTCTTCGCTGCCCAGTTCGCGCTCAGTCACGGCTGCTGGCTGATCTGTTATCCAATAGCCGGGCAAATCGGGGCGGGCGTCGGTCAGGTCGCGGCATTCGGTGTGCTCGCACTTGTCGCGGGCGTCGGAACCGTCGCGGCCCTATGGATTTGGCCCGCGCACGATCCCGAACTGGTGGCGCATAGCCATGATGACCTTGCGCCGGGCCATGCGCATCTGCGTGAAGATCATGGGGCTGGGAAGGTGGCGGCTCATGCGTTCGTGATCGACGACATTCACCCAGATTGGCCGCGCGTGGCTTGAGTCTGAGCTAACAGCCAGTTCACGCCGCCCTGACTTCCTTCATGACAAACGCGACGACAGCACCCGACGCGAAGGTTAATCCGCCAACGGCCAAAATGGCCGCGCCAAATCCATAAGCGTCCGCGATCAATCCTGCCCCCAAAGCTCCCACGGCATAGCCAAGATCACGCCAGAAGCGATAGACGCTGAGCGAGCGGGCACGCCATTCGGGGCGGGAAGCATCGGATACGGCGGCGATCAGGCTTGGGTAAACCATTGCAGTGCCAATGCCGAGCAACAGGCTCGCAATGATCCAGATATGAAAATCATGGGTCATCGCAGTCAGTGACAGGCCCACCGCCTGAACCCACATCCCCGTGACGATCAGCCCCTTGCGACCGAGGCGATCACTCAAGGGGCCGGTGACAACCTGCAATAAGCCCCATGTTACGGGGTATACGGCTTTGAGAATGCCGATGCGCTCAACGCCAAGACCTAAACCTGAGAAGAAGAGCGGGAAGATGCCCCAGCTCATCCCGTCGTTGAGATTGTTGACCAGCCCTGCTTGGGACGCTGCAAACAGGTTGCGATCCCGGAATGAGGTCAGGGCAAACACTTCGCGGAAACTGATTGTCTGAGGTTTTTCCGCTTGGGCTGCCGATTCCAGTGCGACATGCCCACGAGTATCACGCACCAAAAACACCGAGAGGATAGCGCCCAATGCCGCATAGCCGATACCGAGATAGATCGGCACAGGCCGCAGCCCATAGCGCGCCGCCAGATAGCCCGTCGCAAGCGCAGTCAATCCAACCGCAACATAGCCCGCAAACTCGTTCAGCCCCACTGCCAGCCCGCGCGACTTGGGACCGACAAGATCTACCTTCATAATCACCGTCATCGACCAGGCCAGCCCCTGATTGATGCCGAGCAGCGCATTCGCTGCGATGATCCAGCCCCAGCTTGGTGCCCAGATGATCAGGAACGGCACTGGCAGACCAAATGCCCAACCCAGGATCAGAACCTTCTTGCGACCCCAGCTATCCGCCAACTGCCCCGAAACCAGATTTGCGAACGCCTTGACCAGTCCGAAGCTGACGATGAACGACGTGATCAGCGCGGTGGAATCGAGCTTGAACGTCTCCGCGCCAATCAGCGGCACGACCGTTCGCTCAATCCCCACCATCCCGCCAACAAAGGCATTGATCAGGATCAGCAGCGCAAATTGCCGCCAATTCTGGCGCAGACCAAGGGCAATGCCGTTCTGGCTGGTTGCATGCCTTTCGGCGCTCACACCAGCGCCGCCGCTTCGCCCGCATTGACGCGGCGGATTTGATCGGCCTGTGGCGGCGGCGCGGGAATATCGGCGAGCATCGCAGCAACGAACTCCGCTTCGCTCTCAATCCGGAATGCCTTGTTGAAGCGCCGTTCAAAACCGATAGTCGAGCTCGGCTTACCACTGAGGCTGCGCCCACACACCGATCCAGAAAAAGCACCGGGCAGGATTTCCATATAGTCAGGCAGTGCCTTCAATCGCTGGATGCTCTGGAACAGGTCGCGCGCACCCTGTTCGGCGTCAACGGCCAATTCGGTGCGGCCAAGATCGCCAACCATCAGCGTATGCCCCGTCAGCACAAACCAAGGCTCCTCCCCGCGCGAGCGATCGGTGACGAGAAGCGAGATATGTTCGGGTGTATGCCCCGGCGTATGCATCACCTGTAGCTGGACGTTGCCGAGGTCCAGCCAGTCGCCATCAGCGACGCCGTGGAAATCAAAGCCTGTCTTGCTACCCGCGAACAGAACGTATTTCGCGCCAGTCGCCTCTGCGAGTGCGCGCCCGGCAGAGAGATGATCCGAATGCAAATGGGTATCGACGACATACTGGATCGGCAGGCCAAGCGCCTCCGATGCCTTAATATAGCGGTCGATGTCGCCCACCGGATCAATCACCGCGCCCTTCGCCTTGCCCCCGCAACCCAGCAGATATGAAGCAACCACAGGATCGGTATCAAGAAACTGGCGCAGGATCAGAATGGCCTCCTTGGCTTGACATATGCGCGATCATATTCAATGATTCGCTTGAATGATTAAACGAGGGCGCGAGCATCGTGTCAAGCCACGGACCAAAACAGCAATTATTTGAGCAATTTGCGCTAATCGCAAAGACGCTCGGCCACGCTCATCGCCTCGCCTTGGTGGAACATCTGGCGCAAGGCGAACAAAGCGTTGACGTGCTAGCGCAAAAAGCTGGGCTCTCGGTCGCCAACGCATCCCAGCATCTCCAGCAATTGCGACGGGCTGGCTTGGCCGCGACCAGGCGGGACGGGAAATTCATTTTCTATCGGCTAGCCGATCCCTCTGTGCTGGATTTGCTCACCGCGCTCCACCAAATCGGAGAACGTAACCTGTCCGAAGTCCAGGTTGTATTGAGCGGCTATTTCCATGATCGCGATGCGATGGAAGCAGTCACGCGCAAGGAATTGCTCAAGCGATCACGAGCCGGAGCGGTCACGATACTGGATGTCCGCCCTCACGATGAATTTGCGCTCGCTCATGTGGCGGGGGCGATCAACATTCCGATGGGCGATCTTGAAAGGCGGATGGCCGAACTCGATCCTGCAATCGAGATTGTCGCTTACTGCCGGGGGCCGTATTGCGTATTCTCCTTTGAGGCGGTCAGCTTGCTTCGCAAGCGCGGGTTCCACATCCGGCGCTTGGAAGACGGGTTACCCGAATGGCAGGCGGCGGGATTGCCCGTGGAGCGTGTCTGATTAACTCGATGTAGCGCGAACACAGGCGACTTCCTCGTTCCAAAAGTCACTGCATTGCAATGATCGACTTCTTGTCTACCATTCCCAACAGGCTTGCGAGCAGGTGCAGGCGGCGGCGGGAACTCAAAGCCAGGTCCTGATCCCAAGCACGAGGCTGCTGTTCTGCATCCTTTCAACCGTGTGAAGCTGTAACCTGCGGGCGCTTTGCTCCGAATTGACATTCAGCCCCCTCAGGAGCATTTCGACGCCACTATGAAAATCCTGTTTCGCCATTTCCTGTTGCTCGGGGTCATTCTTGGCCTTGCCGGGCAGGGCGTGGCAGTTGTAGCCTCGCCGTGCGCGGAGATGAACGAGCAACAGTCGATCGCGATGGCCGGGCCGATGGCTGGAATGGCTGATTGCGCGATGGGTCAGGAAACACCCAGTAAGGCACCGGCTCCTCGCAAGGACATGACGCCGGGTTGCTTTGCGATGGCGGGATGTGCGTCGCTTGCGACGCTGGATGTATCTTCGGATCCGGTCTTTGCTCCAACCACACTGGCGTTGACTGCACAATGGCCCGCTACGCCCATTCTGCTCGGGCGCAACATCGCGCCTGACCCCGATCCCCCTTCCCACCTTGGCTGAACCTGCTGCGGTTGGCGACTGAACGGTCGCCGACCGCACGTTTGCGTTTCAACCAAGGAGTTCTCCATGAACAGGATCGGTGCGGCTGCGATTGCGGCTGCCATATCCGCAATTGCGGGATCAGCCTTCGCTGAGCCTATGACCTTCGATGCCGCGCTCGAACGCGCAGTACGCGGAACGCCGTCGCTTGCAGCGAGCGAGGCGGGGGTTGAAGCCAAGCGTTCGGCGGCCATTGCCGCCGGTCGGCTGCCCGATCCGACGTTGTCTGTCGGTATCGACAATTTCCCAATCTCAGGGCCACCCGCGTTCACCTTCAATCGCGACGAAATGACGATGGCGCGCGTCGGCATCGAACAGGCGTTTCCCAATCCCGCCAAGCGCCGCGCACAGCGCGGGCGGGCGCAGGCGGACATTGGCGTGGCTGAAGCCGATGTGGCGGTCGAGGCGCAGAATGTGCGGCTCGAGACTGCGCTCGCCTGGGTCGATCTCTATTATGCCAAGCGGCAGCTCGCACAGTTGGAGCGGCTCGACGAAAGTCTCGGCGATCTTCAGTCGACTGTGTCCGCCCGACTGGCATCCGGTTCGGCCCGACCCTCGCAAGCTCTTGAGCCCGAGCAGCTGCGCGCAGCCGTCAACGACCGTCGCAGCGAACTCACGGCCGAGGTTGCCAAGGCCAAGGCCAGGCTTGCGCGCCTGACCGGCGACCCCGACGCGGACGTTTCCGGCGACCCGCCTGTTCTTGAGGTGGACGGACCTGCCTTGCGGGCGCATGTCGCCTCGCTGCCCCACCTGCGGGCGCTCGATGCCCAGACCGGCGTTGCCGACGCTGATGTCACACTTGCCCGCGCCGACAAGCGCCCGGACTGGCGGGTCGGCACCTCCTACGGTCGCCGCGATCCAGCCTATGGCGACATGGTTTCGGTAACTGTTAGCATCGACCTGCCATTCTTCGGAAAGCGCCGACAAGATCCCTTGATCGCCGCACGCGAGAGCGAGGCGAACCGGGCGCGGCTGATGCGCGATGCCGGAGAACGTGACGTCCTGGCCGCGCTCGATAGTGACCTTGCCGATCATGCCATGCACCACCAGCGCCTGATGAACGCGCGGCAAACACTGGTTCCACTGGCCAAACGCCGGGCCGAACTCGACATGGCGAGCTATGCGGCAGGCAAGCTCGATCTCGGCAGCGCCTTGCTCTCAACGCTGGCGCTGGCCGAGGCCGAAGTCGATGCCTTGTCGCGCGAGGCCGATGTCGCGCGCGATGCGATCCGGATTAATTATACTTATGGGGAGATGCGGCCATGAGCATGGACGTGACAACGGCCGCGCGCTGGCGTGCTGGAATAGTGGCGGCTGTGCTGATCGCGGGCGGCGGCGGATATTGGCTTGGGCAGCGCGGCGGGCCTGCCACCGAGGCTTTTTCAGGCCAATCGGGGCGGAAAATCCTCTACTGGTATGATCCGATGGTGCCGCTGGAGCATTATGACAATCCCGGCGCGCTCTCCTCGATGGGGATGAAGACCCAACCCAAATATGCCGACGAAGGCGGCGCACCCGGCGAAGCACCGGGGGTAACGGTCAATCCCGCCGCCATGCAGAATCTCGGTGTCCGCGTCGTCGCGGCGCAAATGGGCAGCCTTGCCGCGACACTCAACGTGACAGGCAGCATCGACTTCAACCAGCGCGATGTGGCGATAATTCAGGCGCGTTCGGGTGGGTTCGTAAGCCGCGTTTACGCCCGCGCTCCCGGCGATGTGATTCGCGCGGGCGCGCCGATTGCCGATGTGCAATTGCCGGAATGGGGCGGCGCACAGACCGAGTTTCTGAGCGTGAAACGGCTCGGTCGTCCTGAACTCACTGCCGCCGCGCGTCAGAGATTGCGCCTGATGGGTATGTCCGACGGACTGATTTCCAGCGTCGAACGAAGTGGTCGCACCAACGGAACGATCACGATCACCTCGCCAATCTCGGGGGTGATCCAGACGCTCGACGCCCGCGCCGGGGTGACACTGGCTCAAGGGCAGACCTTGGCGCAAGTCACCGGACTTGGCACCGTCTGGCTCAATGCGGCCGTTCCTGAAGCGCAGGCAGGAAGTGTTCGCATCGGACAGAGCGCCAGCGCCACGCTTGCCGCCTTCCCCGGCGAGACGTTCAGCGGTCGAATCCTCGCCGTCCTGCCAACCGCGCAAGCCGATAGCCGGACGCTCACTGTGCGGATCGAACTCGCCAATCGCGGCGGTCGCTTGCGCCCCGGCATGTTTGCGAGTGTGGCGCTCGGCGACGCGGCCAACACGGCGCTGTTGGTGCCAAGTGAAGCGGTGATCCGCACGGGAACGCGAACGCTGGTGATGCTGGCAACAGGCAATGGCCGCTATCAGCCTGCCGAAGTCCGCGCGGGCCGCGAAGTTGGCGGGCAGACCGAGATACTTGAAGGACTGGCCGCCGGTGAAAAAGTCGTCGCCTCGGGCCAGTTCCTGCTCGATTCCGAAGCAAGTCTGACCGGCATTGCCGCCCGCAAGCTAGGGGCCGCGAAGTGATCGAATGGATCATTCGCGCGTCGGTCAAGGCACGCGGGCTGGTCGTGGTCGCCGCGCTCGTTCTGACGCTCATCGGCATTGCAGCGGTGCGGACAACCCCGGTCGATGCGCTTCCTGACCTTTCGGATGTCCAAGTCATCATTCGCACCACTTATCCGGGGCAGGCTCCGCAGATAGTCGAGAACCAGGTCACATATCCGCTTACGACAACGATGCTCTCGGTTCCCGGCGCGCGGGTGGTGCGGGGATATTCGTTCGTTGGCGACAGCTTCGTCTATGTGCTGTTCGAAGACGGCACCGACCTCTATTGGGCGCGCAGCCGGGTGCTGGAATATCTCAGCCAGGTGCAGGGGAAGTTGCCGGCGGGCGCAACCGCCTCGCTCGGCCCCGATGCAACCGGCGTGGGCTGGATTTACGAATATGCACTGGTCGACAAGACCGGGCGGCATGATCTGGCGCAACTGCGCAGCATTCAGGACTGGTTCCTGCGCTACGAACTGAAATCCGTTCCCGGCGTTGCCGAAGTCGCCAGCATTGGCGGCATGGTCAAACAATATCAGGTCGTGGTCGATCCGCAGAAGCTGGCTTCTTACGGGGTGACAGCGGGGGACGTGTCCGACGCCCTCAAGCGCGCTAATCAGGAGGTCGGCGGCGGTGTCGTCGAAATGGCTGAGGCCGAATATATCGTTCGCGCCACTGGCTATCTCAAAACCCTGAATGATTTCCGCGCTGTGCCGATCCGCACCGCGGCGGGCGGCGTGCCGGTGACCTTGGGCGATGTCGCCACAGTGCAGGTCGGCCCCGATATGCGGCGGGGCATTGCCGAACTGAATGGCGAGGGCGAAGTTGCAGGCGGCGTGATTGTTATGCGCCAGGGCAAGAACGCCCGCGAAGTGATCGAAGGCGTCCGCACCAAACTCGCGGAGTTGAAGGCCGGCCTGCCGCCCGGTGTCGAGGTGGTCACCACCTATGATCGCTCCGGTCTGATCGACCGTGCGGTCGAAAACCTGACCGGCAAGCTGTTCGAGGAATTTCTGGTCGTCGCGCTCGTCTGCGGCCTGTTCCTTTGGCACGCGCGGTCGGCGCTGGTAGCGATCCTGACGCTGCCCTTGGGCATCCTTCTCGCTTTCATCGTCATGCGGATTCAAGGGCTAAACGCCAACATCCTCTCATTGGGTGGCATTGCCATCGCCATCGGCGCGATGGTCGATGCGGCGGTCGTGATGATCGAAAACGCCCACAAGCACCTTGAACGCTGGGCGCATGATAACCCTGGCAAAGAGCTGGAAGGCGCAGAGCGATGGGATGTCGTCACCGATGCGGCGGCAGAGGTCGGCCCGGCGCTGTTCCTCAGCCTGCTCATCATAACCTTCTCGTTCATCCCGATCTTCTCGCTGCAAGGTCAGGAAGGCCGGCTGTTCGCGCCGCTGGCCTTCACCAAAACCTATGCGATGGCGGGCGCGGCCTTGCTTTCGATCACGCTGATTCCGGTGCTGATGGGTTGGCTGATCCGGGGACGCATCCCGAGTGAGGATAGCAATCCCATCAACCGCTTCCTCACGCGCATCTACCGCCCCGCTCTCGATTGGGTGCTGGCGAAGCCGAAAGCGGCACTGCTGATCGCGGTGCTGGTGTTCGCCTCCAGCATCTGGCCAATCAGCCAGACCGGCGGCGAATTCATGCCGCAAATGAACGAAGGCGACTTGCTCTATATGCCTTCGGCCTTGCCGGGAATTTCGACGGCCAAGGCGTCGATGCTGCTCCAGCAAACCGACCGGCTCATCAAGACCGTGCCGGAAGTCGAAAGCGTATTCGGCAAAGCGGGCCGTGCCGACACCGCAACCGACCCCGCCCCCTTGGAAATGTTTGAAACCACGATCCGCTTCAAACCCAAGAGTGCATGGCGCAGCGGCATGACCCAGGCGAAGCTGATCGACGAGCTGGACAAGACCGTCAAAGTCCCCGGCCTCGCCAACTTCTGGATACCGCCAATCCGCAACCGGATCGACATGCTGGCAACCGGCATCAAAAGCCCGATTGGCATCAAAGTATCGGGAGCGAACCTCGACGACATAGACCGCACCGCGCGGCAAATCGAAGCGGTGGCGAAGACCGTGCCGGGGATCAGCTCCGCATTGGCGGAACGGCTCTCGGGCGGGCGGTATATCGACGTTGCCATCAACCGGGCTGCGGCGGCGCGCTATGGTCTCAACGTCGCCGATGTGCAGACTGTGGTATCGGGCGCGATCGGCGGCGAAGCGGTCGGGCAAACCGTCGAAGGGCTCGCCCGCTATCCGATCAGCGTGCGCTACCCCCGCGAAATCCGGGATAGCGTGGACGACATTATCAATCTGCCGGTCCTCACCCCGTCGCGCCAGCAAATCACGCTGGGGACGGTTGCCGATGTGCATATCAGCAATGGCCCGCCCATGCTCCGCAGTGAAAATGGCCGTCCCGCTACATGGGTCTATATCGACGGGCGAGGCCGTGCGCTCACCGAGATTGTCGGCGATCTGCAAAGGGCAGTGGCACAAAAGGTCAAACTGCCTACCGGCATCAGCGTCGCGTATACCGGCCAATTCGAGTTTCTCGAACGGGCAACACAGCGATTAAAGATCGTCGTTCCGGCAACGCTGCTCATCATCTTCGCCCTGCTCTACGCGACGTTCCGGCGCTGGGACGAAGCCGCGCTCATCATGGCGACGCTCCCGTTCGCGCTGACCGGCGGGGTCTGGCTGCTCTACCTGCTGGGGTACAACCAGTCGGTCGCCACCGGCGTCGGGTTCATTGCGCTCGCGGGCGTCTCTGCCGAGTTTGGCGTGGTGATGCTGATTTACCTGAAATCGGCGCTCGCAGAGAACAGCGACGTGGAAGCCGCCGTCCGTGCGGGCGCGCTCCTCCGCGTCCGTCCCAAGGCGATGACGGTGGCAGTGATCCTGGCGGGCCTGTTCCCCATCCTGATCGGCACCGGCGCGGGCTCCGAAGTTATGAGCCGCATTGCCGCGCCGATGATCGGCGGGATGCTCACCGCGCCCTTGCTCTCGATGCTCATCATCCCCGCCGCCTATCTGCTAATGCGGCAGCGCACCCAAGTTCAACCCCAAGGAGAACCAACGTGAAGAAGACTATGATACTGACCGCGCTGATCGCACTGCCCTTCGGCCTGTCCGGCTGCGACAAGAAGCCGGAAGCGGCAAAGGTTGAAGCCCCCACGGCCGCTGCAACTGCCGATGCTATGTCGAACATGGCGATGCCTGTTGGCGCCAAGATGGGCAAAGGTTCCGGCACTGTCACCGCCATAGATCCCACAGCAGGCAAGATTACGCTCGATCACGGCGCGATACCTGCGGTTGGCTGGCCCGCGATGAAAATGGGTTTTTCGGCCAAGCCCGATCTGCTCAAGGGCGTAGCCGTGGGCGACAAGGTTGATTTTGACGTGACCGTGACCGGCAGCGCCGGAGAGGTGACAGCGATCAAGAAGCAGTAGTGCAGCTGCAAGCGGGGGAGGAAAGCCGGGCCTTCCGTCCCCCGTATGACTTAGCCGTTCAGCTTGTCCTTGACCGCCTTGGCGACTGAGAAGCTGAGCTTGCGCGATGCGGCAATTTGCATCGACGCACCGGTAGCAGGATTGCGGCCTTCGCGCGCCGGGCTGTCCTTGACCTTGAACTTGCCAAAGCCCGGAAGCGAAATCTCATCACCTTTGGCGGCAGCATCGGCAATAGCGGCAAAGACGCCATCTACGATCTTCTTGGCATCAGCCTTGGTCAGTCCGTTTGCGGCTCCAATCAGGTCCGCGAGGTCACTGCTATTCATCAAAAACACTCCTGAACTTTGGGTGATATTACCCCTGCGACGCTGCTTACGAGCGCAGATTCTACCGGTCAATCGCCGCACATGTTCCCCCTGCTGAGGGCAAATGGAGCAACTGGATGGACTTCGACTCAGCACAGCGTGGCGTGGGGCAATGCTGGAATGCTCCAGCCTGGCCGGAAGGCGAAGACCATCCCCGCTCTTTGAGGCTGTCCTTGGCCCCTTCGGTCCCTTTGCGTTCAACCCGTAAAGGGTCCGCTACGTGTACCACGTGCGGCCGCTCGGGCTTTGCCTGTCGCGGTGATCGCGGTCCCGAACGGTCCTGTCGGTTGCCTGTCGAGCGGGAACGGTTCCCGCTCCCGGACAGGAGATCGGGACAATGCCCCTCAACATCGCACAGCGTCACGCCTGGAGCCTCGCAAGAACCCTGATGGTCTGCATCACCCTGTTTCACACCGGCGAAAATTACGGTGTCATGACCAGCGACGAATATGATGGTGACACCAGCAACATTGTCCAAGTCTATGACCCATTCTCTCGCTGAGCCTCGGATGATCTACATCGCAACTGACCGGAGACTGGAAACGGTCTTCCGGCCTTGTTGCTATCCTGCTATCAAGAGGACACATATTGCGCTGTGGAGGTGGTGGAGAGCGCGTCCGACGACCAGTTCGTCAAGGAGGACGCCATGATACTCGCCGCCATTGTTGCCATCATCGCAATCGCAATGCTCTGTTCGCTGCTGCTCAATCTGATCATCTACGCCTTGCCGCTCTATGTGGGCACCACCGCTGGACTATGGGCCCATGCGTCCGGAACCGGTGTCTTGGTGTCAGTCATCGCAGGGGGCTTAACTGCCATCACGGTGCTGGTCATCGCGCAGTGGCTGCTGGCAGTAGTCCGCTCACCCTTGCTCCTTGCCGTTGTTGGTCTGCTCTTTGCCCTTCCGGCAGCCTTCGCCGGATATCATGCCGTTTACGGGATCGTCGGACTGGTCATGCCGCCCAATGCGGGATCGATCGTCTTGTCGAGCATCGGCGCTTTGGCCGTCGGGATCATGGCGTGGGTGAGGGTGCCGACCACCGGCCACAATCGTTGATTTTTATGAAAGCCCCGTCCGGCAGAACCGAGCGGGATGATCGCGCAAGGTCTGGGGCCACTGGCTGAGGCGGGCACGATCAGAGGCTCGATTGACATTCGCATCTGCGACATGGGGTCGAGATCAGGGTGCGTTGTGGAACCCCGTTGCCCGATGACAAATGCGGCGGAAACGAGCGATGCTCGGCAGCGCCGGTATCAGCGCAGCATTACACATCGGCGGGAGGTGTGGACGGCAGTGGTGCCTACGGTGAGGGCGACTGTTACTCCTGACGCATCGGACGCGATCACACCCTGGAATTGCCTGTTTTTTGAGCATGGCACTCGATTGATGCCAGTTCTCCTTGGAATCTGAGGTCAGGCACAGGCGCTCATACGGACCTCGTCAATGGCTTGGGTTGGCAGGGACCGGCTGCGCCTGACTTGCCCTTGCCGCAACGGTTCGGGCCAGCTTTCTTCCCCTGCGTGTGCCACGCATTCCTCGCGAAACAAGAAACCCGTCCCTTCACCGTCCTCCGCTTTGCTGCGGCCCTACGGGTGCGGCAGGCAAATCCCCCCGCCTTGCACCAGCCATCGAGGCCGCGATGAGCGCGGGCTCGACCAACTCAAGGAGACGTAACATGGCAAACATCGGTTCATTCAAGAAGGTCGGCAATGACTACCAGGGCGAAATCGTCACGATGAGCGTGCAGACGAAGAACGTCCGCATCATTCCCGAAGCCGCAACCGACAACGAAAACGCCCCCTCGCACCGGGTCTTCGTGGGCCGCGCGGAAATCGGAGCTGCCTGGACCAAGCGCTCGAACGAAGGCCGCGACTATCTCTCGGTCAAGCTCGACGATCCCAGCTTCACCGCTCCGATCTTCGCCAACCTGTTCGACGACGAAGACGGCAAGACCTTCAACCTCATCTGGTCGCGCGCCCGCAAGTCCAACGGCGACTGAGACCGCCTCACACCCCGCCCGGCACCGCCGGGCGGGGCATTGGTGTGCCAGAAATCCTCAGGCGAGCGGTTTCTGCAGGAGATCGACCGGATCAACGCCAAACACTTCCGCAATCCGCTCGATCACATCGATCGAAGCGCCATAGCGGCAGCGTTCGAGCGAACTGACATAGGTGCGGTCTATGCCGGCCCGATGAGCAAGCTCCTCCTGTGACAGCCCTTGAGCCTGCCGAAATGCCTTCAGATTTTGCGCCAGAACCTCTCGAAGTTTCATCCTCGGGAGAAAGCGACCTTGTAGAGAATTCAACCACGGAGTATTCTCTACAATTCGACATGATTGACTGGCGCCGTGGTGTCCCAGGGCGTGACTAACAAAACTGCAAGCATTGCGGAGTATTTGGGAAGGCAAGGTGGCGGAGAACCGCTGGCACATTGTCGCCAGTTCAATCCAGATCGCCGAAGTCGGGTCTGTTTGAATACCATGCGCGCGGAGATGCTGTTGCCAAGCATCATCCCATGAGACGGTGCCTGTCATAGCCGGGCGGGTATAAGCATTCGGCCCATTGTGGTGTATACTCTCGCCGATTGAGCGAGACACGTCCTTGAATGGGAGTGACTGCACATGGCCGATCCTGCGTTCGAAGACCGGCCACCGGGTGGTGACCAGGTGACGGAATATGACCGACAGCACCACCGGAGCTATTGGCGTATTCTCGACGCGGAAGCCGAACGGGCGGATTGGCGCGAGGTAGTCACGATCATCTTCGGCATCGATGCAACGACGGAACCCGATCGTGCCCGGTCTGTCTATGATACCCACCTTGCCCGCGCGCGGTGGATGAGTGATTCTGGTTATCGGCAGTTGCTCTGATTCCGGCCGAACTCGAAGAATAGTGCCTCTGCGCTATGCCGTGAAGGCTATGCCGTTCACTGCACGACGGCAGTTCCCAACAATTTCAGGCGATTCGTAACTCTGCGCCGCCTGCCGCCATCTCCCGCAGCGGGCGCGCAGGAGAGTATCCATGCCAGCGACAAGGGATTGGCGCGATCCCATCACTGGTGATGAGGACGCTGCGCTGCAAAGCTGCGATATCGCAGTCGGCTATCTCAGCCGAAACCCTCGTTATCTCCGCGATTATGAAGCCGCCCTGGAGGCCGTTGGCAGGAGCGATATTTCTGCTGAAGCAGCGACAGAGGCGCTGATCGAGACGTGGGGCTTGAGCTTCGTCGTGTCGACGGCAAATCCCTACGATCCGAAGGCTGTAATTGCGCGACCGGACGTTGCACCTGCCAATGTCGTCTTGGTCGAGGCGCCCGCCACGCTTCCCGAGGCATGTCCGATCGATCTGACCTTGACCGGGTCGATCAGAACTCAACTGGAAGTTCCGCGCGGGATCTACACGGTCCTCGCCGATCCGCAGGGCGATCATCATGTCTGGCAACTCGCACCTGCTGGTGCGCCATTGGCGCTGCTGATCCCGAATGGACCTTACCGCGGGATCCGCCTGGCTGCGGCCCAGAGACTACATCGCCACCTGCGTGGCCTTGTCTCGGGACAGCCGCCCCTGTTGCTGAGCGACAAGGCGCGAGACCACCATCGCTGGTTGTTCCGCTCCCTTGATGCCCGGCTTGCCGGGGCAAAGCCGCGCGAGATGGCCGCGATTATGATCGGCGATTATGTGAGCGGCTTTAACGCGGCGGAATGGTGCGATTCCCGCGAGCGCCGAAAAATCAGCCGTTGGTGCGCCGCCGCCACGAAGCTGATGACGGGCGGCTACCTTCGGCTCCTTTGCGAACGCTGATCTGGGACACCTGCGGCACCACTTACGGGTGTCCATTCCGGGACGCCCGCAGCACACCCATTATCCCCTCCTGTTCGCCGCAGCCGCACGCAAGCGGCCGGTGTTTGCCGGAGGATCACCCATGTCACTTGCCCTTGCCGTTGCTACGCCGCGTTACCTCAAGACCCCGGATGCCGCCGTCCATCTCGGTCTTTCTGCCCGAACGCTTGAGAAGCATCGCTGCTTCGGCACCGGCCCCATTTATCGCAAACTGGGCGGTCGGATTGTCTACGCCATCGATGACCTCGAAGCCTGGACGGAGCTTGGTCTGCGCCGCTCGACTTCCGATCCCGGCAAGGGTGTGGTCCACCCAGCCAAGCGCCTGCCTTCCGACGTCGTGCGGCGCTGATTGCCCGTGCCACCGCAATCCAACGCCATCAGCGCCGTGCATGAGCGCGCGCAGCTCGATTTATTTCGCTCTATCCCTGGCGACCTTGCGCCCCGCGATGCGCAGGATCTCATGGCATGGCCGTTCTTCAGCCTAGCCAAGACCAAGCGCCTTCAGCCCATCGACTTTCGCATGGGTGACACCTGGATCAAGGTTGAGGCAACACCGGAACATGGCATGGCGAGCATCTGGGATGCCGACATTCTCATCTGGGCCGCCAGCCAGATCGTCGAGGCCCGCGATGCTGGGCGCCCCACGTCGCGCCTCATGGCGACGACGCCGCATGAAGTGCTGACCTTCATTGGCCGGGGCACGTCCGCGAGGGACTATGACCGTTTGAAAGCCGCACTCGACCGGCTTCAATCGACGACGATCGCCACTTCGATCCGGCAACCGCATCAGCGCCACCGTCATCGATTTTCATGGATCAACGAATGGAAGGAGCGGCTTGACGGCAATGGCCGTCCGCTCGGGGTGGAACTGATCATTCCGGACTGGTTCTATGCCGGCGTGGTCGACCAAGCCTTGGTGCTCACTATCGATCGCGCCTATTTTAGTCTGACAGGCGGGATCGAGCGATGGCTCTACCGGATCGTGCGCAAGCATGGCGGGCGGCAGCGTGGTGGCTGGAGCTTTGACGTTTCTCACCTTCACCTGAAATCCGGCGCGCTATCGCCTCTAAAACGCTTCGCATTCGAACTGCGCGACATCGTGCAGCGCCAGGCACTGCCGGGATACAAGCTCACGCTCGAAACCACCTTCGGCCGCGAGCGCCTGATCTTCACGCCGACACCCCCTGATCTGTTCGATGTTGCGATGCGCCGTGCCGGTCTTCGGCCTGTGGATAAGCGCTGATGCGGCTCGTGCTATCAGGAACCGGCGGAGTCGTGCCATCAGGAACTCCAGAGTCGTGCTATCGGGAACCGAAATCGCCTCGAACGCCGCAGAACTCCTCGCCATTTGGCGGCCCTAACTATGCTAACAATGAATCCTACGGATTCTATCTAACGCATCAGCGGACTGTGGATGAAATGCCAGAGCGGCGCGATCATGCCGCCAAATGGCGTCATGGACAGGCTCTGCAGGACCGGGGTGATAACCCTGATGACCTGACCGCAGTCTCGCTCACCTGGATTGCCGGGAAGAGGGAAGAATGGCTGCGTTTTGGCCGCCCGGTCGGGGACCGTATCATCAACCGTCGGACACGCATCGCCTCGTTCCGGCCAGATGCGATTTTCGCGCTGGTGCGCTGGGAGGCCAACGACTTCGGGACGATCGCTTCGCATATCGATGTCGTGCGGGCTGTGAGCCGTCACGAAGCCTTCACCACATTGCCCTGTATCGATCCCGGCGGGGAACTGCTGCTACATATCTCAAGCTGGCCAAAGGTCAGCCAGGTGCTGCGCGCGATCGATACGGTTGAAGCCATCGGTATCGACGCCTGCGACGCGGATGCCGATCATTGGCGCCAGATCCATCATCAGATCGCCGCCGGACAGACGCCATCGGAATATACCTCCTGCCGTCACCGTGCCTGGCTCAAGCGCAAGGCGGTGTGGCAATGAAGCGCAAGTCTTGCATCGCACTGATGCTGGCTGCTTGCGGCGCGATTGCCGTGACGGCTGTCAGCCATCCGTCACCACGTTTCATCTGGAACGCCAGTGCCAGCGCGCCGATCGGGCTCTATTCTGTCAGTCCCATTGATCAGCCGACTACCGGTCAGCTGGTGGCGATTTCGCCGCCGCCGCACTGGGCGCGGTGGATGGCCGAGCGCCATTATCTGCCGGTCGGCGTACCGCTTCTCAAACATGCAGCCGCACTCCCGGGGCAACTCGTCTGCCGCGCGGGTCGCGCCGTGAGTGTGGACGGGGGGGTGATCGCATTCGCCCTGTCACGCGACCGACTGGGTCGTCCGCTGCCCGACTGGCAGGGCTGTCACCAGCTCCGAAACGACGAAATATTCGCCGTAAATGCTGCCGTCCCGGACAGCTTTGACGGCCGGTATTTCGGGCCACTGCCTGCCCGTTCGGTGATCGGCGCTGCGTCGCCGATCTACACTCAGGCGGCGCCTGGCAGGCCATTCATCTGGCGAAACTCAGCAGACCCGATTGCCCCTCAACTACTCGATGAAAGGACCACCCCATGAGCAATATCGGCAGATTCCGCCGCACTGGAGACGGCTTCGAAGGCCGCCTTCATACACTGACCCTCGACGTGGAATTACGCATCACTGCGAGCGCTGAATCCGACAACGAACATGCACCGGCTTGGCGCGTAATAGCCGGCGATGCCGCTGCCGGACTGGAAGTCGGCGCGGCGTGGAACCGCATCGGTGAGAAGGCCGGTGCTTACCTCTCACTGGTGATCGACTGCCCGTCACTGACTCAGCCAATCCGTGCCAATCTCTTCCCGGCCCATGACGATACTGGCGAACACGTGCTCGTCTGGAATCGGCCCTCGCGTGAAGCGCGGCACGGTTGAGCCGATGCGCCTGCTTTGCACATCGATCGCCGCGCTCTTGCTGGCCGTCGTCAATCCTGCTTGCGCGGGAACGCCTGACGAAACCGATGCCATCGCTCCGCCCTCTAGCCGATATGTCGAGGAAGCCGCCCGCCGTTTCGGCATCCCGGAACACTGGATCTGGGCGGTCATGCGTGTCGAGAGCGCCGGTCGCGTGCAGGCACGCTCGTCAGCCGGAGCAATGGGACTGATGCAGATCATGCCTGGCACATGGCAAGGTTTGCGCGCGCGTCATGGTCTGGGATCGGACCCCTATGACCCGCGCGACAACATCTTGGCCGGTGCTGCCTATCTGCGAGAAATGCATGACCGCTACGGCGAATATGGCATGCTGGCAGCCTACAATGCCGGCCCCGGACGCTATGAGGACTATCGCTCGCGCGGTCGTCCTCTGCCTTCTGAAACCGTCGCCTATGTCGCAAAGCTGATGCCGATGATCGGTGGTCAGCCTGCAACAACCCAAGCGATGCGGCAGCCAATTGTAGCGCCGACCTGGACCGATGCCTCGCTCTTCGTTGTGCGCGCTTCGGCGGCTCCGCGTACCTTGCCCGACACTGCATATGCCGCCCCACCTCGTGCTTCAGCGTCGCTCTTTGTCGCCGTTTCCGGGCCAAATCCGCGATGATCTTGGCTGATACCTCAATTCGCATCGCAACGTACATTCTCGTATTTTGGCGAAGGAATAGGTCAATTGGCCGGAAGGGGAAGGAGGGAGGGCAGGATAAAGGGCGGCGATGTGCGGTGCCCCCTTCGCCCGGTCGGTGCCTTGTTTCACAAGGCTTTTTTGAGATGTTTTGCGATGTGCGCGGAAACTCCGCGATGTGCATGCTTCCTGAAAACCGGGGAATTCTGCGTCTCTGGCGCACATTGCAGTCAGGATCGTGAAACGAGACGACAGCGATTTTCGCGTCCGTCCTGGCCGCATCAGGTCGCGCGGCGACGAGCGATCACGTCCGGCCATTGTCCAGGCGCTCACCGCCGCCCAGCGAGCTGGCGGCATCGTGTCGACGAATGGAAAACTCAGCAGCTCGCGAAATTCTAAATTCGGCAGGGGTAGATCGGCCAGCCTTCGGGCTGGGCACAGGCTGGGCAGCAGCGCGCGCAGTGCAGTGATCAAGGCTCGTGTCGTCAGGCACGTCAGCGCGCCCTCGCTCGGTGCCCATCTCAAATATCTGCAACGGGACGGCGTTACGCGCGATGATGCGCCCGGCAAACTGTTCGGGCCGGATGGCGCCGAGATCGATCGCGACGCCTTTGCCGAACGCTGCCAGCAGGACCGGCATCATTTCCGCTTCATCGTCTCGCCCGACGACGCATTGGAGATGGCCGACCTGAGAGAGTTCACCGGAGCGCTCATGGCCCAGGTCGAGAAGGATCTCGGCACACGGCTTGACTGGGCGGCGATCGATCACTGGAACACCGAGCACCCGCATGTTCACATCATCGTGCGCGGCGTTGGCGGTGATGGGCAGAACCTCGTCATCTCGCGCGATTACATCCGCGAAGGCTTGCGCGGCCGCGCTGGCGAACTGATCACCCGCGAGCTGGGGCCGAAGACCGAACTCGACATCAGGCGATCATTGGAACGGCAGGTGGAAGCGGAACGCTGGACGCAGATCGACCGCGACCTTGTCCGCCGCCAGCAGCGCCATGGCATGATCGACATGGCACCTGATCCTGACGTTCGCGCCGATGCAGATCACGCCCTGAAACTCGGGCGTCTGCGCAAGCTCGAGCGCCTGACTCTGGCCGAACAGGTCAAGCCCGGCCTTTGGGTCATCGCCGACAATGCCGAGCCCGCCCTGCGCGAACTTGGCATGCGCGGCGACATCATCAAGCGGATGCACCGTGCCATGCAGGAGCGTGGCATCGAGCGGGGCGTGTCGAGCTACTCCCTCGCTGGCGAAACTGCCCAGCCAATCGTCGGGCGCTTGGTCGAGCGCGGCCTCCATGACGAGCTGACCGGCTCTGCCTATGCGATCGTCGATGGGATCGATGGCCGGACGCATCACCTCACCTTGCCCGGTCTTGAGGAAACCGGCGACTGTCGGCCCGGCGCGATCGTTGAGCTGCGCCGGTTCGACGACCGGCGCGGCCGAGCCCGCATGGCATTGGCAGTCCGCTCCGATCTCGACATCACAGCCCAGATCGAGGCGCCCGGAGCAACCTGGCTCGACCGGCGCAATCTCGACCGGCAAAGAATCGACCTCGGCGGCGGTTTCGGTGCCGAGGTGGCGGGTGCAATGCAAGCCCGCGCAGAATATCTCGTTGGTCAAGGATTGGCCCGGCGCGATGGGCAACGCATCGTATTCGCGCGCAACTTACTCGACACGCTCAATCGGCGCGATCTCGACGCCGCCGGCGAGCGAATGGCGAAAGAGTTCGGGCATCCCTATGCCCCGGCGAAGTCCGGCGAATTCGTCGCCGGTTCCGTGCGGCGGCAGGTGCAACTTGCCTCAGGTCGCTTTGCCATGATCGACAATGGTCTGGGCTTCGCGTTGGTCCCATGGACGCCGGCGCTCGACATCCGGCTTGGCAAACATGTCTCCGGTGTCATGCGCGGTGACGGCGGGGTGGACTGGTCGATGGGCAGGGGCCGTGGGCTCGGAATTTAGCCGGCCAGCACGATGTTAACCTAGCCCGTCTGCTGGACAAATTGCGGCCTTCCGACCATTGCTGTTCGCCAATTGAAACCGAAGCGAGACCGATGAACGCAGTAGAGATCGAACAGGCTATTTCCGACCTCGCTGCCCAGCCTTTTGACCGGGCGGAGTTCCCGTTCGCGTTTCTGGAAGCCTTCGGAAACAAGGCGACGACGATCAAGAAATTGCGTTCCGGTGCTTCCAATGCGTCGGACGTTCCGGGCGGGCTGCTTCAGCGCAGCAACATCCATATCGCCACTTGCGACACCGGCACCGTCGACAACACCCTGAAGGCACTGCGCGACAGCCCGAAGACCGCTACCGCCAAGGCCAAGTTCATCCTCGCCACCGATGGCGATCAGTTCCAGGCGGAAGACCTTGCCAGCGGCGAGACGGTTTCCTGTGCCTATGCCGAGTTCCCCGATCACTTCGGCGTGTTCCTGCCGCTGGCGGGCATCACCACCGTCAAGCAGATCCGCGAAAGCACCTTCGACATCCGGGCGACGAGCCGCCTGAACAAGCTTTATGTCGAGCTGCTGAAGGACAATTCCGACTGGGCAAGCGCCGAGCGGCGGCCGGACATGAACCATTTCATGGCCCGGCTGATCTTCTGCTTCTTTGCGGAAGATACCGACATCTTCCATGGCGAAGGCCTGTTCACCAGGACCGTCGAGCAGATCAGCGCGCGCGATTCATCGGACACGGCTCATGTGATCAGCGAAATCTTTCGTGCCATGGATACCAAGCTCGACGATCGTGCCGGCGCCAATATCCCGCGCTATGCTGGTGGCTTTCCCTATGTGAACGGCCAGCTGTTCTCAGGAAGCACGGAAACGCCGCGCTTTACCCGCATCGCGCGATCCTATCTGGTCCATATCGGCAATCTGAACTGGAAGAAGATCAACCCCGACATCTTCGGCAGCATGATCCAGGCCGTTGCCGACGATGAGGAGCGCGGCGCGCTCGGCATGCATTACACCAGCGTGCCCAACATCCTGAAAGTGCTGAACCCGCTCTTTCTCGATGATCTGCGCGCCAGTCTTGACGAGGCGTGCGACAATGGCCGCAAGCTGCTGAACCTGCGCCAGCGCATGGCGAAAATCAGGGTGTTCGATCCGGCCTGTGGATCGGGCAATTTCCTGGTCATCGCCTACAAGCAGATTCGCGAGATCGAGGCGGAGATCAACCGGCGGCGCGGGGAGCCGGACCGGCGCAGCGAAATTCCCCTCACCAATTACCGGGGCATCGAACTGCGCGACTTTCCGGCGGAGATCGCACGCCTTGCCCTGATCATCGCCGAATTTCAGTGCGACGTGACCTATCGCGGGCAGCAGGAGGCGCTGCTCGAATTCCTGCCGCTCGACAGCCAGAACTGGATCACATGCGGTAATGCGCTGCAATACGATTGGCTGAAGCTATGCCCGCCGACCGGTACGGGTGTGAAACTTCAGGCCGATGACCTGTTCAAGACTGACCTGAATCAGGCCGAAATCGATTTTGAGAATGAAGGCGGCGAGACCTACATTTGCGGCAATCCACCGTATCTCGGTTCCACTTGGCAGTCAGCGGAGCAAAAGGCCGAACTTGAAGCTCTATTTGGTCACCGAACGAACAGCTGGAAGTCTCTCGACTATGTCGCCGGATGGTTCATGAAGGCGGCCGACTACGGAACCCAGACAAATGCGGTGGCTGCTTTCGTGTCGACTAACAGCATCTGTCAGGGCCAGCAGGTTCCAATTCTCTGGCCACTGATCTTTCGCACCGGGCATGAAATTGCCTTTGCACACACGAACTTCAAATGGGCCAATCTCGCCAGTTATAACGCCGGCGTTACCGTCGTGATTGTTGGGATTTCGAACCATGCCGGCAAATATCGTCGGCTTTATGTCAGCGCGGAAGCCGATCAGACTGTTGTTAGGGAAGGTGAAAATGTCAGCCCCTATTTGGTCTTGGGGCCGAATGTGATTGCAAACAAGTCAGCCAAGCCCCTCAATGGCGTTGATGAAATGACATTTGGCAGCAAACCGGTTGACGGAGGGAATTTACTTCTCACTTGGGACGAAGTGTCCGAACTGCGCCTTGATCGCCACGAGCACGAGAAGTTCATTCGGCCAATTTTTGGTTCCGACGAGTTCATCAGCGGAAAGCGTAAGTTTTGTCTCTGGATAGATGACTGCGACGCACAAACGGCAGCCTCTCATCCGACAATCGGGCCGAGACTAGCTGCTGTCAGAGAAATGCGCCTTCAAAGCACAAAGCAGGCTACGCAAACTGGTGCGCAATGGCCTCACCGCTTCGACGAACGCCGTCAAACCGGTGAGGAGGCTGTCATCGCCATAGCAGCCATTAGCTCGGAAAATCGAGAATATCTGCCCTGCGGGCTTTTGCCCAAAGGCACCATCATCACCAATAAATGCTTCGCGATCTTCGATGCCCCTTTGTGGAACATGGCGCTCATCGCTTCTCGTCTGCATTGGGTGTGGATCGGCACGGTCTGTGTGCGCATGCGCACCGACTTCTCCTACTCCAACACGCTTGGCTGGAACACATTCCCTGTCCCCAAGCTGACCGAACAGAATAAAGCCGATCTCACTCGCTGTGCCGAGGACATCCTTCTTGCCCGCGAAGCGCATTTCCCGGCGACCATCGCAGACCTCTATGAGGTAAAGGGCGGCGAAAGCAAAATGCCCGAAAACCTCCGCCACGCACATGAGCGCAATGACGAGGTGCTTGAGCGCATCTACATCGGTCGCCGCTTCAAGAACGACACCGAACGGCTCGAAAAACTGTTCGAACTCTACACAAAGATGACCGGCGCGAAGGTGGCGGCATGAGGGTGCGTCCGCCCGCCGATTCAGATAGGGATGGCACCATGATTCCTGACAAGACCATCCCCGCTGTATCCTTCACCACCGCGCGCACCGGCGCGTCGGCGAAGTCGAATGAACTGGGCATGCGCCCGATGCAGTCGCGCGCCTATGACAAGCGCGGCGAGCAATACCTCCTCATCAAGTCGCCCCCGGCATCGGGCAAATCGCGCGCGCTGATGTTTGTCGCGCTGGATAAGCTGGCCAATCAGGGCGTGAAGCAGGCCATCATTTGCGTGCCGGAACGCTCGATCGGCGCCAGCTTTGGCAGCGAACCGTTGAGCAAATACGGCTTCTTCGCCGATTGGGAGGTCGCCCCGCAGTGGAACCTGTGCAACACGCCGGGTGCCGATGATCCCAAGGTCGCCAAGTCGAAGGTCAAGGCCGTCGCCGAGTTTCTGGCGAGCGATGCCAAGGTGCTGGTCTGCACCCATGCCACCTTCCGCTTCGCCTTTGACGAACTGGGCGTCGAGGCATTCGACAACCGTCTGGTGGCTATCGATGAATTCCACCATGTTTCCGCCGATGCCGGCAACCGCCTGGGCGCGCAGCTCGCCCAGCTGATCGGGCGCAACAATGCACATATCGTCGCCATGACCGGCAGCTATTTCCGCGGCGACGCCATCCCCGTTCTGGCACCCGAGGACGAGTCGAAGTTCGAGACCGTCACCTATACCTATTACGAACAGCTCAACGGCTATGAGCACCTGAAGGTGCTGGACATCGGCTACAGCTTCTACACCGGCCCCTACACAGACAAGATCTCGGCGCTGCTGGACCCGAAGGTGAAGACCATCGTCCATATCCCCTCGGTCAATTCCAGGGAGAGCCTGAAGGACAAGCACCGCGAAGCCGAAGACATCATGCAGCACCTCGGCGAGTGGGAGGGCGTTGATCCCGTAACCGGCTTCCACCTGATCCGCACCATTGATGGCGACGTGATCCGTGTTGCCGATCTGGTCGATGACGATCCGGTGAAGCGTGATCGAGTGGTAACAGCTCTGAAATCACCACAGGGGCGCGCGGACAAAGAATTTGTCGACGTAATCATCGCGCTGGGCATGGCGAAGGAAGGCTTCGACTGGATCTGGTGCGAACACGCGCTGACCGTCGGCTATCGCTCCAGCCTGACCGAAATCATCCAGATCATCGGCCGCGCCACCCGCGACGCGCCGGGCAAGACCCGCGCACGCTTCACCAACCTGATCGCGGAACCGGCGGCGGACGACCCGCAGGTGGTGGAGGCGATCAACGATTACCTGAAAGCCATCGCCGCCAGCCTGCTGATGGAACAGGTACTGGCGCCCCGTTTCGATTTCACGCCCAAGGACGCAGGCCCGAAGGAAGGCTTCGACTATGGCCCCGACGGCTATGTGGAAGGCAAGACCAATTTCGGCGTCAACGACCACGGCCAGATGCACTTCGAGATCAAAGGCCTGAAACTGCCCAAGAGCATCGAGGCGACGCGCATCTGCCGGGAAGATTTGAACGAGGTGATCGCCGCCTTCGTGCAGGACAAATCCAATGTCGAGCGCGGCATGTTTGATCCCGAAGTTGTGCCCGAGGAGCTGACCCAGCTGCGCATGGGCAAGATCGTCCGCGACAAGTACCCCGAACTGAACGACGAGGATCAGGAATCCGTTCGCCAGCACGCCATCGCCGCAATGACCGTGACACAGCAGGCAAAAGCCGCATTGATGGGTGATGGCGAGGAGTTGTCGGCGAGCACCGCTTTTATCGATGGTGTCCGCAAATTCGCGCTCAGCGTCACCGATCTGGACATCGACCTGATCGACAAGATCAATCCATTCAGCGCCACCTATGCAGTGCTTGCCAAGGCGATGGACGAAAAGACGCTGTTGCAGGTGCAGGCGGTGATCAATGCCAAGAAGGTCAACCTCAGCTACGACGAGGCGCGGGCGCTGGCCGAGCGTGCCCTGGAATTCAAGCGTGAGCGGGGCCGCCTGCCGTCGCTGACATCGCAGGATGCCTGGGAACGCCGGATGGCGGAGGGCGTCGCCTATCTCCAGCACCATGCCAGCAAGGCTGCTGCCGATGGCTGATCTGAGCGATCTTGAACTGCTGTCCGAGCTTGGCGTCGATACTGCGCCCGAAGTGAAGCGGGCGCTGACGCCCCGGCAGGAGCGGGTCATTGCCGGGTTCGAGGACATCCAGCGGTTTGTCGCCGAACATGGTCGCGCGCCCCAGCATGGTGATGACCGGGACATCTTCGAGCGCCTCTATGCCGTGCGCCTGGATCAGCTGCGCAAGCAGCCGGAATGCCGGGAAATCCTTGCTGACCTCGACAGTGACGGTCTGCTCGATGCATCGCCCGTTACCCAGGATGCCCCGACAGATCTGGCCGACGATGCCTTGCTGAAGGAGCTGGGCATCGAAGCCGATCCGGTCTCCGATATTTCCCAGCTGAGACACGTTACGTCACGAGCGGAAAAACGCGCCGCCGAGGAAATCGCCAACCGGGAGAAGTGCGAGGATTTCGAGGCGTTCAAGCCTTTGATCGAAGCTGTCCAGGCCGATCTGGCCAGTGGCGCGCGGGTGACCAAGCCGATAGTCCAGACCGAAGTGACACTGGCGGAAATCCACCCAGGCGGCTTCTTCATTGTCGGCGGTCAGCTGGCCTACATCGTCGATGCCACCGAGGAATTCGTCACCCAGTACGAACGCAAGGATCGCCGCCTGCGCGTCATCTATGACAATGCGACCGAGAGCAACGTACTGGCTCGATCCTTCCAGAAGGCACTCTACCGCGACGAAACGAGCCGCCGCATCACCGAGCTGTCAGCAGGCCCGCTCTTCGGAAATGCCGCCGAGGACGATGACCTGGGCAGCGGTACGATCTATGTCCTGCGCAGCCGTTCATCGCACCCCTATGTCGCCGAGCATCGGGAGCTGATCCACAAGATTGGCGTAACTGGGCAGGCTGTCGAAGCCCGCATTGCCAACGCTGTGAACGACCCGACCTTCCTGCTGGCCGATGTCGACGTGGTCGCCACTTACAAGCTCTACAATATCAACCGGACAAGGCTGGAAGGCCTAATCCATCGGGCGCTGGCCGCAGCCCAGCTCGACCTCTCAGCCGATGATCGGTTCGGCAAGGCGGTCCAGCCCCGGGAGTGGTTTTTGGTGCCGTTCCCGATGATCGACGAACTGGTCGACAAGATCAGCGACGGGACCATCACGCAATTCCGATATGATCCTGCCTGCGCTAATTTTGTGGAGATGTGAGAATCCAAAACGCGGCGAGTGTCCGTAGGCATTTGTAGACTCTCAGCAATGCATGACAACGGAAGCTTTAACTTGGGCTACTTCCGTTAACCGGGGTTTCCAAGGCTCCGTTGCATCAAATCAAACGTGTCATCTGTTGGTTCTTCGTCATCCTGATTTCGCCAAACGGCACGGCCAAGATGAAGTAGCGAGAGCGTGAAATCGTAGTGGTCAGATGCGAGGGCGATTTCTTCGCAAGACTCGGCGAACCATACATTTTCATCGTGTTCGATTGCATTTGCACCGGCAAGCAGTGAAGGGCGCGCGGCAAGTGACAGTTCCGGTATTGGAATTGGCGATCGCCCGACAGTCTTGAAGTAAGCACCGGTTCGCAGCGCTCGGTCACTGGAACGTGCCCAGAGGATGAAGCCGTCCCGGGAAACTACCAGTACCGACCGGCGCTCCGTATACTGCAGCCACCGCAAAGTCGCGGCAATCAGCGAGACATCATACCGCTTTGCGCAAGCCCCTATTTCTTCAAGGCTAGGTTTGGCCTTGGGGCCGATCTGCCGACGGAAGTCATCGAGGGGCATCAGTAGCCCTACGGCGAACTCATTCGCTTGCTGCTCCAGTTGGGCATAATCGCTATCCCAACGCACCATATCCTGGTCGCCGCATTCGATTCCATCGGGATGGGACAGGCGATGGATAAGGTAGTGCCCGAATTCGTGTCCGAGCGTAAAATTTATGCGGCCCGCAGATTTGATGGAATCGTTATACACGATGCCCCAACCCTTCTTGGCTGCAGGAGCGCGATAAAGGGCGCCATCGAAACCAGGGAGAGTGGCCCCTTTCACCAGTGTGATCGGATCATCGGGAAAGCGCTGATGCGAGTACTCTTTTGCGACAAGGGTCACGTTGACGGGGAAGCGTTCCGGGGTGGTTCCGTACACGGCGTTGAGCATCTTCGTGATCGAATTCGCCCAACGAAGCGGCGACCATGGCAGTGTCACGAATCTTCGTCCCATAGCTTAATGATTTGCCGAACCTTCGCTTTGGTGTTCGAGTCCATCTTTCGGTACTGCCGATAGAAACGTGCGTCAGCTGCGTCTTCTTGCGTTACATCCTCGCCCTCATGGAGAAGAAATTCCAGAGTAGTCTCCAGCTGTTCGGCGATCTTTGTGAGCTTATCAGCCGAAGGCCTTGGGGGATTCTTGTTTTCAAGCTCCCAAATATAGCTCTTGCTCGAACCCGATAGCTCCGCCAGCTTATCGAGCGTCAATCCTTTGTCTTTCCGCAACTTGCGGATCTTATCTCCCAGCGTGTTGGCCAAATGGGTATCTCCCTCTATAGACCGTGTTCGGCGTAGGCGCATTTTATAGCCTTGACTAGCGGATATCAACCGCGGCAGTTTGTTCGGAGTAGGCGCACTTATTGAACCTCTTTGATGTTAGGAGCAAGCATATGAGCAAAGGACCAGAATCTCACCATGTCGTGCCGAACCCCGACGGCGGTTGGGACGTGAAGCGTGGCGGTGCGAGTCGCGCCAGTGTTCATACAGAGACCAAACAGGAAGCGATCGACCGTGGTCGCGAAATCAGTCGCAACCAGGGTACGGAATTCCGGATCCACAACAAGGACGGCCGCATCGCAAGCAGCGATAGCCACGGGAATGATCCCAACCCTCCCGAGGGCTGAGATCAAGACGACGCGTCGCAGGGTATTGCAGACACTACCAATTCTATCACCGCAGTGAGCGGCACGAGGCAAAGACAATGCAGAAGCTTTCAGCGGTACCGCACGAAGAATTCAATGCACCCAAAGGCATCCAGCGTGTCCGGCAGCTCCCCGATCCCAAGCTCGGTGCACTGTGGGACTCGATCGTGCTGGATGATCACCTGAAAGCACAGCTCGTGTCCCAGGCGATGCTGAATTTTACGATGCGCGGTAAAGTGGACCGTAGTGTCATTCCGCTTCACGGCGTGATCTTGCTGGTTGGTCCACCTGGAACGGGCAAGACCTCGCTCGCACGCGGTCTGGCTCACCGCACCGCAGAATCGTTCCCCGGTGCGGGGTTCCGCCTGTTGGAGGTTGAACCGCACGCATTGACGAGTTCGGCGATGGGGAAGACGCAGCGTGCGGTGTCGGACCTATTTTCGCAGTCGATTGCGGAATCGGCTGCAGCTGGGCCAACCATCGTGCTTCTCGATGAGGTCGAAACTCTCGCGGCGGATCGGTCGAAGATGAGTCTCGAGGCAAATCCCATCGATATCCACCGCGCGACGGACGCAGTCCTGGTCCAGCTCGATGCTCTTGCCGAGCAGCACCCAAACCTCCTGTTTCTCGCAACCAGCAACTTTCCCCAGGCCGTGGATGCTGCGTTCACGTCGCGCTGCGATCTTGTCATGCACATTCCTTTGCCGGATCGCGAAGCCTGCGCTCGCATCCTCAAAGATTGCCTGGTCGGCCTCGGTAAAACTTATCCCGCCATTGCGAAATTGCCGAATGGCGCAGGATTTGAGCGTTGCGCAGCCGAGTGCGTTGGCCTTGACGGCCGCGCTATCCGAAAGATGGTGGCAAACGCTTTGGCCAGCAGCCCGCAGACCGCAATGAATCCGGAACGGGTCACGCTTGATGACCTGTTTGTCGCTGCCCGCGCCGCCAAGTCAGGACGCCTGCCGGGAGGCGTAGCGCAATGAGCACCGTTGCCAGCCGCACCTTCAAGAGTACCCCCCAGCGCGACGCCGCCGGAACATGGACCGCGATTGTCGACCTGCTGACCCAGGGGAAAGTCGGTGACACGCGCTCAGAGCTTCTCGCTGTGGCCGGCATCGCCGCCAGCGTGATTGCTGATCAGGCACCGAAAGATGCGGCGATTACCGTCACCTGTGATGGTCCTCGCACCCGTATCTACTGCCTCTATGACGAGGACGCGATCGACGGCTCGGAAGCAAATGAGGACGCACTTGGCTTCGACCCGCTCAAGGGCAACTGGGAGGTTTCGCTTCCCTGCCTGGCCGACGATCTGCCTTGGGTGCAAAGCGCGCTGAAGAAATATAGCACGCGCATTACGGCGCGCGACCTTGGAACTGCAGTGTCCAGTGGGGTCGGTGACGCGGCGACAGATTCGCAAGCTCTCGTTTTTGATCCAAAGGGGTTTCTCGGGTCATGACCAGCGTCGCCGTTAACACCTACACCCATTCCGTCACCTATGTGGCGGACAACATCCTCAAGAGTTTGAAGGACATCATCCGACTGAGCGGCCTCGATCCGTCCGAGTTTGTGGGCGACTGGGAGTTGAACATGCGTGGGGTCCAGACATGGCTCAACACGGGCGATCTCGAATCGGTAGAACTTGAAATCTACGACCCGAAAACGGACGCACTTATTTTCCGGTGGGATATCAATATCTCATACGGCTGGTCCGGCGGCGATGGCAACTTCTGGACAGATACAGAGCAGCTCAAATACGCGATTAGGAAAGCGGGACTGGTTCCAAGCCAGGCCCGTTACCGGTTTCTGGTTCATACCAAGCTGGGGCGCCCCGATGTGATCGGCTGGAGTAAGGCGACGGCGCGTTCGACAGTCGGAATGGTTCGGCAAAGCCTTGGTACGACCGTGGAGCACAGCGGTCTAGGCGCCAGCACGTCATATTTGAGGAGGGCCTGATGCTCACGGTGGATGAGGCATTTCGGAAGTTCAAAAGCCGTCTGGAGTTGAACGACAAGGAACAGGCCAACGCTTCCGCACGGCAGAAAGAGGTTCGGGATTATCTAGATACCAAGTTCAAAATTGATCGGAGCTTCCTGACTGGATCCTATGCGCGCTGGACCAAGACCAAGCCGCTGAAGGACGTTGATATCTTCTTCGTCCTCAAGTCGTCCGAGGATCACTATCAGGCAAAGGCACCTTCGGTGGTGCTCACCGACTTCCACAACGCATTGGCCGAGAAATATGGCGACAAGGCGAAAAAGCAGAACAGGTCCATCAACGTCGATTTCGGCGTAAAGGCCGACGTTGAAGACAACACGGACTATCGGGTCATTAGCGTCGATGTCGTACCCGCCTTCGATCAAGATGGTGACTTCGAGATCCCTGACAACGAACTTGGCAAGTGGATAAAGACCAACCCGCAAACACATGCTGCGGAGGCAACTGCCGCACATCAGGCCTATTCCAAGGAATGGAAGGGGTTGGTGCGCATGGCCAAATATTGGAACAACAATCCGAAGCATGGCGAGAAGCCCGTGAAGCCGTCGTTCCTTATCGAGGTCATGGCGATGCAGTGCCTTTATGGCGGTTGGGGAGGTAGCTTCGACCGGGAAATACAGGGATTTTTCGCGACCCTTGCTGACCGGATTCACGACGAGTGGCCCGATCCGGCCGGGCTTGGCCCTGCGATCAGCAATGGCATGGATGATGTGCGAAGGGGACGGGCACGTGACCTCCTGCGTGCCGCCGAACGTGAGGCCACGCTTGCCATTGACCACGCACGGCGTGGTCGCAACGGTGAGGCGCTGCGTGCCTGGCGAGACCTGTTTGGTCCTAAGTTTCCGTTGTCCTGAGTGGCAGGCCCAAGAAATGCAATGAGGTTTTAGCGATGTCCGAATGGTCCCTTTCCCAGCTTCTTGCCTCTTTGCATGAGGACATTCAGCAGCGTTTGGCGACCGTGCGTAAGGCCTTCAACCATCCAGGCACGAAGGGAGATGCCAGCGAGCAAGTCTGGATCAGCATGTTGGAGACCTATCTACCAAAGCGTTACGAGGCAGCGAAAGCCCATGTGGTGGATAGTCTCGGAAATTTCAGTCAGCAAATCGACGTCGTGATTTTCGATCGCCAGTATTCGCCGTTCATTTTTACATATGAGAACGAAACGATCATTCCCGCAGAAAGTGTCTATGCTGTTTTTGAAGCGAAGCAGACCGCAGATGCCAGCCTGGTGGCGTATGCGCAGGAGAAGATTGCAAGTGTTCGTCGCCTGCACCGAACGAGCCTTCCGATCCCTTATGCCAAGGGCGTGTATCCGCCGAAACCTTTGATTCCGATTTTGGGTGGTTTGCTGACCTTTGAGAGCGAGTGGAAACCACCGCTAGGATCGTCGCTTGAAAAGGCATTGTGTGCGAATATCGCTGACGGACGCCTCGATATTGGCTGTGTCGCCAACCACGGACATTTCTTCTTCGACCAGGCGGATTCAAGCTACGCGTTTGTCACTGAAGCCAAGGCGGCGACAGCATTCCTGTTCAAATTGATTTCTCAGCTTCAGTTCAGTGGCACCGTGCCGATGATTGACATCGAGGCATATGGCAAATGGTTGACCCCACCGGATGTCGACGGTGGAGGGCAATTGCCGCGCGTCAGATCTTTGTGATTCTGATTTTGGACGCGTGATCTCATTCGTCGACGATCCGCGCCGGCAGCACTCCGCTGGTTACTCAAGCTCGGAAAGCCCAAGCCTTGTCTCAGATTTGCGGGCCAGCAATTGCGGGACTGTCAGTTCACGCAGGTCGGAACTTCTACGCCGTTCCCTGTATTTCCGCGCTATTCTGCGATGATCGCCAGTGCCCGCTTGTATCTGATCGCTCAATAATCCGACTGCCTCCCGAACGGAGGAACACATCATGTCAGCATCTCGCGTATTATGGGGCCAGATCATCGTCGTGCTGGCCATGGTCGTGGCGGGCATATGGTCCGCAACCCAATGGACGGCAGCGACATTGGCCTATCAGCCGGAACTGGGTTCACCATGGTTCACGCTTGGCGATCAATATATCTATCCCCCGCCAGCCTTCTTCTGGTGGTGGTTCTCGTTCGACGCCTATGCGCCGCAGGTCTTCCAGCGCGGCGCCTATATCGCCGTATCGGGCACGTTCGCTGCGATAATCGCGGCTATGGCCATGTCGATCTGGCGCGCAAAGGAAGCGCGGAAGGCAGAAACCTTCGGATCGGCGCGCTGGGCGACACGTTCCGAAATCCGCGCTGCCGGTCTGCTCGATGACAAAGGCGTGGTGTTGGGCAAACAGCTCAACAGCTACCTGCGCCACGACGGCGCCGAACATGTGCTGTGCTATGCTCCCACCCGCAGCGGCAAGGGCGTCGGCCTCGTGGTGCCGACGCTACTGAGTTGGCCGGGCAGTTGCATCGTCCATGACATCAAGGGCGAGAACTGGGGGCTGACGGCAGGATTCCGGGAGACGTTCGGGTCGGTCCTGCTGTTCGATCCGACCAATACCGCATCGGCCGCCTACAATCCCCTCCTCGAAATCCGGCGCGGCGAATGGGAAGTGCGCGACGTGCAGAATGTCGCTGACGTGCTGGTCGATCCCGAGGGCAGCCTCGAAAAGCGCAATCATTGGGAGAAGACCAGCCATTCCCTGCTGGTCGGCGCGGTCCTCCATGTGCTGTACGCCGAGGCGGACAAGACACTTGCGGGCGTTGCCGCCTTTCTTTCCGATCCCCGGCAACCGATCGAGTCTACGCTCCAGGCCATGATGACCACGCCGCACCTCGGCGATGAAGGTGTGCATCCCGTGGTCGCGTCGGCTGCGCGCGAACTGCTCAACAAGTCAGCCAATGAGCGCTCAGGCGTGCTGTCGACGGCCATGTCGTTCCTGGGTCTCTATCGCGATCCTGTCATCGCCCGCGTCACGAGCTGCTGCGACTGGCGGATATCCGACCTGGTCGATGGACCTCGCCCCGTGACGCTTTATCTCGTGGTTCCGCCATCGGACATCAGCCGCACCAAGCCGCTGATCCGGCTTGTGCTCAACCAGATCGGCCGGCGCCTAACCGAAGACCTTGATGCGGGGAACTCCCGCCAGCGATTGCTGCTCATGCTCGATGAGTTCCCGGCGCTGGGACGGCTCGACTTCTTCGAAAGCGCGCTCGCATTCATGGCGGGCTACGGGATCAAGGCATTCCTGATCGCGCAAAGCCTCAACCAGATCGAGAAGGCTTACGGCCAGAACAACTCGATCCTCGACAATTGCCATGTCCGGGTCAGCTTCGCGACCAATGACGAACGCACCGCCAAGCGGGTTTCCGATGCACTCGGCACCGCTACCGAAATGCGGGCTATGAAGAACTACGCCGGACACCGGCTAAGCCCCTGGCTCGGCCACCTGATGGTTTCCCGCTCGGAAACCGCCCGCGCATTGCTGACGCCGGGTGAGATCATGCAACTGCCACCAGATGATGAAATCGTCATGGTGGCGGGGGTGCATCCGGTCCGCGCCAAGAAGGCCCGTTATTTTCAGGATCGCCGACTGGCCGCTCGCGTTCTTCCGGCACCGATTACAAGGAAGTCGTCATCCGAGCCTCGGCCCGATGATTGGAGCCACCTTGCCCCCATCGAACCTCGCGGTGAACCAATCCCCGATTTTGAGGGCGAGGATACAACGGCGGAGGAGGCCGGAAAGGGAGGGGGAAGTCAGGCTGGCGGCGATGCGGACAGCGAGGGCGTGCGCCGCGAGCCGGCGATGGAGCGCCACATTGATATTGCGCCGTCCCTAGCGCCGCCCCCCACAAATGAATTCGATCCGGATGAACCGGACACTGCTTCGGCGACGAGCGCGCAGCAGCGGGCGATTGATCTGGAGCAACGCGCCGCTGCGCGACGCGCCAGCCTCGATCCGTCGGACGGGATCGAACTCTGACATGCCAGCCAAAGCGCGGCTCTCGGTCTATCTCGATCACGACATCATGGAGGCGCTGGCGAGCTTTGCCGACCGGCGCGACCGATCACGATCCCTGGTCGCCGAGGCCGCGATCGCGTCGTTTCTCTCGCCCGATGGCGACGAACAGCGCGAGGCGGCGCTCATCAAGCGTCTTGACCAGATCGACCGGCGACTGACCCGGCTTGAGCGCGACACTGGTATCGGCGTCGAAATGATCGCCATGTTCGTGCGTTTCTGGCTGTCGAACAGTCCGCCGCCGCCCGAGGCCGAACGTGCAGCGTTGCGGCGGCAGGGCGGTGATCGCTATGATGCGTTCATGGCGGCGCTGGGCCGTAGACTGGCGAAAGGCCCGAAGGTCCGGCAGGAGATCGTTGAGGATATTCCGGCCTCGGGTGACGATTGAACTACTTCCAGCACTGCCCGTGTGGTGGCCGGATTGCGCCTGATGTCAGCCGTTCAGCCATCTATCGCTGATACTTGAAAGCGGATGGTCAAGTTGCTTGGTGATCAGCCAGCGCCGCGCCTGAGATCAGGGCAGTTCTTGGAGGAGGGGAAGCGGAAAGCGACCATGAGAGCGTTACCCCGACAGATTTTGGTGCCGCGAGATCATTTATTTAGGGCCGATATCCGAGGTCGGCAGGACACTTCTGTCTGCAAGGACAGTCGCGCCAAAGGCAATCCATAGCGCAACTGGAATGAGCAGTGCCCATCGGAAATTCGAGCCAAGGACGAAGTTGGTATAGGCCATCAACAGGGCAGACAAAGCGCCGCATGCCAGCAAAAAGGTGCGGTCCGCGCGCTTCAATCCATCCAGGCTGCAACGACTGACGATGAGCAGAGCACAGCCGAGGGCCGCCATCTGGCCGCCCATGACATTGAACACGAGATCAAGCCATGTCCGAAGGCCGGAAGACGCCTGACTTATATAATGCAAGTCCTCGGGTAACAGGGGTGGCCGCAGCACCATGAACCACCCACCCAGGGAAAGTTGGTATAAGCCCAGCAGGCGGAGGATATGCCGGGCGAGCATGGCCCGGCGCGTGCTAACCGCTTCGTTGGGTTCAGGCGCCATGATGCGCGTAAACCCGCGTACCGGCATGTCCGAAGGCAATCACGTCGTAGGGTTGCTCGTGCATTCCCGGCATCTCCATGCCAGGTGACCCCATCGGCATCCCGGCAACTGTAAGCCCCGTAATCCCGTGCGGGCGCTCGCGCAGCACACGCTGCATATCGGCGATGGGCACATGCCCTTCGAAGACGAGCCCATCGATCACGGCAGTGTGGCAGGACGCTAGGCGCGCAGGCACGCCAAGACGTGCCTGGTAAGCAGAGCGCTTGGCATCGTCGATCATCTGGATATTTCGGCCAAATTGTTGCCGCACGAGCGCAACCCACTTCTCGCAGCAGCCGCACCCGGGATCGCGGTGAACAACCCCGGTTGTAGCTGCGAGAGCAAGGGATGGAACCGCGGCGGCAAGTATGACCGCAAGGCGTAGGGATTTTCTCATCCCGGTTCCTCCCGCTGACGCTGTTACTGCGCTGTCTTGCCGTTCCTGCTCAACCAGGCCTGAAGGCCGGCGACGTCGCGCGTCTGTGCCGCGATATCCTGGTTAGCGAGTCGCTGGACGCGGGCATCCTTGGTGCTGGTGAGGACAAGGCGCGACATTGCAATCGCGCCGCGATGATGCTCGATCATCTTGCGCACATAGGTCTCGTTCGCATCGGCACCGGTCGCATGCATCATCGCCATGTGCATTTGCATTTCAGCTGGCGGAAACGGGTTAGCTGCGGTTGGCTGCATCATAGGCATGTGCTGCATGTCGCCCATGCCCGACATTCCGCCCATACTTGGCTTGCCCTCCATCCCCTTCATACCGCCCATTCCGGACATGCCTTCCATCCCCTGCCCTGCCGGAGGTGCGGGCGAGACTGGAGTCGCAGGGGGCGGTGCGGGAGGAGTGGCCGCAGGCGCGGCGGCCGCGCCATGTGTATGATCATGTTCAGCGCCGGTCGCGGCCTGAGTCTGGGCCAGGACGCTTGTCCCCGTCATGGTAAAAGCGACGGTCGTTGCAAGTGCCAAAATCTTCATGATGCTTCTCCTGAACGGGGGTCTTGCAGGGCCATACGCACGCGCCGCAATGCCCCCTCGCAATCTGATCAAAATAGTCGCCGCTACCGAATGCTTCGCGCTCAGAACCAGAAACGGATGCCGGCAACGAAGCTCGTCGAGGATACGTGCTCGCCAGCCACGCGTGCATAGCGCGCCGTGTCGCCAAATTTGCGATCCCAGGACACGCCAACATAGGGCGCGAATTCCCTGGCGACCTCATACCGCAGCCGCAGTCCGAGTTCGAGGTTGGACAAGCCTGAGCCAATCGCATTTTCGGGAATATCTTGCGCCGCGAAATTGGCTTCCAGCCGCGGCTGCACGATCAGTTTCTGGGTGATCCGCTGATCGATATCGCCTTCGATGCGGGCAAGCACATCGCCCTTGGTCGAGACATAGGCTGAGGCACCAAGATCGAACCAGTAGGGGGCAAGCCCCTCGATCCCCAGCACTGCATAGGTCCGGTCCGGTCCCCTGCCAAAATCCCGTCGGACGCCGCCCTGAAGGTTCCAGTAGGGATCGACTGCGTGCGACCAGAGCGCCTGAACTTCACCATGATCGATGGGCTCTCCAAAGCTGCCTTCTCCCTCCGACTTGATCGCGAGCCGATTGATGTCGCCGCCGAACCACGCGCTGGCGTCCCAGCGATATCCGTCCCGGCCATTGCGGGCCTGATATTCCGCAAGGTTGAACAGCACTTTATGGAAAGTCATACCGCCGTGTTCGCCCAGCAGCGTCGCCTGAGCCTCGGCCATCGCTTCCGGATCGTAGAACCGGTCGGCCGGGCGATCGCTCGCGATCGGCGGTGGCGACGCGCTGCCTGGCTCCTGGTCGGTGCCGCTCGGACCGGTCGCACCAGCATGGACTGCCGCCGTAACTGGAGCCGGAGTGATCGGCGGCTCGGGCATTGTCATGCCTTCCATGCCCTGCATATCATGACCCGCATGGGGATCGACAGGCGCAGGAGCCGGCACCGGCACCGGCACCGGCATTGGCATGGTCGACATGCCGTGTCCTTGATGCGCTGCTTGATCCGTCGGCGCACCGGTTGCCTGAGCTGAAACCGAGGCCGCCAGGACGAGCGGGGACAGCCCCAGTAAAGCGAACCGGCTCATGCAGCTTCTCCCGCGCCGCGCACCTGGACCACGCGGATCATGCCCGCATGCATGTGGAGAAACATGTGGCAGTGGAACGCCCAGTCCCCGTAAGTTCCGGTGACGTCGAAGCTGACCTTGCCGCCGGGCGGCACGTTCACCGTGTGCTTGCGCGGACTATGATCGCCGTGCCCTGTGACCAGCTCGAAGAAATGGCCGTGGAGATGGATCGGATGGTTCATCATTGTGTCATTGATGAGCGTCATCCGGACCCGCTCGCCAGTCCGCAGGGGGATCGGCGTTTTTGACTCGGACAAAGTCTGCCCGTCGATGGACCACATGTAGCGCTCCATATTTCCGGTAAGGTGCAGCTCGATTTCCCGGCTTGCGCCGCGCACATCGGGGTTGCGTTCGAGTGCGACGAGATCGCGGTAAACCAGAACCTTGTGTCCTGTGTTTTCCAGACCAACGCCCGGCTCTCCGGTGCGGTCGACCGGCATCGGGGCAATGGTCTGCACTCCCGGTCCGAGCACGACCTGCGGGGCATTGGCGCCGTCCCGCATGTTCATGTTCATCGAATGGCCTGACGCGCCATGGTCCGTGCTGGCATACGCAGCCGACATATCCATGCCCGCCATGTCGTGGCCGGCATGATCGGTCCCTGTGGCGGGCGCATCCATCGCGCCCATGCCCATGTCCTTCATCGTCAGCAATGGACGCTCGCGAAGGGCGGGCACTGCCGCCACCATCCCCTCGCGCGGCGCAAGCGTTGCGCGGGCCAGGCCGGATCGGTCGATCGCTTCGCCAACGATCGTGTAGGCGCGATCTTCGGCCGGCGTGACGATCACATCGTAGGTTTCCGCGATCGACATCTGCAATTCGTCAACCGCGACCGGCCGAACCGGAAGGCCGTCGGCCGCCACCACTGTCATTTGCAGGCCTGGAATGCGGACGTTGAAGATCGTCATCGCCGCGGCATTGATTAGCCGCAACCGGACGCGCTCGCCCGGCTTGAACAGCGCCGTCCAGTTGTCATTTGGGCCATAGCCGTTGACGACGTAGGTATAGACCGAACCGGTCACATCGAGGATGTCGGTCGGATCCATTCGCATCCGCGCCCAGGCCAGGCGATCGGCGTGCGACTGGTCCTTGCCGGCGAGCAATCCGGCTAGTGTCTGCTTCTGCTGGTTGTAGTAGCCGGATTCCTGCTTGAGCTTACTGAACAACATGTGCGGATGTACGAAGCTGTGGTCGGAAAACATAACCACATGCTCGCGGTCGTAGCCGATCGGATCGGCATCCTTGGGATCGATCACAATCGGGCCATAGTGGCCCATCGCTTCCTGCAGCCCGGAATGGCTGTGATACCAATAGGTCCCCGACTGCTCGATCGGAAATTCATAGGTGAACGATGAGCGCGGTTTGATGCCAGGGAAACTCAGTCCAGGCACGCCGTCCATCTGGAACGGAACCAGCAGTCCGTGCCAGTGCAGCGAGGTTTCCTCATCCAGCGCGTTGTCGACCGTGATCTTGACCGTCTGGCCCTCGCGCAGGCGCAGGAGCGGCGCTGGCACCGTGCCATTCATCGCGATGACATGGGCCTCGCGCCCGTCAACACGTACCCGCTCGTGGGCGACCCGAAGGGCAATGGTGTCACCGGAAAGCTCCGGCAACGGTCGGGCGATGCCGCGGGACACCGGCTGTGCCCACGCTGGCATCCAGGCAGCAAGTGCAAGGCCGCTGCCTGCAAGGCTGGCGCCGCGCAGAAGTGCGCGGCGATCAAGCCCCGGCAGAGGAACGAGTGGAGTGGTCATGGAGGCGCTGCCCTGTTCTGAATCTGTTGTGTGCAGATACGCAGATGCCGCTTCAGCCCCTCAAAATGTCCTGCAATTTATTGCGCGCGCGATGGAGCCGCGTTTCGACGGCTTTTTCGGTAATACCCAGAAGCGCGGCAGTCTCCGTCTGCGAAAGTCCCTCGACTGTGCGCAGCACCAGCACATCCTTGAGCCGAGTCGGAAGCCCACTCATTGCTTTGAGGACATGGGCCAGTTCCTGCCGATCACTGGCTTCTCGTTCGACGTCGGCAGACAGATCGACCGGATCGGGTGCGTTGTCGAGCGGTGTGGCAAACGAGAAGAGCGCACGCACCGTTCTGCGCCGCGCCCAATCCCGGCACTTGTTGAGCGCAATGCGCGTGAGCCAATGCTTGAGTGGTCTCGACTGATCGAAGCGCTTGAGCGCTGCAAAACCGGCAATGAAGGTCTGTTGTGTGATGTCGAGGGCCGCGTCATCATTGGCGGTATGCGCGCGGGCGAAGCGGAAAATTGCATCGCGATGCCGGCGCATCAATTCGGTATAGGCGCCTTGCCTGCCCCCGATCGCCAGAGCTGCCAGTTCGCCGTCCGAACACGCGCCAAGATCGAGGCTCATTTTGCCTCGACGGTCAGCGCCTTGACCACTGCGTCATCAAACCGCGCGGCCTGTTCGGGTCTCAGCACACTGCGCATGGCGAATATGTGTTCGAGCGTAACTTTTTGCAGTTCCCCCATCGCCTGATGCGAGTGATCGATTGCTGCGCTGACCTGCGGCCCGTAACCATGCTCGGTCTGAATCGCCTGCGCCAGGCGGGCATTATCCGCGCGCAGTTCCAGTTCGAGCGCCTGCCGCTGGATGGCAAATTGCGCTTCGATGGCTTCGATTTTCGTTTCCTGGACAGAATCCAGATCGAGCTTCTGGTGGAGGAGCTGGTGAAGCTCGCTTTCAACTGGCGGAGGCGGAACAATATAGCTGCGGCCCACAAAGACGCCTGCCAATGCCGCGCCAAAGGCGATCAGGATAACCACCAGGTAGCGGGACCGATTGTTCATCGCGCGCTCGCCAGCAAGGTCGACGGGGCAAGCGCCGCAGGCGCGCCCAGCGGAAACGGATTCGGCGCCGCACTCGCCGGTGTACCGGGAACGGCGGAACCCAAAATGCCGGTAACCAGCGCGACTGCGGCCGCTGCCGCAAACAGCCCGCCTGACTGACGACCGCCTGTCGCCAGTTCCCGGTTCAGCCCATCGAGCACTGCCGCATCGATCATGCTCAGGCGCGGATCAACCGGAAGGTCTCGCAATCGGGCAAGCGTGCTTTCGATATCTGTCATTCTGGTTCTCCGGGCTCCTCGGCCTTCATACGCAAGGACGGAACCAATCCCTCAAATTATTTCGCGCCGGGATGTGAGGGGTCACCGCGCGACCTGCGTATTAGCCAGCAGATATCTCAGGAGCATTTCATGAAACTCATCAGATCGATTGCCACCGCAGTTGCTGCGATTGCCATGACAACCGCCATTCCCGCGCTGGCTCATCCCAGGCTGGTGTCTTCGATCCCTGCCGCTCAGACAGCGGTGCAATCTGCCCGGCAGATCACGCTTCGCTTCACCGAACGACTGATGCCGCAATTGACGGGTCTGGAAATTGCGCCTGCCGGTATGGCCGGTATGTCGCACGCCGATCATTCGGCTCATATGGCTATGGCGCCCTTGCCAGCGATCAAAACGGCATTTTCTTCGGATGGCAAAACCCTCATCGCGACTTTCGCCAGTGCCTTGCCGCGCGGGACCTATACCGTGACCTGGCATGCGGTTGCGGCTGACACCCATCGGGTCCAAGGCCAGTTCGCCTTCACGGTCAGGTAACAGGCATGTCCGAGGGGCCGATCATTGCTGTCCGCTTCGGACTCTTCGCAATCGAAGGGCTGCTGTTGGGTGTGCCCCTCTTCGGTCTCTATGCCTTGCGCGGACCGGAACGCAGCCAGCTTCCGTTCCGGGCATGGCTGATCCTGCTCGGCCTGATTGGTGTTTGCCTGAACTTCCTGGGCTTTGCCCTGTTGCTCGCGAACATGGCGGGCACAGCCATCGACGCCATCGATTCTGACCTCGCCCGCTCGATCCTGCTGACCGCGCCCGTTGGCTGGGCCTTTATGGTGCGCCTGTCGGTCACGGCGCTCGCCTTGGGCGTAGTTCTGCTGGCACCGGCAAACCGAACGAGCATGCTGGCAAGCGTTACCGCATTCAGCAGCGTCGCGCTCGCATCACTGGCCTGGAACGGGCACGGCGTAGCCACCGAAGGCGTGCTGGCCTGGCCACATCTGCTTGCCGACATCGTTCATCTGCTGGCCGCAGGCGTTTGGCTGGGTGCGATCGCCTGCCTCCTCTATATGGTGGTCCGCCCGAAGGCCTCCCTTGCTGACCTGACCATCGCCGGGCGATGCCTCAAAGAGTTCGGCTTTGTGGGGTCTATGGTTGTCGCGCTTCTGATCGCGACGGGCCTGATCAACGGCTTCGCCATCCTTGGCAACCAGCCCTTCGGACCTGCCTTTGGCTCAGCCTACATTGTCCTGATGGGCAGCAAACTTGCGCTGTTTGCCCTCATGCTGGCGCTTGCAGCGCTGCACCGGTTCCGGCTTGTTCCCGCAGTGGAAAGCGCCACTGACCACGCGGATAAGGCGATGGCCGTTCGCCGGATAAGATCGAGCATGGCCGTCGAACTGGCTGCTGCAGTCGTGATCCTTGGCCTCGTCGCGTGGCTGGGAACGCTGGAGCCGGGCTGGTGACGCGCCGTATTTCGCCTTCACCTGCCAGCGCAGGCCGTCTTTCGTCCCGTCATTTGAAAGGATCATTCCATTTCAGAGCATGAACTTCATGGCGGCGGAAAGATGTCCGGCCTCGCCAAACTCGTTTTCGGCGGCTTCGCGATAGTGGCGGGCTACTACCTGTTCACCGAGCACACTGTGCACGTGCTGAGCGCATTGCCGCTCCTTCTCTTCCTGTCCTGCCCGATCATGCACCTCTTCATGCATCATGGTCACAAACATGGCGGTGGTCCGCCGTCAGGCAAGTCACAGGGGGCCGGCGACGTCGGTGCACAATGATGGAGGGTACCATGGCTACGCATCAGATGCAGGGTTTCGGCCTGTGGGGCCTCGCTTTCGTCAACTCGGTGGTGTTCATCCTGTTCGCTCTGAGCTTCTTCAAACCGCAGTCGCCAAGGGACTGGCGCAGCTTCAGCGCGTTCAGCGCCTTTCTCGTCGCGCTCTTTGCCGAAATGTATGGCTTTCCGCTCACCATCTACCTGTTTTCGGGCTGGCTCCAGTCGCACTATCCCAGCGTCAACTGGTTCTCCCACGACGCAGGCCATCTGCTCGAGATGATGTTCGGATGGCGGGTGAACCCCCATTTTGGACCGTTCCACATCGCCAGCTTCGTCCTGATCGGCGGCGGCTTCTGGATGATTTCGGTGGGCTGGGCCGTGCTCCATGCAGCGCAGCAACGCCGCGCCATAGCGACCACCGGGATTTATGAGCGTATCCGGCACCCCCAATATGTCGGCTTCATCCTGATCCTGACCGGGTTCCTACTGCAATGGCCAACGCTGCTGACGCTGGCCATGTATCCGGTTCTGGTCGTCATGTACGTCCGCCTCGCCCGTCATGAAGAAACGGCCGCGATTGCCGAATATGGCGATGCCTATCGCAGCTATATGGCACGGACGGGCGGTTTCTTTCCAAAGTGGCGAACCCGAAGCTCTGGTTGAGCAGTTTCCCTTGTTGCAGGCAAACTAGCCGCTTGACCCTGACGTGATGTCAGACCCCACATGAAGATGCGTCAAAGGAGAATCGATATGGCATCGACTGATCACAAGGCGCACCAACATAGCGCAAGCTGCTCTAGCGGCGGCGCGAAGGCAGGCGGCACAGCTACTGCGGCCGATCCGGTCTGTGGCATGAAGGTGGACCCTGCTGCGACCGAGCACCACGCGACCCACGCGGGTCAGGACTATCATTTCTGCAGTGCAGGGTGCCGGGCCAAGTTTGTTGCGAGCCCGGAGCAATATCTTTCAAAGGGTGCCGCATCGCCGCCCGCAGGGGCCAGTGATGTCATCTATACCTGCCCGATGCATCCCGAGGTGCGTCAGGTTGGACCAGGCTCCTGCCCGATCTGCGGGATGGCCCTTGAGCCGGCAACGGTGACGCTGGACACAGGTCCGAGCGCTGAACTCGCCGATATGACCCGCCGCTTCTGGGTCGCGCTCGTCTTGACGCTTCCGGTCTTTGCCCTGGAAATGGGCGGGCATCTGACCGGCCTGATGATGTTCGTCGGCAAACTGACATCGAACTGGATTCAGTTTGTTTTGGCGACGCCGGTTGTGCTGTGGGCGGGTTGGCCATTCTTCACGCGGGGCTGGGCCTCGCTCAAGTCTCGCCACCTCAATATGTTCACGCTGATCGCCATGGGTGTCGGCGTTGCCTATCTCTACAGCCTCGTTGCCCATTTCGCGCCGGGGCTGTTTCCGCCCGCCTTCCGCGACGCGATGGGCACCGTGCCGATCTATTTCGAAGCAGCGGCCGTCATCACCGTGCTGGTCCTGCTCGGGCAAGTGCTCGAACTACGCGCACGCGAACGCACCTCCGGAGCGATCAAGGCATTGCTCGATCTTGCGCCCAAGACCGCGCGCAGGATTACCGCCGATGGCCAGGACGAGGAAGTTACGCTCGACCTCGTCGTTGTCGGCGATCATCTGCGGGTCCGTCCCGGCGAAAAGGTGCCGGTCGATGGCGTCATCGCCGAGGGCCGCGTCTCGATCGATGAGTCGCTGGTTACCGGCGAGTCCATGCCTGTCACCAAGGAAGCGGGCGCCAAGGTCATCGCCGGTTCGCTCAACAAGACCGGCAGTTTTGTCATGGTCGCCGAGAAGGTCGGAGCCGAGACGCTACTTGCGCGGATCGTCCTGATGGTGGCCGAAGCCCAGCGCAGCCGCGCGCCGATCCAGCGCATGGCCGATAAGGTTTCGGGCTGGTTTGTGCCGATGGTGATCGCGGTCGCACTGATCGCTGCCGCCGCCTGGGCGCTGTTCGGACCTGACCCGCGCCTGACCTATGCGCTGGTAGCGGCCGTCTCGGTGCTGATCATCGCCTGCCCCTGCGCACTGGGTCTCGCCACGCCGATGTCGATCATGGTTGGCGTCGGACGCGGCGCGCAGGCAGGGGTGCTCATCAAGAATGCCGAAGCACTGGAGCGGTTCGAGAAGATCGATACGCTGATCGTCGACAAGACTGGAACGCTGACCGAAGGGCGTCCTGCGGTCACGGGGATCCGCACCGTCAGCGGATGGGACGAGAACGAAATCTTGCGCCTTGCCGCCAGCCTTGAACGCGGCAGCGAGCACCCGCTGGGCGATGCCATCCTGCGCGCCGCGCAGGACCGCAAGCTGGAACTGGAGCAGGCCAGCGATTTCGACTCTCCGGTTGGGCGCGGCGTGACCGGCACGTTGTCGGGAAAGTATGTCCTGCTCGGTGGACTGCGGTTCATGGCCGAACAGAAGATCGACACCGCTGAACTCAATGAAGCAGCCGAGGCAATGCGAGCAGAAGGTGCGACCGCGATCTTTGCGAGTGTGGATGGCAAGCTCGTCGGCCTGCTGGGCATTTCAGATCCGATCAAGGAAACTTCTGCCCAGGCCATCCGCGAACTGAAGGCAGATGGCATCCGCATTGTCATGATGACCGGGGACAATCGCACGACCGCGCTCGCTGTTGCAGCCCGCCTCGGCATTGACGATGTCGAGGCTGAGGTGTTGCCCGAGGACAAGGCCAGCGTCGTCCAGAAGCTCCGCGCCGAAGGCCGCAGCGTTGCGATGGCCGGGGACGGCGTCAACGATGCGCCGGCGTTGGCGGCTGCCGAGGTCGGCATCGCGATGGGTGCCGGATCCGATGTCGCCATAGAAAGCGCAGGCGTGACCTTGCTGCAAGGCGATCTGAACGGCATCGTCCGGGCGCGCCGCCTGTCGCGCGCGGTGATGCGCAACATCCGCCAGAACCTGGTGTTCGCCTTCGCCTACAACGTCGCCGGCATCCCGATCGCAGCGGGCGCGCTCTATCCGGCCTTTGGCTGGATGCTCTCGCCTGCGATTGCGGCGGCTGCCATGGCCCTCTCATCGGTCAGCGTCATCACCAATGCCTTGCGCCTACGGATCGTCCGGCTGTGACCGGCCTGCCGCTCCATTTCGAGGCGAGCGCAATAATCACCGGGTCAGCGGAAAGCATCTTCGCCGTTGCGGATGAACCGGACCTTCTGACCCGGCACATGAGCGAGCCATCGCTCATGATGGGCGGCGGCTCTATGCAGTGTGAGCTTGATGCTTTGGCAGGGAAAGCGGTGGGATCTGTGATCCGGCTGACCGGCACGGGATTTGGATTCGCGATTACCCTCGAAGAGGTCGTCGAGGAGCGCACACCGCCTCTGCGCAAGGCCTGGGCGACCATCGGGACACCGCAGCTTGTCGTCATTCGCAACTATCGGATGGGCTTCGCGATCGCAGAAGCCGTCATGGGCTGCCAGCTTCGTGTCTGGATCGACTACGCCCTGCCGCGATCGGGTGTGCGTCACTGGCTTGGGCGACTGCTGGCGCCGATGTTTGCACGCTGGTGCGTCGAGAACATGCTGCACGAAGTTCAGAGCTTTCATATTGCGGCAATAATTGACGCCAGGAAGGAACACAGTGCCGCCCATTGAACCCCCGAACGGCTTACTGGTCACCACAGAAGCGATTGCAGAGCAGCTTAACCTTGGCTGCTTCTGCATCTCGCTCGACCGTAAGGAGTTGGAAGAAGCCCTGGACAGGGCAGTCCGGATCGAGGGTTTTGCGGAGCGGCTGAGTGCATCGCATCCGACGCTGTTTTCCAATGTTCCCGTATTCGTTCCATCGGCAACGCTGGGCAAAATGATGCTGATCGTCGATGCCGTTGAGGGGGCCGCGCAGTTACCAGTCTTTCGTGCGGCGACCTTGTCCCATGCACCGCCATCGGCACAAATGGACTTCGGGCCGGTCGGGGCATTCATGGGCTACGATTTCCACCTAGCTCCTGACGGTCCAAAGCTCATCGAGGTGAACACCAATGCCGGGGGAGCCTTCCTCAATGCGTTTCTGGCGGGGGCACAGCACGCCTGCTGTCCGGAGGCCGAGTTCCAGGTCAGGCCCCTGACCGAAAGTGAGTTTGCCGAGCGTGTGGCTCGAATGTTTACGGCCGAATGGCAGTTGCAGCGCGGTGGCGGCCAGCCGGCGCTGGTTGCGATTGTCGATGACCTGCCCGAGCAGCAGCATTTATACCCGGAGTTCCAGCTGGCGAAGGTGATGCTCGAAAGACAGGGTATTCCAACGGTGATCGTCGATCCCTCAGAAATGATGTTCGACGGACAGAAACTCACGGTCAACGGGCGCATGGTCGACCTGGTCTACAACCGCCTGGTCGACTTCTCGCTTGAGGAGCCGCGACATGCCGCACTCCAGTCCGCTTACCTGCAAGGGGCAGTCGTCCTCACACCGTCGCCTCATGTTCACGCCCTCTTCGCAGACAAGCGCAATCTTGCGCTGCTGTCAGACGATGCACGGCTGGATGAGTGGGGGCTATCGATCGAACGCCGCGCCGTTCTGCGTAGTGGCCTGCCGCGGACCGTAGTCGTCACGGCCGCCAATAGCGAGGATCTTTGGCGCGAACGCCGGAACCTGTTTTTCAAGCCGGCCCGCGGCCATGGCAGCAAAGCGGCGTATCGAGGTGACAAGCTCACGCGCCGGGTATGGGACGAGATCGTCAGCGGCGTATATGTCGCGCAAGCCTTTGCCGCGCCCAGCGCACGCAACGCAACTGTGGCGGGCGAGAGCATCGTTCTCAAAACTGACATCCGACTATACACATATGCCGGAGAGCTACTCCTTGCCGCCGCACGGCTTTATCAAGGCCAAACCACCAACATGCGGACCGCAGGGGGCGGATTTTCCCCCGTTCTTGAAATGACGGGCCCTGAATCCTGCTTGGACCAAGCGTGCGGGCAAGTCCCTGAACCAACCACATCGGAATCAGCGATTAAAATGAGCTGAGATCCGCAGCGTCCATGCACCTGGACCTGCTTTCCGCCGGCGACTCCGACGTAAAACCGCCAATCCATTCCTTCAACGGTGCGGCGTGGGTGGAAACGGAGAACACAATGGGAAGTCAGAAGTTCAGTGCGATAGGGGGGCTTGCTGCCAAAAGTTCTGGCTTAGCGGAATGTCGGCTTTCTTAAATTCTAGGCCTGATACCGGACAGGCAGAAAGCGGGTCCACAACAGCCATCGGCAGCAAGGTGAACAGGCTACGCTACAGCCTGTCTTGCTGCGCCAGCGTTTGCTGACGGTAAATCCTTGTTGAACTAAGGCCTTATCTGGCTCTCTTGCTCATCCCCACGGCGCCGGCCGGATCAACGACCGGACCCGTCAGGGGATCTTCATGGGCGTTCGTGCTCTTCAATCCGAAGCGGGACAGCGCGGCAATCGCATGCTGCGCACTGCGCTTGGGCCGTCCATCCAGGGCTGGCTCGACGATCCTCAAGTTATCGAGGTAATGCTGAATCCCGACGGTCGGCTCTGGGTCGACCGATTGGGAGTGGGGATCGCCGATACGGGCGAGCGGCTCTCCCCGGCTGACGGGGAACGGATCGTCCGGCTCGTCGCACACCATGTCGGCGTCGAGGTTCATGCCCGGCGCCCGCGTGTCTCCGCCGAACTTCCCGAAACCGGCGAGCGCTTCGAAGGACTGCTGCCGCCAGTCGTGGCCGCACCCGCCTTCGCGATCCGCAAACCGGCAGTCGCCGTGTTCACGCTCGGCGATTATGTCGACGCCGGCATCATGTCCCGCGACCAGGCGGCAATGCTTTGTGACGCCGTGACCCGGCGTGCCAACATCATGGTCGTCGGCGGCACCGGCACTGGCAAGACCACTTTGGCCAATGCGCTGCTGGCCGAGGTCGCCAAATCGGGCGACCGGGTGGTGCTGATCGAAGACACGCGCGAGCTGCAATGCGCCTCGCCCAATCTGGTCGCCATGCGGACCAAGGACGGAGTCGCCTCGCTGTCGGACCTCGTCCGCTCGTCGCTACGGCTTCGCCCCGACCGTATTCCCATCGGCGAGGTGCGCGGCCCGGAAGCGCTCGACCTGCTGAAGGCGTGGGGCACCGGCCATCCTGGCGGAATAGGCACGATCCATGCGGGCAGTGCGCTCGGCGCGCTCCGGCGCATGGAGCAGCTGATCCAGGAAGCTGTGGTCACCGTGCCGCGCGCCCTGATTGCCGAGACCATCGATGTGCTCGCCGTGCTGGTTCGCGACGGCGCCGGACGACGTCTCGCCGAACTCGCCTGTGTCGAGGGTCTCGCCGGCAACGGCGATTACCAGCTCACCTTTCCATCCGACCAACCCAAAACTGGAGAACCCACATGACGTCTCGCCTCTCGCGCCGCGCGCAGCGCCTTGCTGCTGCCGCTTCCTTTCCGCTCGTCATGCTCGCGACGGCCATGCCTGCCCATGCCGGCGGATCGTCGATGCCGTGGGAAGCGCCGCTGCAGTCGATCCTCGAATCGATCGAAGGCCCGGTCGCCAAGATCATTGCGGTGATCGTCATCATCACGACCGGTCTCACGCTGGCCTTCGGTGACACCGGCGGCGGGTTCCGGCGACTGATCCAGATCGTCTTTGGCCTGTCGATCGCCTTTGCGGCCTCGTCCTTCTTCCTCTCCTTCTTCAGCTTCGGCGGCGGAGCACTGGTCTGATGCTTGGCGTTGCCGAACCCGTTCCTGGCTTCCATGCGCCGGTCCATCGCGCGCTGACCGAGCCGATCCTGCTGGGCGGTGCGCCCCGCGCGCTGGCCATCGTCAACGGCACGCTGGCCGGCGCCATCGGCCTTGGTCTGCGCCTGTGGATCGTGGGCGTTGTCATCTGGGCTTTCGGCCACATGCTCGCGGTCTGGGCTGCGCGGCGCGATCCCCACTTCGTTGATGTTGCCCGGCGGCACCTGCGCTACCCGAACTGGATGCGCGCATGATGTCGCTCCGCGAATATCGCAGCAAGCAGGCGCAACTGGCGGACTACCTGCCATGGGCAGCACTGGTCGCGCCCGGGATCGTCCTCAACAAGGACGGCAGTTTCATGCGGTCCGCACGCTTCCGGGGGCCGGACCTCGACAGCGCGACGCCCGCCGAACTGGTCTCGACAACGGCGCGTCTCAACAACGCGCTGCGGCGGCTGGGTTCTGGATGGTCGATCTTCGTCGAAGCCCAGCGCGTTCCCGCGCAGGACTATCCCGAAGATGCGTTTCCCGATCCGGTATCGGCACTGGTGGAGGCAGAGCGGCGCGAACAGTTCCGCGAGGAGGGCGCGCACTTCGAGAGCGCCTATTACCTCACGCTCCTGTGGATGCCGCCCGCCGAGGAAGCAGCGCGAGCCGAGAGCTGGCTCTATGAGGGCCGCGCCCAGGCCGGCATCGACCCGTGGGAACTGGTCAAGAATTTCATCGACCGAACGGACCGCGTGCTGAACCTGATCGAAGGGTTCATGCCGGAGGTGGCCTGGCTCGATGACGGCGAAACGCTGACCTATCTGCACAGCACGATCTCGACGCGGCGACAGCGGGTGCGTGTCCCGGCAACGCCAATGCATCTCGATGCATTGCTTGCCGACGAGCCTCTGACCGGCGGACTCGAGCCGCGTCTTGGCGACCACCACCTGCGCACGCTCACCATCACCGGGTTCCCGACGATCACCTTTCCGGGGTTGCTCGACGAGTTGAACCGGCTCGCCTTCGGCTACCGCTGGTCGACCCGCGCGGTCATGCTCGACAAGACCGATGCGACCAAGCTCCTGACCAAAATCCGTCGTCAGTGGTTTGCCAAGCGCAAATCCGTGGCCGCAATCCTGAAGGAGGTGATGACCAACGAAGCATCGGTACTCATGGATTCCGACGCTTCGAACAAGGCGCTCGATGCCGATCTCGCCCTTCAGCAACTGGGTGCCGATCATGTCGGGCAGGCACTGGTGACGGCGACGGTAACGGTGTGGGATGTCGATCCAGCACTCGCCGCCGAGAAGCTGCGGCTTGTCGAGAAGATCATTCAGGGCCGCGATTTCACCTGCATCCCCGAGGGCATGAACGCGATCGAGGCCTGGCTCGGCTCCTTGCCTGGGCAAGTCTACGCCAATGTCCGTCAGCCCCCCATTTCGACTTTGAATCTGGCCCATATGATCCCCCTGTCAGCCGTATGGGCCGGTCCGGAACGGGACGAGCACTTGCAAGCTGCCCCCTTGCTCTTCGGCAAGACCGAAGGCTCGACCCCGTTCCGGTTTTCTCTTCATGTCGGCGATGTCGGCCATACGCTGATCGTCGGGCCGACCGGTGCGGGCAAATCAGTGCTGCTGGCCCTGATGGCGATGCAGTTCCGGCGTTACAAAGACGCGCGGATATTCGCGTTCGATTTCGGCGGTTCGATCCGCGCCGCCGCTATCGCCTGCGGCGGCGATTGGCAGGATCTTGGCACCAGCCTGTATGATGGCGCGGCGGCAGCCGTGTCTTTGCAACCACTCGCCCGGATCGATGAAGCGTCGCAGCGCAATTGGGCAGCCGAATGGCTGGCGGCGATCCTTGGCAGCGAAGGCGTAACCATCGACCCGCAGGCGAAGGAGCATATCTGGTCGGCGCTGGGATCGCTGGGATCAGCCCCTGTGCCTGAGCGGACGCTCACCGGGCTTGCGGTGCTGCTGCAATCGCAGGAACTGAAGCAGGCGCTCGCGCCCTATTGCCTCGGCGGCCCCTACGGTCGGCTGCTTGATGCCGAAGTCGAACATCTTGGCGAGACCAGTTTCCAGGCCTTCGAGACCGAGGGGCTGACCGGGTCGGCTGCCGCGCCTGCAGTGCTGTCCTACTTGTTCCATCGTATCGAGGGCCGCCTCGACGGTTCGCCCACCCTCATCATCATCGACGAGGGCTGGCTGGTGCTCGACAGCCCGGCGTTTGCCGCGCAGCTGCGCGAATGGCTGAAGACGCTGCGCAAGAAGAACGCGAGCGTCATCTTCGCGACGCAAAGCCTTGCCGATATCGAGACGAGCGCGATTGCGCCTGCCATCATCGAAAGCTGCCCGACGCGCATCTTCCTGCCCAATGAACGGGCGATCGAGCCGCAGATCACCGCAATCTATGAGCGCTTCGGCCTCAATGCCCGCCAGATCGAGATCCTCGCGCGGGCGGCTCCCAAGCGCGACTATTACTGCCAGTCGGCGCGCGGCAATCGGCTGTTCGAACTGGGGCTGGGCGAAGTCGCACTCGCCTTCACTGCCGCCTCGTCCAAGACCGACCAGCTGCGCATCGCCGAGCTTGTTGCCCAGCACGGGCAGCAAGGCTTCGCCCGCGCCTGGCTCACCGCGCGCGGCCTGCCCTGGGCCGCCGAATTGCTTCCACCCCCCAACGAGGAAATCTACCCATGAAGAAGGCCCCCATCCGTCTCGCCCTGATGGCAAGCATCGCCAGTGTGGTGACACTTGCCAGCGTTCAGCCGGCGAGCGCGATCATCGTCTATGATCCGAGCAATTACGCACAGAACGTGCTGACCGCCGCCCGGACGCTGGCGCAGATCAACAACCAGATCCGTCAGCTCCAGAACCAGGCGACATCTCTGGTGAACGAGGCGAAGAACCTCGCCAACCTGCCGCTCGATGTGTTGCAGCCGCTGCAGAACCAGATCCGCCAGACCCAGCAGCTGATCAATCAGGCCCAGCATCTCGCCTATAACGTCCAGGACATCGAGCGGACTTTCGCCGACAAGTACAAGTCGATCCCGATGTCGGCCTCCGATCAGACGCTCGTCGCCAACGCGCGTGAGCGCTGGGAGACGAGCGTCGGCGCCTTCGAGGACGCACTGAAGGTGCAGGCAGGTGTTGTCGGCAATATCGAAGGCTCGCGTGCATCCATGGAACGACTGGTCACCGCCAGCCAGTCGGCGACCGGCGCGCTACAGGCTGCACAGGCTGGTAATCAGTTGCTCGCGCTCCAGTCGCAGCAGCTTGCCGATCTCACCGCCATGCTGTCCGCGCAGGCCCGGAGCCAGTCGCTCGAAGCCGCACGGCAGGCGACGGCAGAAGCTGACGGCCGGGAACGGTTCCGTCGGTTCATCGGCGGCAAGTGAGCGCGTCGCAATGTCAAGAAACGCCAGGATTGCGGCGGCTGCGGCCCTTGCCGGATTGATGCTCACGGTGGCGGTGATTGCCGCCACCGACACCAAGGATGAACCGGCTGCCGGTCAGGTCCAGCCCCGTCCAAGCGGTGATCCGCTGGCGGCGGAACTTGCTCGCTGCAGCCGACTGACCATGCCCGATGCCTCATGCGAGGAGGTCTGGAATGCACATCGCCGCCGTTTTCTCGGCGACGATGTGATCGAGATCGTGCCCGATCCCGACAGCCTCGTCGACAGCCCCGACCCTGAGGCAACTGCAGCCGTGCCAACACCCAGCGCCAGCTACTGATCCTCCTGCCGCGAATCTGGACATTCCCATGAACGACACCGGCGTCATCGACAGCTTTCTGTCTGTCTTCAACAGCTACATCGACAGCGGCTTCGGCCTGCTGGGCGGCGAGGTCGGGTTCCTGTCCTCCACGCTGATCGCGATTGACGTGGTCCTGGCCGGATTGTTTTGGGCGTGGGGCGCCGACGAGGATGTGATCCAGCGCCTGGTCAAGAAGACGCTTTACATTGGCACCTTCGCCTACATCATTGGCAACTTCTCCTCTCTCGCCAATATCGTCTTCCAGAGCTTTGCCGGTCTTGGCCTCAAGGCCAGCGGCGGGGCCATGAGCCTGGCCGAGTTCATGAAACCGGGCACGATCGCCGCCACGGGTCTGAACGCGGCGCAGCCGCTGATCGAGGCGACAGGCGATCTCATGGGCTTTGCCGCCTTCTTCGCCAATGTCGTGACGATCGTGATCCTGCTGCTCGCCTGGGTCATCGTCGTCCTCGCCTTCTTCATCCTCGCCGTGCAGGTGTTCATCACCCTCATCGAGTTCAAGTTGGTGACCCTGGCAGGCTTCGTCCTGCTGCCCTTCGCCTTCTTCAACAAGACCGCCTTCATGGCCGAGCGGGTGCTCGGCCATGTCGTCTCGTCGGGCATCAAGGTGCTGGTTCTGGCCGTCATCACCGGGATCGGCACGACGCTGTTTGCCCAGTTCACCGCCGGCTTTGGTGGAGTTCCGCCGACCGCCGAACAGGCGATGTCGATCGCGCTGGCCTCGCTGGCGCTCCTGGGCCTCGGCATATTCGGTCCCGGCATCGCCAATGGCATCGTCTCAGGCGGACCGCAGCTCGGCGCAGGGTCCGCTGTGGGAACCGCGCTTGCCGCAGGCGGCACTCTCGCTGCCGGTGTTGCCGGCGCGCGGCTCGCCGGTGGCGCCGCCGCCAGTGCGGTTGCCGGTGTCACACACAAGGGAGCGCAGGCCGCGGGCGGTGCGAGCATGGCTTACGCCCTGGGTTCGGCCGGAAAGAGCGGGGCATCTGGAGTAGCATCAGGCCTGGGCGCTGTCGGCCAGGCGGCGGGCGGTGCGGCGATGTCGCCGCTGCGCAAGGCGTCCGCTTCGCTGAAGCAGGACTTCCGGGAAGGCGCGCGCGGCGCGGTCAGCGCGACCGGCGGCACGATTTCTGGCGGTAAAGCCGATGGAGGTGCCCCTGCAACCGAAGCGTCCGACCGGCCCGCATGGGCCAGCGCCATGCAGCGCCGTCAGGCTCTCAATCAAGGCGTTTCGACGGCCGCCCATGCCCTGCGGGCAGGCGATGGCGGCGGGGCCGGGAGCGCCGTCAATCTCAGCGAAAAGGACTAACCTGAAATGTTCAAACGACCATCCATCCGTTACGGGGAAGCGCCCGAACCGGTCACCCCCTATCAGCGTGCGGCGCAGGCCTGGGATGACCGCATCGGTTCGGCGCGTGTGCAGGCCAAAAACTGGCGACTTGCCTTCTTCGGCACGCTGGCCCTGTCGGGCGGCCTTGCCGCCGGGCTGGTCTGGCAATCGGCACGCGGCACGATCACGCCCTGGGTGGTCGAGGTCGATAAACTGGGCTCGGCTCAGGCGGTGGCGCCGGCGGATGCCGATTACCGTCCGACCGATCCGCAGATCGCCTATCATCTCGCCCAGTTCATCGAGGAAGTGCGCAGCATCCCTGCTGACCCCGTGATCGTGCGCGAAAACTGGCTCCGCGCTTACGACTTCACCAGCGACAAGGGTGCATTGGCGCTCAACGACTACGCCCGTAGCAACGATCCCTTCACGCAGATCGGCAAGCTCCAGGTCGGGGTCGATGTGTCGAGCGTGATCCGTGCTTCCGCGGGCAGCTTCCGGGTCGCCTGGACCGAGCGGCACTACCGCGACGGCAGTCTGGCCGCGACCGAACGCTGGTCGGCGATCCTCGGAATCGTCACCCAGACTCCGCGCACACCCGACGCCCTGCGCAAGAATCCGCTCGGCCTCTTCGTGCAATCCATCAACTGGTCGAAGGAGCTTGCCCAGTGATCGCTACCAATCTCATTAAATCGCCCCGTGGCTCGGCCATGGCCATGTTGCTGGCAACCGCTGCCCTGGTTATCACCGCCCCAGTCGAAGCGCGCGCCCGCAAGACCGTTCCCGAGCTGATTCAGCCCGCCGTAAAGGTGGAAGAACCGATGATGCCGCTCGTCATCGCCATTCCCGAACCTCTGCCGCTTCCCGGCCAGTTGAAGCCGCTCACGGCGGCGCGCCGGGGAGGCGCGAGTGATCCGCAGTCCCGGATCGGCGCTGCCAATGCCGCCGCGCGCGTGCAGCCCGTTCGCGATGGCTTCATCAACGCGATCCAGCAATTTCCCTACAGTGATGGCGCGCTTTACCAGGTCTATACCGCGCCCGGGCAGGTCACAGACATTGCGCTGCAGGAAGGCGAGCAGCTGGTGGGGGCGGGGCCAGTGGCTGCCGGTGACACAGTGCGCTGGATAATCGGCGACACCCAGAGCGGTTCCGGTCCGCTTCAGCGCGTCCACATTCTGGTGAAGCCGACGCGCAGCGGGTTGCTCACCAATCTCATCATAAACACTGATCGGCGGACATATCACCTCGAACTGCGCAGCACGCCGGCGACCTATATGGCATCTATGTCCTGGATCTATCCGCAAGACGAGCTGATCGCGCTTCAGGGCCGAGCGGCAGGCGCACAGGCCATGACGCAGGTGTCATCCGGCATCGATGTGGGTGCGCTGGAGTTCGGATACAGGATCGAGGGTGACAAGCCGCGCTGGCGGCCCACCCGCGTATTCGACGATGGTCGGCAGGTGTTCATCGCCTTTCCCGCTGCCATCGCACAGGGCGATATGCCGCCGCTCTTCGTGATCGGCGCATCTGGCACGGGCGAACTCGTCAACTACAGGGTGCGCGGCACCTACATGATCGTCGACCGGCTGTTCGATGCTGCCGAGCTTCGGCTTGGCGACCGCAAGAGCGAGCAGCACGTGCGGATCATGCGCGACACCCGCCGCCGGAGTGCGCCGCGATGAACCCGCAGGCAACGACAGGCGCGTCCACGCCGCTGCCCGATCTCTCGCTGCGACCGCCTTTGCCCCGTGTCATGCGGCTGTCCCGAAAGGCGATCATCGGTCTATGTCTCGCCGCGTCTGCTGGTATCGGCGGATCGCTCTTCTATGCCCTGTCGAGCGGGTCCAGAACGCCGCCGGAAAACCTGATCGGCACTGGCAGCGAGTCCGCCTCCGATACACTGGCCTCAGCGCCGAAGGATTATTCGCAGGTGCCCAAGCTTGGACCGCCGCTTCCCGGCGATCTGGGTGGGCCGATCCTCGCCGCACAGCAGCGGGGCGACGTGATCGCCATCCCATCTGGCGCGCCGCAAACTGCGTCGCGTGGCGCGGACCCAGAGGAAGCCCTGCGCCAGCGCATTGCGCAGGAACGCGATGCGGCGCGGACCAGTCGCCTGTTTCTGGCTGGCGAGGGAAGTGTTGGCTCTAGCGGTCCATCGATTGCAGAAGCTTTGGCGGCTGGCGTGCCGACACAACCGGGTAGCGATGCGCCGCCCGCAAATCAGTCCGACCAGGCAAGCAAGCGCGCTTTCCTGAAGCCCGTCAACACGGCCACGACCAGCAGCGCCCGGCTCAGCGGGATGATCTCGCCTTCGACCTTGCAAGCGGGCAGCATCATCCCGGCTGCGCTGATTACCGGGATACGATCCGACCTTCCAGGCCAGATCACCGCGCAAGTGACCGCCAATGTCTATGACAGCCTTACGGGCCGTATTCTTCTGATACCCCAAGGTGCGCGGCTCATCGGCGAATACGATTCCGAAGTGTCCCACGGTCAGAACCGTGTCCTGCTCGCCTGGGATCGACTGATCCTCCCCGATGGCCGCTCGATCCAGCTTGACCGGCTGTCCGGCGCCGATGTGCGCGGTTTTGCCGGGCTGCAGGACGGGACCGACTACCATTGGGGCAATATGGCCAAAGCAGCGCTCATATCGACCTTGCTGGGCGTCGGCTCGGAGCTGGGCGCGGGCGGGGACAGCGACCTTGTGCGCGCTGTCCGGCGCGGATCGCAGGACACGATCAGCCAGACTGGCCAGCAGATTGTCGGGCGCGAACTCAATGTCCGGCCGACACTCACGGTTCGGCCAGGATATGCGCTGCGCATCATAGTGACGCGCGACCTCATACTTGAGCCCTTGCTGGAGGACCGTCGGCGATGACCAGGCTGAAGCTGGGGTCATTGAGCGATGACAAGCCGGTCAGGTTGGCCGTCGAATTGCCGGCGTCCGTCCACCGCGATCTCGTTGCCTATGCGGGCATCCTCGCCGAGGCATCAGGGCAATCGCAACTGCCGCCAGAACGGCTCGTTGCGCCGATGCTGGCGCGGTTCATGGCAACCGACAGGGCCTTCGCTAAGGCGAAACGAAGCGGCTAGAGGTTGTCCTGCTTGGCTTGGAGGTAGCGCTTGCTGTCTTTTGGCCAGAGGCGCTGGCGGCCTTATTCTGGTTCCGTCAGAAGCAGATAGGGACTGATTTCAAGCCCTTTGGCAATTCTCTCGATGTTGTCGATCGACACATTGCGCTCGCCGCGCTCGACACCGCCAATGTAAGTGCGGTCCATCTCGATATCGAGCGCAAAATCCTGCTGGCTTACACCGCGCGCCTTTCGGCGCTGGCGGATATTAGCCGCCAGTATCATCCGAAGTGTGCCTGGGTGCGTGCGTTTCACATCCCATCATTCTGCCCAAGATGGTTATAAGGCGACGGACTTTAAGTATCATTTAAGGTCTGAGGCCTAAATTGTTCCTGGCAGCCGGACATGGCTCGCAAGGGCACCTTGGAACGAACGGCAGTATGACAGACCCGTCTCAAATCCGGAAGCACGCTATCGTGCTGATGCGCAAAGCACTGCTCCTGCTCGATGAGGCAGGCGAGAAAGTAGCTGCCGCCCATCTCCAATTCGCCATCGACATCGCAGCCAAGTCGAACCCGATCAGAACGAACCAATACGGACCTAATTGGAGTGCCGATTAGTGAAGGCTTAATCACGAGATACTATGGCCTCAAGAAAAATGGGCCGCGATCACACTGGAGAATAATTATCCTATAAAGTGGAGGATTCGTGCTCAACCTGCGCAATATAATACTTGAGATGATTGCGAAGGGAGCCGACCTGAAGGCGACCATCGACCGTCTGTGCCAGGAAATCGAAACCCTGGTGCCAGACCTGGTCTGCTCGGTGCTGATCGTCGACCGCGACGGAATTCTCCATTCACTCGCTGCACCCAGCCTGCCCGAATCCTATTCGGCGGCTTTCAATGGCCTCATGATCGGCCCTGAGCTGGGCTCGTGCGGCAGCGCCGCATACCTGCGAAAGCCGGTCATCGTGACGGACATCGCCACAGATTCTCGCTGGGTCGAATACGGGGAAGCGGCACTGTCATTGGGCCTGCGGGCATGTTGGTCCACCCCGATCTTCGACGAGAACGAGCGGGTGATTGGCACTTTCGCCTTCTACTATCGCGCAGTCCGAGAGCCGACGGATGCCGAACAGGTGATTGTCGATGCCTGCATTCCCCTGTGCTCGATTGCGCTCGCTCGCCACGGCCGCGTGCTGGAGCGCGAACGGCAGGCCAATGTCGATGCCTTGACCCAGATCGCCAATCGGTCCTCCTTCGGCGTCGCACTCTCTTGTCTTTCCTGCGCGGAGCCAGGCACCTGGGGACTTTTCGTACTCGATCTCGATAATCTCAAAGTGATCAACGACAGTTTCGGTCATCATGCCGGTGACATGCTGCTTCAGGCTACCGCAGAGAGGATCACAGCGGCGGCTTTGCCCAACCGTGCATTCCGCGTCGGAGGCGATGAATTCGCAATCCTGGTCCAGTCGCCGGAAGCGCTCCGCGATCTCGATCACTTCGCCAGTGCCTTGCTAGAAAGCCTCTGCGAACCGATCGACTGCAATGGCCACGCGATCTTGCCGCAGGCGACGATCGGCGGCGCGATCCTATCGAGCGGCGATCGTAGCGCCGATGAAGTCCGGCAGAATGCCGACTTTGCCCTATATCACGCCAAGGAGACGGGCCGTGGCGGGTTTGTCCGTTACTGGCCGGGTCTCGACACCAGGATCACCCATCGCATCGCGGCCATTCGAGATGTCGATGCCGCTTTGCGTGATGGCCGGATTGAGGCTTATTATCAGCCGGTAGTTCGCCTCGATACCCGTAGGATCGTCGCGCTGGAGGCGCTCTGCCGGCTTCGCATGGCCAATGGGAGACTGCTGGCAGCCGCGGCATTCAGGGAAGCGACTACCGACGCCCGCACCGCTTCGGAGCTCACCGAACGCATGTTGACCATCGTCTCAGCCGATGTCCGTGCCTGGCTGGATATGGCCATTCCGCTCCAGCACATCGGCATCAATGTCTCGCTGGCGGATTTCCATGGCGGCAGGCTGGATCAGCAGATTGCTTCCGCGTTCACTGGTCATGGGTTGCCACTTGAGCATTTGGTCATAGAGATCACAGAAAGCGCCTATCCGATGTTGCGGGACAAGGCGGTGCTCCAGGCGATCAAATCACTCCGGTCCAAGGGGCTACGGGTCGCGCTGGACGATTTCGGAACTGGCGGAGGCTTGCTCATGCCATTGCTGACGATGCCGGTTGATATGATCAAGATCGACAAGGTGCTGGTTGACCGACTGGCGGCGGATGGTGCTGGCGCGGCTGTTATCGGCGGGTTGCTCCGCACGGCTCGGGATTTGAATATCGAAGTGGTGGCCGAAGGGATCGAGACTGAGGCGCAGGCCGTCCATCTCGTGGAACTGGGCTGCGAACTGGGCCAGGGCTATCTCTTCTCGAAGGCGGTGAGCCGGGACGCGACGACGAGCTTGCTGGTCCTGAATGGTTCCGGAGAAATTCCGTATTCAAAGGTTATCAAGCAGAAGCGCGCACAATGATTCACGTGACGATCAGAACCCTATGAAGCGGTGCGTCAATCCAAGCAGGACAAAAACTAGAAGTTGAACGCCGACAAGGAGAACCGGGCCGTGACGAAGGCCAGGAACGCCTTTAGCACGGGGTTCGCGTTGTCCTCGCGCCAATAGGCTGAAAACCCGACCCTTGTCGGTCCATCACGATCATGGATCTCGCGGAAGACCGTGCCTGTGATGCCAAGCCCAAGGGCGGCTTCAACAACGATGGCAATGTGCTCCCCAGAGCCGATCGAAGCCAGCAATGTCTCTCTGCTGACGTCTTCCATCTGGATGTCAGGCTGGTGCGACGCATCGGCCAGCTTACCCAACAGCAGCTGGCGGAATTGAGGGCCGGGATCACGCTGCGTCAGCCGGAAGCGTTCTCCTCGCAGATCGGTCCAGTAAATGACATCCGCCTGCCCGAGTGGATTTTTGCTAGGCAAAGCGACGTGAATCCGCTCGCTCCACAGGGACCGACGGTTGAGCTGGGGTTCGCGGCCTTCACCGGGCATGATCGCGATGTCGATCAGGCCGCTCTCCAGACCACTGAGCAAGTGATCGCGGTCGCGCTCGAACCGCTCGATGCGAATTGCCTCGTTGCCGCCGGCGAAGCCTTCCAGCGTGGCGCGCAAATTGCCGGCCGAGAGGGACGTATAGAACCCTACCGCGAGCCGGCCCGAACGGCCTTTGCGCGTATCATGCAGCCAGCTGTTCAGTTCGCCGAACTCGCGGACAATGCGCTCGGCTGTCTTGAGATAGCTCTGTCCCGCAGACGTCAGGACCGCGCCGCGTGACATACGCTCGAACATCTCGATTCCGAGGCGCTTTTCGAGTGCGAGCAACTGGCGGCTCAATGTCGACTGTTTGATGCCGAGCCGCTTGGCGGCCCTGCTGAAACTGCCGGATTCTGCCGCAAGCACCAGATAGCGCAACTGCCGCAGCTCGATCACTGCCGCTTCTGTCCGGGTTCTATAATTCGCACCGTCACCTCCGCACCCAGGCGAGTGCAGCTGCAATAGCCACACGGCCAGCGAGCTACTCCACCAAGGCAAACTGCCTGGCAGTGCTCCGCTCTCCATGTCGCCCGAAACGGTACCCCGCGCGCAGGCCAACCCCTGAACCACGCAACAGCGACGTGCGAAGGCCGGTTTCCTGGCTCACGGATCAACACACGGCATTCGCGCCTTCCCGGAGACTGGTCCCCAGTGGCGGCCCAGGCATTGCTGCCTGAGCTATGAGCGCCGCGCTAGCCGCTTACAGTTGCAGGGACAGCTGCGGCTTCGGAGCCAAGGCTCCATACCGCATTCCCGATTAAGTCCTCTCGGACACCAACGCGCTAAAATCACTACAAGCTATACTTGTAGTTGGGAACGGACTGCCGATGAAATGGCTTTCCCGTCAGCCGAATAGAAGTCGGCTATTGTGATGAGTACCTATTCGACCGCGATTTTGCCCACCGTCGGCAGTCTGGCCGTTGCCTTGCCCTTGTTGCGAGTCAGGGAACCAACTGCGAAGCCGGTTTGTCTGAATGCGCAATCCCAAGACGACCTCGCCGTTGTCGACTCCTCAGGGGCTTTGCTCGGAATCCTGACCGAGAAATATGTCCGCCGCCGCTATGCCGACGAAGCCGACCGCGCGCTGCGGGAACTTTACGGCGAGGAGTAGGCTACTTCGTCCCGGAGACGCTCGCCACGCAGATTGATGCAATCGACGCAGGGCTTTCTGCATTCAGGAACGCCCGAAAATAGGCAAGCCGAAATCGGCGAGACATGAACTCCCCCCCATGGCGCGTCAGTCGCAGCTACAATCTCGCCCCTCGAGTCCAAACCTTCAAAATGGAGGTGGCCCGGCACTACCCCGACATGGCCGTTGGCCCTCCTGACGTCGCCGCCGACGAGAATGCTATTCTCCTTCAATCGCGCGGAAGTACGGACAACGACAATCTGGTCATCGGACGCGAGTGCGATTTTGCCCCTGTATCTCGGTCCTGAAACGCAACAGCCATACCATCCAGCGACAGGATCGAATGTTGCTTGGCCGGATGGGGGTGCGTCTACGACCACCGAAGCGAGCTGCTGGCCAGCACTCTCTGTAACCAGATCAAGGTTGGGAATTTGTATCCCCACAGCAACCGTCACGTGAGCTATGCATGGGTATCACCCTGAACGTGCATTGAGCACACCGACAGGAGTAAAACCCGTGAGAAATATTGCCATGATACTTTCGCTCGCCGCTGCGGCGCTCGTCCTTCCCCAGGCAGGCCAGGCCAAGTCGTCGGGAATAACCATGGCGCAGGCCCGCGCCATTGCGCTGCACGCCGCACCTGGGCGCATTGAAAAGGCCGAGCGCGAGCGCGAAGGCGGCGGTTTGCGCTATTCGTTCGACATCCGGCAGGGCAACCAGATCCATGAGATTGGTGTCGATGTCGCCACAGGCCGGATCGTGGAGAACAAGTTCGAACCGTTGAACGCCAGGGACTAAGCGAGGTAGTGATGCGCATCCTGCTGGCCGAAGATGACGATGATACGCGGCAATTCGTCGAGCGTGGGCTCGAAGAACTGGGCCACAATGTCATCGTGGCAGCGAACGGGGAGGATGCGCTTCACCTCTCGCTGACCGAGACCGTCGATGTCATCATTCTCGATCGGATGATGCCCGCACTCGACGGATTTTCGGTGCTGAAGAGGTTGCGAGCCGGAGGTATTGCCGTGCCCGTGCTGATGCTGACAGCGCTCGGCCGGATCGAAGACCGGGTCGACGGGCTCGAAGCCGGTGCCGACGACTACCTTGTCAAGCCCTTTGCGTTCAGCGAGCTGGCGGCCCGGATCCAGGCGCTCGGACGGCGTACCGCGCCTACCGGCGTTGCAACCAGGCTGGCGGCAGGCGGTATCGAAATGGACCTTCTTGCACGCGAGGTGCGGCGTGCGGGCCAGCAGATCCAGCTTCAGCCACGCGAGTTCCGCCTGCTCGAAGAGCTGATGCGTCATGCCGGCGAGTTCGTCACCCGCACCATGTTGCTCGAGCGGATCTGGGATTTCCATTTCGATCCGCAGACCAAGATCGTCGAAACCCACATGAGCCGACTGCGCACCAAGCTCAATGAAGGCAATCTTCCGGACGCCATTGAGACAGTGCGCGGTGTTGGCTATCGGCTGCGCGCTGTATGAGACTGCTGCCGCGCAGCGCCGCGAACCGCATCGCCGTATTTGCCTTCCTCGCCTACGCGGGGGCCATGCTGGCGCTTGGGGCCGCAGTATTCATTGCGACTCACACCGCATTCTCGCGCCAGATCGACACCACCATCGAGCAGACAACCAATTCGCTCAGCGGAGAATATCGCGACGATGGCATTCGCGGCCTGACCGAAACGCTCAACCAATTGCAGGGGCCTGGTCCAGTTTCGCTGGGAACCGCACTGTTCGGACCAGACAGCCAGCGCATAGCAGGGAATCTCAAGACGAGCATGCCCGCCGAAGGGTGGCAGCGGATCGTCTTCCTCGACCCGCTCGAAGGGCCTGACCCGGCGCGCGCCAAGGTGACGATGTTGCCCGGCGGCTATCGGATGGTGGTCGCTGCCGACCTTGAATCGCTCGAAGCGATTGACCGGACAATCCTCGGCATTTTCGCCGCCGCATTTGCATCGCTGCTGCTCATCGGGCTCGCCGGGGCCGTTGCGCTGGCGGCCTATCTTCGGCGCAGGCTGGCCGGTATCGAAACAACCGCCGCCGCAATCGTCGCCGGGGATCTTCGCAGGCGCGCCATCGTAGGCACTGCGGGAGATGAATTCGATAGGGTGGCGGCCTCACTCAACGCCATGCTCGATCGGATCGCCGGGCTGATCGCCAACCTGCGTCAGGTTACCGGCGATCTTGCCCACGATCTGCGCACCCCGCTTTCGAGACTGCGCAACCAGTTGGAACGCCTGTCCGGGACGACGCATGACGCTGACCGGGAACAATTGGTCGAGAGCGCGATCGCGCAGGCCGACAATGTGCTCGTGTTGTTCGACGCGATCCTCAGGATTTCAGAAGTCGAGGAAGGTAGCCTGAAACGCGCCTTTGGCCCCGTTAGCCTGTCGGATGTGGTGACGGAGCTGGGCGAAACACTGGTTCCTCTTGCCGAAGATGCAGGACAGGCACTGGATGTCGTCAGCGAGCCGAACCTGACGGTTCAAGGCGACCGCGAATTGCTGGCGCAAGCGATCATCAACCTGGTCGAAAACGCGCTACGCCATACCCCGCCAGGCGCGGCAATTCGGCTGAATACACACGCCGAGGCTGATGGTGTGGCTGTCACTGTACAGGACAACGGCCACGGCATACCGGGAGAGGATCGTATGCGGGTGCAGGAACGGTTCGTGCGTCTCGAAGCGTCGCGCGCAACACCCGGTCATGGACTTGGCCTCAGCCTGGTGCGCGCCATCGCCGAGGCGCACGGCGCCAGTCTGACCTTGAGCGATGCGCACCCTGGCCTGCTGGCCGAAATCTACTTCCCGCAGAGGATGCCCTCTTGAAGACCCGTTTGACCCTGCTTCTGGTGGTGCTTGCATCGGGCTGCGCGCATTATGCGCCACTCCCGCTCGAAGAGAGCCCGGCCGTTCTCGCCACGCCGATTTCTGCGGTTCTTGAGACGCGTGCCCGCGCGGTCGAGCGCCCCTGGCTGAAACCCACACCGATCGACCTGTCGTCGCCGCTGACGCCAGAGGGTGTCGCCGCGCTCGCCGTGGTCAACAATCCGGACCTGATCGCTTTGCGCGCCCGTGCGAACGTGGCTGACGCACAGGCTTTTGCCGCAGGCTTGCTGCCCGACCCAACCTTCAGCATCAGCGCGGACAAGGTGCTCAGCGGTCCCGACACCCTGCTCAACATCGCCGGTGCAATCGGCCTCGATCTCAACGCGCTGCGCAAGCGGGCCGTCACCCGCGAGCAGGCGCGCAATCAGGCAAAGCAAGTGAGGCTCGATCTGGCCTGGGCCGAATGGCAGACAGCCGGGCAGGCCAGGATCCAGGCGGTGCGGATCGGCGGGCTGACACGGATCGTTGAACTGACAGGCGAAGCCAATACCGCAGCGCAAGCCCAGCTCGCACGGACGGCGCGGGCGACCTCTCGCGGCGATGTTCCGGCAAGCGACGCCGAGGCTGCACGCGTCGCGGCCTTCGATTCCGCAGACCGACTGCGCACGGCAGAGAAGGATTTGCTCACGGCAACGCAGGAACTCGCACGCCTGCTTGGCCTGCCGCCCGAGACCCGGCTTGCTCTCGTGCCGGTCATGCTACCCGATGCCCCGCCCCCGGCCGAGCGTCTGTTTGCGATTGCCCGCGACACCCGCACCGACCTTGCTGCACTGCGCGCCGGTTATGGTGCCGAGGAGGCGGCAGTGCACAAGGCCGTACTCGACCAGTTTCCCACGCTCAACCTGTCGGTGACCGGCAATCGGGATTCAGCCGGTAATTTCCTTCTCGGGCCATCGATCGATTTCACCCTGCCGCTGTGGAACCGCAATCGCGGCGGAATTGCCATCGAGCGTGCCACGCGCGAGGCGCTCAAAGTGGAATACGAGGCACGGCTGTTCCAGACCCGCGCCGACATCTCAGCAGCCTGGGCTGGGATCGCGCTGGCAAGGCGGCAGCTCGCTGATGCCGAGGACGGACTTCCGGCGCTGCAGCGCCAGGCCGAAGCAACCGCTCGTGCTGCGCGACGCGGTGATCTGTCGAACGCGGCAGCGATGACAGCGGCACAGCAACTGCGCGACCGCCAACTGGTCGTCGCGCAGGCAAGACTGGCGATTGAGGAACAGACCATCGCGCTCGAATTGCTGAGCGGCGAACCGATCGAGGGGTGGAAATGATTCGGACGAAACTGCTTTTGCCTTGTTTGTTCGCGCTGGCCGCCTGTTCGGGCAGCGCCGACGAAGCGACCGACCCCACCCCGGTCGCGCTGGTTTCGCTCGGCAAGGCGAGCACCGGTGACATCGCCCAGTCGGTCACGCTTTATGGTGAGATCGAGCGCGGCGGCGATGGTCAGATCGTGCTTGCCGCGCCTGTCGAAGCCAGAGTTCTTTCGATCGATGCGCCGGCCGGCACAGCGGTCGCCGTCGGCACTGTGGTTGCGCGGTTGCAGGCCAGTCCGGTGAGCCAGGCCCAGGCACGGGCTGCCGGGGCCGATGCCACCGCCGCGCAGCTAGCGCTCGCCCGGGCACAAAGGCTTCGCGCAGATGGCCTTGCCAGCGACGCCGATGTTGAGGGGGCGCGCGCACGCGCGGCCGCCGCCTCTGCGCTTTCAGTTTCATTCGGCCAGAGAAGCGCTGGCCTGGTACTGCGTGCGCCGCATGCCGGCTATGTCGATACGACCGGCGCGAGCGCCGGGGACATTGTCCAACCGGGCGCGGTAATCGCCACCCTGTCGCGCGCCGGTGTGGTCAAGGCGCGCTTCGGCGTCGATCCGGCGCTGGCCCGCAGTCTTCCACCGGGCAGTTCGCTAGAGGTTCATCCCGGTGACGGTTCGCCGCCTTTCTCAGTTCCCATTCGCAGTGTCAGCCCGGTTGCCAACGCGCAGACGCGGCTCGCGACGATCCTCGTCGATATTCCGGCTGAACGGGGTCTTGGCGCCGGACAGCCGCTCTCGGCCCGGGTCGTCACGCGCACAGCGAGCGCGGCGGTCACCGTGCCTTATGCCGCCCTGCTCGACGACGGCGGACAGCCGTTTGTCTTCGTGGTCAAGGATGGTGTCGCGCATCGCCGCGATGTCGAAGTCGGTGCCAGCGACGGAACCAGCGCGGCCGTTCGGAAAGGCATTGCGCCGGGCGATCTGGTCATCGTAACCGGCGCAACCGCAGTGGAAGACGGCATGAAGGTCCGCACGAAGTGACCTCGCGCTTGTCGCGCCATACGCGCAGCTTGTGGCTGGCGATGCTGCTGCTGACGCTCGGTGGCATAGTCGGGGCCTTGCGGCTGCCGGTCAGCCTGTTCCCGCACATCGACTATCCCCGGGTTGTCGTCGCGATCGACGCCGGCGAACGAGATCCGGCGCAAATGGAAGCGGAGATCACCCGCCCGATCGAGATTGCCCTACGCTCCGTTCCGGGCGTGACCCACCTGCGATCGAAGACCAGTCGCGGTTCGGCCGAAGTCGCACTCAACTTCGATTGGGGCCGCGATATGACGTCGGCGACGCTGGCCACACAAGGCGCGCTAGCAACCGTCATGCCATCCATGCCCCAAGGCACCGCGTTCGAAGTGCGCCGTTCCGATCCCACCCTATTCCCCGTCATCGGGATCGCGCTCACATCGACTTCGCTCGACCAGGAGGCGCTGCGCCAGATTGCCGAGCTCAAGGTCCGGCCCGCGCTGACGGCGGTAGGCGGCGTGGCGGGCGTCGACGTGCTGGGCGGCTCGCCGCGCGAGTTCTCGGTCGATCTCGAGCCTGCACGGCTCGCCGCGCTGGGTCTGTCGGCCGACGATGTGGTCAAGGCGCTGGGGCAAGCCAACGTCGTGCGCGGTGCGGGACGGATCGAGGATCGCCACCGGCTCTATCTCCTGCTGGTCGAAAACCGTCTGGCTTCCGCCGCCGACATTGCCGCAACGCCCGTGAAGTCAGGCACCGCAGGTGGGGCCGGGATTGTCACCGTTGGTGATATCGCAACCATCCGGCCTGCGGCCCGACCGGATTATTCGCTAGTGACGAGCAATGGCCGCAGCGCCGTTCTCGTCAATGTCCGGCAGTCGCTCGGCGGCGACACGGTCCAGGTGGTACGCGATGTCGATACTCGCCTCAAGGGACTCGGCCTGCCGCCGAGCGTGACGGTGACCCCATTCTACGACCAGTCCGAACTCGTCATCGGCGCGGCCAATGCGGTACGCGACGCAATCCTGCTGGGCGCACTGCTTGCGGGCGTGGTGCTGTTCCTGTTCCTCCGCTCAGTGCGGTTGATGGCTATCACCGCCGCCGTGCTGCCCGCGGTGCTTGCCGGCACCTGCCTGATTCTGTTCGCCATGGGCATGCAGTTCGACATGATGACGCTGGGCGGTATGGCTGCTGCCGTAGGCCTGATCGTCGATGATACGGTGGTGATGCTCGAACATATCATGCGCCGGATGCAGGAGGGCACGGCGCGCGATAGGCCGTCGATACTCGCTGCCGCAAGTGAGATGGCCAAACCACTGTTCGGCTCGACCGGCGCAACCATCGTTGTATTCCTGCCGCTTGCTTTTATCTCCGGCGTCAGCGGCGGATTCTTCAAGGCGCTGGCTGTGACCATGGTCGCAGCTCTGACGATCTCGCTGCTCTACGCGCGCTTTCTTATTCCGTTGATTTGCGCTCACTGGCTGCGACCGAGCGACGCCGAGGCGGCGGAGAGCGCATCGGGGTGGCTGGGGCGGCTTGTCGGTCAGTATCACCGCGGCATCGGTCATGCTCTCGAACGTCCGGCACGATTTGCGATCCTGGTTTCCGCTATATTGGTACTGGCAGGATCGCTGGCATGGTACAACGTGCCCTCCGGCTTCATGCCCAAGATGGATGAGGGTGGATTCATCCTCGATTACAAGGCTCAGCCCGGGGCAGCGCTCAGCGATACCGATCGCCTTCTGCGGCAGGTAGAGCAGATCATTCAGCGCACTCCCGAAGTCGCGAGTTATTCGCGCCGGACCGGCCTGCAACTCGGCGGCGGGCTCACCGAAGCCGACGAAGGCGATTATTTCGTCCGCCTAAAGGGTGGCTCGCGCCGCCCAATAGAGGCGGTCATGGGAGATATTCGCCAGCAGGTTTCGGCGCAGGTCCCTGGGTTGCAGATCGAGACGATGCAGCTCATGGAAGATCTTATCGGTGATCTCACCGCCGTGCCGCAGCCGATCGAGATCAAGCTGTTCGGCGACGATCCCGTGGCTTTGCAACAGACGGCCAAGCGCGTCGCGGAAGCGATTGGTAAAGTCAGCGGCGTGGTCGAGGTGGTCGATGGCTTACGGGTGGCGGGCGATGCCATCTCGGTGCGCGTGCGGCCTGGTTTGGCGCAACAACAGGGACTCGATCCAGCCACAATTGCCAGCCAGATCGAAGGGCTGGTTGGGGGAAGTCCGGCGACCAGTCTGAGGATCGGCGAGCAGCTGATCGGCGTAAGGGTGCGCGGACCGGCGGATGTTCGCCAACGCGCGGCGCAGGTTGCCGAACTGCCGCTGACCGGATCGGATGGGCATGTGGTGCGGGTCGGGCAGATCGCCGACGTCTCGATCGCGGCCGGTCAGATGCAAAGAACGCGCGAGGACCTTGCGCCGTTCATCGATGTAACGGCAAGACTTGAGGGACGAGACCTGGGTTCGGCGATGGCCGATGTGCGCAGTACCGTTGCGGGCCTTAATCTTCCGGCCTCGATCCGGGTCGATTACGGCGGACTTTATGCCCAGCAACGGCAGAGCTTTGCCGACATGAGCATGGTCTTCACGGCAGCCCTGCTCCTGGCGGCACTGCTTCTTACCATCATGTTCGAACGCATAGCCTGGACGCTCGCTGCGCTGATTTCAGTCCTGCTCAGCACCTCGGCGGTGTTCTGCGGACTTTGGGTTACCGGGATCGAGCTCGATGTTTCAGCGCTGATGGGGCTCACCATGGTGGTGGGCATGGTGACCGAGCTGATCGTGTTCTATCTTTCGGAAATCGACACCGACGCACCGCTCGACGCCGAAGTCCTGTGCGAGGCGGGTGAGAAGCGGTTGCGCCCGATCCTGATGTCGGCGATCATCGCCATCCTTACGCTCAGCCCACTGGCTTTGGGAATTAGCAGAGGAGCGGGTCTGCAACAGCCACTTGCGACCGCCATCATCTTCGGTCTGACGGCCGCCGTGCCGATTGTGCTGCTGGTACTCCCCGCACTGATTCTCTTCACTGCGCCCCGAACTCGACCAGATGATCAGCTCTCTCAGCCACAAAACCATCGCTGACTGCGAGATCAACGAAATGATGGCATCAAACACCCATGGATAGGATTCCCCGTACGGTCTGGGCACTTGGTCTTGTCAGCTTATTCATGGACCTTTCGTCCGAAATCATCCACGCACTGCTCCCGGTGTTCCTGACCACGACGCTGGGCGCGAGCGTTGCCCTTGTCGGGCTGATCGATGGGGTCGGCGACGCTGCGGCGTCGATCACCAAGGTGTTTTCTGGCTACATCTCCGATCGCCTGGGTCGGCGCAAACCGCTCATCCTGCTGGGGTATGGTCTGGGGGCCCTGTCCAAGCCGTTCTTTGCGATAGCCACCGGTCCGTTGCCGGTACTCGGTGCGCGGTTTGCAGACCGGATCGGCAAAGGCTTGCGCGGCGCGCCGCGCGACGCCCTTGTTGCCGATGTGACGCCGCAGGAAATCCGGGGTCGTGCCTATGGCCTGCGCCAGTCACTCGATACCGTTGGCGCCTTTCTCGGCCCCCTCGCCGCCATTGCCTTGATGTTCGCGCTTGCCAACGACATGCGAACGATCTTCTGGATCGCGCTGATTCCAGCTGTCCTCTCAGTGCTGCTGGTGGTGTTCGGCGTTGGCGAAGCAGATAAGGGCGCATCAGGCAAGGTCAAGGCATCGCCGCTGCGGATGGTTGACCTCAAGTCATTTGACCGGCGTTTCTGGACGGTCGTGATGATCGGGGTAGCCTTCACGCTCGCCCGGTTCAGCGAATCGTTTCTGGTGCTCAGGGCCAATGGCGAGGGGTTGGCGCTGGCGTGGACACCACTTGTGCTGGTCGTCATGAACCTCGTCTATTCGCTCGGGGCTTACCCCGCGGGTGCTATTTCTGACCGCGCCAATCCCGTGCTACCGCTTGCCGCTGGTTTGGCTTGCCTGATTGCTGCGGACATGCTGCTTGCCTTTGGCAACGGACTTCTGGCCATTTTTGCCGGTATCGTCCTGTGGGGTGCGCATATGGCCCTGACGCAAGGCATTCTCGCCAAGCTCGTTGCCGACGCCTCTCCAGAATATCTGCGCGGATCAGGATTTGGCTTTTTCAATCTGGCTTCCGGCATTGCCATGCTTTTCGCCAGTCTGCTGGCGGGCATATTGTGGTCAGCAGTCGGTCCCCAAGCCACATTCATGACCGGTGCGCTCTTTGCCCTGCTAGCGTTGGTATTGATGCGTTTGCGGAACGATCCTTGAACCGTCGACGTCTCGTCGCTGCGCCGATCGAGTCCGATTATGTATTGAGTGAGCGTCCGGGCAAGCCATTTGGAAGTGTGTATCCCAGTGTGGTACTCAAATTGTGACTGGAACGTGGGACCTTTGCGCTAATCGAAGCGGGGAATTGTGTCGTCGCCCTAGGGCTAAGGTTCTGCTTTTCATCGTTATTCATACGTCTGCACAAAAGCAGCGTTGGGGGTATCGGCAAAATCCGAACCTCTCCGGAATGCCCCCACTCCCCTGTTGGCTGCATGCGGACGCAAGCTGACCTATGCGGACATGAAACCTGGTGGAGGAGGGACCTTTTATGTAATTCTAAACTATTGATAAACAATAGACTTATACCCATCTTTGTCCACAATGCCCCCCAGCCCACTTCTGCGATGAGATGCACTTCCGATCAATGCGCGCTTCACGGCGCGGGCGAAGTTCTGATCAATGCATCGCTGCGGACGTGAAGGTGGCCAGCCTTCCTGTCCGTACCCGATGCCTGCGCCCGGAGATTGGCGCCGGTCCCGCCAAAGCACAGCACCAGCATCGTTCAGGCGATCCATCGAGCCGCTCAAAGCTTAGCTGCCAGGCCGGGGACCACCCCGGCGCAGGGTGGATCAAAGCACTGTCACCGAGCCTGTTGGCGGAACCAGATCTGTAATCCGTTCAAGTCCATCAGCCATCCGTGCCGCACGGGCGGAGGCAATCGGTCCGCCGTGCGTGACGATAATGACGCTGCCGTTGCATGGTACGCTGGCCAGTGCGGCCGTTATCCGATCGATCAGCTGCCGGGTCGTCTCGCCGCTGCCGCCGGGCCGGAATGTATCGGGTGCGTCAATCATCCCGTTCATGGCATTGCCGGTTTCGCGGTAGATGGCGTTCCAGCAGCGCCCCTCCCACGATCCGAAATCGCGTTCGCGCCAGAGCGGTTCGGCAATCGGCACGATTCCGAGCCTTTCCGCCAGCGGCAGCGCAATGGCGCGGGTACGCTTCATGTCGCTATGGACAATGGCATCCGGCCCCAGCGCGGTGAGTTGATCAATTAGCAGTGCTACCATCGCCTGTCCCGCGCGCGACAGGCCCGGATCGCTTTGGCCATAGCAGCGCTTTTGCCAAGCTGACTCCACCGGCGGATGGCGGACCAGGATTATGCGGCGGGCCATCGTGCGGCCACGCCAAGCAGCAGGATAAGCTGGCCGGCATAGACGGCAAAGCCGAGGCAATCGCCCGTTACGCCGCCCAGATGCCGCATCAGCGATTGCCGGAACCATAACAGGAAGAGCAGGACGCATCCTGTCCCGACCAGCAGCGCGCCGGGGGCAATGGTGGCCAGCGGCGCGAGGAAGGGCAGTACCAGCAGGGTTGCGCCGCTCAGGATCGCCAGTCCGGGGCGCTGGCCGATGTCTTTTGCCAGACTGCTGGGCTGATCGAGCGGGGGCACGATAACCATCGCCGCCACTGCTACCCAGCGGCCAAACGCGGCTGAGGCAACCAGCGCAGGAATGAGCAACGCCGCCGGAAGCGTGATCAGCAGTGCTGCTCGCAGGCCCACCGCCAGCATTAGTCCCAGCGCGCCATAGCTGCCGACGCGGCTGTCCTTCATGATTTCGCGGATGCGTCGCGCAGTCATGCCGCCGCCGTATCCGTCGCAAAAATCGGCCACGGCATCTTCGTGGAATGCGCCGGTCATCCGGGCCTCGACGATCAGCAACAGTGCTACTGCGACGAAGCGCGGCCAGAGCATTCCTGTGCCCCACAACACCAGCGCGCCGATGCAGCCAACCAGTCCGCCGACCAGCGGGAACCACAGGACGGAGCGGCGCAATTCGACTTTCAACTGCGCTTCATCAAGAGGCGGGATTGCGGCGCTGACAGGCAGACGTGTGAGGAACTGGATTGCCAGCAGCAGCGGCAGGAAGACAGCTCTGATCATTGCCCAAGAACTTCTGCCAGGGTGGCAACATCGCTGAGCAAGGCGGCAGCACTGTCCAGCAAGGGAAGAGCAGTAAGCGCGCCGGTGCCCTCGCCCAGCCGCATCTGCCAGTCGAGTATGGGTGTGAGTCCAAGCTGGGCCAGCGCCGCAGCATGCCCCGGCTCTGCCGAGCGATGGCCGGCGATCATGGCGCGGGCGGTGCCGGGTGCCAGCGCTTCGGCGATCAGCGCTGCGGCGGTGGTTACATAGCCGTCGAGCACCAGCACGGCACCCGCTGCTGCGCCAGACGCATAGAATCCTGCGATAGCGACGATCTCGAACCCGGCGATGGCGGCCAGCGCTGCCTTGTCGCGCGCGCCGCCGAGCCGGGCGACTGCCTGTTCCACGATAACGCGTTTGTGCAGCCGCATCGCCGCATCCGCGCCCGCGCCGCTGCCGGTGGCGGTATCGGCGTCCGCGCCGGTCAGGGCATGCGTGAGGCAGGCCGATGCCGTGGTGTTGCCGATGCCCATTTCGCCTGCGATCAGCAGGCGATAGCCCGCTGCCACCGCTGCTTGGGCCTCATCCGCGCCCAGCGCCCATGCGGCATCGAATTGCACGATATCCATCGCGGGGCCGGTGGCGAGGTCAGCCGTGCCCGGCGCGACCGGCGCGGAACGGAAATGCGGGGGGAACGGGCCGACGGGCGGGTATTCAGGCGGCTGGGCCATCCCGGCATCGACCACCCGCACATCCACGCCGTGCGCTGCGGCCAGCGCGGTGCTGCTGGCGCGGCCTAACAGGATCGTGGCGACCATCGCCGTCGTCACGGCCTGCGGCCAGGGCGTGACGCCTTGCGCCACCACGCCGTGGTCGGCCGCGAACAGCACCAGCCGGCGCGGGTGGGTGAGGGGCGTGAGGGTGCCCTGCGCCACTGCCAGTTCGGCCGCCAGCGCTTCCAGCCGGCCCAGACTGCCGGGCGGCTTGGCGAGGCTGTCGAGGTGCGCTTGCGCCAGTGCGGGCGTGATCGTCATCGGGTGAATCTCGTCTGATCGGCAGGAAGGCGGTCTTGCCAGCGGCGGCGGACCAGTTCCGGGGTTTCGTGCTGTTCGGCGGGATAGCCGAGGCAGAGCAAGGCGACGAAGCGCCAGTCTTCGGGCACATCGAGCAGGCGGTTAATCGCCACCGGATCGACAATCGAGACCCAGCCCACGCCGATGCCGATGGCGCGGGCCGCCAACCACAGCGTGTGGATCGCCATGACGACCGAACAGGCAAGCGTTTCCGGCATGGTCTGGCGGCCAAGACCGTGGCCCGCCGCAGGATTGGTTTCGCAGAATACGGCAAGCGGTTCTGGTGCCTCCTGCAATCCGTGGAGCTTCAGCGCATCATAGGCGGCGCGGGTTTCATCGCGGTAGATCGCTGCCGCCTTCCGGTTTTCCGCTTCGACATGAGCGACAATTGCAGCGCGTCGTTCCGCCGACAGCACCCGCACGAAACGCCACGGCTGGCTGTTGCCGACTGACGGGGCAAGGGCGGCGCGGTCGAGCAGATGATCCAGCGTGCCGTCTGGCAGGGGAACCGTCTGAAAATGCCGCACATCGCGCCGCCATGTCAGCAGCGTATCGAGTTGTTCGGCAAATCCGGGCGGGAAGATGGGGCCGGTCATTCTGCCAGTCCGGCGATGGCCAGCAGGCGGTCCACCGCAACGTGCCGTTCCAGCGAAGCCGCCAGTTCATCCAGCGCGGCGTCCACCGCTGCATCCTGATCGACGCCGTTCGATGCGCCATCGATCCAGCCGCGCCGCTGGGCGGCCAGATTGAACAAGCCGTGGATGTAGCAGCCAGCCACGCGCCCATCTGGACTAACGGCACCTTCATTGCGGCCATCGGCCATGCGCAGCAGTGGGCGGGCGGTGCCAGTCGTGGCTCCGGCATGAATTTCATACCCGCGGAACGGCGCATTGTCGGCGAGGCTGGTGCCCACCGCTTCGCGCAGGGTTTTGCCTGCCTGCATCACCGTATCAACCGACAGCAGGCCAAGGCCGTCCACCGTTTCAGGAGCGCCCTCGACCCCCGCCGGATCGGCAATCGTGCGGCCCAGCATCTGGTAGCCGCCGCAAATGCCCAGCACCCGCCCGCCGCGCCGAACATGGGCGGCAATGTCGATGTCCCAGCCTTGCGCGCGCAGGAATTTGAGGTCGGCAATCGTCGCCTTGGTGCCGGGGATGATGATGAGCGAGGCGGTGGCGGGGATCGGTGTGCCCGGCGGCACCATCGTCAGCCGCACGCCGGGTTCATTCGCCAGCGGATCGAAATCATCGAAATTGGCGATGCGCGACAGCATCGGCACGGCAATTTCCATCAGGCCGTTGCCCGAAGCATCAGGCGTTTGCAGCGTAACCGCATCCTCGGCCGGCAGCGCGCGAGCGGCGGCGATCCACGGGATAACACCAAGGCCTGCCCAGCCGGTCCGCTCGGCAATCGCGGCATAGCCATCATCGAACAGCGCCACATCCCCGCGAAACTTGTTGATCAGGAATCCCCGGATCATCGCGGCATCTTCGGGTTCAATCACCGCCTTGGTGCCGACGATGGAGGCAATCACCCCGCCGCGATCGATATCGCCGACCAGCACCACCGGAACATTGGCGGCGCGGGCAAAGCCCATATTGGCGATGTCGCCGGCGCGCAGGTTGATCTCTGCCGGGCTGCCTGCGCCTTCCACCACCACGATATCGGCTGCGGCTCGCAGACGGTGATAGGATGCCATCACTGCCTCCAGCAGTTCGCCCTTGCGGCTGCGGTAATACTCTGCGCCCAGCGTGCCCTGCACTTTGCCGTGAACCACGACTTGCGCCGTCCGGTCCGACTGCGGCTTGAGCAGCACCGGATTCATATCGACCGACAGCGGCGCGCGGCAAGCCAGCGCCTGCAAGGCCTGCGCCCGGCCGATCTCACCGCGCATACCCAGTTCGTCGGGGGCGGTGACGGCGGCATTGTTCGACATGTTCTGCGGCTTGAACGGCAGCACGTTCAATCCGCGATTGGCCAACAGCCGGCACAGGCCCGCAACCAGCACCGATTTGCCGACGTCAGAGCCAGTCCCCTGCAACATCACAGCAGCCATGCAGCGCCTCCAATGGTCAGCCATAGCAGCGCGCAGGCACGACGATAGATCGACATGGCCCGGACAAGATCGGCAACAGCCGGAGCAGCCCCATCGCCCAGCGTTTCACGCGCGATCCATTCTCCGTCATAAGCCGCGCCGCCGCCCAGCCTTACGCCCAGCGCGCCCGCCATCGCGCTTTCCGGCCATCCGGCGTTGGGCGCCGGCATCGCGCCGCAGGATGCGCCAGCCGCCGCCTCCGGCAAAGCAAATCAACATGCCGGCAATGCGCGCGGGCAACCAGTTCAGTACGTCATCCAGCCGAGCGGAGGCCCAGCCGAACTGGCGATAGCGGGCATCAAGGTGGCCGATCATGCTGTCGGCCGTGCTGATGGCCTTGAAGGCGAACAGGCCGGGCAGGCCAAGGATCAGGAACCAGAAGGCCGGGGCGACGATGCCATCGCAAAAGCTTTCCGCCAGCGTTTCGGTGGCGGCCGCGGCGATGCCAGACGTATCCAGCGCAGCAGTATCGCGCCCGACAATGCCGGACAGCGCAAGGCGGGCTGCGTCCAGATCGCCCGCCGCCAGTGGCCGGATCACGGCTGCGACATGATCGTGCAGGCTGCGCTGCGCAAGGCCGGCGGTGGCGATCAGGATGATGGCGATCATGCCGCTCCAGCCACTGGCCAACCGTTCGATCACCAACCCCGCCGCGCCGCCGGTCACCACCAGCACAAGCGCCGCCAGCACCCCGGTCGCGCGGGCATGAGGCGCGCGGTTCCAGTGTCGGTCCATGGCCGCGATCATCCGCCCCACCCACATTACCGGATGGCCGATGCGCGCCAGCAACCACGCCGGATAGCCGAGCGCGGCCTCTACGATCAGCACCGCGAGCAGTTGCTCAGGGCGGTCCATCATCATCCCACCCGGGCAATCGGGGTGATCACCGGTGCGCCGGTTTCGTCCTGCCCGATATGCACGCGCACGCCGTAAGCGACTTCGAGCACGGCGGGCGTCAGCACATCTGCGGCGGTGCCAGAGGCGATGATTCCGCCTTCTTTCATCACGATCAGATGATCGGCGATCCGCGCCGCCTGGGTCAGGTCATGCAGCACCAGCACCACCCCTGCACCAGCCGTTGCGGCCGCGCGGAAGCAGGCCATGGCATCAAGCTGGTGCGCCGGATCGAGGTTGGCGAGTGGTTCGTCGGCCAGCACCCAGTCGGGCTTTCCCGCCAGCACTCGCGCCAGCAATACCCGCGCCTGTTCACCGCCGGACAGGCGCTGGGCCTTGCGGTCTGCAAAGCGGGCGCAATCGGTCTGCTCCATGGCTTCGGCGATCGCGGCCTCGTCCGCTGCGCTGCGGCCCCAACGGCCATGATGCGACAGGCGGCCCAGCGCGACAAGCGCGCGGACGTTGATGTCCCAGTGGATGTCCGCCTGTTGCGGCAGCAGACCGATCTGGCGGGCGCGCTCCATTGCAGGGATGGCAAGGAGTGGCCTGCCGTCCAGCGTTACCATACCGCTATCTGGTGTGCGCAAGGCAGCCAGACACGACAGCAGCGTGCTTTTGCCCGCGCCATTCGCCCCGAGGATGACCGTGACACTGGCCCGGGGAAATCCGCCACTGACATCGCACAGCACAGGCCGTCCGCGCAGGGTGAGCGCGAGGTGATCGAACCGCAGAGCCATCACGCTACCTCTCGCCGCATATTGAACAGCAGCATCATGAAGAACGGCGTGCCCAGACAGGCCATCGCGATGCCCAGCCGCACTTCCGAGGTGGAGGGCAATATCCGCACCAGACAGTCGGCCAGCACCACCAGCAAGGCACCAGTCAGCGCCGAGGGGATCAGCAGCGCCGACGGCTCATGCCCGACCAGCGGCCGCACCAGATGCGGCACCACCAGCCCGACAAAACCGATGATCCCGGCCACTGCCACCGAACTGCCCACCGTCAGCCCCACGCCGATCACGATCAGCCATTGCAGCCGTGCCATGTTCACCCCCATCGACCGCGCCGCCGCATCCCCCAGCGTCAGCGCATCGAGGTAGCGCGCCGCCCACAGCAATGCACCCATGCCCACGGCCGAAACCGGCAGGGCAATCCGCACATCGTCCCAGCTGCGGTCCATCAGCGCGCCCATCAGCCAGGTGACGATCTCAGACGAGGCAAAGGGCGTGGGGGCAAGGCTGATCAACAGGCTGGTCAGCGCCCCGGTCAGGCTGGAAAGGGTCACGCCGGCCAGCGTGAACAGGATCAGGCTGCCCGATCGGCCCGCCAATATGGCCAGCGCCGCCATGCCAAGGCCAGCCCCCGCCAGCGCAAAGATCGGCAGCAGCCAGGCGGATACGGCAAAGCCGAAATAAAGCGAGACAACCGCGCCCAGCGCCGCGCTGGACGACACGCCGAACAGGCCGGGATCGGCCAGCGGATTGCGCAGATAGCCCTGCATCGCCGCCCCCGCCATGCCAAGACTCGCGCCAACAATGGCACCAACGAAGGCGCGCGGCAGGCGCAGCTCCATCACGATCAGCGATTGCAGATCGCCAGACAGCCAGTGATCGAACGGCACCCATGTCCGCCCGGCCATCAGCGATCCCAGCATGGCCACCAGCAAGGCGGCCAGCAGTCCGAAATTAAGCCTCATCGTGATGCTCTCCATGCGCGCCGCACCGCCGCCAGCCGCTCGACCGACCGGATGATAACCGGCCCGCCGCAATGCAGCAGGTTGGAGGGATATTGCGCGATATTGATCCGCTTGCCGGCCTTGATCAGCGCGGGATGGGTCAGCATCCGGTTCCCATCGCCGTTGCCCGCACCCATGTCTGCCCGCCCCGCCAGCAGCACGGCGGGGGGATGGGTAAGCAACCCTTCCAGCGGCAGCATATCCCATTTCTTGAGGCCCATTTCGCCGCTCATGTTGTGGAACCCGGTATGGGCCATCAGTTCATCGGCCAGCGTGCCCGTGCCCGGCACCAGTCCGCTGCCCTGCCAGATCAGCGCGTCGATCGGCGCGGCGCTCCAGCGGCTGGCCGCCATCGCCGCATCGATGCGCGCATTCAGCGCTGCGCCTGCGCGGGCACGTCCGATCCGCGCGGCAATCTCTGAAATCTGCGCCTTGTTTTCTGCCACGCTTTCGGGGACGGGCAATTGCATCAATGGGATGCCCAGCCGCCGGAGCGCGGCAATCGTCTGGATGGATACATGCGGCCCGGCGATCACCAGATCCGGCGCGGCGCCAATTACATCCTCGGCCGAACCCGATATTGCCGGATAGCGCAGCGCGCGGCCCAGCGGGATTGAGGTGGCGCGGGGATCCTGCGAATAATGGCTGATCGCGGCGATCTGCGCCGGGTCGGCAATTTCCATCAACACAGCATCGACGCAGGGGTTCATCGAGACGATCCGCCGGGGCGGGCCGTCCACCCTGGAGACAGCGCGACCGCCTGCTGTACCGCAGCCGGCAAGCAGCGTCAGTGCGGCAAGCAGGGCGGCTCTGCGGATCAATATTCGACACCCTTCTGCGCCTTGAACCCAGCCTTGAACGGGTGCTTCACTTCCTGAAACTCGGTCACCAGATCGGCGATCTCGATCAGTTCCGGCTTGGCATTGCGCCCGGTGATGCAGATGTGCTTTTCCAGCGGGCGATCCTTCAGGAACGCCACGATCTCGGCAATCGGCAGCGTATCGTCGCGCAGCACGATGTTCAGCTCATCCAGGATGATGAAGTGGTATTCCGGGTCCATGATCAGCGCCTTGGACCGTTCCCAGGCCGCCCGTGCCGCCGCAATGTCGCGCGCGCGGTCCTGCGTGTCCCAGGTGAAGCCATTGCCCATCACATCGAAGGTCAGCAGGTCCGGATTGGCGGCGAAGAACGCCTTCTCGCCCGTGTCCCAGCTGCCCTTCACATATTGCAGGATGCCAACCTTCATGCCCCAGCCAACGCTGCGGATGGCCATGCCAAAGGCGGAGGACGACTTGCCCTTGCCATTGCCGGTGTGGACGATCAGCAGCCCGCGCTCGATCGTCTTGCGCGACTGAATCTTGTCGCGCGCGACTTTCAGCTTTTTCATGCGCGCGTTGTGGCGGGTGTGACCGTCATCATCCGTAATAGTTTCTTCAGTCATTGCGTTTGCTCCACGACAGCAAGGCGGTTTCAAGCCTTGTCCAATCCGTTTCCGTCCCGGGGATACCCAGCCGCAGCTGACCTGGGCGGTCGATAAAGGGCCGCACCAGTATGCCGGCCCGGCAAAGATGGGTGAACAGGCCGGGGGCATCAGGGGCGTGACACAGCCTGAAATTGGCGGTGCCGCCCGCATCTTGCAGCCCATGATCCGCCAGCAATGCGGCCAGCCGCACGCTGCCTTGCGCCAGCCGGTGCCGCTGCAAGCCCTGCCATGCCCGGTCGCAGTAGGCAGCGGTTCCGATGGCGATCGCTGGTCCGGAAATGGGCCAATCGCCCAGCAGGCCGCGAAGTTCGCGGATCACCGGCTTATTGGCGACGACGAAACCCAGCCGTACACCGGCCAGGCCGAAGAACTTGCCGAACGAGCGCAGCACGATCGCTCCGTTGCGATGGGGTAGCATGCTGACTTCCGGCATGGCATCGGCAAAGGCCTCATCGACGATGCGGATGTTACGCAGTCGCTGGAGCTTGCGTGCTTCGATCACGGCGCCGTCGGGATTGTTCGGATTGGCGCAGATCATCAGATCGGCATTGCCCGCCTTGTCGAATGGCAGCACCCGCGCCTCGGGCCAGGCAGCGCGATAACCGGCATAGCTTTGCCCCAATATGGCCACACGATCCGCCGGCAGCAATCGGGCCAGCAGGCGAATGGCAATGTCGCTACCCGGGACGGCGGCTATCTGTTCGGTGTCGTTCATGCCGAACACGCGCGCCGCCGCAAATTCTAGCTGCTCCAGCGCCGCGCGCGAAGGCAGGGCCTGCCATGCCTGCGGCTCGACAGCCGGCAGCGGCCAGGCCCAGGGGCTGATGCCGGTCGAGAGGTCCAGCCAGGGGCGGGGCGCGGCCGGGTAAAGCCGCGCCGCCGCCGCCGTCTGTCCGCCGTGCCACATCAATGCGGCATGCGGGTCCACGGTTCTGTCGCCCCGCTCAGAAGGCCAACCGCACGCCCGCATAGGCGGCGCGGCGCGGCGTGCCGTAGCGGTAGCTGGTCTCGTACTGCTCGTTGAACAGGTTCTCGATCCGGCCGTAGAGTTCGATATTGCGGGTCACCGGGTAAGCGGCGCGCAGATCGACCAGCACATAACCGTCCAGCTTGCGGGTGTTGGAGGCATTGTCGAAGCTTGGCCCGACATGGGTAATCGTGGCCCCGGTTTTCAGCCCGAATGACCAGTCGTAATCGGCCGACAGGTTGACGCTGTGCCGGGGACGCCGCACCAGATCAAGGCCTGTGGCGGCATTGATCGCATCGACATAGCCATAGTTGGCCTGCACGCGCAGCGCGTCGACCGGCTTCAGCGTCAGGACGAATTCAAGCCCCTGCGCCCGCGCCTTGGCAACATTGTCATATGTGCCGTAGGGGCGATTGGTGCAGATGCCGGTCAGTACCGTGCAACCGATGAAATTGATCAGGTTGCGCGTGTCGCGGTGGAACCAGGTGGCGCCAACCTCGATCCTGCCGTCTATCAGCTTCTGCGTGATGCCGGCATCCCAGCTGCGCGAGGATTCCGGCTTTAGCGCCGTGTTGCCGTAATCGCTGAACAATTGGTACAGCGACGGCGTCTTGAACCCCTCGCCATAGCTCGCGCGCAAGGTGGTGCTGCCTTCGTTCGGCGTGAGTACCGCGTTCGCGGAAAAGGTCGTTTTGCCGCCGAAGGTATCATGGTCGTCACGGCGCAGGCCTGCGCTCAGGGTCAGGCCGGTAACCGGCTTGGCGCTGAGCTGGCCGTAGACGCTGTTGATCCGCGCCTCTGCCCGCGAGAACGGGCTTCCATAGCTCGATGTGCGGAAGCTGGCCTTTTCCGTTTCAGCCCCGAAGGTCGCGCTGACAGCATCGATGATGTCGACATTGCCCTGATATTCGAACCGTTCATTGCGGCCCCTAGCGTTGAAAGTTTCGAATTCCGTGCCGCCCGTCAGGTCGGTGTTCCGACGGCGCGTATCAGTCAGCGTATAGGCGATGCGGTTACGAAAACGTCCGTCCAGCAGGGCAACGTTCAGCCCGGCATAGCCCACCAGTTCCTTCGTTCGGGCAAATTCAGGCGTGTCGCCAAAGCTGTAGGTCGGCGGCGGGAAGCCATCGATGCCCACCTTGCCATCGGAATACCAGCCGCGCAGATCGACCGAAACCGCGTCCGACAGGGCAATGTTGAACTTCGCATTCGCGCCGAAGTTGCGATAGCCGTCGCGCTCCTTGCCGCCGCGCGTTTCGTTGAACGTCGAAAAGCCGTCCGTGCGCAGATAGCCTGCACCAACACTGGCGGAAACCGGTCCGAACTTGCCCGATACATTGCCAACCACGCGGGCAGTATCGCGCCAGCCGTATTCTGCCGCTGCATTGATAGCCAGTTTCTCGGTGGGGGTGCGGGTAACGATGTTCACCACGCCGCCAATGGCCTGACTGCCCCACAGCACTGACTGTGATCCGCGGACAACCTCGATCCGTTCGATATTACCGGTCAGCAGATTGCCAAAATTGAATCCGCCGCCAGGCGTTGAGGGGTCGTTAATCTTGACCCCGTCGATCAGCGCAACCGTCTGGTCGCTCTCCGACCCGCGAATATTGACCGATGTTGTAGTGCCAAGTCCGCCATTGCTGGTGACGGTGATGCCGGGCACTGAGCGCAGCAGATCGGTAACCGCGACCGATTGCCGGGTAACGATATCATCCAGCGTGATGACAGTCACCGACTGGGCGACTTCGGATGTGGTTTGCTGGGTGCGATTGGCCGAGACGATGATGGCGTCGCTGTCGTCCGCATGAGCGGTCGCAGGAATGATGGCCACGGATATGAGCAGGGCCGACTTGAAAATACGCATGGGATTTCCCCTTTTGAACAACTTCAAAAGAGCCGCACGACAGCGGTCACGCGCAGGACACGAATCCCACCGCATGCGACTCTGGCTTAGTCGTCACGCGAGGGATTCCTCGATCATCACCCGGCACACCCCGTCCGGATAAAAGAACGACCGTTACGGGCAGGTCTCCTGGCTCTCGGGTCAATGTCGGCCGCCTCACCTTCCCGGTCCCGAGGGACCAGTGGCGTAACGAAGCGGCGACTCGCCGATCACAGTTGCGGGGGCAGCTTCGGATCATGGCGTTGCGGCCATTCCCGAATTCCCTATTCATCCCATCGCTGGGAACCTGTAACGGACGCGCCTATGTCGCAGCGCAACATGAAAGGCAAGCGGAAGCAGTGATGGGCAGGGTAGTTCTGGTGCTGGGTGGAGCACGATCGGGTAAGAGCGGCTATGCCGAAGAACTGGGCGACGCCTTGGCCGGCCCGCATTTCTACCTCGCGACCGCGCAGGCGTTTGATGATGAAATTACCCAGCGAATCGCCCGCCACCGCGCAGACCGGGCCGGTCACTGGCAAACGGTCGAATGTCCGTTACCTTTGCTCGACGCGATCCTGGAACACGACGCAGAAGGCAGCGTCATTCTGGTCGATTGCCTGACCCTGTGGCTGAGCAACCTGATGCTCGGGGATCATGATATCGCGGCAGCGCGCAGCAGTCTGGCTAACATGCTCCCGGCGGTGCAGGGCACGCTGCTGCTGGTGTCCAACGAAGTGGGGCAAGGAATTGTCCCGGATAATGCCCTGGCCCGGCAATTCCGGGATGAGGCGGGTTGGCTCAATCAGGCCTTGGCGCGGGCGGCAGATGAAGTGTGGTTTGTGACGGCGGGCCTGCCTCAACGGCTGAAGTAGTTGGAGTTGTCAGCGCCGCTAAGGCCTACTCTCCCGCAATACGCCGCCCGACTGAGCCAAAAAGTCTGTGAAGGTCATGCAAATTGATGACACTTTCTTGTTTTTGGGAATTGGCCTGCCCCGCCCATCCGTTGTAGTCCTTTGCGCAAGGAGCAATTTCTGATGGCGGACGACGAAACAAGAGTATCTATTCGTGATCGACTTCTGAAGGAGCGTCATGCGCTTCTCGATCTTTCGACACGCAATAGATTGCTCAATACGCCACTGCGAACGAAGAATAATCGCGCCATCGAGATCGTCGATGAAAAGGCTGTCGAGGTTTTCCGTCTGCTCACATCGAACAGGGCGCTGAGTTTCCTGCCTGGTGTTCAACTGAGCGAGGAAGATCGCGCCGAGTTGGATCCTGACGACGACATTACGGGCGGCATTCCGCAGCCAGGTGATGACACGGTGGACGATCGAGGCGTTGCTTCGCGTCATGCTGACTTGCGGCTCCAGACCCGCCTTACCTCCGAGGGATTGCAAAAGCGCTTATTCGACGTCTGGTACGATGCGCAGACACTGGAGCAGGAACAAGGCGTCAACGTCCTGTATCTGGCCATAGGGCTACTCCGCTGGTTCGACAGCGACAGTTCGGACATTGCCCGGCATGCGCCGTTGGTTCTGCTGCCCGTGAAGCTGGATCGCAGCAGCGCGGCTGATCGTTTCAAGCTGCGCTGGCGCGAGGAGCCGGCTTCACCGAATCTCACCCTTCAGGCCAAAATGCGCACCGAGTTCGCCCTGACGATCGAAGACTTCAAGGATGAGGACGAGGTCGACCTGCCGGGGTATTGCGCGAAGGTCGCGGAAACGGTTTCGAACCAGAAGCGGTGGGAAGTGTTGCCCGATGCCATGGTGCTCGGCTTCTTCTCGTTCTCGAAATTCCTGATGTACCGCGATCTGGATCCTGACAACTGGCCTGCCGAAGCTGGCATCGATACCAAGGAAATGATCGGTGCGCTGCTGCGCGATGGTTTCCCCGAAAGCACGCCACTTGTTGCCGACGGCGCGGCCATTGACGATGTCATCCGCCCGATCGAGCTGCACCACGTTGTCGATGCGGACAGCTCGCAAACGGTCGTGATTGCCGAAGCTGCGGGCGGGCGGTCGATCGTGGTCAAAGGGCCGCCCGGCACCGGAAAATCTCAGACGATCACCAACATCATCGCTGCTGCCGTTGCGCGCGGGAAGAAAGTTCTGTTCGTCGCCGAAAAGATGGCTGCACTCGATGTCGTGCATCGGCGACTCAGACAGGTGGGTCTGGGGCCTTTGACGCTCGAACTCCATTCCAACAAGGTCAACAAGCGCCTGGTGCTCGAAGAGCTGAGGCGGACCCGGGACGCACAGCATCGTCCGGCGCGCGGCGACATCACAATCGTTGAGAAACTGGGCGACGCAAGTGGAGAGCTGAACAGCTTTGCGCGGCGTTTGCATAAGCCGCTAAGCCCGTCCGGCCTTACGCCGCAAGCCATTCTCGGGCGACTGACGCGCGCTCAACTTGGTGATGTATCGCCATTTGAACTGCAGGGCGCGGACAGCTGGGATCGCGAAACGGTCGCCAAGAACCACGCGATCATCGCCGATGTTGCCGAGCGTGCTCAAACTTTAGGAGCGGTCCCGAAGAACGTGTGGCGAGGTGTCCGCTGCGCTGCTCTCGATCCGGTCGAACGCCAGACGCTTGGCAAGCGGATAGTCGCTGCCTCCGCTGTATTGGAACGGGCTTGCTCACTTGCCGCCGTCGCGAGCGAAAATTTGAGTGCCCCTGCCGTGTCGACAATCGCTGACTTGCGCGGATCACTCGATTTTCTGTCAGTTACGCCGGTGCCGTCCGGAACCGATCGTGCTGCCCTGACAGTGCCAGTGTGGGCGAAGGGCAGTGAGGAGTTGCAGCGTTTGATCGCTGCTGGCTGCGCCTATTCGGCGAGCTGGCGCGACGCTGAACAAAGCTTCAACGACGCAGGTCTTGCTGCCGATTATTCGACGATCCGCTCGGCTGTCGTCATCAAGGGGGGAAGCCTGTTCCGTTTTCTGGACGGAAATTATCGCGCTCAGCTCGCCTTGCTTAAATCCTACCTCAAGGAGCCGTTGCCAAAGCCGCAGGACGAACGGCTGGCGCTTGTCGATGCCATGATCGCCGCGCAGGCCGCGAAGGGGAAGTTCGAAGCAGCGGCACCGGCCGGGAATGCCTTTGGATCGGCATGGAAGGCGGAGCATTCGGATTGGGATTTGCTCGACACCATCCTACAATGGCGCGGCGCCCACGCCTCGCTGCCTGATGCCGCTTGGAATCGTCTCGCCAATTTGGCCGATACGGCGGCGGTGGAGGTGGCGCGTCAGGATCTCGGCCCGGCGCTGGAGGAACTGGCCAATGATCTGGCGGGGCTGTTCGGTGATCTCAATCTCGATCTCCGCCGCGCATTCGGTGTCAGTGTTAGCGATGCGATCCCGGTGCAGGCGCTTGTCGAGCGGCTTCAGCAATGGGCTGCCGATCTCGAAGGACTGAGCACCTTCATTGCCTTCGCAACACGGGCGCAACACCTGGCGGATGCTGGCGCACCGTCACTCGTGGATGCCCTTTACGAAGGCGCTCTCGATCACAAGACGCTCGCTCCGGCCTTCGATCATGCCTATGCTGAAGTCCTCCGCGTGGCGCTTTTCGCTGCATGGCCCGAGCTGCGCGCCTTCGATGGCGACACCCATAACAATCTCGTCGGCCAGTTTCGCCAACTCGACAAGGCCAGGATCGAACTCGCTCAGGAACAGATTGTCGCCTCGCACGCCGAAGGGCGGCCACACGGGGCCGCCGGTATCGGCCCGCTGGGTGTGCTCAACGCCGAGATCGCCCGCAAGCGCGGCCACCTGCCAATCCGGGTGCTGCTGGAAAAGGCCGGGCCTGCGATCCAGCAGCTGAAGCCCGTCTTTATGATGAGTCCGCTCTCCGTTGCCCAGTTTCTCAAGCCGGGCGGACTGCACTTCGACATTCTCGTGATGGATGAGGCCAGCCAGATCGAGCCGGTGGACTCGCTTGGGGCAATCGCGCGCGCCGATCAGATCGTTGTCGTCGGTGACGAAAAGCAGCTGCCGCCCACCGCCTTCTTCAAGAAACTAACCGGGGAGGACGATCCCGAGGAGAGCGATGACGGTGTCACCATCCAGGCCAAGGACGCGGAATCGATCCTTGAGCTATGTCTGGCGAAGGGTGTCCCGTCGCGGATGCTGAGTTGGCATTATCGCTCCAAACATCAATCGCTGATCGCCGTCTCCAACCGAGAATTCTACGAGAACAAGCTGTTCATCGTCCCAAGCCCCTATGATGCGGTCGCGGGCATGGGTTTGAAGTTCAACCTGCTCAAGGACACCGCCTACGACCGCGGTGCATCACGCACCAATCCCAAGGAGGCGAAGTCGGTCGCCGAGGCAGTGATCCGGCAGGCGCGTGAAAATCCCGACCAGACGCTGGGTGTGGCGACCTTCTCCGTTGCCCAGCGGCAGGCCATTCTCAAGGAGCTCGAGCTGTTGCGGCGTGCAAATCCGGATGTCGAGGATTTCTTCGGTGCCGGGTCGGTTGAACCGTTCTTCGTCAAGAATCTTGAGAACATTCAGGGCGATGAGCGCGACGTCATCTTCATCTCGGTGGGATACGGGAAGACTGAGCAGGGCTATCTGGCTCATGCCTTCGGTCCGCTCAGCGGAGAAGGCGGCGAGCGGCGCCTCAACGTGCTGATCTCGCGTGCGAAGCTGCGCTGCGAAGTTTTCTGCAATTTCACTGGTGCCGATATCGATCTCGAGCGGACGAAGGCGAGGGGTGTTACCGCGCTGAAACTCTTCCTGACTTTCGCTGAAACCGGCCATTTCGGCATGGGGGAGGTGAGCGGCGAGGATTTCGACAGCGAGTTCGAGATTCAGGTTTGTGAGCGCCTGCAGGCCCTTGGATACGATGTGAAGCGCCAGATCGGTGCCTCGGGGTTCCGCGTGGACTTGGCCGTTTCCGATCCCGAAAAACCCGGTCGCTTCGTGCTTGGCATCGAGTGCGATGGTGCGCAGTTCCATTCGTCGCGATCAGCCCGCGACCGTGATCGGCTGCGCCAGCAGGTGCTGGAGGCGCATGGCTGGATCATCCACCGGGTGTGGAGTGCGGACTGGTATCTGCGCCCGCAGGCAGAACTCAAGAAAATCGAGGATGCCGTCGCAGCCGCGCGAGCCGAATGGGGCGCCCGCGACGAGGAAGGATACAAGCCTGCGCGCGCAGTGCCGCTATCCTTCGAAGCGGAACTGGTTGGCGATCTCGATATCGTCACGGCTTTCGTCGGTACGGATTCTGGTTCGCTGCCTGCCCGGGCGTCATACATCGAGGCAAGCTTTCCGGTGAACCGGCAGTTCGAACCGCATGAGGTGCCCGTCGGTCAGATGGTCGATTATGTGGTGAAAATCGTCGAGGCGGAAGGTCCGGTCCATATTGAGGAAATCACGGCGCGCATCCGCAATCTTTGGGGACTGGCGAGAGCGGGATCACGTATTCGCGGGGCTGTAGAACGCGCCGCGTCGATTGCCGTGCAGATTGGTCGGTTGACAGACGGCCCGTTCCATACGGTGCCTGGGCAGGCGGTGATGGTGCGGGATCGATCGATGGTGACATCTGCAACACTTCGGAAACCTGACATGTTGCCGCCCGCCGAGATTAGCCAGGCTATGCTCGATATCGTCGGCGCCAACTACGGTGCGGGACAGGCGGATCTTATTCAATCCGTTTCACGCGCATTTGGTTTCTCGGCAACCAGCACCCAGCTACGTTCGGTTTTGTCATCGGCCATTGATCGCCTCGTGGCCGATGGCTTGCTTGCTGCAAAGGGCGAGATATTGGTTCTGGCTGCGAAGAACTGATGCGTGGCAAATCGTGTAAACGCGCGAGGCAATGGCAGGCGCCCTCTCTCAGGAGAGGCACCGAAAGGCGCCAACACCGGAATGGCATAATTTACTGTCCAGCAAAGCAGCGTGCAGCAAGCAACACGGTGACCACGATGGCGCGCCCGCTGCTCGGAACGGCCGGCTGATATGCCAAGCGTGACCGGCGATCTTGAGCTCGAACTCGCCAGCCAGGAAGGCATTGAGACGGTGCTCGTGCGCCACGAGCGCAGTTCGGAGTTCAGCGCGGTTTGCCCGAGGCGGTCTCGCTGCGATGGCTGAACGTCCCCTTTTCGATCCTCCCTTCGTTGAGACTCGCGCGCCACCGCTCGAGCGCTACGACTGGCAGCAGCTTGAACGGCTGACAGAGTCCCTCCTGGCCCATGAGCCCGGAGTTGTGACGGCGAGCCAATATGGCACCGCAGGCCAGACTCAATATGGCATCGACACCAAGGCCGAACTCAGGTCTGGCGGCTGTGATGTCGCGTCTTGCAAGAAATACACAGAGATCGCGACCGGCCACCTCGCTGAATGGTCGTCAGCCTTTCTCAATCATTGGGAATCGCGCTGGAAATCGAAGGGGGTTCGCCGGTTCATTCTCGTGACGACCGCCGATATTGCACCGACCAAGGTCATCGACGCCGCAGATACCGAACGAGCCCGATTTAACGCCCTTGAGGTCGGTTATGAGCTTTGGGGTCAGCCGCAGCTCATTGAAAAGATGCGTTCCCACCCCGGCATCGTCGCACAATTTATCGGTAGCAATTGGGTCGAAATCATCTGCGGCACGACCCAGCGCGAGGCGCTGCTGCCGGACGGAGCCTCGATCGGCATTGAGACGGTCGATGCCAGTAAGATCACGGCATTGCGTGCGGTTCTTTCGGGCGAGGCAGAACAGCGGGTAGCGCGTGGTCTCGAAGATCTACGCGCAGGGGACGTCGATGCGGTCGAACGAACGATCGCCGACCTGTGCGCCGAGCCGATCTGGTCTCAGCTCCAGCCCAACGCACAGGCGCGGGTGTTGCGTTTTGCGGTGTCGGCCGCGCTGCACCGCGATGATCTCGATGCCGCCGTTACGCTGGCGGATCAGGCAGATCGAATCGAACCTGCCGAAGAACCCCGCATCGCGGCGCGGATCGCCTTCCAGCGCGACGGTGCGCTGCCGGCTCTTGCCGCCCTTGGAACGCCGATAACCCGCGATGGGCGCCAGTTGCAGGTCGCCCTGATGCTTACCAGCGGCGATATCGGAGGTGCCGAGACCGTTCTTGAGGCGCTCGATCGCGATGGGCCGGACCCCGAAACCGACCGCCTTCGGATATGGGCATTGCTCATGCGCAATCGCCGCGATGATGCGCTGACGATGGTGGAGGAACTGGAGCGCCAGGCCGGGCAATGGCTGGCGACGGTGCGAACCGCAGCCGTGGTTCGTTACGCCGCGGCGTTATCACCGGCGCTGAGCCCGGAATGGTTCCTCAACGCCAGCCCCGTCGACCTCGATCTCGTGCGCGACGACGACGCCGGACGCGCACTTCTGCTCAGCGCCATCGATGGCTTCCAATCGCTGGAGGCGCGGACGACGGACCTTGAGGATCGTCGTTGGCTGCTGGCTTCGCTCGCGAATATGCGCGAGCGTCGCGAAGACGCTCAGGCTCTTGCCCGGCGCATGATTGCTGAAAACCTGACCGACTCGATTACGATCGCCTGGATTTTGGCTCGCCGGTTCGACGTGGACCTATCGCCGAGCCAGGCGGCACTGCTCGACACATATGCGAACGGGCAGGCGGATCAGACCAGTGTGCGTGTGCTCGCTCTGATGCTCGTCGCGCAGGGCGATGTGGCGGCAAGCCGGGCGGTGCTGGAAGAGCATCTTTCGAATCAGAACGGCGAAGCTCTGGTCGAGGCGCAAGAGTGGATCGCGCGATTTGCGGCCGACATCGTGAGTGGCCAGGACAATGCGGCGGCAGCCCCGCCAGACAATATTGTCGATGCCATCCAGCGCGCACGGGTCACTGGCGATTGGGTACTGGTGTCGACCGGATTTGCCGACATCGCTGGCGGCACCCGCCCGGAACCGCAGACACTCGCTATTGCCCAGCTCCTTGCCTCTGAGCGCCAATGGGCAATCCTTGCTCCCTATCGCAATGCCATACTGTCCTTCGGCACCGCCGAAGCGGTGCGGGTGGTCGCCTATATGGTCGCTGCTACGGAGTCAGACGAGAACCTCAATCTGTTTCTGGAAAACCACCGCTCGGCGTTTCGTGCGGGACAAATCCCGCCTGATGTACGTAGGCTCGTCGTTGACCGACAACGGCGCGCCGGTGACCTCATCGGAGCACTCGCCGAAGCACGGGCGCTCAGCGCAGAATCGGGCGTATCGGCCGATCGACATCTTGAAGCCGAGCTGCGCGCGTCGATCGGCGACACGCACGGCGCGGCCCACATCGTCCGTGACCTCTTGCGCAGCGCAGATCTGGAAGCGGGCGCTGCCCTGCGCTGGGTCGAAACGCTCCGGGCAAGCGACTTCGAGCTGGCGCAGGAGTTGTGGCGATATGCGGTTGAGGCGGACGCGGAACGACGGCACGCCGTCGCTGCCTTCATGCAAGCGTTCTCACTGGGGCTCGAGGCCGAGGCCGCGCCGTTGTTCACCGAAGTCGCACGCGTCGCACAGGATGGCTCATCCGTAGTCCGGACCTTCGACGTCTCTGACCTCCCCGAATTCATCAGAACCCAGAACGCCAACGCCGAGCAGCGCGGTGCCCTCTATCTCGATGGCCGTGTGCCGGCGCATCTGCTTGTCGAACAGGAGAATATCGGCCTCGACACTCTGCTCGTTACGCTCGACCAACAGACCGAGGGGCCACTGCGCCTTCGTTTGCTGCGAAATGGGGCGCGACCTCGTCACATTGCAGTCGGTCGCCCATGGTCGAGTTGGCGGTTGCATATGGACATCGGCGCCTTGTTGATCGCGGCCGAATGCGATCTCATGGACGTGCTCGCGGCGCACCCGCACCCAATTACCATCTCGTCGGCCGTTCCGGCCGCGCTCCTCGACATGCAGAGAAAAGCGACGGCAACCCAGCCCGCCCGCCTTGAACTGTTGCACAGCCTCGCCGCGCTGTTCGGCAATGGGCTGACGGTGCGTGAGCGTAACGTCGATGACAGGACCGTAGGTCTGCGGACTGCGGACGAAGAGGCGCGGTTCGACTTTGGCCCGATCGCCTTGATCGATGCCGCTTTTGCCGGTGGCGTGATCGATGAGGGCACGCACCTCCGTGCGCTGGCGGCGCTCCGGGAAAGCGGTGAGATATCAGTAGGCTCAGACAATATGGTCGTTCCGCTTCTTGCTGGCGCTAGGCTGTGGCTGGCCGGCGCTGCGGCGGAGCAGCTTGCGCTTACCGATATCCTGCCCGCCCTCTGTATCGCCTACGATGTCGGCATCGCGCCCGAGATTGCCACGATCAGCCGTAATTACGTTGTAGTCGAGGGTGCCAAGGCGGAGCGCGCCGCCTGGCTCGGCGCATTGCGGGAGCGCCTGCTCAGCAGCATCGAAGCCGGGAAGTTCGTCTTCGTCAAGCGTCGGGCCGAGCGCGAAGCCGACGTCGAGGAGATGAGCGAATTTGGCCAAAAACCCGCAACCGTCAGCCTCATGGATATTCTTATCGCCGAGGAGGTCGATGGCGCGGTCACCTGGTTCGAGGATCGTCATCTCACGGGTTACCCGGCCAACCGCAATCATGTGATTGTTGAATTCGTCGATGTCCTCGACGCGCTGGTGGCGGACGCTATTCTGAGCGAGGCAGAGGTACGCGCACGACTGAACCGCTTCCTCGCACTCGGCGGCGGGTTCGTCCAGCTGGACGAAAATGACGTCGTTCCAGCGCTCCGGACAGCCCCGATTGTAGATGGCGTACTGCGGGAGACCCCCGCGCTGGCGGCAATCCGCCGCAACCGCGCGGCGACGCGCCGGCTCGACGGGCGCCTCAAGATCGGTCCTTCGAGCGAAGTCGAGGACACCCGCCCCGATGAGGTACAGCTCATGACCGCAGAAATGCGGCTCGCGCACAATTGCCTGACCGCCATCTGGTCGGACGCGACCCAGGCGATCGACGAATGTGGGATACGATCCGAGTGGATATGGCAGGCGCTGCGTGTCGAACGTTCGCTCCGGCAGATCCCCGAAGATCAAGCGGGCGGTGCGGCGAAGATGCTGGCAACCTTATGCTTCGCATCCGCCGTGGAATGCATGTCTATGCAGTTTGAACTTCCCCGACGCCTGCGCAGGGACCGTCAGCGCGCCTTTGCGGATTGGTTCTGGGGCGCGGTGGTGGCGCCGCATAGCATCGGCGATCCCGACATAGTGGATCGCATTGCCGCACATTTCATCCAGCTGCATCAGCCTCGTCTGGATGGACGTGACCCAAGGGCTACCGAGCCCTTGTTCGAGCGGGAGTTCGCACGAACGCGGCTCACCACATTGCCCGAGCCCGTTAGGCGCGCGATTCTCCAGGACAAGCGCTTCTCCTACTTGGTTGGGAGCCCCTCGATCGAGATCGTTACGATTCGAGGAAAGCGCTTCGAGGCGGACCGGTTCTGGTGCGCCGTGCGAACCGCCCGTCGTTATGGCCGAGCGAAGCTGCGCACAAGGGATGGCAAGCGCTGCCGAGTTGCGCGAACGGCCGACGGTGTCAGCTTCGCCGGTGGGTTACGCGCACGGCTTGCCGAGGCAATTTGCAGTATTTTTGACGCGGCTACCGAACCCTTGGCAGAGCTGGAGCGCCTGCTGCGCGACTTGGAGCTCACCCCCGAGGCGCATCATGCTGCGATGGAGAAAGGCCGGCGCGCCGCGACACCCAAACAGGTGAGCGCTGTACTGGCCGAGGCGCGTAAACTCAGCGCCAAGGCCGTTTATGAATCACTGGATGAGGCGCTCCGATCGGCCAATCGCCGGATTTCTGCGTCGGCATTCATGCCGCCACCCGCTTCCACGTTGATGCATTTCATCCGGCTGAACGCAGGCGACGAGTCCTTCTCCACGCGCCTGGCCACCGCCGCAGAGACGCTCGCAGAGCAATTCGGTTCGCGCGAGATGCTGTCCCGCCTTGCGGGGTTGCCCGTTGGAGGTTTGCCCGCCTTTGCCGGGGTAGCAATCGATCAAGACCAGCTTCGCGATATGCGCGCAGCAGCGCGGACGCCTGTCGCAACGTTTCGTTGGGCAGAAGCTGCGCTTGCCATGGCTGTGACCGTCGAGGACCATCACGCGATCGCTCAAGAGGCGGTGAGCAAAATCTCCCGCGTCGCAGAGCCTTTCATCGCGCTCCTGGAGTGGTCGGTACGCGCGTTCACGCGCGATCCCGAATATTGTGGTCTGGCGAGCGCAGATCGCTTGGCTCTGATCTGGCTCCACGCCGATCGCGTTCTCGACACCTTCTTGCGGCGGGGTGCCGATCCCGGCCCCATCACGCGTTTTTTCACGGATGGTTCGTTTCAGGAATCGCTGGCGGATACACTCAATCTTTCTCGTTTCATGGAGTGGGACGCGGCCTCCCCGGTAACACTGACCCCCGGTGCGTTGCTGTTTCACGCGGTGGGCGCACTTCTCGCCGATCGACCGCTCGCCGACCTTCTGGATGAAACACTGCAGGCCGATATTCGCTCAGCGGTCACTTTGGGTGAGGACGGCGAGTCCGGCCCAACGCCAGCGATGACGTTCAGGAATTTTTCGGGCGGCAACATGCTCGGCAGTTTCCTTGTTCAGGCGCCCGCTGCGCTCTGTGCGCTAGCCGGGGAGCCGGAGCAGGCACGTATGTCCTTTGTCGACCGGTCTATCGAGGAGGTCGGACAAGATCGGTCGTCAGCGATGGCGTGGGCGCTGCTCGCGCAGCATGCCCGGACAGGCCTGACGGGCGCGCAATTGACCGCAGCGCAGTCGACCCTGCTTGAAATCGACGTAGATGGGCTATCCATGACGGGACGCGACGAACTTCCGTTGCCGCGGCTCATTGTCAAAGCGATGGGGCTGGTATTACCTGCCGAGAATCGCTCCAAGATCATTGATGTCATCCGTGCCACTGCGCGTAGCGCCGCCCAGAATTTCGGCACGCCAAGCGTTAACCTGGGAGACGATGAGCGCGGCACCCTCGATCCCATCCACGAACTTCTCGAAATCTGCGCGACGTATGCAGGGATCGAGAGCACGGGAATTTTCGAGCGATTCGAAGCCGGAGTCATCGCGGTGGCCGAAGAATGGCCTGCGGCGTTGTCAGCGCTACGAGCTTTGATTGATCGAATGATCCGAATGAATGGGGTGGTTCATGCGTTGCCGCTTTGGCGACTCCACCTGTACCTCAACGCTTGCCCCTGACGGTTTAAGTGCTCACACTCGAATGGGCTTCAGGCGGCGATGCCGCGCGTGCGCCGGTCTCGCCTCGCCCTTGTGACGCTGCCTCCGTAAGCAAGTCAGTGGGCGAAGTTCGAGGCCGAATTGATTTCAGGGTCTCCAACTCCTCAGGGTGGTGATCGAGGATCTCCAGCAATCCAACGGCAGCATCGCTCGGCGGCGTCGTGCCGCTTTCGTATTTCTGAAAGGCGCGGCGCCCACCGCCGATGATCCGGCCAGCCTCTTCCTGTGTCAGCCGAAGTTTCTTACGCACAGCCTTGACCCGCGCGGCATAAGCGACCCGCAATTCCTTGTAGGCCCCATTCAGCGTCTGCAGATCGGTACCCGAGTGGATGGAGCCACTGCCATCATCGGGCGCCACCCGGGAACCTCGACTGTGCGTGACAGCGAGCCAGCACTGACGGTCTGGTCCCGGAATGAACGACCCTTCTGAACTCCGTGAAGGGCGCCATTGAAATTCTTGCGAACCCCTTCCGTCATAGGCCAGAGCTTTGCCGGGGTCATCGTTGTGGCACGTTACGATTTCCTCGAAATCGTCTGCAAAGTTCTCGGCCCAGTCGCCAGCACTCCAAGAGTAATAGTTAAGCGGGTATCCCAACCTCAATTGGTTATTGCCCCAAGATACCTATCGGAGCAGCGGCAATCTCCGCCTGTTTGGCCTCGATCATCGCCGCGATGCGCGCGTGAAGATCGACGGCGTAGCCGGGAGCTGAAAGCGACAGGATCAGGGCGTAGCGCCCCTTGTCGTTCATGCGCTGCTGGCCGGTGTGTGATTTCCACCAGCCGCCCACTGGATAGACCGCGATTTCATCGTGGGACGCCAGATCGACAGCCGCACCGCGCCAGAGATCACAGTGAAGCGAACCTGCCTGGAAGGCGTTCGGGCCAAGCAACCAATGACTACCTTCATTTGCCGCCGGCTCGTCGCTATCGCGCGGTTGGGTGAGGCGCCTGCGAAATGCAGCCGCCGTTTCCGTCCGCTTCTTCATCTCGAAGCGCAGGCCGAATGAACGATAGGTGTCGGGCCGGGTCGCGGCGCGGCCAGAGAGATTGGGTTCGATGAAATAGGACAGTGTCACCTTAAGCGTCACCGTCTCGTTTTCCAGTTCCTGAAGCAGGGCGGACGGCCACGGCAGGTCGTAGAAATGCATTTCGTTGAACACCGGCGGCTGCCCGTTGGGACCTGCCGCGAATGGCTGGATTTCGGCCTGAGCGATCAATGTCACGTCATTCCGGGCTGAACGGAACGCGCGTTCAAGGTCGGGCACGCCATAGCCAACATCCCGCAGAATGTTCTGGCGCTTCCCCTTGGAGATCGACTTCCAGTGCGCCCCGCGACCGACCAGCTGTGAACGGATAGGCTGCGGCCAGGTCGCGGAATCGACCATCAGTGCCCGATAGGTCTCGGGCCACAGATCGGGGAGTGCAGCCTGCAACTGCCCGACGAAATTGCCTGCGACCCCGGCGGCAGCGCTGGTCGCGTTAAACGGCATCAAAGGCTCATTTTCGACGTCGGATGACAGGGCAAGCAGAGAAACCGCTGGGTGGTTCCCGCAAAAGCCGGTGCCGTCCACGAGCATGTTGCCCGCTTCGAACAGCACTTCAGGCTTGATCGGTGTCAGGTCGCTCGGCAGTTCCTGAGACCCCCGGCTGAACGGACTGCGATGATTGGCCGGCACCAGCGGCTGAAGGCCGGGAGGATCGGCAGGCACGGCTTCTTTCGTCGTGAAGCCGCCAACCGTGATTGCATTCCAGCTCTGCGCGGGATCCTCGAGCGACTTGTGCGCCTCGACATCCTCGCGCTGCCCCCCAAGGACATTGCCGGCGGCGATGAGTACGAGGCGCTTGGGGTGATCTGTCGCGGACTGCTGATCCAGGCGCTCACCGGGCATCGCGCCTGCGCACAGCTGGTCGATCGCCCCGCTCCAGCTAGAGGGCCGGGAGGGAGAAAAATCGGGCGAAGATGTGGCGATGCAGAAGCTGCGCGCGGCGTTCGGTCGTTCGACCTCCGCCAGCGCAACTGCGCTCTGGGTCACGAAGCCGTATCGGGTCGGCTCCGTCGCATCGAATCCGCGCGGCGGCAGGAACTTCATGGACTCGACTGCATGCGAGAGTTCCAGCGGCCGCTGATCGTTGGCCGCGCCCTCCAGATCGCCATAAAGAACCAGGCCGGCCATTGCCGTGCCATGGCCGCCTTGCTGCTCGTGATCGTCGGTCCCCCAGCGTTCGTCAAACGCCCAAGCGCCGGCCAATGCCGGCGCAACGAGCGGATGAGCACCGGCGATGCCGGTGTCGAGAATGCAGATGGCGGGCGCGCCATCGCCAGGCGGCGTAATGCGCGCGGCAAGATCTGCGACCACCGCCGCCTGGCCGAGCGCAAGCGCGCCCTGATCGAGGAAGGGTTCGATCGTCCCGGTCGCCCGCCGGATCTCGCTTATGGCGCCCGGAGCGCGCTGAGCGAGGTCAAGCAGTTGGGCAACCGTCGCGTGAATGAACAGTACGACCGTATCCGGGAAGACCAGCCGGTCAGCATGGACATCGAGATGTTCGTTTCGTGCAGCCGCAGCGATACTTTCAGCGCGCGCGACGGGTTGGCGGATCCACAGTTCCCACCAGGCTGGTTCTGTATCCTCGAAGTCGACCGGTCCGGCGAACAGAACCTGGATGACCGCTGCGCGGATCGCCTCGATGGTCTCGAAACGAGGAACATCGGGCCTCGCCCGATTGCCGAGATCCTCCTCGCCATAGCGAGCGATCCGGTCGCGCAGAAAGGCCTGTGCGTCGTCGGGAATGAACAAAACCGCGCTTTCGGTCCGATCGGCATTTCTCCGTGACCGGAGTACGACGATATCCTGCCCAGGAAAATCAAGGCCCGTGGGGATCTTCGCAGCCTTGGCCCGCACACCTTCAGGCGCCAGCGTCTCGACCTCGACGATGGTCCCCGGCTGCTGGCCGGCGATAGCTATGCGGCGATCGGGATCAGGCGCCTGATCCAGCGCCGCTGTCAGTTGGGCGAGCAAATGCACAGCATGGGCGTGATAGTCGTCGCGCTTGGGCGTCTTGGTCTGCGGCCTGCTGGGATAGCGGTATTGCGCCGGATCCCGAAATGCATCGATCGGCACATGCGGCACGTTCCTGCCCGCGAAATCATCACCTTCGGGCATTCACCCCCCATTTCGTCGTGATTGCCCTAAGTCGCGCCACCCGTCAGGCTTATGCCCTGCGCTCCGGGTGGAACCTCTCCCGGAACGCCTGCCGGTCGGTCAAAGCCGCACAGAGGTTGTCGACCGTTACTTTCGTGGCATTACCGAGGATGGCGTCGCGAACGACTGCATCTGCGGCGCGAACCAGTTCGCCCTGGCTGAGGCCAGTCAACAACGGCGTAACCTTCGACCATGCCTTTGCCGCAGGCTTGAACTTGCCAAGCCTGCGGTTGAGCAGGAGAGATGCCGCTCCGTCATCGGGAAGAGAATACTCGACAACCTCGTCGAACCTCCGGGCCAGCGCATTATCCAACATATCCGAATGGTTGGTTGCTGCGATCACGACGCTATCGGTCGAATTGGGTTCTTCCATGAACGCCAGCACTGAATTGAGAACGCGGCGGATCTCGCCCACATCGTTTGGATCACCACGCCGGGTGCCGATCGCGTCGAATTCGTCGAGCAGGTAGACCGCGCGAGTTTGCGCGATCTGGTCGAACAGGAGGCGGAGCTTGCCTGCCGTTTCGCCGAAGAAGCGGCTGAACAGGGATTCAAGCCGAACTGTGAAGAGCGGAAGGTGCAATTCGCCGGCGAGCGCCGAGGCCGTCATCGTCTTTCCCGTTCCCGGCGGCCCGACGAGCAGGATATGCGTCGCCGGAACCTGGCCATGATCACGAAGCGTCGAACGATCCGCCTGCTGGCGCACGATGCGGGTCAGCCGGCGACGAAGGTCGGCCGAGAGGACCATGCTGTCCAATGTCGTTTTGGGATAGGCGCTCTCGACCAGGCCCTGAAGTTCACCGCGCGGCCGCGCGAGCGGGATCGCTGCCTGTCCTCGAGGAGGGCTGGCAACACCGCGATCCCGCGCCTTCTGGACAAGGCGCTTCAGCCGGTCGGCTTCTTCGATATTGCCCTGACGTGCTTCCTGCGCCGCGATCTGCAGCGCGATCGACAGAAACTGCTCTTCATCCCCATCGACGTGGGAGTTCAGCAGGGCGACGATTTGCTTGGTCGACATCAGCTCACTCCCTTCTTGAGCGGGGCGTACAGGGGCAGAATCGCGATTACAACAAAAGGTGTCAACGGAGACGCAATTACTGGCCCGAGCCGGCGCGCCGATTCTATAGCTTCGTGGTTCATGCGACTTTCTTTCGCTTCGGCGCAGACTTCGTCTGGCCCGCGAGTGCTGCGGCGATCGTCTTGGCAACGCGATTGGCGGCCCGGCGCGAAGGATCGTGCTGAACATGAGCGTAGATCATGGTCGAGCGCATGTTTGCATGACCCAGGATAGCCCCGGTCAAGGCCAGAGCCTCGCCCGATGACGTGGCCGTTGCACCCATTGTGTGCCTCAGTGTGTGAGGCGTCACCCCGTCTAGGCCGGCCTTCTTGACTATCTTTGGCCAGATCGTCTTCGTGCCCTGGAAATTTCCAACGCCGCGATCTGCCGGGAAGACGAAATCGCTGTCATCGGTTTTCACGATGCCCTTGAGTAGCACCATTGCAGCATCTGCCAATGGCCGCAGCGACTTGCCGGTCTTTGTGTCATCGAGGATCAGGAGGCCCCGGTCGAAATCGACCTCATGCCATTTGAGTTCGGCGATCTCTTGGCGGCGGCAGCCAGTCAGCGCCCACAAGCGCGTGATGTTCAGAGCTTTGACGTTGACGCCTTCTTCCTGAAGCGCATCGCAAGCAGCGCCCAGGCACCGAACTTCTTCGAGCGTCAGAAAGCGGGTGCGATGATTATCAGTCTTCTGGACGACCGCCTTTTCACAGGGATTGCCCTTGGCTACGCCGTGACGGCAGGCGAAGCTGAAGACCGCCGACAGATCGCGGAATACCTTGCGAGCCGCGCCTTCGCCTCCCCGAACGATGATGCGCTTGCGCGGGCCGACTTTGTCGTCGCTGGCGCTCTTCCCGGCGGCAACATCACGAAAGAAGCGCTCGACATCGGCGATGCCGACATCATTGACGCGCTTGTGCCCCAGTAGCGGCACGACATGGTGCCTGAGCCGGGCCACAGTATATTGCTTGGTCAGCGCCTTCATCGGCGCGCCCTGACGTTTCCCGCGCTGGATGAAACAACCCTCTTGTTCATAGAGGTCGATGAGGCCGCTCATCTTCATTTCCGTGCGCTTGGTCCTGCGCTCATCCGCAGGGTCTTCACCGACGGCAACGCCACCGAGCACGACCTTGGCCTGTTTGCGAGCCTCCTCCACCGTAAGATTGCCAAACCGGCCAATCGTCACGAACCTCTGAGGGGCGCCGCGGCCACCGCCATCTGCGCGATAACGCACTACGAATGTCTTCGCCCCGCTGGTCTCGACACGCAGGCCGAAACCATTCAGATCGCTGTCCCACACGATGTAGCGTTTGTCCGACGCGATAGCGGAATCGACCACCCGCTTTGTCAATCGGACCTGCTTCCCTTTCGTCATTTCCACTCAAACCTTCGGCAGCTTGGTCAACACCTGGTCAACACCGTGAACGGAAAGTGTCGGTTGACCGCCGGATGGTTATGGCGTATTTTCTGGAAAATAACAAATAAAAAACAATGTATTATGTCGTAGACTGGCGTTCTGTAGCGTAGTCCGTGATAGGGGGTAATGCAACTTTGCCAAGGTTGGGGTCGAGGGTTCGAATCCCTTCGCCCGCTCCAGTTTTCTCCCAGAAAATCAACGATTTCGCCGACCGGCGACCCTTGAAATTCTGGAGACAACGCCTCGCCGAGACCCCCATTGTCTCCATATTGTCTCCAATTTTGGTACAGGTTGGGGCGTCGTGGGGAAAGCCGGTCGTAGCTCGTGAATTTTGAGCCCCCTTTTTGCACCTAAATTGTCGATCGATGTCGCCCGAACTTGCGCCTAGCGTTCGGTGTGAAACGGCTCATCTCGCTGCTAGCAGTCGGGCGCCTTGGCCGAGGGGCTGCGTGCTACGCCAGAACAGCGCAAGGTAAAGTCTTTTTCGGATCGCCGAGGTCGCACATATCGATATTGCCGGCCGCGCAGTGCCTGACCGATCTTGAGAAACTGGCCGTCAACGGCGGATACCTGAAGAATATGTCACCGCCGGAATCTGACTGGCGCAATTGGCATAGCTCGAACCGCCGCAGAACCACTCGCTCGCATTAGCCGCTGATCCCTGGGCTCGAAGCCTGTCCTCCTTCAATCAACCCGTGAAGGGTCCGCTACGCGTGCGCGTGCGGCCGCAGCTTTGCTGCGGTGATTGCGGCCAGCCCCCGGCCTGTGGGGCGACTGTCGAGCGGGGTGGTCCCGCTCCTAGGCAGGAGCCGCAACATGCCACTGGCAACCGCACAATCGCTTGGCTGGAACCTCTCCCGGACGCTGATGACGGTCATCGTCCTCATCGAAACCAATCAGGGCTACTTCGTCATCCCCGCTGACGAATTTGACGGTGACCCCGAACAGGTGGTTCGCGAATATGACCCCTTCAGCCGCTAACCTCAGGCACATTTCGCCTTTTCGGCCTGTGCCCTGTCGTGCTATTCTTTCACCGCAGATTGCGCTGAGGAGGTGGTGGCGAGCGCGTCCAGACAAGGGACGCTTATGACCATTTTTCTCATCCTCGGGGCCGTGGCTGGCCTTTATGTGCTCGCG
>NZ_BCTW01000003.1 GCF_001590965.1 Novosphingobium lentum NBRC 107847
TCAGCTGGGTCCTCGCCGTCTCGCCCTCGGCGTTCGCGGCGGTGATCGTTCCGGTATCGCAGGCCATGTCGTATCCTCCCGGCGGTCTGTCGTTCACGTTCGCCTAGGGCGCAGCACGGTCCGGTGCCATAGCACTTTGGTCAAATCGCGGTGACGGCGTGGCTCTAAAGTGCAATGTCGGACCGGTGCGCTGCATGCCAAGACACCCCGCACAACGAGCTGAACCGAGGATGCCATGCGCCTGATCTCCATTTCCGCGTTCGCCGCGCTCGCGCTGGCTGGGTGTTCGGGCCAAGTGCCCGACACCAGCGCCACCGACGAGGCGACCGCAACTGCCGACAGCACCGCCGCTGCACCGGACGCCGCGTCGGACGTCGCCACGCCTGCGCCCGAGGCTTCGGCCAGCGCATCGCCGTCACCGAGCGCATCGGCCTCGCCGAGCGCGACGCCCGGCGCCAACGCTTCGACCCCCGCCGCAAAGACCGCCGGGGCCGCCAAGGCTGTCGCCACGCTCGCACCCGTTGCCGCGCCGACGAAACTCGCGGCTGCCGCAGTCACCCCGCCACCCACGTTCGCGCGGTGCGCGGTGTGCCACAACGCAGAAAAGGGCGCGGGCGACAAGATCGGCCCCAATCTCTACGGCATCTACGGCACCAAGGCGGCGGCCGTCGGCAGTTACGCTTTCTCCGATGCGCTGAAGGGTGCGGGCCTGACGTGGAACGAGGCGACGCTCGACACCTGGATATCCGGACCGATGGCGATGGTGCCCGGCACGCGGATGAGCTTTCCCGGCATCAAGGATCCGGCCAAGCGCGCCGAGATCATCGCGTTCCTCAAGGCGTCGCGCTGAGCGACCAACCGGCCTAGAACCGCGCGGCCACCGACACCCGCAGGCGGCGCGGCGCCCCAGGGGCGTAGGCGCGCGGGTTGGTGGCGCCGGGGGCTTCGGCCAGCACGACAGCGCCGGTTTGCGCGAACGTGCCGAACGTGGCGTAACGCTTGTCGAACAGGTTGGTGACTTGCGCGGTCACCGCCAACCCGCTGCTCCAGCTGCGCCGCAGCCGCAGCCCGGCAATGGCAAAGCCGGGCAGCGGGGCGTTGGCATTGCTTTCGTCGCCCACCAGCACCTGGCCCGATTGCGCCTCGATCGACAGCCCGGCAAGCCATCCGTCGCGCTGGTAACTGACGTCGAGATTGGCCGAGTGGCGTGGCAGGCCGGGCAGTCGTGCTCCTGGGGACACCGAAATCGTGCCATCGGGGTCGGCGGCGGGATTGTTGGGGCTGCTGGCAACGAAGCCGTCGCGAAAGCGTGCATCGGTGAAGGCGTAGCCCGCGCTAACCTGCCAACCGCCGCGCTGCCACCGGGCGCTCAGTTCCACGCCCTGCCGCCGGCTGCGTCCGCCGTTGACGAAAAAGGCGCGGCCGCTGATCGTCGAGGCCACGCGGCGGATGTCGTCGCTGGTGTCGGTGCGCCACAGCTCGACATGCCACGACAGCGCGTCGCCGGTGTGGCGCACGCCTGCGCTCCAGTGGCGCGCGATCACCTGCCTGAGCGGCGGGTCGGCGACGAAGAAGCTGGCGAGTGCGCACGGCGCGGCGGGGTCGGCGCACGACAGTTCGGCCGGGGTCGGCGTGCGGCTGGTGGTGGCAAAGCCGGCATGGAGTTCGATGGCCGGGGCGGGGGTGTAGTCGAGCTCGACCGAGGGGTTGAGCCGCGCGAAGCGGTGGCTGCCGTTCAGCGCGGTGCCGAGCTGGTCGTCGAGCGTCACGCGGTTGACCGCCCAGCGCGCGCCGGCCTCGAGCCGCAGCGTCGCGGTGAGCGGCAGCGCGACTTCGCCGAACAGCGAGGTGTCGCGCAAGTGCGAGGCGACGTCGACCGGGGTGATCGCGCCGTCGGCGGTGGACAGCACCGTACCGCCATCGGGTCCGATCGCCCCAATCGCGCGATCCGCGCCGAGTGATCCCAGCGCGGCGACCGCGCGGAAGCGCGTGTCGGCGCGTTCATGGACCATCCCCAGCGCGATGCGGCGGGTGCCCTTGTCGGTCTCGCTGGTGGACAGCCACTGCACGCTGACGCCGCCCGAAGTGGTGTGTTCATCACCGCGATTGAGCACGCCGTAGGCGGGGATCGCGGGATCGAAAGCGACCGGGTGCCCGGCGGGATCGAGCAATGGCGATGCCGCGCCCGCATCACCGGTGGCGCACAGCGTGGCCGGATTGCCGGGGCAGGCGTCGAACTCGGCCAGGTCGCCGCTGCCGCTGGTGCGATGCAGGTGGGCGAGGTGGACGCTTCCCTCGATCCGGTTGCCCCGGCCCAGATCGACCCACGGCTGCAGCGCGATCCGGGCATAGCGGCTGCGGGTGGTGTCGGGCTGGGTGAACACGGCGACATACCGCGCCGCGAGCAGCTCGACCGGCGCCACCCCGTCGCCGCCCAGCCGCGTGTCCGCTGCGTTGGCGCGCAGGGCAAAGCCCCAGTTCGCGCCATCGTGGGTCAGGGTCGTGCCCAGCCGGTACAGCCGCGAAGCGCTGGCGTCGCGCCAGCCGGGATCGCGGATCGCGTCGCCTGCGACCAGCACGCTGTCGGACCCGCGCGTCACGCCGATGCTGGCGCTGCCGCCAACGCCGCCGATCGAATCGCCGTTCACCGACGCGCGCACGCCGGGCAGGTCGCGCGCGGAGGCGCTTTGCAGCAGCACCACGCCGCCCAGCGCGTTGCGGCCATAGACCGGGCTGGCGGCGCGCAGTTCGGCGCGGACGAGCATCGCTTCGGGCAGGAGATCGAGCGCCAGCGTATCGCCGAACGGTTGGTTGAAGCGGATGCCGTCGAGATAGACCGCCAGCCCCTGTTCGGTGCCTTGCACCGCGCTGGCGCCATAGCCGCGCCAGATCACGCCCTGCTGCCATTCGTTGCCCTCGGCATCGGCCAGCGTGACGCCCGGGGCCTCGCGGCGCAGCGCGGCTGCCAGATCGCTGCGTGCGCCCGCCATGATGGCGGCGGCGTCGATCCCGCTGGCCTCCTCGGCATCGATTGCGCCACCCGGCGCGGTGACCACGATCGGGGCAGGGCTGGGTGCGGGTGCGTCGGCGACCGTCAGCGCCGCCGCCAGCACGGCGACAGGCAGCATCACAGCATCCGGCGCAACACACCGTCGCGCACGACGAAGCGGTGGTGCACCGCGGCCCCGATGTGGAGCGCCAGGAGCGCGACGAACAGCCAGCCCATCAGCTCGTGGCTTTCGTGGCTGACCGCGAAGGCAGTGCTGCCCTTGGTCACCGGCAGGCGCGGCACGCCGAACAGGCCGAACCACGTCAGCGGGTAGGTTCCGGCGGACGACATCGCCCATCCGGTCAGCGGCATCGCGATCATCAGGCCATAGAACAGCGCATGGACCGCATGGGCGGCGCGGCGCTGGTGCAGGCCCATCGTGTCGGGCCAGCCGGGCATCCGCCACTTCAGCCGCCAGCCCAGCCGGACCAGCGACAGGGCAAGGATCGTCAGCCCGCTCGCCTTGTGGAACGGCATCGGCTGCCACACCGGCTTCAGCGCATCATGGAACAGGCCGGTAAGCAGGTTCGCGACGATCAGCGCGGCGATGATCCAGTGCAGCGTGCGCGCAAGCCGGTTATAGCGGGCGACGGAACCGTTCACCGCACCCTGACCTTGATCCCCGCCCACAGCGTGCGCGGGGTGCCGAGGTCGATCGAGCCGCCCTGGTTGCGGGTGACGATGTCCGCGCCGGTCAGGTTTTCTCCGCGCAGCACGATCGCGAACGGACCGGCGACGGGCACTTCGAGATAGGCGTCGATGGTGGTGGCGGGCGGCAGGCTGTCGACTTGCAGGTCATCCTCGTACTGCAGGCCGGTGTGGCGCAGCGTGGCGGCCAGCGTCCAGTCGTCGCGCGGGTGCCATGACAGCGTGGCGCTCATCGCGATTTTCGGCGTTTGCGCGGGGCGCTTGCCATCAAGCGCGGCGGACGCGCCGCTTGCCTCGACCTTGGCGTCGGTCAGCGCCAGCGACCCGTCCAGGCCGACGCGGCCCACGCGCAGCGCCGCGCCGAATTCCAGCCCGCGCGCGCGGATCGCATCGACGTTGAAGCGCTGGCGGGTGATCGTGGTGGCGGTGGAGGCCAGCGTGACGTTGGCGATCGCATCGAGCACCTTGTTGTCGAACGCGGTGGCCGACAGCGTCAGCGCGGGGAAGGGCTTTACATCGACGCCCGCCTCGAACCCGCGCAGGCGCTCGTTGCGCAAGGCGGCGTTGGCGCGGGTGGTGGTGGTGATCACGGTCTTGGAACCAGCCCCTGTCGCGGCCAGCGCGAACGTGCGGTACAGTTCGTTCAGCGTCGGCTGGCGCATGCCGGTGTAGGCCGACGCGCGCAGCGACAGGCCGGGCAGCGGGGTCAACACCGCGCCGCCGCGAAAGCTGCCCTGCCAGCCCGCGCGATCGGGGTAGGCGACGTCGCCGGTGACGACGCCCGCGGCCGTAGTGGTGCGCAAGTGGCCCGCCGAGATCGTCCAGCGATCGGCGCGCGCGCCTGCGGTCAGCACCAGCGCACCGAACGTCCAGTCATCCTGCACGAACAGCCCGACATCGCCGTTGCGCCCGCCGGCGGCGCGCCGCGCGGTGATCGCGCCGGTGGCGGGGTTGTACGCATCCTCGCGCCCTTCGCCGCTGGCGTTGCGCCAGTCCGCGCCCAGCCGCAGCACATGCCCGCCACCCACGGGCGGACGCAGTTCGATCTTGCCGCCGACGCCGGTGGAGGGCGTGGCATGCTGGTCCAGCGTCTTTTTGAAGCTGGTCGAGCTGATCACGATATTGGTGAAATTGCGCGCCTGGATATAGCCGAGCACGTCGAACTGCCATGGCCCGTGCCCGACCACGCGCAAGCTGGCGTCCTCGCCGCTCGAGGTGCTGTCGGCCCCGGCAAAGCGCAGCGTGCGGTGGTCCGAAAAGCCCAGACCCCGCGCCTGCAGCTCGATCGTGTCGGTCAGCGGAGCGACCCCACGGATGCCCACGGACCAGCTGTCGTACTTCGACTTCACGCTTAGCGGCACGCGCTGGCTGGAGGGCGTGGTCCAGAACCCCTGGCCGCGATCCCAGCGGCCCGAGACGACCGCAAAGCCGCTTCCGATGGTGGGCGCGAACGTGCCCGAAAGCTCGGTCTCGCCGCGATCGTCGACGAGCGCGCTCGCACCGAGCAGGCCCAGTTGCGCGGCATCGGCGCTGGCGAGGTCGATCGTGCCCGCAACCGCGCCCGCACCGAACGCGCCCGATCCGCCGCCGCGCGTGACCCGGGCCGAGGCGAGGCGTTCGGGCGCAATCGCGCTCAGCGGGATCGAGCCGAAGAATGGATCGGCCATCGGCACCCCGTCGAGCAGCACCAGCGTGCGGCTGCTCGCATTGCCGCCCAGCGCGCGCAAGGTCACCCCTTGCGCCGATGGGTTGGCGGCGCGGCTGTCGGAGCGGCGGAACTGCTGGAAGCCCGCGACCGACGACAGCGCGTCCTCGATCCGGCCCGATGCGGTGGCGGTCAGCCGGTCGCGCGCGATCGTCTGCAGGTCATAAGCGGGCGCTGCCGGCGTGTCGGGCAGGCCGGTCCCGGTCACGACGATCTGCGGCGGCGATGCCTCGTCTGCATGCGCGGCAACGGGCAGGGCGCTCAGGGCGGCGGCCAGCAGCTTCAGCCGGGCGTGGGTGCGGGGGTTGCGGCAGTCAGGAAGGGGCATGGGCGATCAATTTCCGATGGGCTTGGCCAGGACAGGTTCGGGCGGCCGTGTCACCACGACCGCCCGACGGGGCCGGTCGACATGCCCATAGGCGCGGCGACCGTCTGCTTCCAGCGGGGAGAGCGCTAGAAGAACAGGATTCCACCCACGGCCAGTGCGTTGCTGGCGGCTTCGTTGCCGTTGTGCGCCTCGGACTTGGTGTGGATGTATTCGCCGATCAGCGTGACCCAGCTGGTCAGGCCGTAGCGCAGCTGACCCACGTAACTCGAATTCTTGTCGAGCAGCGTCGGGTTGGCGACGGCGTCGGCGGCGTTGGCATAGTCGAGGTAGCTCGCGCCGTAACTGCCGCCGAGGCCCAGCTTGCCCAGCGTGACCAGCGCCTGGCCGTAGAACCCGTGGCTCTTGCGCGGGTTGCCGAACGCATCGGTGTCGAACAGGTTGAGCACGGTGGTGCCCAGCCCCTTGCCGTCATAGTAATAGCCGGTCAGCGCGACCGGGCCGACGGTGATCTTGGCACCTGTATCGAAGCCGCGACCGGTGTAGCTGGTCAGGCCCGCGCCCAGCGTATCGTGCTTTTGGGTAATGCCCGACAGCCACAGCCGCGCGCCGATGTCACCGAACTTGCCGTCATAGGTGATCTTGCCCTGGAAACCGGGGCTCTTGTTGCCCTGTGCCGGCGCGGACAGCGATTCTAACGGCTGGAACACGCCGAACTGAGCCTGCAGACCGCCCAGGTTGGGCGTGGAATACGTGATCTGCGGCTGGAAGTCGGTGTAGATGTAGCCGATGCCGATGCGGCCGAGCGTGGTGTTGCCGGGCGCGACATTGCCGCCGGGGCTGCCCGACGATAGCAGCGTAATGTCGTTGAGAATGCCCTCGGACCCGAACAGCCCGATGTCGCGTCCGATCTTGAGTTCGCCCAGGCCGTGACGGCCGATGGTCATGTAGGTCTGGCGGAAATCGATCCCGGCGGTGCCCAGCGCGGTCGGCTGGCCGCCGTTGTTGGCGCCGAGCGCGCCGTAGGCGGTGCTGTTGATGCCGGGGTACATGCCAAAGTGCGCGCCGATGTCCCAGCCGCCCTGCGTGGTCGATACCTCGACCTTGAGGAAGCCCGGCAGCAACCCGTTGCGCACCGCGCTGCTGTTGTTGCCGCCGACCGCCGCAACCCCGCCGACGACTGCGGTGGTGGCGCTGGCGGTGGCGGGATTGTCGTGGACGTAGAACCCGTTGACCGATCCCGAGAAGCGGATCGTGGCGCCGCCGGCTTCGAAGCCGATGCCGCTTTCGGTCATGTGGACCACGCGCTTGTCGTTGAGCGCGGCTTCGGCTTGCGCCATCGCCGGGGCAGGCGCGGCGGCGGCCTTGGCCTGGTCGGCCATTTCCTGCTGCATCAGCTCGTTGTAGTCCTCGTCGCTGAGGATGCCCTTCTCGTGCAGGCGCTTGAGCAGCGCCTCGCTGGTGGACGCCTGGGCGGCCGTGGCGGTCAGCGCCAGTGCGGCGGTGGCGGCGCAGGCCAGCAGGTAGTTGCCTCTCATCATCATCCCCCTTCGGATTTTTATCGTTGCGGTGTCGGGGGATGATGCGACAGCGGGGCAGCGGCTGAAATTGGACTTTGGGCAGTGGTACTTTAGGCCGACGCGCGTCGGGCAGGGGTGCGCGCAACCGCGATCAGGGCGCGATGGCCACGCCCCATGGGCCGCCGCCCGCCGGAACCGTGGCGACCACCTTCATTGCGGCGAGATCGACCACGCTGACGTCGTCGCTCAACCCGTTGGCGACGATCGCCGTGCGGTCGCCCTCGGCCAGCGCGAGGTGCCACGGCCGGTTGCCGACCTTGACGTAGCCGCGCACCGCGCCGCTTGGCACATCGACCACCGCGATCGCGTTCGACCGGCCCAGTGCGACGATCGCGGTCTTGCCGTCCTGCGTGAAGCGGATGCCGCAGGGCAGCACTTTGTAGGCGGGCGCATCGGGCGGCACGAAGTCGATGGTGCGCACGATCTTGCGCGTGGCGACGTCGACGACGTGGACTTTCTGCCCGGCCTCCGCCGCGATCCACAACTGCGTGCCATCGGGCGTGAACTCGACATGGCGCGGGCGCGCCTCGGTCTCGGTGGTGGCCACCGGCGTGTGCGTGGCCAGATCGATCCACGCGACAGTCGAGTCTTCCTCGCTGGTCACGACCAGCCATTTCGCGTCGGGGCTTTCGGCGACGCCCTCGGGCTCCTTGCCCACCGGCACCTGCCACGCAACGGTGCGGTTGGCGAGGTCGATGGCGGTGACGGCGGCGTCATCCTCGTTCGCCACGAACAGCAGCTTGCCGTCGCGCGAAGGGAAGAACTGCTCGGGATCCTGCCCCGATGGCAGCGAGGACATCAGGTGCCCGTCGGCGCGGTCGCGCACTTCGACCGCGTTGTCCTGGCCCACCGCGACGAACACCGCTTTGCCGTCGCGCGACAGGGCAATGCCGCGCGGGCGGCGCCCGGTCGGCCAGGTCGCGATGACCTTGCCGCTGGGTACGTCGATCACGGTGACCGAATTGCCGCGTTCGTTGGAAATGTAGGCGGTTTCGGCGGACGTCCGGGGCGTGCCCGCCACCAGCGCCGCGACTGTACCGGCGATGAACAAATGTGTCCTCATTCCAGCAAACTAGGCCTCCCACAGCGCAATTGTACTAGACCATGGTACTATGTCCGGCAGGGGCGGGTTTGCCTAGTTTGGCCCGATACCGGCAGTGACCGGCACGGGAAACGAACGGGTCGTGGCGCAAATGCGCAAGCCCTCGATAAAGGATGCCTGGGCAATGACCCCCAAATTCGGACGAGTAGCGCTGATCGTGGCGGGAACGCTGGCGTCGCTCAGCGTCGGCTCGCAACTGATGGCGCACGGCAACGTCACGCCGCAGCCGGTCGACACCACCGCACTGCCCGAGATCGGCGAGGCGTGGCTGACGCACAATCCCTATCGCGGCAATGCCAAGGCGATCGAGATCGGCGAATCCGCCTATGGCCAGAACTGCGCGCGCTGCCACGGGCTGCAGGCGATGTCGGGCGGGATCGCGCCCGATTTGCGCTATCTCGAACTGGGCGACACCGGCGACGAATGGTTCGTCCAGCGCTACCAGCACGGCTCCAGCCACGACGGCAAGGTCTACATGCCGCCGCTGGGCGAAGTGCTGGGCCAGAAGGCCGGCTGGGCGATCCGCAGCTGGCTTGAAACCAAGCATCTGGAAGATTGAGATGATCTCGCGGCGGGGGCTGCTCGGATCGGTCGCGGCGTCGCTGGTATTGTCCATCGTCCCCGCGCGCATCGCCGCTGCGCCGCTGGCCAAAGTCAGGGACCTCGGCGTGCTGCGCGTGGCGGTGTATCAGGACAACCGGCCGTGGTCGTGGAGCGCGGATGGCGCGGTGAAGGGCATCGACGCCGACTTGGCGCGCGCCATCGCAGCGGAGCTGGGCGTGCGCGCCGACGTGGTCGCGTTCCTCGCCGGCGACGACATGGGCGACGATTTGCGCAACACCGTGTGGCGCGGCGGATTGCTGGGCTTCCAGCCGTGCGACGCGATGATGCACGTGCCGTTCGACCACAAGCTGCAGCTCGATAACGACCAGGTCGCGATCGTCGCGCCGTATTACCGCGAGAGCTTCGCCGCGGTCTGCGGCAACGAGCAGTCCGATTGCGAAGTGCCGCCGCCGCAGTTCAAGGGTCGGCGGCTGGCGGCCGAAGTCGATTCTATCCCCGACATGTACCTGATGGGCGGGTTCGGTGGCGTGCTGCGCGGCGATGTCGTCCACTTCCGCAGCGGCTACGATGCCGTCGCCGCGATCGGACAGGACAAGGCCGATGTCGCGGTCGCCACGCGGGCACAGGTCGAGGCGGCGACCCACGATCTCGCCAATCCCGCGATCAAGCGCCGCACCAGCCCGCTTCAGGCGATCATGTCGCCGGGCTGGGATATCGGGCTGGCGGTCAAGGAAAACAGCCGCACGCTGGGCGATGCGATCGAGGCGATCCTTGCGAAAATGACCGCCGACGGCCGGCTGGCCGCGATGTTCGCGCAGCACGGCGTCACCTGGCGCGCCGCGCTCGCCGGCTGAATTGCTGCGCCCTGCGGCATTCCATGCTGCGCAACATCGCGCATGCTTGGCCTAAGGTCCAATTGCTGCAACCCCTGCACCCGATAGGGTCTCATCCATGGAAAACAGGCCGCACCGGCAAGCAGTTCCGGAACGATGCAGTCACCATCACAGGAGGGACACCATGAAGGGCAAGTTCAAGAACGGCATCACCGGCAGCATGGCCAGCATCGCCACGCTCGGCCTGCTGATCGCCGCACCGCTGCAGGCTGCCGACGGACCGACCGCGCAAGACCTCGTCAACGATGCCGGGTCGACCGGCGACGTGCTGACTTACGGCATGGGCCCGCAGGCGCAGCGGTTCAGCCCGCTGGCCAAAGTCAACGCCGACAACGTCAAGTCGATGGTCCCCGCGTTCGCGGCTTCGCTCGGCGGGGAAAAGCAGCGCGGCCAGGAATCGCAGCCGCTGGTCTATGACGGCACGATCTACGTGACCGGATCGTACTCGCGGCTTTACGCGTTCGATTCGCACACCGGCGAAAAGAAGTGGGAATACGACGCGCGTCTGCCTGACGGGATCATGCCGTGCTGCGACGTGGTCAACCGCGGTGCCGCGATCATGGGCGACAAAGTGCTGTTCGCCACGCTCGACGCGCATCTCGTGGCGCTCAACCGCCATACCGGCAAGGTCGTGTGGAACAAGGCGATCGCCGATTACCAGGCGGGCTATTCGGCCACCGCCGCGCCGCTGATCGTGCGCAACATGGTCATCACCGGCAACTCGGGCGGCGAATTCGGCGCGGTCGGCGCGATCCAGGCGCGCAACGTCGATACCGGCGAGCTGATCTGGGAACGTCCGGTGATCGAAGGCCACATGGGCATGCTCAACGGCAAGCCCAACGGCATCACCGGCAAGACCAATGCCAGCTGGCAGGGCGATTTGTGGAAGACCGGCGGCGGCGCGACGTGGCTGGGCGGGACATATGACCCCGACACCAACCTGATCTTCTTCGGCACCGGCAACCCCGCGCCGTGGAACAGCCACTTGCGCCCCGGCGACAACCTCTACACCGCCTCGACGCTGGCGCTCGACCCCGACACCGGGGTGATCAAGTGGCACTACCAGACCACCCCGCACGACGGCTGGGACTTCGACGGGGTGAACGAATTCATCCCGTTCGACGCCACGATGGCCGGCAAGCCGATGAAGCTGGGCGCCAAGGCCGATCGCAACGGCTACTTCTACGTCATCGACCGCACCAACGGACACCTGATGGGCGCCAGCAAGTTCGTGATGGAAACCACCTGGGCCAACGGTATCAACCTGAAGACCGGGCGGCCCAACTTCGTCGACGCCAACCGCCCGGGTCCGCCCAACGGCAGCGAAAAGGGCACTTCGGTGTTCTCCAGCCCCAGCTTCCTGGGCGGCAAGAACTGGATGCCGATGGCCTATTCCAAGGACACCGGGCTGTTCTACGTGCCCTCCAACGACTGGGGCATGGACATCTGGAACGAACCGATCGCCTATAAGAAGGGCGCGGCCTATCTCGGCGCCGGCTTCACCATCCGCCCGGTGGCGCCCGATCACATCGGCGCGTTGCGCGCGATGGACCCCAAGACCGGCAAGATCGTGTGGGAATACAAGAACAAGGCTCCGCTGTGGGGCGGCGTGCTGACCACTGCGGGCAACCTGGTGTTCACCGGTACGCCCGAAGGCTATCTCAAGGCCTTCGATGCCAAGACCGGCACCGAACTGTGGAAGTTCAACACCGGGTCGGGCGTGGTCGGATCGCCGATCACGTGGGAACAGGACGGCGAGCAGTATGTCGCGGTCATGTCGGGCTGGGGCGGCGCGGTGCCGCTGTGGGGCGGCGAAGTGGCCAAGACGTTCAAGGACATCAGCCAGGGCGGCGCCCTGTGGGTGTTCAAACTGCCGAAGAGCTGATCGTGTCTGGCGGCGCGAGGGCTTTTCCTTGCGCCGCCACAACTGGCAGATAACATGAACGCCATGGCCCTTGTCCCCGACCTTTCCCACGCTCCCGCTCCCGAAAGGGTGCTGATCGTCGACGATCACTCGCTGGTGCGCGACGGGTTGCGCAGCGTGCTGGCGGTCAGCTTTGCGGGTTGCGAAATATTCGAGGCGGCCAATTTCGCCGAGGCGAGCGCGATCCTGCAGGCGCAGGACGACATCGACCTCGTGCTGCTCGATCTCAACATGCCCGATGTTTCGCGCCTTTCGGCGCTTCAGGCGATGCGCGAGAACTGGCCGGCCACGCCGGTGGTGATGGTTTCGGGCACCCTCGACCGCGCCACAGTGCGCGAAGCGCTGGCTGCAGGAGCCGCCGGGTTCGTGCCCAAATCGCTGAAGCGCAACGACATCGTCGAGGCGCTGCGCCACGTCATGGCGGGCGAGATCTACGTTCCCGAAATCCTCGACGCGGACGATCCCGGCTCGCGTGAGGAAGCCTCGATCAACGGCCGCATCGAAACGCTCACACCGCAGCAGCGCGTGGTGCTGGGCCACCTCGTCAACGGCAAGCTCAACAAGCAGATCGCGTTCGAGCTCGACGTGTCGATGACCACGGTCAAGGCGCATGTCTCGGCGATCCTGCAGAAGCTCAACGTGTTCAGCCGCACCCAGGCGGTGATCCTCGCCAACCGCGTGGGGTTTACGGGATAATCTGAGTTTCAGTTTCACTGAAACTCGTGCGGGCCGGTGCCGCCTCCAGCCGTTAGGCTGGAAAAGACTCTAACCCGATTCCCCGCTCAGCATCGTGCGCATCAGCGCGCGCAGTTGCGCGGGCTTGACCGGCTTGTTGAGCAGCGGGAAGCGTGCGGCCGCGATCCGGGCTTTCACTTCCTCGCTGCGGTCGGCGGTGATCACCACGCCCGCCAGCTCGCGTCCGGCCAGCTTGCGCAGCGCGGCGATGGCATCGTCGCCGCGCGCGTTGTCGTCGAGATGGTAGTCGGCGATGACGAGGTCGAGCGGGCCTTGCGCCGCGGCAATCGCCGCCGGATCGCCCGGTCCGCGCGCCACCAGCACGGTGTGGCCCCAGTTCTCCAGCAGCGCGCGCATGCCTGAAAGGATCGCGTCGTCGTTGTCGATGATCAGCACCACGCCGCCTTCCAGCCGACCCAGCGCGGCGCGGCGCAGCACCGGATCGCGCGTACCGGCCTGCGCATCGCCGCGCGGAACGCGGATCGCGAACGTCGATCCTTCGCCGGGGACAGACGTGACCAGCACTTCGTGCCCCAGCATCGTGCTCGCCCGCCGCACGATGGCCAGGCCCAGGCCCTTGCCCGGAATGCGGTGATCGCTTTCCAGCCGACGGAACTCCTCGAAAATCAGGTCGAGGTTGGCCGGATCGATGCCCGGCCCGGTATCGCTGACCGCGATGCGCACGTGATCGCCTTCGTCGTCCACCCGCACCGAAACGACGCCCGACGAGGTATAGCGCACCGCGTTCGACAGGAAGTTCTGCAGGATGCGGCGCAGCAGCCGCACGTCGCTTTGCACCCAGGTTCCCGTTTCCGGAATTTCGAGCGTCAGCCCTTTGCCACGAGCGAGCGCCGCGATTTCGATGCGCAGCGCGGTGAGCAGCTGGTCGAGCTCGATCGAGCCGATTTCGGGCTGGATCGCGCCGGCATCGAGATGGGAAATCTCGAACAGCGTTTCGAGCAGGTCTTCCACCGAATCGAGCGCCACCCCGGTCTGCCGCACCAGCGCACGCGTCGGCAGCGCCAGCCGCCGCTCGCCCAGCGCGGCGACGAACAGCCGCGCGGCGTTGAGCGGTTGCAGCAGGTCGTGGCTCGCGGCGGCAAGGAAGCTGGTCTTCGATCGGTTGGCGTGTTCGGCAGCGGTCTTGGCCGAAAGCAGCGCGGCTTCGACCGAACGACGCTCTGCTACTTCGGCTTCCAGTTCCGTCGTGCGTTCGGCGACGCGGCGTTCGAGCGTACCGGCGGCTTCGCGCAGCGTTTCCTCGTAATGCAGCCGATCGGTCACGTCGTCGAAGCTGAATGCCATGCCGTCTGGCGCGATCGGGGTCGAGCGGATCAGGAACTGGCGGCCGCCCAGCCTGCACTGCGCCTCGATCCGTTCGCTGCCGCTGCGCCAGGCGACCACGTCCGCGCGCTCCAGCATCAGCGTGCCGCAATACGCGACAAGCCGTTCGTGCGTGCCGATCGTGTCGCGCTGGCCCGCTGGCAGGCCGAGCAGGCGCTCCAGCCCCTCATTGTGTGCCACCAGCCGCCGCTGCGCGTCATAAAGGCAAACGCCTTCGGACAGCGTGTCGAGCGTGGCCTGCAGCGCCACGTTGCGTTCGGCCAGTTCGCGCGCACGTTCGCGCGCATCCTCGGCCTTGACCTCGGTTATGTCGGTATAGATGCCGACGGTGCCGCCTTCGGTGGTGCGGATCTCGCTGATCTGGACCCAGCGCCCGTCGGTCAGCGCCTGGATGTGGACGCCGTTGGCCACGACGTGGCGCGCGACCCGTTCGGCAACCCAGCGGTCGGGTGATCGCAGCGCGCCGACCGGGCGCTGGCCCCGCGCAACCGCTTCGGCGACTTCGGAAAACTGCGGCGGATCGCCCGAAAGTTCGGCGATTTCCGGCCAGAAGCCCTGGTAGGCCTTATTGCACATCACCAGCCGGTCCTGCGCATCGAAGAGCACAAAACCGTCAGACAGCGATTCGATCGCGTCGCGCAAGCGGACCCGCGCCGCGTCGGCATCGCGGTGCGCCACGGCCAGATCGGCGTTGGCGGCGTTGAGGCTGGCAAGCGCCTCCTCAAGCTCGGTGGTGCGCGCGCGGACCATCGCCTCAAGCGAGATCGCGGTCTCGAACATCGAGAATGCACTGCCCTGCAGGTCGCTCGACCGTTCGACCCGGTCGATCAGCGCGGCGTTGATCCGGTCAAGCCGGCGCACCCGTTCTTCCAGCTCGGCGATGCGGGCCTGTGCCGGATCGGAGGCGGGCTGGGGCCGGGGGGTGATCGGGTGCGCTGCCATCAGCGGCCGATCGCCAGCCCGCTCAGCGTCTGGTTGATGTGCGCGGCGCGGAACTGTTCGCCATACGTATTGAAGCCGACCAGCCGCCGCTCGCTGTAGATGCGCGAAACCTGGTGGCCCAGCTGGCGGTTTTCGGCATCGATGCGGTTGAGCACGCAGTCGAAACCGATGACATGATCGATACCGCCCACTGCCGCATCGACCTCGTCGAACAGGCTGTGGAGGCTTTTGACGCGGTCGACCGGTTCACCCACCGACAGCACGATGCCGTTGTCGATCGCGCAATAGAACGTCAGGCTGCCATCAGGGTTGGCCGACTGGATCGAGCGCACGTGGTATTGCCCGCCCGCGCGGACCATCGGCGGGTGCGCGGCGAAAAACGCGGCGTCAAGCGGCTCGCCCGGCCGGCCCGCCAGCGCGCGGTATTCATCGGCGGCAGGCATCGCGTTGATTTCATAGACCACACGCGCCTGCGGGTCGCTTCCGGTGACGATCATCTTGGCTGGCCCCGGACGGTAGTGGTGGGCCGAAAACACATGCATCGGGCGCAAGCTGGACAGGATCGCCACAACCGCCGCATCCTTCAGGAACTGTCCGTTGACGAAGATCCCGGTCTCGCGGAACAACATGCCGTCGCCCGACGATCCGCCGACCATCACCGTGTCGCCCAGCGCGTCCTGGACGGTCATCGTCAGCAGTTCCTCGCGGTGCGACAGGCCATCGACAAGGAACAGCGCGGCGTGGTTGGCCTTGTCGCCCAGTTCGCGCGCGCGCTGCACCGCGCCTGCGGCCAACTGGCGGATCGCGGCGCGGCCCGCTTCGACATCGAACCCGTCGAGATCGTCGAAACAGTGCACCGCCATGCGGAACGCGTCGGCGGGAAAGCCGATGAACACCAGGCTGTCGCTGTCATAGCCGCGCTCGCTCAACTCGCCCGCGCTGGTGCAGCCGATCAGCGGAAAGCCGCCAAGATGCCGGGCGATGGCGGCGCTCAGCCGGTCGCGGTCATAGCTGTGCGAGCAGAACAGCAGCCCGCCAGCGAGCGCGCGTGTGCCCAGCCCGGCAGCAACATCGGCCACCGCGCGGTCAGGATCCGGATCGTGCGATGAGACGACCACCAGGCCATCGTCGCAAAGGCTCTGCGCCACAACTCTCTCCCGCAGTGGCGGTTTGCGCCACGACTTTGTTCTCGATCGCGGGGGCTTCTTGATGGACCCTTCCGCTCAATCTTCCCTAGCCTTTTGCGCGCGTTGCGCAAAGCGTTCACCCGGCGGCGGCGCTGTCACCGCGCGGCGGTTCGCCCGCTGCGTCCAGCGCGGCCGCTTCGGCATCGTCGAACACGCGGCTGCGCACGATGAACCGCACGCCTTCGGGGGCTTCCAGGCTCATGCCCGCGCCGCGACCGGGGACGACGTCGATCGTGATTTGCGTGTGGCGCCAGTATTCGAACTGCGACAGGCCGATCCACACCGGTGTGTCGTCCGCGATGCGGCCCAGCAGCACATCGCTGCCGCCGACGCGGAATTCGCCGCGGGCGAAGCACATCGGTGCCGAGCCATCGCAGCAGCCGCCCGACTGGTGGAACATCAGCGGGCCGTGGGTTGCCTGCAGCCGCGCGATCCATTCGGCGGCCAATGGCGTGACCAGCACGCGCGGCGGCGGGCCCGTTTCCGGACCCGCCGCCTGAACGATTGTGGTGGTGCCAGATGGGTTGCTCACGGCGCGCCGCCGGGTTGCCGGGGGCGGACGCTGGAGAGAACGTCCGCCCCCGGACCCCGCCGCGCCGCCGCCACGACCGGTCCCCCGACCGAGCTAGCAACCGGGCAGTCGACCCGACCGGCCAGAGCGACCCGAATGGGCTGGCCGATGCGAGATCGTGGCAGAGGGTGCCCATCGGGGGCGGCGGGGCGCATCAGAAGAAGCCAAGCGCCTTCGGGCTGTAGCTGACCAGCATGTTCTTGGTCTGCTGGTAATGATCGAGCATCATCTTGTGGTTCTCACGCCCGATGCCCGATTGCTTGTAGCCGCCGAACGCCGCGTGCGCCGGATAGGCATGGTAGCAGTTGGTCCATACGCGTCCGGCCTGGATTGCGCGGCCGAAACGGTAGCAGGTGTTGGCATCGCGGCTCCACACGCCCGCGCCAAGGCCGTACAGCGTATCATTGGCGATCGACAGCGCCTCGGCATCGTCCTTGAACTTCGTCACCGCGAGCACCGGCCCGAAGATTTCCTCCTGGAACACGCGCATCTTGTTGTGGCCTTCGAGCACGGTAGGCTTGACGTAATAGCCCTGTGCCAGCTCACCCTCGTGCGTGTGGCGCGATCCGCCGGTCAGCACTTTGGCGCCTTCGCGCTGGCCGATGTCGATGTACGACAGGATCTTCTCTAGCTGGTCGTTGGAGGCCTGCGCACCGATCATCGTCGATGGATCGAGCGGGCTGCCCAGCCTGATCGCCTCGACCCGCGCGATCGCGCGTTCCATGAACCGGTCATAGATCGATTCGTGCACCAGCGCGCGGCTGGGGCAGGTGCAGACCTCGCCCTGGTTGAGCGCGAACATCGCGAAGCCTTCCAGCGCCTTGTCGAAATAATCGTCATCGGCGGCCATCACGTCGGCAAAGAAGATGTTGGGGCTCTTGCCGCCCAGTTCCAGCGTGCAGGGGATCAGGTTCTCGCTGGCATACTGCATGATCAGGCGGCCGGTGGTGGTCTCGCCGGTGAACGCGATCTTGGCGATGCGCTTGTTGCTGGCCAGCGGCTTGCCTGCCTCGATGCCGAAGCCGTTGACGATGTTGAGCACGCCCGGCGGCAGCAGATCGCCGATCAGTTCGGCCAGCACCATGATCGACATCGGGGTCTGTTCGGCGGGTTTGAGCACCACGCAGTTGCCGGCGGCGAGCGCGGGGGCGAGCTTCCACACCGCCATCAGGATCGGGAAGTTCCACGGGATGATCTGGCCGACCACCCCGAGCGGTTCGTGGAAGTGATAGGCCACGGTGTCGTGGTCGATCTCGGAAATCGAGCCTTCCTGCGCGCGGACGCAGCCGGCGAAGTAGCGGAAATGGTCGATCGCCAGCGGGATGTCGGCGGCGGTCGTCTCGCGGATCGGCTTGCCGTTGTCGATCGTCTCGACCATCGCGATCAGGTCGAGGTTGTCCTCCATCCGCTGCGCGATCCGGTTGAGGACGATGGCGCGTTCGGCAGGCGAGGTGCGGCCCCACGCATCCTTGGCCTTGTGCGCGGCATCGAGCGCCAGCTCGATATCCTCGGCCGTGCCGCGCGCCACCTGGCACACCGGCTGGCCGGTCACCGGCGAGATGTTGTCGAAATACTGGCCGCGCACCGGCGCAACCCAGTCGCCGCCGATGTAGTTGTCGTAGCGGTCGCGGATCATCGCGGCGCCCGCAAACTTGTTCATCGCCTGCTCGAGCATGGAAGTCCTCTCCTTGGCCGACTCTGCGCCGGCCCGATCCCAGTGGTGAGGGCACGCTGCCCGTGCGGGCGGGCGGCGGCAATTGCACCTTAGGCCAAGTCGCGACGATGCTGGTCGGTTACAGCCGCACTATCCGCAGCCGCAGGGCATTGGTGATGACGCTGGGTTTCAACGATCATCCGAGCCGGGGTTGCTGCGTCGATATGCGGGCACATCGTGCCAAGCACGCCGGGTTAGGCGATCAGTCAGCAAACCGGCAATCGGTTTACAGCAGGCTCCAGCCCTTTTCGCCCCGCGCGCAGGCTTCGTAGGCGTCGGGCTCGAGCGGCTGGAGGATGCCGGTGGTTTCCTCTCCGTCGCAGCGGATGCGGCAGTGGTGTTCATCCAGCCCGCGCAGGCGCAGCCGCACGGCAGGGTCTGTAAGATCGAAACGATCGCCCTGAACCACATTCTCGCCGATAAAATCACCTTGCCAGATCGTTCCGTCGGGGGATCCGCCGTACAGGCCGCTGGTCATGTAAACGGTCTGGTTGCCGATCCGCTCGTAGTGGACGCGCTTCACGCTGCCGTCGTCGAGCGTGTAGTCGATTTCCCCTTCGAGGAAGACCTTGGTATCGGGTTCGAAGCGCAGCCGGCGATCGACCTTGCGGACTTTGCCATGCCGGGCGCGCGCATCGCCGTAGCGGTACAGCACGATCGGTCCCCAGATCGCGAAATCGGCAAACTGGACCCAGTTGCCGCCGATCCAGCCGGCCTTGGGCGCCGTGCCATCGGCCTGGAAGCGCGGTCCGCCGACGCCGCGTCCGATGCCCCAGTGCCGGTCGCGCGTGCCGCGTCCTTCGGCGCGTGAAAGCTCGATCCGTTCGTTGCCGACCTGGACCCAGCCGTGGACTTCGCCGAAGCTTTCGAACCCGGCCGTGACGTGGCGCTGTCCGCCGGCCGGCGTGCCGTGGTCCAGCGATCCGTAGGCGGCGCGGTACATCTGGCGATGGGTGTCGTACCAGGTCAGGTCGAAACCGATGCCCATCGCGTTTTGGGCAAGAACGTGGCGCCACTCGCGCATGCCCGAAACGATGGTGGGCTGGATCGGGCCGACGTGGATGTTGCCGCGGTTGGCGCCGATGCGGCGGAACGCGCGCACCGCCGTCTGCACCCCGCGCAAGGTCACGATGGCATAGGCCTCGGCCGTGTCGAGGTTGGGATAGAAACTGCCGCCGGTCGCGACCATCAGATCGCCGGTCTGGTCGTGGAACACGTTCCAGTGCCGCTCGAAAAAGCGCGGGTCGGTGGTGTAGGCGACGCGGATCGGATCGGGCGTCTGGTGGATCAGGTGATCGTCGAGCGGGGACAGCGGAAACTGCTCGGCAAAGTGGCCATCGGCCTCGAACGCCCAATCGTGTGTCATGCCGGGGCGTTCGTCATTTCAGGCGCAACGGCAGCCGGGTGGGGCCGCGCGTGACCATCGAATTGATCCAGTCGATCGACCCGGTCGGTTCGGCCATCTCGATGCTGGAATAACGTTCGAGCAGGGCATTGAGCACGATCTGCCCTTCGATCCGTGCCAGTGGCGTGCCCAGGCAGAAATGCGGCCCTTTGCCGAACGCCATGTGCGGATTGGGATTGCGCGTGATATCCAGCGTGTCCGGATCGTCGAACACGTCGGCATCGCGATTGGCGGACAGCAGCATGAAGAACACCCGCTCACCGGCGGTGAGTTGCTTGCCGCCCAGTTCGGTGTCTTCCTTCACGATGCGGCCTATCGACAGGATCGGGCTGTCGTAGCGCAGGAATTCCTCCACTGCCGTCACCATCCTGCCGGGGTCGGCGCGCAAGGCGGCCGCCGCATCCGGATTGTGCGCCAGCGCCATCAGCGAATTGTTGATGAGGTTGGCGGTCGTCTCGTGCCCGCCGTTCAGCACCATCATCAGGCAGCCGACAAGCTCGTCGTCATTCAGGCGGTGCCCCTCGACTTCCGAGAAGACCAGCTGCGACAGCATGTCGGTGCCCGGTTCGATCCGCCGCCGCGCGATCAGTTCCTTGAACAGCGTTGCCATGGCGTGCGCGCCGCGCCGGGCGCGCTCATACTTGTCGGGCACGCCGCGCGCGCTGCCGATGAACAGCATCATGTCGTCCGACCACCCCTTGACCTCGAGCAGCCGGGTGCGATCGACGCCCATCAGTTCCATCACCACCATGCCGGGCAGCAGGATCGAAAAGTTGGGCAGGATGTCGATCACATCGCCCTGCGGCATACGGTCGAGCAGCATGTGGGTGAGGCTCGACACGGTATCGCGCATCGCCTCGAACGTCGGCAGGTTCAGCACTTGTGCCATGTGCCGCCGCAACCGGGTGTGATCGGGCGGATCGCGGAACACCATCCAGCTGTTGAGATAGCGCAGCACTTCCTCGGCAGATGTCAGCGCAGCGGCGGGCAGGTGCTTGCGCACGCCGCCCAGCCGTTCGGCCGAATAGACCTCGCTGTCGGTCAGCGCGTCGGTGATATCGTCATAACCGGTGACCACCCAGCCCGACATCGGCTCGCTCCAGTGCACCGGGTCTTCCTCGCGCAGGCGCGCAAAGATCGGATGCGGATTGCGCAGCGTGGCCGGATCGGCGGGGTCGTAAGTCAGTTCATCGACACTCATGGCGAAATCGGCTCTAGCTTGAGGGAAGCGGCCGCAGCCGCGAGAAGATCAGGTCCAGCTGTTCCGCCAGGATCGCATCGCGCGGCCGGTCCCGGAACGCGTAGCCCTTGAGCGCGCGCATGTGCGACAGCAGGATGATCTCATGCGCCAGCAGCCGGTCATCGACCGCGCGAAATTCATCCACCGCCACCCCGGCGCGGATCAGGTCGCTGAAATATTCGGCGAGGTGGTGCTCCTCGCTGCGGTAGCGCTTCTTGGCCGTTTCGCTGAACGACTGGTATTCGCGATAGGCGACGAGGATCGACGCGGAGGAATCCCAGTGGCGCAGCCAGTACACGCGGATCGCCGCGTCCAGCTTTGCCGGTACGCCCTGGACTTTGCCGGCGGCCGCTTTCATTTCTTCGAGCAAATCGAGATTGATCTCGTCACAGACCATTTCGAGCAGGTCGCTTTTGGTCGAGATGTGCCGGTAAAGTCCGCCGATGCTCATCGACGCGCGTTCGGCCACCTCGTTCACCGAAATGGCGTCGAAACCGCGTTCCTGGATGAGTTGCATGACCACTTCGGACAAATGACGGCGGCGTTGGCGCGCACGTTCCTGGCGGACTCCGCGCGGTTTGCCGGTATCCTGCCCATCCTCGATCTTCTTGGGCCTTACCGCCATGATTGTCCCGTAAAATGAGCGAGCGCTCGCGAGATGGAAAGCTATGCCAAACGACCGGCACTTCGTCAACCAAGCACGAGAAATTGTCCGCATGCACCGGATTTGTGAGCGGTGTGATAAAGCACTTCGTCTGCATCGCGTTGACGATCCGGATCGGCGAGACTATAAAAAGTGAGTAACCGCTCGCAAAATACACGATGAGCTTGGACTGACGTCCTAAGGGGTTGAGGAAGCGCATGGCATTGCCGGTCTACGAACACGATCACTTATGCGTGGATGCCATCGCCCACAACGCGCGTTTCTACCGCGCGCGGACGGCAGTGGTGTGCGGGCCGGACCGGTTGACGTGGCAAGAGCTGGACCGCAAGGTGAACCAGACCGCCAATGCGCTGATCGGGCTGGGCTGCACCAAGGGCACCAAAGTGTGCATGTTCATGCCCAACGCGATCGAATCGTTCGTGCTGTTCTGGGGAACGGTGAAAGCCGGGGGCGTGATCGTGCCGCTGAACCTCATGCTCGATGGCGCGTCGCTGGCGCGGCTGGCCACGGCATCGGAGGGCGTGCTGATCTTCGCCAACGCCGGTTCGCGCGCGCAAATCGACGCGGTGCGGGGCGAACTGCCGAATATTCGGGCCGACGGGTTCTACCTGTTCGGCGGTGCCGCTGCCAAAACCGCCGATGGCTGGGCCGATGCCGACGCGCTCGTCGCGGCCGCGTCTCCGGCGCCGCCGCCGGTCAAGGTGGATGCTGCCGATGCGATGACGATCATCTACACATCGGGCACCACCGGCACGCCCAAGGGCATCGAACACAGCCACTTCGGCCGGCTCAACTATGCTTATGGATTCGGTGCGGGGCTGGAGATCGGTCGTTACTCGGTCGCGATCTGCGCGACGCCGATCTATGCCTCGGGCACGTGGATCACGATGCTGCCAACGCTCTACAACGGCGGCAAGATCGTGCTGCTGCCCAAGTTCACGCCGGCTGCGTTTCTCGATGCCGTGGCCGATGAAGGCGGCACCCACAGCTTCATGGTCCCGGCGATGTACGTGTCGATCCTGCAGCATGCGGACCGGTCGCGCGACGCCTCCACGCTCAAGGTGCTGGTCAGCGCGGGCCAAACCATGACGATGGCGACGCGCGAGCAGCTCGCCGCGCGTTTTCCCGCAGCGGGTATCTACGAAGTCTACGGGATGACCGAAGGGTTCTTCACCATCGCCACGCCTGCCGATTTCGCGCGCGGCAAGCGCAACACCGTCGGCATGCCGGGCTTTCTCGAAGACATCCGCATCGTGGGCGAGGATGACGCCGAATTGGCCACCAATGCGACCGGCGAGATCGTCGCTTACGGTCCCGGCATGATGAACGGCTATTATGGCCGGCCCGATCTCACCGAGGAGACCGTGTGGGTCAGTCCTGCCGGCCGTACCTATCTGCGCAGCGGCGATCTGGGCCACATCGATGACGATGGCTTCCTCTACGTTTCGGGCCGGAAGAAGGACATGATCAAGTCCGGCGGCATCAACATCTATGCGGTCGATATCGAGGAAGTGCTGATGGCGCACGAGGCGGTCGGCGAAGTCGCGGTGATCGGCATTCCCGACGAGCGCTGGACCGAAACGCCGATTGCGGTGGTGGCGTTGCGGCCGGGCAGTGCGCTGGGCGAAGACGAACTGCTGACATGGACCAATGCGCGTCTCGCCAAGTACCAGCGCCTGACACGCGTGGTGTTCGCCGACGATTTCCCCCGCGCCACGTACGGCAAGATCCAGAAGGACAAGCTGCGCGAGACGTATGGCGGGTAGCCGGGCCGCTACAGCCCCGCGATCGTCAGCAGCGAGCCGGTCTCGTCGCCGCCGATCGCGATCCTGCCGTCGGGCAGGGCGGCAATGTCGGCAAACGGCAACAGCGGCCCCGGCATCAAACCGGCAATCCCCGGCAGAACGTTGATCTTCATCCCGCTGTGTGCGCCAACCGGCAGGCCGGTGGCCACGACGCTGTTTGCACTGCCGTCGCCCGCAATCGCGTGTAGTTGCCCGGTGCCGCGATCCAGCGCGTAGATCGTGCCGTTTGCGGCGGTCACGCCATGCGGATCGGACAGACCGTCGAGCACCACCGATTGCTCGCCCGGCGTCAGATGGAGCACACGGCCCGCGCCGGCTTCGGACACGATGGCCGAGCCATCGGCGTTGACGTGCACGCCGGTCGGCCGATCGAGCCCGCTGGCCAGCGTGGACACGCTGCCGTCGGGTGCGATCGAAAGTACGCGGCCAGCACCGGCCTCGCACACGATCACCGTGCCGTCTGCGGCGCAGGCAAGGCCCATCGCCTGATCCAGTCCCTCAAGCAGGGCAACGGCTTCGCTGCCGGGAACAAAGCGCGTGACCTGGCCTGCGCTGTTGGTCGAAAGGATCGCGCCGTCGCCCGCCACCGCCGCGCCGCGCACGTATCCCGGAAAGCCGTGATGGAGCAGCATGGCGGGCCGCTCGACCGTGCCCGCGCCATCGATCATGGCAAAGCTCATGCCATCGGCCACGACGAGCTTGCCTGCTGCGTCGCAGGCCATGCCGAACGGGCCGCACAAGCCGCCCGTCACCGCCTGCCGCTGCTGCCCGTCCGGCGCGATTTCGACCACGCCACCGTCGGTGAAGTGCGACACGAACATCCGCCCGTCGGGCGCGAACGCGAGGTTGTCGATGCCAAAGGCGACGCGCGCCAGTTCGCTCGTCCGCCCCGTTGCGGGATCGATGCGGGTCACCTTGCCGCTGCCCGATTCGACCACGAACAGCCGACCCGCGGCGTCCCATTTCACGGCGGTGGGAATATCCAGCCCGCCCACGACTTTCTCGGGCACGCCGTTTTCCAGCGCGACGCGCCACACTTCGCCCAGCGGCACCAGCGGGAAGTACAACATCCCGTCCGGGCCAAGGCACAGCGCGTTGGGCATCATCAGGTTGGACGCGATCAGGCGCGGGGGGGAGCCATCGGCATAAAGCTCCCAGATCCGCCCTTCGGGATTGAACTCGCTCATGAAAATGCGGTCGCCGTGCACGGTTACGCCGTTGGCCACGGGAACATCGCCCGCGATCACCTCGATCTTGCCGTTGGGGCGGATCGCGCTGACCCGCGCGCTCATCACTTCGGTGATGAACAGGTTGCCGTGGCTGTCGAACGCCAGATCATCGGGCGCGACGATCGCGCCGCCGGCGCCGGAAATCACCTCGGCGATGCCGCTGGTGAGGTCCACCGCGCTGACTTGCCCACCGAACGCCTGCGCCACATACAGCCGCCCGTCCGGTCCCCAGCGCATGCCGTTGGCGCCGATCAAGGCCGCCGGTCCGACCAGAGTCTCGATCCTGCGACCGGGAGCGGCAGGCGGGTTGGCGGATGGTTGTCCCAAGCGATCGCGTGACATGCGTTGTTCCTCTTCCAGACCTCAGACGTCGAGCACCAGCCGTGGCGAAAGAGCGCGCGAACAGCACACCATGATCCGCTTGCCCTCTGCGCGCTGTTTCGGGCGCAAGAAGGAATCGCGATGGTCGGGTTCGCCATCGAGCAGCTTGGTCACGCATGTGCCGCAGGTGCCTTCGTTGCACGAGCGGGGAATGTGCACGCCCACCGCTTCCAGTGCATCGGCAATGGTCTGGTCGGCAGGCACCGCCACGACGATGCCCTTGCGCTTCAGTTCCACCTCGAAGGCGCTGTCGATGATGCCCGGCGCCTGTTCCTTGGGCCGGAACCGTTCGATCTGCAGCGCATCCTCGGGCCAGCTGGCGCACCATGCCTCGACCGCCTTGATCAGCGGCTCGGGTCCGCAGCAATAGACGACTTTGCCGGGTCGATATGCGCCGATGAAGCCCGCCAGATCGAGCAGGCCATGCGCGTCCTCTGGCCGGACCGCCACGTTCTCGCCATGGCGGGCCAGCCGTTCGAGGTACGCCATGCTGCCCCCCGTACGGCCACCGTAGAGCATTCGCCAGCGCTTGCCCTGCCGGTCGAGCGCTTCGGCCATCGTCAGCAGCGGGGTAATGCCGATACCGCCAGCGATCAGCAGGGTTTCCTCCGCCGCGACCAGCGGGAAGTTGTTGCGGATCGCCTCGATGGTCAGCGTGTCACCCGGTGCAACGGCGTCATGCAGCCGCTCCGATCCGCCCCGGCTGGCCGGTTCGCGCAACACCGCAAAATTGAGCATCTGCCGATCAGCCGGATCGCCGCACAGCGAATACTGGCGCGACAGGCCGGGGGCGAGCACGACGTCGATGTGGGCGCCGGGCTGCCATTCGGGAAAGTCCGCGCCGCTGTCGCGCTGCAGCACGAACGACTTCACCCCGGATGCTTCCGTGCGGATTTCGGCGATGCGCGCGGTGAAGGCGGTCATGGCGCGTCGCCCACGAACACGGAGTCACGCGCCGCCATACGGCGGAACAACGCTTCGATTTCGGCCGTCGGCTCCACCGCTTCGAGGCGCTCGTGAAGCGCAAGATTGTGCGCAGCCAGCGCGCGCAATTCCGGGTCGTTGTAGCCCGTTGGAGGTGCAGCGTCGGCGGCGTGCGGTATTCGATCCCCCAGCACCGCTTCGATATCCGCCGTGTCGGCCACCAGATGCGCCTGGGCCAGATCCCACGTCCGCTCGAGCCGACCGAGCAAGTGCAGCGCGGCCTTCAACTGCGCCTGCGCCGGTCCGCGGGGCAGGGCAGGCAGCACCGTCTCGGTCAGGCCCTTGCGCAAGCCTGCCAGCAGGTCGCCCGTGCTAGGCCGCTGCATCGCATACCTCCCAATCGGTGCTGTCGATCCAGTCCAGCGACCGTCGCACGCAGTCCGCCACTTTCGATGCGCGATCGATATGCCGCAAGTTGCTGGTCCCGCCCGAGGCAAAGCTGTGCGCCGCCGATACCGAGATCGTGGCGAACTTCACCTCGCTGAAGATGCGGTAGAACAATACCGAGGGGCGCGGCAGCGTGAAGCCTGCCGCTGTTTCATAGTCGGCAACGAAATCGTCGAGCGGCACGAACTTCGCCGGGCTCCACAGTGCGCGATAGATCCAGCCGATGTCCTCCGCCGGATCGCCGATATGCGCCATTTCCCAATCGAGCAGCGCATTGACGCGGCGTGCCTCGAACAGGAAATTGCCGGGCCGCAGATCGCCATGGACGAGGGACAGGCGCGCCGGGGTCGGGACATGCGCCTTGAGCCAGCGGAACAACCAGGCGAGCACCGGCAGCGGCTCCAGCCGGTGTGCGCGGAAGGTCGCCTCCCAGCGCTCGATCTGCGCGAGCGCCGGATGGGCGGATGGCGTTGTCAGCCCAGCCGCAGCCCAGTCGAACCGGTGCAGCGTGGCCGTCGCCTCCGCCAGATCGAGCGTCAGCACCTTGCCGATCGCGGCGTCCTGCTGCGCAAGAAATTCGACCGCGCCTGCCGATCCGCCAATTCGTTCGAGCACGAGGGCAGGGCCACCGGTCACTGTTCCCGCCGCGTCGAGCGCGATGGCAGCCGGCGCGCACACGCCAGAACCATTGAGCGCCTGCAACACGCCAAACTCCGCCACGGTGTCGGAATCGACGTGCTTGGCCGCGATCTGGCTCAGCAGGATGCAGGGGCGGGTGGTGCCATCGGCCCACCGCGCATCGAACGACCAGGCGCGCCGCGCATTGCCGCCGGACAGCGCCACGAGGTTATCCACCCGCACGGCGCCTTTGCCGGAGGCGAGCAACGTCTCCAGCGCAGCCTCCATCCGCGCGGTGTCCGCTTCAGGTGTCATCGCGTGCCCGATGCAACCCGGATCACTTCGCCGGTGATGGCGTCGGACTGCGGTTCGAGCAGGAACGCGATCATTTCGGCTTCGTCCTCCACCGTGGCGAACTTGCCCAGCGCGGTCGCGGCGAGATGGCGATCGACATAGGCACCGCCGAACGTTTCGGTCACCTTGGGGCTGAACACCAGACCGGGCGCCACGGCGTTGACGCGGATGCCGTCCTTGCCCAGCAGCAGGCTGAGCGTCTGGGTGAGGGCGACGACCGCCGCCTTTGCCGGATTATACGCCACATCGCCCAGATCGTGGCGATTGGCGAACGCGGCAAGCGACGCGATGTTGACGATCTTGCCATAGCCTTTGGCCTTGAAGTGCGGTTCGCTGTGCTTGGCCATCAGGAATGCGGTATCGACGTTGACCTGAAACGTGCGGCGGAAATAGCCGAGTTCGATCTGCGCGATCGGCCGGTCCATCGATTCGGCCACGATGTCGATCATCCCGCCCGCAACGTTGGCGAGACCGTGGAGGCTACCGAACTGGTCAAGGCAGCGATCGACCGCCGCCTTGGCGGACTCATCGTCCGAAAGATCGGCGCGGAACGTCGCGACCTTGCCGGGCAGCCCGGCGCAGCTTTCCACGAACGCATCGAGCCGGCGCTGGCTGATATCGACGCCCAGCACATTGGCGCCAGTGCGCAGCAGGCGTTTCGCGGTCGCCCCGCCGATGCCGCCGGCGGCGCCGGTGACGATATAGGTTCTGGTCTCGGACATGGTGGATCTCAGACGTAGGAGAGGGGATTGAATTCGGGCGCGCGTTTTTCCTTCAGCGCATCGAGCCCTTCGCGCGCTTCGGGGCTGGTGAAGCCGAGGATGCCGAACGCGAGCGACGCCTCGAACGCGGGCCAGTGCGCCTTGATCCAGTTGTTGAGCGACAGCTTGGTCCAGCGGATCGCGGCGGGCGCGCCCTTGGCAAGCTTTTCGGCGATTTCGATCGCGCGCGGCACGCAATCCTCATCGGGCACGCAGAAGCTGACCAGCCCGATCCGCTCGGCTTCTTCGGCCGGGATCGCCTCGCTGGTCATCAGGTAGTATTTGGCCTTGGCCATGCTGGTCAGCAGCGGCCAGATCGCCACCGCGTGATCGTCTGCCGCCACGCCCAGCACGGTGTGCCCATCGACCAGCTTCGCCGATTTCGCCGCCACCGAAATGTCCGCGAGCAGCGCCACGGCCAGTCCGCCGCCCGCCGCCGCGCCGTTGATCGCGGACACAATCGGTTTGCTGCAGTTGAGCATCCCGTCGATCATCGAGCGCGCATCCTTCCACATCTTGCAGCGGAAATCGTGGTCGGCGATGATGTTCTCGATCATGTCGAAATCGCCGCCGGCCGAGAATGCGCGGCCTTCGCCCGTCACGACCACCGCGTTCACGTCGGGGTCCTTGTCGATCAGCGCCCAGATGTGGCCAAGGTCATGATGCAGCTGAAAGTCCATCGCGTTCATCTTGCCGCGCGAAAGCGTGATTCGAAGCACCCGCGCCACGGGCCAGTCGAGCTTGAGGCTGGCGTAGTCGGGATACGTCATGGCCGCTGACCTGTGTGCAGCCCTGCCGATAATGCGCCGATCATCCCGATTCTCCCGCTGGCCGGCGGTTGCTGCCGCCTGGCTCGATGCTCAATATTATAAAGCGAGCGAACGCTCTCAATAATCAACGGCATATCGTGATGGGTGCGGTCAAGTCAAGTGCTGCGATCGTGCCGCTTGGCAACGCTAACGGCCCAATATTACGGTTTTCCGGAGACGCGCTTGACAGCGGTCGTGGTGCGAGCAATAAATGCGAGAGATTGCTCGCTATAAGAGCGCCTGAATGACGTTGAGGAGTGGAAATGCCTGATCTGGCCAGTGCGCGGCAACCTGCGGCGGAATTCGATGCGATCATCATCGGCGCCGGTTTCGGAGGCTTGCGCGCCTTGCATGAAACGCGCCGGCTTGGCCTATCTACGGCCCTGTTCGATGCAGGCTCGGATGTCGGCGGCACGTGGTACTGGAACCGCTATCCCGGCGCGCGGACCGACAGCGAGGCATGGGCCTATTGCTATTCGTTCTCGAAGGAACTGCAGGACGAATGGGACTGGCCCGAACGCATGCCGACCTGGGACCAGGTGCAGGCCTATCTGGCGCACGTCGCGAACAAGTTCGACATGCGCAAGGACATCCGTTTCGGCACCACGGTCGAATCCTGCATTTATGACGAAGCGGCCAATCGCTGGGATATTTCGACCAGCGACGGGCAGGTCTATCGCTGCAAATACTTCATCAGCGCGGTCGGATGGTTCGCCATTGCCTGCCAGCCGCCGTTCGGCGGGCTCGAGAGGTTCAAGGGCGAATGGTACATGTCGTCCAAATGGCCCAAGCAGCAGGTCGATTTTGCAGGCAAGCGCGTCGGCATCGTCGGCAGCGGGTCTACAGCAGTGCAGATCCTTCCCGTGGTGGCCAAGGCGGCGGCGCATGTCACGATGTTCCAGCGCACGCCGAACTATGTGCTGCCCGGCCGCAACCATCCGCTCGACGATGTCGATCGCCAGTCGATCAAGGACAATTACGACGCCATCTGGCAGCAGGTCCGCCGTCAGGTGTTCGCGTTTCCGATGGAAACTTCGGCGCTGACGTTCGACGATGTCGACGATGCGCAGCGCCAGCAGATTTTCGAGGCCGGGTGGGAAGCGGGCGGCTTCCGTTTTCTGTTTGAAACCTTTGCCGATATCCTGACCGACAAGCGCACCAACGCCGCCGCTGCCGAGTTCGTGCGCGCCAAGATCCGGTCGCTGGTCAAGGATCCGGCGACGGCCGAACTGATGTGCCCGAAGTATCCGATCGCGCTGAAGCGGCCGCCGCTGGGCAATTTCTTCTACGAAAGTTTCAACCGCCCCAACGTGCGGCTGGTCGATGTCAGCGAGCATCCGCTGCTCGAGGCGACCGAGAAGGGCTTGCGCACGGCGGTTGAGGAGCACGAGCTCGACATCATCATCTTCGCGATCGGGTTCGACGCGGTGACGGGGCCGCTGACGCATATGGACGTGCGCGGGCGCGGCGGCGAACTGATCCGCGACAAGTGGGACGCCGGTCCGCGCACCCATCTGGGCATCGCGGTGGACGGTTTCCCCAACATGTTCATCATCACCGGCCCGCAATCGCCGTTTTCCAATGTCCCGCCCGTGGTCGATGCCGCGGTCGACTGGATCGGCCGGATCATCACCAAGGCGCGGGCCGAAGGCGCCGAAGCGATCGAGGTGCGGCCCGATGCGGTCGATGGGTGGGTGCAACTGATGCAGGAACTGCTCGACAGCACGCTGCTGGGCGCCGCGACCGAGCTCAAATCGTGGTTCATGGGCGCCAACATCCCGGGCAAGGCGCATGCGCCGCTGCATTATTTCGGCGGGGCAGCGGGCTATTTCGACGAGCTCAAGGCATCGCGCGACGCCGACTTTGGCGAGTTCGTGTTCGAGCATGCACGATCGACCGCACCCGCCTGACGGGCGGGCGGATGGAAGCGGGCAGCCGCGTCGTCAGGCCAGATGCCAGCCGATCATCAACACGGTGATCGCGGTGATCCACAGCCGATAAAGCCAGCGCCACTGCGGTTCGGCGCGGCCGGCTTCCATGTAGTTGGTCAGCACCAGTTCGCTCTTGATTGCAGCGATCAGGAAGATCGCGGCGATCGCGAACCGGGCGTGGGCCGATTCCTCGGCGAGCAGGGTCGAACCGATGGTCATGCCGACCAGGATCAGCCACACAGTCGAGAGGCGGGGCAGCCAGCGCCCGCTCATCGCGCACCGGCGAGATAGAGCATCGGGAAGATGAACAGCCACAGCATATCGACGAAGTGCCAGAACAGGCCGACGTTCTCGATTTTCTTCTGATACAGCGCGGTGCCGCCTTCGTCCGCCAGCCGCGTGGCGCAGTGGCCGATGAACGCCAGACCGCCCAGAACATGCAGGAAATGCAGGCCGGTGATCAGGAAGTAGAACGTGAAAAAGCCGTTGGTCACCGGCGTGAGCCCGTGGGACAGCTTGCCGCAATATTCCCACAGCTTGTTGGCGACAAACGCCAGGCCGAACAGCGCGGCCAGGTTCAGGCGCATTCTGGCCCGGTCCATTTGCCGCGCGCGCACGGCGTGGACGGCCTCGGCCATGCACCACGAACTGGTCAGCAGCATCAGCGTGCCGGCAAGGCCCGCCAGCGGCAGCAGCTGCGCTTGCGATCGCGCGAACAGCGCGGGCAACCGCGCGCGTTCGCTGAGGTAAACAAGGAAGAACATCGCGAACACGATCATGTCGATGAACACGAACGTCCAGATCCCGCTGGTGCCGGGATGGCGCGGATCGGTATCGCTGGCCGGTATGACCGGTGCGGAGGCGGGGGTCAGGTCCAAAGACGTTTCCTGAAGCGGGAAAGCCAAAGCCCGGCCCGGCATTTCTGCCGGACCGGGCCGATGGCGCGACCCATGGCCACTTGCGAACGGATCAGGCGGTCTGCAGCCGTCCGGCTGCGCGTGCCTGTTCCGCCGGAGAGCGGTAAACGTGCTTGAGAACGTAGAAGTTGTAGACCGAAAAGAACGCGAACAACCAGGTCATGAAGATGATCCAGTAGTTGAACAGACCCCCGACGGCGAACGGTCCATCTGCCGCAAACGGCATGATCACCAGCGCGACGAAAGCGACGCCGATCGCGATGGAGGCCCAGCCAGCCCATGCCGGGAACATCGTCTGGCGCTTGTTGAGCACGGTCCACAGTCCCAACCCGACCATCTGCATCGTGGTGATCATGTAGGTGCAATCGAAGATGATCCAGGTGAAGGTGTGCACCATCTTGATCGTTGCGGGGTCGACCTGGTGCACGAGCAACGAGCAGGCGGCCCACATCGCCGGACAGAACGCCAGCAGCCAGCCGGTGAGGATTCCGCCAGCCAGTTCAAGGAAGGTGAAGACGCTGTAATTGCCCGACTCGTCGCGCATGAGCGAGGCCAGCAGGCACGACCAGATCGTGTAGAACAGGCCGAACGTGGCCGCGCCGATCATGCCGGGGCCGATGCTGGGATACTTGCCGTAGTATTCCGACACGAGCTGATCGGGGGTCATGCCCATCATGTTCGGCGGTGGAAGGTTATGCCCCATCACCGACCAGAAGCAGATGAATCCGGCCACAAAAATCGGGCCACACCATGCAAGCCCGCGCTCGACGGCCTTGACTGCACGCTCTTCCATTGCTGCTGTCCTTCTCCCATCGAGCGCCAGGGTTATGCCGGGCACTCGCAGCTGTCATGAAACTGCCTCCGGTCGGGCCTCGGGCAAAAACAACTGTTCGTTTTAATAGTGTGCTGTGCATTGTCGTCGATGTCAACGCAGGAGTCTGCCATCCTGCGCGCTGGATTTTGGCCGGAGTTTGGTTCGGATTCGTCCAGCCACAAGCCGGATGCCATCGCTGTTGCGACGGCATCCGGACCGTTGTCATCCGGCGATCATCAGAACTTCACGCTGATTTCGAAGCCATACATGCGCGGAGCGCCGATCAGCGCGGCGTTTTCGCCGGTAACGCTCGAAAGCGAGATGCCGCCGGTGTAGAACTTCTTGTTGGTCAGGTTGTTGACATAGGCCGCGGCGCTGACCTTGGAACCGAACAGCTCATTCCATTCGAAGCGGGCCTTGACCAGGGCGTACTTGCCAAGGCGGGTGCCCGGCGCGGTGGTGTTGGCCAGGTTGCTGTAATAGAACGAGCTTTGCGCATAGACTTCACCACGCAGGGCCAGTTCACCCTTGTCGTCGGGCAGATTGGTGGAAGCACGGAACCACGCCGATCCGGAATACTTCGGCGTATCGCCGTAAGGACCGAAGAAGAATGTGCCGAACGTGGGTGTCACCACCTTGTTGCTGGTGTACTTGGCATCGGTGTACGTGAAAGCCCCGCCGAACTGGAGCCAGTCAGCCGGGCGCACCGATCCGTCAATCTCGATACCGCGCACCCGCGCATGCGGCACATTGACCGCGATCGCCGAAATGCCGAAGTACGGCGAGCGCTGGACGTTGCTGATTTCCTGATCGTAGATCGCGATATTCAGGACAGTGGGAACGCTTCCCAGAACGCCCGAATACTTGGCACCCAGTTCGAAGTCATATGTGGTTTCGGGGTCGAACGCTTCGGGATAGCAAGCCTTTGGATTGGCGGCGAACGCCGGACAGGTCACGCTCGAAATCGGATTGGCCACCGCAGGTGCCGTTCCGTTGAAACCGCCCGTCCGCCAGCTGCCGCGCTGGTTGAAATACACCAGCAGGTCGGGCGTCACCTTGTAGTCCAGTCCGAACAGCCAACTGGGCTTGGACGCGCTCTTTGACGCTGTCGCGACGGTCGCGCTGTTGATGCCGGTGGGATCCGGATACGAGATACTGATATCGTCCTTCGTATAGCGGATACCGGCGGAGACGTTCAGCCGGGGCAGCAACTCGTAGCTCAGCTGGGCGTAAACGGCCTTTGACTTGTCCTTCTGTTCGAAGTCGTAGGCGCCCTGAAACCCGAAAGCACCCGGAACCGAACCGACGAGCAGATCGCCGATCACATCGAGTGGAATGCGGCTGAAGTCCTTCTGCTGGGAGATGAACGCGCCGGCGACGTACTTCAGTTTGCCGTCCAGCGCGGTCCCGGAAATCTGCAGTTCATCCGACCACTGCTTGGTCCCGTAGGTATATCCGCCGTTGTAGCTCGCGCCGCCCGGGATCGGGCCGGACGGCACGCCGATGGTCAGCCAGGAATACGGTGCGCCGGCAAGATCGGTGTTGTCGACCGACAGCACGCGGTTGTAGCCGAAGATGTTCTTGATCGTGGCATCACCCAGCTTGAGCGACGTCGTGTTCGAGATGAAGTCCTGCGTGGCGTCGTGCTTGCTGTCCTGTGTCGGGGCGACATCGTAGAAACCGAACTTGCCGGTCTGGTAGCCGGCGATGAACGATCCGATGCCGCTGATGCCGTATTTCGAAAGGAAGGCGGCGACAGCGGGGCTGGCGTTGCCGAGAACGACACCGGCAGGATAGAAGTCCGCGAAGTTTGTGGTCAGCGCCCTGGTCGAACCGTCGCCCGGGAAGGTATAGGTTCTGGGTGCGCCATTGGCACCGTTGGCATTCTGGATCTTCAGGCTCGTGCTGTAGCCACCGTATTCGCCGCGCTGGTACACGAACACGTTCTCGAAGCCCGAACCTTCCGGCTTGATCAGAACGCTGACGCGACCGACCTTGTCGTCGAGCGAACCCAGCTTGTTGCCGTGGACCAGATCGTTCTGGAAACCGTCGCGCTGCTGGGTCTTGCCGGCAAGGCGGATGGCGAAGCTGGACCCGAGCGGAATGTTGATCGCGCCTTCGGCTTCACGATTGCTGTAGTTGCCATATCCAGCGGTCAGGTAACCGCCGAAATCCGACGTGGGCTTGGCGGTTTCGTACAGCACCGCGCCGCCCGTGGCGTTGCGGCCGAACAGCGTGCCTTGCGGGCCCTTGAGCACCTGGATCGATTGCAGGTCGAAGAACGACGTGGCGGTGGTTCCGCCCACGGGCACGTTGTTGGAATAGGCGACCACGGCGGGTGAGGAATAGGAGAACGAGTCCACCGACTGGCCGCGGATCGAATAGTTGAGCTGGTTCGACGATGTGGTCGAGCGCACGGTCAACCCCGGGGTGGCGACCTGCAGATCCGCTTCCGAGGCGATGCGCTGTTCGGTCAACGCCTTGGTGCTGAACGCGGCGACCGCAACCGGAACATCCTTCAGCTTTTCGTCGGTCCGGCGCGCCGTCACCACGATCGTATCATCGGGGACCGCGGTCTTGGCCGAATCGGCTGCGTCCGCCGCATCGGCGGCAAAGGCGGGGGTTGCACAGGCGCAAAAGGCGGCCAGTGCCGCTCCTGAAAGAATGCGCGATCGAATCTGCGAATGGATATGCCTGTGCATGATTTTCCTCCCTCTCGCGCCCGCCTTGCCGGTCGTGACGTCAATAAAACAACTGTTTGTTTTGTGGTTTGTGATCGCAATCACGGTCGCTGTCAAGCCGAATACCGAAGCGAAAATCAGTCCGAGCGAGCGGTTTTGCGGGCGGTGATGCCCGAAAGTATTGCGGCGCGATCTTCATCGAGACGAGGGGCCGATTTTCGCAGCGCCGAACCGTCCGGATCGATCGGCAGGCGAATCGAACCGAGCGCATCATCGGCAATGCCGGTGAACAGATTTCGTTCGGCAACCACCGGCAGCGCGCAGGCGTCGGCCACAGAATTTACCCGACCTGCGGATATTCCGGCGGCGGCAAGGATGGTGAGCCACTGCGCGACGGTTGCCGTGGCGATGCGGCTGCCGATCAGCCGGTCGAGGTCCGCGCGATTTTCCAGCCGCGCCGCCATGGTGGCAAAGCGGGGATCATCGACGGCCCCGGGCAAATCCAGCGCCGCACACAACCGGGGGAACTGCGGTTCGCTCGCCGTGGCGATCAGCAGTTCGCCGTCGCTGGCGCGCCACACCCCGTAGGGCGCGGCGCTGGGGGCGCCGGCCCCGAGCTTGCGCGGCTCGGCACCGGTGGCCAGAAAGCCCAGCAGCTGGTGATTCATCAGGTTGAACGCGGTGTCGATCAGCGCGGGCCGGACGTGTTCGCCGCCGCCCTTGCCATTTTCGGCGCCATCCGCCCTGCGCTTGAGCGCGGCCATCAGGCCCATCGCGCCCCACATGCCCGTGGTCAGGTCGAGCACCGATGGCGCGATCCGCACGGTGGCGTCGCCTTCGTTTCCGGTAAAGCTCATCAACCCGCTCACCGCCTGGACCAGCGCGTCATAGCCCGGCATCGTGCTGCCGATCGGCCCGTCGCCAAACGCGCTGACCGAACAGACGATGACTTCGGGATTGCGGCGAGAGAAGGCGGCAAAAGTCAGCCCCAGCTTCTCGCCCACGCCGGGCGGAAAACTTTCGATCACCACGTCTGCGGTTTCGACCAGCTCCATCAGCGTTTCGCGGTCTGCCGCATCGCGGTAATCGAGCAGGATGCTGCGCTTGTTGCGATTGACCGCGCGGAACACGGTGGCCAGCCCATCGACATACGGCGGCAACCCACGCGTATCGTCGCCTGCCGGCGCCCGTTCGACCTTGATCACGTCGGCGCCCATGTCGCCCAGGATCATCGCGGCATAAGGCCCGGCGAAATTGGTCGCGAGATCGAGCACGCGCAGGCCGGAATAAGTCTCCGCCAGGCTCATGCCGCGCGCACCCGGTCGGGCGTCCACAGTTTGTCGAGGCATTGCACGACGCGGACCGAGGTCACGCCATCGAGTGGCCCGATTTCATCCGCGATAAAGCGTTGCATCGCGTTGAAGTGGACGCACCCCGGGTCGGTCAGGCACAGCGTGACCGTGACCGCGCCGCCCTCGTCGATATCCACCGCATCGACCAGACCCATGCCGGCCAGGCTGGTGGGTTTGCGCATCGCGATGCTGCACGGCTCGGGAATGGAATCGAGCGCGGCATGGATTTGCGCCAGCAGCAGATCGCGCGGGTCCGTCATCCGCGGATGCCGCTCCACGGCTGGGGAATGCCGGCGCGGCGCGCGCGGGCGAAGTCATCATCGGCGGTCGAAGCGAGCAGCGCGGCCTCGTCGATATCGTACAGCGCCATGGCATTGCGGCCCATGATGTTGCACTTGTCCGCATCGGTCAGCTGGCGAATGCCGAACTCCTCGCAGTGCGTGTCGGCGAACTGGTATTTGCGGAAACCCTCGATCAGCGGAAGCGGGTGGGCGAGGTTGTTGCCGCTGGCGAACAGCAGGCGATCCGATCCCACTTCGGTGATCAGCTTGCCCAGCACCTTGTCGAACACGCGCGGGCGGGTGAGCAGGTACGAAAACGTGGTTTCCAGCGTCAGGAACAGGTTTTCGTGACGCTTCATCAGCTCGATCGTTTCATCGAGGAACGCGGTGCCGCCGTGGACCATCTCGAACGACATCTCGGGAAAACGCGCCAGAGGTGAGCCGAGATCGTCGATGTCGAACGCGGAACGCGGCGCCGGTTCCAGCCACAGCGCCTTGTGCACCGCGACGCGACGCAACCCGTTGTCGCGGCAATATTCGAGGAACGGCGTGGCCCAGTCCTTGCCATCCATGCGCCAGCCCTGACCGATGCCGTCATAGAAGAACGCGGGGTACAATTTGACCCCGTCGATCGCGAACAGGTCTTGCTGGCGCTTGATCTCGTCGATCGCGGTGGCGACGATCGGCGTGCCGACCGTGCCCAGCATGCTGACGCGGTGCGGGTACTGCTGGCGGAACGCCGCGCATTTTTCGGGCAGGGTGATCTCGCCCAGCCCGAAGCCGAGGTTGGGCAGCGAATGCAGCACGGCGTAATCGACCGGGCTTTCGACAAACTCTGCGCGGCCGACAACGTCGAACGAAATGTCGCGGAAAAACTCGTCGGGCTGGAGAATGAAAGCGGCGTTGGCTGCATTGTACGACAGCTTGTGCGAGGCATAGACCGCGTCGATCTGCGGCTGCGCCAGTGGGTTCTGGTTTTCCGGGGACATGTTCCACGGATGCACCACCGCATCGACGATGATCATGTCGTCGATCATGGTTTGGACTTCCGGTTGTAGACCGGCGCGCGCTTTTCGATTGCGGCGTTCACGCCTTCACGCAGATCGTCGCTGTAAGTCAGCGCGGCGACTGCCCAGAAACTGGCGTTCATCGAACCGGCAAGGTCCATGTGCCAGCTTTGGCGCAACTGCTGCTTGGTCGCCTCAATCGCGAGACGGGGGCGTTCGGCGATGCGGGCGGCAAGCGCCACGGCCGCATCTCCCAGCGCATCGGGTGCGACCACGCTGTTGACCAGCCCGATTGCCAACGCGCGCTCGGCATCCAGGATATCGCCGGTCAGCGCCATTTCTGCGGCCAGCCCGCTGCCCACCAGCCGGGGCAGGAAATAGGTGCCGCCGTTGCCGGGGTTGAGCCCCAGCTTGATATAGGTCTCGCCCATCTTGGCGGCGGTCGAGGCGATGCGGATATCGCAGGCGAGCGCGAGGTCCAGCCCGCCCGCCGTGGCCCCGCCATTGATCGCGGCGACCACCGGCAACCGGCTCGACACCAGCTTTTGCGTGACCGGCCACAACACACGCGCGTTGTAGGGTTCCTGCGCGACAGCGTGTTCTTCGGCCAGATAGCGGCGGAATTCGATGAGGTCGGCCCCGGCGCAGAACTGCTTGCCCGCGCCGGTCAGCACCAGCACGCGGATGTCCTGGTTCGCTTCCAGCGCGTTGAGCGCATCGATCAGGTCGGCGGCCATTTCGGGCACGACGCCGTTGCCCCGGTCGGGCCGGTTGAGCGTGATCCGGGCGACGCCGTCGGCCGGGAAATCGAGCAGGATGGTGTCGTAGGCCATGGCTGCGTCAGGCCTTGCGTTCGAGGATGGTGGCGATCGCCAGCGCATAAGCCCCGTCGAGCCAGCCGCCGCCGTTGACGCTCATCGCCAGCTTCGCGCCTTCGACCTGCCGCGCACCGGCATGGCCGCGCAGTTGCGTGACCAGTTCGACCAGCTGGGCGCAACCGGTCGCGCCCAATGCGTGGCCCCGGCTGAGCAGCCCACCGCTGGTGTTGACCGGTGTTGCGCCGCCCAGTTGCGTCACGCCATCACGCACCAGCCCGAACCCTTCGCCTTCGCCGCACAACCCGATTTCCTGATACTGCATCAGTTCGGCAGGGGCGGCGGCGTCGTGCAGTTCGAGCATGTCGAAATCCCGGGGTCCGGCAGAAGCCCAAGCATAAGCCTTGCGCGTGGCGTCGCCAACGGGCGATCCGGCGGCACCCGATGCAATCTGGCAGGCGCGCACGACAATGGCGGGCACGCCGAGTTCGGCCGCGACCTTTTTCGAACAGACCAGCACGGCGGCTGCGCCGTCGGTCAGCGGCGAACACATCGCCAGCGTCAGCGGCGCCACGATCATGCGGCCGTTCATGACATCCTCGACCGTCTGCGGTTTGCGCATCTGCGCCAGCGGATTGTCCATCGCATGGCGGCGGTTCTTGACCGCGACGCGCGCGAAATCGGTCGCGTCGGCGCCATAGCGGTCGAGGTAGCCTTGCGCGACGGCGGCGTAATAATCCATCAGCAGCGAATTGGCGCTGATCGTGCCCGGCTCGACCTCACCGATATCCTCGATGTCGGTCGATCCGCGCAGCGCGTTGAACGCGCGGCTGCGGTCGGGATGATGCATCTGTTCGGCGCCCACTGCCAGCGCGACTTCGACGCAGCCGCTGGCCACGGCCTCTACCGCAAGGCTGAACGCCGATCCGCCCGAGGCGCAGGCGTTCTCGACATTGATCAGCGGCAGATGGCCCAGCGGATGGCCACGCAACGCGACCTGCCCGCGGATCATCTCCTGCTGGGTAACGATCCCGGCGATGGCATTGCCGAAATAGATCCGCTCGATCCGGTCCATGGCGATGCCCGCATCGGCGATGGCGCCTTCGATCGCCTCAAGCGCCATGCTGCGGATGCCGCGACCCGGCTGCGCGCCGAACTGGGTCATCCCGACCCCGGCAATGGTGACCTGCTTCATATCGTTGCCACCGGCTTTGCGGCGCTTCGTGCGCCCGATCCGCCGCCGATGCGCCCGTCGTGGCCCTGCCAGTAGGCATCGCGCACTTCGCGGCGCAGAACTTTGCCATAGCCGCTGACCGGCAGCGCATCGACGAAATCCACCGCCTTGGGCTTTTTGTAGCCCGCCAGATGTTCGCCGCAGAAGGCGATCACGTCGGGCGCGGTCAGGCCTGAGCCGGGCCGGGCGACGACGACGGCATGAACCGCCTCGCCCCAGTAATCGTCAGGGATGCCGAACACGACGCATTCGGCGATTTGGGGATGAAGGATGAGCACTTCCTCGACTTCGCGCGGATAAATGTTGTTGCCGCCGGAAATCACCATGTCCTTCGCGCGGTCGAGCAGGAACAGAAAGCCCTGGTCGTCGAAGAAGCCGATGTCGCCGGTGTGCAGCCAGCCGCCGCGCAGCGCTTCGGCAGTGGCTTCGGGGTTGTTCCAGTAGCCCGGCATGACCACGTCGCCGCGGGTCACCACTTCGCCGGGCTGGCCGGGGGGGAGGGGCTGGTCGTTCTGGTCGACGCAATGCGCCTCGACGTCGGTACGCACTTGTCCGGCCGAGCCGATGCGCGGATCGTCCGCCGCAAGCAGCGCGGTGTGGGCCGCCGCGCTCAGCCCGGTGATGGTGATCGGCGCTTCGCCCTGACCGTAAAGCTGGACGAAGATCGGCCCGAACGCGGCCATCGCCTGCTTCAGCTGATCGACATAGATCGGCGCGCCGCCATAGCAGATCGCCTTCAGCGAGGAGAGATCGTGTCGTCCGGGCACGAAGTCTTCCAGCAGCTTGATGATCTGCGTCGGCGCCATGAACGCGACATGCGATACTTTCAGCTGCTCGACCGTGGCGAACAGGCTTTCCGGATCGAAGCTGGGCGAATCGTAGATCGCGTTGGTCGCGCCGCGCGCCACGGCGGGCAGGGCGACGATCCCGCTGCCGTGCGACATCGGCGCACAATGCAGCACCATTTCGCCCGGCTGGATATTATGCAGGTCCGCCAGATAGTTCATGATCACGCGCGCAACCATGCGGTGGTTCCACATCGCGCCCTTGGGCTTGCCGGTGGTGCCCGATGTGTAGAACAGCCAGCACAAGTCTTCGGGTGCGGCATCGTCGGCGCAGGGCAGGGCATGGGCCGGATCGAGCAGCGCTTCGAAACCGAGCGCACCCTCGACCGGATCGGTGCAGACGCGATGCGCAAGGCCACCGAACAGCCCCGCGTTGGCGCGGATGCCTTCATCGTACTCGGCCCCGTGGACCAGCAATTTCGCGCCGGCATTCTCGATGATCCACGCCATTTCGCGCGGATGCAGCCTTGCGTTGACCGGCACCACGATCAACCCGGCGGCAAAGCAGCCGTAGATCACCTCGAGGATGCGCGGCGAATTGGCGAGGCAGAACGCCACCCGGTCCCCCGGCGCGCAGCCCAGCGCGCGCAAGTTGCCGCCCACCGCCAGCGCGCGGTCATGGAACTCACGATAGGTCCGGCGTTCCTCGCCGTGCAGCAACGCCAGCCCATCGGGGCGCTGGCGGGCCGATTTTTCGAGGAAAGCGAACGTGTTCATGCCGGTACGGTCAATCGGCTGCGCGGCGGAAGATGGCGCAAGGCCGCCGTTGGGCCTCTGCGGCGCCCGGTGCAACGAATTCGACCCGGTCGTCGCAACTGTACGCGGACCAGTCGTCCGGCGCGCTGGCCTCGAGACGGGCGAGAAGCTGCACGCCTTCGTCCAGCTTCACCACGCCGATGGCATAGGGCAGGTCGCCGTCGAACCCTTCGGGCGCGCCCTGACGCAACACGCAGAAGCTGTGCAGCGTGCCTTTGCCGCTGGATTTGGCCCAGCCAAGGTCATCGGACTGGCAGTGCGGACAGGCATAGCGCGGCCACATGTTGGGCTTGCCGCACGAGTTGCAGTTCTGGATCAGCAGTTCGCCCTGGCCGAGCCCGGCGCGGAATTCGCTGACGATGCGGGGTGTTTTCATGGTTCAGGCCCCCAGCTTGGTGCGTTCGAGCAGCAGGATTTGCGCATCCATGTAGCTGCCACCCGACCCGCCGATGATGGCGCGCTCGCAATCCTCGACCTGCCGCTTCGACGGTGCGCGGTGGAGCAGCTGGCGGATGCCTTCGACCAGCAGCGCGGTGCCGCCGCCGACGCCGGTGTGCCCTGCCGAAAGCAGTCCGCCGTTGGTGTTCATCGGCAGCTTGCCGCCGGGATCGCCGTTACCGGCCGCAAACCAGCGCGCGCCTTCGCCCTTTTCGGCGATGCCGATGCCTTCAAGCGCGATCGTGGTGACAGCGGCGTAGCTGTCATAGATTTCTGCGATGTGGGCATCGTGGGGACCCCAGCCGGACTGGTTCCACGCGCGTTCCGCCGCCAGCGGCCAGCCGAGCACGGCCTGGTCGGCTTCCTGGCTGAGGCAATAATGGCTAACGCAGCCGCCCGATCCGGCGACGCGCACGCCGTGGCTGATCCCGCGACGCCGCGCGTTGCCTGCGCTGGTCATCACGAAGGCGCAGGCGCCATCGGCCATCGGCGGGCATTCGTAGCTGTGCAGCGGATCGGCGACCATGCGCGAGGCGAGGATCTGCTCGACCGCCAGCGGCTTGGTGTAGAACATCGCGTTTTCGTTGAGGTTGGCCCAGTTGCGCAAGGTGACGCAGACCGAAGCCATTTCCGCCGGCGTGCTGCCCGATGCATGCATGTAGCGCCGCGTGATCATCGCGCCGATCGCGTTGAACTGGATCCCGGTGGGCAGTTCCCATTCGCCGGGGATGCCGTTCTTGGACAGCATCGTGATCATCTCGTTGAGATCGGCCGAACCCCAGCGTTCGCACTGCAACACCAGCACGTTCTGCGCGTGGCCCGTGGCGATCAGGCCATGCGCCGCGCGTACCGCGTTATCGCTGGTCGATCCGCCCGAATGGACCATGTAGCTCGATTTGGCCGAGCCGTGGATGCCCAGTTCCTCGACCATCCGCGAGAACACCAGATCGGCCTGGTCCGCCGCGCCATGCAGGTTCGGGATCAGCAGGATGGTGTCGATGTCGCGCGGGACCATGCCGGCGTCGTTCAACGCCAGGATCGCGACGCGCGTCAGCGCTTCGATGAAGCCGCGGTCGGGGAACTTGCCGGTCGGGATTTCCCCGATGCCGACGAACACCGGATCGTTGTCCGCGTTGGGCGTGACGTGAAGCTGCCAGTTCTCGGCCATGCGATCAGCCCTCCATCCGCCGCCGCTTGGCGAGCATCGTCTGCAAGAAGGTCATAACTTCGTCTCCCGACTGGTTGCGGACCGAATACTCGACCGCCAGCGTTCCATATTTTGGCCCCGTCGCGTCCACCGAGGCGACCGTCGCGACGACATGCAGCGTGTCGCCCGCAAACACCGGCTTGGTTGCCTTCAGCCCGGTGATCTCGACCAGCGCGACGATGGCGTCGCCGTAAAATCCGCTCAGCCCGACGAGCCCGACCGCCAGCGAGAAGGTCAGCGGACCATGCGCGATGCGCTGGCCAAAGCGGTTGCCGGCCATGAACGCGGCGTCGGTGTGGAGCTGGTAGTGATCGCCGGTCAGTCCGGCGAATGTCGTGATGTCGCCAATATCGACCGTGCGGCCGCGCGTGGTCATCACATCGCCGGATTCGAAATCCTCGAAGCATTTATCCTGCGGATCGGAAAAGGTACGCGCTGTCATGATACCGCCACAGCCATCTCACCCTCAAAAAACAAGCGTTTGTTTTCTACGTTGACCTGCGTGACCTGTCAAGCGTTGCGCGTTGGCAAAAGTACAGAATTTCCTAGGCGAGAACCCCGCCCAGCAGCGTTCCGGCCATCAGTTCGCCAACCTCGTGAGGCTTCAGCTGGCCGTCGGGTGAAAGCCATTCGGGCGTCCAGTTGAGCGCGCCGAGGATGCTGAGCACCGCGATCCGCCGGTTGAGATCGGCGCGGAACTGTCCGGTCGCCATGCCCTGCTCGATCACCGAGATGAAACAGCGTTCGTATTCGCGCCGCCGCTCGATCGCCAGCGGCAGGTTGTCCGGTCCCAGGAACCGCCACTGGTGGAACACCACCAGCGATCGTTCGGGATTGTCCGCGACCACTTCGACATGCGCGACGATCATCGCGCGCAACCGCTCGATCGGAGAGCCGGTGGCCCCGACCATCGGTTCGACCGCAGCGATGAAGCGGTGAATCCCGTCGCTGACGATATCGACCAGCAGGGCTTCCTTGCTGGCGATGTGCGCATAAAGGCTGCCGGGCAGCACGCCCACCGCGTTGGCGATGTCGCGCATCGAGGTGCCGCTGAAACCCTGCTTGCCGAACAGGCGCACCGCCACATCGCGAATGGCATCGCGCGGTCCCGATGGTACTTCGACAGGCTTGGCTTCGTTCATGATCTTGTCCGGATTTTCGCAATCAGCAGCATCTGCCCATCACAGGCCCATCGATTTTGCAATGATACTTCGCAGGATTTCGTTGGTTCCGCCACCGACCATGCCGTGCTTGGCCTCGCGGAAATAGCGTTCCATGTGATATTCGGGAAGCTGCGCATAGCCGCCCAGCGCCTGCATGCCGTTGAACGCGATCTGGAACAGCGTCTTGGCCGCGAACAGCTTGGCCTTGGCGACATCGCCGGCAGCCTTTTCCCCGCGCGACAGCTTGTCCGCCGCATAATACACCATCAGCCTTGCGGCGGAGAGTTCGGTCTCGTCGTCGGCCATGCGGTGCTTGAGCACCTGGAACTGCGACAGCTTCTTTCCGAACGCCTCGCGGTCGGTCAGGTAACGCTTGGTGTCATCCAGCGCGGTGCGCGCGTTGCCGACTTGCGAGGCGGCGATGCTCAGCCGTTCCAGGTCGAGATGTTCGCCGATGTACTGCCAGCCTTTGCCCACTTCGCCCAGGATGGCGCTTTTGGGAATGCGCAAGTCGTCCATGAAAAACTCGGTCGTGCCCAGGCTCTTGCGCACCAGGGTGTTCATCTTCTTGATGTGCAGGCCGGGCGTATCGTTGGGCACCAGGAACAGGCTGAACCCGCCGTAGCGGTCCTGGCTGGTGCGGGCGAGGATGGCGATGGTCGTGTCTGGCAAATGCGCGCCCGAGCACCACACCTTGTTGCCGTTCAACACCCACTCGTCACCTTCGAGCCGCGCGGTCGAGCGACCACCGGCCGCGTCCGAACCCGATTGCGGTTCGCTGATCGAGATCGAGAACTTGGATTCGCCGCGCAGGAACGGCGGGATATAGCGCTCCTGCTGTTCGGGCGTGCCGTGGCGACAAATGTTGGTGACGGTGAACATCGATGTCATGATGCAGGCGGCGGTATCGAGGCTGTACTTGCCGATGCCTTCGCAGAAGATCGCGAACATCACCGGATCGGTCGCCATGCCGCCCAGTTCCTCGGGAATGAGCAGGCCCAGCCAGCCCATTTCGCCCATCTTGCGGTAGACGTCCTCGGGAAATTCGCGCGAAAGATCGTGTTCGAGCGTATAATCCTGCCCGACTTCATTGACCATGAAGTTCTGGACGACATCGTTCCACATGCGCTGTTCGTCGTTGAAACCGAAATCCATCGCCTGCCTCGATCGTGTGTATCCCTGCAAACCGCCGCGAAGCAGTGGATTGCCCCTAAAACAAACGTTCGTTATGATAACCCCGAGACCGAGTCAATCGGGATGAGGAGTGATACATGCACGCAGCCGCGCAACGTCGCGCCGATCTGGCAACGCGCTTTCCCGTATGGGAATCGTTGACCATCAGCGGCGCGCTCGATCGCGCTGTCGCGACATATGCCGAACGTCCGCTGGTCATTACAGAATCGGGACAGTGGAGCTATCGCAATATGGCCGACTGGTCGCGGCGGATCGCGTCGGGGATGATCGCGATCGGGCTGGCGCCGGGCGATCACGTTGCGCTCGATCTGGCCAACTATCCCGAATTCGTCGCGTTGAAATTCGCGATAGCGCGTGCGGGCTGCGTCTGCATTCCGTGCAACTTCATGCTGCGCGGAAGCGAGCTGCGCTACGTGCTCGAACAGTCCGATGCGAAGATGCTGGTCACCATGGACCGTTTCCGGGGGCATGATTATCTCGCCGACCTCGTGCGGCCTGCCGCGCTGGCGCATGTCGTGGCGTTTCCTACGGGTGAGGGCGCGTACAGCGGCAGCGCCAACCTCACGCTCGCCGCGCTTGAAGCCGCCGCCACGCCCGCCAGCGATGCGGAACTTCTCCGGCGTGAGTCGGTGGCCGATCCCGCTGGCCTGTCCGACATCATCTACACCTCGGGCACCACGGGCCGCTCAAAGGGTGTGATGCTGACGCACGATATGGTGATGCGCGCGGCGTTCTCGTCCGCAGTGACGCGCGCGTTCGAGGATGGGCGGCGCATCCAGTTTGCGCTGCCGATGTACCACGTGTTCGGCTATGTCGAATGCCTGATCGCGACGATGTTCGTCGGCGGTGCGATCCTGCCGCAGCTGGTGTTCGATGCCGCCGCGATGCTCGATCTGGCCGAAACCGCCGGGGCCAGCGAAATGGTCTGCGTGCCGATGATGACGCACAAGCTGATCGACCTGGCCCGCACGCGCGGGTTCGATTCCAGCCGCTTTGTGTGCATGTTCAACAGCGGCGGCACCAACGTTCCCTCGGTGTGGGACGATATCGTGGCCGTGCTCGGCGCGCGCGAAACGGTCACCGCTTACGGCATGACCGAAACCACCGCATCGACCACCTGCACTTTGCCCGAGGATGGGCGCGAACGCCTGCTGGCAAGCAACGGCGCGCCCAAGCTGCCGAGCGTGGCCGGTGACCCGGCGCTGGGCGGGCGCGTGGCGGTCTATCGCGTGATCAACCCGGTTTCGGGTGAGGAGATGCCGCCCGGCAACGAGGGCGAACTGGTGGTTCGCGGACCGATCGTGACCAAAGGCTACTACCGCAAGCCCGAGGAAACCGCCGCCGCCTTCACCTCCGACGGTTGGCTGCGCACCGGCGATGTGGGCCGGCTTTCCCCGGACGGCTATCTTTCGCTGACCGGGCGGATCAAGGAAAGCTATCGCTGTAACGGCGAGATGGTGATGCCGCGCGAGATCGAGGAACTGTTCGACGATCACCCGCACGTGGCGCAGGCGCTGGTCGTGGGCATTCCCGATCCGCGTGTCGGCGAGGCGGGTTGCCTGTGCATCGTGCCCCGGGACGCAGTGGATGCCGATCCCGCAGCGCTGCTCGCGCTCTGCCGGGAAAAGCTGGCGCGGTTCAAGGTTCCCCGGCATGTCGTGGTGCTGTCACCAGAGGAGATTCCGCTGACGATCACCGGCAGGCCGCAGAAGTTCAAGCTTGCCACGCTTGCCGCCCAACGTGTGGCGACAAAGACCGCTTCCGCTCAAGAAACAACCCTGACAGGAGAGACCAGATGATCCTCGAACGCGCCGAAATCAACGTCAAGGACGGCCAGGAAGCGGCATTTGCCAGCGCCATGGATACGCGCGGGCTGGCGATCCTGCGTGCGGCGGCAGGGTGTCATTCGGCCGTGCTGGGGCGCGGCGTCGAAAACCCCGGCAAGTTCATCCTGCTGCTCGAATGGGATTCGGTCGACGCGCATGTTGCGCTGACCAAGACGCCCGCGTTCGACGAATTCAAGGCGCTGGTCGGCCCGTTCTTCGGCGGACCGTCGAACATGGAACACTTCGATATGGGGTGATGGCAGCGGAGCGGCAGGGGCTTCAGTTCGGCCCCTGCCGGCCTTGCGGCCTATTCCTCGACGATCGTGATCGCGCGTTCCGGGCAGGATTTCATGCCCAGCAGCGCGGTCTTTTCCTCGCCCGCCGGAACCTCGATTTCGCTGCCGCGATCGACGTTGTAACCGTCGTCGTCCAGCCGGAACACGTTGGGCGCGTACTTGGCACAGCGGCCATGGCCGGTGCAGTTTTCGTCGTCGATTTTCATGCGCATCGTTTTCGTCCCTCTCCGATTTTCGGCCGGTTAGCCCTTCAGACGCGACAGCAGATCCACCGCCGCCAGCGCTTCCAGCCCGAGGCCGAGGCTGAGGCCTTCGTCCATCAGTCGCTTGTATTTCTGCGTCAACGCGACCCGGGCATAGCGCAACGCAAGGTCGGTCTTGCCCGCGAACATGTGCGCGATCTCCAGCGCGCGGCCCAGCACGTCACCCGCCGGATGCACTTCGCCGACCACGCCGTGCGTCAAGGCTTCCGCCGCCGTCAGTTCCTGATTCATCAGCAGGAAATAGCGCCCCCGGTTGGGGCCCAGCACATGCGTCCACACCACATGCGCGCCGTCGCCCGGCACGATCCCGCCCACGAAGTGCGGGGCATCCTGGAAGATCGTGGTGTCCGCCGCGATCACGATGTCGGACATCACCGGGATTTCCGGATGGATGCGCGCCGGCCCGTTGATCGCCGCGATCACCGGCACTTCGATGTCGAGCAGGTTGCCCAGCAGTTTGCGCCCGTCATAGAACGTGTGGTCCCATTCGGCGGGGGTATTCAGGCTGAAGCTGGCAAAGTCGATCACGTCGCACCACACATCGCCCGTGCCGGTCAGCACCACGACGCGGTTTTCGCGGTCGGCGCCGATATCGGCAAAGCAATAGCCCAGTTCCTCGTGGCTTTCCTCGCTCCACACGAACGGGCCGCCGCCGGTGTGGAACCGCACCAGCAGGACGCCGTCGTCGTGGCGTTCGAACACGATGTTGCGGTAGCGATCCTTGTAATCCGCAAGGCGCGGGGCCAGCCGGCTCATGCGATCACCATACCAGTTCGAGGCTGCGCATCGAGCGCAGGAACCCGGTGACATAGGTTGGCTCGGTCCCGGGCTTGACGCTGAATTCGGGAATGCGCTTCAGCCATTCCTCCAGCGTCGCGGTCAGTTCCACGCGCGCCAGGTTTGAGCCGATGCAGCGATGCGGGCCGACGCCGAACGTCGAATGCGGGATGCCTTCGCGGCGCACGTCGATCTTTTCCGGTTCGTCCATGTGACGCGGATCGCGCGAGGCGGCGGCGTACGTGAGCATCACGAACTCGCCTTCGGGGATCGTCGTGCCCGAGACTTCGACGTCGCGGGTGCAGGTACGGCCCAGCGCCACCACCGGCGGAAAGAACCGCGCATATTCCTCGATCGCGTTTTCGATCAGCGAGGGATCGTCGAGCAGCAACTGCCGCTGGTCGGGATGCATGGCAAGATGGTGGATCGCCGAGGCCATGACGAATGTCGTCGTGGCAATCCCGCCGAAGGTCAGGTCGACGAGGATGCTGACTTTATGCGCCCACGGCGATTCGGTGCCGCCTTCATACGTCACGCCGGCCAGGATCGTGTCGATCAGATCGCCGCGCGACGGCTGCGTCTTGCGCCATGCGAGATGCGTTTCGAGATAGGCGAACACTTCGCCGAAGTACTTGCCCCGGACTTCGGGATCGGGCGCGAACGTGCCTTCTTCCACGCCGTTCACCAGCATCGCCAGATCGTCGATCGGCAGGCCCAGGATGTTCTTGAAGAACGCCCAGCCGGGCAGCAGCGCGCCGAATTCGGAGATGAATTCGCATTCCGCGCGATCGATGAACTTGTCGATCAGCGCGTTGACGTCGTCGCGCACCGGCTGTTCGTAACCGGCCACCGTCCTAGGGCTGAGGTGCGGGTTGAGCACGTGGCGCCACTTGGTATGGATCGGCGGATCCGATTCCTCGGGCATCAGGTAGGGCAGGCCTTCGGGCCGGTTGGGCATGTAACCCTTGGCCGAACTGAACGTGCGCCAGTCCTGCGCCGCGCGCCGCACGTCGTCCTGCGTGTTGATGAGGTAATACCCCCGGCCGACCCTGGAATGGACCACGGGGCACTTGCGCACCATGTAGTTCAGCGTCTCGTCGAACTTGTCGTTGAAGGCAGGATCGTCGAGATCGAAATCGTTGACCAGATCGCGGCCGAAGCGCGCGATCATCTCATCGTGCGACGGGGCTTCAAACACCTCGGCCGACGGGGCATCCTCATTCATGGTTGCGCATCCTCACGTGTTCTGTTAGCCCAAAACAATCATTTGTTTTTACGGTAGCCGCAGCCGATCCGTCAAGCGCAATGCGCAGCCTTCGACGAATTTTACGCTATAGCCATGCCGTACCGACCCTGACCCGAGACCGACGGAGCGATGATGCAGGCCCCACCAACCGCACAAGCAGCTGCCGACGCAACTGCCACAACAACCGGCAGCCGGGATTCGATTGAACAATATCCCCTCCCGCCGAGCACCGTCGATTCGCGATCGTATACCGATCCGGCGCAGTATCGCCGCGAAATCGAGAAGGTGTTCCATTCGGCCTGGCTGCGCGCGTGCCCGGCATCCGACATCGCCAATCCGGGCGACTGGTCGGTGTTCAGCGAGCTTGACCAGTCGATCGTCATCGCCCGGCAGGACGATGGCAGTGTGCTGGCGTGGCACAACGTGTGCCAGCATCGCGGCGCGCGGCTGGTCGCCGGCGAATCCGGCCATTGCGAGAGCGGGCGGTTCACCTGCCCGTGGCACGGCTTCATCTACGACCTGACCGGCAAGCTGCGGTTCGCGCCGATGAAGACCGCGTTCGATCCCGATCGCATCGCCGCCTTGCGCACGCCGCCGGTGCGGGCCGAGGAATACGGCGGGTTCGTGTGGCTGTGCCTGTCATCCGACACCAAGGACCTCAAGACCTACCTGGGCGACATCGGCACCGAGCTGGACTGGTTCGGGCTTGAGACGTTCGACGTGCGCTATCGCTTCGATCTGGTGCTCGACGCCAACTGGAAAGTGGTGGTCGATGCGTTCAACGAGACGTGGCACGTGCCGTTCACGCACCAGGCGACGCTGTCCGAGATCGTGCAGTGGGGCAAGGCGCGGCTGCGCATCTGCGATCCGCACAGCTGGATGACGATTCCCGTCAAAGGCCTGACCGACCGCCATCCCGACGATGCCGATCACCGCGCCTCGCACATCACGCATTACCTTGCGTTTCCCAACACCATCTACAGCAACTTTCCCACGCACCTGCAAACCTGGACGATGTGGCCGGCCGGACCGGGCAAGACCCATTTCGTGGCCTATGGCATGGTCGGCCCGTGCCCCGAAGGCATCAGCGAAGAAAAGTGGGTGCGGCAGAACGATCGTGATTGGCAGAACTTCCAGGACGTCGCGTCGGAAGATTGCAACATCATCAACGGCTGGGGCACCGTCGCGCATTCGCTGGGGCAGGGCGAATACCTGTTCAACACCGCCGAGGGCCGGCTCACCGCGTTCCATCGCGAGATCGGGCGCCGCACAGCCGCAGGCGCATGACGCGCACCCTTGCCGTCGCGCTGGAGTCGTATCCGCTGATAACCGGCGACAAAGTGCGGTTCAGCGATACCGATCGCTTCGGCCATGTCAGCAACGCGGTGTTCGGCGTCTATCTTGAAACCGCGCGATCCGAATTGCTGCATGGCGATGCCGACGATCTGGCCGATCCGGGCTGCCACTTCGTACTGGCCCGCACCGAAATCGATTACCTGCACGAACTGGTCTGGCCGGGCGAGGTTTCCACCGGGCTGCGCATCCTCAAACTGGGGCGCTCGTCGCTGACGGCGGAGCAGGGGCTTTACCAGCACGGCCACCGCTGCGCGCAGGCGACCAGCACGCTGGTCCAGGTCGATCCCGCAACCAAATCCGCGCGCGAACTGTCCGAAAGCGTTCGCGCGCGGCTGGGTTTCTACTGCGAAAATTGATCAGGCGGCGGTCATCCCGCCGTCGATCACGTGTTCCATCCCGGTGATGAACGAGGATTCGTCCGACGCCAGGAACATCACCAGATTCGACACTTCGCTGGGATCGGCCAGTCGCTTGAGCGGAATCATCGACAGCGCCTCGCCACCTTCCTCGTCGGTTGCGGCAGCCATCATCGGCGTGCGGATGTAGCCGGGGTGCACTGAATTGCAGCGTACGTTGTTGGGGCCGTATTCGATCGCGACCTGCTTGGTCATCCCACGTACCGCGAACTTGCTGGCGACATAGGCCAGGTTGGGCGACCCGTAGACCGCGACCATGCCCGCGATCGAAGAGATGTTGACGATCGATCCGCCGCCTGCCCGGATCATGCCCGGCAACACTGCCTGCATGCCCAGGAACACGCCGAGCTGGTTGATGTCGCACACCGTCTGGAAATCGGCCTGCGCGAGTTCGGTGGTCGGCGCGATCTTGCCGATGATGCCGGCATTGTTGACCAGCACGGTCACCGTGCCGAACTTCGCTTCGGCCTTGGCCAGAACGTCGGCCCATTGCGCGGCATCGGCGACGTCCTGCTTCACGAAGATCGCATTCTCGCCCAGGCTGTCGGCCAGCTTGGTGCCTGCCGTATCGTTGACGTCGGTCAGGATGACCTTGGCGCCTTCGGCCACGAACGCCTTGGCATGCGCCTCGCCCATGCCCTGCGATGCACCTGTGATGATCGCAACTTTTCCTTCGAGCCTACCCATGTCCCATCCTCTGGCGAATTGTTTGAAGCGTGGATTGTGCACCATGATGCGCAAAAAACAAGTGTTTGTTTTATAGTGGGGCGTCGCGTCAAACGCCTCACTCAACCGAAGCTGTGCTTGACCGTCACGGCGCCCGGCGTTCGCGCAAGGCCGGCGCGACTTTGGTGGCGTAAAGTTCGATCCCTTTCATCACCGCCGCAAAGGGCAGGCCGCCGACGTCGGCTTGCCCCAGGAAGCGGGTGATGCCCATCATTTCGCGCATCAGGGACAGCTTGTCGACCACCTGTTGCGGGCTGCCCGCAACCAAAGCGCCCATCGGCGAGAGCATTTGCGCATAGATTTTCGGCGGCATCGGCCCGCGAAACAGGGGCTCCAGATACGCGGAATAATAAGGATAGAACCCGACCTGGGTGTCGCGCTCCGATGCCGAGACATGCAGGTGCGCAAAGGCTGCGAGATGCCGTTTCGGCGCGTTGGGGCCAATCGCGCGGTGGTAGGCCTGGGCGACTTCGGCATAGTCCCGCAAGTCGCCGCCGACCATCGGTATGGCCAGAGCGTAGCCCATTTGCGCGGCGCGTGTCACGGTTTCGACCCGCCCGGCGCCGATCGATACAGGCAACACGGCTTGCGCCGGTCGCGGGGCGATCTCGGCATCGACCAGCGGCGGCCGGAACCGGCCCGACCAGCTCACCCGCTCGTTGCGATTGAGCAGGTCGAACAATTGCAGCTTCTCGATGAACAGCGCGTCGTAATCCTTGAGATCGTATCCGAACAGGGGGAAGTTCTCGGTAAACGCACCGCGCCCGAAGATGATTTCGACCCGGCCTTCGGATACCAGATCGGCGGTGGCGAATTCCTGGAAGGTGCGGACCGGGTCGGCGGTGCCCAGCGAGGTCGAGGCGCTCGTCAGGCGGATGCGCTTCGTCACGGCGGCCATCGCTGCGATCTGGGTGGCGGTGGCGGAATTGACGTAGCGCAGCGTGTGGTGCTCGCCCACGCCGATGATGTCGAGCCCTGCGTCATCGGCCAACCTCGCCATCTCGATCATCTGGCGCATGCGCTCGACCGGCGTCGTCTTCCGGCCGGTGATCGGATCGGTCACCAGATCGCCGAAAGTGTAGATCCCGAGTTCCAATGCCTTGCCTTTCGCGTGAACCGTCACCGCATTGAGCACGCTGCCCGATGAAGGCCCTAGCGATGGGCAGGTTACCCGGCCGTTCCTGGCCGGACAACTGCGCGCTCGGTCGCAGGAATGGTGCCGCAACGGAATGGGACGAGCGGCACCGAACCGCTGCAGGTCGAGGGGATGGGACAGTGGCGCAAGCGATCCAGCGGCGGGCGTATCGGCAGGCGTTGCCTTGTGGCTGAGGCGGCGCACGTCGAGAGCGCGGATCGCCTGCAGGACCGGGTCGCGATCGTCACGGGTGGCAGTTCCGGTATCGGCCTTGCCATCGCGATGCGGCTGGTCGCTGCCGGGGCGGCGGTAATGATTGCCGGCCGCGACGCCACGACCGGCGCTGCCGCGCGGCAGGCGTTGACGCGATCGGGCGGCGCGGCCGAATTCTTCGCGGCCGACGTAAGCAGCGAAGCGGCGGTGACGGAACTGGTGGTGCAGACGGCGGCGCGGTTTGGTGCGCCGACGCTTCTGGTCAACAATGCCGGGCCTTCGGGGGACGCGTTCGGGCTGGGGGCGGTCCACGAACTTCCGGCAAGCGCCTTTGCCGATGCCATGAACATCGGCGCGATGGGTGCGCTGTATTGCTGCCAGGCGGTTCTGCCGCACATGATGGCGCAAGGTGGCGGCGCCATCGTCAACATTTCGGCGATTGCAGCGGCCCGGGCGATCCCGCTGATGGGGGCTTATGCGATGTGCAAGGCCGCTCTGGAAGCGCTCGGGCGGCAAGTCGCCAACGACTATGCGCGCCACGGGGTTCGCTGCAACAATCTGGTGGTGGGCACGGTCAGGCCCGGGCCGGGCGACGTTTCGACGCTGCCGGCCGGGTTCGATCACGCCTCGCTCGACCGCGCCGTCGCGGCGACGACCATGGCCGGGCGGGTCGGCAGCTATGCCGAGGCGGCCGAGGCTGCGCTGTTCCTGCTGTCTGATCGCAGCCGGTTTATCACCGGCGCCAACTTGCCGGTCGATGGCGGTGCGATCGGCAAGCTTGCCTACCCCGATTACAGCGATGCGATGGCCGGGGTGGGCGGCAGCGGCGAACCGTCCCCAAACCCCCAAACAGAAGGCCAGGCGTGATGTGGCGAGCAACCTTGCTGCTGCGAAAGCGCAGCGATGTTCCGGCGGGCGTGTTCCAGCAGGCCTGGCTCGATACGATCGCACCGGCGCTGGCCGCAGCCGCATCCCGCGATGGTCGAACGATCCGGGCGATCGTCAACGTGGCCCCGGCAACGATCAGCGGCGCACTGCGCGACGTGTTTCCGCCCGCGTTCGACGGCTTGTTCGAACTGTGGTTCGATGAACCCGCCGCCGCCGTCGCGGTGCTCGAGATGCTGCGCGCCGATGCAGCGCTGCGCGACCTGGCCCTGCCGGTGATCGACGGGGCGGCTGGCGTGGTCTGGCTGGCGCAGGCGTTTCCGGTCAAGCCGGAAGCAGGCTCGGCGGTGAAGTTCCTGGCGGGCGGGGACGTGGCGGAGGGCGTTCCGCTGGATGTGGCGCAAACGTATTATCGCGACGAGCATCCCCGCGTGGCCCGGACCGCGCCACAAGTATGGGATCCCCTGACGCGCTACACCCAGTTCCATGGCAAGCCAGCACCGGTTGTGCCGAGCATCGAGTGGCTGGCTGCGGGTCGTTTCGTGCCGATGTGTTCCGACATGGGGTTTGCCCAGATCGGCGATTTCCTGAAGGTCTACGGCTCCGAAGAATACGCGCGGATCGTCCGCCCCGACGAGCAGAAGTTTTCCCGCCCCGGCGAGATGCTGTCGTTCATCAGCGCGGAGGAGCGGGTGCTGTTCGACAGGGACGCCGGCGGCGTGGCCGTCGAATCTTGACCGGACTGTCCGGCAACACGTGCCAACTTTGGGAGGAACATATCGCATGATCCGCAAGACATCGAAATCCGCCATCATGGCCGCGATCGCAATGTGTGCGGCGTTGCAGCCGTTCGGCCTGCAGCCATCCATTGCGGCTTCGCCCCGGGCGGGTCGCGCGGTCTGGAACCGGCCGGCAGACCTCGAGGCTATCCGCTCGATCGAAAACAGGATGGCGGATACGGCGAATGTTGATGGTCTTGGCAACATCGTGTCCGATCAGGCGGTGCTGGTGGATGCCTATGTCCCCGCCGTCAGTCGCGGACGGGCCGCCATTCTCGAGGCCTATCGCAAATATCGCGAGACGCTGGCCGGGAGCAAAGGCCGGTTTACCGAGATGAGCGTGATCTCTACGCCCGGGTTTGCCTGCAGCGCATCGCAGATCCGCTTCGATGTGCCCGCACCGGGACATGGAACGACGCCTGCCGAATACCGCAAGCTGGACGTGTTCAAGAAGATCGGCGGTCGTTGGCAGCTGATCCAACAGCATATATCCCAGGCGATCGACCGGAAGACCGGCATGGTTGCAGCCGGGCCGCTGCCCGTTCGCGGCCCGCTGGCATGGAATGCCGCGTCGCTCAGCCGCAAGGCGATCGATCCGGAGGCCGCACGCCAAGGCATCGTCGACTGGACCGATAGCGCGCTGCGCGAAGTCGGGCTGGAATCCGCGATGAAATTCTTCGCCCCCGGTCATGACGTCCTGCTGTACGGCGAGTTCAATCCCGGCAACATCCGCACCCGCGCGGAAGTCACCGGGTATTATGGCCCGCTGTACAACAGCTTTTCCGGCCTCCACGTCGTCAACCCGCTGTACGAGGCGGATTCCGATGGGCTGCTCGGCGCGCAGATCGATACTCAGGACATCGTCATCGACATGAACGACGGCTCGCGACCGCGCCTGTCGATCCGGCAGAGCGATTGTCTGCGGCAGTACGACGGCAAATGGCAGACGTTCATGGAAATGGTCTCGTACCCGGTCGACCGCGCGACGGGCAAGGCGATGATGCTTTCGCCCGATTTCAAGACGCGATGACCGCAACGTCCGCCGTGCACAAAAGGGGATAAGGATTGGCTGCCGTCGCACAAGACTTAACCGCGTTCTGCGACTGGCTCGACGCGACCGGATGCCTCGGGCCGCATTGCGCGGTGGTGGGCATCAAGCAGCCCAAGACCGGCTTTTCGGCGGATACCCTGCTGCTCGAAATCGCGACCGATGCTGGCCCGGTCGACATCGTGTTGCGGATCGAGCGGATCGGGCGGCACATGTTCCTTGATTCATCGATGGAACGCCAGGCGCGAATGATGGACCTGCTGGCGCAATCGGGCGTGCCTGTTCCGACCGTGCTGGGGTGGTCAACAGACCTGTCGATCGTGGGTGCGCCGTTTCTGGTGATGCGCGCGTGCGCCGGGGTCTCGTTGCCGCAGCATCCCAGCTATCACGTTGCCGGCCCGTTGATGGAGCTGGCGCCATCGCAAAGGGCGCATGCCTGGAACGACGCGCTGGCGGTCATGGCGCGGATCAACCGGATCGACTGGCGTGCCGGGGGCGGTTTCCTGATGGAACCCGCTTACGGCGCGCCGGGCCTTGACCATTATCTGGGCTGGATTTCGGCGTGGCGGAACATGGTCTGCCCGGCGGGGCATGCGGTGATCGACGCGGGCATCGCGTATCTGCGCGACAACCAGCCCAGCGGGACGCCCGCCGAGCTGTTGTGGGGCGATTCCAACGCCGGCAATTTCCTGTTCGGAGCCAATGGCGCGGTGACAGCCGCGCTCGACTTCGAGGCCGCAGCAATCGGTCCGGCCGAAATCGATCTCGGCTGGTGGTTCGTTGTCGAACGGATGCTCGCCGCTGGCCATCCGCTGCCTGCAGGCATGCCCGATCGCGCGCAGCAGATCGCGCAGTTCGAAAGCGCGCTGGGCCGCTCTGTGCAAGATTTGCCTTACTACGAGGTACTGGCGGCGCTGCGCATGGCGCTGGTCATGGCGCGGACGGGCGGCCTGCTCATCCAGTCCGGCGCGCTGGCTGCCGACAATCAGGTCGGGCTGTACAACCCGGCCGCGACCATGCTCGCCGCGATGATCGACAGGACGCACGACGATCGCCTCGATCACTATTTCGCCATGGTGATGACGATGAACGCGCGTTGACGACGCCATGCGACGGTAGGCGCCACTGGCCGGGGAGGGCTCTAACTGGCGGCGCAGTCGCGGTCGCCGTCGATGGCGGGTTCTCCACACGCTGCGCAGGGAGCGCGTGCCAACCCCAGCGCTTCCACTTCTGCCGCGATAAGCTCGCGCTGGCGGTGGGGGGGCCATTCCGCCGGATCGTACGTGGCTTGCGTGGCAAGGCCCGAGACGACTACCAAAAGCCGCCGCGCCTGCGTCTCGCGCAATGCGGCGTCTTCCAGTCCCGCCTGCGCCGCGATCAGTTCGGCGAACAGCGCGCGCGCTTCGCGGCCGCGCAAGCGCTGTTCGGCCATGAATTCGGGATCGGCCATCGCCACGCCCCAGAACGCGAACCATACCTTCCAGTTGTCGCGCCGCCGCCGGTCGAGCGGCATGATCGCTTCCAGGCAGGTGGCAAGGTCCGCACCGCGCGCCCGGCGGCGGCGCGCCAGTTCGATCGTTTCCTCCATCGCCAACCGGTACGTTGCCAGCGTCAGTTCGCGCTTGTCGCGGAAGTAGTGCGACACGATTGCGGTCGAGCACCCGGCCTCGCGCGCGATGGCGCGGATGGTGGTGGCGGCGGTGCCCGATTGCGCGATCAGCCGCGCGGCAATCCGCGTGACCTGCCGCCGCCGCGCAACGTGATCGACGATCGCGGGCATGGCGCGTGCCTCAACTGGCCGACAGCGGCCCCTCGGCCGTGCCGAGGTACGTGTCGAGCGTCTGGTGCATGTGGCGAATACGCGATTCCTGATAGTTGGCGAACGTCGCGCCGCGCTTTTTCGAACCCTTCATGCCTTCCTGCATCCAGCCCATGTTGCCGGTGTCCTGATCGTAGATCTCGCCCAGCGCGGGATCGACGCCCGGCACGCTCGAATAGCTGTCGTCCACGCCGATGCGAACGGCCTCGACCGGATCGGGCCGCCCGCCCGCCGGGATCGGCGCGAGCAGCAGCAGGTCGAACAGCGCCTTGTCCACGTCCGTCCCCAGCGGGCGGAAGCGGTAGACGATCGGGAATGACGGGGCGAGGAAGAAGTGGCCGTTGGGGAACGCGAAGTAGCCCACGGTATCGATGATCTCGCTGATCGAGCGATCGTCGACATCCTTGCCCCCGGCCTTGATCACGCCCTTGAAAAAGCTGGCCATGACGGCGCGCGCGTTGCCGTCCTCGGGTACGGTCAGCGCATCGCCGATGCTGGCGCGATCGCCCAGCACCATAGTGTCGATGATCTCCTGCTGGCTGACCCCACCGCCCGTCGTCGGGCTGGCCACGCCCGCCAGGCTGAACAGCCGGTTCACGTGCGGCGTGAACGTGTCGTACTGGGTGTTGATGTCGCCAGTACCCTTCTGCAGCTGGTAGTGCGTGACCGGCGTGTGATAGCTTTCCATGAAGGCTTCGGACGCCACCTTCCAGTTGCACGGTAGCTCCTTCTGCACGTGCAGCGCGACGTAGCGATCGGCCAGATCGGCGTGCGCGGCGTGATCGGGCAACGGGGCGAGGTACTCCTCCAACGGCATCGCGTTCTCGTCCAGATTGACGAACACGAACCCGGCCCACACGCTCACGCGGGCTTCGGGCAGGCGACTGTTCGCCTTGTCGACATGCGGGAAGTCCCAGGCGCAGGGCAGGTCCTCCAGCTCGCCCTCGAGGTTCCAGGTCCAGCCATGGAACGGGCAGGCGAGCCTGGGGCTGTACCCTTCGGTGAAGCTGGGCTTCAGCTTGGTGCCGCGATGCAGGCAGGCGTTGTAATAGGCCTTGATCTCGCCTTGCGCGGTCCGCGTGACGATGAGCGAATACGGTCCGATGTCGTACACATAGTAATCGCCCGCGTTGGCGATGTGCTCCTCGCGGCAGGCCCACTGCCACGTGCGCGTCCACATCCGCTCCATCTCCAGATCGAAGAATTCGCGTGAGGTGTAGCGCTCGTAGGGAATGTCGCGATCGCCAAGGAAAGTGTAGGCGTCGAGCTTGTAGGAGGCTGGCTGGCGGTCGGCATCGCCATCGGCGCGGATCACGTCCTGCACAGCAGGGGCGCCGGGGCAGCGTGCGGAGCCGGGCGAGCCAAAGCGTTCGGGGGCATTCATGGCCACTCTCCCAAGTGTCTGTTGTCTCAAGAATGCCACCGCCATTTATTTCCAACACCTGTTCTAAAACACAGTGGCGAGCGACCGGCGTTGGGGAGAGTGTGCTGTCCAGACCCCGGACAAGGGGTGCGGCTTTATTGGAGAGGCCCGATGGCAGACGCCCCCGTTCTCGACGATCCCCGGCCCGCCAACCGGCCGCCGTTTCCCGATTCCCCGCTGGGCGGGGCCAAGCCGTTGCGCGGCGACCCGATCAACGGCGAACGCTATTTCGACCGCGATTTCGCCGCCGCCGAGTGGGCGCAGATGTGGCAGCGCGTGTGGCACGTCGCGGGCCGCATGGCGCAGCTGGAGGAGCCGGGCGACTTCATCGTCCATGATTTCCTCAAGCAGTCGGTGCTGGTGATCCGCCAGCACGATGGCTCGGTCCGCGCGTTCCACAACACCTGCCGCCACCGTGGCAACCGGCTTGCGGCAGTCGAGCAGGGCGGGGTGATCGACGGCGTGCGCTGTGCCTATCACGGCTGGCTCTACGGTCTGGATGGCATGGTCCGTGCGGCGCAGGACCCCGACGATTTCCCGCAGGGCAGCCCGTGTGGCAAGATCGGGCTCAAGGAAGTGGCCTGCGAGGTGTGGGGCGGGTTCGTGTGGTACTCGTTCGCATCCCAACCGCGCCCGCTGCTCGATTACCTCGCGCCGATCCCCGATCTGTTCGCCAGCCGCAATCTGGATGAGCTGGTCCGCGTGGTGTGGCTGACGGTGCGCGTGAACACCAACTGGAAGTTTTCGCCCGACAACTTCAACGAAAGCTATCACCTGCCCACGGTCCACCCGCAGATGCGGCAAATGATCGACGAGGATTACACGAACACGCGGTTCGACATGTTCCCCAACGGGCACAACCGCATGATCGAGCAAGGCCAGCCCTCGCTGCGCGCCGATTTTCCCAACATGGTCGAGCCGGTGTGGGAGATGATGCTGGAGCAGTGGGGGCTAGAACCCGCCGCGTTCCAGGGCCGGTCGCGCGACGGGCGCAAGGCGCTGCAACAGGCCAAGCGGGCACTCGGGCCGGACCGCGGCTGCAGCTATTTCGACGACCTGCACGACGATGAACTGACCGACTATTTCCACCACACCGTGTTCCCCAACGTGACCATCACGGGCACGCCCGACGGGGTGCATTTCTTTCGCACCGAACCCGATGCGGCAGATCCCGAATGGTGCACGTTCGACTACTGGTATCTCGCGCCGCGCATCGCCGGCGAAACCGAGGTGCCCACCGTCTACGGGATGCGTCCTTACGAGGAAGCGGAGCACGAATTCCGCACGTATGGCGACAGCAACGGCGGGCACCTCCTCGGCGATTTCATCGATCAGGACTTGTCGGTGGCGGTGGCGCAGCAGGTGGGTTTCCATTCGCTGGGATACGAAGATCCCTATCTCTCAGGCCAGGAAAGCCGCGTGCGGCGGTTTCACGAAGTGCTCAACGATTACCTGGAAGGACGACGCTGATGGCATTTACCGGACCGCTGGAAGATCGGGTCGCGATCCACGAACTGGTGGCGAGCTACGGCGATGCCGTAACGCGGCGCGACGCCGACGACTGGATCGGCAACTGGGCCGAGGACGGCGTGTGGAAGCTGCCCGCGATCCCCGGCATGGAGCGCATCGAAGGCAGCGCGGCGATCCTGAAAGCCTGGCTCGATGCCATGCCCGGCTGGCCATTCCAGGTCAATTTCCAGCGTTGCGGCGCCATCGTGGTGGAAGGCGAAACCGCGCACGGCCACACGTATACCGACGAACTGAACACCGACACCGCAGGCAAGACCGAGCGTTGGCTCAACCGCTATGACGACGAATGGGTCAAGCGCGACGGGCGCTGGTATTTCGCCAGCCGCAGTCTGGAAGTGCTGGTGATCCGGCCGGGGTAAATCCTGCCCCGGGGCGGCGCTACCAGCTGAGCTTGCGCAGCGGCTCGCTGCCATCCCAGTCGACCGAGGCGTCCTTCATCATCTGGAAGAATTCGGGACCGCCGTTGTCGAGCTGCACATATTCGACGATCCCGCCGGGGCCAAAGCCGGGATCGGCATAGATCACCGCGCCGGCCTCGCCGACCTTGCCCTCGACCACGATCTCGCCGCCGGCAGCGAGTACGGCCTTCTTTGCCACCGCGATGTCATCGACCACGATGCACACGTGCTGCACCCGGTCATGCACCGCGTGCTTGCCGGTGTAGTGCGCCGGTGCATCGTTTTCCGGGCGTACCAGCTCGATCTGGATGTCGTTCCAGTAGGCGATGGCGACCGAGAATATCGCGTCGGTCGGCTGGCCGTAGCAGGTCATGCCGCCCAGCCTGATGTTCTCGAGCAGGAAGAACGGGCCGACGCCCATCGTCTCGGTCCAGTAGGTGACCGCCGCGTCGAAATCCGCGGGCAGGTAGGCCTGCTGCATGATCGCGCCGAGGGCGGCGATCGATCCGGGCTTGGGCATCGTTGTCTCTCCGGTAACGTCAGGCGAACAGCTGTTCGGGGTCTTCGATCATCGATTTCAGCGTGGCAAGAAACTGGGCGCCCGTCGCGCCGTCGATCGCGCGGTGATCGACCGACAGGGTGAGCGAAATGCGCCCCTCGAAGCCCATGCTGCCGTCGGCGTGCTCGACCGGCTGACGGCTGGCGGCACCCACGGCCAGGATCGCGGCCTGCGGCGGGTTGATGATCGCATCGAACTGCTCGACCCCGAACATGCCGAGGTTGGAGACCGAGAACGTGCCGCCGTCCATGTCGTCGTACGCCAGCTTGCCTGCCTGCGCCTTGTCGATCAGCGCGCGCGTCGCTGCCGCCAGCTGGTCGATCCGCATGCGATCCGCCTGCCGCACGATCGGCGTGACCAGGCCCTTGGGGCTCGCCACCGCGACCGCCACATCGGCGTGGGGGAAGCGATGGATGTCCTCGCCGTGCAGCTGTACGTTGACGTCGGGGTGACGGACCAGCGCCATCGCGGCGGCCTTGACGAGGTAGTCGTTGACGGAGGCCTTGCAGCCCAGCACGAGGTTGGCGGTCTCGCGCAAGGCCATCAGCGCGTCGGTCGATGCGCTGACCCGCAAGTAGAAGTGCGGGATCTGCTGCTTGGCCTCGGTCAGCCGCCGCGCCACGACCTTGCGGATCTTGTCGAACGGCTGGATCGTCGCGCGGTTCTCCACCAGCGCGAACGGCCCGGCCCCAACCGACGGCGCGGGCTGCGGCACGCGCGCCAGCACGTCGGCCTTGGAGATGCGGCCGCGCGGGCCGGAACCGGCCAGCCCGGCCAGATCGATGCCATGCAGTGCGGCCAGACGCCGGGCGAGCGGCGAGGCGAAGATCGCGCCGATTTCGGGCGGCAGCGTCAGCGCACCGCGCGGTGCCGCGCGGCTGTCGGGCCGCAAGGCTTGCACCACGTCCTGATAGGTGATGCGCCCGTTGCGCCCCGATCCCTCGATCGTGGCGATATCCACGCTTTCGGCCTCGGCCAGCTTGAGCGCTTCGGGGCTGATCGGGCGGTTGGTGACGATCCTGGCCGGGGTTGCCGGGGCAGGGGCCTTGGCAACCGGAGCAGGCGCGGCACTGGCACCGCCCTTGGCGGCAACCGATGTCTCCGCCGGGCGGAACGCTGCGATGAACGCGTCGATCTCGGCGTCGGTGGCGGCGGCTTCGGCGAACACCGCCAGCAGCGTGCCCACCGGGTGCGCCTCATCGCCCGCGCCCACCAGCACGCGTTTGGCGACCGCGTCGTATTCGGCCTCGACGTCGTTGGTGATCTTGGCGGTCTCGATCAGGCACAAGGTCTGGCCACGCTTGAACGCGTCGCCTTCCTTCACCATCCATTCGGCGATGGTGCCTTCGGTCATCTCGATGCCCCATTTGGGCATGCAGAACGGGCGGATGTCGGTCATGGGTTTCGCCCCTCTCAGCGCCAGCCCAAGACCTTGCGTACCGCGGCCTCGATCTTGTCGGTCGAGGGGAGGTAGGCGGTCTCGAGCTCGCGCGCGAACGGGATGGGTGTGTGCGGCGGCGTCACCGCCTGCGGCGGCGCCTTCAGGCTGGAAAACGCCTTGTCGGCGACCAGCGCGCAGATGTCGGCGGCAAGCCCGCAGCGCGGCGGGGCTTCATCGACCACCACCAGCCGTCCGGTGACTTCGACCGAATCGAGGATCGCTTCCTCGTCGAGCGGGCTGGTCGTGCGCGGGTCGATCACATCGCAACCGATCCCTTCGGCGGCGAGCTTGTCGGCCACCGCCTCGCAGAAGCCGAGGAGCAGGCCCGACGAGACGATCGTCACGTCCTGGCCCGCGCGGGTCAGGCGCGCATGGCCGAACGGGATGGAATAGTCGCCCTCGGGCACGTCGCCGCTCATGCCGTAGAGCGCCTTGTGCTCCAGGAAGATCACCGGATCGTCGTCGCGGATTGCGGTGCGCAGCAGGCCTTTGACGTCGGCGGGCGTGCTGGGCATCACCACCTTGAGGCCGGGCATTCCGGTGAGGATCTGGTGAACCGATTGGCTGTGCTGCGCCGCCGCGTTGTAGCCTGCGCCATAGGCCATGCGGATCACCGCCGGGCACTTGGTCTTGCCGCCGAACATGTAGCGGAACTTGGCGAGCTGGTTCCAGATCTGGTCGAGCGACACGCCGATGAAGTCGGCGAACATCAGCTCGGCGATCGGGCGCTTGCCTGCCAGCGCGAGGCCCGCTGCCGCGCCCATGATCGCGCTTTCCGAAATCGGCGTGTCGATCACGCGGTCCTTGCCGAACTTGCCGTAGAGCCCGGTCGAGGTCGACCAGATCCCGCCGATCGCCTCGGGCCCGCCGGCGGTGCCCATGCCGCCGACCACGTCTTCGCCCAGCACGACCACGTTGGGGTCGCGCTCCATTTCCTCGGCGATCGTCGTCACCACGGCGTCGCGGTACATCATCTGTGCCATGTCGTTGTTCCGTTCCTTGCCGTCAGTACGCGATGTAGACGTCGGCAAGGACGTCTTCGGGGGTGGGGCGATCGGCCGCGCGGGCCTTGTCGACCGCATCGTCGATCGCTTTGAGCACTTCGGCGTCGAGCGCATCGAGATCGGCGTGGTCGAGCAGCTTGGCGCCGGTCACGCTGGCACGGAAGATCTTGAGGCAATCGCGCGTCTCGCGGATGCGATCGAGTTCGCCCGGGCCGCGATAGCGCTGCGGATCGCCCTCGAAATGGCCGAAGAAGCGTTCGGTGTCGAATTCCACCGCCGCCGGGCCGTTGCCCGCGCGCACGTATTCCAGCACTTCGCGCATCGTGTCGTGGACCGAGAAGAAATCGGTGCCGTCGCCGCGCCACACTTTCATGCCGAACGCTTCGGCGCGGCTGGCAATGTCGCGGGCGGTGCCCACGGCATAGTCGACCCCGGTGTGTTCGGAATAATGGTTGTTCTCGAACACGAAGATGCACGGCGCCTGCGTCACCACCGCAAGGTTCATCGCCTCGAACGTGGTGCCCTGATTGCACGCGCCATCGCCCGAGAACGCGATCGAAACTTTACCCTCGCCGTTGAGCTTGGCGGCCAGCGCCGCGCCCACCGCGATGGGAGCGCCCGCGCCGACGATGCCGTTGGCGCCCAGCATGCCCTGGTCGATGTCGGCGATGTGCATCGATCCGCCCTTGCCCTTGCACAGCCCTTCGCGGCTGCCCCAGATTTCGGCCATCATCCCGTTCACGTCGCAGCCCTTGGCCAGACAATGACCGTGGCCGCGGTGCGTCGAGACGATCTTGTCGTCGTTGGACAGATGCTCGCAAACCCCGACCGCGACCGCTTCCTGGCCGCAGTACAAGTGCGTGAACCCGGCAATCTCGCCGGTCTGGATTTCGGTGTGGAGGCGTTCCTCGAATTCGCGGATCACCTTCATCTGGCGATAGGCGCGCAGCAGTGCGTCGCGGCTCAGTTGCATTGCGATTCCCCGTCGTTCGTCATGTCGTGGTTCACAGCCCCAGCACCGTTCGCGCGATGATCGTGGCCTGCACTTCGTTGGTTCCGCCGAAGATCGTCCACGCGCGGCTGTTGAGATAGCGCGCGGCGGCCACTTGTGCTGCGGGCGAATGGATCGGCTTGGGGGCGTTGTCGCCATACAGCGGCCGCGCCGGATCGAGCTGCAGCCCGGCCGGACCGAACAGGTCCACCGCCAGCAGGTCGATTTCCTGCCGCAAGTTGGAAGCCAGCAGCTTGGTCAATGATGTCTGCGGACCGGGCGGGCGACCCTTGGCCACTTCGGAGATGATCTTCAGTTCGATCATCTCGAGCGATTGTACGCCCAGCCGTGCTTTGGCGACGCGCCGCTTCCATTGCGGATCGGCGCCCAGCGTGCCGCCGCGCCCGTCGCTCTCGGTTTGCGCGGCGCGCTCGATCTGCGACAGGTCGTAACCCAGCTTGGGCGCGTGGCACGATCCGCCGCGTTCGTTCTCCAGCAGGAACTTGGCCAGCTTCCAGCCGTCGCCTTCGCCCGCGACGAGGTCTTCGGCCGGGACCACGACGTCTTCCAGGAACACCTGGTTGACCTCGTGGTCGCCCGCCAGCGTCAGGATCGGGCGCACCGAGATGCCCGGCTGGTTCATGTCGATCAGCAGGAACGAGATGCCCGCCTGCTTGCGCACGGTGGTGTCGGTGCGAACCAGGCAGAACATCCGGTTCGCCCAGTGCGCATGCGTCGTCCAGATCTTCGACCCGTTGACGATGTAGCGGTCACCCTCGGCATCGGTGACGCGCACCGCGCGGCATTGCAGCGAGGCGAGGTCCGATCCGCTGCCGGGCTCGGAAAAGCCCTGGCACCAGTAATCCTCACCGCTGAGGATGCGCGGCAGGTACTTCGCCTTCTGTGCGGGCGTGCCGAAGTTGTAGATCACCGGCGCCACCAGCTTGAGGCCCAGCACGGTGAGATTGGGTGCGCCCGACAGTGCGCATTCCTTCTCGAAGATATAGCGCTGCACGGGCGTCCAGCCGGTGCCGCCGTGCTCCTTGGGCCACTGGTAGGCCAGCCAGCCCTGTTCGTTGAGCACCGCGTTCCAGACTTGCCCGATGTCGGGTTCGACGAACACGGTGGGCGATACCGCCGCGCCGTCGCGGACCGGGCCGGGCAGGTTGGCGGCCAGGAACGCGCGCACTTCGTCGCGGAACGCCAGTTCTTCGGGCGAAAGATCGATGTCCATCGAATCAGCGTTCCAGAATCGTGACGGCGGAAACCCCCGGCGCGCCATAGACGTGGGTGTAGGCGGTCTTGGGGTTGCCGGGCACTTGCCGCCCGCCACCGTCGCCGCGCAACTGCACCACGTTTTCGTAGACCTGGCGCAAGCCCGATGCGCCGATCGGTTCGCCGCACGCCAGGCATCCGCCGTCGGTGTTGACCGGCAGCTGCCCGCGGATCTCGGTGCGGCCCTCGGCCAGCCAGGCTTCCTGTTCGCCGTCCTTGCAGAAGCCGTTTTCGGCCATGTGCATGATCTCTGCGCCCGCTTCGGTGTCCTGCAACTGCGCGACGTCGATGTCGTCGGGGCCTATTCCGGCAAGGCGAAACGCGTCGGCAGATGCGATGCGCGTGGCCGAACCGCGTGGCGTCCCCGGCGTGCGATCCACGTCGAGCGACGGCGCGAACACCTCGAACGAGCCGGGCGGGCGCGTGCGCATCGTCGCGGCCTTCAGCCGGATGATGGGCTTGCCCAGTTCGCGCGCCTTCTTCTCGCTGGCCAGGATCAGCGCGACGCCGCCCTCGGCGGGCGAGCAGAACATGAACTTGGTATAGGGATCGGAGACCATCGGCGCTTCGAGGATCGTCTCGATGTCGACCGGTTCGCGCCGCCAGGCATGGGGCGCGTGGACCGCATTGCGGAACGCCTTGTTGGCGACGCGGCCGAGCGAAGTCGGGCTGATGCCATACTCGTGCATGTAGCGCTTGATCTTGGCGGCGAAGAACTGCGTGGTGATCATGTAGCCTGCCTCGCCGTACCAGTCGGGCAGGTTGTATTCGGATGGCAGCGCGTTGAACGCGCCGCGCGGGTGCTTGTCGAAGCCCACCGCCATGCCGATGTCGAATTCGCCCGACTTGATCGCCATCTGCGCTGAAAACAGCGCCGATCCGCCGGCCGCGCAGCCATTGCGCACGTTGATGAACTGCACCCCGGTCAGCCCCAGCCGGTCGACCATGGTGTCGGGATTGCCCGCCGAATCCGATCCGCCATAGGCGAACTGGATCGCCGGCCAGTCGATCCCGGCATCGCCCAGCGCCTGGCGCACGGCGAACACGCCCTGGTCGATCCCGGACAGGCCGTCGGTCCGGCCGAACGGGTGGATGCCCACGCCCACGATGCAGACGTCGCTCATGCCTTTGGCCCTAATCCGATTGGTTGGAATGCGTGAATCATCACCGGGTCCGCAGCAGCGGGATCGAGCGGGACGAACGTGAGTTCAAGCGGCATGCCGATCGCGATGTCGGTAAATTCGACATTGACGATCCGCGCCTCGACGATCGTTTCGTCCGCCAGCTCGATATAGCCGACGGCCCACGGGCGGAACGCGTCGGGTCCGGCGTAGGGCGGGCTCTTGGGGCGATAGCGCTGGATGGTGAACGACCACAGCGTGCCTTCCCGGCGCAGCGGCCAGGGTTCGAAGTCGCTGCCGCTGGGGCACGGAAACACGACGCGCCCGGTCGCGACATTGCGCCCGCCGACAAGGCGAGGCAGATGTTCGTCTGTGAAAAGCCCTTCGGCGATCGCTTGCATCTCGCTCCCATCCGGCGTTGATTCCGGTTTCTCCCCTTAAGCCCTAGAGTGAGAGCTTTTCCGACTCTGCAAAACGCTAGGGTCGCTCGGTCGTGGGATATGCCACGACGCCGGCCGGGAGACTTTACCATGCCGCAAAGCTGGGACTACATCATCATCGGCGCGGGATCGGCCGGCTGCGTGCTCGCCGAACGGTTGAGCGCCGATGGCCGCTCGACTGTGCTGGTGATCGAGGCGGGCGGAGAGAACGACAGCTTCTGGGTCACGCTGCCCAAGGGCGTGGCCAAGCTGGTGACCAACCCCGCGCATATCTGGGCTTATCCGGTCAGCACCCCGCGCGAACCGGGCGGCCCCGCCAACGAAGTGTGGATCCGGGGCAAGGGACTGGGCGGGTCGTCGTCGGTCAACGGCATGATCTGGAGCCGGGGCGAACCGGCCGACTATGACGCGTGGGAGCAGGCGGGCGCGACCGGCTGGAACGGCGCGACGATGACCGAGGCGTTCCTGACGCTGGAAGACCACGCCGCCGGACCCGGCCCGATGCGCGGCAGCGGCGGGCGCGTCCACGTCGATCCGGCGATTTATTCCTATCCGCTGACCGAGGCGATGATTGCAGCGGGCGAAGCGATCGGTCTGGCGCGGACCGACGATCTCAACGGCTCCAGCGGGCCGCGAGTCGGGCTGTACACGCACAACATCCGCAAGGGCCGCCGGCAAAGCTCGGCGCGCACGTTCCTGGCGCCCGCGCGCAAGCGGGCCAACGTCACCGTGGTGACCGGCGCGCTGGCCGACCGCGTGGTGTTCGACGGTCGCCGCGCGGTGGCGGTCGAGGCGACGGTCGATGGTCAGCCGCGCCGGTTCGACTGTTCGGGCGAGATCATCGTGTCGGGCGGAGCGATCGAAAGTCCGCTGCTGTTGCAACGCTCGGGCGTGGGCGACGGTGACCGGCTGAAGGCGGCGGGGATCGAACCCGTCGCGCATTCGCCCGATGTGGGCGAGCGGATGATCGAGCATCTGGCAATGGCAATGCCCTACCGGCTCGACCACGGCACCGGCTCCAACCGCAATTTCTATGGTCTGGGGCTGGCCAAGGCGATGGCGCAGTATTTCCTGACGCGCACCGGAATCATGGCGACCGGACCGTTCGAGGTTGGCGCGTTCTGCAATGTCGCACACCCTGACGGGCGCACCGACGCGCAGCTTTACCTCGGCGGCTACACGTTCGCGGTGGGTGACGACAACAACCCGGTGCCGCTCGACAAGATCGATCCGCGCCCCGGCATCACCATCTACGGCCAGCTGCTGCGGCTCACCAGCGAGGGTTCGTTGCGCGTGACCGGGCCCAAGGCGTCGGACCGGGTCGAGATCCTGCCCAACTGGCTCTCCACCGAACACGACCAGAAGTCTGCGGTCGCGATGATGCGCACGATGCGCGCCTACATGGCTGCGCCGCCGCTGGGGGATATGGTGGGCGTGGAGGAAGTGCCGGGCAAGCAGGTGGAAAGCGACGAGGAGTTGCTCGCCACCTTCCGCCGCCTGTCGACGTGCGGGCTCCACGCCATCGGCACCTGCCGCATGGGCAGCGACAACCGCGCCGTGACCGACCCGCGCTGCCGCGTGAACGGCGTGGAAGGCCTGCGCGTGGTCGATTGCTCGGTCATGCCGGGCCACGTCACTGGCAACACCAACGCGCCCGCGATGGCGCTGGGGCTGCGCGTGGCGGCGATGATGCTGGAGGATCGGGGGTAGGGGGTGCGGGGGAAAGGCAATCCCACAACCCCCCGCTCATCCTGAGCCTGTCGAAGGATGTACGCCAACTTTGCCCCAAGGAGTCAAATCGATTTGGCTTGGTCGACCGTCAGTGCACGTCCTTCGACAGGCTCGGGATGAGCGGCGGTGGAGTGATGGTCGGCCGTTACTGAACGGCGTAAGTTGACCCACCTTCTCAAGTACTCGGCGAGATATACCCAGCTGCGGGGCCTTGAACCCGGTATGGCTGCGGTTGACTGCGTTCAACTTGATCGAGGCGTGGTCGATGTGGGTACGCCTGCATCGGTTCGTCGCACAACGCGCGCGAACTACCCGCTCGACCGGCCGTGGTGCAATCGATGTTCATCTGCCAGACAGGTTGATGCTAACAGGCGCGTCGGGCTGGAGAAATTTGAGGGAGTAATTTGATGCGTGCCGTTTCCACGAGGCCGGGTGTGCTCGTCCTGCTCGCCATGCTGACCCTGCCAGCGTCCGGCGCCGCGTCGGCGCAGCAGCCGGATCAGCGCGATCCCAGCATCATCGTGAATGGCGAGCCATTGCCCGATACGACGGCGATGACCGCAGGGCCCGAGATCAAGGGCATCATCACCGCGCGCAGCGGCGACAGGATCAGGGTCACTGCCGCCGATGGCACCGCCACGGTCATCTTCATCAACGATGCCACCAGGGTCAAGGCCGGCGGCGGCATCTTCGGCGGCGGTAACAGCAAGCTGGGGGCAACGTCGCTGCTCAACGGCCTGCCGGTTACCGTCAAGACCATGCAGGCGGGCAGTGTGCTGTTGGCCAGCCAGGTCACCCTTAAGAACAACGACCTCAAGACGGCGACGATGATCCGCAACGGCACGGCGCAAGGCTTTGCCGAACAGACGGCGGCCACCGAGGCGCTGCGCGGCCGGATGGGTGATATCGACAAGTACAACGTCAAGAACACGACCAACGTATTTTTCGACACGGGCAAGGCGACGCTGTCGTACCGGGCCAAGGCAGACCTTTGCGCCACCGCAACCGCCGCCGAGGCGACGGAAAATGCCCTGATGCTGGTCGTCGGATATACCGATTCGGTCGGCAGCGAGGAATTCAACCAGCGACTCAGCGAAAAGCGGGCCGCGAGCGTCATCAACTATCTTCAGCAGACCTGCCACTGGAAACCGTACCGCATGCTCACCCCCACCGGGATGGCCGAAGCGGACCCATTGGCGAACAATGACACAGCCGAAGGCAAGGCGCAGAACCGGCGCGTTTCGGTGAACATCCTGGTCAGCAAAAGTGTGGACGGTATGTAAGCCGTTTGGAGGGGGCGGGCTTCTCCTCCCCCTCACGTGCTCAGCGAAATATACCCCAGCTGCGAGGCCTTGAACACGGTCTGGCTGCGGTTGACCGCGTTCAGCTTGATCGAGGCGTTGTGGATATGGAAGCGCACCGTGGCGCGGCTGCGCGACATGATCATGCTGATTTCGAGATCGGTCTTGCCGATCGCCGCCCAGCGCAAGCACTCGACCTCGCGCTTCGAGAGGCGCGAGCCCGGCGGCAGCGCCTGGACCAGTCCGGTGGCGTGGACGTAGCTGGCGATGAATGTGCGGCCAAAGACGCCGAAGGCATCGCCGAACTCGTGGTACGCCGCATCGAGATCGGTCAGCGAGGTGTCGAGCGGGTTGAAGCTGACCGCGCCGATCTGTCCGAACGGCAGGTGCACCGGCACGACGATCGCCGCGCGGGTCATTGCGCGGTTGTCGAAGTTGGTGAGGTCGATCGCGGCGAGGTAGTTGTTGGGCTGGCGCGTGCGAAATCCGCCGGCGCTGACCCAGAACGGCTCGCTTTCGAACCGACAGGCCGACGTGATCGGCGAATCGAGCGCGATCCGAGAATTGCGCCACCACACCTTTTCATCGGCGTTCCAGCCGAACACGTCGCGCGCCAGGATGTTGCCTTCGGTGTCCACCGGGGTGCGCTTGTCGGCAATGTCATGCGCGGGCGCCGCGCGCATGCCGCATTCCATGGCAATGGCATGAAGCGCTTCGGCCGCGCGCCGGATGTCACCGAGGCCGGCGATCCGGACCGAGTCAATTCTCTCGATCGATAACAGCGCATCTCTCCTCGTCCCGAACCTATCATACCGCGCGGGGACCGGCGAAACAATCGCTGCTGCCGGTTCGTTCCTAGTCTTTTGCCCAGCATGGCGCAGGTCGCAACGGTGATAGCATCGCTGCCGGAGTAGGGGTGCGGCGTGAACTTTGACCTGAGTGAAGACGACGAGATGCTCAAAGCGCTCGCCGAGCGGTTTGTTTCCGATCGTTACGACCTTGACCGGCGTCGCGCCTATCTGGCCGAGCCCCAGGGATTCGCGCGGGACAACTGGGCATTGCTGGGCGAATTGGGGTTGATCGGCGCGCTGTTCGAAGCCGACGACGGCGGGCTCGGGCTTGATGCTACGGCGGTTGCCACGGTGTTCGAGGCGCTGGGTCGCGGGCTGGTGGTGGAACCGTTGATCGAAAACGTGTTGCTGGCCGGGCGGCTGTTTGCTGCCGGTGCGACCGATTCGCTGCGCGGCGACTGGCTGCCGCGACTGCTCGATGGGTCGGCGCGGGTCGCGCTGGCGCACGTGGAAGCCGGCGCGCGCAATGGCAACTTGTGGGTCAACGCCCGTGCCAGGCCCGACGGAGACGGTGCCGTGCTGTCTGGCACCAAGGACTATGTGCCCTGCGGCAGCGGCGCCGATGGCTACATCGTGACGGCACGCGATGCGGGTGCGCCGGGCGACGCGAACGGCTTGGGGCTGTGGTTCGTCCCCGCCGAAGCGCCGGGACTTCAGGCCAGTTCGTGGCGGATGGCCGACGGGACGATGGCGGTGTCGCTGGCATTCGACAACGTTGCGGCCCGCCGGCTGACCGGCGGCGCGGACCTGCTCGCCAGTGCCGAGACGCTGGCCTCGCTGGCGCGCGCGGCAGAGGCGCTGGGCGTCATGCAGCGCCTGTTCGACGATACGCTCGACTATTTGCGCACGCGCCAGCAGTTCGGCGCGCCGCTGGCCAGTTTCCAGGCGATCCAGCACCGCATGGCCGCGCAATATGCCGCGATCGAACAATCCCGCGCGCTGGTCGAACTGGCGATCGTGTCGCAGCCTGGCGCATCGCAACCCGGAGAAGGCTTCGCCACGGCCGTCTATGGCGCGCGCGCGTTCATCGCGGACGCCTCGCTGATGCTGGGGCACGAGATGATCCAGTTCCACGGCGGCATGGGCGTGACCGACGAACTGGCCGTGGGCCACGGCCACAAGCGCCTGCTGGTGCTGTCACGCTGGCCTGAGGATGGCGGCGCGGCGCTCGACCGGTTCGCGGGGATCGCCGCGTAACAGCGCTTCCCCATCGCCCTGTTCCGCTCACGCTGAGCCTGTCGAAGGGTGTGAATTTAGCGCCGCATCAGCATCCTTCGACAAGCTCAGGATGAGCGGCGCAAGATTAACCGTCTGCCCCAATCGACTGGCAGCAGCCGATCAGCCCTCCCGCGCCTTGATCCAGCCGATCCCCCGCCGCAGCAGGTCATAGAACACCGGCAGATCCCACGCGCAGCGGTCTACCGTGGGCCACCAGTCGAGCATCGGCTGCAGGTCGTAATGCCCGCGGCAGTGCCCCAGCGTCAGGTACAGCACGCCGCCCTTGCCGCGGCTTTTGAGATAGAACACCGGGTGCGTGCCCGGGGCGTCCGCCGCCTCGACGAAGCCGGTGCCTTCCTCGGTGCATTCGGTTTCGAGCAGCACATGCAGATCGCCGTGCGTTTCCATGTGATAAAGCTCGTCCGACGTGTCGAACGGCTCGATGCCCTGGACCAGCGGGTGCGAGGGATCGGCCACGGTCACGCGATACGGCGCGATCGGCGGGTGCGACACGAACTGGCTGCCCAGCATGTCCATCATCAGCGGCGCCCAGCGCGGCGCGTCCCACAGCCCCGCTTTCGGACCATCGGCCAGCAGCCGCAGCACCGAGTTGGTGCCGTGCAGCGCGTACCAGCGCCCGCCGCGTTCCAGCCACCCGCGCAACGCTTCCTGCGCGGCCAGCGACGGCGTGACGTCGCACGTGTAGGTGATGAGGATGTCCGCCGCCTCGATCGCGGCGACGTTTTCGTAGTCCTCGAACACACGCGTGCGCACGCTCTGGTCCTCGGCCAGCAGCTTGAGCAGCTCCAGCCGGGCAAAGTCCATGTCGTGCCACACCCCGCCGCAGACGAGGACGCAGTTGATGCGGGGAGGGTGGATTTCGGCTTCGCTCACGCCCTCGCTCACGCCCTTCCGCCCAGTTCGCCGTCGAGATACTTGTCGAGCGTCTGGTGGAACTGGCGAATGCGGATTTCCTGGTAGTCGGCGAAGTTGACCAGACCGTTCTTGGAACAGTGCAGCCCGTCCTGCACGAATGGCAGGTTGGCCATGTCCTGTTCGAACACGTCACCCAGCACGCCGATCTCGGCGGCGGTGGTCCACGGTTCGTCGGGCCCGAGCAGCGTCATCGGCACGCCGTGCGGCAGCGGTTCACCCTTCTTGCCACGCGCGAGGATGCGCACTTCCATCAGGCAGGTGTCGGGCGTTTTTCCGGGGCGCCAGCGATAGACGATGTTGGGCATGAACCCGCCCCACGGCGCAAAGTTGGGGAACACGTTGTAGACCAGCCCGTCGAGCAGTTCGGCGTCGGTCGCGTCCTCATGGTCATATCCGCTTTGCGCGGTGTAGCCGTTGCGCATCGCGGTGCCCAATGCGGCGCGCGCGGTTACGCCTTCGGGCACCGTCACCGCGAACGGATCGATTCCCGCCTCGCCGTCATAGTTGTCGGCCGAGCGGCCGTTGAACTTCACGAATTCGTCGACGATCCACTGCTGGGTCTTGCCCTCGGGATCGACGTGCGGCGACATGATCCCGAACGGCACCAGGTTGACGTTCACGTTGTCGCCCCAGGTGCGATAGGCCGCATTGCAGTCGCCGGTGAACGCCAGCAGTTGCGGGTGGGTGACGATGGTGTGCCATGCTTCCATGAACGCTTCGGCGGTGACCTTCCAGTTGGCCGGAACCTCCTTGGCCACCCAGATCACGGTGGTGCATTCCTCGTGCCGCCAGCGCTTGAAGTGGTCGGGCAGCGGGGCGAGGAATTCCTCGAGCGTCGGGCCGCCTGATTCCTCGCGCACAAAGATGTAGCCCGCCCAGCGGCCGACTTCGGCTTCGGGCAGCGCCATCTTGTCGGGCGTCAGGTGCGCGAAATCCCACTGGCAGGGCATTCCGGCAAAGCTGCCGTCCTTGTTCCAAGAAAATCCGTGGAATGGGCAGGTGAAACTGTCGGCGCTGCCGTCTTCGGTGCGCAGCTTGCGGCCACGATGCAGGCACACGTTGTGATACGCCTTGACCGATCCGTCCGCCTGGCGGCTGAACAGGTACGATCGGCCGGCGTTTTCATAAACCACGTAGTCGCCGGGTTCGGGCATGTCTTCTTCGCGCGCGGCGAACTGCCACACATGGGGCCACATCTTCTCGCGTTCGGCCTGGGCGAACGCTTCGCTGGTGTAGCGTTCGGCCTTGATCGGTTGCGAGCCGCGAAATTCGTAGCTTTCTTCGGTGAGGCAGGCGGGGGCGGGGCGCGAATCGAGCGCCATGAGGTCGTTCCAGCCGATGCCGGGGCTGCGGGCGGTTCCGCCTGATTGGCCGGTCATGACGCCGGGATCCCTGTCTGCCATTGGTAAGAATCCTTCACCCAGATTGTCGTTTGGAACGACATTGGCCTGCGCGCGACACGGCGTCACCTTGCCGAAAGCATAGGTTGCGCGGGTTCGCCAATCCGCCGATCTTCCCATTCTACAATAGGGGGCAGGACCTGGCGAGCCAATCGGCCAGGAGCCGGAGCAGGAGAGAGCAGTGGCCAACAGGCTTGAAGGCAAAGTTGCGCTGGTCACCGGCGGGACATCGGGGATCGGCGCGGGCGCGGTGCGCAGGCTGTCGGCCGAGGGCGCGCAAGTGGTGTTCACCGGATCGAACGAGGCTGCCGCCGCCGCTTTGGTGACAGAAACCGGCGCGGCGTTTCGCCACCATCGCGTGCAGGAGGCCGCTTCCTGGGCAGGGTTGATGGCCGATATCGCCGCGACGCATGGCCGGCTGGACATCGCGTTTGCCAACGCGGGCGTCGAAGCGGGCGACGGCAGCGTCGAGGACATCACGGTCGAAGGCTGGAACAACGTGCTCAGCGTCAACCAGACCGGGGTGATGCTGACCGTGCAGCACGCGATCCGCGCGATGAAGGCCAACCCGGACGGGCCGACCGGCTCGATCATCGTCAATTCCTCGATGAACGCGCACCGCGCGATGGGCAATTTCATGGCCTATTCGGTGACCAAGGCCGCCGTCGTCGCGCTGGCGAAGTCGGCGGCGGTGCACTGCGGCAACAAGGGCTACCGCATCCGCGTCAACGCGATCCTGCCGGGCGTGGTCGAGACCGCGCTGATCACCAACCTGATCGAGACCGGGCCGGACCCCAAGGCCGCGCGCGCCGCCTACGAAGGCATGTCGCCCTTGAAGCGCATGGGCCGGGTCGACGAAATCGCCGGTCTGGTCGCGTACCTCGCGTCTGACGAGGCGGCATTTATTTCAGGCTCCGAATACGTGATCGACGGGGCGACGACAGCAGGGATGATGGGCGTATGAGCGATGTTTCGGCACAGCGGCTGAAGGGCCGCGTTGCGTTCGTTTCGGGAGGACTGCGCGGCATCGGGCTCGCCGTGGCCGAACGCTATCTCGCCGAAGGCGCCGAAGTGGTGCTGTCCGATCTCGATGCCGAGGACAGCGCGCCTGCGCGCGACACCATGGCGCGGCTGGGGCAGGCGGCGAGCTACTTGCGCGCCGACGTGACCAGCGAGGACGACTGGCTGCGCGCGCGCGATCTGGTGAAGGATCGCCATGGCGCGCTGCACATTCTGGTCAACAACGCGGGCACCGATCTGACCGGCCCGGTCGAGACGCTGGCGCTCGATGCGTGGCGCAAGATCATGGCGATCAACGTCGACGGCGTGTTCCTGGGCACCAAGACGTTCGTGCCGATGATGGACGACAGCGGCAAGGCGTTTCGCGGTGGATCGAGCATCATCAACATCAGCTCGATCATGGGGCTGGTCGGCTACAGCGAAGTGTCGGCCTACAACGCCAGCAAGGGCGCGGTGCGGCTGTTCACCAAGGGCATCGCGGTGGAATTCGCGCAGAAGAAGATGGCGATCCGCGCCAATTCGATCCACCCCGGCTTCGTGCTGACCCCGCTGCTCAACGCCGGTTTCCAGCGCTGGGTGGACAAGGGCTTTGCCGAAAAGTCGTCGGACCTGGTCGAGACGATGGCCGCGACCACGCCGATCGGGCGGCTGGCCGATCCGTCGGAAATCGCGGGCGCCGCGTACTTCCTCGCCAGCGAGGACAGCAGTTACATGACCGGTTCCGAAGTGGTCGTCGATGGCGGCTGGACCGCACAATAAGCGGGTCGATGCTGCGCGGTAAAATAAAGAAATTACAGGATTTAAATTCATGACGATAGCACTGGAAAACGTCGTCGCGGTGGTCACCGGCGCGGCCGGCGGGATCGGCCGCGAAGTGGTCAAGGCGATGAAGGCGGCGGGCGCCGTGGTGATCGGCACCGACATGGCCGAAGCGGCGGACATCGGCGCGGACCACTATTTGCGCCACGACGTGACCAGCGAGGCCGACTGGCAGGCGGTCGAAGCATTGGTGCGCGCACAGTACGGTAGGCTCGATGCGCTGGTAAATCTCGCCGCGATCTCGATCGTGACCAAGATCGAGGATACTCCGCTGTCCGAGTGGCACCGGGTTAACGCGATCAATGTGGATTCTGTGATCATCGGTACGCAGACTTTGCTGCCGCTGCTGAAAGAGGGCGGCAAGGCGCGCAAGGGCGGTGCCTCGATCGTCAACTTCTCCAGCATCGGCGGTTTGCGCGGCGCGGCGTTCAACGCGGCGTACTGCACCAGCAAGGCGGCGGTGAAGATGCTGTCGAAGTGCATGGGCGCCGAATTCGCCGCGCTCGGCTACAACATCCGCTGCAACAGCGTGCATCCGGGCGGGATCGATACCGCCATGCTTGGCTCGATCATGGACCGCTACGTCGAACTGGGCGCGGTGCCGTCGCGCGAAGTGGCGATGGCGGGCATCATCGCCAACCACCCGATCGGACGCATGGGCCGGCCCGACGAAATGGGCGGGGGCGTGGTTTACCTGTGCTCGGAAAGCGCCAGCTTCGTGACCTGTGCCGAATTCCTGATGGACGGCGGCTTCAGCCAGATCTGATCTTTCGGTGATCCGGTGACCCGTTCAAGGCCACCGGATGACCGCCGCGCGTCAGTGGTTGGGCAAATGGGTGCCGAGGTGACGTCCGGCGATGTAACCGAAGGTCAGGCCCGGCCCCAACGTCCCGCCGGCACCGCCGTAGGCTTCGCCCAGCACCGCCGCCATGGCGTTACCCGCCGCGTAAAGCCCAGGGATCGCGTTGCCGTGCCAATCCACCACTTGCGCGTCGCTGTTGGTCTTGGGGCCACCCGACGTGCCCAGCGCGCCGGACTCCATCTTGACCGCATAATACGGGCCCCGGTCGATCACGCCCAATGTGCGGAACGGTGGATCGAAGTCCATATCGCCCCACATGTAGAAATTGTCGTACGTATTGTCGCCGCGGTTGAAATCGTCGTCATGGCCGTTGCGCACCATGCCGTTGAACCGCGTCACCGTCGCCGTCAGTCCTGCGCCGTCGATCCCGGCCTTTGCCGCCAGCTCTTCCAGCGTTGCGGCCTGCATCATGTACGACGGGATGGGCGTGCCCGGCGCGGACGTAAAGGTCGGGTACTTGTCCTTGTACCGCTGGTCGATGATCAGCCAGTAGGGCAGGTTGGCGTACGTGTGGGTGCCGGCATCGAACGCGACCAGCGCCTTGCCCATCGCGTTGTAGTTGGCAGCCTCGTTGACGAAGCGCTTCCCGGCGCTGTTGACGAGGATGGCACCCGGACGCGCACGCTCGTCCGACCCCAGCAGGTAGTTGGGCTTGGCGGCGCGGTGCTGCGGCTTCATTTCCAGCACGCTCTGCTGCCAGAAGGCATTCTGCATGTTGCCCAGCTGGGCCCCGGCCTCGATCGCCATCAACAGGCCGTCGCCCTCGTTTTCGGGCACGCTGACCGGTCCCGTCATCGGACCGCGCAGGAAGGCTTTGACCAGCATCTCGTTCCACTCGAAGCCACCGGTGGCGATGACCACGCCGCGGCGGGCGCGCACGCGGAAGTCGCGGCCATTGGCGTCTTCGGCGATCACGCCGACAATGCGGTCCCCGTCCTTGACCAGCTTGCGCGCGCGCTTCTCGAACTCGACCGGGATCCCGCGATCGATCACCGCCTTGAACAGCGCCCCGGCCAGCGCCTGCCCCAGCCCCCGATAGTCGCCCCGTTCGCGCTCGGCCAGGGTGGCTTCGTCCAGCGTGCCTTGGATCGCTTCCATCAGGCTGCCGCGCAGCGGGTAGGCCATCTTGCTGGGGTTGACCCGGGCAGCCCATTTGCCCAGCTGCTCGAACGAAAACGCCTCGTTGTCGAGGCTGCGCCCGCCATCGGGCTTGGCCCCCGGCGAATAGGGCTGATAGTCGGGAAAGTCGGCAAACGCGCGCAGGCGGACGGGGGTCTTGTCGGCCAGATAGCGGATCATTTCCGGGCCGGTCTGCATGAACGCCCACAGCGTTTCGGGGTCGAGCGCGCCCGGAGCAAGCGCATCGAGGTAGGACACGACATCCTCGTCGCAATCCGCGATGCCGGCTTCGATCTGGTGATGGTTGCCCGGAATCCACAGCATCCCGCCGGACATGGCGGTGGTGCCGCCGACCATCCCGCTCCGTTCCAGAATGACCACATCGCTGGCGCCGAAATCATGCGCGGCGATCGCTGCCGTCATGGCCGCCCCGCCGGAGCCCAGCACGACGACGTCGGCCTCCATGTCCCATTTGAGGTCTTCAGCCATCGTCCGCTCCCTGGAAACCCGGTCTTGCTGAAGCGTCTGGCGATCGCCAACAGGCCGGGTCAATTTGGTTGCTGGCACGATAAATTCAGGCGGGATTGGCAGCCACTCAGACAAGTCCTAGGCGCGCGCATTCCGTCCCACCGTGCCGTGTTGCGCGCGCGCTATCTGTCGGCGTGGATCACCGCCAGCGAGCCCGGCAGCGGCATCATGAAATCCATGGTATAGCGGCTGGCCTTCCAGCCCGCAGCGGTGCGCACCACGTCGAAGTAATAGCGCCCGTTGACGGTTACCTCGTTGCCCGCTTTCGAGCGGCCCATGCCGATGATGTAGGCGCGCGCCGAAGCCCGATCGCCTTCGTAGGCGGTCAGCGCGAAGTTGGTCAGGTAGTGCGCGTGGTGGCTCATGTCGGCAAACACGGCGGTGAAGAACTCGCGGATGCCGGCGTGGCCCAGCTTGCGCGGCAGGCCGATGCCCGACAGGTCGAACGTCGCATCGGGCGTGAACACGTCGCACAAACCATCGAGATCGTGCAGGCTGTCCACTGCGGTGCAGTAAGCGACCATCACGTCCTCGATGGCGATGCGATCCTCGACCGGGCAGGCCCCGACCGAAGCGCCGCTCACGTCGCGGATCCCAGCACCATGTCGTTGAGCAGTTCGTGGAACCGCTGCACGCGCTTTTCCTGGTTGCTGAGGATGCAGCCCTTGAATCCGCGCGAGTTGAGGCCCTGCTGCTGGCTGGTGCCGATCGACAGATCCTGATCGGCGACGAAGCCCAGCGACACGCCGTCGCCATAGACCGAATGCTGATGCTCGTTGTGCGCCAGCGGCACGGTGCCCACCGGCGTTTCGACATGCGTCATGCCTGCCACCGGCGGCATCAGCACCCAGTGCTGGAACACGCACTTCTCGGGATCGGTCGGATGCGGCTCGGTGCGCAGGATCTGGCACTGTTCGGGCGACATCGTCAGCGTCAGGTTGGGGAACAGCGTGCAGTGGAAATAATCGACCAGCTGCTGGTCGGTCATGCTGGCATAGTTGGTGTAGCCGCGTTCGGCGCCCAGCTTGCGCTTGGCGGCGATCACCGCGGCGCGGATTTCGTGCGTGCGGCCCTTGTAGTCGGCCGGATCGACGCCCCACGCCAGCGCGATGGCATCGAGCGGAGCGGGCACGTCGCCGCTGATGTGATCGACGCGTGTGGTCGCCTGATGGCCCTTCATCCACATCGCGTTGTGGCCGCTGTCGTACATCTCGAACAGCGTGTCGGGCAGGCCGTCGTTGATGAAGGTCGAAAGCTCGGGGTGGATCGTGGGGAGGTGGTAGCTCTCGTTGAAATTGTCGCGGATGATCTTCCAGTTGAAGTCGCAGTCCGCCGACATGTTCAGCACGCGCACCCAGTTGTCGAGCCCATAGCCCGCGAGACGTTCGGGGAAGGGGGCCAGCCAGTCGCGCAGCGGCGGCACGTCATCGTCCATGCACCAGAACACGAACGGGCCCCAGGTGTCGCAACGCAATTCGGACAGCGTGACTTTGCCGCACGGGTTGCCGCCGGCAAAATCATCGGCGTCCTGCACATGCGCCAGCACGCCGTCGGGGGTGAACTGCCAGCCGTGGTAGCCGCAGGTGATCCGGTCCGCGCCGCCGACATCGCCCAGCACCAGCCGGTTCCCGCGATGCGGGCAGGTGTTGTAGAAGGCCCGCACGGTGTCGTCCGCCTGGCGGACCATGATCACCGATTCCTTGCCGAAGTTGTGGCGGATGAAGTCGCCTTCTTCCTCCAGCTCGGCGAGCACGCCGCCAAGGTGCCACACCTTGGGCCACAAGTGCGCGTTCTCCAGCGCCATCCAGTCTTTGGAAATATAGCGATCAGGGGTGATGGTGTCGCCGCGCACCGGCGGGTCAAAACCTTCGGAATAGCGCGACAGCATAGGTTCAACGGTCATTTCAGGATTCCTTCAAACTGGGCGTCAGCGCGATAGCGGCTCAGGATGGCCAATCGCGCGTCTGGCTGAAGTCTTCTCCCCTGCGTCCCGGCCGGTTGGTGGTCGGGTTCGCGACATAGAAGCTGTGATCCGCCGGATCATTCTTCACCCAGTCGGTGATAAGTTTGCGCTTGGCGATGCGCCACTCGCCATTTTTGCAGGTGTATTCGTCCACGTAGCGCCCGGCGATGAACAGGTCGCGCGGGTTGCCGGCTTCGTCGTGCAGGCCGTGCCACGCCTGGAAGTAGCATTCGCCGCTGGCGGTATCGTCGCCGTGCAGATCGATCTGGATCTGGCCGAGGAAATGCTGGCTGGCGTCCAGATCGCCGAGGAAGCCTTGCGCGAACGTGATGAATTCGGCCACCGGCCCGGCCATCAACCCGCAATCCACGAACGAATCGGCGTGAAAGGCCGTGGCCTGCAGCACGGGGTCGAGCCGGTCCAGCCCGCGCATGTAGCGCTGCACCGCGCCGGTGATGTCGCGGCGGGCGGCAAGGTCGCGGACTTCGGCTTCGAGATCGAACGGGCCGCTCACGCCATGGTCTCCCCGTTGTCGATGGTGATCGTCGTGCCGGTCAGGTGCCGCCCGTCCTCGCACGCGAGGTAAAGCACCATGTTGGCGATATCGATCGGCTGGCCCATGCCGTGATCGTGGATCTGGTCGAGCCCGGCGGCATCCTGCGGCAGCTGTGCCAGCGCCTGCGCGGTCATCGGCGTGACGATGCCGCCCGGCGCGATGGCGTTGACGCGGATGCGGTACTTCTGCTCGCGGCAATGCACTGCGATCGAGCGGGTCATGCCGATGATCCCGGCCTTGGCCGCGGTGTAGGCGGGGATCGTGCTGATGCCCTTCAGCCCCGCTACCGAGGCCATGTTGATGATCGATCCGCTGCCGTCGCGGCTCATGTGCGGGATGGCGGCCTGACAGCCCAGGAACGTGCCGCCGACCATCACGTCGGTCTGCAGGCGGAAGTCTTCGTATGACAGCGTTTCGACCGTGCCGAAGCGCACCAGCCCGGCGTTGTTGACCAGTGTGTCCAGCCGCCCGAACCGTTCGATCGTCGTGGCGACGACTTCGGCCCAGCGTTGCGGATCGCGCACGTCGTGGTGCAGGTACAGGCCATCGGGCAGTTCGGCGGCGACTGCTGCGCCCAGATCGTCCTGCACGTCGGTGATCACCACTTTGGCGCCCTCGCGTGCCAGCACGCGCGCATCCTCCGCGCCGAGCCCCGATGCTCCGCCGGTTATCAGCGCGACTTTACCTTCAAGCTTTCCCATCGGTTTCGTCCTGTTGTTCGGGCAGTTTGGCATGGTGATCCGGAAAGACCATCCATCCTTGCGCGCTTCTGGTCCACATATGCGTGGCGGGGTCGAGATCGTCTGTCCGATCGAGCGTCCCCGCCTTGAAGAAGATAATGCCTTGCGCCCGCGCCGCATCGGTATCGGTCAGCACCGGCGATCCGCAGCGATTGCAGAACTGGCGATAGACCGCGTTGCCGCTGTCCGCCCGGTCGGTGAAAGTGGCGAGGGTGCCGCTGAGCGCCAGATCGTCGCGCGCGACGACGCCCACCACGCTGAGGGCCGAGCCGGACTGCTTCTGGCAGTTGGTGCAGGAACAGGTCACCAGCATCTGCAGTGGCCACGCCACGGTATAGCGCACCCCGCCGCACAGGCAGCCGCCGGAACGCGTGGCCTCGCTCATCGGGTCAGGCTTCCAGACTGGCCCAGTGGGCATAGACCGGATCGGTCTTCCCGAAACTGCCCCAGATGCTCAGCGCCTCGTAGAATCCGCTGCGTTCGAGCGTGGAGGGGTGCGAGGTGTTCCAGTCGGTCACGAATGCGCGCGCCTGGATCAGCCACTTGCCGTCGCGGCGGACATAGCGATCGAGATAGCGTCCGCCGGTCATCACGTCGAACCCGTCCTTGACCATGTGCGCCAGCGCGTAATGCTCGCCGACTGCCTCGTCGCCGTTCACTTCGACCCATTCGTTGGCGACCGAGTGGAAGCACAAGTCGAGCTCGCTGGTGACGAACGTGCAGATCTGCCGGGCGAATTCCGCCCCGCTGCCGTTGATCACACCGGTGATCACGGTCGCATCGTCGGTGAAGATCGAGCGCAGCAGCGCCTCGTCGGCGCGATCGACGCCGCGGCCGTAGGCCATGCACAAGTCGTGGATCTCGGCGCGGGCGAGCGCGGCGTCGAGTCCGGAAGGGGCAGGCTGGGTCATGGCGGAAGCTCCGGTGGGGGCAGACTTGGTAGATATGGCGGCGGCAACTTGCGCGGCGTAGAAGGCCAGCAGCGCACGGCCCGGATCGGCGGCGCCCTTGGCACCTTGCGGGACGTAGTGATCGGGCGCCAGCGGCGGATCGTCGCGGACCACGGTGGTCGGGCGGTTCATGTTGCCCTCGATCACGTAGGTGCGGTGCGATAGCCGCCATTGGCCATCGCGGCATTCGTGGCGGTCGAGATAGCGGCCGAGCACGAGCCGCTGCAGGTCAGGTTCCTCGGCATAGGCCATGACGTAGGATTCTGAGACCGCGTGGTCGCCCGCGACCTTTATCCAGCAGCTGGAGGTGCGGTGCAGCGTGGGCGGGGTGGTCTTCTGCGCCCCGGCGAGGATCGCCACGAGCGTGGCGGCGTCACCGGCGAAAAAGCCGTAATCGACGGTCGCGTCGGGGTGGTAGGCCGAGCCGAGCAAGGCCGCGTCGGCACGGTCCACACCGCGGCTGTGCACCGCCAGCGTGTTGAGGATGTGGTGGCGCGCGACAAGGGTCTGGGGGGTGATCACCTGCGGGCAGTTCCAAAAAAGTGCCCCGGCCGATTGCTCGGCCGGGGCCAGGGAGGAAGCGTCAATATTCAAGCTTGAACGACATGCCGAACATCCGCGGCGGGGCATAATTGGTCAGCCCGATCGTGCCCGGCGCATCGAACACCGAGTTGATGTAGCGGTTGTCGAACAGGTTGGTCGCCCACACGCCGATGGTCATGCGGTTGTTGATCATCAGGTCGGCGTTGGCGTTGACGAGATGCTGCGGCTGGACGTGGGCGCGCGCCGTGTCGATGATCGAGGTCAGCAGCTTTTCAGATGTGTAGCTGTAGCTGGCACCGATCCGCGCACGATAATCGCCGCCCAGTTCCATCTCGTAGTTGATCCCGGCGGCACCGCTCCACTTGGGCGCGTTCTGCAACCGCTGGCCCTTCAGGCTCAGCGTGCTGCCGCTGGGCAGCAGGAAGTTGAACCGCGCGTACTTGGCGTCGAGATAAGCCAGCGATCCGGTCAGCGTCAGGCCGCGCACCGGGGCGATCGTCAGCTCGCTTTCGAAGCCCTTGATGTGCGATGCGGCGGCGTTGAGGATGGTGTTGCCCTGCGTCAGCGTGGCCCCGGACCCGACGAAGTAGATCTGCGCCAGCTGCATGTCGCGGTAGTTGGTATAGAAGCCCGCGACGTTCAGGCGCACCCGGCGATCGAGAAACTCGCTCTTGATGCCGACTTCGTAGGTATCGACATGCTCGGGGTTGTACGGCCCCAGATCCTGCGCGATGCCGATGCGCCCGGTGAACCCGCCCGACTTGAAGCCGCGCGCCCAGTAGGCATACAGCAGCGTGTGGTCGGTCACCTTGTAGTCGGCGCCCAGCTTCCAGCCGACGTTGTTCCAGCTTTTCCGGCCAAGCGGCGGTGCAACGGTGCCGAGCGAGATGTTGGGCGTGCCGTCGGGTCCGGTGCCGTCGAACGTGGTCACGCCGCCGCCCGCCAGGCTGGTCGCGGTCGAGGCGAGCATGCTGGTTTCTTCATGCGTGAAGCGGATGCCCGCCTGCAGGCGCAGCCGGTCGGACAGCTGGATATAGCTTTGCGCAAAGCCCGAGATCGAGTGGTTGTCCTGATTCTGCAGGTTGCGCTGGAACAGGCCGGGCAGGCCATAACTGACGGTGCCATCCGGGTTGTAGGTCACCCCGCCGGCGAAGTTGATGCGCAAGTCCTGCTCATGGGTGAAGTGCGTCTTCATGTAGAAGCCGCCCATCGTGATGTTGATCTTGTCGCCCAGCTTCACGTCGGTGCGCAGTTCCTGGCTGAATTGCCAGCCCTTGGTGTTGCGGCGCGTGTCGATCAGGAACACCGGGGTGCCGTCCTGGTCGGTGAATTCCCGCAGGTTGAAGTTGCGGTAGCCGGTGATCGAGGTGAGATCGCCCAGCGGCGTGTTCTTGAGCGACATCGTCAGCGCGCCGCGATAGTTGTTCATGTTGCTGATATCGGGCGTGTCGTTCAGCGCGCCGCCGTCCAGCGCCGAAAAATACTGGCTGGGCGCCCTGCAGCTGCTGCCGGCGGGTACGCATGGCGAGGTGTACATGCCGCGGAAACCGGCGGGCACGAACTCGGCCTCGCCCGGAAGGTCGCCCGCGACCACCACCGGCGCACCGTTGCGCGCGCGATCGTATTCGCCCGACAGCGTCGCGTCGAAATCGCCGGTCTGGTAACGCAGCGCAGCGCGCATGATGGTAACGTTGCGGTGGCCCATGTCCTTGCCGTTGACGACGTTGGTGACATAGCCGTCGCGCTGGTCGTGGTTGACCGATACGCGCAGGCTCAGCCCTTCCTGCTGCGTCGGCAGGTTGAGCACGCCGCCCACGGTCAGGTGGTCGTAGTTGCCCACCGACAGGTCGAACTTGGCGCCCAGCTTGTCGTCGGGCTGGTGGTTGACCACGTTGACCACGCCGCCGGTGGTGTTCGCACCGAACAGGGTGCCCTGCGGCCCGCGCAGCACTTCGATCCGGTCGATGTCATACAGGTCGAGCAGCGCGCCCATCGAGAAATACTGCGGCACGTTGTCGACCACGATGCCCACGGTGTTGCCGGCATACGGATCGGGCTCGATCACGCCGATGCCGCGAATGGTGAATACGGCGGTGTTGGGGGTGTTGGAAAAGTTGCCGATCTCGACGTTGGGCACTGCGCCCTGCAGGCCCTGCAGCGTCACGGCGTGAAGGTTGGCGACTTGCGCCTCACCCACGGCGGCGATCGAAATCGGCACGTCCTGAAGGTTTTCGGCCTTTTTCTGCGCGGTCACCACGATTTCGGCGATACCGCCCGATGAGGCGTCGGCGGTGTCTGCGGCTGCGGCATCGGCGGCGGGCTTGGTCTGCGCCAGCGCCGGCGCGGCCGACAGGGCCAGCAACGACAGGCCGCCCAGGAGCTGTGCCCCGCCCATGTATCGTGCAAAGTGCCGCTTCATGCCTGCTCTCCCCTTGATGCGCCGGGCGTTATTGCCCGATCGCCGAAAACGTGTTGGCCGGATCGCAATTGGATAACCGGCGTTGCTGCCGGTTTTATGCGCGCAGCATCGGGGCGGCGTAACTGAAACTTTGATTAGGCGGCGCAACCGGGCCTGCGGCGGCATGTGCTAGGGATGATGACGATGACCGGTACAGCGATTCGACACAGGATGTTGGCGGCGATGCGGCCGGATGGGCCGGTGGTCGAGCCGTCGCGCTGGCAGCAGCAGAAAAGCGCGCGCACGCGGGCAGGGCTGATCGAGGCGTCGATCGATTGCCTGGTGGAAAAGGGCTATTCCGGCCTCTCGACCAGCAGCGTGGCCGAACGGGCCGGCGTCTCGCGCGGGGCGATGCATCACCATTTCGCGACGCGGATGGATCTGGTGTCCGCGCTGGTCGAACATGTCTTCTACCAGCGGATGCACGAATTCGTGACCGCATACATCGGGGCGGGGGGCAGCGGCCAAGGGACCGACCGCATGGTCGAGATCGCCAGCGACCTGCACTGGCAAAGCGTGCAGACGCGCGAATACGCCGCCTACATCGAACTGGCGGTCGCGGCGCGCACCGATCCCGAACTCGACGCCCACTTCGCGCCGGTGGCGCAGCGTTTCGACGATGTCTGGGTGCGCGAGATGATCGAGACATTCCCCCAGTGGCGCGAACACTGGGACGCGATGAAGCTGGGCAACGACTTCACCATCGCGGCGCACATGGGGATGCTGCTGCAACGCCCGGTGCTGGGGCCGGCGCGGCTGGAGGAGGTGCGCAAGCTGGTCGCCCGCGTGGTCCGTTCGCTGTACGACATGCCCTGAACGCGCGGATGTGAAAAAACCGGCAGCTCTGCCGGATTTCTAGAGCAAGTGTTAGTTTATCGATCCGCCCGAGTGGTTCACACCTTGCGCACGGTCCCGCCAGCGGATCGGGAGCAACACGGGAACGAGGATGACCATGAACGAGACCGCCCCTGTTTCGGCGCCGCTCGACGGGCGCGATCCGGCCAACTTGCGCGGCGATGCCATCACCGGCAACCGCTATTTCTCGCGCGAATTTGCGCAGAAGGAAGCCGACCAGCTGTGGAGCCGCATCTGGCACGTCGCCGGGCGCACCGCCGAAATGCCCGAGCCGGGCGATTTCGTGGTGCACGACTTCCTCAAGGAATCGGTGATCTGCGTGCGCCAGGACGACGGATCGATCCGGGCGTTCTACAATTCCTGCGGCCATCGCGGCATGCGTATGGTCAGGCAAAGCTCGTCGGTCGATGCGTTCGCCTGCCCCTACCACGGCTGGAAATGGGGCACCGACGGCGTGCTCAAAAGCGTGCAGGACGATCACGATTTCCCGCAAGGGAACCCGTGCGGCAAGCTCAGCCTGAAAGAATTGCGCTGCGACACCTGGGGCGGCTTCGTGTGGTACTCGATGGACCCCGACGGGCAGAGCCTGCACGACTACCTCGCGCCGATGCCCGAGGTTTATGCGCGCTATCCGATGGATACCGCCGTGCGCGTCGCGTGGTATCGCATCGCGATCGACGCCAACTGGAAGTTCGTCACCGACAACTTCAGCGAAAGCTACCACACCCGCACCGCGCACCCGCAAGTGCCACCGTGGATCGACCAGGATGTCGATACCGCGCGCCATGAGATGTGGCCGCAAGGGCATGGCCGCACGGTGCAGCCGATGCGCCCGTCGCTGTCCGATCGGTTGCCCGACGGCGTGCAGCATCCGTTCGAATACATCCTGCGCGAGTGGGGCGTCGATCCGGCGGGTTATGCCAGCTATGAAGACATGGCGATGCAGGGCTGGCTCGATCTGAAGGCCGCCAAGCGCAAGCTGTGGCAGGAGCGCGGCTACCTGCACTACGAGCATATGGACGACGAGGAGATCACCGACAGCCCGCACACGGTGATCTTCCCCAACGTGACGATCAGTTTCCTGCCCGACAACCTGATCTTCTTCCGCTCCGAACCGCATCCGGATGACCCGGAGAAGTGCTATTTCGACTTGTGGTGCATGGCGTTCCCGGTGGCGGGGCAGGACACGGTCGAATCGATCATGGCCGGGCCCAAGCCGCTGCGCGAGGTCGAGGTGTGCGAGCACCGCAATTTCGACGGCGGGCGTGGTATTCCCGAACTCGCCGGGCAGATCGTGTATCAGGACATGGAGCTGGCCGAAGGGATGCAGGCGGGCATGCACTCGCGCGGGTATCGCGATGCCTATCTGTCGGCGCAGGAAACGCGCGTGCGCTTCTTCCATGAAATACTGAACGACTGGCTCGAAGGGAGACGATGAGCATGGCGAATGTGGCGATTACCGGCGCGGGGCGCGGCATCGGGTTTGAGCTGGCGAAACAGCATCTGGCGGCGGGTGATCGGGTCTATGCCCTGGCGCGCGATCCGGCGGGCGCGACCGCGCTCAACGAACTGGCGGCAGGGTCGGACGGCCAGCTGACGGTTCACGCGATGGACGTGACCAGCGACGCCTCGGTCCGGGCGGGTGCGGCATCGACCGGCGACGGGCCGATCGATCTTGTCTACAATGTCGCCGGGATCATCGGCAAGGTCGAGCCCGAGCTGGACAGCACCGACTGGGCGCAGTTCGACGAGGCGATCGAGATCATGCTCAAGGGCCCGCTGCGCGTGCTGCAGGCGTTCCTGCCGCGCATGAAGGCCGGGTCCAGGGTGATGAACTTCTCCAGCCAGCTGGCCGCCTCGACCTGGCCCTACGGCGGGTTCTATGCCTATGGCGCGACCAAGGCCGGGATGGCACGGATGATGCGCTCGGTCGCCACCGACCTCAAGGATCGCGGCATCGTCATCGGCATTCTGCACCCCGGCTACGTCCAGACCGACATGGGCGGCCCCGGTGCCGAAATCACCCCGCAGGACAGCGCCGCGGCGATCCGCAAGCTGGCGCAGGACTGGACGATTGAGCACTCGGGCGATTTCTACAAGTGGAACGGCGAACCCCACGCCTGGTGAGAATGCGGGCTGTTCCGGTCACGCGCTCTGGCGGGTGACCGGTGGCAGCACCGATGCGTGCGCCTCGACCGAGTACGTCCGCAGACGGCTGCGGTCGAACAGGCGTTCCTCGTCCTCGACGATCATCGCCATGGTCGCCTCATCGGCCATCGCGGCGAAACACGCATCGCGGGTGGTCGCATCGGGAAAGTCGATCTCGAGCACGACATCGAAATCCCAGTCGACGTCGTTGCCTTCGACCGGATGGATGTGCCGCCGTTCATAGCGAGTCGCCCAGCCGCCTAGCACCTGTTCGCCGATTAACCGGTGCCGCGCTTCGTAATAGGCGACGAAGTCGGTCTTGCTCATGCCCGCCTTGCGCTTGAGCAGGGTCAGGACGGTCACCGTCACGTGTTGGCCTTCAGCCAGCTGCGCGTTGCCACCGCGACGGCGCGGGCGCGGTCGCTTGCATCGGGGAAGGCGTCGCGCAGGGCTTTGGACCGCAATTCGATGCTCAGCGGCACGCCGGCGGGCAGCTTGCGGTACAGGTCCGCCAACGGCAGCACACCGGCGCCGCACTGTTCGCGCAAGTCGATCGCGTCGATGATGACCGCGTCGAAATTCGCGGGATCCGGGCGCGTGGCCGGGGCATCGCAGAACTGGGCGTAAGGCAGCAGGTGGGGATCGATCGCGGCGATGGCCTCGATCGCGCTGCCCGACCGGTCGACATGGATCGGATCGATCAGCAGCGCGCGCAGCGGGTGCGCCACGCGATCCAGCACCGCCAGCGCCTGCGTCAGGTTCTTGACCTCGGTGAACACGCCGAATTCCAGCGCCACGCGCATTCCGCTGCCTTCGGCGTGGCGGCACAGTTCGGCCAGGTTATCGGCGGTTGCGCCATGATCGGCGTCGGACGAAACGCACAGCACGTTGGCCGCGCCCAGATTGGCGCCGATGTCGATCACCCGGCGGTGATCGTCGAGCGGTTCGCCCGGCTTGAGCCAGATCACCTCGACATCGAGCAGCGGCAGCCGCGTTTCGGTCAGCGCGGCGCGCGCGTCACGCGTTGTCGCGGCCGTCCACTCGGTCGGGTCGACCCATAGCCCCACGGCATCGAAGCCACCGGCGGCGGCCGCGCGGATCGTTTCAACCGGCCCGAATTCCGGGACGATGCCCGATGCGAACGAAATCGGGTTCATGCTGCCGCGCTCGCTTACAGCACCGGCTCGGGCAGTTCCGCGTCATCCTCGAGATACCAGTTGAGCCATTCGTGGAAGTACTGGTTGCCGCGCTCGTTGCGCCCGAACACCAGATCGTCGTGCGCGCCGCTTTCCAAACCGCGCTGGATTTCCAGCCCGATCAGGTAATCCTCGTTATACGTCACGTCGCGGAAGAAGGTCATCGCGGCTTCCACAGCGGCGCGGTCTTCCTCGTCGCGGATCGGCTCGCGGCGCAAGTAGTTGAGCACGGTGCGGTTCTTGTCGGGCGTCGGCCCGGGGAACAGCTGCGCCACTTGCGTGATCTCGGGCGCGATGAACACCGATACGTTGGGGAACATGATCCGCACGAAATCGAAGCCGTTGTTTTCCTGCGTGCCCCACTGGTCGCGCGGCACGTCCTTAAGCGCCTCGCCGATCTTGTGGTGGGGGAAGCCGATGCGGATGTTGGCGCCGAACCCTTCGTAATGCATGCAGTTGGACGGCGTGCGCGGGAAGATGGTTTCGGGGTGCAGCGAGGCGAAGTGATAGCCTTCGAGATAGCCGTCGAACGCGATCTTCCAGTTGGCGCCCTCGATCGTCCGGCTGCCGAGATACGTCCATTTGTCGAAATCGAGCGCGGCGAAATCGTCGAGGAAGCCGCGATAGAACCCGTCGATGTCGATCGGCGCGTTGGGCGTCAGGCACACGAAGATCATGCCCGCCTGCTCGTCGCACGGCAGTTCGCGCAGGCCCATCGCGGACTTGTCGACCTCGCCGAACTTGCTCGCCTCGGAAATGCCGATCAGCTTGCCGTCCTGGCCATATGTCCAGCCATGGTACTTGCAGGTGAAACGCGGGCAGTTGCCATGGCCTTCGCTGGCGACCGGCGCGGCGCGGTGCGAACACACGTTGAGAAACGCGCGGACCTTGCCCGCCTTGTCGCGGTTGATCAGCACCGGCATGCCCACGGCTTCCATCGCCTTGTAGTCACCGGGGTTGGGCAGTTCGGCGGTGAACGCCAGCATCAGCGGCACGCGCTTGAACACCAGTTCCATTTCCGCGCGCCACTGATCCTTGTCGGTGTAGCTGCGGGTGGGGACGGTCAGCGTCTTGTCGGTCTGGTGGGTCTGCTTGTTCTCGACATAGTCGAGCATGATTTCGGCGACATCGCCAACGCGTTCGATGCGATTCATCGCGGCATACCTCTCGCTTGCCCGTTTGGGGCGATTCTCAACCATCTGGGCCTCAGCAGTACCAGGCTGACCATTTGGGGCTTCGCCGCGTATTTCGGCCATCGCCGCGCCGCGAACAAGCTGGGACAGGTGACAGGTGCCTGCCCTTTTCGCCAATTGGCGTTGGTGCCGGACCGCGCGAAAGTGCGCGCGTGAACGACAATATAACGCCACCTTGGGAGTGGCTCGACATCCCCGCAACCCACCAGCGCGAATTCGCGGACGGCAACGCGTGGGAGCGCCGCACGATTGCCGATCAGGCGATCGAACGGGCGGGCGCCGATCCCGGCTTCGTCGCGATGATCGACGGCACCGGTCAGTTCACCCTCGCCGAACTGGTCGAGGATGCGCAGGCGCTGGCCGCCTCGCTCCACCGACGCGGCTTGCGTGCCGGCGATGTGATCGCGTTCCAGATGCCCAACTGGCGCGAGGCGGCGGTGATCAACCTGGCGGCGGCGCTGTCGGGGCTGGTGGTCAACCCGATCGTGCCGATCTATCGCGACCTTGAAGTGACGATGATGCTGGGCGATTGCCGCGCGCGCGCGATCTTCATCGCCGACAAGTTCCGCAACACCGATTTTGCCGCGATGGCCGCGCGCATCCGCCCCGCGCTGCCCGATCTGGCCCATGTGTTCACCGTGCGCGGCGATGGCCCCGACGATTACGCCGCGCTGGTCGCCGAAGGGCGCGGTGCCGTGTTCGACCGGCCGCAGGTCGATCCGCTGGGCGTCAAGATGGTGCTTTATACCTCGGGCACCACCGGGCGGCCCAAGGGCGTGCTGCACAGCCACGTCACGCTGCAGCGCATCGTGCGGGTGAGCGCGGCGCACTGGGGCATCGCGGCGGGCGAGGCGACGCTGATGCCGTCGCCGGTCACGCACGTTTCGGGTTATGCCAACGGGCTGGAACTGCCGCTGATCTGCGGCACGCGCACCGTGCTGATGGAAAGCTGGGACGCGGGCGAGGCGCTCGCGCTGATCGAACGTCACAATCTGATCGGCACGGTCGCGGCCACGCCATTCCTGGTCGAGCTCGCCGCTGCCGCGCGTGCCGCTGCCAAGCGCCTGCCCAGCCTGCGCTTCTTTGCCTGCGGCGGTGCGGCGGTCCCGGCCGAGGTGATCCCCGCCGCCAACGCCGCGTTCGAAAACTGCAAGGCGTTCCGGGTGTTCGGCAGTTCCGAAGTGCCGCTCGTCACGTTCGGCTGGCCGCAGGACGAAGTCCTCGCCGCAACCACCGACGGCCAGGTGGTCGATTACCGGGTGCGCATCGTCGATGGCGAGGATCGCGATCTGCTGCCGGGGCAGGAGGGCGAAATCCTCGCGCGCGGACCAGCGATGATGATGGGCTATGCCGACCAAGCCCAGACGCGCGAGGCGATCACGCCCGACGGCTATTTCCGCACCGGCGACCTCGGCGTGCTGACTGCAGACGGCGCAGTGACGATCACCGGGCGCAAGAAGGACCTGATCATTCGTGGCGGCGAGAACATTTCCGCCAAGGAGATCGAGGACGTGCTCCACACCCATCCCGGCGTGTGCGAGGCCAGCGTGGTCGCCATGCCGCACGCGCGGCTGGGCGAGGGCATCTGCGCCTACGTGATCCGCTCCGATGCCGGGCTCGATGCCGCAGCGCTGGCGGCGCATGTCGCGCACAGCGGGCTGGCCAAGCAGAAAATCCCCGAACGCTTCGAACTGGTCGAGGACTTCCCGCGCACCGCATCGGGCAAGATCCGCAAGGATCAGCTGCGCGCGGACATCAAGGAGAAGCTGGGGGGCTGAGTGTGCGCGGTCTTGGGCGGAACGTCGTCGCGAACCTTGCGTCGTCCCGGACTTGATCCGGCACCGGTGGCCGGTAGGCGCCAGATCGCCAGCGGTCCCGGATCAAGTCCGGGACGACGCTTTACCTCAACCCTTCGCCATCGCCGCCGCCACGCTGGCGCTGATTTCATCGCGGGTGGGGTTGCGGCGCAACGTCAGTCCGCCGTTCACCTGCAGGTTCTCACCGGTCATGAAGCATTCGTCGCTGGCGAGGAAGACGACCGCCGCCGCGACGTCGTCCGACGTGCCCCAGCGGCCGAGGGGATAGGAGGCGCGGAAGCTTTCGAACAGGCCGGGCACCTGCTTGGCTTCCTCGTTCATCGGCGTGTCGGTGAGGCCGGGCGAGATCGAGTTGGCGCGGATGCCGTCCGCCCCGAACTCGTGCGCGATGCAGCGCACGATGTGGTCGGTGCCGGCCTTGGTGCCCATGTAGATCGCATGGTCGTTGAGCATGATCGTGGCCGTGGCCGAGCTGATCGTGATGATCGATCCGCCAGTGCCGCCATGCGACTTCGCCATCTTGCGGACCATCGCCTGGAAGAACTGGTGCGGGCCGACCAGTTGCAGCGCGGTCATCGCGTCGAGCTCCGCGCGCGTCACTTCGAGGAACGGCTTCAGCAGGCCCCATCCCGTGGCGTTGATCGCGATGTCCACGCCGCCCATCCGGGTCACAGCGGTTTCGGCCAGGGCATTGACGCTGGCCTCGTCGGTCAGGTCGCACGCCGTCCAGTCGCACCCGGTTTCCTGCGCGAACGCTTCCAGCACATCGGCCTTGCGCCCCGATACCAGTACGCGCGCGCCCTCGTCCAGCAGCCGCCGGGCGATCACCTGACCCATGTTGCCGTCGCTGCTTGCGCCCAGCACCACCGCGCGCTTGCCTGCCAGCCGTCCCATCGTCATCTCCCCGATCGCTTGTTGCCGCCGGGCTACCATGATCGCGCGACGGGCAATTCCTGATCAAAAGGGCAGTGGCCTGTATCGCTGCCCGCCCGCATGGAGCAGGGCAACAAGCTGTGTTGTCGGGATTGAGGAGCGATACGATGGATCTGGGGCTTAAGGGCAAGAAGGTCATACTCACCGGCGGCAGCCGCGGCATCGGGCGCGCCGCGCTGGAAATCTTCGCTGCGGAAGGCTGCGACATCGCGTTCTTCTCACGCAACCAGGAACAGGTCGACGAAACGGTCAAGGCGCTGTCTGCGCAAGGCGGCAAGGTCATCGGCGAGGCGCTCGATATTTCCGACCTCGATGCTTATGCGGCGTGGCTCAAGTCCGCCGCCGATCGGCTTGGCGGTTGCGACATCTTCGTCCCCGGCGCCAGTTCGTCGGGTTCGGGCGCCACGGGTGATTGGGACATCTGCTTCAACGTCGACGTCAAGGGCACCGTGATCGGCTGCGAGACGCTGGAGCCTTACCTCGAAAAGAGCGGCGCCGGCGCGATCGTGTTCATGTCGAGCACCGCCGGGGTCGAGACGTTCATCGTCCCGCAGGCGTTCAACGCCCTCAAGGGCACGCTGCTGGTCTATGCCAAGCAGCTGGGCCAGGCGCTCGGCCCCAAGGGCATCCGCGTCAATGCGGTTTCGCCCGGGCCGATCGCATTCCCAGGCGGCAACTGGGAAGCGATCAAGGGCGCCGCGCCGGAACTGTACGACGCGACCGAAGCACAGTTCGCGCTGGGTCGCTGGGGCGGGCCGGACGAAGTGGCCAAGACCATCGTGTTCCTCGCCAGCCCGGCCTCGTCCTACACCACGGGAACCAACGTGGTTATCGATGGTGGTTACACAAAGCGCGTCCAGTTCTGACCTCAGCGCCGCGCATTTTATGAACGCGCTGTAACCGATGCGGTGAATCACGTTGCCTTGGGTGACATGGTTTATCGTGCTGGTCTGCTGAGTGAAGCGTGCGTCCGAGCGTCGATAATGCGCGTGCGAAAAAACCGGCAGGCCTGATCTTTTTGTGGGGTTGAGCGGCATTCATGCAGGTCCACAATGCCATCTCGCGCGGGGCAACGGACCCGCAGCGGGAGAGTCGGCATGGATGTCCAGCAACTTGGTCACGAGCATTACCCGGGCAACACTTGGCAGGACATCGCCGCGTCCGACGGCGGGGATCTGCCGCCCGTGCTGCGCGCGCAAAGCAACCCGGCGCAGGACCTGCGGCCGATCCCGTTCGAGCGGTACAACAGCCCCGCGTTCTTCGATGCCGAAATCGAGCGGATGTGGAAGCGCGTGTGGCAGTTCGCCTGCCGCGAGGAACACTTGCGCGAAGTCGGCGACTTTTACGTCTATGACCTCGCACGGCTGTCGATCGTCATCGTCCGTGCGCCCGAGGGGCTGAAGGCCTATCGCAACAGCTGCCGCCATCGCGGCACCAAGCTGAAGCCGTCCAATTCGACCGGCTGGTCGCAGACGCTGCGCTGCCCGTTCCATGCGTGGGAGTGGTCGCTCGACGGCGGGCTGGTCAATCGCCCGTGCGACTGGGAATTCCCGCACCTGCCCGCCGCCGATGCCGGGTTGCGACCGGTGCAGGTCGATAGCTGGAACGGCTTCGTGTTCATCAACATGAGCGCCGAAGCCCCGCCGCTGCTCGAATACCTCGAAGTGCTGCCCGACCATTTCAAGCGGTGGGACATGACCGGCTGGTACGTCCACACCCATGTGCGCAAGCACGTGCCGGCCAACTGGAAGCTGGCGCAAGCCGCGTTCATGGAGGCGTACCACACGCCGTTCGTCCACCCCGAGATGACGCACGTGGTCGGCGATCACAACATGCAACACGATATCTTCAGCGATCATATCAGCCGCGATCTGTGCGCCATGGCAGTGCCGAGCCCCACGGCAAAGACGCGGCTGGGCGAGCAGGAGATGCTCGACGCGATGCTGGTGGGCGACGGCGCGATGATCGGCGAACGTACGCAAGTGCCGCCGGGGATGACCGCGCGACAGGTGATGGCCGATCGGCTGCGCACCAGCATGCAGGCCGACTTCGGGCTGGACTATGCGGACTTTTCGGTCGCCGAGATGATCGATTCGCTGAAGTACAGCGTGTTCCCCAACGTGATGTTCTATCCCTCGCCGGGACTGGCGCTGATCCAGCAGTTCCGGCCCGATGGCCATGACCCCGACCGCGCGATCTTCGACCAGATGGTGCTGCGCCCGATCCTGCGCGACGGGGAATTTGAAGTGGGCGAACTGGTCGAGATCGGCGAGCACGAGACATTCGCCAGCGTGCCCTCGGTCGATCCGTTCCTCGCCAGCGTGCTCGATCAGGATACCGACATCATGCGCTGGCAGCGCGAGGGCATGTACGCCAGCGACGGCGGCGGCGAAGTGCTCTCGGTCTACCAGGAATCGCGCATCCGCCATTTGCACGACACGCTCGACAAATATCTGGAGAAAACGACATGACGCACGCCGTTCCGGGCATCCAGGGCGTCCACCATATCGGCATATCGGTGCCGGACATCGCGAGAGCGCGCGAATTCTACATCGACCTGCTCGGCGGCAAGGAAGAAGTGAAGCCGATCAGCTGGACCGACAATCCGTTCATCGATGCGGTCGTGGGCCTGCCCGGCAGCGCGGCCGACCAGTTCATCTGCCGGCTGGGCAACACCCACCTTGAAATCTTCGAATACCACGCACCGCGCTCGCCCGCGCAGGATCCGGACAAGGGCGTCAACAACTTCGGCTACACCCATTTCGCGCTGCAGGTCGATGATATCGGGGACACGTATGACCGCCTGCTGGCGGCGGGCATCCGCGTGCACACCCCGCCCGATCTGTCCACGATCAAGGTCGCGCCCGACGGCAGCAAGACCGGCTATGCCGCGACGTATTGCCGCGACTTCTTCGGCAACGTCTTCGAAATCATGGAGATCCATCCCAATGACGAAATCCTGCCGGTTTAACTGATGGACCTGAACCTAAAGGGCAAGCGCGTGCTGATCAGCGCGGCGACGCGCGGCGTGAACCGGGCGATCGCGCAGGCCTTCCTCGACGAAGGCGCGATTGTCGCGTTCTGCGGCCGCCGGGCGCGGCGGGGCGAGGCCAATCCCAGCAACAAGGACGTGTTCGCCAACCCGATGGAAGGCGATGGCGTGGAAGAAGCGCAAGCCGCGCTGTCGGCCCATGGCACGGTGCGCGGCTGGGTGGTCGACGTCGGCTATGCCGACCGCGTCGCGACGTGGGTGGAGCAGGCGGCGGCGTGGATGGGCGGGATCGACATCGTCGTCGCCGGCGCATCGGCGCTGGGCGGCGTGCCGCGCAACCGCACCGGTTGGGACATCAACTACAACGTCGATCTGATGTCGGCAGTGACGATGTTCGACGGCGCGCTGCCGTGGTTCCGCGAGGCGGGCGGCGGGGCGTTCGTCGCGCTGTCGACGATCACCGCGATCGAGAACCACGCGTTCGGCGAGGGCGGGCTGAGCTATGGCGCGATCAAGGCCGCGCTGATCAATTATACCCACCAGCTGTCGATCGACTATATGAAGGACGGCATCCGCGCGAACTGCGTATGCCCGGGGCCGGTATACATCGATGATGGCAGCTGGGGTTTCCTCAAGGACGCGATGCCCGAATACTACCAGGCCAATCTCGATCGCCACCCCGCCGGCCGCTTCGGCAAGCCCGAGGAAATCGCCAACGCGGTGCTGTTCCTTGCCAGCGAAAAGGCCTCGTGGATCACCGGCGTGAACCTGACCGTGGACGGCGGGTTTACGCGCAACGTGAAGTATTGAGGCGGCAATCCGGCAACACGATCAGCCATCCCTCAACCCCGCTCATCCTGAGCTTGTCGAAGGATCGTCCTTCATCTTGAGGATGCGCAAAACCGCACCAATAACAGGGCAGTCCTTCGACAAGCTCAGGATGAGCGGGTGGTGGGAGTGGATCGTGGCGTTCAGTCCAACACCAGCCGCTGTACCGCGCCGCCGCGTTCGCGCTGGCAATCGGCCTTGCCCGCGACCGGACTGGTGCAGACCAGGATGTCGCCCGCGCCGCTGACCGCGCAGGCCCACACCGCCACGCCGAGATCGTACGTGGCCATGTGGCGGCCATCGGCGGTGAACCGGACCAGCTGGTTGCAGGTCATCGTCGTGACCAGCACCGATCCATCGACATCGACGCAGATCCCGTCGGGCTGGCATCCCGGCGTTTGCGCAAACACGCGGCGGTTGGACAGGCTGCCGTCGGCGGCGATGTCGAACGCGGTGAGGCCTTGCGCGACCGATTCCGCGACCACCAGCACGCGTCCGCCATCGATCAGCGCCATGCCGTTGGGAAACTGCAGGTCGTGCGCCGCAATCGAGGGCGTACCGTCGGGGCCGAGCCGCACCAGCGTGGTCGGGCGCGGCTCCTCGCCATAAGGATCGAAGCCGAAATTGCCGACAAAGGCGCTGCCGTCGGGCAGCACGATCATGTCGTTGCACTTGTCGCGCACCAGCGGCGCCAGCTTGGCGTGGGCCGAGAGGACGCCGTCACGCAGGCGCAGCACCGCCTGGTCGAGCATCGACACCACCAGCAGATCGCCATCGGGCAGCCAGCCGATCCCGCTGGGCTGGCCGGGCACCTCGACGATGGTCTCGCACGATCCGGTCAGGTCGGTGGCATAGACGGCATGGCTGTAGAAATCTGAAAACCACAGCCGCCCGTCGTGCCAGCGCGGGGCTTCGGGAAAGGTCAGGCCCGTGACGATCGGTTCGAGTTTCATGGCGTAGTCCCCTCCGGCTGCGGTCTTGGTCATGCAGAACGGCTTACTGCCGCTGCATCGCCCCGCCATCGACGAAAAAGCCTTGGCCCGACATGAACCGCGCATCGTCGGAGGCCAGGAACGCGATCACGTCGGCGATGTCTTCCGGCTGGCCCAGCCGCCCGAGCGAGGCCTTGTTTTGCCAGTATGTCTTGAACTGCGGCATCTGGGTGAACGCCGGCTCGGTCATCGGCGTTTCGATCGCGCCGGGCATCAGGCAGTTGGCGGTGATGCCGTACTGGCCCAGCTCCACCGCGACCGAGCGGGTCATGCCCAGCACCGCATGTTTCGAGGTGCCGTAAGCGACCAGCCCGGCGTCGCCGAACTGCGCCATGGTCGATCCGATGGTGATGATCCGGCCATGCGCGGACAGTTGCAACGCTGGCACGCAATCGCGGATCAGGCGGAACACCGCCGTGACGTTCACCGCCATGACCATGTCGAAATAGGCGTCGTCATGCCCCTCGAGCGGATGGAACGCGCTGACCCCGGCGCAGGGCACCACGATGTCGAGCCCGCCAAGGCGTTCGACCGCTTCGGTCACCAGTGCGGCGTTGGCGCCGGGCACGGTCACGTCCACCTGCCGGTCGACCGCGCCCTTGAAGTCGGCGGTGAACACGCGCGCGCCGTCTGCCGCAAGGCGCCAGGCGGCGGCCGCGCCGATGCCCGATCCCGCGCCGGTGATCAGCGCGCGCCGTCCTGCCAGGCGTCCGGCGCTCATGCGATCTGCAGCACGAGCTTGCCGGTGTTGGCGCCCGAGAACAGCCGCATGAACGCGGGGTAAGCGTTCTCCAGCCCTTGCTGGATATCCTCGTCCACCCGGATCTTGCCTTGTGCCATCCACTGCGCCATCTGCGCGCCGCCTTCGCCGAAGCGGGGGACGTGGTCGGCGATGAGGAACCCGGTCATCGTCGCGCGCTTGACCAGCACCTGCCACAAGTTGCGCGCGCCGAGCTTTTCGGGCGAGTTGTATTCGCTGATCAGTCCGCACAGGATGATCCGCGCGCGCATCGCCAGGTTCATCAGTTCGGCATCGAGCACCGCGCCGCCGACGTTCTCGAACACGATGTCGGCCCCGTCGGGCGCGGCCTCGGCGATTTCGGCGGACAGCGTATCGACCGGCTTGGCGTTGCCACCGGCATCTTTGTAGTCGATCGCTACGTCGAAGCCATAGTCTGCGACCAGGCGGCGGCACTTGTCCGCACCGCCGGCGATGCCGATCGTGCGGCAGCCCATGATCTTGCCGATCTGGCCCACTGCCGATCCGACCGCGCCGGCCGCGCCCGACACCAGCAGCGTCTCGCCCGGCTTGGGCTGGCCGATGTCGAGCAGGCCGAAGTACGCGGTCAGCCCCACCGCGCCCATCGCCGAGAGGAAGCGTGACGGGCTGTCCACGCCCGAAATGTCGATCTTGCTGGTGAAGCCGCCGGGAGCGACCTGCGAATAATCCTCCAGCCCGTTGAGCCCCATCACCCAGTCGCCCGGCGCGAAATCGGGATTGTCGGACGCATGGACCACGCCGACCGTGGTCGCGCGGACCGGATCACCGAGCGGGATCGGCGGCATGTAGCTGGGCGCATCGTCCATCCACCCGCGCTGCGCCGGATCGAGCGAGGCGAAATGGTTGCGCACGACGAAGCCGCCGGGCTGGGGGGTGGGGACGGGCGCTTCGGCCAGGCTGAAATCTTGCGGCACCGGATCGCCGTGCGGACGCCGGGCGAGCAGGAACCTGCGATTGGCGGTCATCATCGTTCTCCCAGTTCGAAACGGCCATCTTCCGGCGGCCAACATACTGCAGATTGCCCGCCTGTATCGTCGCTGCACCTGTAACAAGTTGCAGTACGGTTCTGGAACCAATCCGGTAAACGGGGGCGGAAGGGTTTTGCCGCAGAGCGCAACCTGTATCAGGGAGGGAATCCAATGCGAACATCATTCGCGCGCCAGGCAGTGACCAGCGCACTTTTCACAACATCGCTGATCGCGCTTGCTGTTCCGGCACACGCCGCCGACGCTGCCGCGCCCGCCGCTGCCGCCCAGCCGGCCGATGCGGCTACCGGTTCCAGCACGATCGATTCCAATGAAATCGTCGTTTCGGCCCGCCGTCGCGATGAAACGCTGCAGACGACCCCGGTCGCGATCACCGCGATCAACGCCGCGATGCTGGAAGGCAAGGCATCGACCAACATCGGCGATCTGCAGGGCGCCGCACCGAACCTGCTGATCACGCAGCAGAACTCGGGCGGCCAGGCCGCCAACCTGTCGATTCGCGGGCTGACGTATGCCGACATCGAAAAGTCGCAGGAGCCGACCGTTGGCGTCGTCGTCGATGGCGTGTTCATCGGCACCAACACCGGCCAGCTGCTCGACTTCTTCGACATCGACCAGATCGAAGTGCTGCGCGGTCCGCAGGGCACGCTGTTTGGCCGCAACACCATCGGCGGCGTGATCAGCATCCGCCGGTCCAAGCCGACCATGACCACCGGCGTGAAGGCCGAAGCCAGCTACGGCAAGTTCAACACCTGGGACGCGCGCGCGATCGTCAACGTCGGCGATGGCGAAACGATCGGCCTCAAGGGCTTCTACTTCCACAGCCAGAGCGACGGGTTCTACAACAGCGCGGTCACCGGCAAGCACGCTGGCGGCTACAACAACGAGAACTTCGGCGCCTCGCTGCTGTTCAAGCCGCGCGGTAGCGATTTCGACGCAGAGCTGACGGTCGAAAAGCAGGACCAGAAGTTCGACGTCGTCAACTCGAACATCGCCAACAGCACCGAAGCGTTCTGTGGCATCGAACCCGCCAACCAGTGCAATCGCAATACCACCACCGACCTCTACACGGTGTTCAACAGCCCGGGCATCAGCACGTACAGTGCTCCGTCGGGCACGCTGGAAATGAACCTGGGCCTGGGCGACGTGAAGTTGACCTCGATCACCGGCTATCGCAAATCGACCGAATACCAGACGCAGGATTTCGATTCGTCGACGTCGGATCTGTACTACGTACGGCGCACGCAGGACTACAAGCAGTGGTCGCAGGAACTGCGCGCTTCGGGCAAGATCGGATCGACATTCGATTACGTCATCGGCGGCTTCTACTTCAACTCCAGCTACAATCTGACGCAGTATTCGCGGGTGTTCGGTGGCGCCTTCGCCGCTTCGCTGGTTCCGATCGACGGACAGCTGTTTGATGCGAACGGGCAGGTCGTGCATGGCCATACCGAAAGCTATGCCGCATTCGGCGATTTCAACTGGGCGTTTGCCGACCGGTTCCGCCTGTCGTTCGGCGGTCGCTATACCCACGACAAGAAGGAACTGGTCAACAGCTTCCTGACCACGGGGACTGTGGGTTCGGGCAAGGCCAGCTTCAACAAGTTCACGCCCAAGGTCGGGATCGACTTCCGTCCCGACAACAACACGATGCTCTATGCTTCGTGGTCGCGCGGGTTCCGCTCGGGCGGGTTCAGTCCGCGTGCAGCGACGTCCGTGACAGCCGGCGTCGCCTACAAGCCCGAAACGGTCGACAGCTACGAAGTCGGCGCCAAGCTCGATCTGCTCGACCGGCACCTGCAGTTCAACATCGCGGGCTTCATTTCCAAGTACAAGGGCCTGCAGCAGAACACCACGATCCCCGGCGGCCCCACCGGCAACCAGACGATCACCTCGAACGTGGGGTCGGCCACGATCAAGGGCGTGGAAATCGACGCCACGCTGCGCCCGGCTGAAGGCCTCAAGTTCACCGCGACCGCCGGTTTCCTCGACTCGCACTTCAAGAACTTCATCGTCGGCAACATCGCGCCGGTCGGCGGGGCGGTCGTGCCGTTCGATTATTCGGCCAACAACCCGATCTACAGCCCCAAGTTCTCGGGCTCGATCAGCGGCGAATACACCATGCCCACCAGCTTCGGCACCATCGTCGCCGCCGCGAACCTGCGCCACATCGGGCGTTACGATCAGCAGATCTCGCTCGGGCCGCTCACGGGCAACCTGACCACGGGTCCGGTGATCGTCAACGGCAACGATCCGCGCGTGAAGACCGACGTGCAGAACCTGCTCGACGCCAGCCTGACCGCCAACTTCGAGCTGAGCGGCGCCAAGGCGTATGTCACCGTGTTCGGCCGCAACCTCGGCAACGATCGCGGCACGACGGCGGCGTTCACCGTGGCCGGGCTGTGGTCGTTCGCCTCGGCGCGCGAACCGCGCACGTATGGCGTGACCGTCGGCTTCAAGTACTGATCCGATTTGACAGTTCCACCCTCAAGGGACGCGATCGCCTCGGCGGCCGCGTCCCTATTTTTTTGACATGATGACGGAGGTTTCCATGGCCAGGCTGACAGGCAAGATCGCACTCGTGACCGGCGGCGCGTCGGTGCCCGGCCTGGGCAGCGCCACCGCGATCCGGTTCGCCCAGGAAGGCGCCACGGTGTGGATCACCGATCGCGATGGCGCGGGCGCTGAAAAGGTCGCCGCCGGCATTCGCGATTCGGGTGGGCAGGCGCAGGCCATGGCGCACGACGTGACCAGCGAGGCCGAGTGGGATGCGGTGATGGCCGCAATCACGGCGGCGCACGGCGGGCTCGACGTGATCGTCAACAACGCCGGCATCGCGGTGCTGCGCCCGATCGACCAGATGACCACGGCGGACTGGATGCTGCAGAACGACGTCAACCTCAACAGCGTGTTCTACGGCACCCAGCGCGCGGTCGCCGCGATGCGCAAGGCGGGGAAGGGCGGCTCGATCATCAACATCTCATCGGTCGTCGGCCAGATCGGCGTGCCCGCCTGCGCCGCGTATGCCGCGGCCAAGGGCGGGGTGCGGATGATGTCGAAGTCGGTGGCGATGGAAACCGCCGCCGAAGGCATCCGCATCAACACCGTCCACCCCGGCATGATCCTGACCAACATGCAGGACGTCGCCACTGCCGACAACGCCGCCAACTACGACGCGACGCTGGCGCTGATCCCGATGCGCAAGATGGGCGAGCCTGACGACATCGCCAACATGAACCTGTTCCTCGCCTCGGACGAAGCCAAGTACATCACCGGCGCGGAATTCACCGTCGATGGCGGCATGACCGCGAACTGATCTGCGCGCCGCTTTATCGTCGTCCCGGATCGGGTCCGGGACCGCTGGCGAGGAAGCGCCCAGCGGCCAGCGGTCCCGGGTCAAGCCCGGGACGACGGACACTGGCTTATCGGCACGTCAGGCCGCCACGCGCACCACGACTTTGCCGATGCCGCGCCCGGTCAGCATCCCGGCATAGGCATCGAGCACGTTTTCCAGCCCTTGCGTTTCGGCAAAGCGCATCCTGAGCGCCCCGCTGTCGAGCCAGCCGCGCAGCATCGGCAGGAATTCTGCGCCGCGATGGAGGAAATCGGGGATGAAGAATCCCTCGATCCGCAAGCGCCGCATCAGCACCTGGTCGAACTGCGCCGGGCCGGGCAGCGCGACGTCGCTGTCATAGGCGGCGACCATGCCGCACACCGCGACGCGCCCGTAATGCGCCATGTTGGGCAGCACCGCATCGAGCATCGGCCCGCCGACATTGTCGAAATAGGCGTTCACGCCACCCTCGACGCCAGACAGCGCGGCGGCGACGTCTTCGGCCTTGTAGTCGATCGCCAACTCCACGCCGATCTCGTCGCGCAAGTAGCGGCACTTGTCGGGGCCGCCGGCGATGCCGATCACGCGCGCGCCCAGGTTGCGCCCGACCTGGCAGGCGAGGCTGCCGGTCGCGCCCGCCGCCGCGCTGACCACCAGCCATTCGCCCGGCTTGACCGCAGCGATCTCTTTCACCCCAACCAGCGCGGTCCACGCGTTCATGCCCAGCGCGCCGAAATGCTCGCGCGGGTCGGCCACTGTTTCGTCGACCGCCTCCAGCCCGGACAGCGCCGGCACCATCGTTGCGAAGTCCGCCCACCGGCCGAACCCGCGCACCAGCGTACCCTCGGGAAAAGCTGCGTCGCGGCTTTCGCTGACCCGGCCGAGGCATAGCCCTGCCATTTTCGATCCCAGCGGCAGGGGCGGCTGATAGCCATCGGTGCGCGGGCTCATCCACATCCGCGTGCCGGCGTCCATCGACAGCCAATCGGTCGCCACGCGCACTTCGCCGGGTGCCAGCGGAGTCAGTGTTTCCTCGCGCAGCGACAGCGCGGAGGCGAAGTCGTGGCCCTCGGGATGGCGGTCGAGTTGCCAGAAGCGGTTGGCGGTCATCGGGATTCCTCTCCCGTCCCCGGTGCCCGCTGGCCCCGCGCAGGCCACCTATCGAAAGTGCGAGGCTAACCCATTCGGCAGGAGGGTTTGTCATGATCGCAACTTAAAGGCGCGCCCTTGGGATAAAGGGGAGACAAACGATGATCCGCACCACCAGGGCAATTCTGCTCGCTTCGTGCATTCTGGGCAGCAGCGCGCCAGTGTTCGCACAGTCCGCGCCCGCCACGGCCGCAACGCCCGCCACTGATGAGGCCGATACCGGCGCCAAGGGCGGTCTGGACGAGATCATCGTCACCGCGCGCAAGCGTGAGGAAAGCGTGCAGAGCGTGCCGGTGGCCGTGACCGCGATTTCGGAAAAGATGATCGTCCAGCGCGACATCACCAGCATCGAGAAGATCGCGGCGGCGACGCCCAACCTCAACGTCGGCCGCGCCTCCAACGGATCGGGCGCACAGCTCACCTTGCGTGGCATCGGTTCGTCGTCGACCTCGATCGGCATCGAGCAGTCGGTCGCCACCGTGGTCGACGGCGCCTATTACGGGCAGGGCCGCATCATCGAGGAAGGGTTCTTCGACCTCAAGCGCGTCGAAGTGCTGAAAGGCCCGCAGGCGCTGTTCTTCGGCAAGAATGCCACCGCCGGCGTGATCTCGCTGACCACCAACGATCCGGGTTCGGAGCGCGAATTCATCGCCAAGGCGGGCTATGAGTTCAAGTCGCGCCAGTACCAGGGCGAGTTCGTTGCGTCGGGTCCGCTGACCGATACGCTGGGCGTGCGCCTGGCGGTTCGGGGTTCGAAGATGGACGGCGGGTTCTATGACAACGTCTCGGTCAATCGCACCTACACCACGGTGGACATTCAGGATCTGCTGAACGGCCGCGCGGTTACGCCCGTGGGCCACACCGCGACCCCGGCCACGGCGAAGGCGCCGGGCGAGGACGAAATCCTGGCACGCCTGACCGTGAAGTTCACCCCGACCGAACGCCTGACGATGACGGTGAAGGGCGCGTTCGACTACAACAAGGTCAACAACAGCTCGTGGAACTACGTCGCGTTCAACTGCGGCCTGGCGAGCGGCCTCAGCCAGCTGAGCGGTTACAAGTGCGCCAGCGATTTCGTTACCCACCAGAACAACTTCCCCGCCGACATCGCGGCCAGTTTCCCCAATTCGCAGAGCGACGGGTCGCTGTACAACCGCTACCGTTCGTGGGCGATCAACGGCAACGTCACCTATGATCTGGGCGACGTGAAGCTGACCTCGGTCACCAACTACAACACCAACAACAACCGCTGGGCCTGCGCCTGCGATTTCCAGAGCACCGATGCCAGCTCGTGGGCGACCGAAAATTCCACCTGGCGCGCGTTTTCGGAAGAAATGCGTCTGCAGACGGCGTTCGACGGTCCGATCAACCTGATGATCGGCGGCCTGTACCAGAAGACCAAGCGCGATTTTGCTCAGAACATCATGCTCGGCGGATTGAGCAACAGCGCGGCCGCCCCGCAGAACAACTACGTCGCCACCAGCAAGACCAGCTTCACCGACGGCAAGACCGCCGCCGTGTTCGGCCAGGTCACGTGGAAAGTCGTGCCCACCGTCGAATTCGCGGCCGGCGTGCGCTACACGCATGAAACCAAGACCAGCTTCTTCACCCAGCCGTACAACAACCCGGGCCTGACCTTCATCTTCCGCGACAAGCTCGATCCCGATGGCCTGGGCGTGATCAATTCCAAGCAGGTGTTCAACGACTGGTCGCCCGAAGTCACGCTGACGTGGAAGCCGATCGATCACGTGCTGGTCTATGGCGCGTACAAGACCGCCTACAAGTCCGGCGGGTTCTCCAACGGCGGCATCAACTCGAAGTTCTCGATGACGCCGCTGGCCGATCTTACCTTCAATCCCGAAAAGGCGCGCGGGTTCGAGATGGGCATCAAGACCACGCTGGCCGACAACCAGCTGCGCCTGAACTTTGCGGCGTTCAGCTACAAGTACAAGGACCTGCAGGTCGATTTCTTCAACTCGCCGATTTTCGCCTTCCAGACGCTGACCGCCGATGCGAAGACGCAAGGCGCGGAGCTGGAGTTCGAATTCGCCCCGCGCGCCGCTGATGGGCTGAACCTGCACGGTTCGATCAACTACACCAAGGCGCGCTACACCTCGTTCGCGCAGGCGCCGTGCTACGCGGGCCAGACCATCGCGGAAGGCTGCACGTTCGTCAGCGCGATCTCGGCACGCCAGAATCTCAACGGCAAGCCGCTGTCGGTTGCGCCGGAATGGACCGGCGCGATGGGCGTGGGTTACGATACGGCAGTGGGCAGCGGCTACAAGTTCGGCATGAACGCCGATGCCCGCTACAGCAGCAGCTACCTCGCGTCGGGCTTCGGCAACCCCAGCTCGCGCCAGGGCAGCTATGTGACGCTGGACGCCGGTCTCCGCTTTGGCGCCGAGGACGATAACTGGCAGATCGCGGTGATCGGCAAGAACCTGACCAACAAGTTCATCGTCACCGGCGATGTCGATGGTCCTTCGACGGGCGGCGGCACCGGCACCGCAGCGGGCGTCCGCGCCGACCAGCTCGGCTTCGGCAACCTGCCGCGCACGGTGCAGGTGCAGGTGACCAAGCGCTTCTGATTGCGACCGAACCCGCCGCACCGATCGGGTGCGGCGGGCCGGTTTCAGCCGGACAACCAAAAGGCCCGGATCGCGCTGCGGTCCGGGCCTTTTGGTTGTGTGTTCGTGTGCGGTTAGGTGTCGTTCGGGTACGTTCAGGCGCTACTGCCGGTGGATGTTGCGGAAAGACCGGCTGGCGAACAGCCATTGGCCGTCGATCTTCACGCAAGTGTCCTCGTACACGCCGCGATCGCGCTTGGTCACGCCCTCCTGATCATAGACTTCTGAGGTGTAACTGCGCATCGTGGCGCGGTTGCCGTCGATTTCGATCGAACCGGGCCATGCCTCGAACATGATGCCGGGATAGCCCTTCATCGCCTCGATCCACATCGCCAGAATCGCGGCGCGGCCCTTGGTCGTGCCGATCTCGGGGTAGTCGGGCAGCGACCATTCGGCGTCTTCGGCCCAAGTCGCACCCCACGCGGCAGCGTCGCACTGCGTCACCGCATCGGCATAGATATCAAGCAGTTCGCGGATCGCGAGGCGATCGTCGGCGGGTCCGGTAAACGGCATGTCAGGCTCTCCCAGTTATCGGTTCTTGTCCGCCAGCCTAGCGGGCGCAGGCGCCGCGTGAACCTGTGGGATTGGGCAGGGGGCAGGCCTGCGTCGGGGTCAGATGCCGACGGGCAGTTCTTCCATCGTCGGCGGTGCAACGGGTACGCACACCTCGATCATGCCATCGGTGACGCGCACCGGGAACAGCCGCAAGTCGCGATAGGCGCCGCCGATGCATTTGCCGCTGGCCAGTTCGAACCGCGCGCCGTGCAATGGGCACATCACCGCGCCCCGGCGGATGCGCCCGCCCGACAGCAGCGCTGCCTGATGGGTGCAGCGATCGTTCACCGCGTGGAAGCCGCCGTCGGTTTTCGCGACCAGCACGAACCAGCCGCCCAGCTTCGCCGCCAGCTTGCCGTCAGCGGGAAATTCGGTTTCGGCGATGAGCGGGTGCCAGGCGTCGGTCATGCGCAACGTCTCTCAGGAAAAGGAAATCGTGGTGATGACATCGCCGCCAGCATAAGCCTTCGCGGCCTGGGCCACCATGTCGTAAAATCCGGTCAGCACCGGCGCGGGCGCATACAGCTCGGTCATGTGGCCATAGGCCGACACGGTATCGGCGAACGCGAACACGAAGCCGTCGCTCATTTCGGCGCGCAACGCGGTGGCAAAGCCGAGCGCGCCAAGCCGGGCGCATTCGGCATCGACGTCATCGACGAACAGCGCGACGTGATGCAGGCCCCAGCGGCCCGACCCTTCGGGATAGAGGTCGTGGAAGGCGGAAGGGCCGGGATTGTTCTGCTGGACGAACTCGATCATCACCTCGCCCCATTGGCCATAGGCCGATGTATGGTCGAGCGGGCGCTCCACCCCGCGATGCAGGGCCGAACGCAGCGGAATGTTGTCAGCGACGAAATAGGGGCCGGACCCGAACGCGGCATGGTGCGCCAGTGCGGCCTTGCGCACATCCGCGCAGAAATAGGCGACCTGGCGGATCGGCCGGTTCATTGTTCGCGCCTCAGATCGAACTGCCGCCATCGACGCGGAATTCCGCGCCGGTGGTGAACGCGGATTCGTCCGAGGCGAGATAGACCGCCATCGCGGCGACTTCCTCGGGCTTGCCCAGCCGGCCGATCGGGTGGGTCGCGACGAAGCCGGCGTAAAGCGCCTGCGGATCGTCCGACTGCGCCATGACTTTGTCGATCATGTCGGTGTGGATCGCGCCGGGGTGGATCGAATTGCAGCGGATGCCATAGCCCTTTTGCGCAAAGTGCAGCGCGCACGACTTGGTCATGTGCGTGACCGCCGCCTTGGCCGCGTTGTAGGCGATCAGGTCGGCCTGCGCGCGCACGCCGCACAGCGACGACATGTTGATGATCGAGCCGCCGTGGGTGGTCATGGCGGGCAGCACATGCTTGGAGCCCAGGAACACGCCGACCACGTCGATGTCGAATTCGTGGCGGAACTGCTCGAGCGTCACATCCTCGATGCTGCCCAGCGTGGTGATCCCGGCGTTGTTGACCAGTACGTCGATCCGTTCGCACGTCGCGAACGTGGCAAGCCACTGGTCCTCGAACCGCACGTCGAGCGCCACGAACCGCGCGGCGCCGCCGAGTTCGGTTGCCAATGCCTCGCCCGCAGCCGCGTCGACATCGGCGATAAGAACCGACGCACCTTCGCCGACAAAGCGCCGCGCGATCGCCGCGCCAAGGCCCGAGGCGCCGCCGGTGACGAACGTGACCTTGCCCTGCAGCCGCCCGGTCATGCGCTCAGATCCGCACCAGCGTCTTGCCCACGGTCTGGCCGGACATCAGTTCGATGAACGCCTGCGGCAACGTCTCGAACCCGTCGCGCACGTTTTCCAGCGGCTTCAGCCCGCCATCGGCGAACAGGCCGTCGAGCATCGCCTGCGCCTCGTCCAGCACTTCGGGATGGTCGTAGGTGATGAACCCGCGCATCCCCACGCGGTTGACCACCAGCTGCCATGCATTGCGCAAGCCGTGCGGATGTTCCGCGTCGTTGTATTGCGCGATCATCCCGCACAGCGCGATGCGTCCGTGCAGGCGCATCAGCGGCAGCACGGCGTCGAGCGTTTCGCCGCCGACATTGTCGAAATAGACGTCGATCCCGTCGGGCGCCGCCGCGCTGATCGCCGCGCCCAGATCGTCGACCCCGCGATAGTCGATGGCGACATCGGCGCCGAGCCCGCGAACCACGTCTGCCTTGTTCGGCCCGCCGGCAAGCCCGATCACGCGGCATCCGGCGGCCTTGGCCAGCTGCACCACGGTGCTGCCGGTCGCCCCGGCGGCGGCGCTGACGAGCACCGTTTCGCCGGCCTTGGCTTTGCCGATCTCGAACAGGCCGACCCAAGCGGTCAGCCCGACCGGTCCCAATGCGCCCATGTAATGCTGCAACGGCACATCCGGCGCGCAATCGACCTGTTCGAGCCCCAGCGCATCGCCGCGCAGGATGTAGTGGTCAGACCAGGTGGCGAAGGCCCGCAACAGCGTGCCCACCGGCCATGCCGGGTTGTTCGATTCGATCACTTCGCCCAGCGACATGCCGTTGATCGGCGCGCCGATGGCGACGGGGGGCAGGTAGCTCGGCCGATCGTCGAGGAACCCGCGAATGGCGGGATCGCACGAACCCACGCGCATCTTCACCAGCATTTCGCCGGGGCCGGGGCGCGGCATCGGCGCGGTCGCCAGCGCAAAGTCTTCGGGGACCGGCACACCCTGCGGGCGCCGGACGAGCACGATCTGTCGAACCTCTTCCATCGCGCCGCTTTACCCTGCGCGGGCTGGCGTGCGAGGCTAGTTTTATCGCTAGGTTCGGCAATCGGTCAGATCGCGGAAACTTGCCGCAAATGGGAAAAGGGATTGAGGCATGGCGACCGAGTTCACCGACCAGCAGAAGCTTGAATTCGTCGACCGGCTCTACGAAGTGTCCGGTGCGGGCGACTGGGATGCCGCCGCCGCCATGCTGACCGACGATTTCTTCATCACCGAGGCCGATCCGCTGCCGTACGCCGGCGTCTATCGCGGCAAGTCGGCGCTGCAGGATCTTTATACCAAAGTGATGGGGATGATGGACGTGGTCGGGCTCGATCGCGTGCAAACCACGGTGGGCGGCGATTTTGCGGTGTGCCTGCTGTCGTTCAGCTTTGCCGATCCGGCGCTGGCACCGGGCGAACTGGCCGAAATGTACCGCTTCCGCGGCGACAAGGTGTGCGAGATCCGCCCGTACTATTTCGATCCCGCGCAGATCGTGGCTGCGTGCGAGGCGAAGCAGGCGCTGGCGTAGGGCAGGATGATTCTCCGTGCTTGCCGATTGCGGCGCGCCCGGATCAGGCCAGGTCAGGCCCCGGCTTTCACCGCCTGCTGCCATGCGATGCCAATCAGTTCCGGCAGCACCCGCGCGCGATCCTCGGCTTGCGCAGAAGCTGCTGTGCCGCGCAGATAGCGGCCCTTGATGCCGTGGAAGATCGCGGCGATGCGGAAGAAGTTGAACGCCATGTAGAAGTCGTAGCCCGGCATCACATCGCGGCCGGTGCGCGCGCAATAGGCGGCGAGGTAGTCCGCCTCGCTCGGGATACCGAGCGCGGCGATGTCGCACCCGCCGAGACCCGCCACGATATGCGGCGGCATGTGGTACATCATCGCGTTATAGGCAAAATCGGCGCCGGGATGGCCCAGCGTCGAAAGCTCCCAGTCGAGCACCGCCAGCACGCGCGGCTCGGTCGGATGGAAGATCATGTTGTCGATGCGGAAATCGCCATGCGTGATCGACGTGGCATCGTCGTCCGCCGGGATGTTGGCCTGCAGCCACGCGATCAGCCGGTCCATCGTCTCGTCGCGTCCGGCGTCCACATCCTCGAAATACTGCTTCGACCAGCGGCCGATCTGCCGCTCGAAATAGTTGCCCGGGCGGCCATAGTCGCCAAGCCCGACCGCCGCGTAATCGACCGAATGCAGCTGCGCCATGGTCGCGTTCATGGCGTCGAAGATGGCCGCGCGTTCGGAGTTGGACACGCCGGGAACGGTCGCATCCCAGAAGATCCGGCCCTCGACCATATCCATGACGTAGAACCACGTGCCGATCACCGTATCATCGGTGCACAGGCCATAGACATGCGCGACGGGGAAGTTGGCGCGTTCCAGCCCGGTCAGCACCCGGGCCTCGCGATCGACCGCGTGCGCGCCCTTCAGGGTCTGGCCCGGCGGCTTGCGGCGCAGCACATAGGATCGCGTGGGCGTGACCAGCTTGTAGGTCGGGTTGGACTGCCCGCCCTTGAACTGCTCGACGTGCAAGGGTCCGGCGAAACCATCGACATTGGCCGTCATCCAGCCAGCCAGCGCCGCCTCGTCGAACGCATAGCCCTCGCGGACGGTGGTGGTGCCAAGGTTCGCGTCGGCGGCCGTGCCCATCAGTGCTGTCCCTTGAGGAAATCGCGCTTGATCTTCTTGGCGAGGCTCCACTTGTGCACCTCGGTCGGACCGTCATAGATACGGAATGCGCGCACTTCGCGGAAGACCTGCTCGACGATGGTGTCGCCGGTTACGCCCGATCCGCCCATCACCTGCACGCAGTTGTCAGCGATCTTCATCAGCGCCTCGCTGACCGAAACCTTGGCCATCGAGCTTTCGGCGGTGCCGAGCGACCCTGAATCGAGCACGCCGGCGCACCAGTCGATCATCAGTTCGGCCTGCTGGATCAGGATCATGTTCTCCGCCAGCATGAAGCCGACGCCTTCGTGATCGATCAGCAGCTTGCCGAACGCCATGCGCTTGCAGGCGTATGCGGTCGCGATTTCGTGGGCGCGGATGCAGCAGCCCAGCCAGCGCATGCAGTGCGACAGGCGCGCGGGCGAAAGGCGGACTTGCGCATACTTGAACCCTTCGCCGCTCTGGCCCAGCATCTGGTCGGCGGGGATGCGCAAGTCCTTGATCGTCAGCGTCGCATGGCCGCCGGGCATCGAGCTGTCGATGGTGTCGGGCACGCGATCGATCGTGATTGCGGGGTCCGGCAGATCGACCAGGAACATGCAGGCGCCGTCTTCGGACTTGGCCATGACGATGCCCACGCTCGCGCCCTGATAGCCGGTGATGAACGCCTTGCGCCCGTTGACGACCCAGCGGTTGCCGTCCTGCCGGGCAGTGGTCAGCATCATCGACGGGTCGGAGCCCGCGCCGCCTTCGCTGGCGGGCTCGGTCATCAGGAACGCCGAGCGCGCCTCGCCCGAGACCAGTTTCTTGAGGAAGCGGTCCTTGAGGTCAGCGCTGCCGACGTGGCCGATAAGGTACATGTTGCCCTCGTCCGGGGCGAACGTGTTGACCGCCAGCGGACCGAGCGGCGACAGGCCCGACTTGATCAGCACGATCGCGGTTTCGCGCTGGGTCAGGTGGCTGCCGTCGGCCCGAATGTGCGGGGTCAAAACGCCCGCCGCGCGCGCCTTGTCGCGCATCTCCATGACCAGTTCGTCGGTCGGGCCATGCCCATGGCCCTTCACGCGCGGATCCTTCTCGTAAGGAATGACGACGTCGCGCACGAACGCTTCGACCTTCGCCGCGATGTCTTTTGCCCGCTCCGTCATCTGATGCTCTCCCACTTTGATCGGCCGTCCATGCTGCAAGATTGTGGAACAATCAATTGGAACTTGCGTCAGTCGCCCGCCCGCCCGATACGTCCGAGATGATCGAAGTTTCGCAGGCCGGTACCGTCGAACGCGTTTATCGCGGCATCCTGCGTGACCTAGAGGAAGGCCGGATGGTGCCGGGGCAGCGCCTGGTCGAAACCGATCTCGCCACGCGCTATGCCGTGGGCCGGAATGCCGTGCGCGAGGCGATGCAGCGGTTGGCGGCGCGCGGTGTGGTCGATCTTGCGCGCAATCGCTCGCCCGCGATCCGCTGGCTGGATCGGGCCGAGACGCTGGAAGTTCTCGACGTCGCCGAAGCGATGACCGCGCTGGCGCTGCGCTCGGCGGCATCGCGATATGATCGCGAACGCGACAGCGCCGCGCTGCAGAAGACGATGGAACTGCTGCTCGAGGCCGACCGGATCGACGAAATCGGCGCGTTCAGCCGCGCGCGCCGGCACTTCTACCGGGTGCTGCTGGAGATCGGCGGCAACCGCGAACTGCAGCGGCTGTATCCCGCCATCGGCATGCACATCATCTACGCGCAGTACCAGACGCGTCGCCTGCGCGGTATTCGCCTGGCCGACTACCGCGCGATCATCGATGCGGTATCGTTGGGCGATGCCGCCGGTGCCGAGCAGGCCGGGCGGACGCATGTCGACCATGTTCGTGCGAGTATCCCGCACGACGCTCCGGCTGGATAGCGCGCTCGATCCAGGCGAGAGTTACTTCCGGCCCGGCCGGAACAGGATGGTCAGCAGGAACAGCACCGTCCTGAAGTTCATCAGCTTCAGCGCGGCGCGCGCCTGGTCCGGCGTAAGCACCGCGCGCACCGGCAGGGTGCCCATGATCTGGCCGTGAATGATGAGGTCGTTGCCCTCGGGCACCAGCTTTTCGACCGTCATCAGGCTGTCGTTGTCCTTGGTCAGCAGTTCCATGGCGCGCGTTCCCTAGTAGCTGGTGAAGCCGGCATCGAGCGCGATGCCGAGCCTTTGATAGATTTTCATCGCCGAAGCGCGGCCGCCCAGCGTGGCCAGGCCGCCGGGATGCGTGGTGCAGCCGGTGAGGAAGAGGCCCTCGATCCCCGGGATCTGGTATTGCGACAGTTCGGGCGTGGGTCGCGCGCCGAGCAACTGGTCCGATGTCATGGCGATGCCCATGATGTCGCCCTTGCGCATGATCCGGCTGTGCGCATCGTGATCGGGCGGGCATTCGATCAGCCGGCCGAGAATTTTCGAGCGGTCGATGTTCCTGGTGAACTTGCAGAACCAGTCGAACAGCGCGTCGGCCGCCTTTTGCTTGTCCACCGCCCAGCCGTCCTTGGTCTGGTACGGCGCGAAGCAGTAAAGGTAGAGCGCGGTCATGCCCTCGGGCGCGCGGCTCGGATCGAAATTGCTTTGCGGTCCGCCCAGCGGTTGCAGCGTGTCATAGGGAAATTCGCCGCGGCGATAGGCCTCGAACGGTCGCATGAAGTTGTCCCAGTCGGGCTCCATGCACTCGACCAGAATCGCCTCGTCATAAGCCTTGCCGCCGATCCATTCGATCTGTTCGGACAACGCGATCTGCTGGTTGATCGCGCCGTATTCGCTCAGCTTCACCGCTGCCGCGCGGTCCGCGATGCCTTTGTCGATGCCGGGCACCATCCTACCCATGTCCCACGGGTGCAGGTTGGCGACGACCGCTTTCTTCGCGAAGATTTCCTCGCCGTCCGAGGTTCTCACGCCGTCGATCTTGCCGCCGCCGCCGATCAGGCCATCCACCGTCACCCCGGTGCGCAGTTCGCCGCCGTGGTGCTGCAGGCAGGCGATCAGCGCATTGGTGACGCTTTTGGCGCCCCCGACCACGGTCGCCATCTCGTATTTGTGACCCAATCCTAGGATCAGGTACATCGTCAGGCCGGTGCCAGGGTAGTCGGGCGCGCTCATCACTTCGGACGCCCACTTGGCAAGGTGGACTTTCACGTGCGGGCTTTCGAACCGCGCGTTGAGGAAGTCGATCACGTTGCCTTCCAGCTCGGCGCGGATCTTGCGGCCCTTTTCGCTCGAATCGAGCAGCCGCATGAACCCGTCGTGCGGCATCGGTGGCATGAAGAACCCGCGCGACAGCAGCGGCAGCAGCTCGTTCGCTTCCTCGACCAGCTGGGTATAGGCGCGCGCATCGCGTTCCGAGATCGCGGCGATCTCCTTCACCGCGCGGCCGAAATCGGTGTAGCTGATCAGGCCCGCACCATCGGGATAGAGCGAGGCGAACGGGGCGGGGGCATAAGCGAAGCGCAGCCCGAAGCGCGTCTCCAGTTCCAGCTCGTTGTCCTTCAGCGCCGGATTGGCCAGCAGCATCAGGTAGCCCATCGCGTGCGGATCGTGGGTGAAGCGCGGATCGGTGTGGACCGAGACCACGCCGCCGCCGCACTGTTCCTCGCGTTCCAGCACCAGCACCGAAAGGCCGGCTTTGGCCAGATAGCACGCGGTGGTCAGCGAATTGCTGCCCGCCCCGACGACGACGATGTCATGGCTCATGGATCCACCTTCGCTGGCGTGCCGCGTGCGGATGCAATCCGCCGCGTGCTGCGCCTCACCCTCTTATGGGCACACGAATATGGCTTCAGCAATCGGTATGCAAGCAAATCGTATGCTTGCGACTAAACGAGCGGCGGTGTTCAGTCGTCGTTCTTGAGCGCCTCGCGCAAGTTGCCCTTCATCGTGTGCAGCACATCCTCGGCGAGGTGGATCTGGTCGAGCGTGATGTCCTTCATGATCACCGAATTGAGCGCACGGCCGATCGACTGCATCTGTTCGATGATATCGTAGCCTTTTTCGGTGATGAACACGCGGCGGATGCGGCGGTCTTCCTTGTCGGGGCGCCGTTCGACCACGCCGCTGGCCTCGAGCCGGTCGATCAGCCCGCCCACGGTGACTTTGCCGACTTCAAGCTCGCGCGCCAGATCGGCCTGGATCGCGCCTTCGGTCTCGTGCCGCGACAGCGCCGACAGCGCGGACCACTGGGCGCGGGTGATGTCGAGGCCCTTCAGCCGCTGGTCGAACAGCGTGCGCCGCATGCGCGACACATCGTGGACCAGGAAGCCAATCTTCAGATAGGGTTGCGGGGCGATCTTGCGGGCGGGCTTCGGTGCCTGCTTGCCCGTGTCAACAGCGGTTGCCATGAAGTTCCTGTTCCCCTGTACCAGTCGGGCGGCGCGCATTTGCATTCAAAAACGAATGATATACTTGCATATGGTCATGTTGCAATGATGTTTGCACGGTGCGGCTGTCTGTGCCCAGCGTCAGTCGTCCGCCTCGAACCCGATGATGTCGGAATAAGTCTGCGCGATGCGCGCATCGCGGAACGGCGCGTAGTCTTCGCAATCCATGAATTCGCGGATCTTGGCGAGCGACGGGTACGACAGGATCGCCATGTACTGGGTGCCGTCGTCCGCTCCCTCGAACCGCTCCACGCGATTGCCGCGCGCGACGTATTCGCCGCCGTAGCGCCGCAGGATTTCGGGGACTTTCGCCTGGTATTCCCTTGCCCACGCCAGGTCATGAAACTTCATGCGAACCACGAGATAAGCCGTCACAGCTGCGCTCCCCCATCCACCGCCAGCGCCTGCCCGGTAATGAACGCGGCATTGTCCGAACACAGGAACGCCACCGCTTTGGCCACTTCCTGCGCCTCGCCCAGACGGCGCAGGGGCGTGTTCTTCACGATCTGCTCGACCAGTTCGGGCCCCCAGGTGTGAGCGATGTGGTGCGCGGCCAGCCCGGCGTTGATGAACCCCAGCTCCACCGTGTTGGCGCGGATGCCGTTGCGGCCTTCCTCCTTGGCGATCACCTTGACCAGCATGTCGATCGCGGCCTTGGGCGCGGCGGACAGCAGATCGGCCTTGGGCGGCTGCTTGAGCGCGCATGTCGACAGCGCCAGCAGATTGCCAGCCTTGCGCGGTTTCATGTGCGCCAGCGCCGCGTGGAACAGGTTGAAGCAGCCATTACCGTCCACCGCCATCACCCGCGCCCATTCGGCGGGGCTGATCTGCGCGGCATAGCGCATCTCGAACGCCGGGCCGGCGGCATAGACCGCGTTGGCGATGGGGCCTTCGTCATGCTCGATGGCATCGATCGCGGCGCGCACCGCGTCGGCATCGGCCAGATCGACCCCGATCGCCCGCGCGCCGCCGCCCAGCTCAGCGACCAGCGCGGCGGCCTTCGCCGCGTTGCTGTGGTAGGTGAACACCACGCGATCACCTTGTGCGGCGAACTCACGGCAGATTGCGCTGCCGATGCCGCCCGATCCCCCGGCTACAAGCGTGATGCGCGTCATCGATCCCCCAGCACTTTGCCCGAACCATAAGCTTCGCGCCCGCCGGGCATTTCCGACAGGTACGGCATCCGCGTCAGCTGGTTGCCGCCGTTGAGCTGCAACTGCGATCCGGTCATGTACGACGGCCCGACCAGGAACAGCACGCCGTTGGCGAAATCCTCGGGGTAGCCGATCCGGCCCAGCGGCACCTCGCGCGCGTTGACCGCCTCGAATTCGGGGTTTTCGAACGCTTCCTTGGCCATGTCGGACTTGATCGCGGCGGGGATGATCGAATTCACGCGGATCGCTCGCGGGCCGTATTCGAGCGCGGCATAGCGCACCAGGCAATCGGTCGCCGCCTTGGCACAGGCATAGGCGCCGTGCGGCAGGATCGGCTTTTCCGCGCTGATCGACGAGATGATCACGATCGACCCGCCGATCCCGCCCCGATCGATCGCGGCGGCCATGTGTTTCACGAAATAGAAGTTGCCGAACAGGTTGACCCGCACCGCCATGTCGAGTTGTTCCTGCTCGATATCCGCGATCAGGCTGATCACCGGCTGGCCGGCGGAATTCACTGCGATATCAAGCCGTCCATACGTGTCGATCGCGGCGGCGGCGAGCGCCTTGACGTCACTTTCATCGCCCGCGTCGCACTTTACCGCCAGCCCGCCGATCTTGTCTGCGAGTCGTTCGAGGGGGGGCAGCGAGCGCGACCCGACGACCACTTTCGCGCCGTTTCTGGCCAGCGATTCGGCGATTGCCCAGCCGGTGCCGCCTTCGGCCGAGCAGCCGAGCACCACCGCGACCTTTCCGGCCAGGTTCACGCTGAAGCCTTCGAAATCGGGTGTCGTCGTCATTCGTTATCTCCTTGGGCCAAAGCCCTGCGTGGCCGGATCGATGAAGCGGCCTTCCTGTTCCAGTTGGCGCGCGATGGTTCCGCGCAAGTCTTCGAGCAAGGTGCTGCCGGACGCATCGCACCCGGATTCGGCGGTTGCGGCGCGCAACGCGGCCAGCCCGGCGCAGACGCCCTGCCGCAGCGCGCCGACGTCGGCCGCCATCATCCCCAGTGACGGATAGACCGTCGGATCGAACGGCGGCCGTGCGGCGATCGCCGGATCGACGCTGCGTCCGTGCGCGACGAGCCATTGCGCCACACGCGGCAGCAGTTCGTTAAGCGCGGCGCGCTCGTCGTGCAGCAGTTGTCCTTCGACCTCCACCCGCAGCGTGGCGATCCGCAACATGTGGCCGACCGTCGCGGCGGCGCTGCGCGCGTTCTGCGTGGTCAGTTCGGGCTGCAGCACGCTGGCGATCGTGCGTTCGACGGTCTTGAGCATCTGCGCGGCGGTGGGAACGATCATGGGGTTATTCCACCGTTTCGTTGAGTTCGGCGAACAGTTCGGCGCTGGGCGGCGAGCACAGGCCGATCGCGGCGCCGAGCACCTGCTTGCCCACGTGCATCACTTCGGTCCCGGTCCAGGTCTGGCGGATATGCGCGTCGGGGTTGGCGGCAGCGATCGCTGCGGTGCGGTGGCCGAACACCACCATGCGCAGCGCGCGCATCACCCCATAATAACTCACGGACTCAGGAGTGACCCGGATACCACTGATTTTGTGATAGTAATCGAGCGCTTGCGGCAGACTCCAGATCGTTTCGCCATCGCGCAGGACCACCGGCAGGAAGTTCTGCAGATGGGCGAAATCGTTGGCGGGATCGCCGATCAACGCTTCTTCCCAGTCGCTCATCGCCACGATCTTGCCATCGCGGAAAACTTCCTCGCCCAACCCGTTGGTGCCCTTGCACAAGCTGATGCGCGGTGCGGGCGGGGCATGGTGGGCCAGCCATGCGAACGCTTCCTCCATCACCGGGATCGCCTCGCACTGGAACGTGGCGAGCTGTTCGCGGATCACGCGCAGGCAATGCGCGCCACAATCGGCCTCGTCGCGCGGAGCGCCGAGCAGTTCTTCGAAACCTGCCGCGCGCCAGTCGGCGGTGTGGACGACGGCGAGATTTCGCAAATGTTCTTTCGATATTGCAATGCGATAGTCATCGAACCTCGGGTCGGGATTGATGAAATCGGGCAGTTCCCAGCTGCCTTCGATCTGTTCGCGCACGAAGAATGGGCGCGCGGCATGGGCCGGATCGTCGTCCCACCACAGCGCGCGGGCGATCGGCACGGCGGTGCGACCCAGCCGCACGTACATGCCGTATTCCTGCTCGAGCGAGGTCGGGATGGTCGAACCGCTCGGATGATCGGCGCGGAAGACCAGCTTTTCCAGCGGGCCATCCTGCCGCCGGAACGAGACGAACCACGTCTCCCGCGATGATCCGCGCGCGAACTTGGCGGCTTCCTCCACCATGACCGGCACGCCCAGTCGGTGCGCAAGGTAACGATCGATGGGTTGCTTCAGAAGGTCCATTATTCAAACCCATACGGCGCATAGCGGCCATTGATCATCAACTCGACCTGGCCCGCACCGCGCGTGGTCGTGCCATCGGGCGCGATCGTGGTGATGTCACCCAAGTATTCGAGCCCGTGGATCTTCTGGTTCGTGTCGAGCCCGGTGTTGAAATCGTCGCGCGCCTTGTCGCCGATGGCATAAGGCGTGAACTTGAACGGCTGCACCGAAAAGTCGAATTCGTCCCATTCGAGCGCGAGCGTTTCCGAGCCGTGGTAGGTGTGGAAGGTGCCGCCATCGGTCCAGCTCCCGGCAGTGTAGCCCATCGTCTGCACCACCCATGGCGGCGCGGCGGCGGTAATCTCCTGCCGCCATGGCCGCCCTTGGGTATCGGTGAGGTGGATGGTTGCTCCGGCAAGGATGCGCGTGCCCGGCTGGAAGCGCAGTTCGTGGTGGCCCGAAGCGAGTTCGATCTCCTCGTCCGCCCAGCCGCGGAACAACCGGCCCTCGAACGGGGTGCCGAACACGTCGTTCATCTTGACCTGCTCGCCATCCGCGGTTTCGTGAAAGTGGTAGAACCCGCTGATCTCTCCGGTGCGGAACACGGTCCAGAAGCGTAGCGCGCGCGCTGGCCCCGGGGCGTTGCGCGGCGGCAGCAGCACCGGATCGGGCGCAAGCGGCGCGCGGGCGGCGTACAGCCCCCAGCTGTGGTCGCGCGTGCCGGTCCAGCGATCGGGGCTGACTTTCCATTCGCTGTCGCGCAGGCGGATGTGGCCGCTGCATACGCCGGGCTGCGAATAGCGCGATTGCTCGGTGGTGCGCCGGCCCCGATTTTCGGAGTAATGGTGCCCTTCAAGGTAGGGCGCGCTGGTACCTTCCCACAGCACGTCGAATTCCAGTCCGCTGTCGTTGGGCAAAAGCTGCAGGCGAATCTTCTTCAGCGGTTCAACGAAAATAATCTCGTAAGACCCCACTTTCAGGGAAAAATCCGGTCGCCACGCGCGGTTGAACCGCACCGTGAGCTGTTGCCCGCGCACGTTGAGCAGGGCATAGCCGCCGACCATGTCGGTGTTGGGGTTCACCCGCATCCCGGTGGCGAGGAACACCCCGTCGTCGGGGCTCATCACCCCGAAATAATAGCCATCGTCCCAGCTGTAGTCGGTCGATGGAATATGGCTGAACGCGTGCGGCGACTGGTGGACGGGAAATTCGTCGTAAGGCGTCAGCATTTTTCATCCTCTCGGCAGCGTTTGGCTTTTGACATCCTTACGCTTGGCAATAGTATGCTTGCATACAAGTTCCGGGAAGGGAAGCGCGAAAAATGGCCACACAACTGATGCCGGACGTGGCATTCCACGAACCGTCGCTGCTTGCCGATCCGTTCGCGTTCTACGCCGCCCAGCGCGGCAACGCACCCGTCGCCTCGGCCGAAGGACCGGGCGGGCAACGATTTTTTCTCGTCATCAGCTACGCCATGGTCGAGGAAGTGTCGAAGCGCGCGGCAGACTTTTCCAGCCAGATGGGCCACTTGCTCATGGCCGGAGGCGATGCCTCGCCCGAAGTCGCGGCGATTCTGGCGCAGGACTGGATCGACCCGGCGCGGCTGCTGATTTCGGACGACCCCGACCATAAACGCTATCGTGCCATCGTCAATTCGGTCTTCGCGCAAGGACGCATCGCCAACATGGCGCCGACCGTGCAGCGCATCGCCGATGAACTGATCGACGATTTTATCGAGGCGGGCACCTGCGATTTCGTCAACCGGTTCGCGGTGCTGCTGCCGACCTACATCATCGCCGACATCCTGGGCCTGCCGCGCGATCAGTATGCCAAAGTGCGGCAGTGGTCCGACGGCGTGATCCGCATCGTCAGCCGCATGGGCACGCCGGCCGAGGAGCTGGAGGGGGCGAAAATGGTGCTGGAGATGCGGCGGTTCATCAAGGCGACCATCGCCGCGCGGCGGGTGAAGCCCGAGGATGACCTGATTTCTCTGCTGATCGCGGCGCGCGTGGAAGGCATGGACCCGCTGACCGATGACGAAATCGCGCCATCGGCGTTCGAGATCGCGGTGGCGGGCAACGAGACCACGCGCAACACCCTGATGAGCGGGCTGGCGCGGCTGATCCGCGATCCGGCGCAGATGCAGGCGCTTGGCGCCGATCCTTCGCTGATGCCCGGCGCGGTGGAGGAACTGCTGCGCTATGAAACGCCCGCAACATCGATGTGGCGGATCGCCACGCGCGACACGCAACTGGGCGGAGTGGACATCCCGCAAGGCGCCGCGCTGCTGTTGCGCTATGACGCCGCCAACCGCGATCCGGCGAAATTCGAGAACCCCGAGAGGTTCGACATCCGCCGCAAGAACGCGCACCAGCAGGTCGCGTTCGGCGGGTTCGGGGTGCACCGCTGTTTGGGCCAGATGCTGGCGCGCAAGGAACTGGCGATCGGTTTCAACACGTTGCTGGCACGTCTTCACAACCTGCGGATCGTGGAGGGCAGCGATACGGATTACTGGCCCGGGCTGCTCCATCGCGGCATCACCAGCCTGACCATCGCGTTCGATCCGGGCGCGCGCGTCTTTCCCAAAGCCTGAGAGGAGCAATCACCATGCCGGCACCGATCATCACCGAAGGCGATTGCTTCATTTCGCGCTTTACCCTGAAGCCCGAACGGCGCGACGAATTCCTCGCGATGTTCACCGGACTGGTCGACAATTTCCGCGATGCGATGGGCGAGACCACCCACTTCGTGTTCTATGGCTGGAGCCGCGCGGGCGAATATGTCGCGATCGAAAGCTGGAAAAGCCCGGAGATCGTCGCGGCGGTGCGCGCCGATCCGGCGTTCGTCGATCTGATCGGCAAGCTGCTCGATTGCTGCGCGAAGCCGATGCAGATGGAAGTGTTCAACGCGATGAATTCGGACGGCAGCGTGTTCACGCTGAACCCGGTGGGCAAATCCACAGTCCATCCCGACGTGGGCGTGGGCGCGGCGTTTATCTAGCGATCACGCTCCGGCCGGCGCTTCCCGGATCGCCTTGAGCACCAGCGGCGTCATGACCACGAGCCACGCGAAGAACGCACCGGCCGCCAGCCAGAAATCGAAGAACCCGTTCCACGCGAACGGTCCGCTGCGGAAGATGTAGCCGAGCCCGCCGGGCAGGAAGAGCAGCACCGCCCAAACGTTGAAATAGGCCACCCAGCGCGGGAACACCGGCGTTGCGCTCTGATCGAGCAGCGTGCCCAGCGCGATTGCGCCGAACTGGGCGATGAAGGTGGGGAAGGCCGGGATGATGATCAGCCAGCCGAGATCGTTGAGCAGTTGGGTCAGCGCGGGATCGCGTTCGGGGCGGAACGCGGTGGTGGCGAAGATCATGATCGGGAACATCACGGTCAGCACGCCGATCGATCCGGCGCCCAGCTGAAGCAGTGCGGGCAGGCGGCTGGCGGTCTTCATCCGCCACATCTGCGCCGAAATCACCCCGACGAACGCGGCATAGCCTGCCATGCCGAACAGCCCGATGATCATGCCGCTGCGGATCATCCCGGCGTTCGCTGCATAGAGGGTGGCGACCTCCTGCGCGGACAGCGAAGGGGCGGGCGGGGGGATGAACCCGGCCATCAGCAGGCCGATGCCGAACGCGCCGGCGCAGAACACGCCGCCCCACGCGCAAATCCTCTGGTCTATCGTACTCATCCCGGTCCCCCCGATTGCGCCGCTCAGCCGCCGAAGAAGCCTGCCAGCATTGCATCGACTTCCTTGTCGCCCATCGCCGCGCGCGCGCCGAGCAGTTGTTGCGCGTCCTGCCCGGCGATGTAGCGCGTGTCAGGATCGTCGGCGTCGAGCGCGCCAAGGATCACGGCGGCGACCTGATCGGGGGTCGATCCGCCGCCCTGGCCGTCGTACCCGGCTTGCGCCGCTGCGGCGAAGCCCTTGTACACAGTGCCATAGCGCGCCGCCTGATCCGGCATGAGGCCGCTTTCCATCTTCTTCGTCAACGCGATCTGGTCGCTCACCATCGGCGTGCGCACGCCGCCCGGCTCGACCATGATCACCTTGACCCCGGTGCCCGCGATTTCCTGCCGCATCACGTCGGCCGCGCCTTCCAGCGCGTATTTCGACGCGGTGTAGGCGGCGAGGAACGGCATGGCGATCTTGCCCGACATCGATGTGATGAACAGCAGGCGTCCCTTGCTGGCCCGCAAGGCATCGAGCGTCGCCTGGAACACCGCGATGCCCGACAGCGTGTTGATCTCCAGCGTGCGGCGATAGCTGGCGAGCGTTGTCAGTTCGGCCGGGCCGATCGTACCGATCGCGGCGCAGACGACCACCTGATCAAGCCGTTCGAGCCCGGCGACCAGCGCACGGACCTGCTCGAGCGCTGCATCGGCATCGTCGAGGCGCAAAAGGACTGTCTGCGCAACGCCGGGGACATCGCCGGCCAGCTGCGCGGCCTGCGCCTCGTCGAGAACGGTGGCGATCACCTTGTCACCGCGCGCCACAAGCTGGCGGGTCACTTCCATGCCGATGCCGCCGGCCGCACCGACGACGAGTACCGTGTTGCTCATACCGTTTCCTTCTTCCCGTGAGCGGCGGACAGTTCGATCGCCGCGATCATGCGATGGCGCTGCACCGCGTCGTCAAAATCGGGACAGGTCCGCGTGCCGTCACGCATGTCGTTGGCGAACCGGCGATAGGCCTGCGCGACGTTGAGGGCCGGTCCGGCAAGGCTTTCGGGCACCCAGCGGTGTTCCGCCGGGATCGCCAGCGGCGAGAGGCCCTGCTCCTCGCCGCGCCCGCCCATGACCGCCAGATCGAGCATCTGCGCGTGGCCACCGAACGAGGTAACCTGCAAATCGCCCTCGGTGCCGTGGATATCCCACAGCAGCCCGGACCCGCGCGTCATGCCGGACCGGTAATGGACCGCCGCGACCGCGCCGTTGGCCAGCCGCCCGGTGAAGGCGACTTGGTCGGGGCTGGTCTTGGTGCCGGTTTCGCCGGTTTCGGCATTGAGGAACTGCGGCTGCAGAACCGCCATCGTTGCCGAAAGCTCGGTGATTTCACCCAGGCAATGGCACAGCGCATCAAGCGTGTGGCCCATCGGGATGGTCAGCATCGTCGCACCGTTGGCCTTGTCCATCGTATAGGCATTGGGGATGTCGATGACCGGCCCCCAGACCAGCCCCGATCCGACCAGCGTGGTTGACAGCACTTCCCCGACATAGCCATCGGCGATCAGTTTGCGGATATAGTCGATCGCGGGCGCCGAGCGCGCCTGCATCCCGACCGCGCAAGCGATCGCCCGGTTGCGGGCGTCCGCCGCCATCGCCTCGGCTTCGGCCAAGCCATTGCCCAGCGGCCATTCGCAATAGACATGCTTGCCCGCCGCCAGCGCGGCGGCAACCAGCTCGCGGTGCGCGGGCACTTTGACCGTTACCGCCACCAGATCGACCGCCGGGTCGTTCACTAGGTCGCTATAGTTGTCATAGGCTTTGGGCACGCCGAGTTCGGCGGCAGCGGCGCTCGCCGATTCCATCCGCGTGGTGCTGAGCGCAACGATGTCGTATTCGTCGAGCGCCTTGAGCGCGGGCACATGCGCCACCGCGCCCCAGCTGCGCCCCGGCTGCATGCCGATGATGCCAACGCCGATTTTCTTGCCTGCCACGCTTATTTCTCCTGCCCGTAACGCCAGATGTAATCGTTCCACTGCACTTCCTGTGTCTCACCGTGGCCGGTGCGTCCGTTCCAATGCCATTCAACCAGCCCGAGGTGGACGTTGGCATTGGGCCAGCCCGACCAGTTCGATTGCGCGATGACGGTTCCGGTCAGCGTGTAGATGTCGCCCTCGGTGTCTTCCATCGTGATCTCGTGGCTGATCGGGCGGCACATCGGGAATTCCCGGCGGGTGATCTTGGACGCGCGTTTCAGGCGGCGCTGTTCCTTGCCCACTTGCACCCAACCGTCGCGGAACGCGGTTTCGGCAGTGATGTCATAGTGGCCGACCCATTCGGGCCCGCGCGCGGGATCATCGTGCGCGCCCAGGTTGAAGGCGAAATCCTCGCCGAACACACCGGTCACCCAGGTATAGGGCGGCAGCGGTGCGGCATCTTCGGGGCGCGGCTCGCCCCACGACCGGTCGCGCACGTTGTAGCAATCGACATTGTAGGCCGTGCCGCGCAGCACCAGCTTGCCACGTCCGCGCATCACCTGCTCGAAATGCTGGTTGTTCGATCGCATCAGCGGTGCGGCGGTGCCTTCGAACGTGACGTCGACCGAGGTTTCGCGTGCCGGATCGTCGAAGGTCAGGCGCATCTTGCTGATCGGCTCGATTACCTCGACGCGCATCGAGTTGGGGAAGCGGATATCGCTGCCGTCGCCCACGATCGTGCCCAGCTTGTTGAACGCGCGGATGTCGAACAGCTCGCACGCCAGCGTCTGCAGCTTCATGCCCTGGTAGATCATGAGACCGCCGGTCACGACATCGAGATTGGGATGCGTCCAGCAATAGGCGAAGGCGTTGATCTTCGCCTCGGGCACGTTGAAGCCCCAGTACCAGGTCTGGGACACCGAATCGGCCTGGTTGGTCCAGCCGGTCTGGAAAAATTCGTGGCGCGGTTCGGCCAGGCCGAAACCCCCGCCCAGATTGGCATTCCAATCGGTTTCGCTCACCGTGTCATCCTCGTCCTGTCGCGACGCTTGCATGCGCCGCAGTTGCCGGGTGATAGCATTTGCATGGCGTTGCGCCATCCAGTTTGTTAGCACACTATCCGCAAGCGTCCGATTCTGGGAGAGAAACATGCTGATACCTGCCGGCCGGCTGCTGGCCGCGCTCTCGACCGAGTTCGGCCGCCTGCTGCCCAAGCTCGACGATGCGGGAACGGATGGCTCCGCCGGGCAGGGCATCGCCAACGCGCTGCTGCTGCTGTCCAACCGCGAGACGGCGGGGTCGGCGTTCGTCGATGCGCAAGTCGATGCGCTGTGCGCCGTGCTGGCGGTGGCCGAGTATATCGCGCCGCACGGCAACGCGGCGATGTTGCGCGAAGAGGCGGACGCAGTGCGGGCCGCCGGATCGCTGGCGGAAAAGGAAGCGGCGTGGCGCGATCTGCTGGCGCGCACGCAAGACTTTGCCGGTGCGATGGCGGGTGACCCGGCGTTGTCGCCGGCGGATCGCGCGCGGTTGTGCGCCGCGTTCGTCGCGTGGGAAGCGCAGGACCGGCTGGCGCAAGCCGCCCCGGCCGATGCGGTGGCGGACAGCGGCGAAGTCCAGATCACCCGCGAGAACCTGACCGCCTACTTGCGCGATCGCTTTGCCGAGCCGGGGCTGGAGGTCACCGCGCTCACTCCGCTGGCGGGCGGGTTCGGCAAGGAGACGATCCTGTTCGACGTGGCGGGACAGGCGCTGTCGGGTTCGTTCGTGATGCGGCGCGATCTGGCGGGCGGCGCCTCGCTGACCAATGACTGCCACCGCAACGCGATGGAATACCCGGTGATCCTGGCGGCCCATGCGCGTGGTTTCCCGGCGCCCGACGCGGTGTTTCTCGATACCGAACATGCGGCGCTGCCGGGCGGCGATTTCTTCGTGATGCGCAAGTCGCCGGGCAAGATCGGCGGCAACTTCTTCGGCGCGCAGACCGCGATTCCCGCCGATCTGGTGGACAGCATGGCGCAGATCATGGCGCGGCTGCACAGGCTGGAGCCTCTGACCGAACTGGGGAACCACAACCCGGCGATCCGCGCCGAACTGTGGACCAAGACCCGCAGCGAGGCGGCGCGCGACTATATCGCGGGGTGGCGCGAATATTTCCTGGCGAACAACCACATGCCGTCGCCCTCACTGATGGCGCTGTATGGCTGGCTGCTCGACAACGTGCCCGATCGGCGGGGGCGCCCCTCGCTGCTCCACGGCGATTTCGGTTTTCACAACTTCCTGTTCGACGATGGCAAGCTGACCGCCGTGCTCGACTGGGAATTCGCGCATATCGGCGATCCGGCGGAAGAGCTGGGCTACGTCCGCGAAACCATCGGCGATGCGATCGACTGGCAGCAGTTGACCGCGCTGTACGAGGCAGCGGGCGGCGATCCGGTGGACGAGCCGACCTTGCGCTATTTCCGGGTGTGGGCGCATGTGCGCAACGCCAGCGCCTCCAACCTCATCTCGGCCAACTTCATCGCCGGGCTCGCCGACGACCTCAAGCTCGCCTATCTCGCGCACGTCCACTTCCCGATGTTCATCAGCGCGGCGCAGGCGTTGATTGCGGGCGGCGGCGTTTAGCCCAGCACAGCCCGTGCAATCAGCCCGCGCTGGATCTCGTTGGTGCCGCCGAAGATCGACCAGCAGCGGCCGTAAAGGTACTGGTGCGCCATCGCGCTGGCCGACTGCTGCACGGACAGCGCGGTGGCGGGGGGCAGGTGCAGGTCGGCCGGATCGTGCGCCGCGCCCAGCGGTCCCTCGATTTCCAGCGCGATCTCGCTGATCAGTTGCAGGATCTCGGTCCCGCGGATTTTCAGCACCGAGGCCTGCGGGCCTTCCTTCGATCCGCCGCCCGCCCACGCCGACACGTAGTCCTGTTCCAGCGCACACAGCGTCAGCAGCTGGATTTCCGCATCGGCCAGCTTCAGGGTCATCCGCTCGCGGTGGGGCGACGCGGGCTGCGCATAGAGCAGCGCCTTGACCTGCCCTAGCAGGCGCAGCTTGGGGCCGGTATCGGCAATCGCGACGCGCTCGTTCGAGAGCAGGAACTTGGCGATGGTCCAGCCCTGACCCTCTGCGGCGACGAGGTTCTCTGCCGGAACGCGCACGTCGTCGAAGAATATCTGGTTGGTGTGGTGCTGGCCGTCGATCGTCACGATCGGGCGCACGGTGATGCCCGGCGTGGTCATGTCGATCAGCAGGAACGAGATGCCCTGCTGTGCCTTGACCGTGCTGTCGGTGCGGACGAGGCAATGCATCCAGTCCGCCCAGTGCGCCTCGGTCGTCCACATCTTGGTGCCGTTGACGACGTAGTGGTCGCCATCACGCACCGCCGTGGTCTTGAGCGAGGCGAGGTCGGACCCGGCGTTGGGTTCGGAATAGCCCTGGCACCACCACACGTCGCTCGACAGGATTCCGGGCAAGTGGCGCGCCTGCTGTTCGGGCGTGCCGAACGCCTGCAACACCGGGCCGACCATGTTGACGCCGTAAGGAATGACCATCGGCGCGGCGTTGAGTGAGGCTTCCTGCAGGAACACCAGCTGGCGCTCCAGATCCCAGCCCGCGCCGCCGTGTTCGAGGGACCAAGCGGCGGCGAACCAGCCGTGATCGCGCAGGATCTTCTGCCAGCGGACATAGTCGTCCTTGGCGATCTCCAGCCCTTTGCGCCCCTTATCGGCAATGTCGGTAGGCAGGTTGGCTTGCACGAACGCGCGCACCTCGGCGCGCCATGCGGCCATGTCGACGCTGTCGGGCAGGCGCGCGCCGCCCAGCTTCGCAAAACGCGCGCGGTGGGCATCGGCGCTGCCCAGTTCGGCGCGGATCGCGGCGAGGCGGCGCATATAATGGCTGACGTCGAGTTCGTCGGACACGCCCATGCCGCCGTGAAGTTGCACTGCATCGTGGCCGATCAGGCGGCCGGCGGTGTCGGCCGTGGCCTTGGCGGCGGAGGCGAGCGCGGCGGCATCGGGTGCGCTGCTGTCAATCGCGTCGATCGCGCGGTCGGTCAGTGTGCGCGCTTCCTCGGCGGCGGCGAACATATTGGCCGCGCGATGCTGCAGCGCCTGGAACGTGGACAGCGCCACGCCGAACTGCCTGCGCGTGCGCAAATAGGCGAAGGTCGCGGCGTTGAGTGCTTCAAGGATACCGACGGTTTCCGCCGCCAGACCGACGGCGTAGCGCGCCAGCAGGTCGTCGATGGATGGCGCATCGGGCAGGGCCGTGGCCGCCGCGCCGTCAAACGTCAGCGAAGCCGCCGACGAACCATCAATCAGGCGGAAGGCTGTACGCTCAATGCCGCCCGCTTCGACACTGTGCCAGCCAGTGGCTGTCGAGACGATGAAGGCGTGCGCGATGTCGCCATCGCGCACCACCGGCTTGTGGCCGCTGACCGTGCCGCCCCCGGCCGTGGTGGTTACAGGATCGAACGGGTCGGCGCTCTCTGCGTGTGCGATCGCAAGTACGCGCGTCCCTGCGATGATCGCCGGAATTTCATCGGGTGCGGCCAACCCGCATAGCGCCGTGGCCAGCACCGGCTCGACCGCAAGGCTGCGGCCGACTTGCGCCATGACCACCGCCAGATCGCGCATCGTGCCGCCAAAGCCGCCCGCGTCCTCGCTGAAGGCCGCGCCGAGAATGCCCTGTTCAGCCAGCAGCGGCCACAGCGCCAGCCGGTCGGGCGCAGGGCCTGCCAGCCTGAGCCGCCGCGCCTCGAACGCGTTTTCGGCGTCGAGCAGCCGCGCGAGCATGTCGCCCAGCATGGCCTGCGTTTCGGTTCGGGCGAAGAGCATCGGCGGGGCCGCCTATTCGATGACGGCGAGGACCGTCCCGACCGGATAGGTTTCACCGGTTGGCTTGAGGATACGCAGCGTGCCTGACGCTGGCGCATCGACTTCCTGCGTCGATTTCTCGCTTTCGAGCGAATAAAGCGGCTGGCCTTCGGTGACCGCGCCGCCATCGGCGACCAGCCATTCGGCCAGTTCGCCCTCGTTCATGGAAAAGCCAAGTTTGGGAAGGAGGATTTCGGTTGCCATTGTTCAGCCCATGAGCAGTTTGACGGTGGCGGCAATGTCCGCTGGTTGCGGTGCAAACGCGTCTTCGAGCGGCTTGGAGAAAGGCACTGCGCTGAATGCGCCGCCCAGCCGCTTGACCGGGGCCTTCATCGTTCCCCACAGCTCGTCGCCGATGGTCGAGGCGATTTCGGCGCCGATACCGAACTGCCTGACGGCTTCATGCACCACCAGCGCGCGGCCGGTCTTGGCGCAGGACGCGAGCACGCCTTCCTTGTCCCACGGAGAAATCGTGCGCAAGTCGATGATCTCGACCGAAATGCCTTCCTTCGCCAGTTCCTCGGCCGCTGCGGCGGCGCGGTGGACCATCAGCGAGTGTGCCACGATGGTCACGTCGGTGCCCTCGCGTGCGATCCGCGCCTTGCCGATGGGCACATGCTGGCCGCTGACCGGACCGGGGTTCCAGTACGTCGGCAGGTTTTCGATGAACAGCACCGGATCGTTGTCCTCGATCGCCGAGCGCATCAGGCCATAGCCATCGTCGGGGCACGAAGGCGCCACCACCTTGATCCCGGCGGTGTGGGCGAACCACGCCTCGAGATAGTCGCTGTGCTGGCCCCCGGTCTGGAAGCCGGTGCCGGTCATCGTGCGGATCACGATCGGCACGCTGGTCTGCCCGCCCGACATGAAGCGCAACTTGGCGGCGTGGTTGACGATCATGTCCATCGGCACCGCGATGAAGTTCATCAGCATGATCTCGGCCACCGGACGATAGCCACCGATCGATGCGCCGATCGCCGCACCGATGATCGCCTGTTCGGTGATCGGGGTCGACTTGACGCGGTCGGTGCCGAACTTGGTCGACAGCCCCGCAGTGACGCCCATGACGCCGCCGCCTTCCTTGTCGCCCACTTCCTCGCCGAGCACGAGCACCTTGGGGTCGGCCTCCATCGCATCGTGGAGCGCCTTGTTGATGGCCTCGACCATCGTCATGGTTTTTGGCGTCATTGTTTTGGGTTCGGTCATGTCGGGCCTCACGCCAGATCTTGCGCGAAGACGTCGCGCTTGAGTTCGGAAGGATCGGGGAAGGGCGCGGCCATCGCCGCTGCCAGCGCCACGTCGATCTGGCCGTTGATGTCGGCCTCGACCGCAACGAGATCATCCTCGGTGGCGATGCCTTCAGTCAGCAGTCGCGCGCGCAGGATCGGCATCGGGTCTTTCGCCTGGCACTCTGCGTACAGTTGCTTGTCCATGTAAGTGCCGGCTTCGCCCAAGAGGTGCCCGTTGAAGCGGAAGGTTACCGCCTCGATCAGCGTGGGGCCTTCGCCCGCGCGGGCGCGCTCGATCGCGATCTTGGTGGCGCCATAGACTTCGTCGGGATCGTTGCCGTCCACGGTCACGCCGGGCATGCCATAGGCATCGGCGCGCGCCGAAATGCGATCGACCACGCGGCTGTCGGCGGCGCTGGTGTGTTCGGCATAAAGGTTGTTCTGGCACATGAAGATGACCGGCAGTTTCCACAGCGCCGCCATGTTCATCGATTCGTGGAACGCGCCGATGTTGGCCGCCCCATCGCCGAAGTTGGCGACCGAGACGCGGTTTTTCCCGTCAAGCTTGGCCGCCCAGCCAAGCCCGGTGGCGATCGGCATCGACGATCCGACGATCCCGGTGGTGACCATCATGCCCTTGGCCGGGTGGGTAAGGTGCATCGGCCCGCCCTTGCCCTTGCAGGTGCCGGTGGCGCGGCCCGCCAGTTCGGCCCACAGTTCGCCCAGCGGAAAGCCCTTGGCGAGCATGTCGTGAATGCCGCGATAGATCGTGCAGATGTAATCGTCATCGGTCAGGTGCATCGACAGCGCCGACGGGATGATCTCCTGCCCGCGCGGGGAATAGTACGGCATCACCAGCTTGCCGGCCATCATCTGCTTGATGATGCGCTCGTCATTGAGCTTGATCAGCGTGGCCTTCTTCCAGATTGCCAGCAGCGTTGCCGCATCCGGTTTCGGAGTGTTCGACATGGTCTCCTCTCCTGCCATCCTTTTGCGCTGCAGTGCGCTACGTTGGCATATCGTTATAAAGCGTATTACCTTGCTTCAGGCGAGAAGCAAGGGGTGAACCGACAGGTCGGCAGAGGCAAAGTCAATCGGCGCTTTCGCCAGTTCTCCGGTCCATCCGTTCAGTACGGATCCCAGGTGAACACGCTGCTCGAAATGTCGAGTGGCGCGAATGCGGCCCTCATGGCCGGTAGCGCCTTGTCGATGACCGATTGCGGGGTCCACCCGTCCGATGTCTGCGTGCTGCGCACCGGGCGATGCTGGTTGAACAGGATCATCTCGTTCATCCGCGCGCCGAAGATCTGGCCCGAGACATCGCCCGCCGCGTCGCTGAGCAGCGCCACCGCGAGCGGCGCGACCTTGTCCGGCGTCAGGCGGCGCGCCACCTCGAGCCGGTCCTTGTTCGCCTCGGTGTCGGGGATCGTCGCGACCATGCGGGTGAACGCGAACGGCGCGATGCAGTTGGACCGCACGCCGAACCGCTTCATGTCGAGCGCGATCGATTTCGACAGGCCCGCAACGCCCAGCTTGGCCGCCGAATAGTTCGCCTGCGCGAGGTTGCCGATCAGCCCGCTGGTCGAGGTCATGTGCACGAACGCGCCCGATCCTTGCGCCTTGAAGTGATCCGCCGCCGCGCGCGAGACGTAGAAATAGCCGTCGAGGTTGACTTTGAGAACGGTGTCCCAGTCCTCGCGCGTCATCTTGTGGAAGATCACGTCGCGCAGGATGCCCGCGTTGTTGACCACGGCATCGACCCGTCCGAACGCGTCGAGCGCATCCTGCACGACGGCGTGCGCGCTGTCCCATTCGGCGATCGAGCGATAGCTGGGTGCCGCCTTGCCGCCCGCCGCACGGATCGCTTCGACGGTCGAATCGGCGGGGCTGGCATCGGCGCCTTCTCCCCATGACGATCCGCCCAGGTCGTTGACGAGCACGCTCGCGCCCTCGCGCGCCGCCAGCTTGGCGATTTCGGCGCCGACGCCGCCGCCCGCGCCCGTTACGATCACCACTTTGCCGTCCAGCACTGCGCCGCTCATTCCCTGCCGCCTCTCGTAATCTTCAATATGGTTTGCATAAGTACTACATTCGTGGCGCAGTGCGTCAAGCGGGGAAGGGATTGGCCTGATATTGGAGCTGATCCCCCGCGAAGGCGGGGGCCTCAGGGGGGGGCGCGCGATATCGCACGCATGACGGCCTGAGGTCCCCGCCTTCGCGGGGACGCAGGAATGCTGCAGTCCTTCCGCAAAGGTCCTACCGCGTCTCGCAGGCCATCCACAGCCGCGTCGGGCCATAGGCGATGTAGCTGGTCGCCCACTCCACACCGCCATCGCCCCGAGTCGCGCGGAAATTCTTGAACCGACGGGTCAGTGCCGCAAATGCCAGCCGCAGCTCTCCGCGTGCGAGCTGGTTGCCGATACACATGTGGATGCCCGCGCCGAACGCGAGGTGCCCGGCGGCGTTGGCGCGCGACAGGTCGACATCGGCGGGGCAGGCGAACTGCGCCGGATCGCGGTTGGCCGCGCCATAGCGGACTTCCACCATTGCCCCGGCGGGGATCGTGACGCCGTCAACCTCGACATCCTCCAGCGCCTTGCGGAACAGCGTCTGGATCGGCGCGCAGGTGCGCAGTGCTTCCTCGACGAAGCGCGGTACCAGCGCGGGATCGACGGCCATCCGCTCGGCCAGGTCGGGGTGGTCGATCAGCAGCTTCATGCCCGAGGCCAGCGTGGTGGTCGTCGTCTCGTTGCCCGCCACCAGCAGCTGCTGGATCACGCCGAGCAGCTCGCGCATCGTCAGCAGCCGCCCTTCGGTCTCGGTCGAGGCGAGGTGGCTGATCAGCGTGTCCTCGGGCGCGGCGCGCACGCGCTCGATCACGCGGGCGAGGTAGTTCTGCAGATCGACGATGGTCTGCGCGATCTCGATCTCGCGCGCGGGCGGGATCATCGGGCTGACCGCCTCGACCGACACATCGGACCACAGCTTGAACCGGTCCATGTCGGCGCGCGCCACGCCGAGTTGCTCGGCGATCACATACATCGGCAGGCGCACCGCGAACGCATCGAGAAAATCGAACTCGGTGCCGGCGGGCAGGTCATCGAGCAGCGCGTCGATGATCGCTTCGATCCGCGGTTCGAGGCCGGTGACGCGCGGGGTGGTGAACACTTTGTCGACCAGCACGCGGTACAGCCGGTGCTCGGGCGGATCGTTGCTGACCAGCGTGTCGAGCGGCATCCAGCCGCCGTCGCGATAAATCCGGTCGACCTCGTCCTGCACGCTGCTCGCGCGTTCCACGATCAGCCCGGTGCGGTTGCTGAAGACCTTGGGGTTGAGCAGCGAGCGGCGCACGTCGGCATAGCGGGTCAGCACGAAATTGCCCGTCAGCGGATCGCGATAGACCGGCTGATCGGCGCGCAAGGCATCGTATGCGGGAAACGGACAGCGCTGCACGCTCGGGTCGGCGAAACTGATCGGCGCGGCTTCAACTTCGGTCATGCGTCGGTTCCCGCGCCATCAACGAACAGTTCGGCCCCGGTAACATAGCGCGCCTCGTCCGACACCAGGAACGCGACGACATCGGCCTGTTCGGACGGCTGCGCCATGCGCCCCATCGGGATACGGTCGATCACTTCGCGGATGGCGGGGATGTCGGCCGCCTGCAGGCCCTGGGGCAGCCCATCGCCCAGCAGCATCGGGGTTTCGGTGGGGCCCGGGTGGATCGAGTTGGCGCGGATGTTTTCATGCGCATATTGCGCGGCGGTGATCTTGGTGAAATTGGCGACCGCTGCCTTGGTCGGGCTGTAGGTCACCGCCAGCGGGAAAATCTTGCGGGTCGAATTGGACGACAGGTTCACGATCGCCCCGCCGCCGCGCGCACGCATTGCCGGCAGCGCGGCGCGGGTGCCCAGCACGGTGCCCCAGTAATTGATGTCCATCACCCAGCGGTACTGCGCCATCGTCGCCTCTTCCAGCGGCACGGCGAGCGTAACCCCGGCGTTGTTGACGAGAATGTCGAGCCCGCCGAACCTGGCCTTGGCCAGTGCCACCGCGTCGGCCCATTGCGCTTCCTCGCGCACGTCGAGATGGCAGAATGCGACTTTGCCGTCGTGGCTCGCCGCGAGCGCCTTGCCCGCATCATCGAGTACGTCGCCGATCACCACCCGCGCGCCGTCGCGCACCAGCGCGGCGGTGATCGCAGCGCCAAGCCCGCGCGCGCCGCCACTGATTAGGGCGACTTTTCCATCCAGACGCGCCATTGTTCATTCTCCCAAGAAAAAGGGGGCAGCGCGAATGTCGCGCCGCCCCCCGGTTGGTGTCCCAGCGCGGCGATCAGTTGCCGAACTTGAAGCCCACTTGCACCAGCACTTCGCGACCGCGTGCCACCGAGGCAAAGCGATCGCCCGGCAGCTGCCCGGCCACGCCCTGTCCGCCGCCGGTGAACGGCACGTCGGTGGAGGCGACATAGTAGTACTTGTTGCTCAGGTTGCGGCCGATTACCGAAACCGTCCAGCGATCGTTCTCCGCGCCGATCCGCGCCGAAGCGTTGAGCAGCGTGTAGCTGGGCTGGCGACCGGTGGGTGCATCTTGCGCGTCGGTGAGGTAGCTGCCCGAATATTGCGCATCGCCGGTCAGACCGATCTTGAGGTCGTTACCCAGTGCGGATTCGTAGTTGAAGCCGCCCGAGGTGTTCCAGCGCGGCGAACGCGGAACCGCGCGACTTGCCAGGTTCTGGATCGGGTTGCCTCCCACGATGGTGCAACCCATCGCCGGGGACTGGCCGTTGTAGCACGGGGCCGCCGGGAAGCTTTCGTACTGCGCGTGGTTGTAGGCGGTCGCCGCGTTCAGCGTCAGCCCGCGCAATGGCGTGTGCCAGCTGATGTCGGCTTCCGCGCCGTAGATCTTGCTCGATGCCGCGTTGCGGATGGTCGATGTCGCGTTGACGAAGTTGACGACCTGCAAGTCCTTGATCTTGTAGCTGTACGCTGCAGCGTTGAACAGCACCGCGCCGTCCATCAGACGGGTCTTGATGCCCGCTTCGAAGCCCTGGATCGTCTGTGGCTTGTAGCTGAGATCGAGGTTCTTCAGCGCCAGGTTGACCGAGCTGCCGTTGAACCCGCCCGAGAGAAAACCGTGCTTGTAGGATGCGAACGCGGTGAAATCGCCGGTGGGCCGGTAGGTGATCGTCGCTTCCGGCGAGAAATCGTCCCAGTGGTCCTTGGTCTTGAGCAGGAAGTTGCCCATCGCGTTGGGCGTGGTGGTCAGCACGGTGCTGGCATCGAGGATGGTGGTGTAGGGGCCACCCGGTTCGGTGATGCCGCCACCGTCACGCACGTCGGTCAGGCGCTTCTTCTCGTAGGAATAGCGCACGCCGCCCGCGATTTCGAGCGTCGGGATCGGCTTGAACGAGCCCGAGATGAACGCCGAATAGGCCTGACCCTTTTGGGTGAACAGGTAGTTGTTGACGATCGCCGGCGAGGTCGGACCACCAAAGCCGGGTGCCAGTAGATCGAACTGGCCGCCGAACAGATACGTCAGCGATCCGGTCACGGCCTTGGTATCGGCGAAATAGAGGCCGCCGGTGAAATCGACCGGGCCGCCCAGATCGGTGTTGAAGTTCAGCTCCTGGCTGAACTCGCGGTTGTGGTAGGTGTTGCAGCTGGGCAGCAGCACCGCAAAGCTGTTCTCGTAGTTCTGGCACTGGTCGAGATCGACCTTGTAGTAGCCGGTCGCCGAGGTGAACGTCAGTTTGTCCGACGGATGGAAGTGCATCACCAGCCCGCCAAGAACCTGCTTCTGCGGCGAGAAGTTGCGCCCGTCGGGACGGAAGAAGTTGAGCGTGCCGGGGATCGTCGACACGACCTTGCCGTATCCGGCGTTGACCACCTTGTCGCCGGCGGTGCACTGGCTGTTGTCGCCGATCGGAGCGGGGCCTATGAACGAGAACTGGCGGGCGCCGAACGGGCAGTTGACGAATTCGGTCGCGGCGGCAGGACCGTTTTGGTCGACGCGGCCGTAGCTGACTTTCAGCTTGGCGTCGAACGGACCGCCATCGTCATACTTCAACGTGCCGCGAATGCCGAAGTTGGTGTTTTTCGGGGCATGGGATGAGTTGAAGTACCCCGAATTGAGCGGCGTCTGGTCGGTCAGGTAGCCCTGCATGGTGGAATACTGGCCGGCGATGCGCACGCCCAGTCCACCGCCGAGCGGGGTGGAGACATAGCCTTCGCCGCGCATTTCGCGGGCGTTGAATTCATAGCCGAGCTTGGCGCCCATCTCGAAATGATCGCCCGGATCGGCGGTGGTGATGTTGATGATGCCGGCCATGGAATTCTTGCCGAAGTACAGCGCCTGCGGGCCTTTCAGCACTTCGATCTGCGCGACGTCGAAGTCGCTCATGCGGCGCACGGTGGCCTTGGCGATCTGCACGCCGTCGATCGTGAACGACACGGCCTGATCGCCGAACGGGTTGGAGTCGGGGCCGGCGATGCCACGGATCGAGATGTTGCCGCCCTGGACCGAACCGCCCTGTGGCGCGATCAGCAGCTGGGGCACGATGCGCGCCAGGCCATCGAGGTTGGTGACCCCGCGCTGCTGCAGGTTCGCGCCCGAAACGGCGGTGACGACCACCGGAACCGAGATCAGCGTTTCCTCGCGGCGGCGAGCGGTGACGACGATCGCGTCGGCGTCGGACGGATTGGAGGCGGCATCGGCCTGCGGGACCTGCTGGGCAAAGGCGGGCTGGATGCCGGCAAAGGCGCTGGCACCGGCCAGCAGGCTGGCGATCAGGTTACGTTTTTTCATATGGTCCCTCCCAAATTCATTAAGTTATTGCTATTGATTCAAGTGGTTGAAAGTGCGTGTCCGCTGCGGGTGAAGCTGGACGCGGCTCTACCCGAGGCCGGTTGCGGCAAGCGTCGGATCAGCCAGATGTTGACCAGCGGCCAGATCATGAACGTGGCATAGAACGCGGCATAAACCGGGCTGCGGAACGCCGGCGCGGCGATCGCGATGGCGCCGGACACGCCGCTGAACAGCAGCATCACGCACACGTTCATCGCCACCGATTGCCCGGCGGTGTTGCCCCGCCGCAGCATGATCCCGGTGTGGAACGGGGTGGACCAGATCGCGGTGATCGCAAACGTGACGAAATAGAGCGGATCGTTGAGCGAGGCCTTCACCAGCCACCACATCGCGCCTGTACCCAGCACCGCCGCCAGCGTCATCACCGTGAACGCGGGCCGGGAGACCTGCGGCAGGATCTCGCGATGGCCGTAGTGGATGAACTGCCAGATGAGGTACGCCTCGAGCGCCACGGTACCGCACAGCCCGATCGACCAGAACTTCAGCCACCAGTGCCCGCCATAGACGGCCTGCCACGTCGGCCAGTGAAGGACGAAGGAAAGGTCGTGCCAGAAGAACACCGCTGCGCCGATAAACGGTTCCACGTACACGCCCTGCCGGCGTGCCATGCGCAGCGCGATCACGAAATAGACGAAGCTGAAGCCCAGCGCCACGGCCAGGCACAGCAACACCAGCGGAACATGGCCGTCGATTGCTTGCAGCGCTTGCGTGGGCTCGTACCCCATGACGATCGCCTCTCCTCGATGCTATGGATTTTTTGCCATCCGTTGGACCAAAACTTTACCTAGGGAAAAATAGTTTGCAAGCCTATCATTCGCTAGAGACTAATATTCCGTCAGCCGTGTCGTGTGGGGCACACTGCGGGGCACATGGCGGAACGCAGGCAGGGAGAACACAGCCGTGAGCGGGATCAGGATCGTCGAACGGGGCAGCATGATCGAGGCGACGCTGACGCGCCCGGAAAAGCGCAATGCGCTCAACCTCGAAATGCTCGAGGGACTGTTCGAAGCCACCGCGAGACTGGCTGGGGGCGATCATCTGCAAGTGCTGCTGGTGCGGTCCGAAGGCGAGGTGTTTTCCGCCGGGATCGACCTCAACAGCGAACTCGCGCCCGATCCGGCGATCGCCAGCCCCACCGCGTTCCGCCGCTGGTATCGCGCGGGTAAGGGCTGCCTGCACCCGCTGGGCGACTTGTGGGAAGCGACCGAAAAACCGATCGTGGTGGCGCACCACGGACCCTGCATCGGCGGTGCGCTGGAACTGTCGCTGTGCGCGGATTTCCGGCTGGCGAGCGACACCGCGCGTTACCGCCTGCCCGAGATCGCAATGGGCGGATTGCCCGGCTCTGGCGGCATGAGCCGGCTGGTACGCACGGTAGGATCGCACTGGGCGCGCTGGCTGGTGCTGGCCGGGCTGGACTTCGACGCCGAGCGCGCGCTGGCGATCGGGCTGGTTCATTCGGTGACCCCGGCGGCGCAGTTTTCCGCCGAAGTCGACCGCTTTTGTGACCATCTCGCCGCCATCCCGCGCGAGGCTTATGCTGCAGGCAAGCTGGCGCTGGAGCTGATGGCCGAAGTGGGGCGCGGCGATGCGCGCAGCATTGAGCGGCTCGCGGTCAGCGGGCTGGCGACGGGGGCCGAATATCACGCGGTCTATGAGGAATATGTCGCACGGTTTCGCAAGGACCCCAAGTGATGCTGCGCAGCATCACTGCGGTTCCGTTGCTGCTGGCCGCACCCGTTCCGACGTATGCGCAGGATATACCCGAACGACACCTAAACATACCCGAGCGCCACCTAGCCGCTCGCGAAGACCACAGCGTGCACATCACGCTCAACCCTTACCTGTGGGTGCCCGTGGTCAGCGGCACGACCGCGTTGGGACCGTTGACCGTGCCGGTGCGAGTCACGCCGGGCGATTTCGCGGCCGGCTTCCGCATCGGCGGCATGGGATGCCTCGCGGTCGATGACGGAAGCAGGTTCGCGTTCGCCGATGCGGTGGTGGTCGATTATCGCAACGGGAACTTTCGTCCGTTCTTCGGCCAGGCGCTGACCTCGAAAGTGCGCTTCGGGCAATTTGGCGTGGGCGTGCACAAGTCTGTGTCGGTCGGCGGCCGGGCGGTCGAGATCAGTCCCTACGTCGGCGTCCAGCATTTGCGCATCGGGTCGCTCGTCACCGGCAACCTCATCACCGCGACCGGCGATGGCGACTGGACCAGTCCGCTCGCCGGCGTTTCGGCCAGCGTGCCGCTGCGCCACAACCTGCGCCTCGATACCGAGGCCAGCGCGGCGGGGTTCGGCGCGTTCGATACCGACTATCGCAACGCGCAAATCGCGCTCGAATGGGATGTCGCCCGCCGCGTCGCGATCGACGCGGGCTATCGCTGGGCCAAGGGCCGCTACGCCAGCGTGACGGGGCTGGCGCTCGATCTCCATGCGGGCGGGCCGACGGTGGGCTTGCGCTACCGGTTCGCAGTCGGGGGTAGGTAACGCCTGCCCTAACGCCAACCCCGCTCATCCTGAGCCTGTCGAAGGATGCCGCACGATAGCCGATCCACACGCTCCCAACCCGCTAACGAGTGCGAGCATCCTTCGACAAGCTCAGGATGAGCGGACCTGGCGAAGTTTTGCCTTAAAACGAATCCAGCGAATCCCAGTCGTCGCAGGCCGTTCCGATGCGGCGGACCATTTCCAGCGTGATGTCGCGCGGCTGCATGTCGGGAATGTCGTCGGTTGGCGCGAGCGTGATCGTCCACCAGGTGAGCGCGGTCATCAGCTGCTGGCGATAGTCGAGCAGCGCATCGTCCAGCGCCACCTTCGGCCCGCCCGAAGCGGCGAGTTCATCGAGGTAAAAGGCGAGCAGCTCGCGCTCCCATGCGCGGCGATGCTCCACCGTCAGCGCCGAGGAAATCGCGTAGCAAACGTCGCGCGACCAGTGCCCGCGGCTGACGCACTGCCAGTCGCCCAGGCCCATCTCGCCGTTGCCCGCGATGTACCAGTTCTTGAGGTGGACATCGCCGTGCATCAGCGTGAGCGGCAGGTGCTTGTGCCGATTGACCGAGGCCAGCGACTTTTCCCACACCTCAGCGTGGCGGTTCCAGGTGCGCGCCGGGATCACGTCCTTGCCGTCCATGAATCCCTTGGTCGAACCGGCTTCCATCCCGAAATCGAGCGTCTTCATGAAGAATTCGGGCCAGGTGACGATGGCCTTCAGCGCCTGCTGCACCGCCGGATTGCTATAGCCTTGGCCGTGCGCGCGGGCGAGCAGGCGCATCTGGCTTTTGGCGCGGTCCAGCGTCATTTCGGTGTTGTGATCGCAGAAACTGGTGACCTCGTCCGAAATGTCGCGCAGCACCACGATCGAGTTGATGTTGGCAGGGTTGTATCCGGCAAAGTACGATTGCGGCGCCTCGAAATCGAGCAGCGGACGCACGTGGTTGAAGAAATCGACCTCGCCCATCGCGCCGCCGCTGATGCCCAGCACTACGCGGTTGGCCAGATCGTGCGTGGCCTTGCAGAACAGCCGTGTGGGCAGCCCCGCGGCTTGTCCGGTCGCGTTCCACGTCAGCGCGATCTTGCGGCGGTTGGAACTGCCGGTGTCGACCGGGCCGAGCGCGAACTGGACCACTTTGGCGCCCGGCACCCCGCCGCCCAGCGCATCGGCGAGCCATTCGGCGGTGATCGCATCGTACGACAGCGGCAGGTCGCGCGCCTTGTGCACGGGATCGGTGCGGTGGCCTTCCTCAGCGGCATAAGCGGCCTGGATCTGCGTGACACGGGTGTTCATGCTACTGCTTCCCTGTGCGAAAGCGCTTCGACCGCAGCTTGCCGTCCAGCCTCGCGGCCCAGGATCACTGCGGGGCCGATGCTGAAACCGCCGCCCGCGTATCGCTTGCCCTGCAGCACGCCGAGCACTTCGCCCGCGCCGTAAAGCCCGGGGATCGCCACGCCGTGCGTATCGAGCACGCGACACTGGCGATCGGCATCGAGGCCCGCGCCGGTCACGCCGATGATCGCGGCCTTGACCTCGACCGCGTAGAACGGGCCGGTTTCCACCGTGAACAGCTTCTTGGCTTTCTTGAAGAACTGGCGATCGACGCCATCGGCGATGTCGGCGTTATAACGCCTTGCCGTTTCCACCAGCGCCGCCCCGTCGATCCCGCATTTGGCGGCGAGTTCGACCAGCGTGTCGGCCACCTTGACGTCACCCGAAGCGATGCGCTTGCGCAGCGTGGCTTCTTCCCAGGTCGGCGTCGCAAGGCCCGAATTGTAGGGATCGAGGTACGACGAATCGTTGCTCGCCTCCAGCATCGTCGGATCGTCGAAGATCGCAAACGCGTGCGCGTTGGTCTGCTCGTTGATGAGGTAGCCGCACACGGTGTACGACGATGTTTCGGGCGCGAAGCGGCGCCCGTCCTCGTTCACCATCATGATCCACGGCGGCAGGAATGCCTCGACGAACTTGCCCACGCCCGATGTTGGCAGCAGCAAGCCGGTGTCGTGCCCGGCGATCCCGGCGCCGACCTGTTCGCCCAGTGTGATCCCGTCGCCGAGGATGAACGGGGCAGGGTCGTGCACCGCCCAAGTCCACGAACCATGCTGCGCGGCGGTGGGGAAATGTTTCGCGATCATCTCGGGGCTGTTGCCGAAGCCGCCGGTGGTGATGATCGTGACCGCGCCGTGCAAGTCCATGCCGCCCGCGTGGACACCGGTAACGCGCCCGTCCTCGAACAGCAGCCGTTCAACGCGCGTGCCCAGCGCGGTCTGCACGCCCAGCGCGCCCGCCGCATTGATCAGCGCATCGGCGATGCCGCCGCCCGCGCCCTCGCTCGAATGGCCGCGCGGCATGTCATCGACGCCCGACACGACGAGGAATTCCTTGATGAAGCGCGTGCCCAGGCTGCGCAGCCATTCGACCGTGGGGCCGCTTTCGTCGCAGATCAGGCGGATCACGTCGGGCTTCAGCGCCCACTGGTTGACCGCCATGACATATGTGAACATCGCGTCAGCGGTGTCGCCCTCGACCCCGGCCTCACGCTGCACGCTGGTGTCCGCAGCATAGAACACCCCGGCGGAGAGCGCAGTGGCGCCGCCCAGCTTGGTGTCGGCTTCCAGCACGATGCACGATGCGCCCAGCTTGGTCGCCTCGATCGCTGCCGCGAGCCCCGCACCGCCGCCGCCGACGATGATCACGTCGAAATCCGTCGCCAAAATGCCTCTCCAGATTATAGTTTGCTTGCATACCTTATTGCGGGGCAAAGGGGGGTTGGCAAGCCCCCGTGACACGTTCCGTAGCGCTTGCGAACGATTTCCGGGCGATTTCCCGCAGGCGTTTTCGCTATTGGTACTCTTGCATACCATGTTATGCCGACCCAACGACGAAACAATCCGGGAGACGATGCGTGACAGGGCCATTTGCCGGCAAGGCGATCATCGTCACGGGCGCGTCGAGCGGGCTGGGCCGGGCCATCGCGGTCGATCTGGCGCGGCAAGGTGCGGATTTGTGGCTGGTCGGCCGATCGGGCGAGGCGCTGGCCGAAACCGCCGGGCTGATCTCCGCTGCGGGTGGTCCGGTGGCACAGAGCGAGCCGATGGACTTGCGCATTCGCGGCCCGCTGGCGAAGCTGATCGAGGTGGTCGGCGCGACGCATCCGCACTTGTTCGCGGTGATCAACAACGCCGGCGTGATGTACCCCGAACCGATCCTGTCGGGCACGATCGAGCGCTGGCAGGAGATGCTCGACATCAACGTGATGGCGATGCTCGAAGGCAGCAAGGCGGCGGTGCTGACCATGCGCAAGCACGGGCAGGAGGGCCACGTGATCAACCTCGGTTCGGTGCAGGCGCGTTTCGAGGAACCGGGCGTCTATGGCATCAGCAAGAAAGCCGCCGAGATGATCGGCAACACCTTGCGCGCCGAAGTCGAAGGCGATCCGATCCGCGTGGCAACGGTGATCCCCGGCGGTTTCGCCACGCAGCTGGCGCGCGGGTTCACCCCCGAATCTCTCGCCAACCTGAGCGGCAATCTTACGCGGCTGAACCTGAACCCCGAAAACGGCGACGACATGGCCCGGATCGTCGGCGATCCGCGGCACATCGCCGATGCGGTCCGCTACATCCTGTCGCAGCCGATCGGCATCAACATCCAGGAGATGGTGGTGCGTCCGCCGGTCAGCACTAAAGCCTGAAGAACGGTGCGCGTGCCATGATCATCCGCAAGCCCGATTTCGATCTTGCGCAAGCTACGGTGGTCTGGTCGCGCGTGCCCGAGTTCGCGTTGTACTGGAACGGCGCCTCGGCGGTGATCCCCTACGTCGAATTTTACCTCAACAACGTGATGAGCGAAGTGCGCAAGGCCAAGGGCGCTGGCGATCCCGCGCTGGACGCCGAACTGGCCATCTTCATCGCGCAGGAACGCAACCACGCGCATTACCACGTCGCCTACAACAAGCGGCTGTATGACGCCGGCTTCGGCGCGCTGAAGGGGCTGATCGAGACGATCACGGCTGAATTGAAAGTGCTGCGCGACAAGCGCTCGCTGGCGTTCAACGTCGCCTATTGCGCGGGCTTCGAGAACGCCGCGACGTTCACCTCGCGTTACCTGATCGAGCAATGCGACGCCGATTTCGCGGGCGCCGACCCGGCGGGATCGAACCTGTTCCTGTGGCACGTGGCCGAGGAATTCGAGCACCGATCGGTCTGTCACGAGGCGTTCAACGCGGTGTCGGGCCGCTATTTCACGCGCATCGCCGGGGTCGCCTATGCGTTCTGGCACATCAACCACAGCTTCGATCGCGCGGCGAAGACCATCCTCGACGTGCGCCGCGCGGGCATGACCGAAGCCGAGCGCAAGGCATCGCGAAAGGTCGTGGCGGCGATCAAGCGGCGGCAGGCGTGGCACACGTTCCCGCGCGTGCTGTCGTTGCTCAATCCGTGGTTCGATCCGGCCAGCATCCGCCCGACGCCCAAGATCGAGGCCGCTCTAGCGTTCTTCGCGCGGGCAGAGGTACCGCAAGAGAGCTTTACCGACGCCTATGCAAGCCGGTCGCTTTTGGGGGCATAAGCCGCGCGGTACGATCCGGTGCGGATATCCTCGACCAGATCGAACTTCGTCGGCGCCCAGCCCAGGTCCGCCCGCCCGCGCACGCAGCGTGAGCGGCTGCTGACGGCGAAGAACAAGTCGGCGTACATCTCGCCCCAGATATCGCAGGCCTCGGCATACGTCACGCTGCGGGTTGCACAGTCCATGACCTGCGCGACGGCTTCGGCCAGCGTGCGCCAGTTCACCTCGCCCGCGACCGCGTGGTACAACGCGCCAGCGGTGCCCGTCTCGATGGCGAGGCGATATTGCCGCGCCAGATCCTCGACATGGACGTGGGTGTAGAGGTTCAGACCCGCACCGATGTAGCAGGCGGCACCGGTCTTCTCGACGCTCTCGAAGATCGCGGGCACCTGCTTGCTGCCGCCGTTGCCCCAGATCTGCGGCGGGCGCATCACGATGGCGCGCACGCCATCGGTGTGGGCGGCACGCACGAGGTTCTCGGTCTCGACCCGCAACGACAGCCAGTGGCGCGCAACGTAGGGATCGTCCTCGGCAAAGCTTTCCTGATGCCACGCGCCGTCCTGCGCGGGGATCGACAGCACGCCGGTGCCCGAGGTGAACAGGAACGGCTTGCCGCTGCCCTTCAGCGTTCCCAGCAGCGTGGCCAGCGCCGGGCCTTCCTCCTCGAACGGAACCACCGGCGCGAACACGATGCCATCGAATTCGCGGGCGATGCGCTCCAGCGTGGCAGGTTCGGTCAGCAGGCCGGGGAAGGGCGTGACCCCGCGTGTCGCCAGTTGCGCGGCCAGTTCACCGCTTCGGGCAAGGCCGGATACGGCGTGGCCGTGCGCCTTCAGTTCCGCCGCCACGTGCGAGCCGAGGTAGCCATTGGCGCCGATAACGAACGTGTTCATGCCAGTTTTCGTCACGCCAGCGCCAGCCCGCCATCGATGGTGAATTCGGCCCCGGTGATGAACGCGGCGGCGTCGCTGGCGAGGTAGGCGACCATCGCGCCGACATCGCCCGGCTCGCCCAGATGGCCGAGCGGGATCGCATCGAACAGCGGCTTCATGTCGGGATCGCCCGCGCGCGCGTTGCCCGCGCCCAGCACCATCTCGGTCGCGATCGGGCCGGGGTGGACCGAATTGATGCGGATGCCCGTTCCGGTCCGCGCACAGTGCAGCGCCGACGACCTGGTCAGGTTGGCGACCGCCGCTTTCGACGCGCCGTAGATCGTGGTGCTCGGCGCGACTTTGGCCGTGGCGAGCGAGGCGATGTTGACGATGGAGCCGCCGGACTTCGCCTTGCCGCCGCCCGTCAGCTTCATCGCCGGGATCGCGGCCTGCATCCCGTGGAACTGGCCGAACAGGTTGATTTCGATGATCCGGCGAAAGTCCTCGATCGCTGCGTCCTCGATTGTCGCGCCGATGTCGATGCCGGCGTTGTTGACCAGCACGTCGAGCCGCCCGTGCGCGTTGACCGCCAGCGCCACGATCGCCGCCCACGATGCCGCGTCGGTCACGTCGAGCCGCGCGAACGTGCCGCCGATCCGCGCGGCGGTGGCGCGGCCCTCTGCCTCCAGCAGATCGCCAACGATCACATGCGCGCCCGCCGCCGCCAGCGCTGCGGCGCACCCGGCACCGATCCCGCGCGCACCGCCCGATACGATGGCGACGCGGCCCTTGAGCGAGGCCCCGCTCACAGTCCGACCTCGGCGATGTGCCAGGTGGAATACGTGTCCATCAGGTCGCCCGCACCGGTCAGCGTGGCGCCATCGGCGTCCATCTCCAGCGCCATCGCGTGCATGTACGTCAGCAGGTTGCCCCAGTACATTTTCGGGATCATCGATCGCGTCTTTCCGGTGATGTGGTGCAGGCCGCCCTCGCTGTCGGTCAGTTCGAGTTCGACCGCCTTGACCAGCAGGCGGCTGTCCCCGCCGGTCAGCGTGCGGAAACGCAGCCGCGTTACCGGCAGGACGCGGCCCGCTTTCGCGATCCAGCCGCTGCGCAAGTTGAGGCTGGGCGTGGGGCCGCCCGATTCCCATTTGTTCGCGCCGCTGGCGTCCGGCCCGCCGACATGCGCGTCCCAGCCCGTGCCGAACGCCGCGCCTTCGAGCAGCGCGGTGTCGAGCCAGGCGACCACGAATGCGCAGTCATCGCCGATCCACCCGGTCATCCAGCGGTAGGGCGGGGTGCGTTCGGGCGCCTCGGGCCGGTTGTAGCCCCACGAGCGGTCGCGCATGTAGTGCCCGTCGATCGCGTGCACCTCGCCGTCCAGCGTCAGCGTGCCAGCAGTCTTGAGCAACTGCGTGAAGTGGTGCCCGCCAGGCCGCCCCACCGGGGGCAGTGCGGCGGTGCAGGTCAGGTCCAGCGCAAACCCGCGCGCCGGTTCGCTCGCCTGGATCGTGATCCGCTCCAGCGGTTCGTCCACCGCGATGCGCAGCGCAAACCCACCGACCTCGACCGACCAGTCGGCAATGTCATCCACCGCAGGCAGGAACAGGTATTCGATGAAATAGTCCGCCGCCAGCTGGTGCGGCAGCACGCGCGCGCCTTTGAGCACCCACATCTGCACCGACAGCGTGCGCAGCACCGGGTGCCACAGCGCATAGATGTTGCAGTTGATGTCGGCGGCGGGGATGTTGAAGCCGTACAGGTTGGTCTCGATCGCGCTGTAATGCGCGTCGGACGCCGCCGGGTGCAGGTGATCGTCCTCGCGCAGCACCGGGGCGAACGGCACCGCACTGCCGGCCACCACGCAATCGCGCCACTGGCCGTCCACGATGTGTTCGATCGGACGGCCCGCGCGGATAGGAACTGCGCTCACGCGATTTCCCGAGGCACGCCAAAATAGCGCTCATAGCGGTCGAACAGCGTGCGCTCCTGCGCGATGCGGCCCGCCTCGCCCTGATCGTAGCGATGCTCGGGCCGGCTCTCGCGCGGGTTGGCCGCCAGATGCGCGGTGATCGCGGCGCGTGCGGGTTCGCCCAGCTTCAGCCCGAAATACGCATAAGCCTCGGCAATCGCCGCCACCGGATCGCGCATCAGCGTGTCGTACTGCAGGTTGAACAGGTGCGCTTTCGGGATCACGCCCTGCTCGATCCAGCCGATCGGCTGCTCGAGCGAGGCGGCAGTCATTGCCGGATCGGTGATCGCGTCGAACATGCCCTCGCTGACCTTCTGATCGCTGCGCACGTAGGTCAGCGTGCCGATCATGTTGACCGCAGAAGCCATCGCCTTGACCGGATCGCGGTGCGCCCACACCAGCCGCGCGTCCGGATAGCATTGCAGCACCAGCGGCACATAGCGCACCGAGTCGGGCGACTTCAGCACCCATCTTTTGCCGGGATTCTGCCACTGGATCGCCTTGAGGATGCGCTTGCCGTATTCGAGCGCGTTCGACAGGTTTTCCGGCCCCATCGCTGCGGTGTAGCTGGGCGAAAGACCCAGCAGGTTGAGCCATGCGGGCTGCTGGAACGCGCAGGATTCGATCATGATCGTCTCGATCGCCTCATGCCCGGCGAATTCGTGGACGCTTTCGACTTGCGGGGTGACGCGGTTCCACATGCGGATGCGGTGGTCGGCGGCGGCGAAGTGGGCCGCGCTGTCCACCGGGAACATCGCCTCGCAGATGCTCAGCGTGCGGTTTTCCGGGTCGAGCGACAGCAGTGTCTGGAGCAGCGTGGTGCCGGTGCGGCCCTGGCCCAGCACCCAGATCGGCGCCTCGATCTTTTCGCTCTCGATCTCGGGATGCTGGCGATAGAGCTCTTCCACGCGCAGCCGCGCTTCCAGCATCATCAGCAGGTCCGACCGAGTCATCAGCCGCCCGACAAGGTTCAGCTGCGCTTCGCCGTCGAGCGAGGCGACCAGCCGTTCGAACGGTTCGCGCCAGTCGGGCGAGCCGAAGTTGCTGAGGCCGGTGTTGCGCGTGGCGCTGGCGATCAGCGACGCCGGATCAAGCGGCACCACCCCATACAAGTCCAGCCCCGCGCCCTCGTCGTTCAGGCGCTGCACCCATTCGGGGCGGGCTGGGGCTTTCCACGCTTGGCGCCGGCTGAGCGGAGCAGTGGGTTCGGTGGCGGGATCGAGCGTTGTCGCCATGATCATTCTCCGTGAAGCTGGATGTAGGCCCGCCGGCGTTTGTCGAGCGTGGCGGCGCGCTCTTCCGTCGTGACGAGCGCGGTATCGGCGGGCAGCGCGGCGGCAAGATCGGCCAGCTTGACCAGCCGGGTATCGGGCACCGGCTGTCCGGTCGCCTTGTAATTGCGGAACACCACCGTGCCCTGATGCCGCCGGCAAGTGTCGAGCCAGTTGGCGATCCCCGGATCACGGTGGGCCACCACCACGCGGCATGCGCCATCGGCATCGACCTTGATCTGCGACATCGCCAGCGAGGTCTGCCGCGCGCCGAAATCGAGCGAGCGCGACCACACGTCGCCAAGCTGGAACGACCAGTAGACCCCGTCGGGCAGTGGATCGAGCGTGATCACCAGCGCCTCGTCCTCGGCCAGATTGAACACCGCCATGGCATAGTTCGAGGTCGGGCTGCCGACCTGGCTGGTGATCGTGCCGGGCAGGAACGCCATGTTGTTGTACCCGCCGCCGACGCCCGAATAAAAGTCGAACAACCCCATGTTGAAGTCCTTGATCAGGTACTTGAGGAAGTCGGTCGCAGTGTCGATCCGGCGGGCGACGGCGACCGGATCGAATTCGTCGGCGGCGTAATGATCGGGCGCGATTTCGCTGGTTCGGGCGAGGTGCATCGTCGCAGGGCGGTCCCCCGGGTGGCCCATGAACCGGCGAACCAGCACGAAATGGCGGTCACAGGCGGGATCGAGCGCAATCCAGTTCCCCGGCTGCTCGCGCGCCGACAGCGCGATGTCGTACGATCCGTCCGCGCCGATCTTGAAATCGGCAAAGTCGTGGTTGGAAATGGCGCGTGAATCGGGGTGGCCGGACAAGTGGTTGAGCAGTTGGAACAGCACCAGCGGGCTTTCGCCCATGTTGCCGGTCAGCCGGTATTCTTGCGCACCATCAAGGAACATCACCGCATAGAACAGGTCCGGCCCGTTCTGGCCCAGTGTGTAGAAATCGGAGAACCAGCCGGTGTTCACCTGCACGCGCGGGTTGGCCATGCGCGGCGCGACGGCGAAGTTATAGGCCATCGCCAGCGCTTCCATCATCGTGTGATAGGCCTTGGCGCGGTGCTGCGGCCATTCGGCATAGCGCGGCGAAGTGGTCATCCAGCCGAGCACTTCGGTCTGCGCGGCATGGAAACGCTGCCAGGCCTTTGCCAGCACGGTTTCGCCATCGGCGTTGGTGGAATCGGTCATCGACATCCTCTCGGTTTTGCAGCACACGGTATGCTAGCATACGGTCTTTGCAAGGCCTTTCGGCGGCGCCGGCGAAAATTGGCGGCAAGGCGATAATCGGGAGAGTGACGATGGAACATGACAGTGCGGTGCAGGGCCTGCTCGATCGGCAGCAGATCGAGGACAAGCTCAAGCTGTACTGCCGGGCGATCGACCGCCTCGATGTCGAATTGCTGCGCTCGATCTACTGGCCCGAGGGTACCGACGACCACGGATCGTTCGTGGGCAACGCGCACGAGTTCGCCGATTTCATCATGGTCGATTTGCGCAAGCGGGTGATCGACGGGATGCACGCGATCATGCATTCGGTGATCGACGTGCAAGGGCAATTCGCCACGGCAGAAAGCTATTACTGGGCCTATCAACTGTGCCCCGGCGGCGTGGAGGCGGTCACCGAGTTTTTCGGGGCACGCTATGCTGCGCAGCATGCCGACCGCATCGACGGCCCCCACGATTTCTTTTGCGGCGGCCGCTACATCGACCTGTTCGAACAGCGCGACGGCGAATGGAAGGTCTTGCGCCGCAAGATCACCAACGAATGGAACACCGTGCGCCCGACCGATCGCATCACCGACCAGGGCGCAATTGCGCACTACAACCTGCCGGGAATGCGCGGGCCGGATGACTGGGTTTATGCAAACAGGGTGCCGGGCAAGGGGTGAGCAGGGCTCACCCCACGAAGATCAGCGCCTTGCCTTCGTTCTCGCCCGCATAAAGCCGCGCGATGGCGCCGGGTGCGGCGTCGAAGCCGGTGGCGATGTCTTCGTCGTGGACCAGCTTTCCCGATGCCAGCAAGGCTTCGAGCGCCGCCATCGCCTGTGCGTAGCGCGCGGTGTGGTCGAAGATCACGAACCCGCCCCATTGCAGTCGGCGCATCAGCACTTCGCGTTCGTTGCGCGGGCCGTGCGGCGGGGGCGACCAGTTGGCGATCGAGGCGGTGCCGCACTGCACGATCCGCCCGTTGACGCGCATCTGGCGGATCGCGGTGTCCATCATCGGGCCGCCGACATTGTCGAAGAACACATCGATCCCGTCGGGCGCCATGCCTTTGATCAGGTCCGCGACATCGCCCGCCTTGTAGTTTGCCGCAGCGTCATAGCCGAACCGCTGCGTGCACCGGGCGACTTTGCCATCGTCGCCGGTCAGGCCCACCACGCGGCAGCCAGCCTCTCGCGCCAACTGGCCCACCGTGCTGCCCACTGCTCCTGCGGCGGTGGTGACCAGTACGGTCTCGCCCGGCTCGGCGCGGCCAATGCGCGTGAACGCCAGCCACGCGGTCAGCCCGTTCATGCCCAGCATCCCGGCATAGGCGGACAGCGGTGCCGCGACGGTATCGATCCGGGTCATGATCGCCTCTGGCCCGACCACGGCATAATCCTGCCAGCCGAACCAGCCGTAAAGGTGCAGCCCCACAGGCACATCGGCGTTGCGGCTTTCGACCACCACGCCCACCGCCAGCGCGCGCATCACCGATCCGATCGCCACCGGGTCCGAATAGTTGGCGATGGCGTTGACCCAGCCGCGCTGCGCCGGATCGACCGAGAGGTAGACGTTGCGCACGCGGAACTGGCCGTCGCCCACCGGATCGAGCGGCGCTTCGTCGAGCGCGAAGTGCGACGCCTGCGGAATGCCCTCTGGCCGGCTGGTCAGCAGCACGCGGCGGTTGGTGGCGGGGGTCGAGTATTCGGGAAGGAAGCCGGACATGCAAAAACCTCAGGCGGGAAGGGGGATGGCGTGATCGGCTGCGAACCGCCGCAGCGCATCGCCGATGCGGCCATCGCGCCATTCGCTGATGAACACCAGCAGCAGGTGCGCCTGCGCGCGGGCGAGGAAGTTGCCGGCGAGCTGCGGATCGGTGCGGTCGGTAACCTCGGCAAAGTCCGGCACCTGTTGCTCTACCAGGCTCGGCGCATCGAGCATCCACGCGGTGCCCAGCACGGCGATCGACAGCTTGACCAGAAGGTCCATGTCGGCGGCGGTGAGCGCGGGTCCGCCCTGCTCGGCGTATTCGCGCACGAACTGCGCAATCAGGTCGGCCTTGTGCGCCCGCAGGAACGCCGGTTCGGCCGCGCAGGTCATGCCGAAGAAGCCCTGCGCGACGTTCATCTGCCCCACGCTGCCCCAGTCGAGCAAGCCCGCCTGCAGCACGCCGTCGTCGCCCCGCCAGAACCACGCGTTGTCGAGATTCATGTTCCAGTGGCACAGCGCGACCATGTCGCCGCGCTGGTTCAGCGCGCGGCGGATCGCCAGTTCGAGGTCGAGCACCAGCGGCACTTCGGCAATGAACGTGTCGATATAGTCGGCGATGTCATCGGGAAACAGTTGCGGCGCGCGGGTGGCAAAAGTGCGCAGCTTTTCCAGCTGTGCGGCGAGCGTTGCGCGGTCATAGGGAATGCGGCTGCCGGGATCGATCGCGTCTGGATCGAACGGGAATTGCGCGGCCAGGTCGTTGCCCAGCTTGCCCGCCTTCTGCGCCCCGGCCAGCCTGGCCATCGCCGTGGTCAGCGCGCGGTAGTGCGGCAGCGGATCGTCGAGCAGGTAGTCCATGCATTTTTCGGGACAGGGTTCGATCGATCCGGCGCCGTAGGCGATGCGTTCGGTAATCAGCAGGCCGGTGACGGTGGCGGGATCGTAATCGGCAAAATAGCAGCGCGGCACGGCGATCGGAAAGCCGGGACGCAGCGAGAGCAGCGCGAAGCGCACTTCGGGCTCCATCAGCGGGCCGAACAGATCGCGCAACGGATCGCCGAACATGCGCGGGAATTTGGCGAACAAGTGGCGGTGCAGGCCCTGATCGGGGCGGGCATAGTCGATCTCGATCAACAGCTTGCGGCCCATGCCGCCGCCGAAGAATTCGCGCGAGGAGACGATGGCCGTGACCGCGTTGTCGCTAGACAGCACGCCGGTGGCGCGCAAGGCGCGGGTCAGGAAGGCCGGACCATCGACCAGCAGCGGTTCGATCGTGGTGGGGAAATCCACGCCGGTATGGCGGCCCGTGACATGGTTGGGGCCTGCAGCCACTTCTGGCGCCATGTTATCCGTTTCCATTTCGATCCTTGCGCTCGCGGTGGGGTTGGGCAAGTGGTATGCTTTGGTACGATAAGCACGGCTGAGAAAGTGTCGCCAGCGATTTTCTTGGGTGAGAGAGGGAATAGATGACCGACGCCGCAATGCAACCTGACGCCCCGATCCAAACCGGCAATGCCCCCGACCTGGTCGTGAAGGGCATGGCCGACATCCGCGTCGAACGGCGCGGGCGCTGCCTTGAAGTAACCATCGACCGGCCCGACGCGATGAATTCGCTGCGCACCGAACATCATCACGCGCTCGACGCGGTGTGGTCCGGGTTCGAAGCGGACGACGATCTGTGGGTGGCGATCCTGACCGGGGCGGGGACGCGCGCGTTCTGCGTGGGCAGCGATCTGAAGGCGGCGGCATCGGGCATCCTGCCGTCCGCTCCGGCTTCGGGGTTTGCCGGGTTCACCAACCGTTTTGCGCGGACCAAGCCGGTGATCGCGGCGGTCAACGGCGCGGCGATGGGCGGCGGGTTCGAGACAATGCTCGCCTGCGACCTCGCCATTGCCCAAGACAGTGCGGTGTTCGGGCTGCCCGAGGTCAAGGTTGGCCTGTTTGCCGCCGCTGGCGGGGTCGAGCGGCTGGTGCAGCATCTGGGGCGCAAGCGCGCGCTCGAGATCGTGCTGACCGGGCGGACGATCACGGCGGACGAGGCGCTGGCGCTGGGGCTGGTCAACCGCGTGGTCGCGGACGGCGAGACGCTGGGCGCGGCGCGCGAACTGGCGGACACGCTCGCGGCCAATTCGCCCAAGTCGATCGCGGCGTCGAAGGCGGCGCTCAACGAATATGATCGCACCGGATCGCTGGAGGAATCGATGGCCAACAGCCTCGAACTTCTTCAGCCGCTGATGGGCAGTGCGGATTTCCGCGAGGGCGTGGACGCGTTCGTTGCGCGCCGCCCGCCGCAATGGCGCAACGCCTGAACCGTTCGCGTCACGCCCGCTCTTGCCAACAAACCGAGCGATCGGTATGTCACGTCCAAATGGAGATTGAACGATGGCGACCACGGCAGAAACCCTGGCTCCGGTCCCGGCGCATGTGCCGCCCGGACTGGTGCATGACTTCGATTTTCTGGCGCCCAGCGTGCCCGGCGATCTGTACCAGTGGTGGGACCGGGTGCACGAAGCGCCGCCGATCTTCTGGACGCAGCGCCACGGCGGGCACTGGGTCACCACCCGCCACGCCGATATCGCGCATGTGCTCGAAACCTACGACACGTTCTCGTCGCAGCAGATGACCGTACCGCGCGGCACGCACAGCTTTCCCTCGCCGCCGATCATGTACGACCCGCCGCTGCACACCGATTTCCGCAAACTGCTCGCGCCGTTCTTCACGCCCAAGTCGATCGGCAACCTTGAACTGAAAGCGCGCGCGCTGTCGGTCGCGCTGATCGAGGGGTTTGCCGCCACCGGGGAATGCGAGTTCGTCTCGCAATTCGCGCTCGCCATGCCGATCGGCATTTTCCTCAGCCTGGTCGACTTGCCCGACACGGACCGGCTCGAACTGCTGGGTTGCGCCGAAAAGATGGTGCGCGGCCACACGCCCGAGGAGCAGACCGAGGGCTTCATGCAGGCTTATGCGTATTTGGGCCGGGTGTTTGCTGCCCGGCGCGAGAACCCCGGCGACGACATCCTCAGTTCGATCATGCAGGGCACGGTCGAGGATGGACGCCCGCTGACCGAAATGGAGCTGCTCGGGATGGGCGCGCTGCTGCTGGCGGGCGGGCTCGATACAGTGGCGGGGATGATGGGTTTCATCATGATCCATCTGGCCGAACACGACGACCAGCGCCGCCAGCTGGCCGCGCAGCAGGAACTGATCCCGATGGCGGTGGAGGAGCTGATGCGCCGTTTCCAGATCGCCAATGTCGCGCGGCTGGTGGTGCGCGACACCGAACTGGGCGGCGTCGCCATGAAGGCGGGCGACATGGTGCTGACCCCCACTTCGATGGCCGGGATCGATCCCGAACGTTATCCCGATTCGATGACGGTCGATTTCGCACGCGCCGACAAGCGCAGCCTGGTGTTCGGCAAGGGCGCGCACCAGTGCATCGGCGCGTTCCTCGCGCGCACCGAGTTGCGCGTGTTCCTTGCCGAATGGCTCGGGCGCATTCCCGAATTCCGGATCGCGCCGGGACAGCGGCCGGTCACCGTGCCGGGACGCGCGAACGCGGTCCATTCGCTGCCGCTGGTGTGGGATATCGCCCGGTGAGGCGCTGGATCTGCCTGTCGTGCGGCCATGTCTATGACGAGGCGGAGGGCGATCCCGCCAGCGGTATCGCACCCGGCACGCCGTTTGCCGCGCTCCCGCCAGACTGGGAATGCCCGTTCTGCGGCGCGGCGAAGGACCAGTTCGTGGCGGAGGACGAAGCATGAAGGCCCCGTCTGCCGCTGCCGGGCGCGAGCGGCTGCTGGACACCGCCGGGCGCCTGTTCGCTGAACAGGGCTATGAAGCGGTCTCGACCAAGCTGCTGGCGCAAACCGCGGGCCTGACCATCGGCGCGCTGTATCATCACTTCGCCTCCAAGCTGGTGTTGTACCAGGAGACGTTGCGCCATGCCCTGTCGCGGTTGCCGGTGGTGCCTGCGGACCTGCTCGCGCCGAGTGGGCAGCCCGACACGCAGCTGACGGAGCTAGTCGCGTGGTTCAGCGCGCTGATCGCTGGCGATTCGCCTGCCGCCGCGCTGCTCAGGCGCGAGCTGCTCGAACCGCATCTCGATCGGCCCTTGTCCGATTTCGAGCTGTTCGTTGCCCCGCTGCAGCGGTTCCGCGCGCTGATGGCCGAACTGGCGCCGCTGGCCGATGTCGAGCTGGTCGAAGCCGCGATCATCTCGCTGACGTTCGGCTTTGCCAACATGCAGGGGCTGCGGCGGCTGTTGCCGGGTTTGCACACCCGGCTGCGCTCGCCGCAGGAAATTGCGCGGCTGGTGACAAGTCTGGTCTTTACAGGACTGGACAGTCCGGTGTTTGGCTAACCGCACGTTACCCTTGCTCGCGGAGTCCTGCCTTGTCCGAACGATACCTGTCGCTGATCGCCGAGGCCGATTTTCCCGAGAGCGAATCGTACGCCGCCGTGGTCGGGGGCTGGTACGTGCTCGCGACCAAGGACGACAAGGGCTACAACGCGCTCAACGATCGCTGCACGCACGCGGCCTCGCTGCTGTCGACCGGGCGGATGCGGCGGGGCACGGTGATGTGCCCGCTGCATGGCGCGCGGTTCGAGCTGGCCAGCGGCAAGTGCATCGGCGGCGCCTATCGCGATTTGCGCATGTTCCCGGTCCGCGTCGTGGACGGGCAGATCGAAGTGGCCGTGCCCGAGGAAAAGCCGAGCATGGCGGACCTGCCGATCGGGGGTTGATCATGTGGCCTGCACCACCGGCCCCCGCGCCAGATAGCTGTCGAGCACCTGATGCAGCTGGCGCAGACGCACTTCCTGATAGCGTGCGTACACGATCTGATCATGCCCGCCCGCGCGCAGGCCCGCCTGCAGCCGCGCGAGACCTTCGGTGTCCTGATCGTAGATCTGCCCCAGCCACGGCGGAAACACGCCGGACTGGGAATAGGCGGTGTCGTCCGCCAGTTCGATGATTTCGACCGGCGGGGGGACTTCCTCGCCCTCGGGCAGCGGTTCGAACAGGTAGAAGTCGTAGGTCGTCCTGTTCGGATCGGCAGCATCGGGGGTGAAACGGTAGAGGTAGGGGTAGAACGTGGAGCGGAACAGCACCACGTTGGGAAAGATCGAATACTGCATCGCGTCGAGCAGCTCGGTATCCGAAATCGCCGGGGTGGCAGGATTGCTGCGCAGCATTTGCGCCAGAAACGCGCGCGCGGTTGCGTCTTCGGACAACACCGGCACGTCCGCCTCCGGCCCCATGATCGTCTGCATCGCGGCGGCGAGGATGTCCTGTTCGGAAATGTCGCGCGGGTACTGGTCGCTCTTGATCCCCAGCGGCTGGAGCATCCGCGACATGTGCGGCTGATCGGGCCAGACATCGTATTGCGCGCTGGTATCGCCGCCGAACGGCAGTGCCTGCGGGTGGATGCCGACAAGGTGGAATGCCTCGATGAACGTCTCGATGCAGGCCTTCCAGTTGGCATGCATCGTCTTGCGCAGGATTTTGGCGGCATAACGCTTGCCGTGGTCCCATGCGGCAAAGTCGGTCAGCATCCGGCCGAGATACTGATCGAGCGGCGGCGCGGCGGGATCGTGGTTGACGAACACGAACCCCTGCCATTCCTCGGCGCGCACCGCCGGCAAGGACAAGTCGCGGCTTTCGGCCTCGGCAAAATCCCAGCGCGAGGGAATATGCGCCAGCGAGCCGTCGAGGTGCCACGAAAAGCTGTGGAACGGGCAGGTGATCCTGGCCACGGCGCCATCGCCCACACACAGCTTCATGCCGCGATGCGGGCAGGAATTGCGAAACGCGCGGATCGTGCCCGCGTCGTCGCGCACCACGATCAGCGAGCCAAGCGGGCCTTCGTACGTGATGAAATCGCCCGCTTCGGGCACCTGTTCGACGCGTGCGGCAAGATACCACACGCGCGACCACATCGCCTCGCGCTCGGCTTGTGCGAATGCCGGATCGAGGTAGCGCGTGCGATCGACCGCGTCGACCGCGACTTCGCTGGGTGCGACTTCGGTGAAAATCGGCAGTGGCGGCACGGCATCGCGCGCGATTACCTGCTGATAGGTCGGCGCCTGAGCCGCACGGTGCGGCGCGACGCGGGCAGAAGACGGCGCATCGGCGGTCAGCACGAAACCTGCTCCAGCATTTGTTCGCGCAGCTTGCCGCGCTGGACTTTGCCCGATGCGGTGCGCGGCAAGCCGTCGCTCGCGAAGAGCTGACGCGGCAACTTGAACCCGGCGATCAGCGGCTTGAGGAACGCGGCGATCGCCTCGGCATCAACGCTGGCGCCTGCGCGCGATTCGATCGCGGCGCACACGCGCTCGCCCCACACCGCATCGGGCAGGCCGAACACCGCGCAATCCGCCACGGCAGGATGTTCGCGCAGCACCGCCTCGACTTCGGCGGGGTATACGTTTTCACCGCCGGTCACGATCATGTCCTTGATCCGGTCGGTCAGCGTCAGGAAGCCCTCGGCGTCGATCTTGCCGCCATCGCCGGTGCGATACCAGCCATCGACGATCGCGGCGGCGGTCTGTTCGGGGCGGTTGGCGTAGCCGAGCATCATCGTTGGCCCGCGCGTCCAGATTTCACCCGCCACCCCGCGCTCGACCACATGGCCGTCGGCATCACGGATCTGGATCGCCGAACCCGGCAGCACGCGCCCGACCGAGCGCAGCAGGTGCGGGCGGGCCGGATCGTGGTCCCCGGGCGGCAGGATTGAGATCGTGCCCGACATCTCGGTCATCCCGAAATACTGGAGGAACCGGCAGCCGATTTCCGCAATCCCGCGCGCGAGCAGCGGCGGGTCCATCGGCGCGGCGCCATAATGGATGCCCTTGAGGTGCGTCGCGCGGACGTTGCGCGCCAGCATCTCTCCGATCAGCCCGCGCACCAGTTGCGGCACCATGAACGTGCGGGTGACATCTTCCGCCAGGCACAAGTCGAGCAGCGCGGCGGGCGTCAGGTCGTTGGTCAGCACCACGGTGCAGCCGCGATGCAGCCCGCACAGAGCCCAGCTGATCCCGCCGATGTGGAACAGCGGCAGCGGCGACAGCAGCACTTCGTCATCGCCCCAGTCGTCGAACCCGCCCTGGTCGGCCTCCATCTGCCGCGCCAGCGCCAGCGCCTGTTCTGCGATCTGGACACCCTTGGGCTGGCCGGTGGTGCCGCTGGTATAAAGCATCAGCGCAACGCCGCCGAAGGTGCCGCCCATGAGAGGATCGGCAGGGTCGGCATCGGTTGTGACCAACAGTGCTGGAAGATCGTCGGGTGCGGGCCCGTCCGTAACGATAACCGGAATGTGCCCGGTGTTGGCCTCTGCGATCGCGGGCGTGAACGCCGTGTCGGCAAACACCGCCCGCGCCCCGCTGTCGGCCAGCAGGAACGCCAGCTCGCGCGGTTTGAGCCGCCAGTTGAGCGGCACGAGCACAAGGCCCGACCGCATCGCCGCGAGCATCACCGCGATGAAATCGGGGTTGTTGATCCCGATCCATGCAATGCGATCACCGGGTGCCAGTCCGCGCGCCGCGAACAGCCGGATCGCGGCGCGTGTCCGCCGGTCGAGTTCGGCAAACGAGACGCGGCGATGACCCAGCACCAGCGCCGGGTGGTCTGCGCGGCTATCTCCGAACCCGGCGATCAGCGCCGTTTCGCGCGGGACATCATGGCGCGAAAGCGGTGGCCCTTCGATGTGGGCAAGCGCCATGCGCGATCAGACCCCGCACAGCCGGGCCAGCCGCGCGTGGAACGCGTGGAGGCGGCTTTCCTGATACAATCCGAAGTTGACGAACTTGGTTTCGGGCGATCCGGACTGGCAGCCCTGCTGCACGCGGGGAACGTTGCTCTGGTCCTGATCGAACACTTCGTCGAACAGCCCGAAGCCGACGTTGTGCGCCTGGTAGGTCTCGTCGAAATCGAGATCGATGCGGCGCGCAGCCGGCGGGCGCTGGCCACCGGCGGGCATCGGCAGCAGGAACCGCACGTCCATGATGCAGGCGTTGGGATCATCGCCCAGCGGCATGAACTGATACCACAGCGGCGCCCCTTCGCCGTGCCACGGGAAGAAGTTGGGGAACATGAAATACTGCGCCGCGTCGAGCATTTCGGTGTCGGACTTGTCCGCACAATCGACCCCGGTCATCGCGGTGAGTACCTTGCGCCGCCACTCTGCGGCGAACGCGCGGTCAAGGTTTTCGATGGTGTCGAAGTCGGGCAACTCCATGCCCGGCGGGGTCACCGACGTTATCGTCTCGATCACCGCGCGGCGCGCGTCGGCCTGATGGCCAAGCTCGGGGCTGGGCACCGCGCTGGGCGTGGTCGAGCGGCTGACTTGCGCATGTTCGTCCTCCCACACATCGTACTGGGTGGAACTGTCACCGTTCCACGCCTGCGCCTGCGGATGCGTTTCGGACAAGTGCCAGCCTTCGAGGAACGCCTCGGCGGTGGTCTTCCAGTTGGCACGCACTTTCTTGCGCACATGCACCGCCGTCCAGCGGTTGGCGTAATCGTAATCCTTGAAGTGTTCGGGCAGCACCCCCAGCGCATCCTTCAGCGGGCCGCAACCGGCATCGGGATTGATGAAGATATTGCCGCCCCAAGTGTCGCACGGCACTTCCGGCAGTGCCATCTTCTCCTGCTTGATGCCGGGGAAGTCCCACAGGCCGGGCAGGTGCTTGGGGCTGCCGTCGACGTTCCAGGTCCAGGCGTGGAACGGGCAGCGGATCTGTTCGCCCGCGCCATAATCGGTGCACAGCTTGGTGCCGCGATGAAGGCACGAATTCCACAGCGCCTTGAAGCTGTCCGGCCCGCTGCGCACGATGATGAACGACATGGTGCCGACGGCGTATTCCACCCGGTCACCCACTTCGGGGATTTCCTCTGCGCGCGCGGCGATCTGCCAGCACTTCTTCCACACGTTGTCCATTTCGAGTTGGGCGAACGCGGGATCGTAGTAGCGGCTGCGCGGCACCGGGCCGACATCGACGAAATCCTCGCCACGCGCGGTCGCCCACGCTGGCACGGCGCGCGCATCGGCCTTGAGCAACTCCTGGTAGGTGGGGCTGACCGGGGTGCTTGTACCCTGCTGGATGGTGCCGATGTCGATTTTCATGTGTCTCTCCACGTGTCCGGCCATGTGTCCGGGCCGAGCGGGACTCGGGCGGACCTGCTTGTGACGGCTTGGGGAGATCGTAATATACCGAACGATCTCTGGCAACGGCGGATTGGCCGGTCGGTCAGGCGATAGCGATCATCGTGATCAACGTGCCGAGAATCACCACGATCCAGCCGTCGAGCAACAGGCGCAATGGCAGCGGCGCGCGGGCCACGTCCATGAACTGGCGCACAACGATGCGCACCTTGATGAACGCGATCGCCAGCACGGCGGCGGCGACCACCGTGGGCGAGGCCAGCGCGGCGGCGCCCCGGAACGACAGCAGCGTCAGCGCGACCAGCAGCAGCCACCAACTGGCAAGGCGTCTTTCGTGGGTGTCCAACGCGCCTATCCCACCAGGTAGATCAGCGCGAACAGCACGATCCACAGCAGATCGACCAAGTGCCAGAACGTGGCGCCGCTTTCGATTGCGACCATCCGCTGCGCCGCGCCGGGACGGGCCGCGACCCCGCGCATGAACGCGAGCACCCCTACGCCCAGCAGCACGTGGAGCAAGTGGATCGCGGTGAATGCGAAGTAGAGCATGAAGAACGTGCTCGAGCCGAAGCCGATGCCCGCTTGGATTTTTGCACTGTATTCCAGCGCCTTGATCGCGCCGAACAGCAGCCCGCAGCCCATCGCGCCGAGCAGCAGCGCCGGTGCGCCCGGCCGCTCTGCGCGCACGCGGTGAACCGCCATCGCCACCAGCAGGCTGCTCGTCAGCAGCACCAGAGTGTTGACCAGCCCCAGCCGCACGTCGAGAAGCTGGCGGCCCGCCGCAAACGTCGCCGGGTCCAGACCGCGATAGTACGCGAACATCACGAAGAACGTGGAGAACACCATCAGGTCGCCCAGGATCAGCACCCAGACGCCCGGCTCACCCGGAACGTGCCCCTTGGTTGGCAGCCCCTCAGCTTGCGGCATCGGCTTCCTGACGGGTGAGGGCGGCGAGCAGCGACCATGACATGACCGAGATCCACGTCCCGAAGATCACGAACGGAAACCAGAACACGAACAGGCCATTCCACGCGAACGGCCCGGTCTTGGGCAGAAACGCGATCGCGCCGAGTTCGAACATCAGCGCCGCCCAGATCGTGAGGTAGCCGATCCAGCGGGGGAAGGGCGATTTGGCGTCCTGCACCCGGCCCAGGCACAGCCATGCGATCGCAACGTTCTGGAAGATGAAATACTGGTCGGTCGTCACCAGGATCAGGTTGGCGATTTCATGGATTGCGGTGGTGATCTCGGGCGGGCGGCTTGGATTGAACGCGGCGATGCCCCAGAATATCGGCGGCAGCACCAGAAAGATCGACATCATCAACCCGCCGCACAACTGTAGGATCGCCAGGATCGGCACGCCCTTTTCCAGCCGTGCCATCTGCACCGCGATGACCACCGCGATCGGCACCGGAAACGCGCTGGCCCACGACAGGATCATCGCGCCCAGCCGCACGCGGGTGGCGTTTTCGGTATAGAACGCAGCGACTTGCTCGGGCGTCCAGGTGGCGGGCGGCAAGGGCAGCAGGCCGATCAGGAAGTAATAGCTCAAGCCGAAGATCAGCATGAACGCCAGCGTCCACCAGATCATGATGCGTTGTGCCCGGATCGTCATCGCGCCGTCTCCCCCATGCGGTCTGGCCGCGTTTCGCGCCGTCGCGATCGGGCTGATCGGCCCCTTGCGTATCGGTCGCTAGCTTACTACCATCGTGCCATCGGCGTTGTCACGCCAAAGTTCCGGCCCGCCAGCGGTCGACTGCGTGACACCGGCTTTGCGGGAGAGACACGATGAGCCGCTTTTTCGGAGCTGCCGAGCACGCCGCGTTCGTCGTGCCGGATTTCGATGCCACGGTAAACCGGCTGATCGAGGCGGGAATCGGCCCGGTGTTCACCATGCGCCGCATCCGTGTTCCCGCGCGTTTCCGGGGCGAACGCCACGATCCGCTGTTCTCGGCCGCGTTCGTCTACACCGGTGCGATGCAGTACGAATTCATCGCGCAGCATGATGATACGCCATCCGGCTACAAGGAATTCCTTGAGCGCAAGCCCGAGGGCGGGATGCACCACACCGCCTATTTCGCGCCGCAGGGGTTCGACGCCGCGCTGGCCGATGCCAAGGCGCAGGGCACCGAATTCACCATCGTGCAGGAATTCATCGACCCGACCGGCACCGCCTATGAAATCTATGTCGAGCCGACCGGTTCGGCCGATCCGCTGCTCGCGCAGCTGATGATCGCAGGGCCGATGGAGCCGTTCTTCAAGGAGATGGAGCGCATTGCCGCGTCGTGGGACGGCAGCGAGCCCGAGCGCGATGCGCTGAAGATGATCCCGCCCGGGATGGTCCCGCCGACGGAGCCGGCATGATGGGCTGGCCCGACGTCGCCTATGACTTCAACAGCGCGGCGGTGGTGGTCACCGGGGGCACCGGCGGCCTGGGCGGAGCGGTCGCCGCCGCATTCCGCGACGCCGGGGCGCAGGTCACGATCACCGGCACGCGCGGCGGGCCGGACGATTACGACGAAGACCTGTCCGGTTTTGACTACAAGCAGCTGGACGTCGAGGACCGCGCCGCGATCGACCGGTTCGCGGGCACGCTCGACCGGCTCGATGTGCTGGTCAATTCGGCCGGCATCGCGCTGTATGCGCTGGGCCTGGACGAGTACGATCCCGACGTGTTCGAGCGCGCGGTGGCGATGCACCTGACCGGCGTGTACCGCCTGACCATGCGCTGCGAACCGCTGCTGCTGGCGAGCAAACGCCCGGGCGGCGCGTCGGTGGTCAGCATGGCGTCGATGAGCAGCTTCTTCGGCATCGACATCGTGCCCGGCTACGGCGCAGGCAAGTCGGGCCTTGTCGGGATGACCCGCGTGCTGGCGGTCCACTGGGGCAAGGCGGCGATCCGGGTCAATGCGCTCGCGGTCGGCCTGGCCCGCAGCAAGATGACCGGGCCGGTCTTCGATATGCCCGATGTCAACGATGCGATGCTCGCCCGCGTGCCGATGGGGCGGCATGGCGAAGGGGAGGACGTGGCCGGTGCCGCGCTATTCCTGTCCAGTTCTGCAGCATCCTGGATCACGGGCCAGGTGCTGGCCGTCGACGGCGGGTTTTCCATCGCGGGCTGACCGCACCCGAACGCCACCCAACACAGGACACGCATCACCATGCCGCAATTTACGATTCCCCAGCTGTTCGATCTGTCGGGCAAAGTCGCCATCGTCACCGGCGCGGCGCAGGGCATTGGCCAGGCCATCGCGCTGCGGCTTGCCGAAGCGGGCGCGGCGGTGGTGATTGCCGGGCACAACGCATCGGGTCTGGGCGGGACCGCCGGGCAAATCGCCTCTGCCGGGGGACGGTGTGTTACGATCGGCGCCGACGTGTGCATCGATACCGATCTCGATGCGATCGTGGCCGAGGCGGTATCCGCGTTCGGCGGGGTCGACATCCTCGTCAATGCGGTCGGCGGGATGCATCCGTTCACCCCGGCGCTCGAACTGTCGGAGGAGGTGTTCGACGCCACCATGGCGCGCAATCTGCGCAGCAATTTCGCGCTGTCGAAACGCGCGGCGAAGCAGATGGTCGCGGCCGGCAAGGGCGGACGGATCATCAACATCGCGTCGATCGCCGGGTTGCGGCCCGATCCGATGCTGGCGGGCTACAACGCGTCGAAAGCGGCGGTGATCTCGCTGACGCAATCGCTGTCGAACGAGTTTGCGCCGCTCGGCATTCTGGTCAACGCGATCGCGCCGGGGCCGATCAACACACCCAACATCGCGCCGATCCTCGCCGCGCCGGACATCGCGCAGCTGATCGCCTCGCGCACGCCGGTCGGCCATCCGGGCGAGCCCGAGGATGTAGCCAACGCCGCGCTGTTCCTTGCCAGCCGCGCCTCGTCGCACATGACTGGTGCGGTGATGGTGGTCGATGGCGGCATGACGCGCACCTGAGGGCCGCCAGATGAGCGACGATATCCGCATCGACGATCTTGCCGCCCCGGTCCTCAGCGAGATCGAACGCGCAACGGTCGCTTCCGCCCCGCCAATGGATCTGACGCCCGATCTGGTGCTGGGCGCGGCGATGGCCGAGACCGGCCTGTCAAACTTCGGCGCGGACGATTTCCGCGAACGGCTGGGGGTGTGGCTGCAGGCGCTCGATGAGGATCGCGGGCAGAACGACTTCGGTCGCGCCAGTTCGGTGCAGTCGCTGATCCGCTTCGCCGCCAACCGCCTGAAGATCGAGGATGTGCTGGCGCGCGAGCCGCAGATCCTCGACACGCCGATCGACCGCCCGATCATCATCGCGGGCTTGCCGCGATCGGGCACGACGCATCTGGTCAACACCATCGCGCGCCACCCCGGCCTGCGCTCGATGGAGCTGTGGGAAACCAACGAGCCGGTCCCGCGCGATGATGAGCGCAACTGGGCGTCGGACGACAGCAACCCGCGCTTTGTCCGTTCCAACGACGTGTGGCACGTGATGAACAACGTGCTGCAGCACTGGTCGGCGATGCACGAATGGGCGCCGGGCCATGTGCATGAGGAGTGCGAATTGCAGAGCTTCGATTTTTCCTCGTACATGCTCGACTGGTTCGCGCGCGTGCCGCGCTGGCAGCAGTATTATTGCGATCACGACCAGACGCCGCACTACCTTTACGCCAGGAAGGTCGTGCAGATCATGACCTGGTACAAAGGGCCCAACCGCTGGGTGATGAAGAGCCCGCCCAACATGGAAAATCTGCCCGCGGTGTTCGCCGCCTATCCCGATGCGACCGTGGCGATCACCCACCGCGATCCGGTGGCGGTGCTGCAATCGGCGATCACGATGATGGCGTATCTCGACCGGCTGCGGCGCAAGGACGCCGATCTGCCGGGGCTGGCGCAATACTGGATCAACCGCATCGAACGGCTGCTGCGCAAGTGCATCGCTGATCGCGCCAGGATCCCGCAGGACAAGGTGATCGACGTGATGTTCCACGAGTTTCTCGCCGACCAGCGCGGCACCGTGGATGCGATCTGCGCGCGCGCAGACCTGCCGGTGGATGCGGCTGCCAGCGCAGCGATCGGCGGTTTTCTTGATGATAACCGCAGGCACAGGCACGGCCGCGTCGCCTATGATCTGGCGGGCCAGTTCGGCGTCGATATCGCCGCGCTGCGCCGGCGCTTCCAGTTCTATTATGATCGCTTTCCCGTGCAGCAGGAACGCGTCTCCGGAGAAGCCGCATGACCGAAAAGGCCGCACAACGCCTGCTCTCGGGCCGCGCCTGGGACGATTGGTGCGAGACCCTGCGCCAGACCGGGCACATGATCGAACAGTTCGGCGACGGCGTCACCGATCTCGATCGCACCGAATGGTATCGCTTCCTCAGCCGCTACGTGCGCATGGGGTTCGAGCACTATGTCGAATGCAGCGAGCCGACGCGGCCGCGCTTCCACGCAATGACCTGGCGGCAGTCGATCAACTTCACCTCGCCGCTGCAGGACCATTTCTTTGCCGATTTCGAGCATGGCGGCGCGGACTACGTGATCACGGGCAACAAAGGCACGATGCCCTATTTCGTGATCGCCAGCCTCGCCTTCGATGGCCCCGCCGACTTTGCCGAACAGGACTGGGCGCCGCAGGGCGTGGAAGGGCTGAAGCTGTTCAACACCGCGCTGCTCAAGACGCAGGGCGCGATCGAGAGCGGGTCGATCAGCTTCGATGCCGAGGGCAATTTCCGCGTGGTGGTCAGCAACGCAAAACCCGCCGACGGATCGGACTGGCTGCGCACCACGCCCGACACGACGATGCTGCTGTGCCGCGCGGTCTATGAACACCGCGAGGGCGTGACGCCCGCGACGATGACCATCGCGCGGGCCGACAACGCGCCGCACATGCCGATCGATGCCGCGTTCCTCTCGGGCGCGCTGGCCAAGGCGGGGCAGATGACGCGCGCCTATGCCGAACTGGCGCGCAGCTGGTGGCAGGACAACTTGTCGGGCCGGCCGAACACCGTGCGGTTCGACGAGGCGCTGTATATGTCCAACGGCGGCGTGCAGGATGATCGCTTCCACGGCTTCGGCGCGTGGGAGTGCGGCGCCGACGAGGCGCTGGTGGTGCGGTTCACCCCGATCGACTGCGATTTCTGGACCTTCCAGCTGTGCAACATCTGGCAAGAGAACTTCGACAATTACGAGGAAGGGCAGGGTTACGTCTTCAAGGACGGCGCCCGGATCGAGGCCGATGGCACGGTGACGATGGTCATCGCGCACACCGATCCCGGCCTCGACGGCGGCACATGGATCGACCCCTACGGCCACACCCACGGCGGCTGGAGCTTCCGCCTGATCAAGACGCGCGGCAAACTGCCGCCACCGGTTTACAGCTGGAAACTGCAGCTGGCGCAGCTGCAGGCGGGTGGGTTGGGCGTGCTCGATGGGCTGGAGCCGCTGATCAGCGGCGGGGTGATCTGAAGCGGTTCCGCTTGCCGTCCGATACGTGCAACCGGGCTAGGCGACGGCCTGATCCGCCTCGTCATCGAACATCTCGCGCGATTTCTCGATCTCGGCGCGGTGCTGTCGGGCCCAGTCTGCCAGCGCATCGATCGGCTGCAATAGCGATCGGCCACGCGGAGTCAGCGCATATTCGACCTTGGGCGGGATGGTCGGGAACTGCGTTCTGGTGGCCAGGCCATCGCGCACCAGGCCGCGCAGTGTCAGCGACAGCATGCGTTGCGAAATTCCGCCGACCAGCCGCTTCAGGTCGTTGAAGCGCTGCTGCTCCGCGCCCAGCGCGCCCACGACCAGGATCGTCCACTTGTCGCCGATACGCACCAGGATTTCGCTCAGCGCCCGGCAATCTTCCGAACCGTGCGCAGGTAGCGACGCAGTATCAGGGGTGATCGTCGGTATCATCGATGTGCCTTCTTGCGTGGCAGGGGGTGAGCCCCCTAGTTACGACTCTATTCCAAGTTACGCTTATATACCATGGAGAATCAGATGGCCAATATCCTGTTGCTGACCTCAAGCCCGCGCAATGACCAGTCGCTGTCGACCAAAGTGGCGAAGTCGATCGTTCATGCGATCGAGGCCGCCGAGCCCGGCACGACCACCGTGGTCCGCGATCTGGGCGCCAACCCGCCGCCGCATATCGGCGCGGACTATGTCGAAGGGCGCATGCTCGCTGCCACCGAGCGGACCCCCGGGCAGCAGCAGGTTGTCGGTCTGGCGGAAGACCTGATCGCCGAGCTGATGGCGTGCGACACGTTGGTGATCGCGTCGGCGATGGTCAATTTCGGCATCCCGTCGGGCCTGAAAAGCTGGCTCGATCACGTGCTGATGGCGGGCAAGACGTTTGCCTACGTCGATGGTGCGCCGAAGGGGTTAGTCACCGGCAGGGTCGCCTATGTGGTCCAGGCGCGCGGCGGCGTCTATACGGAAGGGCCGATGAAGGCTCTCGATTTCCAGGAGCCCTATCTGCGCGCGACGCTCGGCTTCATGGGCATCACCGACGTGCGCATCGTCAACGTCGAGGGCATCGCGTTTGGCCCCGAAGCGACCGAAAAGGCCGTGGCTGCGGCGGTCGATCGCATCCCAGGATTGCTCAAGGCCGCCTGAATCAGCGCGCGGCGAAGTTTTGGCAGGGGCAGCGCGGCATCGACCGGCGCTGCCCCTATCAATTTCCGTCGCCCGGTTCGATCGGGAAAGCAGCTATGCCCGCCGTCGCAACAGTGGGGTGCTTCGCCGCCCCGGCATGACGCAGGTGGCGCGCTCGCGCTCGAATTCCTCAATTCTTCTTGAAGTTCTCCAGCCCGGCGACGACGCCGGTCTTCTGCGTCGGGTTGGACGCATTCTGCTTCTTGGGCTGTTCGGCCTTGGGCTTGCGCAGTTCCTTGCTCGACTTCTTCTGGCTCTTGGCCATGATGCTTCTCCGGGCGGGCGCGAATGCCTGCTGGGGCGACCTTACGCCTGCGGTGCCGGAAACCCTAATCGGCTTCGGGTTCGCATGGGCGCGAGGCAATGCGAGGCGACCCCGCCGTATGCGCCGGGTCGGCGCTGGCACCACCTTGTGCGTCGAACTAAGGGTGATCGGTCGGCGGGCTTGGCCAACCGGGCCGAACCACACGGATCGCAAGGGTATTCACGATGGCAGGCATATTTTCCACGCGCAGATGCGCCCGCTATGGACTGGCGGGCCTAGGCTTGGCCGTCACGGCGATGGCGTTCGCAACCTTGCCAGCCACGCCCGCGCGAGCCGGCACGACGGGCGGGGTGACCGCGACATTCGATCCCATCGCCTTCTTCACCGGGCCGACCGTGGGGGAAGGGCGCCTCAGGAAAATGTTCTCCAAAGCGCGGACCACGCACGTCGAAGGGCACGGTGTGCTTCGGGCCGACGGCGTGCTGGTGCTCGATCAACGGGTGATGATCGCGGGCGGTAAGGAACGCATGCGCCAGTGGGAGTTGCACGCGTCCTCGCCCGGACACTTTCGCGGCACGCTGACCGATGCGACCGGCCCGGTCACCGCCGATGTGGCGGGGGATCGGTTGCTGATCCGCTACACCATGTCCGGCGGTTTGAAAGTGCGCCAGTCGCTGACGCTGGCGCCGGGCGGCCAGTCGGCGCGCAACCTGATGAAAATCCGCAAGTTCGGAATGGTCGTGGCCACGCTTGACGAGGTGATCAGCAAGCGCTGACCGGGCGGGGAGTGGAACAACTCGCCGCGTCGAACATTTGGCAGGAATACCATACCAACAATCCGCCCCCGGCGGTCCCGGCCAAGCCCGGGGGAGACCTGTCATGAAAAAGATGCTTTTGATGTCACTGGCCGCGACCACCCTGCTGGGCGGTTGTGCCACCACCGGCTATGGCGATGGCTATGCCGAAGCTGGCGATTATGGCTATTACGATCGCGGATATTACAGCCAGAACGGCCGGTACGACTACAACAACCCGGACCCGCGCTACGGCGGCTATTATGCCGATCGCTATTACCGCAACGACAGCCGCTACCACGAACACACGATGTCGAATGACGATCGCGTTTATCGCGGGCGTGACGGGCGGTATTATTGCCGCCGTTCTGACGGCACGACCGGCCTGATCGTTGGCGGGATCGCCGGTGGCGTGCTGGGCAACATCATCGCGGAAGGTGATTCGAAAACCTTCGGCACGGTGCTCGGCGCGATTGCGGGCGGAGCAGCAGGTGCGGCCATCGATTCGAGCAATTCGCGCACCAGCTGCCGCTGATCTGCACTGTCGATACGAAAAGGGCGGGACCAGCTGTTGCTGCTCCCGCCCTTTTTCGTGTAGAAACCAGGCGGCGATCAACGCCGCGCCGGTATCAGGTCATGTCAGCTCAGTACCACTGGGCCACGCCCTTGTGCCCGGCGCAAGTGCCGGTGCGGGTCTTGGACGCCGAATAGGTGCCGTCGCCGCACTTGGCGGTGGCACCGTTCGGGCCGCGAGCCTGCGGGGCAGCAGCCGGAGCCTTGGGCGCGGCGGCGGCACGGCGCGGGCGCGGTGCGGCGGCCGGAGCAGCGGCGGGCTTGGCCGCAGCCATCGCTGGCTTGGGCACCGGCTTGGGCGCAGCCATGGCCGGCCTCGGAGCTGGCTTGGCAGCCGCCATCGGCTTGGGCGCCGCGGGCTTCGCCATTGGCTTCACGGCCGGCTTGGGTGCAGGCTTTGCCGCAGTGGTGGCAGCTGCGGTCGTTGCCGCGCCGGCGGGAAGCGCCAGGCCGAGCGACAGGCTCGCGGCAGTGGCAAGGATCAGGATGCGTTTCACGTGGGTATCCTCCGGTCCAAATCAGACAGCCTGTCCTGCCATGCCCGGAATGTCCTGCGCGTTTCCTGCGGATTACCGATCGGCCATCCGTCACTGTTGACAGTTTTCCGTGCCGTCGCATTTGCCGAACGCAGCCCCTTGCCCGCCGGAACCGGCGCGTCTAGCCGCGCATTTGTCATTTCACCGGGCGGATCGTCGCTCGTCGCCTGATATATTGGAGTTCCGATCGATGGCCGATTCCATTCCCGCCTGGCTCGGACGGGCACTGCCCAACGCCGGTGCGGGTCACGCCCGGCTGGCCGTCTGTGTGGTGGGCAGTGCGGAAACGTTGGGCGCGGGCGGCTTTGCGCTGACCAGTCCGGCGTTCGCGGACCGCGAGCCGCTCGACCCGATGTTCACGGCCGACGAGGAAGACGCCTGCGCGCCCCCGCTGGCGTGGACCGCGCCGCCCGCCGGAACCAGGGCGCTGGTGCTGGTGGTCGAGGATCCGGATGCGCTGGCTGCCGATCCGCTCGTGCACCTGCTCGGTTGGGGCATGGCGCCGCGGGCGGGTGTGCTGCTCGAGGGCGAAGATCCGCCCGAAGGGGGTCACAATTCCTCGGGCATCGAGGGCTGGCTTGCGCCCGATCCCTCCGTCGGTGACCCCGCGCATGACTATGTGTTCCAGCTGTTCGCGCTCGACGTGCCGTTCGAACTGGCGCCAGGCAGCGATCGCGAGGCGGTGATCGAGGAAATGGAGGATCACGTCATCGCCGTCGCCGTGCTGACCGCGACGTATCGGCGCGAAGAACAGTGACGCCTTATACAAGATGACGTGAAATGGTGAACGGCATGGCCCGTCGCATGCCGCCATCGCAGGACAGTTCCCGAAAAATACACATAAAATAAGCGACGATGAACGGTTGTTCAGAAACACTGTGCGATGTTCGTTTCATCGTCCTGACAAACCAGCTTGTCCGTTTGGCGCGAAATTTGCGCAACTGAACGGACGTGCACCGCGTTTTGACTGCATGAACGCGAACAAGCAGAATTATCGTCTTGCCGGAGCCGCGATTGCCGCTGTTCTGGCGCTGTCTTCAACCCCGTCATGGGCACAGGACGCAGCGGTGGCGGCAGCGCCGCCCGCTCCCGCCCCGGCCACGCCAACGATCGTGCTTCCGCCGCTCGCCGAAGCGCCCCCTGCGGTTCCGGTTTCGTCCGCACCAGTCGTCGAAGCCGTCCCGGCAACAGTGGCTGCGGTTGCACAACCTGAACCGTCAGCCGCCGCGACCGTCGTCAAGCATGCGGCGACCCGCACCGCTACCAGTGTGCCTGCTGCACGAACCCGTGCGCCCGCATCGCAGACCGTACAGCGGACCACCACGAACACGGTGGCAACCGTCGCTCCCGCCCAGCCGGCGCTGGCCCGCGCCTTGACTCCGTCGGCAACGCAGCCGCCCGAACCGGCGCTCGGCGAACCTGCACGCCCCGTCCAGTCCGCGCAGCGAATCCCGACGACCGGTGACAATGGCGAGAACACCGCGCTGTTTGCCGGCATCGCCGGGCTGGTGGGGCTGGGTGCGGTTGGCTTCCTGGTCGCCAGCCGCCGTCGCCGGCCGGTCTATGCCGAGGATGCGCTGGAACCGGCTATCGAGCCAGGCCGTGCGGACTCGGCCACACCTGTGTGGATGACCGCTCCTGCTTCGACCACGGCTCCGCTGGAATTGACACAGAACGTCGATGACGTCCGCGCGCCGATAGCCAGCACGAGCGCCCCGCAGGCTGACGCGATCATGGATGACGATGCGGTGCCAGTGCCGACGACGATGGAAGCGCGGTCCGCTCTGCTCAAGCAGATGGCGGCGCGCGATCCCGACGAAGCCAACCCGTTCCGCTCGCACAAAGCGCGCATGCATCGTGCCCGACTGATCCTGCAGTCGCGCGAACATCGCCAGCAGGAGATGGCCACGGGCGCGCAACAGGCACCCGCAATGCCGCGCTACGACCTGTCGAAGCTGCGCCCGGCGGCCACCGGCGAGGTTCCCCGCGAACTCGTGGATGCCTGATCCGGCAGTACTACGACATAATTGCCACTACCCAATCGAGGCGGCCTCCATGGGGGGCCGCCTCTTTTTATCGGCGATTCAGCGCTTGCGTACGAATTCCGCGCGCAGCACCAGCCCCTTGATCCCGTCGAACCGGCAGTCGATCTCTTGCGCATCGCCGGTCAGCCGGATCGCCTTGATCAGCGTGCCGCGCTTCAGCGTCTGGCCCGCGCCCTTGACCATCAGATCCTTGATCAGCGTGACCTGATCGCCGTCGACCAGCAGGTTGCCGACCGAATCGCGCACTTCGACCGCGCCGGTATTCGCCTGTTTTTCAGCGAGTTCGGCAGCGCTCATCCATTCGCCGCTGTCCTCGTCATAGACGTAGTCGTCGTCGCTCATCGTTTTGCCCCTCGCGCGTTTGCGCCCGCTTGCCAGCAGCGCGGGCGAACGACCAGCGCCAATTGTCGGGCAATCGGTGATTTGGTGATTGGGGACCGGTGTGCTACTGGCAAGTTGCTGACGTCGGCACGAACGACGGACTTCGGCGCATGGGCGCGAGATTGGCGGCCGTGCTCGGCCACTGGGCTCGTGTCAATTCGGACGACTTCCTTTTACTCGACACGACTCTAGGCGCCTTCCGTTCGCACTTTGCGGGCGGGCCAAAACGTTCTTGAAAGGAACACTCCGATGACCATCGGCACCGTAAAGTTTTTCAACATCGACAAGGGCTACGGCTTCATCGCGCCTGATGGCGGCGGCGAAGACAGCTTCGTTCACATCACGGCTGTCCAGGCTGCCGGCATGGAGACGCTCAACAAGGAACAGCGCGTTTCCTACGAAGTCGAAACCGGCCGCAACGGCAAGCGTTCGGCGGTAAACCTCGCTTCGGCGTGATCCCTTCTGGCCGCACCGCGCGGGGGCAATGCCCTCGCGCGGGGCGACTTCAACCAGAGAAAGGGCACGATCGCAGTGAGCCAGACCTTTGAATTCTATACCGCACGCGCCGACGAAGCCGCCGCAGAAGCGACCGCAGCCAAGCTCGACAACGTGCGTGACCGGGCGCTTCGCTCCGAAGCGGCCTGGCGCCAGATGGCAGACCGGGTCCGCAGGGTCGAAGCCCACCGCATCATCGCCGACGAAGTGCGCGAAGCGCGCCGCGAGACCGAACTGCGCGATGCAGAAATCCGCCGCCAGCGCATATCCGGCGAAGTCTGACGGCCGCGTAACGCTGCAGCCACTTCAGGCGACAGCGTCCCATACCAGCTTGCCCCCCAGCAGCACCATCAAGCCATAGATGATCACGTAGAACCGCGCGGGATCGAGCCGACGGATGATGCGTACCGACAGCAGCGTGCTGGCAATCGCCAGCGGCAGCAGCATGGCCGCCGCGACCAGAACCTCGCGGGTCATCACGCCCAGCGCAAGATAGCTCGGCAGCTTCAGCCAATTGATCGCGGCGAACAGGATGGCGTTGGTCCCTGCATACGTCAGGTGCGGCAACCGTCGCGGGGTGACCCACATCTGGAACGGCGGTCCACCGGCGTGGGCCAGCTGGCTGGTGAATCCGGTCGCCATGCCGAACAGCGCGCCGACCCATCCGGGCGAGTTCGACGCGGCCACGATCCGGCCGCCGCGTTCGACCCACAGGCGATAAAGGCCGAAGCCGAGCGTGATCGCGCCGAGCGCGGCCATCAGCGATTTCTCGTCGACGCTGGCGGCAAAGCTCCAGCCGATGAACACGCCGACCGCCGCGCCGGGCAGCATCCACGCGACGATCCAGCGGTCCCACGAATGGCGGAACGACCAGACGCTGACCACGTCCTGCACGATCAGGATCGGCAGCAGCACCGCGGCCGCCGTGGTCGGCGGCAGGGCGAGCGCGACCAGAGGCGTCGCCAGCGCGCCAAGGCCGGAGAATCCGCCTTTGGCCATTCCCACGACGATGACCGCCAGCACGCAAACAGCCAGCGTGAACGGATCGGACAGCAGCATCGACGGGTGTGGTCAGCGCAAGCGAACGGCGCGGCGCATCGGCCAGTCGATCACCTGGCCGGTCCACAGTGCCAGCCAGACGATCAGCGGTTGGGCAAACATCCGCGGCACGTGATAGCCCAGGCCCATGCCGTGGTCGGGGCGCGCCATGTCCATGATGAAGTGGTTGATATTGGCGGGGAACACGCAGACGGCGTACAGCGCCAGCCCCACGGCGGCGGCGGCGCGCAGACGCTGCGAAAACCCCTGCGCCAGCCCCACCGCGCCGAGCAGTTCGGCAATGCCCGTCCACATCACGACCGCGTCGGGGAACGGCACCCATCCCGGCATGATCTTGAGGAAGATGTGCGGCGCGGTCAGGTGAAAATACCCGGCGGCGAAATAGAACACCGCCAGAACCCAGCGAAGGATCGTGCGCCAATGCTTGGGATTCATGATCCGGCTCCAGGCAGGCCGGGCAAACGCGCCGGCCGTATCGATCCAGGCCAATTTTCGACCGAATCCGACAGGTGTCCTTCCAGACGCGCGCCGGTTGTGTCAACAAACACCCGGTCAACAATGACGTGGAGGGTCAGTTAGAAATGAGCAATCCCAAGGCAATGGTGCAGACGATGATCGCGCTGGCGTCAGCCTCGCTCGGGCTGGTCGCGGCGCTGGCGTGGAACGAGGCGATCAAGGCCACGCTCGCCAGGTTGGGGCTGGGCGATGATCTGGCGGGGCTATACAGCTACGCGATCATCGCCACGGTTCTGGCTGTGGTGGTGCTGAGCATTCTGGGGCGGCTCGCAGCGCGGCTCGGCGGAGAAGCCTCGTTCGTTCGCGAGGCCGAGGGTTGAACCGCTAGACGGCGCGCACTGAACAGGGCGGGCGCTTCGCACGGTGCGGCGCCCGCCCAAGGCTTACGGGGGCGATGCGCTGGTTCAGGCCGGATTGGCGGCGGGATCGAGCGAGACTTCGCCTTCTTCCTCACCATCCCAGTAATGCACGCGGCGCGCGTTGACTTCGATCATGATCGTGCCCGGCGTTCCGGGCCCTTGCGGGAACCAGCGGTCGAGGGTCTTGTCCCAGAACTCGGCAAAGCGCGATGCGTCGCGCACCAGCGATGCCACGCCCTCGACATGGATGAACATGCCCGGCTTGCCGACGATGCCCAGCAAGCCGGCCTTGCCGACATAGGACACGCCGACGTTGGGATCGGTTTCGATATCGCGGATCATCTGCCGGTCTTCATACGTGAAGAACCGGCTTTCCCCGTCGAAATCGACATTGCGGTTGTTGCTCATGGGGCGCCCGCCGATCGATCCATCGGCCGTGTGGCTCACCAGCGTGCAGAAATCGATGTCGCGCATCGCTTCCGCCACGTCGCTCAAGGTCTTGGTCATGTCGCAGCCTCTCCTTGCAGTGTTGATGAATCGACAGCGCACTGGTCGGCGGAACGTTCCGCCAGCACGTACAGAACCGTGACCCGATCAGATCGACTGATCCGCTCGCAGAATGTCGCGCGTGCGCTCATCGCGCAGACCGCCGAAAAACCCGGCGAGCAGTTCGGCGTAGCGCACGCTTCTGCTTTCGCTCGCCGCATGTTCGAACAGGGTGAGCGAACTCGACAGCTTCATCGCATCGACCGGGCCGAGGATTTCCGCGGCCGTGAGCAGCCCGACCCATTTGGCCAGCGCGGCGCAGGCCTCGTCGTACCGTGCGCCCAGCACCGGATGGGCTAGATACGCTTGCGCTTCGCCCAGATCGGCGATGGCAAACCGCTGCGCCATGGCGCTGCTGCCCAGTCCGGCGATCTGCGGGAACGCGAACCACATCCAGTGGCTGCGCTTGGCACCCTGTCGCAGCTCTGCCAGCGCGTGGTCGAACGTTTCGGCTTGCGCGGCAACGAACCGGTCGAGGTCGTAAGCCGAGCGCAGCTGCGGGATGGACTGAGGAACCGCCTGCATCACCCGGCTAGCCGCTGGTCGTCGCCTGCCCGGAAATGGCACTGTTGTGCTCGGCCTGCGGTGATGTGAGCGCGCCGGTGACCCACACGATGGTCATCGCCGCGATCGCCAGGAGAAGGCTGATCACCAGCACGTAACGCACGATGTGGGGCGTCGATCCGCCGCGTGCTTCGGTCGTGGTGATGTGGGCTTCATCGCCGTGGCGTTCCATGTCGCGTTGCTCCTTGCAGCGAACCCGGCAGAGGCCGGGATGGTCCATCAACTACGCAGTGGCCTCAGGTTCGTTCCGTGGCGCACAGTTTACGCCTGCAACGAAGGCGCGTCGAATCAGGATTTCGGTGTTAAGGTCCGTCGCGATCGGGGGCGACAGGAGACCTGCCATGCCACGTCCGCAGTTGACCGCCGCCATCATTCTTCCGGCAGTATTGCTGCAGGCCTGCTCGCCAAGCCGCGCCGATCCGGCGCCGCCGGGCGCTGGCCCGGGCGTGGTGTCCGCCGATGGCGCACACCGGCCGGTGGTGGTGGAACTGTTCCAGAGCCAGGGCTGTTCGTCGTGTCCGCCCGCGAATGCCAATGTCAACGCGATCGCCGGCCGGGCCGATATCCTCGCGCTTAGCTTTTCGGTGACGTACTGGGATTATCTCGGCTGGAAGGACAGTTTTGCCCAGCCCGATTTCACCCAGCGCCAGCGCGATTATGCCGCCAGCCATGCCAGCAACGGCGTCTATACACCGCAAGTGGTGATCGACGGCCAGCGCGCGCTCGTCGGCAGCAACGCCGCCCAGCTGGCCGCCGCCATCCGCGAGACCGGGCCGGTCGCCGCCGGACCCTCGATCGAACGGCAGGGCGGTGCGCTGGTGATCGGGGCGGGTCAGACCGCGCAACCGCTCAAGGTGCTGGTGGTGACCTACGATCCGCGCGTCCGCGACGTGCCGATCCGCGCGGGTGAGAATTCGGGCCGCACCTTGCCCCATCGCAACATCGTCACCGATCTGCACGAAGCGGGCCGCTGGACGGGCAAGCCGCTGCAGCTGGCCTTCACCAATCCGCGCGATCCGGCCTTGCGCACCGCCGTGCTGCTCCAGCGCGGCACCGGTGGCGCGATCGTGGCGGCGCGCAAGTTTTAGCCTTGCCGGCCGCCGCGCCGATCAATCGCGCAGGAGTTCGTTGATGCCGGTCTTGCTGCGGGTCTGCGCGTCGACCGTCTTGACGATCACGGCGCAATACAGCGACGGGCCCGGCGTGCCGTCAGGCAGCGGCTTGCCCGGCATCGCGCCGGGGACGACCACGGCATACGGCGGAACGCGGCCCATGTGGACTTCACCGGTCGCGCGATCGACGATCTTGGTCGAGGCGCCAAGGTACACGCCCATCGACAGCACCGCGCCCTGACCCACGATCACGCCCTCGGCCACTTCGGACCGGGCGCCGATGAATGCGCCATCCTCGATGATCACCGGGCCGGCCTGCAGCGGCTCAAGCACGCCGCCGATCCCGGCACCGCCCGAGATGTGGACGTTCTTGCCGATCTGCGCGCAGCTGCCCACGGTGGCCCAGGTATCGACCATCGTGCCTTCGTCGACGAACGCGCCGATGTTGACGAAGCTGGGCATCAGGACCACGCCCTTGCCGATGTGCGCGCCGCGCCGCGCCACCGCGCCGGGCACCACGCGAAAACCGGCATCACGGAAGCGGTTTTCGCCCCATCCGGCAAACTTGGACGGCACCTTGTCGAACGCGGGCGCGCCGCCCGCGCCATGCTCGACCACGGCGTTGTCGTTGAGGCGGAACGACAGCAGCACGGCCTTCTTGAGCCACTGGTTGACGGTCCACGCGCCGTCGACTTTCTCGGCCACGCGCAACTTGCCGCCGTCGAGCAGGTACAGCACTTGTTCGACCACTTCGCGCACATCGGTGCTGCCCGGGGTCACGCTGTCGCGGGCATCCCACGCGCGTTCAATCGCGGCTTCGAGTTCGGTGGTCATCGTGCAGTCTCCCCAATTCGGCCGATGGCGTGCGGCGGGCCGCGACTAGCCGAGCGCGTCGCTTTCGACAAGCGATGCGAGCCATTGGTTGAGATCGCCGATCACCAGATCGATGGCATCGGCATCCATCGCCCGGTCGCCCCATTCGGTGGCGAGGTCGAGCCACACCGTCTGCATGCCCAGCGCTTTGGCGGGGGCGAGGTTGCGCGCCATGTCCTCCACGAACACGCAGCGCGCCGGATCGAGCGCCAGCGCCGCGATCATGGCGGTGTAGGCACTTGGCTCAGGCTTGGGGCGGTAGTGCATCGCGTGGATGTCCCACATCGCGTCGAAGCACTGCGCAATCCCGAGCGCGGCGAGCACCCGGTCGGCATAAGCATCGTCGCCATTGGTGAACACGATTCGGCGGCCCGGCAGCTTGTCGAGCAGCGGCGCGAGGCGCGGTGCCGCTGCGAGCGGTGCCAGATCGATATCGTGGACGAACGACAGGAATTCGTGCGGCGCGACATCGTGGTTGTGCATCAGGCCCGACAGCGTCGTGCCGTGATCGTGGAAGTAGAGCTTCTGCACGCGCCGCGCCTCGATCGGATCACAGCCCAGCAGATCGGCGATGTAGGCGCCCATCTTGACGTCGATCTGGTCGAACAGGCGCGTGGAGGGGGGATACAGCGTGTTGTCGAGATCGAAGATCCAGCAATCCACCCGCGCCGCGTCGAATCCCATCCGATTTCATCCGATCATGCAAGAAGTGTTATTCGTCATTGCCCGCTTACCGATTATCAGGAACCCTATGTCACGATAATCAGGATAATGGCGTCGGGCTGGCGGCAACACGGCTATCACCCCAACGGTGTCGGATGCCGGCGAGTCGCGGGTCAGGTAAGGGATCGATCGCATGTGGAAGGTCATTCGCCGCAAGCCGATGCTTTACCGGTCCACGAGCTTTGCCGGGGTATGCGTGTCGATCGCGTTCTTGGCCGGGTGCGGTGGGAGCGGGGGTGGCGTTTCCAGCCCCGCGCCGCTGCCGGCCCCCACTCCGACCCCAACACCAACGCCAACACCAGCACCGACGCCAACACCAGCACCGACGCCAACACCCACACCGACGCCCGCTCCAACGCCAACCCCCACGCCGACCAGCAGTTTCCAGACCAGCGAATACAACCGCTCCGACGGTCCGGTGTATCACAACGCCATCGCCGGATGGTCGCAAGGCTATACCGGCAAAGGCGTCACGATCGCGATCGTGGACGGCGGGATCGACATGACCAACCCGGAATTTGCCGGACGCATCTCGTCCGCATCGGCCGATGTCGCGGCCAATCGCGGCATCCAGCAACAGGACGACCACGGCACGCAAGTGGCGCTGACCGCGGCTGCTGCGCGCGACAATACCGGCATCCTGGGCATTGCGTTCGACGCCACCATCCAGGTCCTGCGTGCCGATACGCCGGGAACGTGCACGACCCCGGGCGCCAATGGCGAGAGCGGGTGCACGTTCGGCGACACGGCGATCGCGGCGGGGGTCGACAAGGCGGTTGCGGCGGGCGCCCGGGTCATCAACCTGTCGCTTGGCGGATCGAACGCCAATGGCACCCTTGCTGCGGCGATCGCGCGCGCATCGGCTGCCGGGGTGGTGGTGGTGGTGGCCGCCGGCAACGACGGCAAGTCCACCGATCCGGCCAAGGACCCCAACAACCCCGATCCGTTTCCCACCTCGATCCAGATGGCGGGTGGCACCAACGTGATCATCGCCGGATCGGTGGACAACACCGGCACGATTTCGGACTTCAGCAACCGCGCCGGCACCGAGGCGACGTGGTACTTGTCGGCGTTGGGCCAGCAGTTGTGCTGCGTTTACGAGAACGGCGTGCTCAAGGTCACCACCAACGCCAGCGGGCAGCGGTTCGTCACCGTGGTCAGCGGCACCAGCTTTGCCGCGCCGCAGATTTCCGGCGCGGTGGCGCTGCTGGCGCAGGCGTTTCCCAATCTCACCGGCGCGCAGATCGTCGACTTGCTGTTGCGGACGGCGCGCGATGCCGGCGCGGTGGGCACCGATCCGATCTATGGCAGGGGCATCCTCGACATCCAGCGTGCGTTTGCGCCCCAGGGCACCACGTCGCTGGCGGGCACGCTGGTGCCGCTGCCGCTGGGCGACACCACCGGCGTGACCAGTTCGGCGATGGGCGATGCGGTGACCGGCGCCAGCCTTGGTGCGGTGATCATCGACGGATACTCTCGTGCTTACGCCGTCGATCTGGCGCGGTCGCTGCGCGCCGCGCAAGTCGAGCCGCGCCTGACCAACGCGCTGGCGACCGGCACGCGGACGATGGCCGTCGGCAACCGCACGATGTCGCTGGCGTTCAGCGTCGACGGGCGCGGGCGACACACCTGGATCGCGCCACTGCGGCTGGGGCAGGACGATGCCGACCGCGCGCGCGTGCTGGCCGCCAGCATCACCAGCGACCTCGCCCCCGGACGCCGCATCGGCTTTGCCTATCATCAGGGCGCCGATGGGCTGGTCGCGCAGATGGAGGGGCACCACGAGCCGGCGTTCCTGATCGCCAGTGGTCCGACCTCCGATCTCGGGTTCGTGCGGTCGAGCGGTTCGGCGTTCGCCTATCGCCACCAGTTGGGCCGTTGGGGCCTGACCGTGAGCGCGGAAGACGGCGCGGCGCTGACCGGCCCGGTCGCCTTTGCCGACAGCCTTGCCCGCCCGCGCGAACGCGAACGGATCGCGCGGATGGGTCTGGCCGCAGATCGCCGGTTCGGTGCGGTCGATACCGTGCTGGGCCTGAGCTGGCTGCGCGAGGATCGCACCGTGCTGGGCGCGCGGTTCCACGATGCGTTCGGCGGCGGCGGCGCCAGCACGCTGTTTGCCGATGCCAACGTGGGCTGGGATTTGGCACCAGACTGGCGGCTGGGCGCTGCCGCGCGGTTCGGCTGGACGCGCGCCGATCGCACCGGCACGGTCGCGGGCGGATCGCAACTGCTGAGTTCGTCGTGGGCGCTCGACGTCGAGAAGGTCGGCGTGCTGGGCACCGCCGACCGCCTCGCCTTCCGCCTGTCGCAACCGCTGCGGGTGGAAAGCGGCGGGCTCAACCTGCAGTTGCCGACCGGGTACGACTACGCGACGCTGGCCACGACCTACGGCCTGCGCCCACTTTCATTGGCGCCGCACGGGCGCGAGATGGTGGGCGAACTGGCGTGGCGCACGGCGTTGTGGCGCGGCGCGCTCGGCACCAGCCTGTTCTACCGCCGCCAGCCCGGCCATTTTGCCGCTCTGCCCGATGACAAGGGCGTGGCGCTGCGCTGGGAGCGGGCGTTTTAGGGCGTCGCGCGCAAACGCTGACCCACTGCACCTTGCGGGCAGCCCCGCAACCGGCAATAGCGCGGCAAGCAGCAACGGTCTTTTCATGCCCGCCATCGGTCCATCACCCATCCCTGACGCCGGGTCCGCCGTAACCGGGCTGGTCATCGGCGTCGACGAAGCCGGACGCGGGCCGCTTGCCGGGCCGGTGGTGGCGGCCGCAGTGATTCTTTGCAAACCACGGCCTGCGGGGCTCGACGATTCCAAGAAGCTGTCGCGCGATCGGCGCGCGCTGCTGGAGGATCGCATCAAGCGTCGCTGCCGCTGGGCGGTGGGTGTGGTCGAGGCGGACGAGGTCGACCGGCTCAACATCTTCGGCGCGACCATGCTGGCGATGACGCTGGCCGTGGCGGCGCTGTGCGAAAACCTCGACGAGGAACCGCACATCGTCCTGATCGACGGCAACCTGACGCCGCACGGCCGCCGCCCGGAATGGCGCTGGCCGGCCCGGCCGATCGTCGGCGGCGATGCGATCGAGCCGTGCATCTCGGCCGCCTCGATCATCGCCAAGGAACACCGCGACCGGCTGATGCGCGCGCATGCGCTGGCGCATCCGCACTATGGCTGGGAACGCAACGCGGGCTACGGTACACCCGAACACTTGGCTGCTTTGCGTCTTCACGGGCCGAGTCCGTTGCATCGCCGCAGCTTTGCTCCGGTCGCGCAGCTTGAAATGTTCTGACGCGAATTTCTGAATTTTGGGGAAGACAACGCCATGCCGTTCACCGCTGCCGACGTGCCGGGCCAGCAAGGCCGAACCTTCCTGGTGACCGGGGCCAATGCCGGGATCGGGTTCGAAGCCAGCCGCGTGCTGGCGGCGCGGGGCGCGCGCGTGATCATGGCCTGCCGTGACAAGGATCGCGCCGAAGCGGCCATGGCGCGGATCGCGGCCGAAGTGCCGGGCGCTGCCTTGCGCTTCGTGCCGCTGGACCAGGCCGACATCGCCAGCGTCCGCGCGGCGGCGGCGTTGCTGGCGGACGAGCCGATCGACGTGCTGGTCAACAACGCCGGGGTCATGGTCCCGCCGCTGACCCGCACCGCGCAAGGGCGCGAGCTGCAGTTCGGGGTCAATCATCTCGGCACGTTCGCGCTCACCGCGCTGCTGCTGCCGCAACTGGCGAAGCGCGACCGTCCGCGGATCGTCGTGACCGGCAGCGTGGCGCACAAGCGCGGCGCGATCGACTGGAACGATATCGATGCGTTGAACAGCTACAGCAAGTTCGAGCGCTATTCCGCCAGCAAGCTGGCAAACCTGCTGTTCCTGTTCGAACTCGACCGGCGGCTGAAGACCAGCGGCTCGCCGGTGTCGGCGATCGGCTGCCATCCCGGCGTCTCGCTCACCGAACTGGCGCGCCACTATCCGCCGATCCTGCGCACGCTGTCGTCGCTCGCCACGCCGTTGCTCAATCCGCCGGCGCACGCGGCATGGCCCACTTTGCAGGCCGCGACCGATCCGCAGGCGGTCGCGGGCGGGTATCACGGCCCGCAAGGCCTCGCCGACTTTCGCGGGCCATCGGGTCCGGCCAAACGCAAACCCCGCGCGACCGACCCGATCGCGGCGCGGCGACTGTGGGACTTGTCGATCGACCTCACCGGCATCGATCCGGGCCTGTCCGGGTGATCGCCGGAAAATAAATATGGTTAGCGAGTCCGATCGGACACACCACCAGATGATGAGTCAACCTGGCCGGTGGGGACTCAACATGGTGTGTCGGTCACGCTCCGTTCCAACCAAGTTTACCTTTTCTTAACCACTGTAGCCCAAGGATTCCGGCGAGTCGCCGCTTGACGTGGCGCGCTCATGGACTCACCCTTAGGCTTCGAGAAGGGGGCTTATTCGGGATGGCGGCTACGTTGGACAAGGTGAAGGCGCGCGCGCGGGGCGCGTCGGCCACGGCATCGGTCAGCATCGCGGCGCTGCCGCTCGACCGCATCCTGCGCGGCGATTGCATTGAGGCGATGCGCGGGCTTCCCGCAGCGTCGATCGACATGATCTTTGCCGATCCGCCTTACAACCTGCAGCTCGGCGGCGATCTCAGGCGGCCCGACGGCAGCCATGTCGATGCGGTGACAGATGCCTGGGACCAGTTCGACAGCTTTGCCGCGTACGACAAGTTCACCCGCGAATGGCTGACCGAAGCCCGCCGGGTGCTGAAACCGCAGGGCTCGCTGTGGGTGATCGGCAGCTATCACAACATCTTCCGCGTCGGCGCGATGATGCAGGACATGGGCTTCTGGATCCTCAACGACATCGTCTGGCGCAAGGCCAACCCGATGCCCAATTTCAAGGGCACGCGCTTCACCAACGCGCACGAGACGATGATCTGGGCCTCGATGGGCGAAAAGGCGAAGTACACCTTCAACTACCGCACGATGAAGACGCTCAACGACGAATTGCAGATGCGGTCTGACTGGGTGATCCCGGTGTGTGGCGGTCCCGAACGGATCAAGCGCAACGGCACCAAGGCGCACCCCACGCAAAAGCCCGAGGCGCTGCTCTATCGCGTGATGCTGGCGACCACGCACAAGGGCGATGTGGTGCTCGACCCGTTTTTCGGCACCGGCACGACCGGCGCGGTCGCGCGGCGGCTGGGGCGCCACTGGATCGGCTGCGAGCGCGAGGCGGCCTATATCGAAGTGGCCGAGGAACGCATCGCCCACGCCCTGCCGCTCGACGAAAGCGCGCTGACCACGATGCAGAGCGCGCGTTCGGCGCCCAAGGTGGCGTTCGGCCAGCTGGTCGAGACCGGCTGGCTCACCCCGGGTGCCACGCTGTTCGACCGCAAGCGCAAGCACATCGCCCATGTGCGCGCCGACGGCTCGCTGCTGTCGGGCGCGGACACCGGCTCGATCCACTCGCTGGGCGCGAAGCTGCAGGGGGCACCGTCGTGCAACGGCTGGACGTTCTGGCACGTCGAGCACGAGGGCGAGGTGAAGCCGATTGACGCGCTGCGCCAGCTGTACCTGCTGGCTACCGAGGATTGATTTAGCACTGAGTGCCCGCGTAGGCGGGGACCTCATTCGGCTGGGCGGTTCCTCTGCAGTGGCCTGAGGTCCCCGCCTTTGCGGGGAAGCAAGTGACCATGACGCAGACACTTTACATCCGCCCGATCGGGCTGGCCGAAAGCCCGCAGGGTGAGGACGGCGAGGCCATCCGCCTGGCGGGCGGGCTCGTCTATGCGTTCCGCTTTGCTTTGATCGTGCGCGAGAACGGCAGCATCGTCTCGCGCGCCCGCGTTTCGGCGCCGGACATGCCCGGCGCGCTCGACCGGCTGCCGACCGACCTTGCGGGCGAGGGGCAAGCACAGTGGGCCGCGCTCAGGCGCAGCCATCCGCCCCTGCAGTGCGGCCCGCGCACGGTCCGGCTCGACCAGCCGCAGGTCATGGGCATCCTCAACATGACGCCCGACAGTTTTTCCGACGGCGGCAAGTTTCTCGACGATCCGGCCGAGGCGTTGAACCACGCTGCGGCGATGCTCGAAGCCGGCGCCGCGATCATCGACGTGGGCGGCGAATCCACGCGTCCCGGAGCGCCTGCGGTGTGGGAAGGCGATGAGCTGAAACGCGTTGCCCCGGTGATCGAAAAGCTGGCGGCGGGCGGGGCGGCGGTGTCGATCGACAGCCGCCGGTCGAGCGTGATCGAGGCGGCGATCGCGGCTGGCGCGCACATCGTCAACGATGTCTCGGCGTTGCGCCACGATCCGCGCAGCATCGAAATCGTCGCACGCAGCGGCTTGCCGGTGGTGCTGATGCACGCGCCGGGCAATGGCGACGACCTCCACGGCGATGGACGCTATCAGGATGTGGTGCTCGACGTGTTCGACGGTTTGCGCGAACGGCGCGATGCCGCTTTAGCAGCAGGCGTTGCGCAAGACCGGATCGTGCTCGATCCCGGCATCGGTTTCGGCAAGTCGCTCGCGGAGAACCTCGCGCTCATCAACGCGCTGGCGCTGTTCCACGCGCTGGGCCAGCCCTTGCTGGTGGGCGCCAGCCGCAAGCGGATGATCGGCGCGCTGTCCAACGAAGCGCCCGCGCAGCAGCGGCTCGGCGGTTCGCTGCTGCTCGCGGCCAAGGCGTTCGACGCCGGGGTGCAACTGGTCCGGGTCCACGACGTTGCCGAAACGGTGCAGGCGCTGCATGTCTGGCGCGGCCTGCGCGATGCGGCATTGACCGATTTCAGCCAGATGGGCGCCAACTGATCGGGACGGGCAAACCCGACATTAACCTGAATCGGCTATCGATCGCGAATTGACGGACCCATCACGGGCGCAGGGCTGGCAATACTCTGTTTTCGCTCCGGGATTCCGGAAAATGGATGAGTCGATGACTGCAAACATGTTCACGCCGCAGGCACTTGTCGCCATGGGCCAGGCCTATCCGAACGAAGCCGTGCGGCTGACCCACACGATGCTCGATCACCCTTTGCTGGGGCTCGATGCGCTGGAGGCGCTGGCCTCAAGCCTTCCCGCCGCGTGCGTCGAATACAATCCCGGCGCGTTGCCCATCGGCATCGCGCCCGAGGACATACCGGTTTCGCCGCTGGGCATCGCCGAAACGGTCCGCACGATCGACCGCAACGGATCGTGGATGGTGATCAAGCGGATCGAACAGCACCCGGCCTATGGCCGGCTGCTCCATGCGCTGCTCGATGAACTGAAAGACATCGTTCAACCCCGCACCGGTGCGATGGAGCGGTGCGAAGGGTTCGTGTTCGTGACGTCGCCGGGGTCGGTGACGCCGTTCCATTTCGATCCAGAGCACAACATCCTGCTGCAGATCCGTGGCAGCAAGACGATGACGGTCTTTCCCGCCGACGACGAGGAACTGATCGACCCGACGGTGCACGAGGCGTTCCACCTCGGCGGGCACCATCGCAACCTGCCGTGGCAGGATGAATTCGGCGCACGCGGCCAGCCGGTAGAAATCCACCCCGGCGAGGCGATCTACGTTCCGGTCAAGGCGCCGCACTGGGTGCAGAACGGGCCCGAGGTGTCGATCTCGCTGTCGGTGACGTGGCGATCGGAGTGGAGCGTGGCGGAAGCCGATGCGCGCGCGTTCAACCATGTGTTGCGCCAGATCGGAATCGCGCCGCGCCGGCCCGCTGCCTATCCCGCGCGCAACCTCGCCAAATCGCTGGCCTATCGCGCGGTGCGGCGGGTCAAGGGACCGGTCGCGCCGACTTAAGACTTGGCTTTCGGCCAACACCACTGGCGCAAGCCGGTGCTGCTGCTGCATCATGCCGCGATGTCATCCCGATTCGCCCTGGCCGCCGCGCCGTTCCTGCTCGCGCTTGTCGCCGCTGCGCCGGTCAAACATGCGCGGGTAGCGGCACCTGCTTCTTTGCCGGATGTGGTGCGCGTGGCGCTCGCCACCGAACTGGGCACGATCACCGTCGATCTCGACGTCAAGCATGCGCCCGTCACCGCCACGAATTTCGTGCGCTATGTCGATCAAAGGCGGTTCGACGGCATCGTGTTCTACCGCGTCATGCGGTTGCCGTGGGGGACGCCGCCCAACGGCCTCATCCAGGCCGGGGTGCGCGGCGATCCCAAGCGCGTGCTCAAGCCGATCGCGCACGAGCCGACCAGCGCCACCGGCATTCTCCACACCGCCGGCGCGCTGTCGATGGCGCGCAATGCGCCGGGCACCGCCACCGGTGATTTTTCGATCCTGCTGTCCGATCTTGCCAGCCTCGATGCCGATCCCAAGGCCACCGATGCCGAGGCGGTGGCCGGGTATGCCGCGTTCGGCCATGTGGTCGGCGGCATGGACGTGGTGCGCAAGATCTACGACGTGCCGCTGTCGGCCACCCAAGGGGCGGGCGTGATGAAAGGCCAGATGATCGAACGGCCGGTCCACATCGTCACGGCGCGGCGGGTGGCAATTTCAGAGCCGGCGATGCCCGATGCGACCCCGCGATAGTCAGTCGAGGCGCAAGTGCCGGCGCAGTTCGTCATTCCATTGTTGCGACGCTTCTGCACTGGCGAACGGCACGTAAAGGCGGCGGTCACGGCCTTCCAGCCCCCGGTAGTCCAGTGCCAGCATCACCGGCGAGGTCCACGTCAGATGCTGGATCTGGGTGATCGAAGCGAACGGGATCGGCTCGGGCCTGAACCGGCCGTTGTTGCTCACGACCAGCAATCCGTGACTGTCCAGCCCGGCGCCGCCGAGATTGGCATCAATCCACGCATGGATGAGCGCACCGGGCTCCATCACCTGTTCGAGCCATTGCTGCAATTGCGTGCGGGAGGGTCCGAGCAGCGTGGCCCTGATCCAAGGGAGGACGTAGCGATCGACGCCGGAATGACACTCCACCGCGCCCACCAGCAGGACCATGCCCAGGCCGATCGCGGTAAACGGTCCGAGCCAACCTGCCGCGACCGCGGTCCAGGCAATGGCGATGGCCAGCATATAGGGCAAGCTGACAGCAAAGCCCGAGGCGATGGCAGCACGCCGGTTGCCGATCCGCAACGCGCCGGCCGCACCATCGGCGTCGATCAATGAGGACTGACCGGAATCTCGCACCAATCCAGCTAGTTCTTGCGCCATGGTGCCCCCCGAAATCCTTGCAGGGTCGCTAGGGCCGCAGGTACATCGTGTCCATTGCATGGGGGGCGTGCGGGGCGATGATTTACATGCTTTTACATATCCACATGGTCTATCGTTGACCCGTCCGGCTTGCGGGTGCAGCGCAAGCCATACATCCCGGCGCATGAGGCAGCGACATGATCGCGAAGGTTTTGGAACGCACTTTTCTGGTTGCGGCGATCGGGTCGCTGGCGGCCTGTTCCGGGCCGATCGAGACCCGTTTCGGCGCGGTCGGATCCGCACCGGGCGGGGCCGGCAGCGTCGCAATCCTGCAAGTGCCGCATGACGGTGACGGTGGAACCGCCGGGGCGTCACAGGCCGAGGCGCAGGCCGCCGTCGTCGCGGCATTGGGGCGCAACGGCATCACGACCGTGGCCGAGGCCGCCGACTACATCGAGATCGCGATCACTGCGCGTCCTGCGTCCAGTGGCATTTCTGTCATCGGCGGCGCGGATCTTTCGACAGCCAAGAAGCAGAAGCTGCTGCAGTCTTGCCACGACACGACCTACCGGCTGGCGCTGGTTTATTATTCCGGCGCCGATGCCGCTGCCACGAGCCGCAGCTGGGCGGAGGAATCACACTGCCATGGCCAGCTGTCGCAAAGCCTGCCGGCACTGGCGAACCAGGCGGTCGCGGCGCTGGTGCAAGGCCGCACCGGGACCAGCCAGCGTTCGGGCGTGGATTGAGCAGCCCTCGACAGAGAATTCATTCCTCCGCCAGCGCCAGCGGCACGTTGAAGCCGAACGTGGCGCCGTACCCTGTGTCGTAGCGATAAGTGGCCGTGCCGCCGTGGCGCGCGGCCGTGGCCTGCACGAACGCCAGGCCCAGGCCGATGCTGTCGCTGCCTTGCACGTTGCGGCCTTCGCCGAACGGGGAAAACGGATCCTTGGCGCGCCCATCGGGCATGGCCGGGCCGGGCCCTGAAACCTCGAGCGCGCCGACATCGTCATGGACGGTGACCATAAAGTCGATCGCGGCGCCGGCGGGTGCAAACTTGACCGCGTTGTCCATCAGGTTGATCGTTGCGCGCAGCAGCATTGCCCGGTCGCCCATGACCCAGACTTCACCCATGACCCAGACTTCGCCGGTGACCCGGACGTCCTCGCTTGGCGCCTTTTCGCGCACCGTCACGCCGTGCGCGACCGCCTTGGGCCAGACCATGTCGGCGGCTTCGCGGGCGACGTCGCACAGTTCCACCGGTTCGCTGTCGATCTGGCGTCGGCGGGCCCGGGCCAGCTGCACGAAATCGTCGGCCAGACCCAGCGCGTGCCGCGCATGCGTGCGAATCCGTTGGGGCAGGGAGCCAGCCACCGGTTCGGGCGGTCCGTTGCCGCCATCGGCAAAGGCCTGGCTTTCCAGCAGGGTGAGGATCGCGGCATTGGGCGCGCGCAGATCGTGACTGAGGAACTGCAGCATTTCCTCGCGCTCCTCTGCGGCGCGCTGCAGGTCGGTCACGTCCGCCAGCCGCAGGATGCGCCCGCCCTGAGCCAGCGGCGCGAAACTCATCACCAGCACCTGGCCGTCCGCCCGCCGCATCTGGCCGTCTTCGATCGGAGCCCCGGCGGCGACGGAATCGAGAAACGCGGCGATTGTTTGCCCGGTCACCGGTCCGCCGAACAGCACTTCCGCAGCGTGGTTGGCCATGATCACGACATCGCCAGCATCGGCAACGCACGTCGCGTCGGGCAGGCGCTCGACCACTTCGGCGACGAACCGGCGCATCGTGCCGAGCTGGTCGATGATGTCATGCAACTGGTTGGCTTCCACCGTCAGCGGATCGCCGCGCGGTGCGCGCAGCGGGAACGGCGAGGCGAGGGCAGGATCGGCCTGCAGCGCCGCCGCCTCACGCGAGACGAAGCCGCTGATCGCCGCCAGCCGGCGCCACGCCCATAGCGAATAGGCCAGCGCCAGCCCGAGCAATGCCGCACCCGGCGCCATCCACACATGGCCCAGCGGCACCAGCGCCACGGATAACGCCAGCCAGCCGGCCATGGTCCCCAGCGCCAGCTTCAGGTTGGCATCGGGCCGCAGGCGCAGGAACGCCAGCATCACCAGCCAGACCGGCACCAGCTGCAGCAACAGGGCAATCCGGGGCGACACCGGATAGACCAGTTGCCCCGACAGCAAGGCGTTGAGCACGTTGGCCTGGATCTCGATCCCCGGCATCAGGCTGCCCGCTGCGGCCGGCACGGCGTAGATATCGCCCAGCCCTTCGGCCGTGGCGCCGACCAGAACTATCCGGTCGCGCAGCAGCGCCGTCGGCACCTCGCCCGACGCCAGGCTGGCGAACGGCACATGCCGGAACGCATTGTGCCCGGCGTAAGGATACAGGAACGGGCCTTTTGCGGGGTCGGGTAGCGGCCGGGCGCTTACGCGCTGCGCGATCAGGCTGACCAGCTGGGGAAAGCGCTTCCCGCCCAGTTGCACCCCGGTTTCGGCGCGACGCACCGAACCGTCGGGATCTTTCACCACTTCCGCCACCCCGATCGCCGCCGCGGCGCCAGCCACCACGGCGCTGGGCGCGGACATCACGGCATTCGGCACACTGCCGCCGCCGTCTTCCACCAGTCCCGGCACGACCACGGTGCCCAGCCGTGCGATCTCGGCCGCCAATGCCGCGTCATCGGGCCCGGGCTCGAAGAACAGCACGTCGTAGCCGATCGCCTTGGGCACCGCCGGCGCGATTGCCGCCAGCATGCGCGCGTGTTCGCTGCGCGGCCACGGCCAGCGACCGATCCGGCGCAAGCTGTCGTTGTCGATTTCGGCGATCAGGATGCGCTCGTCCGGTGGCGCGGCCATCCGGTGCATCACGCCATCGACCAGCCGGTTGTCGAGCGCGCGGGTCCAGCCGCCGCTGGCGCACATCGCAACCGCCGCGCTGGCCGCGATCGTCACCACCACCCATTCGAAAACCAGCCGGCGATAGAGCATCAGGCTCTACTTCTCCGGCGCTGCGACGATCAGCTTTTCGAACGGCAGCCAGTTTTCGGTCATGCCGTCGCCCGCGAACCGCCGCACGCCGACCCGCCAGAAATACGTACCCGGCGCAAGGTCGTGCAGCACCAGGCCCTCGGGGCCCAGGCCGGGTTCGTCGAACGTCGGCAGCGCGGTTTCGCTGCCGCGCGCCAGCTGAAAGCGATAGATCCGGCGCCCGTCTCCGGCGCCCGACCACTTGAACCGCATCGCCGAAGGATCGCCCTCGGCCGATGCGCTCAGCCCGGTCAGCGCGCGGCGCAGGGCATACGTCTGCGGCAGACCCTCAAGGCCCGACTGCGCGATCGCCGAAGCGCGGACATACCAGTTGCCGTTGGCGATATCGGCAAAGCTGGCGAGCGGCCCGTTGGCGGTGGTTTCCGCCAGCACTTCGACAAAACCGGCGTCGGCGGCGATCTGGACGTGATAGGCTTTGGCTTGCCCAACCGGCGCGAACGCCAGCGTGACCAGCGGATCGACCTGGACTTTGCCCGGCGCGATGAGGTCGGGCGCGGGGAGGAGCTGTTCCTTGGCGAGCGTTCCGGTGCGGCTGATCGTGGCGCCGAAGCCCTTGGGAATGCTGGCGGTCAGATCGTTGCCCGCGCCGGCTGCCACGGTGCCGTCGAGCACCTCCGTCGCCGATTGATCGTCGTCGTAACCGACGCGAAAGCGGGTGCCGCGCACTGCCGAAACCGCACGCGGCGTGCGGATGCGAAACAGGCCCTTGCCCGGCGCGATGTGCGTGGCTTCGGTCTCTGCCTTGCCGGCGGACACCTCGAAATCGTAGTCGATCCCGTCGGTCAGCAGGATCCGGCGCAAGGCGCGGATGGCGAGGCGGCTGCGCGTGGGCAGCGACGTACGCGAACCGTTGGGCAGTTCCACGGTGACGAAGCCGGTCGTGCCCGTTTCGATCGTGCCACCGGTGCCGATGGTCGTTCCCTGGCGCACCTCGCGCCGCGCGCCATCCTGCATCACCAGCACATCGCCGCGCAACGCGACGATCGTCGCCGTCAGCGGCTCGCCGCGCAGGATCGCCAGCGGAATCACCAGCGAGGTGCCGACCGGAACCGCATGGACGTTGCGGACGTGGTTGATGCGCTGCACCACCGCGAAATCGCCGGGTTTCAGGAAATACCGCTGGGCCAGCGTGTAAAGGTTGTCACCGCGTGCCATGACATAGCGCAAGGTCTCGTCGCCGCTCCGCTGCACGGCGGCGGTACGCAGGGGCGCGACGCCTGCCTGGGCGGAAGCCGGGTACAGCAGGGCCAGGCCGGCCAGAACCGTTCCGATCGGGAGCGATAGGCGCAATCGCATCAGAATGCCTCCAGGCGGTAACCATAGCCGAACACGGTCTGCAGGCTATAGCCATTGTCGGCGCAAAGCTGGAGCTTGGCGCGAATGCGCGACACATGCATGTCGAGCGTGCGGGTGGACAGTTCCGCCACCGATTTCCACACTGCTTCCATCAGGTAGGGGCGCGACAGCGGGCGATGCTGGTTGGTGAAGAACACCCGCGCCAGCGCGAATTCCTTCGAGGTCAGCAGCACCGGATCGCCGTTGACCGTCACCGTTTCCGCCAACCGGTCGAACGCATAAGGGCCGAACTGCTCGACGCGATGTTCGGTCGCCTGCGCGCCGGCGCGGCGCAGCACCGCCTCGACCCGCGCGACGATCACCACGGCGGACTCGGGCTTGACGATGAAATCGTCGGCCCCGGCGTTGAGCGCGGCGGCGATGTCGTCCTTGTCCGATCGGCTGGTCAGCATGATCACCGGGGGGCAGGGCGAAACATTGGCATGCGCCCATTCGACAATTTCCATGCCGGTCATTCCCGGCATGTTCCAGTCCAGGATCAGCAAGTCGAACGTGTCGCGGGCAAGTGCGACCGGCACGTCGCGGCTACGGCGGAACGGCACGCATGTGTGGCCGCCGCTGGTCAACACCTGCGACACGAACTCGATCATCGTATCGTCATCGTCGGCGATCGCGATGCGCATGAAGTACCCTTTCACAGCCTTCGTCTGCTCTAGGCAAGGATCGCCGAAGCGCTATCCGCGCGTGACGCCTTTTTACAATCGTTTACAAGTATCGCGACCTATTTTCCCTTATAGGATCACGGGCGGATCGAAATGCTGACTTGGCCAGGTAGCGTGCGCAGCGCAGCCTGGAGCCGGGGGGCAGAAAGTCAAATCTCTTTCCGCCCAACGAGGCGCAGCCCTTGGGTCGCACAAGGGGTGGGGTCGTTCGCTTCGGCGGGCGGCCCCACTTCAGCGCCAGTTCGTGAGCGCCAATGATACGTATCAGTGCGCCGGGACGCTGCCTGCCATCTGCTTCGGACGCGGCGCAATCCAGATCAATCCCGCCGCCACCAGGAATATGAGCGAGGACGCCAGGAACAGATGATCGCTGGCCAGCGTCATGCTTTCCTGCTGCACGATCCGCTCGATCGCCGCGCGTGCCTGGTCCAGCGAGAATCCCGATTGCTGCAGCGAATCGCTGGTCGGTCCGGCGTTGAGCCGTGACACGATCTCGCTGCGCGCGGCCACGGTGCCGTCGTCCCACAGCGATATCGACAGCGAGGTGCCGATGGCGGCCGACATGGTCCGCAAGAAACCCATGACGCCTGCGGCAGAGGCGGTTTCCCTGGGATCGACCGCGCCCAGCGCGATGATCGAAATCGGGATGAAGAAGAACGGCATGCCGATGCCCTGCACGATCTGCGGCATCGCCAGCGTCCAGAAATCCGCGCCGCTGGTCCACTGAACCCGCAGCAACGACGTTGCGCCGAACCAGACGATGCCGAAGAATGTCAGCAATCTCGCATCGGCCGTGTTGGACAGCTTGCCGACGATCGGCGACAATGCCAGTGCGGCCACCCCGGTGAAAGCGGTAACATATCCGGCATCCGTGGCGGTGTAGCCCAGGGCCAGCTGCAGCCACTGCGGCACGATCACGATGGTGGCGAAGAACGTGCCGAACGCGAACGCCATGCTGGCCACGCTGGCGGCAAAGCCGCGGTGGCGAAACACGCGCAGATCGACGATCGGCTGGTCCTCGGTCAGTTCCCACACCAGGAACACCACGAACCCGACCAGCGCGATCAGGCCGAGCGAGACGATCAGGCCGTCGGAAAACCAGTCGCGCTCGCGCCCCAGATCCAGCAATATCTGCAGCGCGCCGATCCACACCACCATCAGCGCCAGTCCGACGCGGTCGATGCGCACGCGCTCGGTCGGTGTCTCGCGCGAGCCCAGTGCGCGCCACGCACCGAACGCACACAGCGCCGCGACCGGCACGTTGATGAAGAACACCCAGTGCCACGACCAGTTGTCGCTCAGCGTGCCGCCCAGGATCGGGCCGAGAATCGGCGCAACCACAGTGGTCATCGCCCAGATGCCCATCGCCTGCCCGCGCCGTTCGGGCGGGAAGATGCGCAGCATCAGCGTCTGGCTCAGCGGCATCAGCGGCCCGCCACACAGGCCCTGGCCGATCCGGCACACCACCAGCATGGTCAGCGTGGTCGATGCACCGCACAGCAGCGAGAATATCCCGAAGCCGGCCATGCCCACGGCAAAGGTCTTGACCGATCCGAACCGTCCGGCCAGCCACCCCGTCAGCGGCACGCAGATCGCCTCGGCCACGGCGTAGGACGTGATCACCCACGTGCCCTGCGACGCCGAAATCGCCAGCGAACCGGCGATGTGCGCCACCGATACGTTGGCGATCGTGGTGTCGAGCACGACCATGAAATTGGCGAGCGCGAGCGTGAACCCGGCGATCAACAGCGCGGTGCCGCGCAGCGGTGCGTCGTGGTGTGTCCCGGCGGACTTGGCCGCGGACTCGACAGTGGACTTGGCAGAGGACTTGGCAGCAGGCGCAGTGGCAGACATGGCAGCGCGCCTACTTGCCAGAGATGTCGATTTCGGCGTCCATCGACAGCCCCACCCGCAGCGGATGCCGAGCGACTTCCTGCGGATCGAGCGCCACGCGCACCGGCAGACGCTGGACCACCTTGATCCAGTTGCCGGTCGCGTTCTGCGCCGGGATCAGCGCGAACGCGGCGCCGGTCCCGCCCGAAAAGCCGGTGACGCGGCCGTGGAACACCACGCTGCTGCCGTAAAGATCCGAGGTCAGCGTCACTGGCTGGCCGATCTGGACCTTGCGCAACTGCGCTTCCTTGAAGTTGGCATCGACGTACGCCTGCGCCACCGGCACCACGCGCATGATGACCGTGCCCGGCGCCAGCCGCTGTCCGAGCGCGACCGAGCGGCCGGCGATGACCCCGTCGATCGGTGCGCGGATCACCGTGCGATCAAGGTCGAGCCGCGCCTGTTGCAGGCGTGCTTCGGCGGCCAGAACGTCGGGGCTGGATGCCACGGTGGTGCCGGAAATCAGCGCATTGTTGGCGGCCAGCGTGCCGGCTGCCGCGCCGCGCGTGGCGCTGGCTTGCGAGATCATCGCGCGCGCCTGAACCAGGTTGGCCTGCGCGGCGGCATAGGCGGCGGTGGCCGAGGTCAGTTCGTCGCCCGAAACCGCACCGGCGGGCGCAAGCTTCTGGCGGCGCGCCAGGTCGACGCGCGCCTTGTCGTAGGCAGCCTGCGCCGCACCAAGCTGCGCCTGCGCGCTGGCGATGTCGGCGCCGCGCGCCTGCACTTGCGCGGACAGCGCGGCGCTGGTGGCAGCGGTCTGGCCGAACTGGCGCCGCGCCTTGGCCACGTCGGCTTCGGCTTGGGCGAGCGCGATCCGCGCGTCGCTGTCGTCCAGCCGCACCAGCACGTCGCCGGTCTTCACCGTCTGGGTGTCGTGTGCGGGCAGGGCGGTGACCTGTCCCGGCACCATCGGCGTGATCTGCGCGATATCGGCGCCGACATAGGCGTTGTCGGTGGAAACCGACTGGCTGCCGACCAGGAAATACCAACCGGCATAGATCACCCCTGCAACCAGCACGACCAGGCCGATCACTGTTAGCAGCTTGCGGCGCCGATCACGCATCGGTGAGGCCGATGGTTCGCCCTGAGCCTGCACGGACGGCGTGAGCGCGTCGGCTTCGGCGCGGAGGCGTTCGTTGGGATCGGCGTCAGCCATGGGGGATGTCCTTGCTGGCGCTGGCTGCGCCCCGGTCTGTTGAGGGGCCTGTTGTCGGGCCTGTTTGCAGCGCCTGCGCGTCCGCAGCGGCGAACCCGCCGCCCAGCGCACGCACCAGCGCCACGTCGATGGTGAACGCACGGGATTTCAGATCGGCGACGATGCGCTGCGCCTGCAACGCGCGCTCCTGCGCCGTCAGCACGTCGAGGAAGGTCGACAGCCCGCCCTGGAACCGCAGCCGGGCCACATCGTGCGCCGCCTGCGCATCGTTGAGCGCCAGCGTCGCCTGCGTCAGCTGCTCGTCGAGCGAGCGGCGGCTGGCCACGGCATCGGCAACGCGGCGATAGGCATCGGCCACGGTGCGGTCGTAGTTCGCCACTGCCTCGTCATACCCGGCGCGCGCGCCGCGATACTGGCCCTGCAGCGCGCCGCCGCGAAAGATCGGCAGGCTGATCGCGGGGCCGGCGCTGCCGAACGTGGAGCCGCTGTCGAACAGCTGGCCGATCCCCAGCGACTGGAAACCGATCATCGCGGTCAGGTTGATCGCGGGATAGAACGCGGCTCGCGCTTGCTTGATGCGGCTGGCCTCGCCCTCCACCCGGGAGCGTGCCGCTGCAATGTCAGGCCGCCGCCCGATCAGGTCCGTCGTCACGTCCTCGGGCAGCCCGCGAACGGACAGGCTGACCGCAGGCGGCGTTATCGCCAGCCCGCGATCGGGGCCCTTGCCGAGCAGCGCGGCGATGCGATTGCGGGTCAACGCGATCTGTTCGTCGAGCGCGCCCAGTTCGGCGCGTCCGGCGGGCACGGCGGAGCTTGCCTGCTTGAGTTCGGCCTGGGTGTCGATGCCGGCGGCGACGCGATCGGCCACCAGCTTGCGGGTGCTTTCCCGCACCCCGATCACGCCTGCGGTGACGGAGCGTTCAGCGAACAGGCGAGCGAGATCGGCATAAGCATCGGCCACGGTCGTCGACAGCATGAGTGCGGCCTGCGCATAATCGAGGCGGGCTGCCTCCGCGTCAGAGCGTGCGGCGGCAAAGGCCGCGCGGTTCTTGCCCCACAGGTCCAGGTCGAAGCTGAAATTGGCGGCGACCTGTTCGCTGTCGTTCACGCCCTTGGGGATGAACGTGGCGGGGATGCCGTTGTTATAGCTTTGCTTGATGCCGGAGACGCTGGCGCTGGCACCCACCGACGGCAGCCGTGCCGCGCCCGCCTGCTGGGCGATGGCCTGGGCCCGGCGCACGCGCGCTGCTGCGGCGGCAACATCGGGCGATTGGGCAAGCGCTTCCTCGATGAGCGCGGAAAGCTGGGGATCGTCATAGCCGGTCCACCATTTGGCGGCTGGCCAGGCGCCGGATTCTGCCCCCGCCAATGCCCGATCAGCGGCATAGGCAGTCGGCGACGCGCCTTGCGGAGCAGGACCCAGATTGGGGACGGCCGCACATCCCGCCAACGCGAGGGCCGGTGGCAGCAGGGCGGAAACTGTTCGCAGGAAGCTCGCGCGCATTTTACAAAACCGTACTGAGTGGTACAGTTGTTTAGGTGGCGACTCATCAGCGTCTTGTCAAGCGATATGCGTACTCTATAGTACACTTATGGAAGAGGACATTTCAGTCGCGGCAGCGCCGGGGCGACGCGAACTGCGCAAGCAGGACCGCCGCGACGCGATCTTGCGCGCGGCGCGGGAATCATTCCTCAAGAACGGTTACGCCGGCACGTCGATGTCCGGGCTGCTAACGACGCTGGGCGGCTCCAAGGCGACCCTGTGGAGCTATTTTCGCTCCAAGGAAGAACTGTTCGCAGCCGTCGTGGAAGACACGACGGGGGAGTTCCAGACCGAACTGACCGGCCTGCTGCGTTCCAGCGAAGGCCTCACGCTTGGGCTGGTCGCGTTCTGCCGGGCGTTCCTGCGCAAGATCCAATCGCCCGACGGCCTTGCCACCTGGCGCATGGTCGTGGCCGAAAGCGGGCGTTTTCCCGTGGTCGGCCGCATTTTCTACGAGCGGGCAGTCAGCCTGACCGAGGGCAATCTCATCGGCTTTCTGGTGCGCCACATCGCCAGCGGCGAACTGCTCGACGAGGATCCGCAGCACATGGCAAACTTCGTCCTGGCGCTGTGCACCGGGCGGCAGAACCGCGTCATCTGGGGGGTGGAGCAGTCGGACCCAACACGCCTCGCGGTCGATGCCGATCAGGTTACCGCGATGTTCCTGCGCAGTTTTGCGGCCAGCCAGAACACCCTCTAGCGGCGCGCGATCTCGCCGCGCGCAATCTAGCCGCGTGCCAGCAGATATTGCGCCAAACGGCCCACCTGATCGGTATCGAGCCGCAGGCCCAACTTCGTCCTGCGCCACAGGATGTCGTCGGCCGTACGCGCCCATTCCTGTGCAACCAGATAATCGACCTCCGCGCCGGTCAGTCCGTGGCCGAAGTCCTCACCCAAGCCATCGAGCGTCTGGGCCTGACCCAGCCATGCGCTGGCCCGCGTCCCGTAGGCGCGCGAGATCCGGTCGATCGTGTCGGGGGTCAGGAACGGGTAGGCTGCGGCATAGCCTTGCTTTAAGGCCGCGATCCCGTCGCGTGCGAAATCCCCGCCGGGCAATGGCGCTTGCGCGGTCCAGTCGCCACCAGAAAGCGCCGGCACGAGCGGTTTGAGCCGTTCCACCGCCGATGATGCAAGATGGCGGTACGTGGTGATCTTGCCGCCGAACACCGACAGCAGCGGGGCGCTGCCCGGTTCGCCGCCATCGAGTTCGAAGCTGTAGCCGCGCGTTGCCGCCTCGGGCTTGCCGGAACCGTCGTCAAGCAGCGGCCGGACCCCGGCATAGCTCCACACCACGTCGGCGGGGGCGATCTGCTGGCGGAAATAGCGGTTCGCGCCTTCGCACAGATAGGCGATTTCCTCGGCGCTGGCGGTCACGTGTTCCAGCGCGCCGTGGTGATCGCGGTCGGTGGTGCCGATCAGCGTGAAGTCGGATTCGTAGGGTATGGCAAAGAATATCCGGCCATCGGGCAACTGGAAGAAATAGGCGAATGCGTGGTCGAACAGGCGCCGCACGACGATGTGCGATCCGCGCACCAGCCGCATCGCGTGGCCGGCGGGCTGGTGCGCGCGTTTGAGCAGGCCGAGCACGGAGGGCCCGGCGGCATTGACTACAGCTCGCGCCCGGAACGCGCCCGCGCTGGTGTCGATCGACCACAGTCCGTCGCGGCACTCCATCGCCAGCACTTCGGTGCGGGTAAGTACGGTCGCCCCGCGATCCGCCGCGTCGCGCGCGTTCAGCACCACCAGCCGCGCATCGTCCACCCAGCAGTCCGAATAGGCAAAGCCGCGCGTGATCCCCGGCTTGAGCGGTGCACCGGCGGGATGGCGACGAAGGTCGATCCCATCGGCGGCGGGCAACGCCTTGCGCCCGCCGATATGATCGTAAAGGAACAGTCCCGTCCGCAGCAACCAGGCGGGTCGCAGGCCCTGGATATAGGGCAGCACGAACCGCATCGGCCGGATGATGTGCGGCGCAATGGCCCACAGCCGCTCGCGCTCGACCAGCGATTCGCGCACGAGCGAAAACTCGTAGTGCTCCAGATAGCGCAAGCCCCCGTGGATCAGCTTGGTCGAGGCCGATGACGTGCCTTGCGCCAGATCGCCGCGTTCCAGCAGCAGCACGCGCGCGCCGCGCCCTGCAGCATCGCGCGCAATGCCGCAGCCGTTGATCCCGCCGCCGACCACGGCGATGTCGAACGCAGCGCCACGATCGAACGTGCCAGGATCGAACGGATCGGTGGGGGAACCCAAGCTTCGCTCCTGTCTGGCCGCAAACCGTGCCACGCGGTGTGCCCCAGCAGACCATGGGCGTCCATAGGGGCACCGGTCGAATGGGGCACAGAGTATGGCGGCAACGGCGCCTTCCTGTGCAGCGCGGTGCATTCGAATGCACGCCGATGCGCCCGGCCTTTCCTTGCGGGCGCGCTGCGGCTAGGCACTTGCGGGAGAAGACGCAGGTCGCCGGGTCGCCGGTTGCCATTCAGTCCTTGGGAGAATTTGCAATGGCACTAGCCCCTGCCGCCACGTCGGCCGACAATTCGACAACGCTGTCAGGCGAAGGCGCGCACGTCGATGCGCCCGAACTGCGCATGTTCGTGATGGCGCTGTTCTTCATCTTCGGCGGCATCACCAGCCTCAACGATGTGATCATTCCCAAGCTCAAGGAACTGTTCACGCTCAACTATGCGCAGGCGATGCTGGTGCAGTCGGCGTTCTTCGCCGCCTATTTTATCGTTTCGATCCCCGGCGCCGCCATCGTCAAGCGCGTGGGCTACATGCGCGGCGCGGCGATCGGATTGCTGACGATGATGGCGGGTTGCCTGCTGTTCATCCCCGCATCCGCCAGCGCCACGTTCGGCGTGTTCCTGATGGCGCTGTTTGTGCTGGCAAGCGGGGTGACGATCGTGCAGGTTGTGTCTAACCCGCTGATTTCATTGCTCGGCGTGCCCAGCACCGCGCATAGCCGGTTGACGTTCGCGCAAGCATTCAACTCGCTCGGCACCACGATTTTCCCGATCGCCGGATCGATCCTGATCCTGGGCAGTCTGGCCAAGGTCTCCGCCAAGGACCTGACCGGAGCGGCGTTCGATGCCTATCGCGTGGCGGAAACGCAGGCGGTGGTCCACGCGTACATCGGGCTGGCCGTGGCGTTGCTGGTGATCGCCGGGGTGGTGTGGATGAACCGCCATCGGCTGAAGGGCGAGCGGCACGATGGCGGATCAATCCTGCACAGTTTCGATCTGCTGCGCCGCACGCGCTTCGGCTTCGGCACCGCCTGCATTTTTCTTTACGTCGGGGCGGAAGTCTCGATCGGCTCGCTCATCGTCAACTATCTCAAGCAATCGACCGTGCTGGGGCTGGACGATCAATCGGCGGGCAAGCTGATCTCGCTGTACTGGGGCGGAGCGCTGATCGGGCGGTTCATAGGTTCGGCGGTGCTGCGCACGATCAGCCCGGGCAAAGTGCTGGCGTTCAATGCGGCCGGCGCGATTGCGCTGATCCTGCTGTCCGCCAACACGTCGGGCCATCTGGCGGGCTACAGCCTGCTGGCGATCGGGCTGATGAACTCGATCATGTTCCCGACGATCTTCAGCCTGGCGTCCGAAGGGCTGGGCAAGCGCGCGGCCGATGGTTCGGGCGTGATCTGCATGGCCATCGTCGGCGGCGCGATCGTTCCCCCGCTCACCGGCAGGCTGGCAGACGCCAGCGGCAGCCTCGCGTTCGCGCTGCTGTTGCCGGCGATCTGCTATGCGATCATCGCGGGCTTCGGGATCTATGCCCGCCGCCCGGCGCCCCCGCTGGCCTGAACGGCTAGTCCGCCGTGCGGTAAAGCTGCGGCACGATGTTGGTGAACTTGGCGACGTCCGCCATGACGTCGGGCGTCCCGGCGCAGACCATCGCGGCGTCGATGGACGCGGAGTCGCGGAACTTCAGCACCACCATCGCCGCGAACGGCTGGTTGCCGTCGGCCGGAAGCATCACGTCCGCGCCGGTCATGCCGAGCGGACCCCAGTGGCGTTCGACAAGCGGGATATGGCTTGCGGTGTAGTACGCCGCATCGAACTGCGCGCCTGCGTGGGTGGGATAACTGACGACGATATTGGCCATGACACTCTCCTTGGAACGCGATGGCATGCCACTTTGGCGCCCGCCGGCAAAGTGGGACTAAAGCAGCATCCGCGACACGCGATCGGCGATGGCCAGCGCGGCGGTGAGGCCGGGCGATTCGATCCCGAACAGGTTGATCAGGCCCGGCAATCCATGGATCGCTTCGCCATGGATTGCGAAATCGGCGGGAGGACCGCCCGGCCCGGAAAGCTTCGGCCGTACCCCGGCATAAGCGGGAGACAGCGTCGCCGGATCGAGCGCCGGCCAGAACCGGCGGGCTGAATCGGCGAAGGATGCGAGGCGCGCCGGGTCGACCGAAAAGTCGATGGCATCGATCCATTCGACATCCGGCCCCAACCGCGCGCTTCCCGTCATATCGAGCGTCAGGTGCGTGCCCAGCCCACCGGGCACCGGCACCGGGTAGATCAGCCGCGAGAACGGCGCCTTGCCCGCACAGGCGTAGTAGCTTCCCTTGGCCAGAAACCGGGGCGGGACGGTGCGGGGATCGAGCGGCAACATGCTTTGTGCCACTGCCCAGGCATCGAGCCCGGCGGCATTGACGATCGCGGTCGTGCCCAGCGCGGTGTCGCCGCTGTGCAGCACCCAGCCATCGGCGCTCCGGTTCAGGCTGTCGGCTGGACTGCGCAAGGCGAGCAAGGCGCCGTGATCCTGCGCCTCTGCCAGCAGCGCCTGCATCAGCGCGTGGCTGTCCACGATCCCGGTTGTGGGCGAATGCAGCGCGGCGACACAGCGCAGCGCGGGTTCGAGCGCGCGCGCCTGTTGCGGATCGAGCCAATCGAGCGGCACACCCGCCTGCGCGGCCCGCGCCGCGATGGCTTCCAGCGTCGGCACTTCGTCGGCTTGCGTTGCGACCACCAGCTTGCCGCAGCGGCGGTACGGCACGTGGCGTTCCTGGCAAAACCGATACAGCCGTTCGCGCCCTTCCCCGCACAGCCGCTGCTTGAGCGAGCCTTCGGGGTAATACAGCCCGGCGTGAATCACTTCGCTGTTGCGCGCCGAAACGCCCGTGCCGACTTGCGCCTCGCGCTCAAGGATCACCACCGAACGCCCGGCCATCGCGCAGGCGCGCGCCACGGCCAGCCCGATCACCCCTGCGCCGATCACTGCGATATCGGTCCGTTCCACCGTTGCAGGTCTGCGGGTTTCCGCTGGCCGGGGCAAGCCTCCGGTTGGCCTCTGTGCCGCTGCCTGCAAAAGCCATATCCATGCGCGCCGCTTGGGCTTAGAGACCGGCGCCATGCTGATGGCCGTACTCTGGTGGACTGGACTTGCGATCACCGCGGCCGCCACCGCCTACCTGTTGCTCGTGATCGCCAGCGTCGCGGCCCACCGGCCGGTGGTCGGGCCGGGCTGGCCGAAGCCGCCGGTGGTGACGCTGCTCAAGCCGTTGTGCGGGCTGGAGGACGGGCTGGAGGAAGCGCTCGCCAGCTTCCTGTCGCAGGAGACGACGGGTGCGGTGCGCTTCGTGTTCGGCGTGGCCGATGGCGCCGACCCGGCGCTGGCGCTGGCGCGGCAGGTCGCGGCGCGCTTTGCCCGGGCCGACTGCGCGTTCGTGGTCGATGCGGCGGTGCACGGGCCCAACCCCAAAGTCAGCAATCTGGTCAACATGGCCAAAGCCGGGCTGGGGGAGGTCGTGGTGATCTCGGACAGCGACATCGTGATCGGCGCCGGTGTGCTGCAACGCGCGATCGACGCGCTGTCCGCGCCGGGCGTGGGCGCGGTGACCGCGCTGTACCGCTCCCATCCGGGCCAGCGCGGGGACCGCACGCGGCAGTACGGTGGCTGGTTCATCGATTACTGGTTCCTGCCGATGGCGCTGCTCCATGCGCGCCTCACGCCGCTGTCGGTGACGTATGGCCCGCTGACCGCGATCCGGGGCGAGGTGCTGCAGCAGGTGGGCGGGCTCGCCGCGCTGGCCGATCACCTTTCGGACGATGCGGAACTGGGGCGGCTGGTCCGGCAGGCAGGCTTTGCCATCGGGTTCAGCCCGGACGTGGTCGAAACGCTGGTCAACGATGCCTCGCTGGCCGATCTGTTCGACCACGAACTGCGCTGGGCGCGCACGGTGCGCGGCCTTGATCCGGTGGGCTACGTCGCGTCGGTGGTGAGCCATCCGGGGCCGCTTCCCCTGCTGCTGCTGCTGCTGCGGCCCTCGGCATTTTCGCTCTGCGCCGTGCTGGTGCCGGTCGCCCTGCGCTGGTGTCTGGCGCGGGTGGTCGAGCGCCGCCTCGGACGGTCCGCCGCGCTGATCCGGCCCGGCCCGATCGCGCTGTGGTTGCGCGATATGCTGTGCTTCGCGGTCTGGGCCAAAGGCCTCGTCGTGCAGCGAGTCGGCTGGCGCGGGCAGCGCCTGGCGGTGCGTGACGGCGATATTCTGCAACCGGCCGAGCCAGCCGCATGACGCGCCGCCTGATCTTTACCGCCGACGATTTCGGCATGTCGTTGGAGGTCAACGAGGCGGTCGAGGAAGCGCATCGCAATGGTGTGCTGACCTGCGCCAGCCTGGTGGTCGCGGGCGCGGCGGTGGACGATGCCGTCGCCCGCGCGAAACGCCTGCCGGGCCTTGGCGTGGGGCTGCACCTGACACTGTACGGCGCGCCCGCCATGCATCGCGGAACCGCGTCACCGATCGCGCCAGATGGCGTGAACCTTGGCGAAAGCCCGGTGGCGACGGGCGCCGCGATCATGCTGCGGCCCACGGTACGCGCCGCCGCACGCGCGGAAATCGCCGCGCAGTTCGAGGCCTATCGCCGGACCGGGCTGGCGCTCGGCCATCTCGACGGTCACTGGCATTGCCACCAGCATCCCGCAGTGCTGGCGATGGCCATCGAGCTGGGCGTGCCGCTGGGGCTGCGCGCCGTGCGCATCCCGTATGAGCCGCTGGCTTTGGCGCGGGCAGGGGGCAGCGGCGCGCTGACCCGGCTCGCCCATGTCGCCACGCACTGGCCGCTGGCGGCCACCATGCGGCGGCAGGCGCGGCGGGCTGGGCTGGCGGCGAACGACTCGTTCTTTGGCAAGAACGACGCGGGGTTCGTGACGATCGAGCAGTTGCTGGCGCTGGTTGAAACTCTGCCATCGGGCGTCACCGAGGTCGGCCTGCACCCGTCGACGCGCAACTGGTCGGGGCCGCATGCTCCGCCACCGCACTGGCGACCCGAGCGCGAGCTTTCCGCACTGACCGACCCGCGACTTGCAAAGGCCATCGCAGCGCGCGGGATCGGGCTGTGTCGCTGGGCGGACCTCGCATGACTGACCCTGTCGGACGCCGAGGCACGCGGTGGGCCGCGTTGTGGATCATGACGATGCTGGTCCTGTTGGTCGTGGCCATCGCCTCATCGGACACCCGGCGATTGCTGGGCGAAGCGGCCGACAACATCCGCCTGTCCGCCGTGATGGCGACCCTGCCGGGCCAGTTGGCCGCGACGCTGTTGTGTGCCGCAGCGTTGTGGGCGCTGCGCCCCGGCGTGTCGTTCGCGGCGAGCCTGGGGTCGCGGCTGTTGCGCGATGCGGGCGGCAACCTGCTGGTGTTCATGCCTGGGCTCGGCGAGATCATCGGCGCACGTGCGCTGGTGCTGGGCGGCGGTCGCACGCGGGCCGCGGTGACCGCCAGCGTGCTCGATACGCTGGCCGAAACGCTGGCGCAGGTGCCCTATGGCGTGCTGGCGGTGCTGGTCCTGCCGCGCCTGTGGCGCCGCGCGACCGCGGCGGACCTGCCATTGTTCGGCATCGCCAGCGTGCTGATCGGGCTGGCGGCCATGGCGCTGCTGGCCGTCCTGCTGTCGCGAAATACGCAAAGCGCGGCGGGTCGGCTGCGCCAGCGGATCGAGGCCGAACTGGCGCTGCTGCGCGCGGAAATCGGCCGCCAGCGCACCGGATTGCCCGCCGCCGTGGCCTTGCACTTCGTGGCGTGGGCGATGGGCGGCGTGCAGTTGTGGATGGCGGGATCGGCGATGGGCCTGCCGCTGACGCTGTTCGCTGCGCTGGTGATGGAAAGTGCGGCTTACGCCGGGCGCGCGGTGCTGTTCTTCATCCCGGCAGGACTCGCCGTGCAGGAGGCCGGGCTGATCGTGGCGGGGCTGGCGTATGGCCTGACGCCCGCGCAGTCGCTCGCGCTGGGGCTGGTCCTGCGCTTGCGCGACCTGCTGTTCGGGCTGCCGCTGCTGGCGTGGCCGCTGTACGAATTTCGCCACCGGCGCCGGGCCGGGGCCTAACCGGCGGGGGCCGGGGTCACAGGCTCGGCGTGGTCCAGGAACGTCCGGAAGTTGCCGGTCCGCGCGCCGCTGTTCACCAGCGCCGCGCGCACGGCGGGATCGACCAACGCGGCCAGTTCATCGCGATAGCGGTATCCCGGCGCATGCCCCGGATACATGTCGGCGGTCGCCGGATGGCAATAGATTTCGGTGAGTCCGCGCTCAGGCCGGGCGACTGCGCGTTCCATCCGCGCCGCATCGAACCGGCCGCTGTCGGCCAACCCGATCACCCGGTCGTTGACCAGCACACCCGCCTTGCGCAACCGCTTGCCCAACCGGCCCGCCCACCAGCGCAGCGCCAGCGGCGCGCCGGTTTCGACCGGCACGCGCATCGCCTGCATCCCGTATGCCGGGCCGATTGCCAGAATGGCGCTGGCGATCATCGGATGCAGGTGGAAATGCTTGTGCGCGTTGACGTGGTCGAGCGGCAGCCCGGTGGCGGCAAATGCCGCGAATTGCGCGTCGATCTCTGCGCGTAGCTGCGCGCGGGCGGCGGGTGATGCGGCAATCGCCAGCGCAGTGGCGAGCATCGACTGGCGGAACCGCCCGTCGGGGCCCACCAGCGCCGGAATCCGTTCGGGCGGCAGCACCGGCCTGCCATCGGCCAGCACGATGTGCAGCCCCACGCCAAGGCCCGGCAACCGCCGCGCGCGCTCGATGGCGTCGCCGGCGGCATCGCCGGCGACCATCAGGCTCGCCGCGGTCAGGATGCCGTTACGATGGCCCTGCTCGACCGCTTCGTTGACCGCGACCGCCGCGCCGAAATCATCGGCGGTGACGATCAGGCCGATGGGCTGGCTTGCCGCGTGGTCCGGGGCGGGACCTGCGATCAGGCGGCTTCCTTCCGGCGGCGCAGGAAGTCGAAGAATTCCACGCCTTCGCGCAGGCGCCGCTTCATCATGTCGAAATCGCGGATCATCTCGTTCACGATCGACCCGATCTTGCGCGGGCGGAAATAGAACCGCTTGTAGAATTCCTCGACCTTGTCGAAGATCACGGTGGCGTGGAGGTGCGGGTACGAAAGCTGCGCGATCTGGTTGCCGCCATCGGTCAGCAAGTGGTCGCTGCCGTCGAACCAGCCGTTCTCCGTCGCCTGCTTGTACAGAAAGGTGCCGGGATAGGGTGCGGCCAGGCTGACCTGGATGGTGTGCGGGTCGATTTCCTTGGCGTAGTTGATCGTTTCCTCGATCGTTTCCAGCGTCTCGCCCGGCAGGCCCAGGATGAAGGTGCCGTGGATGACGATGCCCAGCGCGTGGCAATCCTTGGTGAACTGCCGCGCGACATCGACGCGCAGGCCTTTCTTGATATTGTGCAGGATCTGCTGGTTGCCGCTTTCATACCCGACCAGCAGCAGCCGCAAGCCGTTGGCCTTCAGCACTTCGAGCACCTTGCGCGGCACGTTGGCCTTGGCGTTGCACGACCAGGCCACGGGAAAGCCCGGCTTGCCGAAGCCCAGTTCGCCAAGCGCCACGGCCAGTTCCATCACGCGGTCGTGGTTGTCGGTCAGCGTGTCGTCGTCGAAGAAGATTTCCTTGGTCTGGGGGATATTCTTGAGGACGTACTGCACTTCCTCGATCACTTTGGCGACCGAGCGGAAGCGGTAGTTGTGGCCCGAGATCGTCTGCGGCCACAGGCAGAACGTGCACCGGCTCTTGCACCCGCGCCCGGTGTAGAAGCTGACGTAGGGGTGCTTGAGGTAACCGCCGAAGTACTTTTCGATCTTGAGATCGCGCTTGTAGATGGGCGAGACCATCGGCAGCGAATCCATGTCCTCGATCACCGCGCGGTTCTTGTTGCGCACGATCGAACCGTCGGCGGCGCGCCAGGTGATCCCGTCGATTTCGGCCAGCGGCTTGCCCTCGGCCAGATCGACGCAAGTGAAGTCGTATTCCTCACGACACACGAAATCGATGGCGAGGCCTGCGTCCGTGAGGCTCTTCTCGTCCTCGACCGCGACTTTCGCGCCGACGAAGCCGACCATGCATGCCGGGTTGCGCGCCTTGATCAGCCCGGCGGTCTTCACGTCCTGGTTGAACGATGGCGTCGAGGTGTGGATGATGACGAGGTCGCGCTCATCCATTTCGTGCTTGATGTCGTCCCACGACAGGTCGTGCGCGGGCGCGTCGATCAGCTTCGAGCCTCCCACCATGGCGGCCGGCTGGGCGAGCCAGGTGGGATACCAGAAGCTCTTGATCTCGCGCTTCATCTGGTAACGCGCGCCGGCGCCGCCATCGTAACCGTCGAACGAAGGGGCCTGCAGGAAAAGGGTACGCTTCATCAAGTCTCTCTTTTTCAGACAGAAATATGGGCTTTTTCAGGCAGAAATGCGGCCGTCATCAACCATCGTGAGCCGACTGCCGCGCCAATCGATCTTCCGTACCAGCAAGCTGGCGAGGAATACCGTGAATTCGAAGCAATCGACAATCGGCAGCACCCATAGCGGCGCAGACCGCTCGCCTGCAAGCCGGTTGACCTGGCATGCCACGCCGATGCGCAAGACAATCGCCAGTGCCGCCAGCCCCATACCCGCCGAGGGCGCGAATGCCGAGCCCAGCAGTGCCAGCGGCAGCGGATGCGTGACGATCGAGCCGAAATGCCCGGCGGGCGCGAGGCTGCGGATCGTCGCCGCCCAGCGCACCTGATGACGCCATAGCTCGGGCAGGCTCGCCTCGGTGCAGGCGTGGGTAAGCAGAATCGCGGGGATGCCGACCCGCTGCCCGGTGGCGCGCACCGCCGCGCCGATCGCGTGATCATCGGCCAGCACATCGGCAAAGGCTGCAAAACTGCCGATCCGATCGAGCGTCTCGCGTCGCAGCGCGATGGTCGATCCCATGCACGGCTGCGCCATGCCGAGCGTGAGGCCGACCACCATGTCGGGCAATCCGCCATAACTGATCGCCCCGGCCGCCATGTGCGACCACAGCCCGGCATCGCCGCGCCCGCGATACAGGCAGGTCACCGCGCCGACGCAGGGCCGGTCCAGCGCGCCCATGATCGTGGCGAGGTAATGATGGCCAACCACCATGTCGCTGTCGCTCAGCACGATGACGTCATGGCGTGCGGCGGGCAGCATGTTGACGAGGTTGCCGATCTTGCCGTTGGAGCCATGGCGCGTTGGATCGGACACCAGCACGATATCCGCGCCGGGGTGTGCGGCCTGTAAAGCCGCCACCGCGCCCACTGCACGGTCGTTTGCATCGCCCACACCGCAGACGATCTGCACCGGGCCGCGATAATCCTGCGCCAGAAACGTCGCGAGGTTTTCGGCCAGATGGGGTTCCGCACCATGGAGCGGCTTCAGGATCGTGACCGCTTGGGCGCTGTCCGACCGGACGGGTGCTTCGCGAAAATGGCGGCGCAACGCGACGATCGCGAACACTTGGTAAGCGCAGCCGACGACGCTGGCGGCACACAGGATCAGGCCCGGCCAGGAAGCATCATGCATTGACTATGGCCCCGTGACGCACGCCATTTGCCCCAAACCCGACCGTCCTGAGCCTGTCGAAGGACTGCACTTCACCTCAGCAACGGTAGGAGAAAAGGACAGTCCTTCGACAGGCTCAGGACGGTCGGGGTTAAAGGAGGCCAATCGTTCACATCCACTAACGCGCGTTCCGCAAAACGTCATGCCCCGTTTTTCGCGGCGGTTTGGGGTGACGGCCCGCCTCAAGCGCATTAGGGAACGCCGCGTGGACGGGAACGTGACGGTCGTGACGGGAGTGGCGGGCTTTCTGGGCTCGGCTGTGGCGCGCGCGCTCGCCGCGTCGGGGCGGCAGGTGCGGGGCATTGCCCGCCAGTCGAGTTCATCCACCAACCTCACGGACTTTCCCGGCGAAGTGGTCACCGCCGATCTGCGCGATCCGGCGGCCGTGGCCGCTGCGATGCAGGGTGCGGGCGAGCTTTACCATGTCGCTGCAGACTATCGCCTGTGGGCGCCCGATCCCGAGGACATCGTGCGCAACAACCTGGCGATGACCCGCACGGTGATGCAGGCCGCGCGCGATGCCGGGGTCGGCCGGGTCGTCTATACCAGCAGCGTCGCCACGCTGCTGCCCGATCCCGCCGCACCCGCCGATGAAACCCGCGCCGCCACCCCCGAACAGGCGACCGGCGCCTACAAGCGCAGCAAGGTGGTGGCCGAGCGGCTGGTCGAGCAGATGGTGCGCGAAGGGCTGCCGGCGGTGATCGTCAATCCGTCCACCCCGATCGGCCCGCGCGACGTGAAGCCCACGCCGACCGGACGCATCGTGGTCGAGGCGGCCAACGGCAAAGTGCCCGCATTCGTCGATAGCGGGCTGAACCTCGTGCATGTCGACGATGTCGCGGCCGGGCATTTGCTGGCGGCGGAGCGCGGGCGCATCGGCGAGCGCTATATCCTTGGCGGGCAGGACGTGACGCTGGCGGAGATGCTGGCCGACATCGCGCGGATCATGGGGCGCAAGCCGCCCACGGTGCGCCTGCCCGTGGCGCCGCTGATGCCGCTGGCCTGGGCCAACGAGCAGTGGGCGCGGCTGACCGGTCGCGAGCCGTTCCTCACGGTCGATTCGCTGCGCATGTCGCGTCACGCGATGTTCTATTCCTCGGCCAAGGCGCAGCGCGAGTTGGGCTATGTCGCCAGACCGCATGCACAAGCGCTGGCCGATGCGATCGCCTGGTTCCGCGCGCAGGGCATGATCGCATGATCGCGCTGGCCATCGGGCTGGCGGCGCTGGCCGTGTGGACTGGGCTGCTGGCGACAGGGTTCTGGCGCTGCAGCGAGCGTGACGACACCGCGCGCTGCATCACGCCGCTGCACTGGCCGGACGTGGTCGCGGTGGTCCCGGCGCGCGACGAGGCCGACGTGATCGCGCGTTCGCTCGGCAGTCTGGCGGCGCAGGACTATCCCGGCGCTTTCCGCGTGATCCTGATCGACGACAACAGCAGCGACGGCACGGCAGCGGTGGCGGACAGCATCGGTTCCAGACGCATCGAAGTGCGGCAGGGCGCGCCGCTGGCCAATGGCTGGACGGGCAAGCTCTGGGCGCTGTCGCAGGGCATCGCGGCGGCCGGAACGCCCACCTACGTGTGGCTGACCGACGCCGATATCGAACACGCGCCCGATACGCTGCGCCGGCTGGTGGGGATCGCCGAAGCCGTCGGGCCGGACGGCAGGGGGCGCAGCCTTGTCTCGTTCATGGCGAAACTGCACTGCCGGACAATGGCCGAACGCGCGCTGGTGCCCGCCTTCGTGTTCTTTTTCATGATGCTTTATCCGTTCAACCGCGTGAACCGGCCGGGCCGCACGGCAGGGGCCGCGGGCGGCTGCGTGCTGGTGCGCAGCGATGCGCTGGAAGCGGCAGGCGGCATCGCGGCGATGCGCGGTGCGCTGATCGACGATTGCACGCTGGGCGCGCTGATCAAGCGGCAGGGACCGGTCTGGCTCGGCCTCACCGACCGCTCGCGCTCGATCCGGCCTTATCACAGCGCGGGTGAGATCGCCGCGATGATCGCGCGGTCGGCGTATGCGCAGTTGCGCTATTCGCCGGTTCTGCTGGCCGGAACGCTGGCGGGGTTGGCGCTGCTGTACATCTCCCCCGTCGCGCTGGCGCTGGGTGGTGAAGGCCCGGCGCGGATTGCGGGAGCACTGGTGTGGCTGGCGATGGCGCTGGCCTATCAACCGATGCTGCGGTTCTATCACCGTTCGCCGCTGTGGGGCGTGGCGCTGCCCGCGATCGGGTGGTTCTATGCCGGATGCACGGTGTGGTCTGCGGTGCAGCACCATCGCGGGCGCGGGGGCATGTGGAAAGGCCGCGCGCAGGCGCAGTTGGCAGGCGGCGGGCAATGAGCGACCTGTCTTCCGGAAAGGGCCACACCGACGAGAATTTCCCCGTCGCCTCGTGGCTGGTGCGCGCCGATTGCCGCGCGCCGATCATGGCGTTCTACACGTTCGCGCGCGCCGCCGATGACATTGCCGACCACCCCGACGCCGCCGCGCACGACAAGTTGGCGCGCCTTGACGCAATGCGCGCGGGGCTGGATGGCGAAGGCGCACCCGAGGCGATGGCGCTGGCGCGGATGGCACAGGAACGCGGTCTCGATCTCGTCCAGGCGCACGACCTCTTGGGCGCGTTCGTGCAGGACTGCACGGTCAACCGCATGGCCGACTGGGACGCGCTGATCGCCTATTGCCGCCTGTCCGCGATGCCGGTGGGCCGCTTCGTGCTCGACGTTCATGGCGAGGATCGCGCGATCTGGCCGATGTCGGACGCGCTGTGCGCGGCGTTGCAGGTGATCAACCACCTGCAGGATTGCGGCAAGGACTACCGCACGATCGACCGCGTCTATTTGCCCGACGATATGCTCGCCGCCGCCGGAACCGGGGTGGCGGCGCTGGGCGCGGACCGGGCTTCGGACGCGTTGCGCGGCGTGATCGTGGCGTGCGCGCAAAGAACCGGCGAACTGTTGAAGCAAAGCGCGCCGTTCGCCAGCGCCATCCGCGATCCGCGCCTGGCTGCGGAAGTCGCGGTGATCCAGCGACTGGCCGAAGATCTCACCGCGATGCTGTTGATCCGCGATCCGCTGAGCGAGACCGTCCACCATTCGAAGCCGCGCGCCGCCGCGCTCGCCACCGGGGCCATCGTGCGCCTCGGACTCACCAAACTTCGGGCTGGGTTTTCCAGGATTCGGGCAGGGATTTACGCGTGAACGTCACTAACACCCCGGGCGAACTGCACGCTAAAGTCAGCGGCAGCTCGTTCTATGCGGGCATGCGCATCCTGCCCCGGCCCGAGCGTGAGGCGATGTACGCGATCTACGGCTTCTGCCGCATTGTCGATGATATCGCCGATGACCAGCAGGGTGATCGCGCGCAACGCAGTGCCCAACTGGCGGGCTGGCGGGCGGATATCGAGGCGCTGTATGCGGGCGGGGAGCCGGGCCGCGCCGGTTTTCTGATCGACGCGGTGCGTGGCTTCCGGCTCGACAAGGCCGATCTGCTGGCGGTGGTCGATGGCATGCAGATGGATGCCGATCGCGACATTCGCTGGCCTGCCGCAGATGAACTCGATCTCTACTGCGACCGGGTCGCGTCGGCTGTCGGACGGCTGTCGGTGCGGGTGTTCGGGATGGAACGCGAACCCGGGCTGGCGCTGGCGCACCATCTTGGGCGGGCGCTGCAACTGACCAACATCCTGCGCGATATCGATGAGGATGCCGGGATCGGTCGCGTCTACCTGCCGATCGAGGCGCTGCGTGGTGCGGGGATCGAACCGGTCACGCCCGAACAGGTTGCCGCCGACCCGCGCATCGATGCCGCCGCGCGACCGCTGGCGATCGAGGCCCGGCGCCACTTTGCCCAAGCCGGGGCGATCCTGGCCGCGCGCCCGCGCGGGCTGCTGGTGGCGCCGCGCCTGATGGAAGCAGCCTATTCGCGGCTGCTGTCGCGGATGGAAGCGCAAGGCTGGGCACCGCCGCGCACCCGCGTGCGCGTGTCGAAACCGCGTTTGCTGTGGTCGGTGCTGCGCTTCAGCATGTCATGGTAATCGCATAGCGATGAGCGGATTTGCGCGCGCCACGATCGCCGGGGCGGGGCTGGCCGGACTGTCTGCCGCCGTCGCGCTGCGCCGGGCCGGGGTGCCTGTGGCGATCAGCGACAGCGCGGCGCAGGCTGGCGGGCGATGCCGGTCATATCACGATGCGGCGCTGGGCCTGACCATCGACAACGGCAACCATCTGGTGCTGGCGGGCAACCGCGCGGTGGCGGATTTCCGCGCTGCCATTGGCGCGACGACGCCGCTGTCCGGTCCTGCCCACGCCGATTTCGCGTTCGCCGACTTGCGCGACGGCGCACGCTGGACGGTGCGCATGAACGACGGGGCGGTGCCGTGGTGGTTGTTCTCACGCCGCCGCCGCGTCCCGGGATCGCGGCTGGTGGATTACGTTCCGCTGGCACGCCTGCTCCGCGCCGGACGGGGCCGGATCGACGCGGTCATAAACCCCGGCGGGGCTGTCTGGGATCGGCTGGTCGAGCCGGTGCTGCTGGCCGCGCTCAACACCGCGCCCGCCGAATCATCGGCGGCGCTGGCGGGCAAGGTGCTGCGCGAAACGATCGGGCGCGGGGGCAGGGCGACGCGACCGATGGTGGCGGTGCCGACGTTGGGCGCAGCGTTCATCGATCCCGCGCTGGCGTGGCTGACGGTGCACGAAACGCCGCTTTCAACCGGCCGCCGCCTGCGGTCGATCACGTTCGACGGCGATCACGTATCGGCGCTGCGGTGGAGCGACGGGACGCAAACGATCGGGTCCGATGAGGCGGTCATTCTCGCCGTGCCGCCATGGGTCGCGGCGTCGCTGGTGCCTGACCTGTCTACCCCCACCGAGCACCGCGCGATCGTCAACGGGCACTTTGCGTTCCCGGTTGCGCGGACGATGCCCGCGATGCTGGGCCTGTTGGGCGGGACCGCCGAATGGATTTTCACGCACCCCGACCGCATTTCGGTGACGGTCAGCGCTGCCGATCCCCTTGTCGATCGCGATCGCGAGGATCTCGCGCGCGCGTTCTGGGCAGACATTTGCGCCGCGCTGGGGATCGCTGCGCCGATGCCGGCTTGGCAGGTGGTCAAGGAAAAGCGCGCGACATTTGCCGCCACGCCCGAACAGGATGCGCTGCGCCCGCCGCCAGGCACCCGCTGGCGCAACCTGTTTCTGGCAGGCGACTGGGTGGCCAGCGGACTGCCCGCGACGATCGAGGGCGCGCTGCGATCGGGCGATGTCGCGGCGGCCTTGGCCTTGGGCCGTCCTGCGCGCTATTAGGCCCGACCATGCACGCTCCAACCACCTCCACGCTGGCGCCCGACGGCTCGCTCGACAAAGTCGAAGCCGCCGTTGCGCGCGGAGCCGCCGCCCTGCTGTCGCAACAGCGCGCCGACGGCCACTGGGTTTACGAACTCGAAGCCGATGCCACGATCCCGGCAGAATATGTGCTGCTGCGGCATTTTCTGGGTGAGCCGGACGATCTGGAACTCGAAGCGAAGATCGGCACATATCTGCGCCGCCGCCAGTCGGCAGATCATGATGGCTGGCCGCTGTACCACGATGGCGCGTTCGACATCAGCGCCACGATCAAGGCCTACTTTGCGCTCAAGATGATCGGCGATTCGCCGCAAGCCCCGCACATGGCGCGGGCGCGGGCGGCGATCCACCGGGCGGGCGGCGCGGCGGCGGGCAACGTGTTCACGCGCATCCAGCTGGCGCTGTTCGGCGCGGGGCCGTGGTCTGCGGTGCCGACGATGCCGCCCGAACTGATCCTCGCGCCGCGCCGGTTCCCGGTGCACCTGAGCCATATGTCGTACTGGGCGCGCACCGTGATCGTGCCGCTGCTGGTGCTCGCGGCCAGGCGACCCCGCGCGCGCAACCCGCGCGGCGTGCTGGTCGATGAACTCTACACCGGCGCGCAGGCCAAGCTGACCTCGCAGGCGGCCAGCGTGAAGCGGTTCTGGGCGGGGACGTTCGCGGTGCTCGACGTGCTGCTCAAGGCGGGTGACCGGCTGTGGCCGAAGACGCTGCGCAAGCGCGCGATCGCCGCGTGCGAAGCCTGGGTGACCGAACGGCTCAACGGCGTGGACGGGCTGGGCGCGATCTACCCGGCGATGGCCAACAGCGTGATGATGTTCGATTGCCTGGGTTACGCGCCCGATCATCCGGCGCGCGCCGTGGCCCGCGAATCGGTGGAACGCCTGCTCGTGATCCATGAAGACGAGGCGTACTGCCAGCCGTGCGTGTCGCCGGTGTGGGACACCGCACTGGCCGCGCACGCGATGCTCGAAGTGGGCAGCGACGAAGCCAACGCCGCTGCGGCGCGCGCGCTCGACTGGCTGACGCCGCTGCAGGTGCTGGATGTGAAGGGCGACTGGGCGGACCAGCGTCCGGACGTGCGCCCGGGTGGCTGGGCGTTCCAGTACAACAACGCGCACTATCCCGATCTCGACGACACCGCCGTTGTCGCCATGGCGATGGACCGCGCGTCGGTGCGTCGCGGGACCGAGGATGCCGATGCGCTGGCCCGCGCGCTGGAATGGACGGTCGGACTGCAAAGCGCCAACGGCGGCTGGGGCGCGTTCGATGCCGATAACGACAACGATTACCTCAACAACCTGCCGTTTGCCGATCATGGCGCGCTGCTCGATCCGCCGACCGCCGACGTCAGCGCGCGCGTGGTCTCGCTGCTCGCGCAACTGGGCGAATCGAACGATTCCGGACGGATGAAAGCGGCGTTGGTCTATCTTGAGCGCGAACAGGAAGCCGACGGCAGCTGGTTCGGCCGCTGGGGGGTGAACCACGTCTATGGCACCTGGTCGGTGCTGTGCGCGCTGGGGCGGGCAGGGATCGATCGCGACACGCCGATGGTGGCGCGCGCGGTGGAATGGCTCAACGCGATCCAGAACGCGGACGGCGGCTGGGGCGAAAGCTGCGACAGCTACGCGCTCAGCCGCAAGCAGCACACGCCCGCGCCCTCGACCGCGTCGCAGACCGCATGGGCGGTGCTTGGCCTGATGGCGGTGGGCGAAGTGGCAAGCCCGGCGGTGGAGCGCGGCATCGGCTGGCTGACGGACCATCAGGCCGAAGACGGGCTGTGGGGCCAGGAAATGTACACCGGCGGCGGCTTTCCGCGCGTGTTCTACCTGCGCTATCATGGCTATCCGCGCTATTTCCCGGTGTGGGCGCTGGCGCGCTATCGCAACTTGCGCCGGTCGAACGACGATCGCGTCGCGTGGGGAATGTGACGCCGGTACTCGTCGTTACCGGCCTGAAGCGCGAAGGTTCGGTTGTTTCAGGCGAAGGTGTGCGGATCGTTGCGGGCGGCGGATCTGCTGACCGGTTGGCGCGCGAACTGGCCGCGCTGGCACCGGGCGCGGCGGGGATCATCAGCTTCGGCATGGCCGGCGCGCTCGACCCGGCGCTGCGGCTGGGTGACTGGGTGGTCGGCGATTGCGTGACCGGCGCGTTCGAGGGACCGTGCGATCCGCGCTGGGTCGCAGCGCTGATGCGCGCCTTGCCCCGGCCGCATCGCGGGGCCTGCTATGCCGATGGCCATCTGATCGCGGATCCGATGCGCAAGCGCGCGCTGCACGATCGCCACAGCGCGCTGGCGGCCGACATGGAAAGCCACCTCGCCGCGCGCGTGGCTGCCGACGCGGGGCTGCCGTTCGCGATCCTGCGCTGCGTGTCGGACACCGCCGATGCGACCCTGCCACCGGCCATAGCTGCCAGCATGAAGCCCGGCGGCGGGCTGGCGCTGGGCGCGGTGCTGGGCTCACTTGTGGCGCATCCCGGGCAGCTGCCCGCGCTGGTGCATACGGTCGCGGGCTTCAACCGTGCGTTCAGGGCACTGGGCGACGGCGCGCGTGAAGCGGGGCCGCGCCTGGGTTTCGACAATCGCTGATCTATGGATCACGTCGTCTCGGGCTTGATCCGGGACCGCGTTAGCGTCTTCCCGGGTCAAGCCCGGGACGACGGCAACTTACCCTAAAACCATCACGCCGCGCGCGTTGCCCGGCGGTAGCCTTCGGGATCCTCAATCTTGATCTTTTCCATCTCGCGCTCAACGTGCAGCGAGTGCACATCTTCAGCCATGCGCTGGTTTGAAATGTCGATGTCGGGCGCCATCGGCCCTTCGGTGCGCACGCCCTTCATCGCGACTTTCATGAATTCGAGCGGGCGCTTCATCGAATCCGCCGCCGCCGTGCCTTCGAAGCCGCAGTGGACCATGCAGTTGGCGCACTTTTCGTACTTGCCGACGCCATAGTCGTTCCAGTCGGTGCCCTCCATCAGCTCGCTGAAAGTGGGGACATAGCCTTCGCCGATCAGGTAGCAGGGCTTTTGCCAGCCGAACACGGTGCGCAGTGGCATCGACCACGGCGTGCATTCATAGCTGCGGTTGCCGGCGAGGAAATCGAGGAACAGCGGCGAATTGGTGAACGTCCACGCTTTGCCGCCCTTGCCCTTGCGGAACACGTCGCGGAAGAACGTCTTGGTGCGTTCGCGCTGCAGGAAGTGCGTTTGGTCGGCCGCGCGTTCATAGGCGTAGCCGGGCGAAATCGTGATCTCGACCCCCAGCTTTTCCATGTCGTCAAAGAACCCGGCAAGCCGGTCGGCATTGGCGCCGTCGAACACGGTGCAATTGACCTGCACGCGGAAACCCTTGGCCTTGGCCAGTTCGATCGCCTCGATCGCGACGTCGTAGGTGCCGTCCTGATCGACCGCATGGTCGTGCATCTGCCGGTCGCCATCGAGGTGGATCGACCAGGTGAAGAACGACGACGGCTGGTAGTCGTCGATCTTCTTCTTCAGCAGCAGCGCGTTGGTGCACAGGATCACGAACTTCTTGCGATCGATATAGCCCTGCACGATCTGCGGCATGTCACGGTGCAGCAAGGGTTCGCCGCCCGCGATCGAGACGGCGGGCGCGCCGCATTCGTCGATCGCTTCCATGCATTGGTCATACGACAGCCGCCGGTTGAGGATGGCGTCGGGATAATCGATCTTGCCGCAGCCCGGGCACGCCAGGTTGCAGCGCAACAGCGGCTCGAGCATCAGTACCAGCGGGTACTTGCCGCCCTTGATCTGCTGTTTCACTGCATAGGCGCCGATGCGGGCGACCTGCTGGAGGGGAATCGACATGAACTTCTCCTATCGCGCCGCAGCAAGGGGTGCGGGGCGGGTCCGCAATGACGCGGGCAGGCTGAACGAGACGTTTTCGGCGATCCCGTCAAGTTGGGAAACGCGGATCGTGTGCGTTTGCGCCAGACGTGTGACAACCGAATCGACCAGGACATCGGGCGCAGAGGCCCCGGCCGTGATCCCGACGCGGCGTACGCCGGCGAACCACGCGGGGTCGATCTCGCTGCCGTCGTTGACCAGATAGCTGGGCACGCCGCATTCGTCGCCGATCTCGCGCAGTCGGCTGGAATTCGAGCTGTTGCTGGCTCCCACGACGATCAGCACGTCGCTTTGCCGCGCGAGGTCGCGCACCGCAGCCTGGCGGTTCTGCGTGGCATAGCAGATGTCGGACACATCGGGCCCGACCACGTCGGCAAACCGCCGGTGCAGCGCGGCGATGACCTCGCGCGTGTCATCGACGCTGAGTGTGGTCTGCGTGACATAGGCAATCGGCGTCGCCCGATCGATCGGCAGCGAATCGACCCCGGAGGCGGTCGACACCAGGAGTACCGGCGCGTCGATCTGGCCCATCGTGCCGACCACTTCGGCATGGCCTTCATGCCCGATCAGCACGATGATCCGGCCATCGCGGGCATAGCGGCGGCCGTGATTGTGCACTTTGGTCACCAGCGGGCAGGTCGCGTCGATCACCGGCAGACCGCGTGCTTCGGCCTCATCCTCAACGGTGCGCGGCACCCCGTGGGCGCTGAACACGGTCATGGCGCCCGCCGGAATTTCATCCAGCTCGTCGACGAAGATCGCGCCCATCTGGCGCAGGCGCGCAACGACGTGGGGATTGTGGACGATCTCGTGGCGGACATAGACCGGGGCGCCGTAACGCTCGATTGCGCGCTCGACGATTTCGATTGCACGGATTACGCCAGCGCAAAATCCGCGCGGCGAGGCCAGCACGACATTGAGGAGCGGCTTTTCAGCATTGAATTCGATCAAACCCTAATCACCCTCCGCGTCGCCGGAACATCGCACCGGACTGGAAGACCCCATTTCACAGGCCGACTTAGACTGCAAGTGACACACTCGAAAGAGCGATATCGCGGCAGGCGCGTTCAGGTAGGTTAAACTTTGGCCATCTTATCAGGCGGCCAAACGCATTCGAAAGGATTACGATGTTCAAGGCTTTTCCTGTCGCTGCCGCCTTTGCGATTGCCGGAACGGCAATCGCGGCGCAGGCGACCGATCCCGCGATCGCGACCGTGCAGTCGCTCGACGACGGGCTGCTGTCGATCATGCGCGCGGGCAAAGCCGCGGGCGTGGCGGGGCGGGCCCGCGCCATCGGTCCGGTGATCGATCGCACGTTCGATATCGCGGCGATGACCCGGCTGTCGGTCGGTCCGAGCTGGACCACGATGAACCCGCGCGACCAGGCGGCGCTGGTGGCGGCGTTCCGCACCATGACCGTGTCGCAATACGCCCGCAATTTCGACGGCTATTCGGGTGAACGGTTCGCCGTGTCGCCGCAGGTCGAAACGCGCGGCGGCGACAAGCTGGTGCGTACCTCGCTCGCCTCACCCGGCGATGCTCCGGTCGCGATCAGCTATCGCCTGCGCATGAGCGGCGGCCAGTGGAAGGTCATCGACGTGTTCTACAAGAACGCGATCAGCCAGTTGGCCACGCGCCGCGCCGATTTCGCGCGGGTGCTGGCCACCGGCGGCGCCTCGGCGCTCATCGGCCACCTCAACCAGATGGCGAACCGGCCGAACTGAAATGGACTTGTGAAAAGCGCGTTCGGGCCGGGCCTTAGCGGACCGGCCCGGGCTCCCGCGTCATTTGGCGCGGGTCGGCGGCCCTTTGGCGCCCATGAAATAGCGCAGGCCGAAACGCACCGCCATCGGCCGTGCATCGTGGCTGAACACCGCGTCGGCCCACTTCGGCGGACCGAACGAGATCCTTGCGTCGCGCGAGAAGCCGACGCCTTCCTTGGGGATCCCGAACAGCGCGCGATCGACCTCGCCATTGCTGTTCTCGTCATGGAACGCCTGGATCGCGTACTGCCCCGGCGGGACGCCGTTGATGACGACCGTGGTCGTTCCGGCGCGCGCCGGCACGTCGGCATGGAACGGGCAATTGTCTTCCAGGAATTGCGGTTGCGGGCAAACATCGACACGCACGCGTCCTTTGGCGTTGCGGACGTTGGCGACATCGACCGTGATCGAGCCTGACGTCGCTTGCGCGGCCAGGGCGAGAGCCAGAAACATGCTCATGTTGTGCCTTCCAAGATGCCAAACTCCACTCTTGCCCATGGGACGCTTGCGCCGCCCGATCGACTATCCACGTTGCACGCCTCGCTGTCACCCGGCCACTTACGCGATGCTGAACAGGTCGCCGGCCCAAGCGATCCGGATGGCGCGATCGGCTTGGCTCGATTAACGCTCGGATGACCGACAGCCAATTGTCTATTAATTAAATTGAGTTTAGGCTTGATGTATCGGCAGTGGGCTCGGGGCATTCGGGCAGGAAGCCAGACTTTAGGGCCTGACACTCGAAGTTTAATGTCTATCAAATCGATTGAATATATAGCGCCTGCAACAGAGGGAGACCACCGACCATGAAGCGCCGCCTGTTCCTTGCCACGTCGCTCTCCGCCTCGATCGTCATGGTCGCATCCCTGTCCGCCTGTTCGGGTGCCAAGAGCGGCGCCGATGGCAAATCGGTCGAGCTGACCAACGTCTCCTACGATCCCACGCGCGAGTTGTACCAAACGATCAACCCCGGATTCGCCGCCGCCTGGAAGCAGAAGACCGGGCAGACCGTCACCTTCCGCATGAGCCACGGCGGATCGGGCAAGCAGAGTCGCGCGATCATCGACGGGCTCGACGCGGACGTCGCCACGCTGGCGCTGGCCTATGACATCGACGCGATCGCCAGCAAGGGCAAGCTGCTGCCTGCCGACTGGCAGAAGGCGCTGCCCGACAACAGCGCGCCTTATACCTCGACGATCGTGTTCCTGGTCCGCAAGGGCAATCCCAAGGGCATCCACGATTGGGGCGATCTGGTGAAGCCGGGCGTGAGCGTCATCACTCCCAATCCCAAGACCAGCGGCGGCGCCCGCTGGAACTTCCTCGCGGCCTGGGCCTATGGCCGCAAGGCGGGCGGAACCGATGCTGCGGCGCAGGCGTTCGTCAGCAAGGTTTACGGCAACGTGCCGGTGCTCGACAGCGGTGCGCGCGGATCGACCACCACGTTCGTCGAACGCGGCATCGGCGATGTGCTGCTGGCCTGGGAAAACGAGGCCTTCCTTGCCGAAAAGGAACTGGGCAAGGACAAGGTGGAAATGGTGGTGCCCAGCATCTCGATCCGCGCCGAGCCGCCGGTGGCGGTGATTACCGAGAACGCCAAGCGCCACGGGACGACCGAAGTCGCCGACGCCTATCTCCACTACCTCTACACGCCCGAGGCCCAGACCGCGATTGCGCAGAACTTCTACCGGCCGACCGACCCCAAGGTGGCAGAGCAGTTCAAATCGAAATTCCCGGCAATCGAGATGGCAACGATCGACAAGGATTTCGGCGGCTGGGCGAGCGCGCAGAAGACCTATTTCGGCGATGGCGGCGTGTTCGACAAGATCTATACCAAGAAGTAACCCTGCGCCTTCCACCTCCTATCTCGATCGAGCAGACAGCTGCAGATGACCACGACCATTGCCTTAAAGCGCGGTTGGCGCCGCCCTGCGGTGTTGCCCGGTTTTCCAGCAGCCTTCGGCCTGACTATCGGCTGGCTGACGTTGATCGTGTTGATTCCGGTATCGACCATATTCCTGAAGTCTGCGGGAATGGGCTGGCATGAATTTCTGGCTGTCGGTTTTTCGCCGCGCGCACTGGCGGCTTATCGGCTCAGCTTCGGAACGGCGGCGGCAGCAGGGCTGGTCAACGCATTCTTCGGCCTGATCGTCGCCTGGGTGCTGGTGCGCTATCCGTTTCCGGGCAAGCAGGTGGTCAGTGCGCTGGTCGACCTGCCGTTTGCGCTGCCCACGGCAGTCGCAGGCATCGCTCTGACCGCGCTTTATGCGCCCAACGGCTGGATCGGCCAGTTCTTGGCGCCATTGGGGATCAAGGTGGCGTTTACGCCGATTGGCATTGTGATCGCGCTGGTGTTCATCGGTTTGCCGTTCGTGGTGCGGTCAGTGGAACCGGTGCTGGCCGATCTGGGCAACGATGTGGAGGAAGCCGCCGCGACGCTGGGGGCCAATCGTCCGCAGATCATGGCACGCGTGATCCTGCCGGCGATCGGGCCGGCGCTGCTGACCGGTTTCGCCATGGCCTTCGCCCGGGGCGTGGGTGAGTACGGATCGGTCATCTTCATTGCCGGCAACATGCCCGGTCGCACCGAAATCGCACCGCTGCTGATCGTGACCCAGCTCGAACAATACGAAGTGGCGGCGGCAACGGCGATCGCGACCATCATGATGCTGGCATCGTTCGCGATCCTGCTGCTGATCAACCTGATCCAGGCGTGGACCCGGGTAAGGGGCGCAGAATGAGCCGGCTCACCCCCACCAGCGAGCGGGCGATCGTACGCCGCAGCCTGATCGCCATCGCGCTCGGGTTCCTTGCGCTGTTCCTGCTGCTGCCGCTGGTCGCAGTGTTTTCCGAGGCGCTGAAGCAGGGCATCGGCGCCTATCTCGAAGCGGTGTCGACCTCCGATGCCTGGTCCGCGATCCGGCTCACCCTGCTGATCGCAGCGATCAGCGTGCCGCTCAACGTGGTGTTCGGCCTGGCCGCATCGTGGGCGATCACCAAGTTCAGCTTTCCGGGCAAGAGCCTGCTGATCACGCTGATCGACCTGCCGTTTTCGGTGTCGCCGGTCGTCTCGGGCCTGATCTTCGTACTGCTGTTCGGGGCGCAAGGCTTGCTCGGGCCGTGGCTGCAGGCGCACGACCTCAAAATCATCTTCGCCGTGCCCGGCATCGTGCTGGCCACGGTGTTCATCACGTTCCCGTTCGTGGCGCGCGAACTGATCCCGCTGATGACCGAACAGGGCAAGGATGACGAGGAAGCGGCGATCTCGCTGGGCGCCAACGGCTGGCAGACGTTCTGGCACGTCACGCTGCCCAACATCCGCTGGGGCCTGCTGTACGGCGTGCTGCTGTGCAACGCCCGCGCGATGGGCGAATTCGGCGCGGTTTCGGTCGTGTCGGGTCACATTCGCGGGCTGACCAACACGATGCCGCTGCATGTCGAGATTCTCTACAACGAGTACGATTTTGTGGGCGCCTTCGCGGTGGCGTCGCTGCTGGCGCTGCTCGCGCTGGTCACGCTCGTGCTCAAGACCCTGCTGGAATGGCGGTTCGACCTCCATCAGGGATCACAGTCGCTCAGGGGGGCCGGACATTGATCGAGGTCAGGAACATCACCAAGCGCTTCGGCGACTTTGCTGCGCTCCACGGGGTGGACCTGCATATCAGGCCAGGCGAATTCATCGCGCTGCTGGGCCCGTCGGGTTCGGGCAAGACCACGCTGCTGCGGATCATTGCCGGGCTTGAGTTCCAGGACGGCGGGCAGGTGCTGTTCAGCGGCGAAGACGTTTCCAACCGCAAGGTCGGCGATCGCGGCGTGGGCTTCGTGTTCCAGCAATACGCGCTGTTCCGGCATATGACGGTGGCGCAGAATGTCGCCTTCGGCCTCACCGTCAAGAAGCGGCGCGAGCGTCCCAAACGCGCCGAGATCAAGGCGCGCGCCGAGGAACTGCTCGGCCTGGTCCAGCTCAACGGGTTGGGCAGCCGCTATCCCGGGCAGCTTTCGGGCGGACAACGCCAGCGCGTCGCGCTGGCCCGCGCGCTGGCGATCGGGCCCAAGGTGCTGCTGCTCGACGAACCGTTCGGCGCGCTCGATGCCAAAGTGCGCAAGGACTTGCGCCGCTGGCTGCGCGAACTGCACGAACAGATGGGGCTGACCACGATCTTCGTGACGCACGATCAGGAAGAAGCGCTGGAACTGGCCGATCGCGTGGTGGTGATGGATCACGGCGTGATCGAGCAGGTCGGCACGCCCGAGCAAGTCTACATGGAGCCGGCCAGCGCGTTCGTCTCGCAGTTCGTGGGCGAGACCAATCTGTTTCCCTCGCCCGAAGGCTCGCTCCACGTCCGCCCGCACGATGTCGAGATCGTCGCCAACGGCGGCGAGGCGGTGGTGGTCGGCAACGTCTTCCGCAAGGGCAGCGCATGGCGGATCGAGGGCAAGGTGACGGGCACCGACCGCGTGGTGGAAATCGATCTCGATGCCAAGGCCACCGCGCCGGCGGTGGGCGACACGATCCAGATCAGTCCCGGCCGGTCGAAGCTGTTCGCGGGCGGTTGAACGCGCGCGGCGCTCGCGTTCAGTCCGGGCCCGCCAGCGCCTCGCTGCGGATCGTATCACACAAACCGCGCAGCAGCACGCTTCCGGCCAGCCGCCCGGCGGCGTTGGGCTCGATCCGCAGGCCCACGGTGCGCTGTACCGCAAACCCGCTCAGCGCGGGCATGGCGATGCACTGTTGCAGGTAGCAGCGCGGCATCACCGTGATGCCCAGGCCCGCGCGGACATAGGCCAGCGCGCGCTCATCGCTGGTGGTGCGCGCGGCGAAGAACGGGCGCACGCCCTGGCCGGTGAAGAACCGGCTCACCTCGGACAACGCCTCGCAGTGGCGGCGCACGATCATGGTTTCTCCCGCGACGTCTGCGGCAGAGACTTCGGCCCGGCCGGCCAGCGGATGGCTCGCCGCCATCGCCATGCCATAGCCTTCGCCGAACAGCGGCTCGAAGCCTTCGCCGGGTCCGCTGAGCGCGTCGATCTGCGGGCCGATCAGCGCGTCGATCCGCCCGCGTTCCAGCAACGGTGCCAGCTCCCGCGCGGTGCCTTCGACCAGTTCGAGGCGTTCGGACGGCAGCGCGGAGGCCGCCGCCGCCACCGCGCGCTCGATCCACGCGGTCGGCAGCGTGGCGGCGATACCGATGCGGATGAGCTTGGACGGGCCATCGTCGCGCGCTTCGCGCTCGGCTTCGGCGAAGTTCAGCTCGATCCGCCGCGCGTGCACCGCAAAGCGCGTGCCCGCGCCGGTCAGTTCGACGCGGCGGTTGGTGCGGTTGAACAGCGGTCGTTCGACCAGCTTTTCGAGCTTGGCGATGCCCACCGACAGCGTCGGCTGCGCAACCCGGCACTTGGCCGCCGCGCGCGAAAAGTTGCCCTCGTCGACGACGGCGAGGAAATAGCGGATCAGGTAGCGATCGATCATACGTCCGATCTATCCTGTGATAGTGCAGGTCTGCAATAATAGATGATACCTATCATATCATTTGTGTAACCTTGAATTGCCGCGAGCTAGCTCAAGCGTATATCCTGCAACAAAGCCTCGATACGCTGGGACCGGGATACGACATGAAAGCCACCCCCGACTTCGACTTCGCGCTGGGCGAAAGCGCCGCGATGATCCGCGAGGCCGCCGCACGCTTTGCCGATGATCGCATCGCGCCGCTGGCCGCGCGCATCGATGCCGAAGACTGGTTCCCGCGCGAGTTGTGGCCCGCTATGGGCGAACTGGGATTACACGGCATAACCGTTGAGGAACAGTGGGGCGGCCTTGGGCTCGGCTACCTAGAGCACACCATTGCGGTCGAGGAAGTGAGCCGGGCCAGCGCCTCTATCGGGCTGAGCTATGGCGCGCATTCCAACTTGTGCGTCAACCAGATCCGCCGCTGGGGCACGGACGATCAGAAGGCGAAATACCTGCCCAAGCTGATCAGCGGCGAACACGTCGGCAGCCTGGCGATGTCCGAGGCGGGCGCCGGGTCCGATGTCGTGTCGATGAAGCTCAAGGCCGATGCCGTATCCGGCGGATTCCGCCTCAACGGCACCAAGTTCTGGATCACCAACGCGACGTATGCCGATACGCTGGTGGTCTATGCCAAGACCGCGCCCGAGGCGGGTAGCCGGGGGATCACCGCGTTCCTGATCGAGAAAGACTTCGCCGGGTTCTCGATCGGCCAGAAGATCGACAAGATGGGCATGCGCGGATCGCCCACTGCAGAGCTGGTGTTCGACGACTGTTTCGTGCCCGAAGACAACGTGATGGGGCCGCTGCACGGCGGCGTCGGCGTGCTGATGAGCGGGCTCGATTACGAACGCGTGGTGCTGTCGGGCATCCAGCTGGGCATCATGCAGGCGTGCCTCGATACGGTCATCCCGTTTGTGCGCGAGCGCAGGCAGTTCGGCAAAGCCATCGGCGCGTTCCAGTTGATGCAGGCCAAGGTCGCCGACATGTACGTCGCGCTGCAATCGGCGCGCGCCTATGTCTATGCCGTAGCGCGCGCGTGCGATGCCGGGCAGACCACGCGGTTCGACGCCGCCGGCGCGATCCTGCTGGCGAGCGAGAACGCGTTTCGTGCGGCGGGCGAGGCGGTGCAGGCGCTGGGCGGGGCGGGGTACACCAAGGACTGGCCGGTCGAACGTTTCCTGCGCGATGCCAAGCTGCTCGACATCGGCGCGGGTACCAACGAGATCAGGCGCATGCTGATCGGGCGTGAATTGATCGGCGCGGCATGAGCGCCCCCGTCCTGCCCACCACGCTCGATCGCTCCAGCGCCGAGGCGCAAGCGCGGTTCGCGCACAACCGTGCGCTGGCGCAGGAGCTGCGCGCACGCGTCGCCACCGCCGCGCTGGGCGGGAACGAGAAATCGCGCGAACGCCACACCGCGCGCGGCAAGCTGCTGCCGAGGGAGCGGGTGGAGCGCTTGCTCGATCCCGGTTCGCCGCTGCTCGAATTGGGCCAGCTGGCGGCGGGCGACCTTTACGATGGCGAGATTCCCGGCGCGGGGATCATCACCGCCATCGGGCGCGTATCGGGCCGCAGTTGCATGATCGTGGCCAACGATGCCACGGTGAAGGGCGGCACGTACTACCCGATGACGGTCAAGAAGCACCTCCGCGCGCAGGAAATCGCGCAGGCCAACCGCCTGCCGTGCGTCTATCTTGTCGACAGCGGCGGCGCCAACCTGCCGCATCAGGCCGAAGTCTTCCCCGACCGCGACCACTTCGGTCGCATCTTCTATAACCAGGCGCAGATGAGCAGCCTGGGCATCGCGCAGATCGCCTGCGTCATGGGCAGCTGCACCGCTGGCGGCGCTTATGTCCCGGCGATGAGCGACGAAAGCGTTATCGTGCGCGAACAGGGCACGATCTTCCTCGCCGGTCCGCCGCTGGTGAAGGCCGCGACGGGCGAGGAAATCACCGCCGAGGATCTGGGCGGCGGCGATCTCCACGCGCGCAAATCGGGCGTGGTCGATCATCTGGCCGACAACGACGAACACGCGCTGACCATCGTGCGCGACATCGTCAGCCACCTCGGCAGCGAGGCGGGCGCGGGGCTGACGTTGCGGGAACCCCGCGCGCCCAAATACCCCGCCGACGATCTTTACGCGATCCTGCCCGACGATGTGCGCGCGCCTTACGATGTCCACGAAGTCATCGCCCGGCTGGTCGACGGCAGCGAGTTCCACGAATTCAAGGCGTTGTACGGTGCCACGCTGGTCTGCGGCTTCGCGCATATCTGGGGCATGCCGGTGGCGATCCTAGCCAACAACGGCGTGCTGTTTTCGGAAAGCGCGCAGAAAGGCGCCCACTTCATCGAATTGGCCTGCCAGCGCCGCATTCCGTTGCTGTTCCTGCAGAACATCTCCGGCTTCATGGTCGGCGGCAAGTATGAGGCGGAAGGGATCGCCAAGCACGGCGCCAAGCTGGTCACCGCCGTCGCCACCGCTTCCGTGCCCAAGCTGACCGTGCTGATCGGCGGCAGCTTCGGCGCGGGCAACTACGGCATGTGCGGCCGCGCCTATAGCCCGCGCTTCCTGTTCAGCTGGCCCAACGCGCGGATCAGCGTGATGGGCGGCGAACAGGCGGCGTCGGTGCTCGCCACCGTCCACCGCGACGCTGACAACTGGACCCCGGAACAGGCCGAGGCGTTCAAGGCCCCGATCCGTCAGAAGTACGAGGACGAAGGCAACCCCTACCACGCCACCGCGCGCGGCTGGGACGACGGTGTGATCGACCCGGCGCAAACGCGCGACGTGCTCGGTCTGGCGCTGGGCGCGTGCCTCGAAGCACCGATCGCGGAGGCGCCCCGGTTCGGGGTGTTCCGGATGTGAGGGGGAGCAAGTTCCTCCCCGGTCCGGGGAGGGGGACCATCCGCAGGATGGTGGAGGGGCACAGGCCGTCAGGCACGAGGTCACCCCAAACGCTGCCCACAAACCTCGACAATGCGCGCAACCGCAGCCTCAAGGTTCTCCAGGACGATCTTCGCGGGCACCCGCAGGGTCGCAACGCCCTGCGACCGCAGGAAATGGGATCGGGCCGCGTCGGATTTTGCGGCGCGGATGCTGTCGTGCGCAAAGCCATCAACTTCGATGTTCAGTCTCGCTGCCGCACAGTAGAAGTCGAGAATGTAGTTTCCCGCCGGATGTTGCCTGCGAAATTTGAACCCGCCCGGCCGCTTGCGGAATTCCCGCCAGAGTATGCCTTCGGGCAACGACAGCTCGCTGCGCAATTGCCTTGCGCGCTTCACCGTGTCCGCAGGTCCGGTTATCATCGCCTGTGCCCCTCCACCATGCTGCGCATGGTCCCCCTCCCCGGTTCGGGGAGGAACCAGGTACTTATGTTGAAGTCCTCCCTCGTCGCCAATACCGACTATATCCGCTGCCGAGCGATCTGCCGGGCAGCGGTCCTGCCCAATGCCAATCCCACTTCAACACTGGAGCACCAACGATGAAGCAGCGCTTGGGCAGGGCACCCACGACGCAACTCGCCCTGATCGCGGCGGTCGCGTTCCTGGGGCTGGAGGCGATCGTCAAGCTGATGCCGCACCTCGACACCGCGTCGCTGCCGCTGGCGTTGCTGCGTGAGGCGGTGGTCGTCGCTTTCGCCATCGGGCTGGCGTTCGTGGTGGTGCGCATCCACACGTTCTCGGCCCGCGAGCTGGGTTTCGTCGCGCCGAACTGGTCCACGTTCGCCTGGGGCTTTGTCGCCGCCGTCGCCATGGTCGTGGTCAGCATCGCGATGATCGCGGCGATGCACGTGTTCGGCGTCAGGCAATCCGCCGCGATGCTCTCGGCGCTGTCGTCGCGGCCGGTGTGGATGATCCTGCTGATCGGCATGGTCGCGGCGGTGTCGGAGGAAATCCTGTTCCGCAGCATCCTGATCACGCATCTTGGCGCGCTGACCGGCAAACTGTGGGTCGGTGCGGTCCTGTCGCTGGCGCTATTCGGGCTCGCGCACCTTAGCGGCTGGGGCGTTTCGCAAGTGTTCTTCGCGGGCGTCGCGGGCATCATTCCCACCGTCATGTTCGTGTGGAAGCGCGACATCGGCATCTGCATGATCGCCCACTTCATGACCGACAGCATCGGCCTGCTGGCCGCCGCAGCACAGGCGCACGCAGCATGATCAAATCCCTCCTCATCGCCAATCGTGGTGAGATTGCCTGCCGCGTGATCCGCACCGCACGCGCCATGGGCATCCGCACCGTGGCGGTCTATTCCGACGCCGACACCAATGCGCTCCACGTGCGGCAGGCGGACGAGGCGGTGCATATCGGCCCGTCGCCGGCGCGCGAAAGCTATCTGGTGGGCGAGAAGATCATCGCTGCCGCCAAGCAGACCGGGGCCGAGGCGATCCATCCTGGCTATGGCTTCCTGTCGGAGAATGCCGGGTTCGCTCAGGCCGTGATCGACGCCGGGCTGGTGTGGGTCGGGCCCAAGCCCGCCAGCATCACCGCGATGGGGCTGAAGGACGCGGCCAAGGCGCGGATGATCGCGGCGGGCGTGCCGGTGACGCCGGGCTATCTGGGTGAGGACCAGTCGCCCGATCGCTTGCAGGCCGAGGCCGACGCGATCGGCTATCCGGTGCTGATCAAGGCGGTCGCGGGCGGGGGCGGCAAGGGCATGCGCCGCGTCGATGCCGCCGACGATTTCGCCGACAGCCTCGCTTCGTGCCGGCGCGAGGCGGCGTCCTCGTTCGGCGATGACCGCGTGCTGATCGAGAAATACATCCTCTCGCCCCGCCACATCGAAGTGCAGGTGTTCGGTGACAGCCACGGCAACGTGGTCCACTTGTTCGAGCGCGATTGTTCGTTGCAGCGGCGTCATCAGAAAGTGATCGAGGAAGCCCCCGCGCCGGGCATGGACGAGGCCACGCGCGAAGCGATCTGCGGCGCGGCGGTGCGCGCGGCCAAGGCGATTGCCTACGAAGGCGCGGGCACGATCGAATTCATCGCCGACGCATCAGAGGGCCTGCGCGCCGACCGCATCTGGTTCATGGAAATGAACACGCGGCTGCAAGTCGAACACCCGGTGACCGAGGAAATCACCGGCGTCGATCTGGTCGAATGGCAGCTCCGCGTGGCGAGCGGTGAGGCGCTGCCCAAGCGGCAGGACGAGCTGAGTATCGATGGCTGGGCGATGGAAGCGCGGTTGTATGCGGAAGACCCGGCGAAGGGGTTTTTGCCGAGCGTGGGTCGGTTGGATCACCTGATGCTCCCTGAACACCTCATCCGCGTCGAAACCGGCGTTTGCGAAGGCGGAGAGGTTTCAGCTTTTTACGACCCGATGATCGCAAAGCTGGTTTGCCACGCCGGAGATCGTCAAAGTGCGATTGAAAAGCTTGCCAATGCCACCGGCGTGACGGCGGTCTGGCCCGTAAAGACGAATGCGGGATTTTTGCTGAATTGCCTTAAGGCGGACCGGTTCCGGACCGGAGACATCGCTACGGGCTTCATCGCCGAGCTTGGCGATGCGTTGATTCCTGCCGACGATCCCCCCGAAGTGGTGGTTTCGGCCGGCGCAATGGCCATCGCAAGCAAGTCTGCCGGAAACCAAGTGCATCAGGCCGGATCATCACTGATCGGGCAAAAACAATCTGGGTCCCGTCCATGGACGGGTGCCTTCGGTTTCCGCTTGAACGCGGTTTCCAATCGCACGGTCCTTGTCGACATCGACGGCCATTCGACCAGTGCAGAAATAGCGAGTCCCTTCGAAAATCTTGAAGCGTGGATCGAGCCATGCGGTGAGACGATATTGAGTGGTGTCAACGACGGCCGTGTGTTCGCGATATTGCCGCATCGCACGGACGGCGGCATTGCGGCGGCGGGTAATGGCGCCATCCTCTCCCCCATGCCGGGCAAGGTCATTGCGGTCGATGTCGCGCAGGGGCAGGCGGTGACCAAGGGCCAGAAGCTGCTCACGCTCGAGGCGATGAAGATGGAGCATGCGCTGACCGCGCCGTTCGATGGCACGGTGGCCGAACTCAACGCGGTTGCGGGCGGGCAGGTGCAGGTCGAGGCGCTGCTGGTGCGGATCGAGCCGTTGGCCAGCGATTAGGCCCATTTGAAACCGGATTGACCGCAACTTAGATCAGCGAAGCAAATGGCGTCGTCCCGGACTCGATCCGGGACCGCTGGCCGGTAAGCGCGGGTTTGCCAGCGGTCCCGGATCAAGTCCGGGACGACGGACCTTGGAAAACGATGCACTGGACTGAGGTTGGTGATCCACCCATCCCACGGATTGCGCACAAAAAAAGGCCGGACTGTTGCCAGCCCGGCCTTGGAAAGTTTGGGAGAGGATGCCTGAAAGGCACCCCCTATGTGCTACCGAATCGGCCATTGTGCAAGTGCGAAATGAACGTTCGCGGTTGCGAAATATGCACTCGATTGTCACATTCGATCACAAACGTACGATCGGCGCCAATTCCAGCAGGACAAGCGACGGGACGCGTGGCATCTGGTAACACTTGTATCCAGTTGAACGATAAAAGGGATTCGCAACGGTATGGTCAAGAACACCCTCGCCCTGGGCGCTGCGCTGGCCGCGATGACGCTGGCCGCGCCGGCGTTCGCCAAACCGTCCACATCGGCAAAGTTGACCGTGCATCCGGTGGCCGAGGCGCAGGCGCTCGATTTGGCGCAGAAGGCCATCGCGATTCGCTCGGTCGCCGGGCCGGGCAACAAGACCGGCGATGTCGCCGCGCTGTTTCGCGATTCGCTGGTGGCGGGCGGGTTCGATCCTGCCGAGATCAGCATCACCCCGCTGGGCGACACCGCCTACCTCATCGCCACGTGGCGGGGCAGTGATCCGGCCCTGAAACCGCTGGTCCTGTCGGGCCACATGGATGTGGTCGAGGCAAAGCGCGAGGACTGGCAGCGCGATCCGTTCGTGCCGATGATCGAGGATGGCTATCTGTACGGACGCGGCGCCACCGACATGAAGTTCGACGGTGCGCTGGCGATCGCTGCGCTGCTGGAGCTGAAGCGCGAGGGCTTTCGTCCGCGCCGCTCGATCGTGATCGAGTTCTCGGGCGACGAGGAAACCACGATGCGTACCTCACGCGCGATTGCCGAGAAGTTGTCGAACGCCGAACTGGTGCTCAATATCGATGGCGGCGGCGGATCGTTCGACGAGAAAAGCGGCAAGCCGCGCCAGTTCACCTGGCAGGGCGCGGAAAAGACGTATGCCGATTTCGAGCTGACCGTGACCAATCCCGGCGGCCACAGTTCGATGCCCCGGCCGGTGAACGCGATCAACCAGCTGGCCGCCGCGCTGCTGAAGATCGGCCAGCACCACTTCACCCCCGAAGTCAGCCCGCTGACGCGCGAATATTTCGAACGGTCGGCCAAGCTGGAAACCGATCCCGCGCGCGCCAGCGCGATGCGCGCGTTTGCCGCCAATCCGGCCGATGGCGCGGCCGTCGCCACGCTGTCGGCCGACCCGGCGATGATCGGCAAGATCGGCACGACCTGCGTGGTGACGATGATCAATGGCGGCCATGCTCTGAACGCGTTGCCGCAGCGCGCCACCGCCAACATCAACTGCCGCATCTTTCCCGGCCACGCTCCGGCCGCGATCATGGCCGAGCTGGAGCAGGCGGCGGGCGATCCGGCGGTGAAGTTCCGCGACGTGACCGAAGGCTCGGTCGCCAGCCCCGCCTCGCCGATGCGGCCCGATTTCACCGCAGCGCTCGAAAAGGCGATCCATTCGGTCTATCCCGGCGTCCCGGTCATTCCCGCGATGGCGTCGGGGGCCAGCGACAGTATGTGGTTCCGCAGCGTGGGCGTGCCAAGCTATGGCGCCAGCCCGGTGTTCATCAAGGACAGCGAGGATTTCAGCCACGGCCTGAACGAGCGGACGCCTGTCTCCAACGTGCGCCCGGCGATCGACTATTATCTCAGTCTGGTGATGGACTTGTCCCGGTAAGCGCGCCATTTTCGTGGCCATGTCGTCACCCGTCCTGTCGTCCGATCCGCCAGATGATCTTGCCCGGGCCTGCATCGCGGGCGCCGCGCGCGATCCCGATGCGGACTTCAGCCTGCCGGGCTGGATCTACACCGACCCCGAATTCTTCGAGGTGGAGCGTGATCGGGTGATCCGGCCGTCGTGGCAGATCGTCTGCCACCAGAACGACGTTGCATCGCCGGGGGACTACCGCACGATCGATTATGGCGGCGAAAGCGTGATCGTGGTGCGCGGCGACGATGGCGTGGTTCGCGCGTTCGCCAATGTCTGCCGCCACCGCGCGATGCGACTGGTCGAAGGCCCGGCGGGCTGCGCCCGCAAGCTGGTCTGCCCGTATCACGCGTGGACCTACGAAACCGACGGTCGGCTGACCGGGGTGCCGATGCGCGGCGATTATCCCGCGCTGAAACTGGAACAGAGCGGGCTGGCCCCCGTCGCCATCGAAGTGTGGCGCGGATTTGTGTTCGTGCGGCTGGAGGACGGCGGCTTTCCCTCGGTCGCGCAGATGATGGCGCCCTATGAGGCCGAAGTCGCGCCATACCGGTTCGAGGACATGCAGCGCATGGGCGATTTGCGCGTCCGTCCCCGCGCGGTGAACTGGAAGAACGTGGGCGATAACTATTCCGACAACCTGCACATTCCGGTGGCGCATGACGGGCTGACCCGGATCTTCGGCAAAAGCTATGGCATCGCAGCGCAGGACTGGGTTGACCGGATGTCGGGCGAGCTGGTCGATCGACCGTCGGACAATTTCTGGGAGCGGTTCTATCAGGCGCACCTGCCGCACTTGCCGCACTTGCCCGAACAGGCGCAGCGGCGCTGGCTGTATTACAAGCTGTGGCCGAACATGGCGTTCGACATCTATGCCGACCAGATCGATTTCATGCAGTGGCTGCCGGTCAGCGCCACAACCTGCGTCCTGCGCGAAATGACGTACGCCTTGCCCGATGCGTTCACGCCGCCGGGGAAGCAGCGCGAGATGAAGCTGCTGCGCTATGCCAACTGGCGGATCAATCGCGTGGTCAACCAGGAGGATACCTGGCTGATCGAGCGCGTGCAGCAGGGCATGGCGTCGAAGACATACGGTGCCGGGCCGATCGGGCGCAGCGAAGTGTGCCTGCGCAGCTTCGCGGTCAAGATCCGCACCATCATTCCCGAGGCGCGGCAAACCCATGCGCCCGCGCCCGGCTGGAGCAAGACATGACCAAGCGATACGATGCGGTGATCATCGGCGGCGGCCACAACGGCCTGACGTGCGCGTTCTATCTCGCGCGTGCGGGCATGAAAGTGCTGGTGCTTGAACGGCGGCACGTTGTCGGCGGCGCGGCGGTGACCGAGGAATTCCATCCCGGTTTCCGCAACTCGACCGCCAGCTACACCGTCAGCCTGCTGCGACCCAAGGTGATTGCCGACATGAAGCTGCACGATCGCGGCTATCGCATCATCGAGCGCACGATCAGCAATTTCTTCCCGTTTCCCGATACCTACCTGACGCTGGGCGGCGGTGCGGATCGCACGATGGCGCAGTTCGCGCGCTTTTCGAAGAAAGATGCCGCAGCCTATCCCGCCTATGACGCGGCGCTGGAAAAAGTGGCGCAAGTGCTGCGCGATATTGCGCTCAAGATCCCGCCCAACGTCGGCGGCGGCATCGGCGCGTTGATGGCGGCGGCGAAGCAGGGTTGGCCGATGGCAAACCTGGACTTGTCCGTGCAGCGCGACCTCCTCGATATTTTCACCAAATCGGCACGCGACTTCCTTGATGGCTGGTTCGAGGACGATCATGTCAAGTCGGCCTTCGCGTTCGATGCGGTGGTCGGCAACTACGCCGGGGTTTCCACGGCGGGCAGCGCCTATGTGCTGCTGCACCACGTGTTCGGCGAAGTGAACGGCAAATTCGGCGCCTGGGGCCATTCCGTCGGCGGGATGGGGGCGATCACGCAGGCGATGGCGGCGGCATGTTTCGAGGAAGGCGTCGAGATCAGCCTTGAGGCGCCGGTCGCAAAGCTTTTGGTGGACGGCGGCAAAGTCGCGGGCGTGCAGCTGGAAAGCGGCGAGGAAATCGCCGCGCCGATCGTGGCGTCCAACGTCGGCCCCGCGCTGCTGTATCGCCAGATGGTCGATCCGTCGGACCTCGACGCCGATTTCAGGAAGCGCATCGCCGGGTACAAGACCGGATCGGGCACGTTCCGGATGAACGTGGCGCTGTCCGAACTGCCCGACTTCACCACGCTGCCGGGCAAGGTCAAGGCGGAGCACCACACCGCCGGCATCGTCATCGCGCCGGGGATGGACTACATGGATCAGGCGTTCGACGATGCCCGCGCGCATGGCTGGTCGAAAAAGCCGATCGTGGAAATGAAGATCCCGAGCACGGTGGATGACAGCCTTGCCCCGCCGGGCCAGCACGTCGCCAGCCTGTTCTGCCAGCAATTCGCGCCGCAGTTGCCGAATGGCCAAGATGGTTCGCCAACGTCATGGGATGATTGCCGCGAGGAAGTGGCCGACCTGATCATCGACACGGTCAACGATCACGCGCCCAATTTCAAGGCCAGCGTGATCGCGCGGCAGATCCATTCACCGCTCGATCTGGAACGCAAGTTCGGGCTGATCGACGGCGATATCTTCCACGGCCACATGAGCCTTGACCAGCTGTGGGCGGCGCGCCCGGTGCTGGGCAATGGCGACTATCGCGGGCCGATCAAGGGGCTGTATATGTGCGGATCGGGTACGCACCCGGGCGGCGGCGTGACCGGGGCGCCCGGGCACAATGCTGCGCACGCGATCATCGCGGACCGGTCGTTGCCGTGGAAATTGCTGCACCGACGCTCGCGCCGCGATTGAGGAAGTACAGCGGCAGCGCGGTCAGCATCAGCACCACCGACAGCACGAACGGTTCGGCGCCTGCGCCATACATCATCGCGGCAAGGAACAGCAGGCTGGCGCTGGCAAGAATGCGGTGCGTACCGACGCGCAGCGCCACGACGCAGGCGAACACATAGACCCACAAGCCCGAAACCGCCGTCAGCCGCAGCATGAAATCCATCACCGCCCCGCCGTTGCGCCAGCTGGCGACCAGCAGCAGCGCGATCGACAGCGAGGATGCCAGCACCAGCGGCACCGCAGCAATGTCGCGCGCGGTGGTTCGGCCGATCCACGCCGGGATCAGCCCCGCGCGGGCAAGGCCGAGCGGCACTTCGCCCTGCATCATCACCCATACGTTGAGGCAGCCGACGGCCGAAACCACCGCGAAACCGGCAATGGCCAGGCCTGCCCAGGGTCCCCAGAACCGGCCCACGAACAGGGCAATCGGTGCGTTTGACGCCGTGACGTCAGCCAGCGGCAGGGCGAAATCGATGCCGGTGCACACCACCAGATAGATCATGCAGGTCAGCGCCACGCCGATCACCGTGGCGCGCGGCACGTTGCGCGCCGGGTCGCGCACGCGTTCTGCCGCGATGCTGGCGGATTCGAACCCGACGATGGCCACGAACGCCAGCACCGTGGCGGTGAACATGCTCGGCGCGGCGAACGGCGGGTGCGGCGTGGCGGAAAACGCGCCGCCGCCCGACAGCACCATCCACGCCACGATCAGCACCACCGCCGCCATCGGCAGCAGCTTGAGCGCGGTGGTCACCACCTGAAACCGCCCGGCAGCGCGCAGGCCGATCAGGTTGAGCCCGGTGAGGCCCGCGATGATCACGCTGGCGGCCAGCGCCTGGCGCAAGCCGGTCGATCCCAGCGGCGGCCAGAAGCTGCTGGCATAGCGCGCGGCGGTGAGGGCGATATAGGCGTTGGCGCACCAGTAGCTGACCCACGCGCCCCAGCCGACCAGCACGCCCGCAACCGGGCCGAGGACTTCGCCGACGATCGCCATCAGCCCCGGTTCGTCGGGCCGCGCCCGGGCGATGCCGCCCAGCACCAGCGAAATCGCGATCGCGCCGACACCCCCGGCGATCCATGCGGCCACGCCGGTCCAGCCGAACGGCGCAAGCTGGCTGGGGAGCACGAAAATGCCCGCCCCGATCATTCCGCCGATGACCAGCGCGGTCGCGGTCCAGAATCCGAAAGGGCGGGTGTCGGTCTGATCCGTCATGCACAAGGCTCCTTGGGCTGATTGGTCGGGACTGGATGCCTATGACTTTGCTCCCGCCCGCTCATCCCGAGCGAAGTCGAGGGATGCTGCGCACAGTTCACATACTGCGCAACGTGTCTCGACTTCGATCGACATGAGCGGGGACGGGCTGGTTCATTCTGGTGCCATCATGCTCGAAATGCGCGCCAACGCCAGCGATAACGCAGCGCTGGCAGGGCCTTGGTCATTTGCGCTAGGGGAAAGCATGGCCACAATCGTGACACCGCCGCCGCCCGCCTACGATCCGCGCCTCGTGGCGGCGGCGCTGGCGATGAACGACAACCGCCTGCCCGATGCCGAGCCGCTGCTGCGCGCGCTGCTCAAGGACGATCCGTTCGACGTCCGCGCGATCCGCCTGTTTGCCGAACTGGCGGGCCGTATCGGGCGTTATGGTGATGCGGAAAACCTGCTGCGCCGCGCGATCGAGCTGGCGCCGGGCTTTACCGCCGCGCGCGCCAATCTGGCGCTGGTGCTTTATCGCACCAACCGCCCGGCAGAGGCGATTGCCGAACTCGAACGCGTGACGGGCGAGGATCCCGACAATATCGGCCATGCCAACCTGCAGGCCGCCGCGTTCGGCCGGGTCGGCGAATTCGACGAGGCGATCGCGCTTTACCGGCAGGTGCTGCACGATGCGCCCAACCAGCCGCGCGTGTGGATGAGCTTTGGCCACATGCTCAAAACCGTAGGCGAGCAGGCCGAAGGGATCGCCGCCTATCGCCGCGCGATTGCGCTGATGCCCACGCTGGGCGAGGCGTGGTGGAGCCTGGCCAACCTCAAGACGGTGCGATTTTCACAGACCGATCTTGCCGCCATGCGCGCCGCGCTGAGCGAGCCTGGCATCGCCGGGGAAGACCGCTACCACCTCGATTTCGCGATCGCCAAGGCGCTGGAAGATCGCGGCGAGGTGGCGGACAGCTTCAACCATTATGCGGCAGGCAACGCGCTGCGGCGCAAAAGCATCCCCTACCGCGCCGACGAGACGCAGAGCTATGTCGATGGGGTGATCGCAGCGGCGAGCCCGGCGTTGCTGGCGAGCGCGGGGGAAGGGGGCTGCCCGGCGCCCGACCCGATCTTCGTGCTGGGGATGCCGCGCGCCGGGTCCACGCTGGTCGAGCAAATCCTGGCCAGCCACTCGGCGGTCGAGGGGACCAGCGAACTGGCCGACATCGCCGTGCTGGCGCGCACGGTGCCAGATTACCCGCAAGGCCTCTCCGCGCTGACCGCCGACCAACGCCGCGATCTGGGCGAACAGTACCTTTCGCGCACGCGCGTGCAGCGCCACACCGGGCGTCCGCTGTTCATCGACAAGATGCCCAACAACTGGGTGCATGTGCCGTTGATCCGGCTGATCCTGCCCAACGCCACGATCATCGACGCGCGGCGCCATCCACTCGGCTGCTGCTTTTCCAATTTCAAGCAGCACTTCGCGCGCGGGCAGGGGTTCAGTTACGATCTGGCCGACATGGGGCGCTATTACCGCGATTACGTGCGGCTGATGGCGCATGTCGACCGGACCATGCCCGGCGCGGTGCACCGTGTGTTTTACGAAGCGATGGTTGACGATACCGAAGCCGAGGTGCGCGCGCTGCTGGCCGCGTGCCGCCTGGAGTTCGAGCCGGCGTGCCTGACCTTCCACGAAACCGCGCGCCCGGTGCGCACCGCCAGCTCCGAACAAGTCCGCCAGCCGATCTTCCGCGACGGCACCGACGCGTGGCGGCCGTTCGAGCGGTGGCTCGATCCGCTCAAGGCGGCGCTGGGCGACGTGCTGGCGGCTTACCCGGCGGTGCCGTTCGACTGACGGCGAGCGCTGCCCGGCAACACCCATCCCGGGAACTGACATCGTTGTAAAAGTGCCACGGTGCGCGTCCTAACACGGGTTGCGATCCGCCACCCGCTTGACCTTTTGTTGCAGCGCGTCACAACTTGGCGAAACAATCATAATACCAAGCCAGGGAAGCCACATCATGAGCGCATTTGCGGGCCGTTTCTCGAGAGTCGCCCTCCTCGCCACCTCGGCGCTGGCCGCGCCCTCGCTGGCCGGGTCCACAGCTTCGGCGCAGGAAGCGCAAGCCCCGCAATCCGCCGATGCCGCCGTTCCAAACGACAATGTCATCATCGTCACCGCGCAGAAACGCAGCGAAAACCTGCAGAACGTGCCGATCAGCATCCAGGCGCTCAGCACCAAGAAGCTCGACCAGCTCAACGTCACGCGCTTTTCCGATTATGCGCAGCAGCTGCCCTCGGTCACGTTCCAGGCGCTGGGCGGCACGCCGGGGACCAACGTGGTCTACATGCGTGGCGTGGCGTCGGGCGGTGACGGCAACCATTCCGGTTCGTTGCCTTCGGTCGGCGTCTATCTCGATGAGCAGCCCGTCACCACCATCGGCGGCAACCTCGACGTCCACATCTACGACATTGCGCGGATCGAAAGCCTGTCGGGCCCGCAAGGCACGCTCTATGGCGCATCGTCCGAAGCCGGCACGATCCGCATCATCACCAACAAGCCCAGCCTCGCCGGGTTCGAAGGCCGCGTCGATGCCGAAGTGAACACCGTCCACAACGGCGGCACCGGCGCCAAGGTCGAGGGGATGATCAATGCCCCGCTGTCCAGCAACGCCGCGCTGCGCGTGGTCGGGTTCTACCAGCGCGACGCCGGGTTCATCGACAATGTGCCGGGCTGCCGCGCCTTCCTGCCCGAGACCAACCCGCTGGGTTGCACCGCCACCAATGGCGGGATCGTGGTCAACAACGCCGCGTTCGTGAAGAAGAACTACAACGACACCGAAACCTGGGGCGGCCGCGCCGCGCTGAAGGTGGATCTGGACGACAACTGGACGGTGACGCCCAGCGTGATCTACCAGGACACGCGCAGCCACGGTTCCTACGGCTACGATTCCAGCGTTGGCGATCTGCAAGTCCAGCACTTCTTCCCCGAATTCCGCCGCGACCGCTTCGTGCAGGCGGCGCTGACGATCGAGGGCAAGATCGGCAACTGGGACGTGACTTATGCCGGCGCATATCTCGATCGCAAGGACCTCTCGTCCAGCGATTATACCGACTATGCCGAAGTGTATGACAGCCTTTATTCGGGCGTCGGTGGGCTCGCGAGCTACTTCTATTATCAGGACGCCAAGGGCAACACGATCGATCCGCGCCAGAAGGTGATCGGCACCGATCACTTCAAGAAGCTCAGCCAGGAACTGCGCATCGCGTCGCCCGCGGACAAGCCGCTGCGCGTGGTGGCGGGCCTGTTCTACCAGCGCCAGTCGAATGACATCCATCAGGACTACCAGATCGCCAACCTCGGTCCGCTGGTTTCGGTCAACGGGATGCCGGGCACGCTGTGGCTGACCCAGCAGCACCGCGTCGATCGCGATTATGCGGCGTTCGGCGAACTGACGTATGACATCCTGCCCACCGTCACTGCCACAGTGGGCGGACGATACTTCCGGTACGACAACTCGCTGATCGGCTTCTTCGGCTTCGGGCTGAACCCGGGCAACGGTTTTACCGACACGCCGGTCAATGGCGCGGGGTCGCGAAAGTTTGGCGTTTCGCAGTGCTTCACCACGGCGGGCGATCGGCTGTTCGACCGAGCCAGCGGTACGTTCAGTTCTTCGACCACGCTGCTCCCCGCCGCCATTGCGGGAAGCCCCTGCACCAATCTGGGTGTTCCCAACGGATCGACCGTCGATCCAGTTTCAGCCAAGGGCAACGGCGAGACCTATCGTTTCAACCTGACCTGGAAGCCCACGAAAGACCTGCTCGTTTACGGCACGGTGTCACGCGGCTTCCGCCCGGGCGGCCAAAACCGTTTTGGCGACTTCGGCGCTTACAAGCCCGATTATCTGGTCAATTACGAACTCGGCGTCAAGGCGACGCTGGCGGGCGGGCTGTTGCGGATCAACGGCGCGATCTATCAGCAGGACTGGAAGAAGTTCCAGTTCGCCTTCCTCGGTCCGAACAGCTTTACCGTCATCACCAACGGCCCGGATGCACGTCTGCGCGGGTTCGATATCGACGCCTCGGTCAATCTCGATCACCTGTCGTTGAATTTCGCCGGGGCGTACGTTGACGGGAAGATCCAGCAGAACTTGTGCAAGTCGGCCGACCCGACATTCACTTGCGCAGGGCTTGCTGCCGATGGATCGGCCAACGCGGTGTTTGCTCCGGCGGGAGCCCGCCTGCCGATCACCCCGAAGTGGAAGATGAGCGGAACCGCGCGCTACACCGTGCCGATGGGCGCCGCCAAGGTCTATGGGCAGGTCAACGCCACCTATCAGGGCTCCGCGCCGTCGGACTTGCGCACGGCGATTGCCGCCGCCCAAGGCCAGCTCGATGCGTTCGGGCAAGTCAATCTTGCGCTTGGTTCGGAATGGGAGCGCTATTCGATCGAGTTCTTCGTGGCCAACGTCGCCGACGAGCGTGGCCAGCTGTCGAAATTCGTTGAATGCGGCGCCTGCACGCGGACGTATATCGTGCCGGTCACGCCGCGCACGTTCGGGGTGCGCGTGGGTGGCAAGTTCTGAAGCCAGTGAGTGCCTGGTTGTAACCATATCCAACCCCGCTCATCCCGAGCGAAGTCGAGGGATGCCGCGCCCATTCCGCCGGGTCTGCGGCATGTGTAGACTTCGCTCGACATGAGTGGAATTGGTGTGGTCGATCAGAGTGCCTAAGGCTTGTCGAGCACATAGCCCAATGACCGCACCGTGCGCAGTGGCGATCCGGCGCCCGCGTCGTGCAAGGCACGGCGCAGGCGGCTGACCCAGGCATCGACGGTGCGTTCGTCGATCGGCTGTTCCTGCTTGCCCAGCGCGCTGATCAACTGGGTGCGCGAAAACACCTGGCCCGGCTGTTCCATGAAATAGCGCAGCAGGCGAAATTCGTTGGGCATCAGCTGGATCGCCACGCCCTTCCAGCGCGCCTGCAGCGCGGCCAGATCGACCGTCAGCTCACCCAGGCGGATGGTGCGCGCGGCGGTCGTGTCCAGTTCGGCGGCCTGCAGCGACAGCACGCGATCGAGCACGCCGTTGCGATCGACCGGGCCGACGACGTAATCGTCCGCGCCGGCGCGCAAGGCACGGCGGCGAGCTTCGAGATCGTCTTCCTCCAGCACCATGGTGATGTGGGCCTGCGACGCATGCGGATCGCACCGCAGCCGCCGGCACAGCTCCAGCCCCGAAAGATCGGGCAGCACCCAGTCGACGAACGCCCAGGCCTTGCCATCGAGCAGCGGCAGCGGCGCGTTGCCGCTCCACCGGTGCATCGCGATGCGCAAGTCGCCGTGCACGAACGCATCGCAGCCGCCGCTGATGTCACTGGTCAATAAAACGTCGATTTGCCGCATCGTCGGTGCCCTCGCGAGAATGGAGGGGCGATGTCACGGACATATGACGCATGTGTGACGATGTTACGGTTTGACCCCGGATCGGGTTCGATTGCCGGTTACACCGGCAACCCGACATAATTTTCCGCGATGCTGGTCTGCGCCGCTACGCTGCTGGCGATGTAGTCGAGTTCGGCCAGCTGCATCCGGCGTTCGAACGGGCCGTCGTCGGGGAAGCGGTGCATCAGCTTGGTCAGCGACCAGCTGAACCGTTCGGATTTCCACACCCGCGCCAGCGCCTTGTCGGAATAATCCGCGACGGAGTCGCCGTCGCCGGCGCGGAACCAGCGCACCAGCGCTTCGCCGGCATAATGGACGTCTGACGCCGCAAGGTTGAGGCCCTTGGCGCCGGTGGGCGGCACGATGTGCGCCGCATCGCCGCACAGCAACAGGCTGCCGTGGCGCATCGGTTCGAACACGTAGGAGCGCAACGGCGCGATCGACTTTTCGATCGAAGGTCCACGCGTCATCCGCGCGGCGGCTTCAGGCCCGAGCCGGATCGCCAGTTCGTCCCACACCCGGTCGTCTGACCAGTCCTCGATCCGTTCGCTCAGCGGCACGTCGATGTAATAGCGGCTGCGCGTGGCGCTGCGCATCGAAGCGAGCGCGAAGCCGCGTTCGTGGTTGGCATAGATCAGTTCGTGGTTGCACGGCGGCACTTCGGCCAGAATGCCCAGCCAGCCGAACGGATAGACCCGCTCGAAATGGCGCGCGACGCTGGCGGGGATCGCCTGACGCGACGGACCGTGGAACCCGTCGCAGCCGACGATGAACCGCGCGTCGATGCGTTGCGGCTTGCCGTGCGCGACATAGGTGACGAACGGCGCATCGCCTTCGATATCATGCAGCGCAACGTCATCCGCGCCGTAGATCACCTCGAGATCGCGCGCGGCGGCGGCGTCCATCAGGTCGCGGGTGATTTCGGTCTGGCCATAGACCACGACTTGCTGGCCGGTGAGCGCCGCCACGTCGATGCGGATAAGCCGTTCGCCGTCGGCCAGGTTGAAGCCATCGTGCGGCAGCCCTTCCGCCTTGAGCCGATCGTCGAGCCCGAGCCGCGCCATCATCCCGACGATGCCCTGTTCGAGCACGCCGGCGCGGATGCGGCCCAGCACGTAGTCGGGCGTCTGCCGCTCGATCACCACGCAATCGATGCCCTCTGCGCGCAGGACATGGCCCAGCAACAGCCCGGCGGGCCCTGCGCCGATGATGGCGACCTGTGTTTTCATGAACGCTCTCCCGGGGCGGAGGACTGCCTGCCTCCATCGTCATGCGAAGTTGACACGCGCGGGCCGAACCGGGAAGGGATGGCTTCGACAAAGGTCTGGTACTATCGAGACATCCGATGACGTCCATCCCGAGCTATGAACTGTACGGTGAGGTTGCGCCCGACGCGGCATCGGTCACCCGCGCGGGGTACACGCATATCGAGACGATCGCCGAACGCAGCGCGCTGACCGCGTGGGAAATCGCACCGCACCGCCATGCCGATTTCATCCAGTTGCTGCTCGTCATGGAAGGCCGCGTGGAGGCGAGTTTCGATGGGACAGGTGGCGCTCTGGACGGGCCAGGTGTCGTGATGGTCGCGTCGGGTGTCGTTCACGGATTCCGCTTTGCACCTGATACGTCGGGCTATGTGCTGACGCTGTCGGGCGACTTTTCAGGACGTGCGCTCGCGCCGGATGACCCGTTGCCGCGGTTTCTGACTGCTTCGACCGCCGCGCCACTGGCCGCGGCCGAGGCGGCCAGCGCCCGGCGCATCGCGGACGAGATGCTGGCGCTGCAGCAGGCGTGGCGGCCGGGCGACGCGCTGTCGCTCGCGCTGGCCGAAGCGTTGGTGCACACCGTGCTGCGCGGGCTTGCGGCAGAGCAGGGCGGGGCGCTAGACGACCGCCGTTTCGCGCGGTTTCGCCAGCTCGTGGAGCGGCATTATCGCGATCACCACCCAGCGGAATTCTATGCGGGCGAACTGGGTATCACGCTGCGCACACTGTCGCGGATGACTGCCGAACGGGCACAGTGTTCGCCGATGGGGTTTGTCCACCGGCGGCTGGCTATGGAAGCGGTGCGGCTGCTGCACTACACCAACGCCAGTGCCGCGCAGGTCTGCACCGAGCTGGGCTTCGTCGATCCTTCGTACTTCTCGCGGTTCTGCCTGCGCATGACCGGGCGCAGGCCCATGGATCATCGGCGCGAACACCGTCGTGCCGGGGCTTAGCAGGCAAAATTTCGAGCCCTGCGCGAGGTTGCGGCTTGCCACTCGACCTGCCGGGTTTATGAAGAATTCACAAGTATGAAAGCGCGTGGCGCGGAGCCGCGTGTGACGGGAGCATCGGAATTCATGGCGCACATCCGGACCACACACGTCGGCAGCCTGCCGCGCGGCGACGAGCTGACCCCGGTGCTGCTGGCGCGCGATGCGGGCGAACCGTTCGATTCGGTGGAGTTCGACACGCTGGTGCAGGCCGCGGTCGATGACGCGGTGACGCGCCAGATCGCCGCCGGGGTTGATGTGGTCAGCGACGGCGAACTGGGCAAGGTCGGCTATTCGACCTACATGATCGAGCGGCTGAGCGGGTTTGGCGGGCACATCGATCGCAAACCCGCCGCCGACCTCGCGCCGCTGCCCGACTTGCGCAAGAAGCTGGCGGTGATGATGGGCTCGCAGGACTTTGTGCGCGCATCGTGCATCGGCCCGGTGCGGCTGGTCACGCTCGATCCGCTGCACGACGATATCCGGCGGTTCAAGGCCGCATTGGCGCCGCACGGCGAAGGGCAGGCGGCGTTCATGAATGCGGCGTCGCCCGGCCTGATCACCGCGTTCCAGGTCAATCGCCACTATCCCAGCCACGAGGCCTATCTCGCCGATCTGGTCGATGCGATGCGCGAGGAATACGAGACGATCGTGGCGGCAGGATTCCAGCTGCAGCTCGATTGCCCGGATCTGGCGATGAGCCGCCACACCGGTTATCAGGATGCCAGCGAGGCGGATTTCCTCAAGATCGCCGCCGCCAATGTCGAGGCACTCAACGCCGCCACCGCCAATATTCCGGCGGACAGGATGCGTATGCACATCTGCTGGGGCAATTACGAAGGCCCGCACGATCACGATATTCCGCTGGAACGCGTGGTCGACATTGTGCTGGGCGCGCGGCCGGCAACGGTGCTGTTCGAGGCCGCCAATCCCCGGCACGAACACGAATGGAAAGTCTGGCGCGATGCCGGCGTGCCCGATGACAAGATCCTCGCCCCCGGCCTGATCGACACGTGTTCGAATTATCTTGAACATCCCGAACTGATCGCGCAGCGCATCGAACGCTTCGCCGCGATCGTAGGGCCGGAGCGCGTCATGGCCAGCACCGACTGCGGGTTCGGAACGTTCGCGGGCTATGGCAAGATCGATCCAGCGGTGACATGGAAAAAACTGGCGGCGCTGCGCGAAGGCGCCGACATCGCAGGCGCGCGGTTGTGACCCAGCCGCCGGTGAGCGAGGACGAGCGTCGCGCGATCGAACAGGATTGCGCCCGGCTGATCGCGCTGTACGCCAACCTCAACGACGAGGGTCGCTGGGAGGAGGTCGCCGCTCTGTATGCCGAGGATGGCACGATGACCCGGCCCACCGCGCCGGATGCTCCGGTTGTGGGACGCGCGGCGATCCTTGCAGCATTCCGTTCGCGCCCGCCGCGCACAACGCGGCATGTCTGCAGCAACGTGGTGATCGACGTCGAGGGCCCCGATGCGGCACGCGGCACCAGCGCGATGCTGCTGTTCACCGGCGCGGATGCCCCGCTGGTCGGCTCGTTCCACGATCGTTTCGTGCGCACCGCCGGGGGCTGGAAAATCGCCGAGCGGCGCGGCTCGCTGACGTTCGGCGGCTGAGCGATGGCCAGCGCAACCCCCGGAGCGGTCAAGTCGGCGCTGCGCACGCTCGACCTGATCGAATTCGTCGTCGCGCATCGCCAGGGCGTCGTTGCCAGCGAGATTTCGGCGTCGCTGGATATCCCGGTCAGCAGCCTGTCGTACTTGCTGTCGACGCTGGTCGAGCGCGGCTATCTGGCGCGCGACGGACGGCGATATGTCGCCGGGCCGGGGCTGGACCGGTTGCGCGCACACCGCAGCGCGCTGACGCTGGCCGAACGCGCCGCGCCGCTGGTCCGCGCCATTCGCAGCGAGATCGACGAGACGACCTCGTTCATGGTCGCCAGCGGCTGGGAAGTCGAAGCGCTGGTCACCGAGGCGAGCGCGCAGGCGCTGCGCTATGCGGTGGAGCCGGGACAGAAGAAGCCGCTGCACAGCCTGGCGGCGGGCAAGGCAATTCTGGCGGCCCTGCCGGCGGCCGACCTCGACCGGTACTTTGCGGAGACCGTGCGTGACCCGATCACTCCGGCGACGCTTTCAGGGGAAGTCGCGTTGCGCGCTGACCTCGCACGGACCCGCGAAACCGGGATCGCCGAAGCGCACGAGGAGGATACGCTCGGCATCAGCGGCCTCGCTTGCGCCGCCACGATCGATGGCCGACTGGTCGGCGCGTTCGCCGTGGCGGTGCCCACGGTGCGTTTCACCGAACCGTTGCGTGAACGGATCGTGGCCCTGTTGCGCCGCAGCGTGGCCGCGCTGGGCGAAAGTTGAGGGTTGCCGAATGACGTCGTCCCGGACTTGATCCGGGACTGCTGGCCTTCATGCGCTTCACCGCCACAGGGCCCGGATCAAGTCCGGGACGACGTGGAGGTATGTTTCAACCCGACTGCCGCGTTCGCCAGCTGTCGGCATAGCTGTCGCGCGCCGCTTCGACATACGGCACGGCCGCAACCACCGCCTTGATCTCGGTCTGCACGTGGCGTTCCACGGTCGGCTTGGAGGTGCCGCCATCGGGTTCGCCCCACAGCAGCGTCACTTGCGTCCCCGGTTCGGCAAAGCCGGGTTCCATCATCGCCAGCGTGAGCATCTTGCCTTCGCTGGCGCTGTAGCCGATCCATGTCGAAACGCCGACCTGCTTGCCATCGGCCAGCACCGTGTCGAACGGGTGCATCGCATAGACGGCGGACGGATATTCCATGAACTTCGCGCGATCGCCCTTGGTCAGCGCCGAGCTTTGCACGCGCATCACGTCGGCATTGTCGAGCGCGAGCGTCACTTTCTGGCGGTGTGGCCCGGCGGCGATCTTCTCCAGCGCGGCACGCCCGATGAAGTCGTGGTCGAACTTCACGAACGGGCCGTACCCCAGGTCCCACGGCGTGGTGTAATACCCTGCGACGCTGTCGGGCACATAGCTGCCGCCGATCGAGCACTTCGCCTCATAGGAATTGGCCGACAGCCATTCGCGGTACGGTTTCAGCGCCTCGCCGGTGTAGATCGCAGGCAGCGGCGAGGGAATCCAGCCCGATTCCAGCGTGTTGGACGAATAGGCCCGGCCACCGACCAGCACCATGCCAAAGTCCTTGCCCGCTGCGATCAGCGCCTGCCGCACCGCTTCGCCATCATCCCACGGCCCGAACAGTTCCCAGCCGGGTTGCCCGGCCATGCCGTGGCGCAGCGCGCGGACGCTTTTGCCGGCAATGGTCAGGCGGGTCATGTGGAAGAACTTGAGGTCCGGCGGAGTCTCGCCGATCGCGCGTTCGATCACTTTCATGGCGTTCGGGCCCTGGACCTGAAAGCGATAGGAATTGCGCCGGCCATCGCTGCGCATCGCCCAGCGTTCGTCACGCTCCACCGTCACATCCCATTGGCCCGTGGCGGCGTGATATTCGACCCATTCGATCGCCGGCGCGCGGCCGACGAGGTTGAAGTCGTTCTCCGCCAGATAGAACAGGATCACGTCGCCGATCACGAATCCACCGGGCGTGCAGGGCACGAACTGCTTGGCGCGATCGGGTTTGAAGCCCTTGAAGCTGTTGACCGCCAGATATTGCAGCATGGCAAAGGCATCGGGGCCGCGCACCGCCAGATCGACCATGTGGTACGACTGGTTGAACAGCACGCAGGTTTCCTGCCAGCCACGCTGCTCGTCGCGCCAGTTGGAATATTCGGACGGCACGCCCGGATAGACGTTGGGGCCGACTTGCTGGTTGCGCAGCATGGTGGCGATGTCGCCCGCCTGCGCGAGCACCGATTCCAGATTGCCTTCGTTCATCGCACCACTCCACTTGGATCGCTTGTTCGTTGCGTGTGGCGTAATCGTGTATTTCGCAATTGTGAAGAGTTCGCAATCATGATGAGCGAAGTTTTCGCCCGGCAATGGCTCAGCGCGTGTGGTTTACAAACCGGCGGCAATGCCTTCTTGTTCGATCCCGCTGACGTCAGATGAAAAGGTGAGGCTTCTTGCAGACGATCCGCATTCCCGCACCCGGTGGCCTGACCATCGTCGCCGATGCGTATGGCCGCAAGGGCGCGCCGACCGTCGTGCTGGGCCATGGCGGCGGCCAGACGCGGCACAGCTGGTCGCGCGCGGGCGTCGACCTGGCCACTGCGGGTTATCACGTGCTCAACTATGATCTGCTGGGCCATGGCGAAAGCGACTGGGAACCGGCGGCGGATTATTCACTGGAACGCCGCGCGGTGGATGTGCGCGCGGTGGTGGCGGCGGGATCGGAACCGTTTGCGCTGGTCGGCGCTTCGCTGGGCGGTGCGACCGCGCTGAAGGCGGCGACGCAGGGTCTGGAACCCGCCGCGATCGTGCTGGTCGATATCGTCCCGCTGGTCTCGCCCGAAGGCGTGGTGCGGATCCAGGCGTTCATGAATGCCAGGCCCGATGGCTTCGCCAGCCTCAAGGATGCCGCTGATGCCATCGCGGCCTACAATCCCGGGCGCGAGCGTGCCGGCAACGTGGCGGGGCTGGCCAAGAACCTGCGGCAGGGCGACGATGGCCGTTATCGCTGGCACTGGGACCCGCGCATGATGGAGGGGGCGCACCACCGGCCCGATGCCTTGCTCAAGGTGATGGACGACGCCGACTGGACCGACCGCATCCCTACGATGCTGGTGCGTGGCATGAAATCGGATATCGTCACTGACGAAGGCGTGGCCGATTTGCGCCGCCGCATTCCCGCGCTCGAAGTGGTGGACATCGGCGGGGCAGGGCACATGGTGGCGGGCGATCGCAACGATCACTTCAACGCGGCGGTGATCGAATTCCTCGCCCGGACGATGCCGCCGGGTTGACCTCAGCCGATTGCGGCCAGCAGCGGTTCCAGGCTGTCGAGCAGGGCATGCGGCCGGTCGCGCTCGGCAAGGTCTGCATCGGACTTCATGATCCCGGTCGACATGCCGATGGACAGCGATCCTGCGGCATTGGCCATGCGCATTTCCAGCGCGGGATCGTCACCCACCACCACGATCTGCGCGGCGGCGCGGCGGGGCAGGCCCATCGTCGCCAGCGCCACGTCGAGCGCGACCCGCGATGGCTTGCCCAGCACCCGCGCCCGCTTGCCGGTCATCGCGGTGAGCATCGCGTTGATGGCAAAGCTCGATCCGATCGCGCGCCCGGTGGCGGTGGCGAAGAACGGCACGTGGCTGGCGGTGACCAGCCGCGCGCCGTGCCACAGCGAGGCGCATCCTGCTTCCAGCGCGTCGAAATCGAATTCGCGAAACCACCCGGTGTAGACCGCCTCAACGCCGTCAGCCGCTTCCGACGGGCCGATCACGTCCAGACCGGCATCGCGCAACGGCGCGGCGCATCCGGCATTGCCCAGCACACGCACTTTGCCGATGCCGCTGCGCACCAGCCATGCCGCTGCCGACGACGACGGGGTCAGCATCTGCCGATTATCGACCGGAAACCCCGCGCGGCGCAGCGACGCGGCATAATCCGCCGGCGGTTTGGCCGTGCCGTTGGTGAACACCACGAACGGGATGCGCCGCACGTTCAGCGCCTTGAGCAGCGCGACCGCATGCGGCAGCGCCTTGTGCCCGCCGCTTTGTGCGTCGCCCAGCGCGATCGTGCCGTCCATGTCGAACACGAACCCGGCGGCATCGCGCAGTCGTGCGGCGATCTCTGGGGACAGGCTCATGCCGAAGCCCCGGCGTGCAGCGCAATGCGCAATCCGGGCCGCTCGATCACGATGTTGCGCGCCTGGGGCCGGGCCGCAAGCTGGCGCAGCAGCGACAGCAGCGGAGCCGCCTCGGGACTGTAGGTGGCGCGCGAGGGACCTGCAGCCAGCATCGCATCGACCTGGTCGCCCGGCATCACCGCGCGCAGCAGAAATTCCTCGTCGGGCATGCGCTCTCCGAATTGTCGCCGCAGATCGGCCAGCGTGGGAAATGGCGGCTCGACCTCGAGTTCACGCGCGCGCGACCGGTCGAGGATGGCGGCGCGTACCGCAGGGTCCACCGCGCTGGTCGGCTTGCCGAACTTGCCCAGCACATAACGGATGACCTGATCGGAAACTTGCGCATAACGGCGCGTGCCGATCACGTTGAACAGCGCCTGGCTCATCACCATTTGCGGAAACGGCGTGACCATGATCGGGTAGCCGAGTTCGGCGCGGACCTGCTCGGTCTCCGCAATCACCGCAGCCAGCCGGTCGGCAAGGCCGAGTTCTTCAAGCTGGCGCGCGGTGGTGGTCAGCACGCCGCCCGCGATCTGGTGGCGCAGGAAGCTGGCGTCGAACGCCTGCGGGCGACCGGGCGGAAGCCCTTGCGCTGCCGCCAGCCGCGCCCAGTACGATGTCAGCCGGGACAACGCCGCCTTGTCGATATCGACCGCGTGGCCGGCTTCTTCCAGATTGGCGACCATGCGGTTGGCTTCGGGCAGCGAGGAGCCGTCACCGCCCGGCCCGACGCCGACATGGATCGCCGATATGCCCAGCTTCGCCGCCTCAAGGCTGGACAGCGCGCCCTGGCCGATGGTGGTGTGGGCATGGATTTCCAGCGGCCGGTCGCCGATCGCGGCCTTCACCGCCGGAGCCAGCGTGCGCACCCGGTCGATCGAGAGCAGGCCCGACGGATCCTTGATGTAGAACAGGTCGATATCGCTGCTCGTGTTCACCGCCCGCGCGAAATCGGCGTAGAACGCGTCGGTGTGGACGTCCGACAGCGTGAAGGTCAGCGCGCACATCGTTTCGGCGGCGCCTTCCTCCTTCACCAGCCGCGCGGTTTCGATCACGGCGGGCACTTCGTGCATCGGATCCAGCAGCACGAACCGGCCGATGCCGTTGGCCTGCAAGTGGCGGTAGACCAGCCGCATGAAATCGGGGTCGGCCTGCTGCCACGCGATGAACCGCAAACCGGTGGTGATGAACTGCAGCGGGGTGGACGGCATCGCCGCGCGCATGCGGCGGATGCGCTCCCACGGATCGTTGCGGAAATAGCGCACCGCCACCGCCATGTGGCTGGACGAGGTGAAGTCGATCGCGCGAAAGCCGCACGCTTCAGTCAGCGCGGCGGCTTGCAGCATATGCGCGGTGTCGAGCCCGGTGGCGCCCCACAGGCTCTGGTTGCCATCGCGCATGGTGACATCAACGAGACGGATCGCGCTCATGCCGGCAGTCCGGCAAGAAACCCGGTATCGACCCCGCCGGCGATGAAGCGCGGGTCGGTCACGATGCGCCGGTGGAGCGGGGCGGTCGTCGGCATTCCGTAGATCGCCAGCGCGGACAGGGCCTCGCCCAGCCGGGCAACCGCATCGGCGCGGTCGTGGCCGTGGACGATGATCTTGCCCAGCAGCGAATCGTAGAATGGCGGCACGTCGCCTCCTGCAGAGATGTGCGTATCGACCCGTATTCCCGGCCCGGCGGGCCAGGCGGCGCGCAAGACCTGGCCGGGAGCGGGGCGAAAATCGGCGGCGGGGTCCTCGGCGTTGATGCGCACTTCGATGGCGTGGCCGCGCGGGCGGATCATCGCCTGCGTCAGCGACAGCGGTTTGCCGCTGGCGACCAGCAACTGCTGCTCGACCAGGTCGATGCCGGTGATCGCCTCGCTCACCGGATGTTCGACCTGGATGCGCGCGTTCAGTTCGAGGAAAAAGAACGAGAAATCGGTGGCATCTACCAGGAATTCGGCGGTGCCGGCGCCACGATAGCGCATGTGGCGCGCCAGCATGACGGCGGCCTGTTCGATGCCCTCGCGCGCCGCATCGGGCATGGCCGGGGCAGGGGCTTCCTCGACCAGTTTCTGGAACCGCCGCTGGATCGAGCAATCGCGCGTGCCGAGATGGAGCGCGCTGGTGCCGTCGCCCAGCAACTGCACTTCGACATGGCGCCCGCGCCCGACGAAGCGTTCGACATAAACCGCCGCGTTGCCGAACGCCGCCTGCGCCTCGGCCTGCGCCATGCCGAGCGCGGCATCGAGATCTTCGGCACGATCGACGCGCCGCATGCCTTTGCCGCCGCCGCCGGCCACCGCCTTCAGCAGCAGCGGGAAACCCGTTTCGGCGGCGCGTGCATGAACCGCATCGCGTGTTGCCGCTTCGCCGCCGGGCAGCACCGGCAGCCCGGCTTCGACCGCGATCCGGCGCGCGGCGAGCTTGTCGCCCATCGCCTCCAGCGTATCGATGGCGGGGCCGACAAAGGCGATCCCCGCCGCTGCCGCCGCACGGGCAAAGTCGGCGTTCTCGGCCAGGAAGCCATAGCCGGGATGCACCGCATCGCAGCCGCTCCCGGCCGCTGCCGCCACGACACGGTCGATCGCAAGGTAGCTTTGCGACGACGGGCCGGGGCCGAGGACCACGACCTGATCGGCCTGCAGCGCGGGCAACGAGGCGGCATCGGCCTGCGACACGCCCAGCACCGTTTCGATGCCCATCGCCCCAGCGGTGCGGATCACGCGCAACGCGATCTCGCCGCGATTGGCAATGAACAGACGGTCGATCTTGCGAGGTTGCATCAACACGGTCCGGCCGTCACGAGAACTGGGCGAGGGTTTCGCCCTTGGCGACCATCGCCCCGTTTTCGGCGACAAACGCGCCGATCGTACCCGCGCGGCCGGCATGGACGGGGTTCATCAGCTTCATCGTCTCGATGATCCCGATCACCGTCTCGGCCGCGACCGTGTCGCCCGGCTCGACGAACGGCGGGGCGCCGGGCTGGGGCGCGCGATAGAACGTTCCGGGCAACGGCGCCCCGATCGCAGCGGGATCGTCGGCGATGCCTTCGGCCACCACATCGGCCTTGGCCGGCGCCGACCCGGCCCATTCCCACTCTTGCGTGAAGCCCGCGCCGTCGCCGGTGCCATCGCCCGGCGCGATCCGCAGGCGGAACCGTCGCGTGGCGATATCGACCTCGCGATAGCCCGACCCTTCGAGGATCGCGACGATTTCGGCGACGTCGTCGGCCGAGAGCGGAAGATCGGCCTCGCTCATCGGGGTGCCAGCATGTCGCGCGCCGCAGCGATGATCGCGTCGGAAAACGCCGCGTCGTTGAAGTGTGCGTCGATCGCGGTCACGGGGATGTTCGGCGGCATGACGTCACGCAAATAGGCGGCGAACGGCCCCGGCAGGCTTTCGTCCTGGATATGCCCATAAGGGCTGTCGTGGTTGGAAAACCCCTTGAGCGGGGTGAACACGCGCACCGGTCCGTTCGCCTGCCGCACGTTCGCCGCCAGTTGATCGGCCAGCCGTTTCAGCTCGGGCAGTTCGGTGCGGACCGCAGTCAGTTGCGGGTTGTGTTCGTGGTAGCGCTTGCCGGGAAACTGCGCGCGGGCGGCGTCGATCGGGCCGGCGATGATGAAATCGGCGTTGCCGGGCGCGATGATCACCGGAATGCCCTTGCGCAGCGCTGGCAGCCCGCGATCGGGGCCGGTGTCGGCCAGTCCGCCGTGCAGATGGTCCATGATTTCGGTCACCGACAGGTCGAGCACCAGCGCCACGTCCTTGTCCTGCGCCAGCCCGTCGAGGGTGGGACCGCCCGCGCCCGATGAGTGGAACACCATCACCTCGCACCCGTCGGCTTCCAGCGCCTGGCGGATGCGCTTAACGCTGGCTTCGGTCGTGCCGAGCGTGGTGATCAGCACCAGCGGCTTGTCGCTGCCCGTGTCGGGACGATAGCCTTTGGCCATGCCCGCCACGGCGTTGGCGCTGTTGCGCAACACGTCGCGGCTGATGCTGTTGATGCCGGCAATGTCGGTCACCGCGTTCATCATCGCGATGTCCTTCACGCCCATGTATGGCTTGGTGAAGCCCGATGCCATGGTCGATACGATCAGCTTGGGCAGGCCGTAGGGAAAGCTCTGCATCAGGGCGCCTGCCAGGGCCGAGCCCATCGACCCGCCGATGGCAAGGATGCCGGAGACCGGCTCCC
>NZ_BCTW01000004.1 GCF_001590965.1 Novosphingobium lentum NBRC 107847
CGTTCCGCCCGCCACGGCGGCTCCGGTTCCGTCGGCCACCGGCGGGGAACCTCCGCTCGACGCCTGAAGTCTGAAGGTCGCCAGCAAAGATGTTCGATATCGCTCCGTCGGAGCTGTTGCTCGTGGTCATCGTGGCGATCGTCGTGATCGGCCCGAAGGACCTGCCGCTGGCGCTGCGCACCGCAGGCCGCTGGATCGGCAAAGTGCGCCGCGTCTCCAACCACTTCCGCAGCGGCATCGAAGCGATGATCCGCGAGGCGGAGCTGGAGGAAATGGAAAAGAAGTGGCGCGAGCAGAACGCCGCGATCATGGCGCAGGATGCGACCGGACAGACGCCCGCCGCCGCGATCGACCAGACGCTGCTGCCGCATGCGCCGACAGAATCTTCCCCGATCGCGTCGACCCCAGCTTCGGCCGATCCGGTCGTGGCGCCTGCCGCTGTTCCCGCTGATCAGCACGCTTCCGCCGGGCCACCCCCGCCATGAAACTGCGCGAACTCGACGAGAGCCAGGCGCCGCTGCTCGATCATCTGCTCGAACTGCGGACGCGGTTGCTGCGCTGCGTCTATGCGCTGGCGCTGGCGTTTGCGGTGTGCTTCTATTTTGCCGACGAGATTTTCGGCATTCTGGTGCGCCCGCTGACGCAGGCGTTTCCGCCGGGGCAGGGCAAGCTGATCTACACCAAGCTGTACGAGGCGTTCTTCGTCAACATCAAGGTGGCGCTGTTCGCGGCGTTCCTGCTCAGCTTCCCGGTGATCGCCAACCAGCTGTGGGCGTTCGTCGCGCCGGGGCTGTATGCCAAGGAAAAGCGGGCGTTCCTGCCGTTCCTCATCGCCACCCCGATCCTGTTCACGATGGGCGCGTGCCTGGCCTATTTCGTCGTCATGCCCACCGCGTTCAAGTGGTTCCTCGGCTTCGAGGGCCATCGCGGCGGATTGCAGGTAGAGGCGCTGCCGGGCACGGCGGACTACCTCAGTCTCGTCATGCAGTTCATCCTCGCGTTCGGCATCAGTTTCCTGCTGCCGGTGCTGCTGATGCTGCTCAACCGCGCCGGGATCGTCACGCGCGTGCAGCTGGTGGCGGCGCGGCGCTATGTGATCGTCGGGATCACGGCGGTGGCGGCGGTGATCACCCCGCCCGACGTCGTCTCGCAGCTGATGCTGGCGATCCCGCTGCTGATCCTGTTCGAAGGCACCCTGATCGTGATGCGCTTTGCCGAACGCGCCGACGCGAAGGAAAAGGCCAAGGCCGAAGCCGAAGCGCGCGCCGAAACAGCTGCGATCGTGGTACCGCCCGCAGATCCGGTCTCGACGCAGCCGTAGGGCGGCATGAAACCACGTTCGACCCGCTGATCCAGAGCCAGTCGATGGGCTCGACACGAGCGGGATTGGCGACGTAACAGCCAACTCACTTGTCCACTCATGAAAAAGGCGAGGCCTTTCAGCCTCGCCTGTTCAACTCGGTATCATTTCGGTCCTCACCCATCGGGCGATGCTCGAAAGCGGGGCGCAATAAATGCGCCCCGCAACGCAGCAACCGGGGGAGGGGGAGCCGGCTGCCTTCCGCGTCCGTGATCTAACGTCCGTCGGGTTGCTTGGTTTCCGGCGATTTCGCATCTGCGGAAACGGGCGCGTCTGCGGCATAGACCTTGCCGCCGCCGATCCATGTTTCCAATACCTTGGTCGCGCGGATTTGCGCCGGGGTGGCGATCATCGGGTCGGTATCGACGAAAATGAAATCGGCGCGCAGTCCGGGCGCAAGCCGTCCGAAGCGCTTTTCGGCAAACCCGGCATAAGCCGCCGCACTGGTATAGCCCGCCAGCGCCGTCGCGCGATCGACCCGCTCCTGCGGCTGCCATCCACCAGACGGCTGACCGTCCGGCCCTTCGCGGCTGATCGCGGCGGCGATGCCCGCGAACGGATCGGGCGCTTCGACCGGGGCATCGGACCCGAACGCCAGCGTGGCGCCGCGCGCCTTCAGCGTGTTCCACGCATACGCGCCCAGCAGCCGATCCGGCCCCAGCCGCGCCTTGGCCATCAGCCGGTCGGACGTCTGATGGACCGGCTGCATCGACGCGACCACGCCGGTGCCCGATTGCGCCAGCCGCGCCACATCGGGGAAGTTGGCGGGATCGACGATCTGCATATGCTCGATCCGCCAGCGCCGATCGCCCTTGTAGGTGGCAGACAGTTCCTCGATCTCGCCCAGCATCTGGGAAACGGACTGGTCGCCGATGGCGTGCACCGCGACCTGGAACCCGTCCATCGCCGCGCGGCTCATCAGATTGCCGAGCTGGGTCTGCGACAGTTGCGGCAGTCCGGTGGTGCCCGGCGCGTCGGCGTACGGCTTTTTGAGCCACGCCCCGCGCGAACCCAGCGCGCCGTCGAGGTAGAGCTTGACCCCGCCCATCCGCAAGCGGTCCTGGTAGAGCCACGGTGTCGGTTCCGGCCCGGCGATGGCGATCATCGCATCGATGCCCAGCGCATAGGACATGATCCGCAAGTACAGGCGGTTGCGGTCGCCCGCGCGGCGGAACGCCTGCCAATCGTCCATGGAGGTGCCCATGTCGGCGGCTGCGGTCACGCCGCGCTTGAACAGCAACTGTTGCGCGGTGGCGAGCGCGAGATCGCGGTCGACCGCGCGCGGCGGCGGCACGGTCCGTCCGACAAGGTCCTTGGCCGCATCGACCAGCACGCCCGCAGGCTTGCCCGTGGCGTCGCGCTCGATCCGTCCGCCGGCCGGGTCCTTGCTGGCGGCGGTCACGTTAGCGTTGCGCAGCGCCGCGCTGTTGGCCCAGCCGGCGTGGCCATCGACGCGTTCGAGCCAGACGGGGCGATCGGGTACGATCGCGTCGATTTCGGCAGCGGTGGGAAAGCGGCCAAGACCCCAGACTTCCTGGTTCCAGCCGCGCCCGATGATCCATGGCCGGTCGGGATGCGCGGCGGCGTAGGCGCGGATACTGGCCTGCGCCTCGGCCAGCGACTTCGTGTCCGACAGGTCGAGCGTCAGCGCGGCGAAGCCCAGCGCCATCACGTGCAGATGGGCATCGATAAGTCCGGGCAGCATCGTGCGGCCCTTGCCGTCGATGCGGTACTGCGCCTTGGGCTTTTTCTCACCCGAATGGATCACCTGGCGGATCGTGCCATCGTTGCCGAACACCAGCGCGATGAACGTCTCGACCCGGCCGTCGGCGCTCACCGTTTCGCCATGGACGTTATCGACCAGCGTATCGTCGCGCGGGGCGTCGGCAAGCACCGGCGCTGCCGTTGCCGCGAGCAGAGCCGCCAGCGCGGCTATCGCAGCTTTCACGCGCGGCCGCCCTTTTTCGGCAGGTGCCGGATCAGGGCGCTGGTGTCGTCGCGCCCGGCGCCTTGCGCCTGCACTTTGGCATAGAACTGATCGACCAGCGCGGTGATCGGCACGCTGGCGCCAAGGCCCCGCGCCTCGTCGATGGTCAGGCCCAGGTCCTTGCGCATCCAGTCGATCGCAAAGCCGAACTCGAATTCGTCGGCGTCCATCGTTTTCCAGCGGTTGTCCATTTGCCAGCTTTGCGCCGCGCCGCCCGAAATCGCCTCATAGACCTTGTCCATGTCGAGCCGCGCGGCCTGCGCGAACCGTACGGCTTCGGACAGGCCTGCCAGCACCCCGGCGATGCAGATCTGGTTGACCATCTTGGTCGATTGGCCCGCGCCCGGCTTGCCCACGTGCGTCACGCGCTTGGCATAGGCGGCCAGGATCGGGCGCGCCGCCTCGATCGCCTTGGCGCTGCCGCCGCACATGACCGACAGCGTTCCGGCCTCCGCGCCCGACTGGCCGCCGGTGACCGGGGCATCGACGCACAGGATGCCCTTGTCGCGCCCCTCGACCGCGATCTGCCGCGCGATCTTGGCCGAAACCGTGGTGTGGTCGATGAACACCGCGTCGCGCCGCAACGCGGTGAACACGCCATTGGGGCCGAGCACGACATCGGCGAGGTCATCGTCGTTGCCCACGCACGTGAGCACGGCGTCGGCCCCTTGCGCTGCCTCGGCCGGACTGCCCGCGACGCGCGCGGCCAGCCCCGGGTTGGCAGCCTGCCATGCTTCGGCGCGGGCGGGCGAACGGTTGAAGATGGTCAGGCGGTGGCCCGCATGGGCGAGGTGGCGTGCCAGGGGTGAGCCCATGACGCCGAGCCCGAGAAACGATACGTTGAGAGGTTCGCTCATCAGCCCATGTTTACCTGCTTTGGCTGCCGCCGCCAGCCCCTTTGCCGCGCCAATGCCGGCGTCGAACCCGGCGCTGGAACCGGGCGACCGCAGCGGTGCCTGGCGGGCGGAAACGCGCGGTCGAACGACCTTGCTCCGCGCCGCCAACCCGCTATCGACGCGAACCGATGAACCTGAACTCCGCACTTGCGATTCGCACCAGCCGCTTCCTGTTCTGGGGTGCCGCCGTGTTCGCCGTAACCATGGCCGTGCTGCCCAAGCCGCCGCAGATGCCGATGGACAAATTCGGCGACAAGTTCGAGCATATGCTGGCGTTTTCGGTGCTGACGGTGCTGGCCAACCTTTCCTATCGCGCGATGCCACGGCTGCGGATCGCCGAACGGCTCTCGTTCCTGGGTGCGCTGATCGAGGTGGTCCAGTCGATCCCGGCGCTGCACCGCGATTGCGACATCCGCGATTGGGTGGCCGATACGCTGGCGATCCTGGTGGTCACCGCGCTGTGTGCGCTGGTGGCGCGCCGCTGGGGGCAAGCGCAGCCGCAGCCGTAACTGCAGGGCTGACGGCTTTCCCCAAGCCTGTTGGGGTAAGCCTGTTTCCAACGCAGGTGCTTTCCGTTAGGGCGCGCAGCCATGGATACGCCCGCAACGCAGCCGCTCGACTTGTCCGAATCCGCAGCGGAGGGAGAGCCCGGCGCGCTGCTTTCGCTGGCTGACGTCCAGGCGGCGGCGGCGCGGATCAAGGGCCACGTGGTGCGCACGCCCACGCTCTACAGCCGCACGCTGAGCGCAATCAGCGGCGCGCAGATCTGGCTGAAGTTCGAAAACCTGCAGTTCACCGCCGCCTACAAGGAACGCGGCGCGTTGAACGCGCTGCTGCTGCTGGACGAGGAGCGGCGCAGCCGCGGGGTTATCGCCGCATCGGCCGGCAACCACGCGCAAGGGCTGAGCTATCACGGCACCCGGCTGGGCGTGCCGGTGACCATCGTGATGCCCAAGACGACACCGACGGTGAAGATCATGCAGACCGAAAGCGTCGGCGGCAAGGTCGTGCTCGAGGGTGAGACATTCGACGATGCGTATGCCCATGCGAGGCTGCTGGAGCGCGAACTGGGGCTGACCTTCGTCCATCCGTTCGACGATCCGCACGTGGCGGCGGGGCAGGGCACGGTCGCGCTCGAAATGCTCGAGGATGCGCCGCAGATCGACATGCTGGCGGTGCCGATCGGTGGCGGCGGGCTGCTGTCGGGCATGGGTACCGCAGCGCGCGGGCTGAAGCCGGATATCGGGCTGATCGGCGTGCAGGCGGCGCTGTTCCCGTCGATGTACGGGCGATTGAAGCACCTCGACCTGCCGTGCGGCGGGGATACGCTGGCCGAAGGCATCGCGGTGAAGGAGCCCGGGGTGTTTACCTCGGCGGTGCTCGAAACGCTGGTCGACGATATCGTGCTGGTCGATGAACCGGCGCTGGAAAGCGCGGTCGCGCTGATGCTGCAGATCGAAAAGACCGTGGCCGAAGGCGCGGGCGCGGCGGGACTGGCGGCGGTGATGAGCCACCGCGAGCTGTTCGCCGGGCGAAACGTCGGCATCGTCATCTGCGGCGGCAACATCGACACGCGGCTGCTCGCCAATGTGCTGTTGCGCGATCTCGCCCGCTCGGGCCGCCTCGCGCGGCTGCGGCTGACGCTGCAGGATCGGCCCGGCGCATTGTTCAAGGTGATGCGCGAATTCGATGCGCACCAGGTCAACATCATCGAGATCTACCACCAGCGCATCTTCACGCATCTGCCTGCCAAGGGCCTGATCACCGACATCGAGTGCGAGGCGCGCGACCGTGCGCAGATCGACAAGCTGACCGCCGCGCTGCGCGCCGACGGCTACGACGTGAGCCAGGTCGAACTGGCGTGAGCCGCAGCCGTTCTCGATACGCGTGACCGATAATTCATGAACCCATCCACGCGTTCGCGCGTTGGCTGGGGTGATGGATTTCAATCGGACAGGCGCCGTAGTGACCGGCGGGGAATCGGGCATCGGCCGCGCATGCGCGCTGGCGCTCGGCCAGGCAGGCGCGGCGGTGACGCTGACCTATTTTCGCGATGATGCGGTGGCACAGGCGGTCGTGGCGGAGATCGAGCTGGCCGGTAGCCAAGCGCTTGCCGTGCAGACCGACGTGAGCGACGAGGCGCAAGTCGATGCGCTGTTTGCCGCAGCCGAAACAGCGTTCGGGCCCGTCCGGCTGCTGGTCAATTCGGCGGGACTCAACATGAGCGGAACGCCGATTGCCGACATGGCGCTGGCGCAGTTCGACCGCGTGGTTCGCGCTGATCTTTACGGCCCGTTCCTCACCTGCCGGCGCTTCGTGCGCGGGATCGCGGCCGCAGGCGGTGGAGGAGGGCGCATCGCCAACATCTCCTCGATCCATGAAAAGGCGCCGCGCCCCGGCGGGGTGGAATACGACAGCGCCAAGGGCGGGCTCGCGCAATTGACCGCCACGCTCGCGCTCGAACTCGCGCCGCAGCGGATTGCGGTGAATGGCGTGGCGCCGGGCATGATCCTCACCCCGATGAACCAGTCGGCAATGGACCACCCCGACGAACTGCGCACCAAGGAAGCCGTGATCCCGTGGGGCCGCGCCGGCCGGCCCGAAGAAGTGGCCGACGTCGTGGTGTTCCTGCTCTCGCCTGCGGCCGACTACATCACCGGCACCACCATCACCATCGACGGCGCGCTGTCGCTCACCGTCGCGTTGGGAGCCTGAAGCCATGGTCGATTACGTGGTGCAGGCGCTCGATCAGGTGACGCTCGACATTTCCGGCCCCGACGGGCTGCTGGCCGGGCACGACCTGATGAGCCCCTACGTGTGGACGCAGGATGGACGCCACCAGTTGCTGGTGCGCGTGCTCGCGCATCCGCTGGCGGAGACTGACCCCACCGGGATCATCTATTGTGGCCATTCCGACGATGGCCTGTCGTTCATCATGCGCGACCGGCCCGCGATCGTGCCCGGGCCCGATTTCGTGGACGCCGGCGGGGTGGAAGATCCCACTGTGGTGCTGGCCGACCAGGGCGAGGTGCTGGTGTTCTACACTGGCGTAGATGGCCAGCGCGGGCAGGGATCGATGATGGTGGCGCGGGGCTGCGACCTTGAGAAGCTCGCCAAGGAGCAAGTGCTGCTCAAGGCCCCGCCGGGCGAGGGCAACATCAAGGAAGCCACCGTTGCGCAGGGCACGGACGGGCGGTTTCGCCTGTTCTACGAATACGCGAAAGAGATCACGCCGGGCGTCGGTGCCTCGCGCATCGGCATGGCCATCGCACCGGGGCCCAACGGTCCGTGGGAGGTGGTCGACGATCCGTTCGGCATCCGCGAGGATGCGTGGGACAACTGGCACCTGTCGACCGGCCCGATCGTGTCGCAGCCGGGTGCGGACCCGGTGATGTTTTACAACGGCGCCACGGTCGATGCGCGCTGGCGGATCGGCTGGATCAGCTTTGACGCCAATTTCGAGCGGATCACCGACCGCTGCATCCAGCCGATGCTCATCCCCCCGCCGCCGGTCCACCGCGACGGCACCGACATCGCGTTTGCCGCCTCGTGCTTGGTGGAGGATGAGGCAATCCTGCTGTATTATTCGCTGGAGGACCGGCTGCTGCGCCGCGCCGCGATCCGCCGGTTCGATTGATGTGTCGTGACCGGCGAACGCGGCGGACTCTCAGTGGACAAAAATGTGCAAACTAACCGGAGATTAACTGCGTTTCGTGGTTAAAGGGCTTTCACCATTTGCTTCGGGCTGGCATTGTTAAGCCCGACGCTGCCGGATTGTCCGGAAGGTGATTGAGGGATTGCAAACCGGTTGTGACCGCACCTGTCCGCTTCCCACGCTTTTTCGTGACCAGCCCTTCGCCGTGCCCCTATCTTCCGGGCAAGAGCGAGCGCAAGGTGTTTACCGAGCTGAAGGGCCCGCACGCCGATGAGCTGAACGATGCGCTGGGCCGCATCGGGTTTCGTCGCAGCCAGACCGTGGCCTATCGCCCCAGCTGCCTCGATTGCTCAGCCTGCGTTTCGGTCCGCGTCGTGGCCGACCGGTTCCAGCCTTCCGCCACCCAGCGCAAAAACCTGAAACGCAATTCCGATCTCGTCGTCAACGCCTGCAAACCGTGGTCCACCCCGGAACAGTTCGAGCTGCTGCAGCGTTACCTGTCGGTTCGTCACCCTGGCGGGGGGATGGCCAGCATGGACGAGATGGACTTCGCGGACATGGTTGAGCATACCCCGGTCAAGAGCTATGTCATTGAATACAGGGAACCAGGCGTCGGTGACACGCCGGGCAAACTGGTCGGAGCCTGCCTGACGGATCAGCAGGGTGACGGTCTGTCGATGATCTACAGTTTTTACGATCCGCAACACGAGACTCGCACCGGGCTTGGCAACTACATCATCCTTGACCACATCCTGCGCTCGGCGCGGGTCGGCCTGCCCTTTGTCTATCTGGGCTACTGGGTCGAAGGATCCGTGCGGATGCAGTACAAAGTGCGCTACCGTCCGCTCGAACGGCTGGGCCGCGACGGGTGGGAACGCTTCGATCCCGATGAACAGGCCAGCGCCATCGTTCGCGCCGCCAAGGCCGCACCCCGCGATCTCGCCCCCATCGACGGCAGCTGCAAGGACGGCGTCCCCGGCAGCCAGGATCATTATCGCGCCGATCCCACCCGCATCATCGAATAGCCGCGGCAGGACGCTGCGCTGTCGCCTGCGCCCGTTGCTGCGCGGGGCGATCGCGGTGCTCGTGCTGGTACAGGCGATGGCCGGACTGGCGGGGCCCGCAGCCGCACAAAGCCGCTCGACCGATCAGGAACTCAAAGACCTCATCCCCGATTCCGCGCTCGACCGTCCGCAGGACTGGGCCGTGGAAACGCAAGGTGCGCAAGCCAATCAGGGCCCGGCCCCCGCCAGCGCGGTCGAGGCGCTCGATCCCACCGCGCCGCTGCCCGACATCGCCGGCATGAAACTGCCGTGGCCCGATCAGACGGACCTTGCCGCGATCGAGCCGCTTTCGCCCGATCCCGATATCGCGCAGGCGCAGGCGCAGGCCGATACCGAGATCAAGGCCTTGCCCGGGCCCGCCGCGACCAGTGGCAAGCCCGGCGTCAAACTGGCCGGCGATGCCTCGCTCGAACACGTCGGCAAGCAGGTCGAACTGGCGTTTCCGCCGGCGATCGAGGCATTCCCCCAGCGCGACGAATTCACCGACCGCTTCGCGTCGCTGTCAGACCTCAAGCGACTGGCCAAGGGTGACGAGAACATCGCGCAACTGTCCCGCCGCGCGCGGTCCGACCGCGACCTGCTGCTGCGCATGTTGCGCGTCTATGGCTATTACGATGCCGACGTGACCCAGTCGCTCGGCGGGTTTTCCACCGATGGGGAACAGCCCGGCCCCGTCGACGTGACCCAGTCGCTCGGCGGGTTTTCCACCGATGGGGAACAGCCCGGCCCCGTCGACGTGAGCAAGGTCGTCGTCCATTTCGACATCCAGCCCGGGCCGCAATACCATTTCGGCGCGATCAACCTTGCCGAACTGGAAACCACTGGCCCTGACTTCACCAAACTGCGCGGCGCGTTCGCGCTCAATGTGGGTGATGCGATCAACTCCGACAGGATCCTGATCGAGCGGACCAATCTCACCACCGCGCTGGGCGAGAACGGTTATGCCTTTTCGACCGTGGGCGATCCGGACCTGGTGATCGACCACCAGCCGCGCACCGGCGACCTGACCGTGCCGGTCAAGCCGGGCGGGCGCTATGTGTTCGGCCAGGTGGTGAGCGGCGCGCCCGAATTCCTCAACTCGCACCACCTCCAGGTAATCGCGCGGTTCCGGCCGGGCGACCTCTACAAGCGTTCGCAAGTCGATGACTTGCGCAAGGCCATTCTGGCGACCGGGCTGGTCTCGACGGTGACGGTCACCGCGCGCGAGGCGACCCCGCCCGCCGCCACGCAGCCCGGCACGGTCGATTTCGATGTTGCACTGGGCAAGGCGCCGCTGCGCACCATTGCCGGGCTGGCGGGCTATTCCAGCGGCGAGGGCTTCCGCGCCGAAGTCAGCTGGGAGCACCGCAACTTCTTCCCGCCCGAAGGACTGCTCCGGTTTCGCGCGGTGGCCGGCACGCGCGAACAGCTGGCGGGGGTCACCTTCCGCCGCAGCAATTTCCTTACGCGCGACCAGTCGCTGACCGCGGACCTGTTTGCGCAGACGATCGATACCGACGCGTACAAGGCCAAGACTGCATCGTTCATCACCACGTTCGAACGCCAGACCACGCTGATCTACCAGAAGCGTCTGGTCTATTCGGCGGGCGTGGAACTGGTGGCGACGCGCGAACAGGAAAAATCCAAGACCGGCGTGCTCAGCCCCGCGCAGGACTATTTCGTCATCGCGGGGCCGGTGCGCGCGGGATACGACGGCAGCGACGATCTGCTCGATCCAACGCATGGCTTCCGCGCGGCCTTGCGCATCTCGCCCGAGTACTCGCGCCACAACGGCGGCGGCGCCACTTACGTCAAGGCGCAAGCCGACGCGAGCTACTACCTGCCTCTGGGCGGCACGGTGGTGATGGCGGCGCGCGCGCGGCTGGGTTCACTGGCGGGCACCACGATCGAGAACGTCGCGCCGTCGCGGCGGTTTTACGCCGGTGGCGGCGGATCGGTGCGCGGCTATGGTTACCAGAACATCGGCCCCAAGAACACCGCTGGCGATCCATCGGGAGGCAAGTCGCTCAGCGAGTTCAGTCTGGAGGCGCGGGTCAAGACCGGGCTGTTCGGCGGCGCGGTCAGCGTGGTGCCGTTCGTCGATGCGGGGGCAGTCGATAACACCTCTACCCCGCGCCTGCGCGACCTCAAGATCGGGGCCGGGATCGGCCTGCGCTACAAGACCAACTTCGGGCCGCTGCGCATCGATCTCGGCACGCCGCTCAACCCCGGACCGGGTGACAGCCGCATCGGCGTCTACGTCGCGCTGGGTCAGGCGTTCTGATGGCGGATACCGCCGCTGTCGATTTTGGTGGCCCGGCCGATGCGCCGCCCCCGCCACCGCCCCCGCCGCCTCCGCCACGCCGTCGCGGATCGCGCACGCTGCGCTGGGGACGGCGCGGGCTGCTGGGCGTGCTGCTCGCGCTGTTGGCGCTGATGGGTGCCGCAGTGCTGCTCGACAGTTCGCTGGGCCATCGCTTTGTCATCGACCGGATCGCGGCGCTCACGCCGGGATCGGGGCTGCGCATCCAGATCGGGCGGATCGAGGGATCGCTGTTCGGCGAGTCGAAGCTGCACGACATCACGCTCAGCGATCCGCAGGGCAAGTTCCTGACGGTACCCGATGCCGAGCTCGACTGGCGGCCGTTCTCGTGGCTGAAACGCGGACTCGATATCCGCAGCCTGGCGCTGCATCGCGGGCATCTGCTGCGCGCGCCCAAGATGCGGCCGGGCGATCCCAGTTCGCCGGTGCTGCCCAATTTCGATATCCGCATCGACAAACTGGTGATCGATAATCTCACCGTCGAAAAAGGCGTGATGGGCGAACGTCGCCGCGTCGATCTGGCGGCCAAGGCGGACATCCGCAAAGGCCGCGCGCTGCTCGACGTCAACGGCAAGCTGGGCGGCGGCGACAAGCTCGTGCTGCACCTCGACAGCGAGCCCGATCGCGACAAGTTCGACCTCGCGCTCGATTATGCCGCGCCGCGCGGCGGGCTGCTGGCGAGCCTTGCGGGCGCGCAAAGCAGCGTGCGCATGATCGCGGCGGGCAAGGGCGGCTGGCACAACTGGCAGGGCTGGGCCTGGGTCAGCCAGGACGCCAAGCCGCTCGCGGCGTTCCTGCTGGGCAACCGCGCCGGGCGCTACAACGCGATGGGGCAGGCTTATCCCGATGGATTGCTGAGTGGCACGGCGGCCAAGCTGATCGGGCCCAAGCTGTCGCTGGCGTTCGACGGCACGATGGTCAACAGCGTGGTCGAGGGAAAACTCGACGCGGTCGGTGCAGGCTTTCGTGCCAACAGCGGCGGCGCGCTCGATCTTGGCAACAATGCGGCGCGGGGCCTCGTGATCAAGGCGCTGGTCACGCGCGGCGACCTGTTGATGGCGTCGCCACGGATCGATGGCCTGCAGATCGCCGCGACGCTCGACGGGCCGTTTCGCAACCTGTCGATCGACCACCAGATTGCCGCGCGGCAGCTGACGGTCGGCACCACGATTGCGCAAGGCTTGCGCACCGCCGGTGTAGCGCACTGGGACGGCGCGCGGCTGGCGTTCCCGCTCGCGCTGACCGCCCAGTCGGTGCACACCGGCAACGCGCAGTTCGATCCGCGCTTTGCCGGGGCTCGGGTGACCGGCAACCTGTTGCTCGCGGGCAACGACCTCAGTTCCGACAACCTCGCCATGGATCTCAAAGGGCTGGCCGCGCGGCTCGCGTTGCGCGGCAATCTCGCGCGCGGGGGCTATGCGCTGGCAGGGCCGGTCGCGGCGCGCGGGTTTGCGCTGACCAACCTCGGCGCGGTCGATGCCGACGCCAGGATCCTGTTCCGCATCGGTGCGGGCGTGCCGTGGACGCTGCAAGCCGATGCGTCGGGCCGGATGGTGCGGGTCGACAACGCCACGCTGCAAAGCCTGACGGGCGGCAATATCCGCTTCACCGGCGCGGTCAGCCTGGGCGAGACGGCGCCGCTGCTGTTCCGCAACACGCGGCTCAGTTCGCAGAAACTCGCGCTCGCCATCGACGGGCAACGGACCGCCGACGGGCGCACGACGCTGCATGGCAACGGGCGCAGCCTCGATTACGGACCGTTCACCATCCAGGCGGCGGTGGGCAGCAATGGCCCGACCGCAGATCTGGTGTTCGCCAGCCCTTATCCGGCCGCCGGGCTGGCCGATGTGCGCGTGGCGCTGGCGCCGATCGCAGACGGGTTCCGCATCGAAGCCAAGGGCGGGTCGCGGCTCGGGCCGTTCGAGGGCACGATCGGGCTGTTCTCCAGCCCCAACGGGCCGACGCGGCTGGCGATCGAACGGTTCAAGGTGTGGCAGACCGATGTCACCGGCACGCTGTTGCTGGGCAAGGCGGGTGTCGCCGGCAACCTCGCGCTCAACGGCGGTGGGCTCGACGGCACGATCCGGATCGATCCGCATGGCGGCGGCGGGCAGGCGATTGCCGCGCTGATCACCGCGCACAACGCGCGTTTCGGCGGGCCGACCCCGCTGTCGATCGGCAATGCGCGGCTGGAGGTCAACGGCACGCTGCTCAAAGGCCGCAGCACGATCGATGGCAGCGTCTATGCCGAAGGCGTGGGCAGCGGGCAGATGTTCCTCGGCCGGCTGGCGGCGCGTGTGCAACTGGTCGATGGATCGGGCACGATCACCGCCTCGGTCGCCGGACGGCGCGGCACGCGCTTTGCGCTGCAGGGCACCGGCACGGTCAGCCCCGATCGCGTGGTGATGCTGGCCAACGGCAACTACGCCGGGCGCAAGATCACCATGCCGCGCCGCGCGGTGCTGACCCGCGACGGTGCCGGTTGGCGGCTGGCCCCCACGCAGATCGGGTTCGGGCGCGGGATCGTCATCGCCTCGGGCCACGTGCTGGGCGGGCCGACCGAGATCAGCCTGCAGATGGCCGACATGCCGCTGTCGGTCGGCGATATCCTGGTCAGCGACCTCGGGCTGGGCGGCAATGCCTCGGGCCTGGTCGATTATCGCAACGATGGCCACGGCGCGCCCACCGGCAGCGCGAAGCTGCAGATCAAGGGGCTCACCCGGTCCGGGCTGGTGCTGACCTCGCGCCCGCTCGACGTGTTCCTCGTCGCCGATCTCGGCACCGATGCGCTCGAGGCGCGCGCGGTGATGCAGGAAGGCGGCGCGGTGCGCGGACGGCTCCAGGGCCGCATCGGCGGGCTGCCGCGCGGCGGCACGGTGCTGGAACGGCTGCGCAGCGGATCGCTTGTCGCGCAACTGCGCTACAACGGCCCCGCCGACGCGCTGTGGCGGCTGACCTCGATCGAGGTGTTCGACCTCACCGGTACGCTGGGCGTGGCGGCGGACGTCACCGGTTCGCTCGACAACCCCGAACTGCGCGGCACGCTGGCGAGCAAGGACTTGCGGTTGCAGAGCGCGCTGACCGGCACCGACCTGACCAACCTGGCGATGACCGGCAGCTTCACCGGATCGCGCCTGACGCTGCCGCGCTTTGCCGGCACCACGCCCGGCGGCGGCCAAGTGGTGGGCAGCGGCACGGTCGACCTCTCCAACGTGGCGACGCAAGGCGTGGCGCTCGATCTGCGGCTGGCGGCGACCAACGCGCGCCTGCTCAACCGCGATGACATGGGCGCGACCGTCACCGGCCCGCTGCGGCTGATCAGCAATGGCACCGGCGGGACGATCGCCGGGCGGCTGAAGATCGATGCCGCGCGCTGGATGCTGGGCCGGGCGAGCACGGCGGCGGACCTGCCCGACATCCCCACGCGCGAGATCAACGCGCCCGCCGATATCGCGCCGCAGCGGATCAAGGCAGAGCCGTGGCGGTTCCTGATCGATGCGTCGGGCGGCAACCGCGTCGCGGTGCGCGGGCTGGGGCTCGACAGCGAATGGGGCGCGGACATCCGCCTGCGTGGTGATACCACCAACCCGCAGATTTTCGGCACCGCCGATCTGGTGCGCGGCGGCTACGAATTTGCCGGCAAGCGCTTCGAGCTGAGCCGTGGCCGCATCCGCTTTGCCGGCGAAGTGCCGCCCGACCCGCTGCTCGACATCGCGGCCGAAGGCGATGTGACCGGACTTTCGGCGCGCATCACCATCGGCGGCACGGCGGCCCGGCCGATCATCACGTTCTCGTCCACCCCCGCACTGCCCGAAGAGGAAGTGCTCAGCCGCCTGCTGTTCGGCAGTTCGATCACGCAGATTTCCGCGCCCGAGGCGCTGCAACTGGCCTCCGCGCTCGCGAGCCTGCGCGGTGGCGGCGGGCTCGATCCGATCAACAAGCTGCGCAGCGCGATCGGCCTCGACCGCCTGCGCATCGTCGGCGCCGACGCGACCACCGGCGCGGGCACCAGCATCGCGGTGGGCAAGTACCTCGGCCGGCGGTTCTTCGTGGAACTGGTGACCGACGGCAAAGGCTACAGCGCCACCTCGATCGAATTCCGCATCACCCGCTGGCTGTCGCTGCTCGCCACCGTCTCGACCATCGGCAACAACGGCGTGAACCTGAAGGCGAGCAAGGATTATTGAGGGGTGGGGGGCTTGGCTGTTAGCGACTATATAACCGACATTTTCCGTGAAATGAATGCGCGGGGAAGCAGCCTAAATTATCATGATCTCCGAGGGTGGAAAGTGCGGGGTCGGACAGCTATCCAGAAGGCATGACGACATCGAACCGGTTTACCCAATTTTGTGTCGGCCTCGCCGAACGGGACTTTACTATCCACACTGCGGAATACGCTGGCGATACATTTGGTAATTGGTTCATCGTCTTTTCCACGAAAGGCGTCCCAAAACACCGGGTCACTTGGGATGCCAGAGATCGTTGGCTCATACTTCAGCTCGAGCGGCCAGAAGGCGAACGCACTGTACGCATCAAGCCTGCCGAATTGCAAAAAATGAGCTATCTTGACGGAATGACTGCTCGCTCGCAGCTTGTTGCGGAAGCATGGAAAGATAAGTGGGTTGGACGCGACGAAGTCGAGCAGACCTTGGATCAGATGCTGCACCATCTGCGCTACCAGGTCTGAATGGCAGCTTTTTACCGTACTAAAGATGCTTCCCAGTCGTCATCCTGAACTCGTTTCAGGATCCATTTCTCGTCACATGCCGCCGTGTCGGGAGACGCGATGGATGCTGAAACGAGTTCAGCATGACAGTTGGGGTTCGTTGCCTCCTTCGACAGGCTCAGGATGAGCGGGGCTGGCCGACATGGGCGGCATGATGAAGGGCGTTCAATCTAACCGCCCCACGAAAAAGGCCCCCGCTTTCGCAGGGGCCCCTTCGTTTCAGCTACTCGCTGAAATCAGGCAGGAAGGCCGCTGATCGACTTCACTTCCATGAAGTCGCGCAGGCCGAACAGGCCGGCTTCGCGGCCGTTGCCCGATTGCTTGTAGCCGCCGAACGGTGCGCCAGGGCTGGGGCCCCAGTTGTTGATCGCGACCATGCCCGCGCGCAGCTTGGGTGCCACGTCCGCCGCCTTGGCCGGATCGCCCGAGATCACCGCCGACAGGCCATAGACCGTGTCGTTGGCGATCTCGATCGCCTGGTCGAGGCTGTCGTACGCCATGATCGTCGCCACGGGTCCGAAGATTTCCTCCTGCGCGATGCGCATCCCAGGCGTCACGCCCGAGAACACCGTGGGCTGGATGTAGTAGCCGCGGTTGACATTGGCGGGCAGATCGGTGCCGCCTGTTTCGAGCTTGGCACCCTCGTCGATCGCCGACTGGATCAGCCCGCGCACTTTGTCATACTGGGTCTTGTTGACCAGCGGACCGATGTGCGCGCCTTCCTGCATCGGATCGCCGACGGGGGTGCCGGCATACATCGCCTTGATGAACGCGGCGGCCTCGGCCTCGCGCTCACGCGGGACGAGCACGCGCGTTGGCGAGATGCAGCTTTGCCCGGAATTGACCAGCGGGCCGCTGGCGGTGGGGGGCAGGGTGGCGGCGAAATCGGCGTCGGGCAGCACCACGTTGGCCGCCTTGCCGCCGAGTTCCTGGTGCACGCGCTTGACCGTATCTGCGGCCGCCTTGGCCACCATAATCCCGGCGCGGGTCGATCCGGTGAAGCTGACCATGTCGATGTCAGGGTGCGAACTGATCGCGTTGCCCACGTCGGGGCCGTTGCCCTGAACCAGGTTGAACACGCCCGGCGGCACGCCGGCGGCATCCATGATCTCGGCCAGGATCGCGGCGTTGGTGGGGCATTCTTCCGACGGCTTGAGGATCATGGTGTTGCCGCCGGCCAGCGCCGGGGCGACCTTCAGCGCGATCTGGTTCAGCGGCCAGTTCCACGGGGTGATCATGCCGACCACGCCGATCGGTTCATACACCACGGTGGCGGCGCCGACCTTTTCGCTGAATTCGAAGTTCTTGAGCGCTTCCATCGTGCCCAGAAACCCGCCCATGCCCGCACCGACTTGCGCCGTGCCGCCGAAGCTGACCGGCGCGCCCATTTCCTCGGCCATCGAGGCGGCGAGTTCGGGGATGCGCTTTTTGTATTCCTCGACGATGCGGCCCATCAGCGCGAGGCGTTCCTCACGCGTGGTCTGGCTGTAGGTCTTGAAGGCGCGGCGCGCGGCGATCACGGCGGCGTCGACGTCGGCCTTGGTGCCCAGCGTGATGACCGCGCAGGCTTCTTCGGTCGCCGGGTTGATCACTTCGTGGCGCGTGCCTCCCTGGCTGTCGACCCATTTGCCGTCGATGTAGTTCTGAAGCCGTTCGCGCATGGCATCCTCCTGGAAATCTGGGAAACTGGGATCTGGTCCCGCTGATTGCCGCTGTCATGTCGGTTGCGCAAGCGCGGATTGCAAGGGAGAATTGTATGTCTTGCTGACAATCATCGGCGCGTTTCACGCTGCGGCGTGCGCGCGAGCGGAAGGGCCGCTGATGCCATAATGGCAGGTATGAGGTGGTTGCTCTGCCCGAAAACATGACTCGCGAAGTCACGCTTCGTGCAGCGTTCGGTGCGGGTTTCGGATCAAGGCCCCATCCGGCCCGGTCAAAACCAGTGGCAGGAATTATAGCGGCCCTCCGCCGGAGGGGGAGGGGACAGAGGGCCGCTAACCGTTGAGTCAGACCACCTTGCGGCCGGTGAACAAGTGCAGCAGCCCGATGATGATCGCGAGCACGAGAACGATATGGATGACGCCGGCGGTCACATGGAACGCGAAGACGCCAAGAGCCCACAGGACGAGAAGCACGAGGGCGATGGTCAGCAGCATGTCACAGGTCTCCCAGAAAGACCGGCGCCGCATGGCGTGGCGCCTTGGTGGGATTACGTATGACCGGCGATTGGGTTCCGTCCGCCCGCCGACCGCATTGCGCGCGCCGCTGCGCCCATTCCGGCTCCGCGCCAAATCCTGCTTGCCATAGTGTATTGTCGAGGTAACACACAAAAGCATCTCGGGAGAACGTATGCGGCTGTTCGTTTCGGTTTTCATGGCATTCCTGCTGGCCACACCAGCCGTCGCCAAGCCCCCGGCATTCGATCCGCGCAGTTGGAAAGGCGCGCAGGACGGGCCGCCGACGCAAGTGCTGACCATCGGCAGCACCCACCTCAGCCAGTTGAAGAACGTTGTGACGCCGCCGATGCTCGCGCCGCTGCTCGACAAGCTTGCGGCATACGGACCGACCGTCATCACGCATGAGGGCCTCTCGGGCGAACAGTGCGACACGCTCAAGCGCTATCCGGTCAAATATCCCGGGATGTTCGATACTTATTGCTGGCCGACTGACGACGCCGAAAAGGCGACGGGCCTGGATATTCCGGCGGCGATGGCCGAAATCGACAAGGAAATGGCCAGCTGGCCTGCCCAACCGTCGGCGGTCCAGCGGCGTCATCTCGCCGCCGTGTTCATTGCTGCGGGGGACCGGCCGTCAGCATACGTGCAGTGGCTGCAATTGCCCGTCGAGGAGCGCAAGCTGGGTGACGGCATCGACCCGGCCATGCTCAAGATCCTCACGCGATCGGCGCCGCGACCCAACGAGACATTCGATATTGCCGCAGCGCTTGCGGTCCGGCTCGGGCTTCAGCGCATCTATGCGGTGGATGATCACACGGCCGATGTCGTCCAGGCCTTGGCCGGCCCGGGCTTCGATGCCTACATGACGCAGTTCTGGGAGGGCGCGAAATCGGCGGCCGTCGATGAGGATCGTCGGCAGAGCGAGGCGATGACATCGGGGGCCGAGTTGCTCGCGTTCTATCGCCTGATCAACCGGCCGGCTTCGCAGCGCGAATACGTTACCGTCGACTATCATCGCGCGATGAGCGCGCACTCGCCCGAGAACTACGGCCGCGCCTATCTCGCATGGTGGGAAGTGCGCAACTTGCGGATGGTTTCGAACATCCGGACGGCGTTCGCCAATCATCCCGGCGCGCGCGTGCTCAACATCGTCGGGTCATCACACAAGGCGTATTACGATGCCTACCTCGACATGATGTCGGACGTGACGGTGATCGACGCGGAGCAGGTGCTCAAATAGCCGGTCGGGGCGGGTCGTCGGCACGGGCTGGCCGCCAGCCCCCACGAAAAAGGCGCCCGGACCGCAGTCCGGACGCCTTTCGTGTCGTCCAGTGAGGCTGAAGATCAGCCGCTGTAGTACATGTCGAATTCGACCGGCGACGGCGCCATTTCCCAGCGCGCCACTTCGGGCCACTTGAGTTCGATATAGGCGTCGATCTGGTCCTTCGTGAACACGCCGCCCTGCAGCAGGTAGTCGTGGTCTGCGATCAGCGAGTTGAGCGCTTCGCGCAGCGAACCGCACACCGTGGGAACCAGCGAGAGCTCCGCAGGCGGAAGATCATACAGGTTCTTGTCCATCGCCTCGCCGGGATGGATCTTGTTCTGGATACCGTCGATCCCGGCCATCAGCAGTGCCGATGTCGCGAGATAGGGGTTGGCCAGCGGATCGGGGAAGCGGAACTCCACGCGCTTGCCCTTTTCGCCCGCACCGTACGGAATGCGGCACGAAGCCGACCGGTTGCGCGCCGAGTAGGCGAGCAGCACGGGGGCCTCGAACCCCGGCACTAGGCGTTTGTAGCTGTTGGTGGTCGGGTTGGTGAAGGCATTGATCGACTTGGCATGCTTGATCACGCCGCCGATGAAATACAGGCAGGTGTCCGACAGTCCGGCATAGCCGTTGCCGGCAAAGGTGTTCTTGCCCTTGTTCCAGATCGACATATGGGTGTGCATGCCCGAACCGTTGTCGTCCTTGATCGGCTTGGGCATGAACGTTGCGGTCTTGCCATAGGCCTGGGCGACCATCTTCACGACATACTTGTAGATCTGGATGCGATCGCAGGTTTCGACCAGCTTGCCGAACGTCAGGCCCAGTTCGTGCTGCGAGCCGGCGACTTCGTGGTGATGCTTGTCCATGGGCAGGCCCATTTCCATCATCGTCGAGACCATTTCGGCGCGGATGTCGGTGGTGACATCGACCGGACCGACCGGGAAGTAACCGCCCTTGGCGCGCGGGCGGTGGCCCATGTTGCCGGCATCGTACTTGGTGCCCGAATTGGTCGGCAGTTCCACGTCGTCGAGCTTGAAGAACGACGAACTGTAGGTGGTGTCGAAGGTCACGTCGTCGAACATGAAGAATTCGGGTTCGGGGCCGACGTAGATCGTGTCACCCAGGCCCGATGCCTTGACGAATGCTTCGGCGCGCTTGGCGGTCGAGCGCGGATCGCGGGCGTAGAGCGAGCCATCGGCCGGCTCGACGATGTCGCAGAACAGGATCAGCATCGGCGTCGCGCTGAACGGATCGACGTAGCAGGCTTCGAGATCCGGCTGCAGGATCATGTCCGACTCGTTGATTTCCTTCCAGCCTTCGATCGACGAACCGTCGAACATCAGGCCGGTGGTCAGCTCATCTTCGCCGATGACGCTGGAGCACATGGTCAGGTGGTGCCAGGCGCCCTTGCTGTCGGTAAAGCGGACATCGACCCATTCGATCTCTTCGTCCTTGATGCGCTTGAGGATATCAGCGGGTTTAGTCGCCATGTTTCTTCGCCCTTTTCTCGGTTTGAACGATGGCCATTCGCTACTTTGGCCGGATGGAAACAGCCGGACCGAAATCCGGCGATGAACGTCTTGCGCGCGTCAGGCGCACACGGATGCAATGGCCGGACGCGAACTGCCCGGGCAGCAATCAGACCGCGTCGTCGTCGCGTTCGCCGGTGCGGATGCGCAGCGCGCTTTCGATCGGGATGACGAAGATCTTGCCGTCGCCGATGCGGCCGGTCTGCGCGGCGGCAGCCACGGCTTCGACCACCCGGTCGACCAGCGCATCGGGCACGACGACTTCAAGCTTCACCTTGGGCAGGAAATCGACGACATATTCGGCACCGCGATAAAGTTCGGTGTGGCCCTTCTGCCGTCCGAAGCCCTTGGCCTCGGTCACGGTGATGCCGGATACGCCGATGTCGTGAAGGGCTTCCTTCACTTCATCCAGCTTGAACGGCTTGATGATCGCCTCGACCTTTTTCACGTCGTTCAGACCCCTGCAACACGAGCCGGCAGCACCAATACCGTGCAACCGGCGATTTTCCCGTACAGCACGTCCCATCCAAGAATCGTGCCAGCTCGATGCGACAGTCCTAGGACATCGCAAGCGCGCGGCAAAGCGCCAATTTCGCGGGTGCAGCAATTTTCGGAAGCACGGGACGACGTGCGGCGACTGCAAGTTGCGCGCAAACACGGCTGCACTGCCTAAACTTTGCGCAGCGCGCTGCCTGATTTTTGGGCAGCGGCTACCCGCGCACGATCCGTCAGGCGCAGCCGACGGCGCTCAGTAAGGCGGCGAGTGCAATCCGGTCGGACTGGCGGTGAAGATCTCGCAGCCGGTTTCCGTGATGCCGATCGAGTGTTCGAACTGCGCCGACAGCGAGCGGTCGCGCGTTACCGCCGTCCACCCGTCCTCCAGAATCTTCACCGGCGGCTTGCCCAGGTTGATCATCGGCTCGATCGTGAAGAACATGCCGGGGCGCAGTTCGGGGCCAGTGCCGGGACGACCGGCGTGCACCACTTCGGGCGCATCGTGGAACAGGCGGCCCACGCCGTGCCCGCAAAATTCGCGCACCACGCCATAGCGCTGGCGTTCGGCATGGTTCTGGATCGCCGAACCGATGTCGCCCAGCCGCGCGCCGGGGCGGGCCTGCTCGATCCCGATCATCAGGCATTCGTAGGTCACTTCGACCAGCCGCCGCGCCTTCAGCGCCACATCGCCGACCAGGTACATGCGGCTGCTGTCGCCGTGCCAGCCATCAAGCAGCGGGGTCACGTCGATATTGACGATATCGCCATCCTTGAGCGTCTTGTCCGACGGGATGCCGTGGCAGACCACGTGGTTGATCGAGATGCAGCAGCTGTGGGTGTAGCCGCGATAGCCCAGCGTTGCGGGAACCGCGCCGCCGTCCAGCGTCATCTGCCGCACCACGTCGTCGAGCGCCTGCGTCGTCACCCCCGGCTGGACCAGCGGCACCAGCGCATCGAGAATTTCGGCGGCCAGCCGCCCGGCCTTGCGCATGCCGTCGAAGCCGGCAGGGCCATGGAGCTTGATCGTCCCGTCGCGCGGCAGGACATCGTTATCGTCAACGGTCATGTATTCGGTCATGGCGCCGACATAGTCGCTTCCTTGCCCGATTGCGAGATGGAGTCGCCATGCGACGGACCGGATGTTGCGTTTTTGGCGGCGGGCGGCGGGGGGAGCGGCAATTCCAGCTCCACCACCTCCGCCGAGCGACGCCCGTACAGGCGCGGCACGAAGATCATCACGAACGCGCCGACCGCGGCGATCAGGCAGGCCAAGGCAATCGCGATCACGGTGGGATCGAACGTGGTCTTGCCCGACACGAAATGGTCGAACAGCGTATCGAACTTGGTGACCAGATACCCCGTGGCGAACGCCGATCCGGCTTTCATCACCGATCCGAAGCGTTGCGCATCGGCCTTGCCGAACGGCGAGACCAGCATGCCCGCGACCCCGCCCGCCACCCCGCCGAGCAGTGCGACCAGCAGGCTGGCGATGACGTGGATCGCACTATCGCGCGGGCTGCCGGGCAGCAGCGATCCCAGAACCGTGGCGCCGGCAATCGCCATCCACAGCACGCTGATGCCGAACAGCCCGCCCATGACCACCGTGGGGCCATGCGCCAGCGACATGCCGAAGCTGCGGTGGCAGAAATCGATCGTCCGCTTCATCGCGAACGCCATGGTGAGTATCGCCACGATTGGCACCAGCAAAATCAGGCCGAGGTCCAGCGCCAGCGACACGACGGGCGCGTTGAGCACGGCCGCATGATCGATCGCTACCGCTTGAATGGCCGCAGATGACATGGCCGCAGAATGCTGCACGGCGGCGTGGATGGCTGGTCCGCTGATCGACATCGCAAGTCCCCGATGCGGACGGCTAGTCCGCGCATGGTGGCAGGGTTGCGACTCGCTTGGGCCCGACGGCTTGCGTGATGCGCCTTGTCTGTGCGCGCCGGTCGGCAAACGCAATCGGGCGCGTGCTCAGGGAGCCGAAAACGCCGCGCGGTACTGCGGTTTGACCGCCGCGATCACCGCCGGCGTCACCGGCAGCGTCACTTCGTAGTCGCCTTCGGCATAAGGCCCGGCCTCATACGGCGGCACCAGAATGCCGACGCGGTCGAAGCCTGTCCTGCCGCGCGACCCCAGGATCACGGTCTCAGCCGCCGGATCGATGCAGGCGTCGAACTCGTCGGTGCTGCCAGCCTTCTTCGGCTCGCCGCGCTTCTTGGCGCGTTCCTTGTCGAGCGCGACGCAGAAATCCTTGCGGATCGCGTGGCTCAGCGCCGCTTTAGACACGAACAGGTCAAGCGGATCGCGGCGCACGTGCGCCGTCTTGTCCCACAGCAGCGTGTCGAACACGTAATTGGGGTGCGCTCCGCCGGTGTACGTGGCGACCAGAGTCGACAGGCTGAGCCATCGTGGCAGGTCGGTGACGACTTTCCAATCATACGACAGGCTGTGCGCGTGGAACGGGAAGCTGGCCTTCTTCGCCTCGAGCTGGTCGGACCGCGCATCGGCCATGACTTGCGCCTTCTGCCGCACGATGTCCTTTTCGAGAATCGCGCGCAGGGCCGGGATCGCGGCGGCGGAGGCGGGATAGCCGTATTCGAAATCGACCAGCGGGTTCTCGACCTTGACCGATCGGGCATCCGCGCCGACATCGGCGGCGGCGCTGGCGCTCGCCATGTCCTGAGGCGCAGGCGCCGCCGGGGCAGCGGGCGGCGCAACCGAAGCGGACGTCGATGCTCCGCCGTCGGGCGCCATGCCTTGCGAACAGGCCGCGAGCAGCAAAGCGGACGTCAGAGCTGGCAGCAGGCAGGCGGGAAGTCGCAAAGCCAAATTCCTCTCGCGCTTGCTGCACGTCTGCGGCAAGGATCGTTGCACCATGACCGACAAGAACGCCCTTATCCAGCCCGATCGCGGACAACATGCCATTCCGGTCGATCTTGTCGACAAGTCGACGTTCGCCGACTGGTTCAAGGCGCTCAACGCATCGCAGCGCGCTGCGGTTTCCGCGCAGAAATTCGAAGGCGGTGGATACGAACACGCGATCGTGCCCGATGGCGATGGCTGGTTCGCGGTGGGCGGCGTGGCCGATGCGGCGGGCCTGTCGAGCTGGTGCCTGGCCAAGCTGGCCGATGTGCTGCCCGGCGGGCGTTATCGCCTGCGCGTCCCCGCACGGCCCCAGGGTTCCGACAAGGCGCTGTTCGGCTGGATCACTGCGCAATACCGGTTCGACCGCTACCGCACCGAAGGCAAGCCGGTCGAGGCGCGCATCCTGCTCACCCCCGAACTCGGCGCGATCGAACCCGCGCTGGCCGAGGCGGCGGCGGTGGCGCTGGTGCGCGACCTGGTCAACACCCCGGCCGAGGACATGGGCCCCGCCGCGCTCGAGACGGAAGCGCGCGCACTGGCCAAGCGCCACCATGCCGAGATGCGCGTGACCAGCGGCGAACAACTCGAGCGGGACTTTCCGATGGTTCACGGCGTTGGGCGCGCCGCTGCGCGCAGCCATGCCCCGCGCATGATCGAGCTGGAATGGGGCGACCCGGCGCACCCGCGCGTCGCGATCATCGGCAAAGGCGTGTGCTTCGATTCGGGCGGGCTCGACATCAAGCCGTCGTCGGGCATGCTGCTGATGAAGAAGGACATGGGCGGCGCGGCGCACGCGCTGGCGCTGGCCGGCCTGATCATGGGCGCGGCGTTGCCGGTGCGGTTGCACCTGCTGGTGCCTGCCGTGGAAAACGCGATCGCGGGCAACGCGTTCCGCCCCGGCGACGTGTTGCGCAGCCGCGCGGGGATCAGCGTGGAAGTGACCAACACCGATGCCGAGGGGCGGCTGGTGCTGGGCGATGCCTTGACCCGCGCGAGCGAGGACAAGCCGGTGCTGACGATCGATTTCGCGACGCTGACCGGCGCGGCACGCGTGGCGCTGGGGCCGGATCTGCCCGCGATGTTCGCGCGGCTGGATGCAACCGCCGACGCGCTGCTGGCCGCCGGTATCGCCGCCGACGATCCGGTCTGGCGCCTGCCGCTGCACGATGGCTATCGCGAGTACCTCAAGTCCGACATCGCCGACCTGCTGAACAGTCCGTCGAACGGATATGCCGGGGCGAGCGTGGCCGCGCTGTTCCTCGACCGGTTCGTCGGCGACGGGCTGGACTGGGCGCATTTCGATACGTTCGCATGGCGTCCGGCGGGCAAGCCGGGGCGGCCCAAGGGTGGTGATGCGCTGGGCTTGCGCGCCGCCTGGGGCCTGCTGCGCGCCCGTTTCGGATGAGCGCAACGCTGCAGGCGCCCGCGTTCATGCTGGCGCCTGCGGGCCGCCATGCTTGCCCCGGCGGCGATGAAACGCTAATCGGCGCGGCTTTCGTGGAGGGGCCACACTTGAACGATACGACCGCCGGCACCGGTGGATCACCCGCTACCCGCCCGTACGCCGGACAGTACATGCTGTCGGGCCCGGCGAAAGTGCGCGATCCGCGCGTGACGCCTATCCGCGGCGATCTGGGCGACATCGCGCTGGCGGGCAAGCTGTTTGCGCCGCACTATGTCGTGCCGATGGAGCGCGCGGTGGCGGTCGATCACATCGCGCTGCGCAAGGCCAAGGGCGATGGGGCAGAACAGGTATCCGAACTGCTGCGCGGCGAACGCTTCTGCTTGCTCGATATCGCGGGCGGCTGGGGCTGGGGCTACGGCAAGCACGATCACTATCTCGGCTACCTGCCGATGGAGGCGCTGGCCGATCCGGCAGATGTGCCCGCACCGGCTGCTCCCGACCATGCCGACCCCGTCGCGCTGGCGGAGGCGTTGGCCAGCACGCCGTATGTCTGGGGCGGACGTGGCGGCGCGGGGATCGACTGTTCCGGGCTGGTGCAGACCGTGTTCGCGCGCGCCGGCATCGTATTGCCGCGCGACAGCGACCAGCAGCGCGATGCCGACGTCGGGCGCCTGCTGGACGATAGCGAGCCGGGTCAGCGCGGCGACCTGGTGTTCCTGCCCGGCCATGTCGGGATCCTCAAGGATGCCGACACGGTGATCCACGCCAGCCAGGATCTGGCCCGGGTGGCGATCGAGCCACTGGCCGATATGGTCGCGCGCAAGGGCACGGCGATCACTGCCAGGCGGAGAGTACTGTGACGCACAAAGTCTTCATCGACGGGGCAGTCGGCACCACCGGGCTGGAAATCGCCGAGCGGCTGACCGGGCGCGCCGAGTTCGAACTGATCGTGCTCGACGAAGCGCGGCGCAAGCAGGATGCGGCTCGCGCCGAGGCGCTCAACGCCGCCGATTTCGTGATCCTGTGCCTGCCCGACGATGCCGCGCGCGAAGCGGTGGCGATGATCGCCAACCTGCACACGCGCGTGATCGACGCTTCGACCGCGCACCGTGTGGCCGCCGGGTGGACGTATGGTTTCCCTGAAATCACCGGCCGCGATGCCGTGGCGGGAGCCCTGCGTGTGTCCAACCCCGGCTGCTATTCCACCGGGTTCATCGCGCTGCTCGCCCCGCTGGTGCGCGCGGGGCTGCTCCCCGCCGACTGGCCCTACACGTGCAACGCCGTCTCGGGCTATTCAGGCGGCGGCAAGGCGCTGATCGCGCGGTTCGAGGCGGACGGCGACATCGCCTGGCGCGGCTATGCGCTGAACCTGGGCCACAAGCACGTGCCCGAGATGCAGGCGCTCAGCGGGCTGGCGCATGCCCCGTTGTTCACCCCCGCCGTCATTCCGGCGCATCGCGGCATGGTGGTGGAAATTCCGCTGCCGCTGGGCGCGATGGCGGGCATGGGGCCGGGTAAGGGGCCGGGTATGGGATCGACCGACGCCTTCCGCGCCGCGCTCACCGAATTCTACGCCGGGTCGCCGGTCGTTTCGGTGTCGCAGGAGCCGCCCGCCGACGGCGAACTGCTGCTGCGCGCGTCGATGGAACCGTGGGACGGGCTGGAACTGCACGTGCTGGCCAGCGCCGACGGATCGCAGGCGCGGCTGGTGGCAGGACTCGACAACTTGGGCAAAGGTGCCAGCGGCGCGGCGGTGCAAAGCCTGAACCTGATGGCCGGGCTGGATGAGACGGCGGGGTTGCGGTTGTAGTAAAAGCCCTCGCCCCCGGTAGGGGGAGAGGGTTGGGAGAGGGGGAAGGCGCTGCGTCCGCCCCTCTCAACTCCGCCTAGGCCCTGCGGCCCAAGGCTTCGTATCTCTCCCCCTCGCGGGGGAGAGAGCTATTCTCAATCCTCTTCGGCGATCGTCACCTTGAGGCCGTCGAGATCCGCACTCATCTGCAGCTGGCACGACAGGCGCGAATTTGCGTCGCGGTGATCCGAGCTGTCGAGCAGGTCGTTCTCGTCCTCGGTCATCGCGGGCAGCTTGTCCTTGAACGCCGGATCGACGTGGATGTGGCAGGTGGCGCAGCTGCAGCAGCCGCCGCACAGCGCCAGCAGTTCGTCGAAACCGTTGTCGCGGATCGCTTCCATCACCGACAGGCCGGTTTCGGCTTCCACGATCTTTTCTTCACCGGCACGGTCGATCACGATCAGCTTGGGCATCGTCCATCCTCATTGGTACTGGGGCGCAAAACGTCCCCGGTTGTTCGCAGCCCCGGCCTGATGGCCTGTTCGGCTTTGGGCCGGGCTGCTAATGGCTGGCGCAAGGTTTGGCAAGCGATCCGCTTGGCCACGAAACGCGAACGGGATGGACATGGGCCTTGGCACCGATGCGATACGGCTGGGACTCGATCATATCGCCGGACTTTCCCCCGGGATGGCGCGCGCGCTGGAACGCGTCGGTTACCCCGAACCACGCATCCGCGAGACCGGCTATGCCACGCTGCTGCGCACGATCGTGGGCCAGCAGGTGAGCGTGGCCGCCGCCGCCTCGGTCTGGGCCAAGCTCGAGGCGCTGCTGGGCGATGACCTGCCGCCGCAGGACCTGCTCGACGCGGATTTCGACGCCCTGCGCGCCTGCGGCCTGTCGCGGCAGAAACAGGGTTATGCGCGGTCGCTGTGCGAACTGGTGATCTCGGGCGAACTCGATCTCGACAATCTGCCGGTCGATGACGAGGAAGCTATCGCCGAACTGGTCAGGATCAAGGGCATCGGGCGCTGGTCGGCCGAAATCTACCTGCTGTTCGCCGAAGGCCGCGCCGACATCTGGCCGGCCGGCGATCTGGCGGTGCAGGCCGGGCTGCACAAGCTGCTCGAACTGGAGGCGCGACCCGACGAAAAGCTGACGCGTACCCTCGGCGAGGCATGGCGTCCCCATCGCGGCGCGGCGGCGATCTTCACCTGGCATTGCTACAACAACCCCGCGCTGTAAGTGCCTCCTTCAACAAAACCGGGAGGGCACGGCATGGCGCGCAAGGCGATCTTCATCACCGGGGGCGGATCGGGCATCGGCCGCGCCGTGGCGATCCGCTTTGCCGCCGAGGGCTGGCTGGTCGGGCTGGCCGACGTCAACGAGGGCGGCATGGCCGAAACCGCCGCGCTTCTGCCACCGGGTGCAGCCTGGCTCCACCCGCTCGACGTGCGCGACCGTGCGGCATGGGACGCGGCGCTGGCGGCGTTCACTGCCACCACCGACGGGCGGCTCGATGTGCTGTTCAACAACGCCGGAGTCGGCTCCGGCGGCCCGCTGGTGAACAATGAACAGTGGGAGATCGACACGCTGATCGACGTGAACTTTCGCGGCGTGGTCTATGGTGCGCAAGCCGCCTATCGCTACCTTGCCGCCACGCCGGGAAGCTGCCTGCTCAACACTGCGTCCGCCGCCGCGCATTACGGATCGTCCGGTCTGGCGGTCTATTCCGCCACCAAGTTCGCGGTGCGCGCGCTGACCGAGGCGCTGGATGGCGAATGGGCGCAGGCCGGCGTCGATGGTGCCGGGATCAAGGTGCGCGACCTGCTGCCCGGCTTCATCGACACCCCGCTGTTGGCCCGCGTGGTGCCGGGCACCAACGAGACATCGCGCGATGTGGTCGTGGCCGCAGGGCTGGAATTCACGCCCGTAGAGGTGGTGGCGCAAGCCGCGTGGGATGCGGTGCACGGGCAAGTGCTGCACACGCTGGTCGGCAAGACCTCACGCCAGCTGGCCTTTGCGGCCCGCTGGATGCCGGGCCGCGTGCGCAAGCGGATGCGCGGGCTGATGGGGCCGGGCAAGGGCGAATAAGGCGATCGCGTCCAGAGTGCTGCCCAAGCCCGCACAGGCGTTGCCGAAATGTCGCATCGGCGGACAATTTTGCACTGCAACAAAAGCTACACGGGGGCGGGGCACTAGTCGGTCATCGCATACTGGCCTAGCGCGCGGATCCGCAGCGCATTGGTAAATAAGGATTCTGCATGACCCGTTCGTCGTTCGCTCCCGTGCTTCTCGTCGGCTTTGCCAGTCTCGCGCTGTTCCCCGCCGCCGCCCGCGCCGCCGATGCGCCAGCGGACGAAAGCGCGAGCAACACGATCGTCGTCACCGCCCAGCGCCGCTCGGAAGACGCAATGAAAGTGCCGGTCGCGGTGTCGGTGCTGACCACGCAGGCGTTGCACGATTACCAGTCCGCAGGCGCTGACACGCTGCTCTCGCTGTCGGGCAAAGTGCCCAGCCTTTATGTCGAATCGACGACCGGGCGCATTTTCCCCCGGTTCTACATTCGCGGCCTGGGCAACATCGACTTCTACCTCGGCGCTTCGCAGCCAGTGTCGGTGATCCAGGATGACGTGGTCGAAGAACATGTCGTGCTGAAATCGAACCCGGCGTTCGATATTGCGCAAGTCGAAGTGCTCAAGGGTCCGCAAGGTTCGCTGTTCGGCCGCAACACCACGGCGGGCATCGTCAAGTTCGACAGCGTACAGCCCAGTACGGACTGGAACGGCCAGGGTTCGGTCAGTTACAGCCGCTACAACAGCATCAACGCCGATGCCGGGGTCGGCGGTCCGCTGAGCAGCGACGGCAGCCTCAGCTTCCGCTTGTCAGGACTGTACCAGCACCGCGACAACTGGATCAGCAACACTTACGCCGGCCCGTCCGATGACGGCACGGTTCCCGGCAAGAACGTGATGGGCGGCTTCAACGAGCGCGACGTGCGGCTGCAGTTTCTGGCCAAGCCCACCGACGCGCTGAGCCTGCGGCTGTCGGGCCATTACCGTGACTACGACGGCTCCGCGTCGATCTTCTATCGCGGGTCGATCATCAAGGGCACGCATACTGTGCCCGACAACTTCGATCGGACGGTCGTCGCCTACGACGAGGCGCAGAACAACCCGCAGGCCTACAAGACCCACGGTATCTCGCTGAAGGCGGATTACGACATGGGCTTTGCGACGCTGACCTCGATCACGGCGTGGGAACATGCCTCGGGCTTCAGTCGCGGCGACACCGATGGCGGCGCGGCCGCCAACTTCGGCGGCGTGGCACCGAACATCTGCGCGGTGGGTTGCGGCGAATCGCAGGGCCGCCTGCGCAGCCTCAACCAGTGGAGCCAGGAAGTGCGCATCGCCAGCCCCGACACTGGGCGGTTCAAGTGGCAGCTGGGCGGGATCTACTTCGATTCGCGCGACATGACCGAGTTCGACCAGCGCGCGTTCTTCCTGACCAGCAATGTGCTGGGCACCACGCCCAACCCGAACAACTGGGTGCTGCTGCGCAACGTCAACACCTCGTGGGCGGTGTTCGGCCAGGCCAGCTACCAGCTGACCGACCAGCTGACCGCGACGGGCGGCGTCCGCGTCACGCGCGACGAAAAGGACACGACGCTGCTCAAGACGGCGAATTCGATCGCCAACGTCTCGACCTTTGGCGGTGCCACCCACGTCAATCTGGCCGACACCAAGCCGAGCTGGGACGCGAGCCTGCTGTACAGCGCCAGCCGCGACCTCAGCTTCTACGCCCGGGTCGCCCGCGGTTTCAGGGGGCCGACGATCCAGGGCCGTTCGGCGGTGTTCAATTCGCCGTTCACCACCGCGACTTCGGAAACCAACACCAGTTACGAAGCCGGGCTGAAAAGCGCGTGGCTCGATGGCGCGGTGCATTTCAACCTGACCGGGTTCTACTACGTCGTCAAAAACATCCAGCTCAACGGCAACGACAGCAACGGCAACGGCGTGCTGTTCAACGCCAACAAGGCCAAGGGCTATGGCATGGAGGCCGAACTGGCGATCAAGCCGGTGACCAATTTCAGCATGAACGTGGGGTTGAGCCTGCTCCACACCGAAATCCAGGACCCGAATGTTTTCGCCCAGACCGGCGCGGCCGGCGGCGTTCTTTCGCAGACGGTGCTGAACCCGGTGGTGCGCGTGGGCAACAACTACTTCGCGCAGATCAACGGCAATACGCTGCCCAACGCGCCGACGTTCAACCTGAACATCAGCGGGCGCTACGACCTGCCGCTGGGCGAGGGCCAGGGACGGCTGTTCGTCGGCGGCGATTTCAACATGCAGGGTAAGGTCAACTATGTCCTGTACAAGTCGGTCGAGTACATCTCGAACGGCAATTTCGAGCTGGGCCTGAAAGCGGGCTATGCGTTCGGACGGTATGAAGTTGCCGGCTTTGCCCGCAACCTGACCAACAAGACCAATCTGGTCGGGGTGATCGACACCTCGAACTACCGCGCCGGCATCTACAACGAACCGCGCGTGTTCGGCGTGATGCTGAGCGGTTCGTTCCGCTGATCCGGCGGTGAAGCGATCCTGCCTCCGGTGCATCCCGGGGGGCGGGACCGTCGCTGCGACACTTCGCTCAATCGCGCCCCATCGTGAAGATCGGCGCGAAGCAGCCGAGGATCAGGCGCTATGCGTCGAACGGGATCTCGCCCGCGACATCCAGCGCGCCGCCTTCGTGCATGCGGGCTTCGGCGGCGTCGAGGGTCTGCTTGTCGGGCCAGATCTGCCAGGTGAACACGATCTTCTCGCCCGCCTGAGCGGCGACCGCTTTGCGGAAGTCGGTGTGCTGGCCGTCGGGCACAAAGTCTTCCCACGATTCGACGATCTCGAGGCAGCCATACTTGCGGAATATCCGCGCCCCGTTCTCGGCCCAGGCACGATAGGCGTCCAGCTTGTCTGCGGGCACGGGGATGACCATTCCGGCGACATACATGGCTGGGTTTCCTTCACAGCATGGCGGAAATCGTCTGGGCCAAGGTGATGTCGCGGCGGCTGAGCCCGCCCGCGTCGTGCGTGGTGAGGGTGATCTCCACGCGGTTGTAGACGTTGAACCACTCGGGATGGTGATCAGCCTTTTCGGCGAGGATCGCGACGCGCGCCATGAACCCGAAGGCCTGCACGAAGTCGGCGAACCTGAACGTGCGTTCGATCGCCAGTCCGTCGGCGCGCAAGGTCCAGCCGGGCAGGGCCGCCAGCGCGGCGTCGCATTCGGCATCGGTCAGGCGGGCGATCGGCATGAGGCTCTCCGCAGGGGTGCCGGGGGTCGGCTTGGCAGTGCGGCAGGTTTCCCCTATCGCCCCGCGTCATGCAAGTGCCCCGCCTCGCCGCGACCGATCTCGCCTGTCGGCGCGGTGACCGCATCCTGTTTCGCGGGCTCTCGCTGGTGCTGGCACCGGGCGAGGCGTTGCAGCTGGTCGGCGCCAACGGCATCGGCAAGTCCAGCCTGATCCGCATTCTGGCCGGGCTGCTGCCGCCGTTTGCGGGGCTGGTTGAGAGCGAGGGCACGCTGGCGCTGGCGGACGAGCGGCTGGCGCTCGACGGGCATCTGCCGCTGGGACAGGCGCTGGCGTTCTGGAGACGCGTCGATCGCATTGCGCCCGATGCCACAGCTCCGCTCCCCGATTTCGGACTGGCCGACCTGGCCGACGTGCCGGTGCGCTATTTGTCCACCGGGCAGCGCAAGCGCGCCGCGCTGGCGCGGATCGCAGCGAGTGGCGCGGCGATCTGGCTGCTCGACGAACCGCTCAACGGGCTCGACAGTCATTGGTCGGGCGTGGCGCAGGCCGGGATCGCGGCGCATTGCGCAGGCGGTGGCATCGCGGTGATCGCCTCGCACCAGCCGGTGGACTTGCCGCATCTCGCCCGGACCGCGTTGGCGGATTACGTGCCATGATTGCCCGCCTGTGGCCCATCTTCGTGCGCGACTTCGTGCTGCTGCTGAAAGGCGCCCAAGGGCGCGGCGGGGCGGTGCTGCCGCTGTTGTTCTTCATGGCGGTGGCGATGCTGTTCCCGTTCGCGGTGGGCCCCGACGCGCGGCTGCTGCAGCGCACCGGCGCGGGGGTGATCTGGGTCGGCGCGCTACTCGCCGCGATCCTGCCGCTCGACCGGCTCGTGGAGCCCGATGTCGAGGCGGGATTTTTCGACCAGTGGGCGTTGCGCGGGCTGTCGGAAGAAGTGCTGCTGGTGTCGCGGATCGTGGCGCACTGGCTGAGCTTCGGGGTGCCGCTGATGCTGGCCGCGCCGATTGCCGCCGGGCTCCTGTCGCTCGATGGCGCGCAGTTGGCCACGGTCGAGCTGGGCCTGCTGCTCGGCACGCCGGGACTGGCCGCGATCGGCGTCACCATCGCCGCGCTCACCGCCGGCTTGCGCGCCGGGTCGGCGCTGGGCGGGTTGCTGGCGATCCCGCTGGCGGTGCCGCTGCTGATCTTTGGCGCAGGCTCGCTCCAGCGGGGCGGCGAGGGCGGGCTGCTGCTGCTGGCCGCCGCAAGCCTGGCGGCGCTGGCGATCGCGCCGTTTGCGGGCGGCGCGGCGATCCGGGCAGGACGCGAGTGATAGTCCAGCCAACGGCCGCGCAAGTTCAATTGCGTTGCCGAATGCCGTCACGCTCCCTAGTTCCAGCAGTATGACGTCCCACACCACGCTCCCCGACACGCTATCGCTCATCGGCAACACCCCGCTCGTCCGCCTCGCCGGGCCGAGCGCGGACGCGGGGTGCGACATTTTCGGCAAGTGCGAATTCGCCAACCCCGGCGCCTCGGTCAAGGACCGCGCCGCGCTGTGGATCGTGCGCGACGCAGAAGAGCGCGGTATCCTAAAGCCGGGCGGCACGATCGTCGAAGGCACCGCCGGCAACACCGGCATCGGGCTCGCGCTGGTCGCCAATGCGCTCGGCTACAAGACCGTGATCGTGATGCCCGAAACGCAATCGCGCGAGAAGATGGACACGCTGCGCGCGCTGCGCGCGGAACTGGTGCTTGTGCCCGCCGCGCCGTTCTCCAATCCGGGGCACTTCGTCCACACCTCGCGCCGCATCGCGGAGGAGACCGAGGGCGCGATCTGGGCGAACCAGTTCGACAACATCGCCAACCGCCGCGCGCATATCGAAAGCACCGCGCCCGAGATCTGGGCGCAGATGGACGGCCGGATCGATGGCTTCACGTGTGCCGCGGGCACCGGCGGGACCATCGCCGGCGTCGGCATGGGGCTGAAATCCTTCGACGAGAACGTGGTCATCGCGCTGACCGACCCGCACGGCGCGGCGCTGTTCAACTATTACGCCCACGGCGAGCTGAAGGCCGAAGGGTCATCGGTCGCCGAAGGGATCGGGCAGGGGCGGATCACCGCCAACCTCGACGGCGCGCCGATCGACACGCAGTTCCGCATCTCGGACGAGGAAGGCCTGCGCTGGGTCGGGCGACTGCTTTCGGAAGAAGGGCTCTGCTTGGGCCTGTCGAGCGGCATCAACGTGGCCGGCGCGATCGCGCTGGGCCAGCAACTGGTGGCGCAAGGGCGCAAGGACGTGCGCGTCGCCACGATCCTGTGCGACACCGGCTTCCGCTACCTCTCCTCGCTCTACAACGCGCAATGGCTGGAGCAGAAGCAGTTGCCGGTGTTCCCTTGGCTGCAGCAATAAGTTAGAACCGGCGGATGGCCCGGTTCGCCAATCCGCTCAAACGTGAAAGAACCGCCTCGCCCGGCGGGTTCATGGCTTCGTCTGCCGAACTGGCCCGTCCGCCGATCCCCGTCCACTACGTGACCCTGTCCCCGCGCGAACGCCGCGCGCAGGCGGTGCATCGCCTGCAGGTCGGGCTGTTCGGGCTGGCCGGGATGCTTCTGCTGGTGAGCCTGGCCAACATCATCATGGACCGGGCGCAGCTGGCGGAACGGGCGACGATATCGCTGACCGGAGCGGGGGCCACCCCCGGCGCAGCCGCAAGTTCGGCCGCCAACGATCCGCTGGTCGACATGGGCGTGGTGCCCGAACTGCCGGTGGGCAAGGCGGGCGCGGGTGCGGCCGGTGCTCCGGGCGGCGGTGCGGTCACCGGGGCCCGGCCACCGAGCGCCCCTGCCGTCGCAGCACCTGCGGCCCCCACCCGCCGCTGAGCGGTTGCGCGCGCCGGTGGCAATGACACATCCGTGCGCCTGAGACGTCTGCGCCCGCTTCTGCCTCCGCGATGGGCCAGCGCTCCTCGGTGGATCGTTGCGCTGCTGGCCATCGCGTGCGCGGGATGGCTCGGCATGGCCTTGGCCAGCTCGCGACCGGGGCCGGATGACCGCCCTGAGCTGGGCCTGTTCACCAGCCTGCCGATCCTGTGGAACGAAGCGGATGGCGTCGCGCAGCAGCTGGCGTCGCCCGGTCCGCCGCATTGGGCCAAGCTGGCGCTGGAGCGGCGCTATCGCCCGTCTGCGCTCGATACGCTCGATCGTTTGCGGCTGCCGCATCGGCTGTTGATCGCGCAGCCGCGCCCGCTGAGCCCGGCTGAAAACGTCGCGCTCGATTCATGGCTGCGCGGCGGAGGCCGGCTGCTGCTGTTCGTCGATCCCGCGCTGACATGGGACAGCGCGTTTGCGCCGGGGGATCGCCGACGCCCGCAGGACATCGCGCTGCTCTCGCCGATCCTGGCGCGATGGGGGCTGCAACTACTGTTCGACGAAACCCGCGTGCCGGGCGAACATAGCGTGCAGCCCGGCGCCATTCCGGTGAACCTGCCCGGCGAACTGACGCTGCGCCAAGGCGGCTTCGATGCGCACTGTGCGATCGCTGCGAACGGTCTTGTCGCGCGTTGCCGCATCGGCCGGGGGCGGGCGTTGATCGTGGCGGATGCCGCCATGCTGGAACCGGCCGACGACACTGCCGCGCGCGTTGCGGCGCTTGGCGCGCTGCTCGAAGAAGCGTTCGCCGACTGATCGCTTGCGGTCGAATGGGCGGGCCCAGCGGGAAACTGCGGGCCGCCATCACGGTCATTTCAACTAATCCGCACGAATCCCCGCAATGGCGTCGCGAGTCCACGAGAACATTTGGAATACAAAGCAATCGCGTTAACCTTGTGCATCTGAAAATATGGATATGATTCAGAAGTAGTGCACATATTCCCGTATTTTCCCCTTTGCTCCCGCCCCGTCCCGCGTTAAGCATTCTGGCTATCGGGACGGACTCCAGATCACATCCGCGGGGGATGGGTCGAACCGCGCGCGGGCGCGGGTCGAGCAGAGGGAGTTCTTCGCGGACGGGGTAACGGCGTGGCGGGAGGGCCGGTAAAGTACTGGGGGCATGGCTTTTCGCTACGCGGCGAAAAGAACCGCTTCGTGCTCCCTGCCGACTTCCGGACCACCGTGCGCAATTCCTCCGACGGCCAGCGGACGCTGTGCCTCGATCTCCACGCCGAACTGCCCTGCCTCGTTGGTTTCGGCCTGTCGCGGGTCGATGAATTCGAAGCGCAGATCGAACGCGAATTCGACATGGCCAAGGCGCTGGGCGACAAAACCTTCAACCGCACCACGCGCGAAGGCCAGCTTTATGGCTTTACCCCGACCTCGTTCGATGAATCGGGCCGGTTCGTGCTGCCCGAACACCTCGGCAACAGCCGCGAAGTGGGCGATGCGCTGTACTTTCACGGCGGCGGCAGCTCGTTCACGATCTGGAGCCCGGACCGCCTGCTGGCGATCGGCGAAGGTTGGGAATCGGCGCAGGCCAGCTGCCGCGCGCTGATGGCCGAAGCGGCTGCGGGCAAGGGGCGGCGCAAATGACCGCAGCCCTCTCATCCGTCCCGCACATTCCCGTATTGCTCGACGAAGTGGTTGCAGCGCTGGGGCCGGTTCCCGGCGCGGTGATCATCGACGCGACGTTCGGTGCGGGCGGCTATACGCGCCGCCTGCTTGAGGCCGGTGCCACCGTCCATGCGTTCGATCGCGATCCCGACGCGATCGAGGCGGGCGCCCGCTGGCCCGAAGCCCAGACGTCCGGCGGAGGCGAAGCGCCGCGGCTGGTGCTCCATGCCCGCCGCTTTTCCGAACTGGTCGAAGGGCTGGCGGAGGCCGGGATCGCCCATGTCCAGGGCGTGGTGTTCGACATTGGAGTGAGCTCGATGCAGCTCGACCAGGCGGCGCGCGGATTCGCCTTTTCGTCCGACGGCCCGCTCGACATGCGCATGTCGCAGTCGGGGCCCAGCGCCGCCGATTTCCTCAACGAAGCGGATGAAGCGGCGATCGCCGACGTGCTGTATCAGTACGGTGAAGAGCGGCAGTCGCGCCGGATCGCCCGCGCCATCGTGGCCGCGCGGCCGCTGGAAACCACCGGTCAGTTTGCGCATGTGGTGCGCAAGGCGCTTGGCTATCGCCCCGGCGCGCCCAAGGATCCGGCGACGCGCAGCTTCCAGGCGGTGCGCATCCACGTCAACGGCGAGCTGGACGAACTGGTCGAGGGACTGGCGGCGGCCGAGCGCCTGCTCGCGCCCGGCGGGCGGCTGGCGGTGGTCAGCTTCCACAGCCTCGAGGACCGGATCGTCAAGCAGTTCCTGCGCGAGGCGAGCGGATCGCAGGGTGGCGGATCGCGGCATGTGCCCATGGCCGCCACGACCGAGCCTGCCCGTTTCGACAAGCCTTCGCCCGCGATCCGCCCCGGCGAGGCCGAACAGGCGCGCAACCCGCGCGCGCGGTCGGCCACGTTGCGCTGGGCTTCGCGCACCGCCGCCCCGGCACGCGACACCGGTTCGTCACGCGGCACGAGGAGCGCGGCATGATGCTGAGCCCCAACCGTATGCGCTCGATCGGCTGGTTCGCGCTGCTGGGCCTGTGCGCGGCGCTGGTGCTGGTGCTGGCGTTCCGCGTCAATGCGCTGCGCAGCCAGGTGCGGCACGCCGAAAACACGATCGTCGCGCTGCGTCAGCAGAAAACCTACCTCGAAACCGAATTCGAAACGCGGGCCAACCAGCAGCAGCTGAAAGCGTGGAACGACGTGGAGTTCGGCTATGTCGCGCCGACGTCGGGTCAGTATCTGGAAAACGAGCGCCAGCTCGCCGCGCTGGGCAAGCCGGCAGGACCCGATGCGCCCGCGCCGATCCGGGTGGCGTCGGCCGACGACAGCGTGGCCGCACAGGCTGCTTTCCCGGCGATGGTTTCGCCGCTGACCGGCAAGGCCCTGAATGGCATGACGGCGGCCGACGAAAAGCCGGCGCTGTCGGGCGATGCGCAACGCACTCCGCTGGTCGATCACGCCGCCGCCGCCGCTGCGCTGGGCAAGCGCCTGTCGACGGTCGAGCGGTCAGATGGCGAAACCGCCTCGCATAACGCTGCGGCCCACCTTGGCGGGGTCGACCGCCAGAATGGGGAAAAGTCGGCCGCCACGGGCAAGCACAAGGCCGCGGGCGCAGGCAAATCCGATCGTTCCGACGCTTCTACGCACCATGCTGCGGCGCATGATGGCAAGAAGCTGGCTTCGGCCCGTCCCGCCACCTCTCACAAGGAGAGCCACGAGTGAACGCGATGACCGCCCAGGCCGCTATCGCATCGGGTCGCGTGGAACTGGCGAACGAACGCCAGCGTTCGCTGGTCACCGCCAAAGTGCGCGTGCTGGTGGTGGTGGCGCTGTTCATGTTCGCCACGCTGGCCGCGCTGCTGCGGATCGCGCAGCTCGGCCTGTTCGAGCCCGCGCCCGACGCGCGCAGCATGGCCGAGGCGCTGCTGCCGCCGCGCGGTGACATTGTCGATCGCAACGGATCGCCGCTGGCCCGCGCCATTCCCGCGTATGCGCTGTGGTACAATCCCAAGGCGTTCGGCGCGGAAGGTGGCAGCCCGCTGGTCAAGACGCCCGAGGAAATCGCGACTGCGCTGATGCAGATTTTTCCGGACGGCGATTACAACGATTTCCTGCGCCGCCTGAAGTCCGACCGGCCAAGCTACTTGCGCCGCCGCATGCTGCCCGAGGACGCCAACCGCATCTTCGCGCTGGGCGAGCCGGCGCTGGAATTCCCGCGCGAAAGCCAGCGGTTCTACCCGCAAGGGTCGCTCGCCGCGCACGTGCTGGGGTTCGTCGATGAAACCGGCCACGGCCATGTCGGCATGGAACAGGTGCTCGACCAGCGGCTGAACGATCCCGCGCTGCGCGGGATGCCCACGGCGCTGGCCATCGACATGCGCGTGCAGGGCGCGCTCGAAGACGAGCTTGGGCGCGGCATGACCGACAGCAACGCCAAAGGCGCGGCCGGGATCGTGCTCGATGTCGATACCGGCGAAGTCGTCGCGCTGGCATCGCTGCCCTCGTTCAACCCCAACCGCAGCGATCTGGCTTACAACGATCTGGTGTTCAACCGCGTCACCAACCAGGTTTACGAACTGGGATCGGTGGTCAAGCCGATCACCATCGCGTCTGCCATCGACGCCGGCGTCGTCACCGACCTGTCGGTGCGCTATCCTTCGGGGCGCCCGCTGCAGATCGGGGGCTATCAAATCCATGACAGCCACAGCTTCGGCGCGTCGCTCAATGTGCCCGAGGCGCTGATCCATTCGTCCAACATCGTCACCGCGCAAGTGGCCGACAAGCTGGGCGGCCCGGCATTGCGGGCCACGATGATGCAACTGGGCTTCAACGAACGGCCGTTCATCGAACTGCCGGCGCGCGGCTTTCCGATCTGGCCGCGCGGCGACTGGGCGCGGATCACCACGATGACGGTCAGCTATGGCCACGGCGTGGCGTTGACCCCGCTCCACCTCGCTGCGGCCTATGCCGCGATGGTCAACGGCGGCGTGTGGCGCCCGGCCACGCTGATGAAGGTCGAGCCGGGTCACGCGGCGGCCGGACGGCGCGTGTTCAAAGCATCGACCAGCGCGCGGATGCGCCAGTTGCTGCGCATGATCGTGGCCGACGGCACCGGCCGCAAGGCCAATGCGCCGGGCTTCCGCGTGGGCGGCAAGACCGGATCGGCAGAAAAGCCGGGTGCACACGGTTATCAGAAGACCAACCTCATCGCGACATTCGCCGCCGCCTTTCCGATGGACAAGCCGCGTTATGTGGTGATCGCCATGCTCGATGAGCCGCAAGGCACGCAGGCGACGTCGGGCCAGCGCACCGCCGCGTGGAACGCCGCGCCGGTGGTGGGCCGGGTCGTGCCGCGCATCGGCCCGCTGCTGGGCATCAATCCCGACAGCACGCGCGACATCGACATTTCCGATCTCTCGCCGCTGGTCGGCAACGGAGAGGGCGAATGAAACTGGGTCGGCTGGCGCAGGACGCAGGCCTTTCCGTCACCGCCAACGCCGACGAGATCGTCACCGGTTTCGCCATCGATCACCGCAAGGTAGCCCCGGGCACGGTGTTCGGCGCATTTCGCGGCACCCGCTTCAATGGCGAGGACTATATTTCCGCCGCCATCGCCGCTGGTGCGATCGCGATCGTCGCGGCGCCCGACGCGGTCGTTGCGGGGGCCGAGCATATCGCCGACGTGGAACCGCGCCGCGCGTTTGCCCTGCTGGCCGCGCGGTTCTTCACCCCCGTGCCGCAGACCATCGTCGCAGTCACCGGCACCAACGGCAAGACCTCGACCGCCGAGATGACCCGCCAGATTTGGCGGATGGGCGGGCACCCCGCCGCCTCGATCGGCACGCTGGGCGTGACCACCGCCGATGAATCGATCTCGACCGGCCTGACCACGCCCGACATCGTCACGTTCCTGTCCAACATGACCGGGCTGGCACGCGAGGGCGTGACCCACGTCGCGTATGAGGCGTCGAGCCATGGCCTGTCGCAGTACCGCAACGAAGGGCTGCGCGTGGTGGCGGGCGCGTTCACCAACCTCAGCCGCGATCATCTCGATTACCACGCGACGATGGACGATTACTTTGCGGCCAAGATGCGGCTGTTCGACGAAGTCGTGGCCGATGACGGCACGGCGGTGGTCTGGGCGGACGATGCCTGGTCGGAACGCGCTTGCGAGCATGTTCGCAAACGGGGGTTGCGGCTGCTCACGGTGGGCGAGCAGGGGACGGGGGTCCGTCTGCTCGCCCGTACCCCCACGCAGCTTGGCCAGACGCTGGAGATCGAGCACGACGGCACCACGCGCAAGATCGCGCTGCCGTTGATCGGGGGCTACCAGGCCGCCAACGCGCTGGTCTCGGCCGGTCTGGTGCTGGCGAGCGGCGGCGATGCGGGGCAGGTGTTCGATGCGCTGGCGCGGCTCCAGCCGGTGCGCGGGCGGCTCGAGCGGGCGGCGATCAACCGCGCCGGTGCACCAGTCTATGTCGATTATGCGCATACTCCCGATGCGATCGAGGCGGCGATTGCCGCGCTGCGCCCGCATGTGAAAGGCCGGCTGATCACCGTGTTCGGCGCCGGCGGCGATCGCGACGAAGGCAAGCGGCCCGAGATGGGGCGCAGCGCGGCGGCGGGATCGGATCGCGTGATCGTGACCGACGACAACCCGCGCGGCGAGGATGCTGCCGCCATCCGCCGTGCTGTGCTGGCGGGCTGTCCCGGCGCGACCGAGATCGGCGACCGCCGCTCTGCCATTGCCGCCGCCATCGCGGATGCGGGTCGCGATGACATCGTGCTCATCGCCGGCAAAGGCCACGAACAGGGCCAGATCGTTGGCGCGGGCGATGCCATGCGCGTGCTGCCGTTCGACGACGTTCAGGTCGCGCGCGAAGCAGCTGCGGCAGACGACCGGCCGGGGCAGGATACACTTGCGCGAGGGGACGCAACGCAGAAGGAAACTCGCCGATGAATGCCCACCCCGCGCTGTTGCAGTGGCCCGTCGATGCGTCCGATGTTCGTGGATTGGCGTTGTGGACGTCCGCCGAAATCGCCGAGGCGACCTGCGGTGTCGCGTCCGCTGCGTTCGAGGTTTCGGGCGTCGAGATCGATTCCCGCGACGTGATCGAGGGCGACCTGTTCTTCGCGCTCAAGGGCGAAGCATCGGATGGGCACCGTTTCCTCGACGCCGCCTTTGCCAAGGGTGCACAGGCCGCCGTGGTGGATCGCCCGATCGCGCAGCCGCACGTGCTGGTGGCCGACACGTTTGTCGCGCTGGAGGCACTGGCCCGCGCATCGCGTGCGCGCACCGAAGCTGCGATCATCGGCGTGACCGGATCGGCGGGCAAGACCGGGGTCAAGGAAGCCCTGTTCGCCGCGCTCGATCGTGGCAGCCGGGGGCGCGCGCATCGCTCGGTCAAAAGCTACAACAACCACGTGGGCGTTCCGCTCAGCCTGGCGCGGATGCCCGCGCGCAGCCGGTTCGGCGTGTTCGAGATGGGCATGAACCATCCCGGCGAACTTTCGGCGTTGACCCGGCTGGTGCGGCCCAACGTCGCGCTCGTCACCACGATCGCGCCTGCCCACATCGGCTTCTTCTCCGGCGAGGAAGACATCGCCGACGCCAAGGGCGAGATTTTCGAGGGGCTGGAGCCCGACGGTGTCGCGATCATTCCTGCCGACAGCCCCCATTACGCCAGGCTCAGAGCCAAGGCCGAACGCCATGCCGGCGCGGTCATCGGCTTTGGCCTGGCGGCCCATGCGCAAGTCCGCTTGCTCGATGCGGTGCCCGCGCCGGGCGGCGGCACGCTGGTGACGGCCGATCTGGGTGACCGGCGGGTGTGCTACACCATTGCCATGCCGGGCGCCCACTGGGTGGTCAATTCGCTGGCGGTGATGGCGGCCGTGCGCGCGGTCGGCGGCGATCTGGGCGCGGCAGGTCTGGCCCTGGCCGAGATGGAAGGGCTTGCCGGACGCGGTGCGCGCCACCGTATCGCGGCCAGCGGCGGCGACGGTTCGGGCCAGGCGCTGTTGATCGATGAAAGCTACAACGCCAACCCCGCCTCGATGCGCGCAACGATCCTGCAACTGGGCGCGACGCCCGCGCGGCGGCGGATCGCCGTGCTGGGTGCGATGAAGGAACTGGGCGAGGCGGAAGCGCGCTATCATGCCGAACTGGCGGAACCGTTGCGCACCGCCAAGGTCGATCGCGTGATCCTGGTCGGGACCGAAATGGCCGCGCTTGCTGAAGCCTTGGGGAAAAACGACGCGCAAACGCTTGCCGCGCGAATCGATGTGGCGCATGTGGCAACGACCGCCGAGGCCGCAGAATGCCTCGCCGGAAAAAGCGCCGAGGGCGGCGATGCCGTCCTTGTAAAAGGGTCGAATTCTGTCGGGCTGGGCGCCTTGGTGCGGGCCTTGACGGGCAGGGAAAACTGAATGCTCTATCTGTTGGCGCACTGGCTGCATTTCGAGGGATTCAGCAACCTCATCAGATACCAGACTTTCCGTGCCGGAACGACGCTGATCACCGCGCTGTTCATCGGCTTGCTGATCGGGCCGCGCTTCATCAACATGCTGCGCGTGCGCCAGGGCAAGGGCCAGCCGATCCGTGAGGACGGCCCGCAGACGCATCTCGCCAAGCGCGGCACGCCGACGATGGGCGGGCTGATGATCGTCACGGCGTTGACGCTGTCGCTGTTGCTGTGGATGGATCTCAATAGCCGTTATGTCTGGGCGTGCCTGGCGGTCACCATCGGGTTCGGTCTGATCGGCTTCCTCGACGATTTCGATAAAGTCCGCAAAGCCAGCCATCGCGGTGTTTCGGGCCGGGCGCGACTGGTGGGCGAATTCATCGTCGCCGGAATCGCGGCGTGGCTGGTGGTGGGCGAAACCAACCTCTACGTCCCGTTCTTCAGCAACCTCTACATCCCCCTCGGGCCCTTTTATTACCTGTTCGCCGCGTTCGTGATCGTGGGTGCCGGCAACGCAGTGAACCTGACCGACGGGCTCGACGGGCTGGCGATCATGCCGGTGATCATCGCCTCGGGCACGTTCGCGATCATCGCCTATCTGGCGGGCCGCGCGGATTACGCCCACTACCTCGGCATCCCGCATGTGCCCGGCGTGGGCGAACTGGCGATCTTCTGCGGCGCGGTGATGGGCGCGGGGCTGGCGTTCCTGTGGTTCAACGCGCCGCCGGCTGCGGTGTTCATGGGTGACACCGGCAGCCTTGCACTGGGCGGGGCGCTGGGCGTGATCGCGGTCGCCGCGCACCACGAGATTGTACTGGCCATCGTCGGTGGCCTGTTCGTGCTCGAAGCCGCCTCGGTCATCATCCAGGTGTTCGTTTACAAGCGCACCGGCAAGCGCGTGTTCCGCATGGCGCCGATCCACCATCACTTCGAGCAGCTCGGCTGGAAGGAGTCGACCGTCGTGATCCGGTTCTGGATCGTGTCGATCGTGCTGGCGCTGGCCGGCCTCGCCACGCTGAAGGTGCGATGACCGTCCGATGATCGTCTCCTCCGCCTTTGCCGGAAAGCGCTTTGCAGTGCTCGGCCTTGCGCGGTCGGGGCTGGCGAGCGTGGAGACGCTGCTGGCCAGCGGCGCGATGGTCACCGCGTGGGACAACCGCGAGGAAGCGCGCGAACTGGTCGCCGGGCGCGCTGAGATCGGCGATCCGGTGTCGATAGACCTCGCCGGGTTCGACGGCGTGGTCGTGTCACCCGGCGTGCCGCTGAACCGCCACCCGATCGCGTCAGCCGCGCGCGAGGCCGGGGTGCCGCTGATCGGCGACATCGAGCTGTTCGCCATGGCCCGCCCCAGCCTGCCGCCGCACCGCGTGGTCGCGATCACCGGCACCAACGGCAAGTCGACCACTACCGCGCTGGTCCACCACTTGTGCCGCAGCGCGGCCTTGCCTTGCCGCATGGGTGGCAACATCGGCTTGCCGGTTCTGGGCCAGGACCCACTGGCGGCGGGCGGCGTCTACGTGCTCGAACTGTCGAGCTACCAGATCGACCTGACGCTCAACCTTGCGGCAGACATCGCGGCGCTGATCAACCTCAGCCCCGATCACCTTGATCGCTACGACGGGTTCGAAGGCTATGTCGCGTCCAAGGCTCGCCTGTTCGCCATGCAGCATGCCGGGCAGCAGGCGGTGTTCGGGCGCGGCGATCGCGATACGCTGAAGATCGCGAGCGAGGTCATGGCGGCGCGCGATCCAGGCACGGTCCATGTCGTCGATCCCGATACGCTGACGGGGCAGGCCGGCTGGCCATCGCTGCAAGGCCCGCACAATCTCCAGAATGCCGCCATCGCGGTCGAGATCGCAACGTTGCTGGGGCTGCGCGAAGCGCAATGGCGCCCGGCGCTGGCCAGCTTCAAGGGGTTGGCACATCGCATGGAACGCGTGGCCGAATACCACGGGGTACTGTTCATCAATGACAGCAAGGCGACCAACCCGGCATCGACCGCGCCCGCTCTGGCGGCGTTCCCGCGCGTCCACTGGATCGTCGGCGGCTTGCCCAAGGGCGATCGGCTCGACGAGTGCGCACCCTATTTCGATCACGTTGTCGCCGCTTACACCATCGGTGAGGCCGGACCGCGCTTTGCCGAACTGCTCGAACAGCAGATGCCCGTGCAACGCAGCGAGATGATGTGCGATGCGGTGCGCCAGGCGATGGTCGCGGCGCAACCGGGCGATGTCGTGATGCTGTCGCCGGCTTGCGCCAGCTTCGACCAGTTCCGTGATTTCGAAGCGCGCGGCGATTCCTTCCGCCAGATCGTCGAGGCGCTGATAGCCGAGCAACGAGGGCCGCGCGCATGAACACCACGCCCACCCGCCTTGTCACCACCACCACCCGCGATGGAGGCGTGCGCGTGGTCGGCGCCGGTTCGCGCTATCGCCGCAGCCGGCGCAGCGAACTGCTGATCTGGTGGCGCGAGATCGATCGCGTGCTGCTGGCGCTGATCCTGACGCTGGTCGCGATCGGCGTGGTCGCGGTCGCCGCGTCTTCGCCGGCCAGCGCGCATCGCCTATCGACTTCAACCAAGCAGCTTTCCGATCTCTACTTTTTCTGGCTCCACTTGCGCTGGCTGACGGTGGGGCTGGTGGCGATGTTCATCGCCTCGCTGCTGCCCAAGGAGGCGGCACGGCGCCTCGCGATCCTGCTGTGCGCGGCGATGATCGTGGCGCTGCTGCTGGTCCCGGTGATCGGCAGCGAGGTCAAAGGCGCCAAGCGCTGGCTGTGGATCGGCTTCAGCCTGCAGCCGTCCGAATTCCTCAAGCCTGCGTTCTCGATCGCGGTGGCGTGGATCCTGTCGTGGCGGGTTCGCGATCCCAACCTGCCGGTGATGTCGCTGTCGCTGGTACTGCTCGGTCTCACCGGGTGCCTGCTGATGCTCCAGCCCGATTTCGGATCGACCATGCTGTTCTGCGGGGTGTGGTTCGTGCTGGTGCTGCTGTCGGGCCTGTCGATCACGCGCGTGCTGTGGGCGATCGGCGGCGCGGTCGCGGTGGTGATTGCGGCGTACCTGTTCTACCCGAACGCCACGCATCGTATCGACAACTTCCTGTCGGGCGGGTCCGAGTTCGACCAGGTTGATCTGGCCATGCGCACGCTGCTGGCGGGCGGGTGGAACGGCGCGGGCCTGTGGCTCGGCAGCCGCAAGATGGCGCTGCCCGAGGCGCACACCGACTACATCTTCTCGGTCATCGGCGAGGAATTCGGGCTGGTGGTCTGCGCGATCGTGGTGATGGTCTACTGCGCCATCGCGGTGCGGGTGCTGCTGCGTCTGGTGGACGAGGATGACCTGTTCACGATCCTGGCCGCCGCCGGCCTGACCGCGCAACTGGTGGGGCAGGCGTTCATCAACATCCTGGTCAACCTGCAGCTGTTTCCGTCCAAGGGCATGACGCTGCCGCTGATCAGCTACGGCGGGTCATCGACCATCGCGCTCCTGCTCGGGGTGGGCTTCCTGCTCGCGATCACGCGGCGCAATCCCTATCTTTCGCGCGAATCCCTGTCGTTTCCGGAGCTGACGCGCAAATGAGTGCCGTATCACGCCACTATGTCCTCGCCGCCGGTGGTACGGGCGGGCACTTGCTGCCCGCTTTCGCGCTGGCGCAGGAACTCGAACGTCGCGGCCATCACGTTGCGCTGGTGACAGATGAGCGCGGTGCCAAGATCCCGGGCAAGCCGGCCTCGCTGCCCGCGCACGTCCTGCCTGCCGGGCGGCTCGGTCGCGGCGTGTTCAAGGGCGGGCCGCTGTCGTGGCTGCGCGCCGGACGCGCGATCTTTCGGGGCCGTGCGATGGCGTTGCGGCTGTTCGAAAGCTTCGAGCCGTCGGCCGTCGTCGGCTTTGGCGGCTATCCGGCCCTGCCGGCCTTGCTCGCCGCCACGTCTGCCAAAATCCCGACCGTGATCCACGAGCAGAACGCGGTGCTCGGCCGGGTCAACCGCTTGCTGGCCAAGCGTGTCGATGCGATCGCCACGTCGTACCATGCGGTGGACCGCCTCGATCCCAAGCTGTGGAGCAAAGTCCGCCTCGTCGGCAATCCGGTGCGTCCCGAAGTGCTCGAACTGCGCGGGCAGCCATTCCCCGAATTCACCGAAGACGGGCTGTTCCGCGTGCTCGTCACGGGCGGCAGCCAAGGCGCGTCGATCCTCGCGGATGTCGTTCCCGATGGCCTTGCGATGCTGCCGCCGTCGTTACGCCACCGGTTGCAGGTGACCCAGCAATGCCGGCCCGAAGATATCGAAGCGGTGCGCGCGCGTTATGCCGGGCACCAGATCCCGGCAGAACTCGGCACCTATTTCGAGGATATGGCCGGGCGCCTGGCTGAATCGCACTTGTTCGTCGGCCGCGCCGGTGCCTCGACGATTGCCGAACTGACCGCTGTGGGCCGCCCCGCGATCCTCGTCCCCCTGCCGATCGCGACGGACGATCATCAGGCGGCCAACACGCGCGAAATCGTTGCAGCGGGCGGCGCGCGCGCGATCCGCCAGACGGGGTTCACCGCCAAGGAACTGGCCAAGCAGATCCAGGCGATGGCGCTGCATCCCGCCAGTCTCTCGATCGCCGCGCATGCCGCGTGGAATTGCGGGCTGCCCAACGCCGTGTCCGATCTGGCGGATCTGGTGGAAAGTTTCGGTGCGGAGCCGATCATGGACGTGATCCGTGTCACCGGGAATGCCGAATCTCTGTCCGGTCAGGAAGCGCTGGCGCTGGAAGGTGCCGAATGAAGGAGGTCCTCCGACAAGCTCAGGATAAGCGGACGTCGACGCCCTTCATGACCGGGAAGGCCCGGCCATGAAGGGCGTCGGCACCGACATCGGGACGATCCACTTCGTCGGCATCGGCGGCATCGGCATGTCGGGCATCGCCGAAGTGATGCACAACATGGGCTATTCGGTGCAAGGGTCGGACATCGCCGAAGGCTATGTCGTCGAAGGTCTGCGCAAGCGTGGCATTGCGGTGATGATCGGCCACCGCGCCGAAAACGTCGGTACGGCGGCAGTCGTCGTCACCTCGACGGCGGTGAAGCGCGACAATCCCGAAGTCGCCGCCGCGCTCGAACAGCGCATTCCCGTGGTGCGCCGCGCCGAGATGCTCGCCGAACTGATGCGGCTGAAGCGCACAGTCGCGGTTGCCGGCACGCACGGCAAGACCACCACGACCTCGATGATCGCGGCCTTGCTCGATGCCGGCGGGATCGATCCGACGGTGATCAACGGCGGCATCATCAATTCCTACGGCTCAAACGCCCGGCTGGGTGACAGCGACTGGATGGTCGTCGAGGCGGACGAGAGCGACGGCAGTTTCCTGCGGCTCGACGGCACGATCGCGGTGGTCACCAACATCGATCCCGAACATCTCGATCACTACGGCAGTTTCGACCGGGTGAAGGAGTGCTTCGTCGAATTCATCGAGAATGTGCCGTTCTATGGCGCGGCGATGCTGTGCATCGACCATCCCGAAGTCCAGGGCATCATCCCCAAAGTGCGCGACCGGCGCGTGGTGACCTACGGCTTTTCCGCGCAAGCCGATGTGCGCGGAGAGAACGTGACGCCCGTTCCCGGCGGCAACCGCTTCGACGTGGTGTTGCGCCAGCGCGATGGCTCGCAGCGGCGGATCGACGGGATCGAACTGCCCATGCCGGGCAAGCACAACGTCCAGAACGCGCTGGCCGCCGTGGCGGTCGCGGCGGAAATGGGCTGCGATGACAATGTGATCCAGTCCGGCTTTGCCAAGTTCGGCGGGGTCAAGCGCCGCTTCACCAAAGTCGGCGAAGTTGGGGGTGCGTCGATCATCGATGATTACGGCCACCACCCGGTCGAGATCCGCGCGGTGCTCGCCGCCGCGCGCGAGGGCGTGCAGAACCGGGTGATCGCGGTGGTCCAGCCGCACCGCTACACGCGGCTGCGCGATCACATGGAAGATTTCCAGGCCGCGTTCAACGATGCCGACGTGGTCTATGTCGCGCCGGTCTATGCTGCCGGCGAACAGCCGATCGAAGGCGTTGATTCCGCCGCGTTGGTCGATGGCGTGAAAGCGCGCGGGCACCGGTCGGCACACCTGATCGCGAGCGCCGATGCGCTGGCGGGAGAGCTTGCGGGCATGATCCAGCCCGGCGACATGATCGTGTGCCTGGGCGCGGGCGACATCACCAAGTGGGCTGCTGGCCTTGCCGACGCCATCGCCCGGCAGGGGGGCAAGGCTGCGTGATGGCCGATACACTGCCTCCCGAGACGATGCCGACTGTGCGCGGCAAGCTGACGCCCAACGCACCGCTTGCGCCGCTGGTGTGGTTCAAGGCGGGCGGCGCAGCGCAGTGGCTGTTCGAGCCGAAGGATGTGGCGGATCTGCAGGATTTTCTGCGCGATCTCGATCCCGCGATTCCCGTGATGGCGCTGGGGCTGGGGTCCAACCTGATCGTGCGCGACTGCGGGGTTCCGGGCGTGGTGGTGCGACTGGGCAAGGCGTTTGCCGATGTTGCGAAAGTGGATGACGTGACGCTGGCATGTGGCGGCGGTGCTTCGGGAATTCTGGTTTCATCCACCGCCCGCGACGCCGGGATTGCCGGTGTGGAATTCCTGCGCTCGATCCCCGGCACGGTCGGAGGCTTCGCGCGCATGAACGGCGGCGCGTATGGCTGCGAGGTCAAGGACGTGATGGTCGATTGCGGCGTGGTGCTGCGAAACGGGGACCGCGTGACGCTGCCGGCGGCCGAATTGAACTACACCTATCGGCACTCAACATTACCCGAAGGCGCGATCGTGGTCGCTGCGCGGTTCCGGGGACGACCCGGCGAGCCCACCGCGATCCAGGCCGAGATGGATCGCATCGCCGCCGCGCGCGAAGCCTCGCAACCGTTGCGCAGCAAGACCGGTGGATCGACGTTCAAGAACCCGGATGGCCACAAGGCGTGGCAGCTGGTCGATGACGCCGGGTGTCGCGGGCTGACGATCGGTGGCGCGCAAGTGAGCGAGAAGCACACCAACTTCCTGATCAACACCGGCACCGCCACCAGCGCCGATATCGAAAACCTTGGCGACGAAGTCCGGCGTCGGGTGCGCGAAAAGTCCGGCGTCGAGCTGGAATGGGAAATTCAGAGAGTAGGCCGAAAGTCGTGACGCTCCCCAAACTCCATGTCGCCGTCCTGATGGGCGGGTGGTCGAGCGAACGCGCGGTCTCGCTGATGAGCGGCAATGGCGTGGCCGATGCGCTGGAGGCGCGCGGGCACACGGTCACGCGCATCGACATGGACCGCGATGTCGCCGCGCGCTTGGCCGAAGCCAAGCCCGACGTGGTGTTCAACGCGCTGCACGGCACGCCCGGCGAAGACGGCACGGTGCAGGGCATGATGGACCTGATGGGCCTGACCTACACCCATTCCGGCCTCGCCACCTCGGTCATCGCGATCGACAAGGAACTGACCAAGCACGCGCTGGTGCCGCACGGTATCCCGATGCCCGGCGGGCGCATCGTCGACTGTGCCGAACTGTACGAACGCGATCCGCTGGCGCGGCCGTATGTGCTGAAGCCGGTCAACGAAGGATCGTCGGTGGGCGTCGCCATCGTCACCGCCGAGGGCAACTACGGCAACCCGATCAGCCGCGATGCGCGCGGGCCGTGGCAGGAATTCGACCGGTTGCTGGCCGAACCGTTCATCCGCGGGCGCGAGCTGACCACGGCGGTGATCGCCGATCGGGCACTGATGGTCACCGAGCTGAAGCCCAAGTCGGGCTTCTACGATTTCGACGCCAAGTATACCGACGGGATGACCGAGCACGTCTGCCCCGCCGAAATCCCTGACCACATCGCCGAACTGTGCAAGGACTATGCGTTGCGCTCGCACCGCATCCTGGGGTGCAAGGGCACCAGCCGGGCGGACTTCCGCTGGGACGACGAGCAGGGGGCCGAAGGTCTGTTTCTGCTCGAGGTCAACACCCAGCCGGGGATGACGCCGCTGAGCCTAGTGCCCGAACAGGCGCGCCACGTCGGCATGGATTACGGCGATCTGGTCGAGGCGATCATCGCCGACGCGCTCGCCATGAAGCAGCAAGCCGGGGGGCACAACTGATGGCGCAAACGATCCGGCGCGGCGGCAAGGGCGTGCGGCGCGCTGCCGCCGCCAAGGGCACCCAGCGCAAGGTTGCGGTCGCGCGCAAGCGCACCGGCAGCGTTATGGACACGGTGATGCGGTGGATGCCGTTCAGCGAGGAAACGCTGCATCGCATTGTGCTGTCCGTCATTCTGGGCGGAGCGGTGGTGCTGGCGTGGCTGGTGGCCAGCTTTGCCGGCGTTCCGGCGATGGCGCAGCAGCAGCTGGCAGTCGTCGCGGGCGAGGCCGGGTTCAAGGTCAAGCGCGTGGAAGTGCGCGGCGTCAACCGCATGAACGAGCTGAAGATCTATGAAAAGGTGCTGGGCCAGCGCGATCAGGCCATGCCCGAAGTCGATGTGGCGGGATTGCGCGACACGTTGACCCAGCTGTCATGGGTGAAGGACGCGCGCGTTTCGCGGCAACTGCCCGATACACTGGTGGTCGATGTGGTCGAACGCGTGCCCCACGCGGTGCTCAAGAAGGCCGACAAGTTGGTGCTGATCGACGAGACCGGCCAGGAACTAGAGACCGTCTCGTCGGCCAAGGCGCGTGGCCTGTTGCAGATGTCGGGCGCGGGCGCAGGGCAGAAGACGGCGGAACTCGGCCACCTGCTCGATGCGGCACCAGCGCTGAAGCCACAGGTCGCCGAAGCCGAATGGGTCGGCAACCGTCGCTGGAACATCACGTTCAAGACCGGGCAGGTGCTCGCGCTGCCCGAAGGCGCGGACCAGTCGGCGGGCGCGCTGCTCAGCTTCGCGCGGATGGATGGGGTCAACCGGCTGCTGGGCGGCAAGGTCGCCACGATCGACATGCGCGCGCCGGATCGGATCTATCTGCGGGTGCCCGGCCGGGCGGATGAAGCCGCCAGCGAAGATCGCGCCAAGGCGTCGGCCAAGGTCGCGGCAAAGTCCGCCGCGAAGAAGGACTGAACATCGATGGCCGCGCCCCGCATCACCAAGGTCTTTGCCGCCGTCAACATCGGATCGTTCCGTGTTTCGGCGATGATCGCCGGCTTGTCCGAAACCGGCGAGATGGTCGTGCTCGGGTCCGGGCATCGCGCCGCGCAGGGCATCAAGCGCGGCTATGTTACCGACATGCAGGCGGCGACCCATGCGGTGCGCGATGCGATCGAACGCGCCGAGAAGATGGCCAACACCGGGGTCAGCCGGGTGTGGATCGGCTGTTCCGGAGCAGGGCTGGCCAGCTCGACCGCCCGCGTCGAGGTCGATATCGGCGGCCGCCGGATCGAACAGGACGATATCGAGCACCTGCTCGTCGCGGGTCGCGAAGTGATCCAGCCCGATGGCCGCATGGTGCTGCATGCGCAGCCCGCGCACTACACGCTCGACGGCGCGCACGGCGTGCCCAATCCCCGGGGCCTGCATGCCGAGCGGCTTGCGGTCGACATCCACGTGATGCTGGCCGATGGCGCGCCGATCCGCAACATCAGCGAGGCGGTGCAGAACGCGCACCTCGAGGTCGAGGCGATCGTCGGTTCGCCGGTGGCGGCCGGACACGCATGCCTGACACCCGAAGAACGCGAACTGGGCGTCGCGCTGGTCGAATTCGGCGCCGAGGTGACCACGGTATCGGTCTATGCCAACGGCATGTTGCTGGGGATGAGCGTGATCCCGTTCGGGTCGAGCGACGTCACCGATGCCATCGCGTCGGCGTTCGGCATTCGCCGCCACCAGGCCGAACGGCTCAAATGCATGTCGGGATCGGCCATCGCCAGCCCCGCCGATCACCGCGAGATGATCCCGGTCAACGCGCCGGGCGACGCCGAAGGCACCGGGCCGACCGCGCGCCATGCCGATGACAAGAACCGCATCCCGCGCGCCGAGCTGATTTCGGTGATCACCCAGCAGCTCGCGCATTTCTCCGACGAAGTAGCCCGCGCCCTCAAAACGATGGGCTTTTCCGGGCAGCGCGGACAGCAAGTGGTGCTGACTGGCGGCGGGGCGCAGCTGCCAGGGCTGGCAGACTACGCCCAGGGCGCGCTCGGGCGACCGGTGCGGATCGGCGGGCCGCCGACGATGATCGGGCTGCCGCAAGGCCACGCCACGCCCAGCTCGTCGACGCTGGTGGGCTTGCTGCTGTACGCGGCGGCGGACCCGGTCGACATCCGCAAGATCGGCCCCGCCTACCAGCCAACGATGCGATATTCGGGGTTGGGCCTGGTCAACCGGGTTTATCGCGCGGTGCGCGAATACTTCTGATGGTACGTAGAAACCCGGCAGACCGAGTTGCGGATCGGGCTCGAACTTCGCGAAGCACGGTCGGAAATTCGCGATTGTGGGCCGTTTGGCGGCTTCAGCCTGTGGAAAAGGTTAATTTGGCTTTGATTCGACGAATCGTTGTGTGCCACAAGCCGGTATATTCGTAATTTATACCCTCGCACCCCGCTTGGAGATCGACATGAGCATCAACATCGGACCGCCGGCCATCGACGAGCTTCGGCCGCGGATCACCGTGATCGGGGTCGGCGGCGCTGGCGGCAACGCCATCGCCAACATGATCAATGCCAAAGTCGAGGGCGTCGACTTCGTCGTGGTCAACACCGACGCGCAGGCGCTGAACAATTCCATCGCCGAACATCGCATCCAGCTGGGCCCCGACATCACGCAGGGCCTTGGCGCTGGCGCCCGTCCCGAAGTGGGTCGCGCCGCTGCCGAGGAAACGCTCGATGACCTCGAGCGTGCGCTCGACGGCGTGCACATGTGCTTCATCGCTGCGGGCATGGGCGGCGGCACCGGCACCGGCGCTGCACCGGTGATCGCCAAGGCCGCGCGCGAAAAGGGCGTGCTGACCGTGGGCGTGGTGACCAAGCCGTTCCTGTTCGAAGGCACGCGTCGCATGCGCGCCGCAGAATCGGGCATTGAGGAACTGCAGAAGCATGTCGATACGCTGATCGTCATCCCCAACCAGAACCTGTTCCTGGTCGCCAAGGCGGAAACCACCTTCAAGGAAGCGTTCCAGCTGGCCGACGAAGTGCTGCAGCAGGGCGTCCGCTCGATCACCGACCTGATGGTCATGCCCGGCCTGATCAACCTCGACTTCGCCGACGTGCGCTCGGTCATGGGCGAGATGGGCAAGGCGATGATGGGCACCGGCGAAGGCCACGGTGAAAACCGCGCGCTGGAAGCCGCCGAACGCGCGATCGCCAACCCGCTGCTCGATGGTGTCTCGATGCAGGGCGCCAAGGGCGTGATCATCTCGATCATCGGCGGCGACGACATGAAGCTGCTCGAGGTCGACGAAGCCGCCAACCACATTCGCGAACTGGTCGATCCCAACGCCAACATCATCTGGGGTTCGGCGTTCAATCCCAACCTCGACGGCAAGATCCGCGTGTCGGTGGTCGCCACCGGCATCGAACAGAACGCCGAAATGGCCGAACAGGCGGCGCGTCCGATGACCTTCGCCGGTTCGTCGCGCGGTCCCGCGTTCCCGAGCGTTACGCCCGCACGCGCTGCCGAACCCGCGCCCGTTGCTGCCGAGGCGGCAAAAAGCGAACCGGCTGCTGCCCCGGCCCCCGCTGCTGCCCCGGCGGTCGCTACGCCCGTTGCCGAGGCTTCCAGCCAGGCCACGCATGACGCTGACGATGCCCTCGATCTCACGTTCGAGCTCGACGAAACGCACACCGCTGCGCCGCCGGTTGCGGCGGAAGCGGCGGTCGAGGCCGCTGCGCCCCACGGTTCTGCGGCGCCCGTCGAAGCCGAACCGACGGCTACGCCGCGTTTCGGCCGCAGTTCCGAACGCCCGGCGCCACGCGTGACCACCGGTGGTGGCGGCAGCACCCTGTTCGAGCGTATGGCCAACCTGTCGCGCGGCAACAGCGGCGCGGCAGCTGATGACGAAGACGGCGACGAAGGTGGGGCGCTGAACATTCCGCGCTTCCTCGGGCGCCAGAACAACCAGTAAAGCAGGACCGGCAGCCAGCCTGCCGCCTTGCCGGAGTCCGATAGCACAAGTGGCCCCGGTGCGCGTTTTTTCGCACCGGGGCCACTTGTTGCCTGTGATTAATGGTGGTGGCGCTATATGCGCGGCACGATGAACTTCACTTCCATGTTCGCGGGCGGTCGACCGGCCGGGTTTTCGCGTGGAGCGACGGGCGCGTTGTGTGCCGTCAGCGCGCTGGCGCTGTTCGCATCCGCGCCGCCTGTCTCGGCCCGACCTGCGCCGCAGGAAGACGATGTCGATGAACCGGCCACCGCGTCGCGCCCCATGGTGCAGTCGACCAGCGGATCGGGCAGTGCAGAGCTCAACGCCGCGCTGGGCCGGCTGTCGCGCGATCCGCGCAACGCCGATGCGCTGATGGCGGCAGGCAACGCCGCGCTGCGGCTGGGCGACAACGAGGCCGCGCTCGGCTTCTTTTCGCGCGCCGATGAAGTTTCGCCGGGCAACGGCCGGGTCAAGGCGCAGATCGGCAGCGCGATGGTCCAGAACGACGATCCCTACGATGCGATCCGCTATTTCGATGCCGCCGAAAAGGCGGGCGTGGACGTGGCCTCGGTCGCTGCCGATCGTGGGCTGGCGTATGATCTGGTCGGCGATCCCGGCACCGCCCAGCGCTGGTATCAGGTGGCGCTGAGCCGCGCGCCCAGCGACACGGTGACCCGCCGCTATGCGCTGAGCCTGGCGATTGCCGGCGACAAGCGCGCCGCCGATACTGTGCTGAGCCCGCTGGTGCAGAAGCAGGATCGCCCGGCCTGGCGCACTCGGGCGTTCATCATGGCGATCACCGGCAACCAGGATGAAGCGGTGTCGATCGCCCACGCGACTATGCCGCCCGATCTCGCCACCGCGATTTCGCCCTACTTGCGCTACATGCCGCGCCTGACCGCGGCACAGCAGGCAGCAGCGGCCAATTTCGGCCGGTTTCCCCGAGCCGCCGACATCGGTCGCGACGATCCGCGCGCCGCGCAATATGCCGCCGCCTCACCGCGCAACGGGCGCGGGGCGGATGCCGGCCTGATCCCGGTCGGCGAACCGCTGGGCGCATCCTCGCGCGATCGCGGGCGCGACGATGAGAAAACCAGCCGCGCCAAGCGGCGCCGGCCCGGCAGCGAGGATGTGCCCGTCGTCCGCAGCGCGTCGGCCGAACTGCCGCCGGTGGATTCAAGCCAGCCTCCGGTGCGCGTGGCATCGGTCACGCCGTACCAGCCGATCATTCCGTCGCGGCTCGACCTTCCGCCCGCGGCAGGCCCGTCGCGCGGCCTGCCGATCCGCGGGCAAAGCGGACTGGCGCCGGTACCCCGCACGGCGGCAACCGCTGCCGCAACCGCGTCCGTTCAGGGCGGCGTTGCGACTTTCGCGCCCTCGCGCACAACGGCCGTGCCGGTATCGACGTTGGCGCAAAGTCCCGCTGCAGCCGTCGCGACGCAAGTGGGCGGCGGCAAGGCGCAGGTGGTCAGCAGCAAGCCGGGCGGCACCGCGCCGGTCGTCCATTCGGCCATATCCGGTCCGGCGACGAGCGGACCGGCGCAGACGCCGGTAACCTATTCGGCGCCGCCGGTGACGCGTGTTGTCGCCGCGCCGCCGGTGTCTGCAGGCATGACCGGGCCAATCGGCACGTCGGCAGCCACCGTGGCGCCGACCATTGCGACCCGTGCGCCGGTCCGGCTCGCGGTTGCATCGCCCGTTCCCGCACCAGGCTTCAGCAGCATCGGTTCGTCAGGCCAGCGCCCTGCCACGACCGTGCCCGCACCAGCGGTGGCAGCGTCGCGTACCGCTTCCGTTGCGCCAGCCCCGACCTCGCCGCCGGCCTCGCAAGGTATCGGGGCAACCGGCGCGACATCGACGTTCGATCTCGCCCGACTGGCGTCCACGCCAGCACCTTCGCCCGCCGGGTCATCAGCCGCGCTCGCGCCAGCACCAGTCGCAGCGGCGCCGGTTGCTGCGACGCCGTTCGCTTCAACGCCGGTCGCTGCGGCGCTGGTCAAGCCAACGTTGACGCAGCCGACGGCATCGGCACCGGCAATGTCCGCGCCCGCAGCTTCGGCGTCACCATCCGTTGCATCGTCCTCCGGCGCGACGGTTACCAGCGGCCTCGTACCATCGCCTCCGCCATCGGCAACCAGCGCGGTCGCCGCCAACGCACCTGCAAGCGGGGCAGCGACGGGCACCGTGACCTCGGCTGCTCTCGCCACCCCGGCTGCGGCGGATTTCAGCTCGGCGTTCGGCGATTTCAAACCACCGGCGGAGGAGCAGTCTGCGCGGGTCGCTGCGGTCGACATCACGCGGATCAAGCCCGTCCGGCCCAAGCCACCCGAACCGAAGATCGCTCCTGATGCGGTTGGCGATGCGAATGGGGGCGACGCCAGGGGTAAGGACGCCAAGGGCAAGAACGCCAAGGCTGCCCGGGGCGATCGTCCCGAGGGTCCCACCGAAGTATCGCGCGGCGCGGCGGGCAAGGGCGGCAAGGCCGCGCTGCCCAGCCATCCGAGCCGGATCTGGGTGCAGGTATCGACCGGCGCGAACCGCGAGGCGATGGACGGCGAATGGCGGCGGCTGGCGCGGCAGGCGCCCGAAGCGTTTCGCGGGCACCATGCGTTCGTGACCGCGTGGCGGCAGAACTTCCGCCTGCTGACCGGGCCGTTCGAAAGCGACGCCGAAGCTCAGGACTTCCTCAACCTGTTGACGCGCGCCAAGTTGGGCGGGTTCATGTGGACCAGCCCGGCCGGCCAGGCGATCGATTCTCTGGCGGCGAAGTAGACGGGAGGTGCGGTTTACCATGCTCACCCCTCCGAAACGGTTCTTGTCCACAGGTTGTGAACAGGCTTGTCATGTTTTGCCCAAGCCTGCGTTAACCGCCGATTGTCGCCGCCCCCCATGCCCGCCCATGGACCATCACGAGCGGAACAGTTGCCGTGTTTAGAGGATGGACCATGCAGACGGGCCACGACGACGGTGAACGCGACGATGCCGCACCCGTCGACATGATCGCTTCCTTGTTCGAAGCGCGTGGCTGGCCATGCGAATTCGTGTCCGAGGATGAAGTGCTGGGGGAAGTCCAGGGCAGCTGGGCCAACTATCAGTTGCGGTGCATCTGGCGCGAGGAGGACCACGTGCTGCAGATCCTCTGCCTGCCCGATATCCGCGTTCCGGACGACAAGCGCACGGCGGTCCATGAGGTGATGGCGCTGATCAACGAACAGGTCTGGCTCGGCCATTTCGACATCTGGTCGAACGGCGGGGTGCTGCTGTATCGCCATGGCCTGATGCTGGGCGACGAGGGACTGCTCAGCCTGACCCAGGCACAAGGCGCGATCGAGGCGGCGGTGGATGAATGCGATCGGTTCTACCCCGCGTTCCAGTTCATCCTGTGGGGCGACAAATCGCCTGCCGACGCGCTGGCGAGCGCGCTCGTCGATGCCGCCGGCGAAGCCTGACCACCGATGGCGGACCGTTCGATCCTGCTGATCGGCTGTGGCAACATGGGCGGTGCGATGCTGGCGGGGTGGCTCGCCGGCGGTTTCGATCCGGCGCAGTTCACCGTTGTCGACCCGCTGCTCGAAGCGGCTCCGGCGGGCGTGCGCCTGCTTCGCGAGCTTCCGGATGCCGGTTCAAACGGGCAGGGCGGGTTCGACGTCGTGCTGCTGGGCTTCAAGCCCCAGCAGTTGCCGGGTGCGGCCGCCGCCATCGCCGCCCACATCGGGCCGCAATCGCTTCTGCTGTCGATTCTTGCCGGGGTTGATCTGGGCACATTGCGCAAGCATTTCGGCCAGGCCGGCGCGATCGTGCGGGTCATGCCCAACCTTTCCGCAGCGCTGGGCAAATCGCCGATCGCGCTGGTGGGCGACACGGATCGCACGGCGCAAGCCGAAGTCGATCGGCTGATGGCCCCGCTCGGTTCGGCAGAATGGCTGGCAGACGAAGCCCAGATGGATCTGGTCACCGCGCTTGCGGGATCGGGTCCGGCGTTCGTGTACCGTTTCATCGATGCGCTGGCGGAAGGCGCGACCGCGCTTGGCCTGCCGCGCGAACAGGCGGACAGGCTCGCTTTGGCGATGGTCGAAGGCGCGGCGGCGCTGGCCGCCGCTTCGCCGCATGCGCCGGGTGAACTCGCACGGCGCGTCGCCAGCCCCGGCGGGGTGACGCAAGTGGGTCTGGATGTGCTCGATGCCGACCGCCGGCTCGCCCGCCTGCTGGAAGACACCTTGCGCGGCGCGCGCGATCGCAGCGCCGAGATGACCGAGCAGGCCCGCACCGGCGGCTGAACCGCCCCGGGCCCGCCCCGGGGACAACCTGCGACAAACCGCGACAATCGGCTTTGTCCGGTTTCGCTTGAAACCCGCCCCCGGTGCGCCGATATTGCAGGGGACTGGTCCGATCCCGGACTGGATGCGGAGTTTGGATTACCATGGCAAACTGGAACGACCCCCAGCCCACTCGGACGGGCTTTGGCGCGTCCCCGGGCCTTAACGGTGGCTCCATGGGGCAGGCGACGACCGTCGACCAGGGCCTGCGCCGTTACATGCTGTCGATCTACAACTACATGGCTTCGGGCGTGATGCTGTCGGGCGTGGTCGCGATGCTGTTTGCCAACAGCGCGATCGGCCAGCAGATCCTGCTTGGCGGTGGTCCGCTGCGCTGGCTTATCGCGTTGGCGCCGCTGGCGTTCGTCATGGTCATGAGCTTTGGCGCCAACCGGCTGTCCACTGCGGCACTGCAAGCCACGTTCTGGGGCTTCTGCGCGGTCATGGGGCTTTCGCTGTCGACCATCGTGCTGATGTTCACCGGTGGATCGATCGCCGCGACCTTCTTTGCCACATCGGGCGCGTTCGCGGGCCTCAGCCTGGTCGGCTACACCACCAAGCGCGATCTTTCGGGCATGGGCAGCTTCATGATCATGGGGCTGGTTGGCATCCTGATCGCATCGCTGGTCAACGTGTTCCTGCACTCGAGCGGGCTGCAGTGGGGCATCAGCTTCCTCGGCGTGCTGATTTTCGCGGGCCTGATCGCCTACGATACGCAGCGCCTGAAGAGCATGTACTACCAGATCAACGGCAGCGAATTCGTGGGCAAGGCCGTCGTGCTCGGCGCGCTCAGCCTGTACCTGGACTTCATCAACCTGTTCCAGTTCCTGCTGCAGTTCATGGGCGATCGTCGTTAACGCCATCAGGCTTCAAAATACGCTATTGAATTCGATCATTTATCCCGCCCGGTGTGCCATTTGGCGCACCGGGCGTTTTCTTTGTCGATCAACGCGGTTAGGGAGGCGATTCATCGTGGAGCAAGGCGGACGCGGGCATGCCTGCGCGCTTGAGGGAGTTTCGACATGCAGCGGTTTTCGTGGAACAAGGGTGGCAGGTTCGCCGCCGTCTTCGGCACGGCGTTGCTCGCCGCCTGCGCCAAGGCGCCACCGCCTCCCCCACCTCCGCCGCCCCCGCCGATGGTGATTCCCGTCCCGGCCAAGCCGACGCCGCCGTACGGGGCCTCGCTCGGCATCCCGGTTCCGCCGACGGATGCGAACGGGCTGCGCCGCAGCGTGGATCGTAACATCACGCCCGCGCAGATGACATGGAACCTGCGTTCGGCGTTCAACGTTGCCGCGCTCAACTGCAACAACCCCAAGCACGCGGAAATCCTGCCCAACTACAAGGCATTCCTGATTTCGCAGAGCAAGGTGCTGAAATCCACGAACGCCCGGGTCGATGCCGAGTACCGCAAGACGTACGGCGCGAAGTACATTCCGTATCGCGAAGCCTACATGACTTCGGTCTACAACCACTTTGCCCTGCCGCCGACGTTGCCCGCATTCTGCGACGCGGCGCTGATCGTCGGGCGTGAAGCGTTGACGATCAAGCCCGCCGATCTCGATGCGTTCTCGTTCCGCAGCCTGCCGACGATCGAAGTCGTGTTCGACGATTTCTATCGCCAGTACGAACAATACCTGGCCAATCTGGCTGCGTGGCAGGCGCGGTACGGCCCGCCGCCGCCGGCGATCGTGTTCCAGCCGGTCGCCTCCGGGCCGATGGTGCAGGCCGCGCCCGGCCACACGCAGTAACGGAGACGCCCGGGGGCTGGACCGGCCTGCGAATTTAGTTCTTCCAAGCGGCGGTCCGCTTCGCTAAGGGGTCCGCTCTCGCGCGCGGCCCCACGTTGTGGTCGTTCGCGCTCGTACTGGAACGGGGCCGTAGCTCAGATGGGAGAGCGCGTCGTTCGCAATGACGAGGTCAGGGGTTCGATCCCCCTCGGCTCCACCATTCCAGTGCGTTGACCGGCCGGAGCGTTGACTGGCCAGTGCGTTGACTGGATCAGGCAAATGCCCGATCCACGAACGGCACCGGCCCGGCGGACGGCGCGGGGCAAGGCGACGATTTCGCCCAACCACCGGACCCGAACATGCATTTTCTCGACCAGGCCAAAATCTTCATCAAATCGGGCGCGGGTGGCCCCGGCGCGGTCGGCTTCCGGCGCGAGATGTACGTCGAATATGGCGGCCCCGATGGCGGTGACGGCGGCAAGGGCGGCGACATCGTGTTCGAGGCGATCGCCGGACTGAACACGCTGATCGATTTCCGCTACACCCAGCACTTCAAGGCCCGGCGCGGCACCGGCGGCGCGGGCAAGAACCGCACCGGCGCGGGTGGTGAGGATCTGGTCATCAAGGTGCCCGTCGGTACGCAAGTGCTCGACGATGATCGCGAGACGGTGCTCGCCGACATGACCGAGGTGGGCCAGCGCGTGACGCTGCTGCGCGGCGGCGATGGCGGACGCGGCAATGCCAGCTACAAGTCGAGCACCAACCGTGCGCCGCGCCAGTCTGGTCCCGGCTGGCCGGCCCAGGAAATGTATGTGTGGCTGCGGCTCAAGCTGCTCGCCGACGCGGGCCTTGTCGGCCTGCCCAACGCGGGCAAATCCACGTTCATCAACGCGGTGACCAACGCGCAGGCCAAAGTCGGCGATTATCCGTTCACCACGTTGCGCCCCCAGCTGGGCGTGGTGCTGTACAAGCAGCGCGAGTTCGTGGTGGCCGACATTCCGGGTCTGATCGAAGGCGCGGCCGACGGCGCGGGTATCGGCGACCGGTTCCTGGGGCATATCGAGCGGTGTCGCGTGCTGCTGCATCTGGTCGATGCCAACGACGAGGATGTCGCCACCAGCTATCGCATCGTGCGCGACGAACTGGAAAACTATGGCGCGGGATTGACCGACAAGCCGGTGGTGGTTGCGCTCAACAAGATCGACATGCTCGACGATGAACTGATCGCCGTGCTGTGCGCCGAACTGGAAGAAGCCAGCGGCGTTGAGGTCATTCCGGTGTCCGCCGCAGCGGGCACGGGCGTCGACTGGGTGTGCGACAAGCTGCTGGAGGCCATGGGCGAGGGCGTGCCCAAGCCGGGCACTGTAGAAGTCGCATCAAACGATCCCGGCGAGGCCATCGAATGGTCGCCGCTGTAAGCCATCGCCGCGGTAGCCATCCGGGCGTGACCTGATCGCATTTCGATCCTAGAGCGTCCTCATGTCCCGCATTGCCATCTGCGCGCCGTCCACGCCGTTCACCCGAGAGGATGCCGCGCGTGTCATCGCGCTGGCGGAGGCGGCATTTCCGCAGGCCGATCTGCGGTTCCACGATCAGTGCTTTTCCGAACACGGCCACTTCGCCGGGACCGATGACGAACGGCTGACGGCGTTCCTCGAATGCGCCAATGATCCCGGTACGCAGGCGGTGTGGTTCGTCCGCGGCGGCTATGGCGCGGGGCGGATTGCAGGGGAGGCGATAGCCCGGCTTGGCCCGGCTGCGGGCGAGAAGACATACCTTGGCTATTCCGACGGGGGCATGCTGCTGGGGGCGCTGTACCGCGCGGGCATCGGCAGGCCGGTGCATGGGCCGATGTCGGGCGATATCCGCCGCGACGGGGGCGAGGCGGCGGTGCTGCGCGCGCTGGGTTTCCTGTGCGGTTCGGGCGAAGGGCTGGAACCCGACCTCGACGGTCGCCCCACAGTGGCGTTCAACCTGATGACGCTGGCGATGCTGGTCGGCACCGATCTGATGCCCAGCCTTGCCGGGCATGTCGTGCTGATCGAGGAAGTCAGCGAATATCTCTATGCTGTCGACCGGCTGCTGTTTCATGTCACCGCCCATCTGGCGCCGATGGGGATCGCCGGGCTGCGGCTCGGCCGGGTCAGCGACGTGCCCGAAAACGACCGCTCGTTCGGCATGGAACCCGCAGACATGGTGCGCGATTGGTGCGCGCGGACCGGCATCGCTTTCCTCGGAAGGGCCGACATCGGGCACGACGCTGCCAACAAGATTGTCCCGTTCGGGGTTGCAGGGGCGACACAACGCCCATAACCGCGCGGCGCATAAGGAGAGGTCACGATGCGTGCATTTGTATTCCCGGGGCAGGGCAGCCAGAAAGTCGGCATGGGCGTGGAACTGGCCGGTGCCAGTCCGGCAGCGCGCGCGGTGTTCGAGGAAGTCGACGATGCGCTGGGGCAAAAGCTGTTCGCGATCCTGCGCGATGGTCCCGAAGACCAGCTAACCCTGACCGAAAACGCCCAGCCGGCGATCATGGCCAACGCCATCGCGGTGCTGCGCGTGCTCGAAATCGAAGGCGGGATCACGCTGGCCGACAAGGCGGACTTCGTCGCCGGGCACAGCCTGGGCGAATACACCGCGCTGTGTGCCGCGGGCGCGTTCTCGCTGGCCGACACCGCGCGGCTGCTGAAGCTGCGCGGGCAGGCGATGCAGGCGGCGGTGCCGGTGGGCATCGGCGCGATGTGCGCGCTGCTGGGCGCCGACATCGTCAAGGCGCAGGCGTTGGCTGATGCGGCGGCCGAGGATGACGTGTGCGCCGTGGCGAATGACAACGATCCGACGCAAGTCGTGCTGTCGGGGCACACGGGCGCGATCGAGCGCGCCATCGCGCTGGTCAAGGACTTCGGGATCAAGCGCGGCATATCGCTGCCGGTATCCGCCCCGTTCCACTGCTCGCTGATGCAGCCCGCCGCCGATGCGATGGCCGCCGCACTGGAAAAGACTCCGCCCGCCAGCTTGCGCGTGCCGCTGTTCGCCAACGTCACCGCCGCGATGGTCACCGATCCGCAGGACGTGCAGCGCCTGCTGGTCGAGCAGGTGACCGGCCGTGTGCGCTGGCGCGAAAGCGTGCTGGCGATGCAGGCGGCAGGGGTGGAGCAATTCGTCGAACTGGGCGGCAAAGTGCTCGGCCCGATGATCGGGCGCACCGTGGCCGATGTTGCGGTCACCAGCGTGATCGGCATGGCCGACATCGAAGCATTCGCAAAGGAACTGTGACCATGGAACACCGCATGTTCGATCTGCACGGCATGACGGCGCTGGTGACCGGCGCCAGCGGCGGCATCGGTTCCGCGATCGCCCGCGCGCTGGCCGCGCAAGGCGCGCGGCTGGCCGTGTCGGGTTCCAACGCCGCCAAGCTGCGCGCGTTTCGCGATGAACTCGACGAGCACAGTCCGCAGCACATCCAGCAGGTCGATCACGTGGCGATCACCTGCGACCTGTCCAATCCCGACGACGTCGAGAAGCTGGTTCCGGCGGCGGTGGATTCGCTCGGCAAGCTCGACATCCTCGTCAACAACGCTGGCATAACTCGTGACAACCTGGCGATGCGGATGAAGGACGAGGAATGGGACGCGGTGATCCGCGTCAATCTCGAAGCCGCGTTCCGGCTGATGCGCGCCGCGTCCAAGCCGATGATGAAGGCGCGGTTCGGCCGGATGATCTCGATCACCAGCGTGGTCGGCGCCACCGGCAATCCGGGGCAGATCAACTACGCGGCGGCCAAGGGCGGGCTGGTCGCGATGTCGAAAAGCCTGGGCCAGGAGCTGGCCAGCCGCAACATCACGGTCAACTGCGTGGCGCCCGGCTTCATCCGCACCGCGATGACCGACGGGCTGCCCGATGCGCAGAAGGACCTGCTCAACGCCCGCATCCCGATGGGCCGTATGGGCGAGGGCAGCGATATCGGCGCGGCCGTGGCGTATCTCGCCAGCCGTGAGGCCGGGTACGTCACCGGGCAGACGCTGCACGTCAACGGCGGCATGGCGATGATCTCGTAACGCTGCGGCAGAGCGTGGGGCCAATGCGGGAATTTCCGGCATTTATCCCCAGATTCGCCCTTCCAACCGGGCTTCGCGCTTGCCGAGCGGGCCGCCCGCGTTAAGGAAGGTGGTCCGAATTGACGGCGCGGGGCCGATTCCGGACCTGCGTTCGCCCTAGGGGGACGTTGTACGCAATGAAGGCCACGATCGAACGCGCGACCCTGTTGCGATGCCTGTCCCACGTCCAGTCCGTGGTGGAACGGCGCAATACCATTCCCATCCTGTCCAACGTGCTGATCGAAGCTTCGGCCGGCGGCGCGGTCAAGCTGATGGCGACCGACCTCGACCTGCAGATCATCGAGACGATGGTGGCGGTCTCGGTCGAAAGCCCCGGCGCGATCACCGTGTCGGCGCACCTGCTGTTCGACATCGCGCGCAAGCTGCCCGACGGCAGCCAGGTCAGCTTCGAAACCGCCGACAACCGCATGACGGTGAAGGCCGGGCGCAGCCGCTTCCAGCTGCCCACGCTGCCGCGCGACGATTTCCCGGTGATCGTGGAAGGTGACCTGCCGACCAGCTTCGAAGTGCCCGCCCGCGTGCTGGCCGAACTGATCGACCGCACGCGCTTTGCGATCTCGACCGAGGAAACGCGCTACTACCTCAACGGCATCTTCCTGCACGTGTCGGAAGAAGACCGCCCGGTGCTGAAAGCCGCAGCGACCGACGGCCACCGCCTGGCCCGCTACACCATCGAACGCCCCGACGGCGCGCAGGGCATGCCCGACGTGATCGTGCCGCGCAAATGTGTCGCCGAAATCCGCAAGCTGCTCGACGATGTGCTCGACACCGCCGTGCTGGTCGATCTTTCCGCCAGCAAGATCCGCTTCACCCTGGGCGGCGAGAACGGCGTGGTGCTCACCAGCAAGCTGATCGACGGCACGTTCCCCGATTACAGCCGCGTGATCCCCACCGGCAACGACAAGCTGCTGAAACTCGATCCGCGCAGCTTCTTCCAGGGCGTGGACCGCGTGGCGACGATCGCCACCGAAAAGACCCGCGCGGTGAAGATGGCGCTGGAACCCGACAAGGTCACGCTGTCGGTCACCAGCCCCGACAACGGCACCGCGGCGGAAGAACTGGCCGCCGAATACAGCGCCGCCGGGTTCGAGATCGGCTTCAACGCCAACTACCTGAAGGACATCCTCAGCCAGATCGACGGCGACACCGTGGAACTCCACCTCGCCGACGCCGGCGCCCCCACGCTGATCCGCCAGGACGACAAGAGCCCCGCGCTCTACGTGCTGATGCCGATGCGGGTGTAGGGCACCCACAACCGGCGACGGAAAGCGGCCGCCGGCTTCCGCATCTTCTCTATGTTTGCCCGTATCGCGCAGGGAATGTTTATCGCAGCGAGTCGTGGCGGTGGGCGAGAATATCGTGGTTTGGCAAATGGTTGGGCGCGTCTTCGGCATCTCCGCGATGATAACGCGGGCGGAGCTTGTAGGAAAATTCGGCGCGGGGCGGTGCTGGATAACGTCGAGCCCGGCTCAACCGTCGAACTCTACAGCTACAGCTTACGCAAGAGTGGCGGCTTCGAGCATGGCCGCGTAAGTCATGGCAAGGGCGAATATGCGGTGTGTGCAACCGCGGCGGCAACACGTTCTACGTCAATATTGTCGAACGCTTCTGGCGGTTGTTCAGCGCTTCGATCCGGTCAACCCATGTGCAGAACAACGGCGAGCATATGCAGTGCTATCGGTCGGAGTTCAATTTCCGCGCAACGCACCGCGAGCGCGTGAACGGCGTGTTCGAACATCTGGTAGATGCGCTAAGATTTTCGTCAAAACAATGTAAATTTTAGAGATTATGGCTTTGAAAGTTCCCAATATTTTCTAATCTTACTCTCAGTCCACATCGGGAGTGTCGATCCTGTGTGCACTGAGGAGAGATCATTTTTTGTAACGGTAGAATATATTCGGCCATTGTTATCATTATAAGTCGCTCCAAGCATTCTGACATTGTCAGAACCAACCCATTGCAATGAAAAACTCGCATTGACTGGAATTGAAGGAATTCGCACCGGATTTTCCCATTGCTTATCATCCCAAGCCAACTGAACTAAAGGGTTCAACGCTGGCCCGGCCCCTATATTCCTCACCTTCCAACCATAATTTTGTTCGTATTCGAAAACTAGTGAAGGCTGGATTGCTAGTCGTTCAGAACGATTGAAATTAATTTGGCTGAAGGCGAACGATGCAACAGAAACCGACAATGCCATTACAGATAAGATTCGCGAAGGATCGGCCGTCCATCTGCCGCGTTTCGGAGCCGGTGGTTTTGACGATTTCTGCTGGGGCTTTTGGGCCATGGCACACACTGTCTCTGATGCTAAATCGAGCGCTAATTTTTAGCCTCGCGCCCACCCCTACTCCGCCGCCTCCAGCAGCTCCGCCCGCTGCGGCCCCCGTATCAGCCCGCCCGGCGTCGCGCCCGTCCACGCACCTTCGCGGAACGTCACCACGCCGGCCTTGATCGTGGCGACGTAACCTTCGGCCTTTTGCAGCAGGCGCTTGCCGCCGGCGGGGAGGTCGAACGCCAGCCAGGGTTTGCCCAGCGCGAGGCGGTCGAAGTCGATCAAGTTCACATCGGCGATCATGCCGGGCGCGAGCACGCCGCGATCGTTGAGGCCATAGAGCCGCGCGGTGTCGTGACTCTGGCGCTTGACCGCCTGTTCCAGGCTGATCCGGCCGCCCACCCGATCCCGCCCGCGCGGGCGATCGCGCACCCAGTGCTGGAGCATGAAAGTGGGGCTGGCGGCATCGCAGATCGTGCCGCAGTGCGCGCCGCCGTCGGACAGCGAGTTCACGCAATCGTCGCGCGCCTGCAGGCTTTCGAGGAAATCGAGGTTGCCGTCGGCGTAGTTGAGGATCGGCAGGTAGATGAACCCGCTGCCGTCGCCCGCGCTCATCAGATCATAGGCGTATGCGGCGGGCGAGACGCCCGCCTGCGCGGCGCGGGCTGCGATGCTGGCCTCGGGCTGCGGTTCGTAATCGAACGTGTCGTCCATCTCGAACTGGTTGGTCCAGCCTTCGCCGACCATCCGAAGCAGGCCGATGATGTCGCTTTGCGGGTATTCGTTGGTTTCCGCCAGCAGCCGCGCCTTGAACGCCGGGTCGGCCAGGTACGCGCGCTGTTCGTCCCACGGCAGGTCGGCGATGGCGACGTAACTCGGGCGGAAGCGGAACGGGTGGACCGTGCCGCGCCACGCCATGACGATGCCGTTGCCGCGCAAGGCGATCTGCGCGACGATGTTGGCCCCAGCGGCGTTCTCGTGCTCCATCGCGGCGATCTGTTCGTCGAGCGAGAGTTCCTTGGCGATCGACTGGAGCGCGGCGAACGTCACCGGCAGCCCGGTTTCGCGGCTCAATGCGCCCATCCACGCAAATTCGTTCCAGGCGCGGCGCATGTCGCTGGCCATTTCAAACACGCCGTGGCCGACGCGGCCCATCGCGCGGCCGATGCGGATCAGCTCGTCGGCGGTGGCGGTGGTGCCGGGGACCAGCTCGCCGTCGACCGACTTGTGGATCACCGTGCGGCTGGTTGAAAAGCCCAGCGCGCCCGCGCGCAGGCCGTCCTCGACGATGGCGGACATCGCGTCGATATCGGCGTCGGTGGGCACCGCGCCGGGTTTTTCGCGGTCGCCCATGACATAGGCGCGCACCGCGCCATGGGGCACATGGGTGCCGATATCGACCGTGCGCGGCATCGCCTCCAGCGCATCGAGGTATTGCGGGAAGGTTTCCCAGTTCCACGTCATGCCCTCGGCCAGCGCGGTGCCGGGAATGTCCTCCACGCCTTCCATCAGCCCGATCAGCCAGTCGTGCCGATCGGGCGCGGCGGGCGCGAAGCCGACGCCGCAGTTGCCCATGACCACGGTGGTCACGCCGTGCCACGATGACGGCGCCATTTCGGCGTCCCACGTGGCCTGGCCATCGTAATGCGTGTGGATGTCGACCCAGCCGGGCGCGACGATCAGGCCGTGCGCGTCGATTTCCTCGCGGGCATCGCCGTGGACCGTGCCGACAGCGGCGACGAGGCCGTCCTTGATCGCGATGTCTCCGGCAAAGCGGGCGCCGCCGGTGCCATCGACGATGGTGCCATGGCGGATGATCAGGTCATAGGCGGGCATCGTTGTGCTCCTTCTCTCCGGGGCCAGTCTTTGCCGGCAGTCTCGCAGCGAATCGGACGGGTGTCGAGCATCGTTGGCGGTGAAGCGGTCCGCTCCGTCGCCCAGTCGATGAACAGGAAACTACAGTTTCGTTCATCTGCGGGACAGTACGGACGAACCGACCCAAACCATGCGACGAGACGAGCCCACCAAGCGCAATTCGTTGTTATAGTGAGACTTCGCCAATCAGCGCGAAAGCTATTCACGGAGTACTCACATGCGTAAGTTGATGTTCACGGCCGTTATGGCAGCCGGACTTGCCTCTACCGGCGCGATGGCGCAGTCGACTGCCGGGACCGAACCGGGTGCCGCCACGACCACCACCGCTCACAAGAGCCATGCCAAGCACGGCAAGAAGGACGCCACGACCGAGGCGCCCGCCGCCGCGATGACCGATACCACCACCACGACGACAACCACGGCGCCGGCCCCGGCTGCGATGCCCGATTCCACTGCGCCCACGGCTCCCGCTGCAACGCCGGCCACCCCGGCGGATCCGGCAACGCCTGCCACGCCGCCCCCGGGTCAGTGAGCGCCTGACGGCGCTTTGCAAAGAGGCGGGGATTTGCAAGGAGGCGGGCCGGCGGCTCGCCTCCGCGGTGTTTGATTTGATCACCGTTCATGTCGAGCGAAGTCGAGACACGTTGCGCTACAGGCGAACCTGGCGCGGCGTTCCTCGATTTCAGCCCTAAGGAACGAAGCTTGTCCAGAGCTTGGCGATGGGCTCGGATGAGGGAAGCAAGGCCTGTGGATCAAGGCGTCTCGCGCGCCGCGATCATCTCGGCCACGTCGGTGAACTTTTCGCGCGGGGCGCCCTCGCGGGCGCGGCCCGCCTCGGCTTCCTCGATCTTCTTCCAGTCGCGGAACGTCACCACATCCAGCTTGCGCGCCTGCGCCAGTGCATCGAAGCCGGGGCGACCCTGCTTGCCGCCGCCGCTGCCGATGTCCTCGGCAATCCGCTCGATCACGCCGAAGCCGTCGGGGCGGTTGGTGCCGATCGTGCCCGACGGCCCGCGCCGCGCCCAGCCCACGCAATACAGCCCCGGCACGATGCGCCCTTCGTGGTTGGCAAAGCGCCCCGCCGCTTCCTCGAACGGCACGCCGGCGATGGGCGAGGTCTTGTAGCCGATGCAGGTCACCACCAGTCCGCAGGGGATCTGGTAGGTCTCGCCCGTCCCGACCGCGCGGCCTTGTTCGTCGAGCCGCGTGCGTTCGACCTCCACCGCGCGGACGCGGCCATCCTGTTCCACGATGCGCAGCGGTGAGGCGAAGAAGTCGAATTCGATCTCGACCGGCTTGTCGCAACGGAAATCCTCGGGGATCACGGCGAAACTGCGCAAGTGATCGACCGACTTGCGCTGCCCCGGTTCGAGCAGCGCGTCATCCTCGCGCGGGGGCAGGTCAGCCGGATCGACGCGCGGGCAGCCGCGCGACAAGTGCGCCAGCTCGCCCAGTTCCTTGGGCGTCATCGCGATCTGGTGCGGCCCGCGCCGCCCCAGGATCACGACATGATCGATATGCGAGGCTTCCAGCGCGTGCAGCGCGTGGCCCACGATGTCGCTGCCGGTGAATTCGGCGGTGGTCTTGGCCAGGATGCGCGCGACGTCGAGCGCGACGTTGCCGTTGCCGATGACCACGGCGGTGCCGACCGACAGGTCGGGGGCCAGTTTGGCGAATTGCGGATGGCCATTGTACCAGCCGACGAACGAGGCACTGCCGAACACGTTTTCGGCGCCTTCGCCGGGGATGCCCGCCGGCTTGTCGTTGGGCGCGCCGGTGGCCAGCACGACCGCATCGTACAGCGATTGCAGTTCGGCGATCGAGACATCCTCACCCACCGCGACATTGCCGACGAACCGTACGTTGTCCGACAGCGCGGTCTGTTCGTAACGGCGCGAGACGGCCTTGATCGACTGGTGATCGGGCGCCACGCCGGTGCGGATCAACCCGTACGGCACCGGCAGCATGTCGAAGATATCGACCTTGACGTCGTCCCCCCAATGCTTCTGCGCCGCTTCGGCCGTGTAATACCCTGCCGGGCCTGACCCGATTATCGCGATATGCCGCATGCGCTCTCCCGCGCGGTTACTGAAACTGCCGCCGATTCTTGGGGGTGATGCTATCGCATGAAGCGGAAAAGGAAAGCGGCGTTCGCCAACAACCTAGCCGTTCGCGCAGGCAGGGTCGGGCTCGTCCAGAAACTGTCGCACCGCAGCGACGAACCGTTCGCGCAGCGCCAGCATGAACAGATGGCCGCCGCCTGCGAACATTTCGAGCCGGCTGCCCGGAATGGTCTGGTGCAGGAACCGCCCGTTGGCGGGCGGGACGATCTGATCGTCCTCGTCCGCCATGACCAGTACCGGCACGTCGATCAGCGGCAGGAACGGAATGCTGGTCCAAGTGGCGAACGCGGCCACCTGGCAGGCCCAGCCAAGCGGCGACGGCGGTGTCACTGAATTGAGCGAGAACGCACCGTTGCCGCCGCCCGCATACAGCGAGGCCAGGTTGCGACGCAACGTGCGTTCGACCGTGTATTCGCGCGGATCGGCCAGATGGCGCAGCATGTTGGGGTTGCCCGGCGCCATCACGAAGCCCGCGCCGGTGGCGGCGAGGATCAGTTTGCCCGTGCGGGCGCGGTGCTGGAACGCAAACTGCTGGGCGATGGCGCCGCCCCAGCTGATGCCCATCACGTCGACCCGGTCCACGCCCAGCTGATCGAGCAGCGCGATCGCCGTCAGCGCCATGCACGGGATGGTGTAGGGGAAAATGGGGTCGGGCGATTTGCCGACACCGGGCATGTCGAAGCTGATGACCTCGCGTTCGGCCAGGTCGAGCGCAACCGGCTCGAACAGTTCCAGGTTGATGCCGATCCCGTTGAACACCAGCAGCGGCCGACGCGCGGGCGCCCCGTCGGGCAACCCCTGGCCGCCCGCGCCGGGATGCCACCGCGCAACGCGCAGGCGCCGCCCCGCCGCGCCGACCATCGAATAGCTTGCCGGCATTGCGACCAAGGTCCTGTTTCCTTCAAATGGCGGCGATTCCTGCGCCGATTAACACGGTCGGGTTGGCCGCAACAGCGCATCATGGCCCAACCCGGGTACAGGTCTCTTACCGCCAGCTGGATCGGGGCCCCGGGGCAGCGACAATACGTGCTCGGCCCCGAATGCTTAACCGTTTATCAAACGCTTGTGGTGCAAGAGGCCGTCATGTCGGAGACGGTCCCGCAGATCAGCGAACAGCAGACGGTTGCTGCCCCGAAGGGTGCGCCGGATTTTGCGCGCACAGCACGCAGGCGCGACCGTTCAACGTCGCCCGGCCAACCGGCGATCCGCACCCCGACCCAGTTCATCGCACCCGAATGGCCGCAAATGGCCGTGGCCATGGCCGCAGGGCTGGTCTTGCTTGGGCTGATGGGCTGGTCGGTCCCGCCGGTGGTCAGCATCGTGCTGGGTGTGGTGGCTGTCGCCATCGCCGGTTCGGCACGGCTGGTTCAGGGATTCGACGTCGCGACCGATCACGGCACCGGCCTGCGCATGTCGCTGATGGGGCTGGTGGTCGCGCTGCCGCTGCTGCTGTTCGGATCGAGCGTCGGCATCTGGGCCCACGCCCAGGCCGACCTGTGGTACTACTCGTTCGCGTTGCTGATCACCATTTCGCTGCTGGCGACGGTGATCGAGTCCGGGCGGCTGGCTGGTGTGCTGGCGGCGCAAGTGGGAATGTGGGCCGGCGTGGCGTGCGTCACCAGCAAGCTGGGCGGGTTCATCACGCTGGCGGTGGGGGCGGCCATCGCGCTGACCGCGTTCGTGCGGCAGACCGCGATCGACGCCAAGCTGCGCGAACAGACCGAACAGGATCAGCGCGTCCAGACCCGCGCCCAGGAAATTCTCGCCGATTACGAGGAAACCGGGCAGGGCTGGTTCTGGGAAACCGATCGCAAGGGCGCGATTTCATACCTGTCGCGCCCCGTGGCGGAAGCACTGGGCCGCCCGGTCGAGGAACTGGTCGGGCGCCCCTTTGCCGAACTGTTCAACCTTGCGGCGTTGTCGGGCGAGGGGGAGCGCACGCTGGCCTTCCACCTTTCGGCCCGGTCCGCGTTCAGCGAACTGGCGGTGCGGGCGGCCACGGCCGACGACGACGAACGCTGGTGGTCGGTCACCGGACGCCCCACTTACGATACCTTCAACAACTTCCAGGGGTTCCGTGGCTCGGGTTCGGACCTCACCGAAAAGCGCCGGTCGCAGGAACATGCCTCGCGGCTCGCCCATTTCGATTCGCTGACCGGGCTGTCCAACCGCTTCCGCATGTCGCAGACGCTGGAAAAGATCCTCAACGCGCCGCAGGCCCAACATCGCGCCTGCAGCGTGTTCCTGCTCGATCTCGATCGATTCAAGAGCGTCAACGATACGCTGGGCCATCCGGCCGGCGATGCGCTGCTCAAGCAGGTGTCGCAGCGGCTGGAGCGCGTCGTCGGCAAAGTGGGTCGCGTGGGGCGCCTGGGCGGCGACGAGTTCCAGGTGATCATTCCCGGCAAGATCGAACGCGAGCAAATGGGCCACCTGGCCGCGCAGATCATCGAATCGCTGTCACAGCCATATTCGATCGAGGGCAGCCGGGTGACGATCGGCGCGTCGATCGGCATCGCGATCGCGCCCGACGACGGAGTGACGAGCGAGGCACTGATCCGCAACGCCGATCTGGCGCTGTATGCCGCCAAGGACGGCGGACGCGGGCGCTACCACTTCTACGCCGCAGACTTGCACAGCGACGCCGAAGAACGCCGCCAGATGGAAGACGACTTGCGCGATGCGGTCGCCCATGGCGGGCTCGAACTGTACTATCAGCCGGTGGTCCAGACCGCGACCGAGAAGATCACCGGGTTCGAGGCGCTGCTGCGCTGGAACCATAAGACGCTCGGCTGGATCTCGCCGGCGCGGTTCATCCCCGTGGCCGAAGATGCCGGCATGATCGCCACGATCGGCGAATGGGCGCTGCGCACCGCCTGCCAGGCGCTGTCGCGCTGGCCCGACGACGTTCGCGTCGCGGTCAATGTCTCGGCCTTGCAGTTTGCCAACCCGTCGCTGCCCACGATCGTCACCAACGCGCTGGCGAGCGCCCAGGTCGCATCAGACCGGCTGGAGCTGGAAATCACCGAAAGCGTGTTCCTCAACGACGATGAGGGCACCGAGGCGATGTTCAAGGCGCTCAAGGGCATTGGCGTGCGGCTGGCGCTCGACGATTTCGGCACGGGCTATTCCTCGCTCGGCTATCTCAAGAAAGCGCCGTTCGACAAGATCAAGATCGACCAGAGCTTTGTGCGCGGCGCCACCGAACCGGGCAGCCGCAACGGCGCGATCATCGCCTCGATCGTCAGCCTGGCCGAAGCGCTGGGGATGGAAACCACCGCCGAAGGTGTCGAGACGCTCGACGAACTCGATCTGGTGCGCATGCTCGGCTGCAGCCATGTGCAGGGCTATATCTACGAGCGCCCGCTGTCGACGATGAACGCCACCGCACGGCTCTCCACCGGGCTGATGGCGATTGCCCAGGGGCCGCGATCGGCGCGGGCGGCGCGGCAGTCGATGCTGCGCAAGGTCGTGCTCGATCACGGCGGCCATCGCTACAATGGCACGGTGCGCAACATCTCGCAGACCGGCGCGCTGATCGAAGGGCTGTGGAACGTTCCCGCCGGCACGATCTTCCGCGTCCAGCTGTCCGATGGCCATGCGGTGACGGCGACATCGCGGTGGAGCCATGACGATCGCATGGGGCTGGAATTCTCCGCGCCGCTGCGGCTCGATGCGCAAGGGCGGATCGCGGCGGTGGCGGGCAAGGCACCCACGCCGGAGCCTGAATCCACGCCGCAGCGCAAGGTTGGTTGACGACGTCGGCAAGCGCGGGGGCTGACTCGGCCAAACACCACTGCTAACGGCGCGGCATGACCGAATTATCCCTGATCCGCAATTTTAGCATCATTGCCCATATCGACCATGGCAAGTCGACGCTGGCCGACCGGCTGATCCAGTTCACCGGCGGGCTCACCGCGCGCGAGATGAGCGAGCAAGTCCTTGATAACATGGACATTGAACGCGAACGCGGGATCACCATCAAGGCGCAGACCGTCCGTCTGGCCTATACCGCCGACGATGGGCTGGAATACGAGCTCAACCTGATGGACACCCCCGGCCACGTCGACTTCGCCTACGAGGTCAGCCGCAGCCTGGCCGCGTGCGAGGGCGCGCTGCTGGTGGTTGATGCCGCGCAAGGGGTCGAGGCGCAGACGCTGGCCAACGTCTACCAGTCGATCGAGCACAACCACGAGATCGTGCCGGTCATCAACAAGATCGACCTGCCCGCCGCCGAACCCGAAAAGGTCAAGGCCGAGATCGAGGAGATCATCGGGCTCGACGCCAGCAACGCGGTGCTCACCAGCGCCAAGGCCGGCATCGGCATCAAGGAAGTGCTCGAGGCGGTCGTCACCCGCATCCCCCCGCCCACGGGCAGCCGCGATGCCCCGCTCACCGCCATGCTGGTCGACTCATGGTACGATCCCTACCTCGGCGTGGTCATCCTCGTCCGCGTGATCGACGGCGTGATCAAGAAGGGCCTGCAGGTGCGCTTCATGGCCGGCGGCACCGAACATCTGATCGACCGCGTCGGCTGCATGCGCCCCAAGATCGAACAGCTCGCCGAATTGGGCCCGGGCGAGATCGGCTTCATCACCGCGCAGATCAAGGAAGTGGCGCAGGCGCGAGTCGGCGACACCATCACCACGGTCAAGAACGGCGCCACCATCGCGCTGCCCGGCTTCAAGGAAGTCCAGCCGGTGGTGTTCTGCGGCCTGTTCCCGGTCGACGCCGCCGATTTCGAGAAACTGCGCGAAAGCATCGGCAAGCTGCGCCTCAACGACGCCAGCTTCAGTTTCGAGATGGAATCCAGCGCCGCATTGGGCTTCGGCTTCCGCTGCGGCTTCCTCGGCCTGCTCCACCTCGAAATCATCCAGGAACGCCTGACCCGCGAATACGATCTCGACCTCATCACCACCGCGCCGTCGGTGGTCTACCGCCTGACCATGAACGACGGCTCCACCCAATACCTCCACAACCCCAGCGACATGCCCGACCAGGTCAAGATCCGCGAGATGGAGGAACCGTGGATCAAGGCGGTGATCTACACGCCGGACGAATACTTGGGCAGCATCCTCAAGCTGTGCCAGGACCGTCGCGGCGTCCAGACCGGCCTGACCTACGTCGGCGGCCGCGCCCAGGTCAGCTACGAACTGCCGCTCAACGAAGTGGTGTTCGATTTCTACGACCGCCTGAAAAGCATATCGCGCGGCTATGCCAGCTTCGATTACGAGCAGATCGGCCTGCGCGAAGGCGACCTCGTGATGATGAACATCCTCGTCAACAACGAACCCGTCGATGCGCTCTCCATGATCGTCCACCGCAGCCAGGCCGACGCGCGCGGACGCGGGCTGGTCGAACGGCTGAAAGACCTCATCCCCCGCCACATGTTCAAGATCCCGATCCAGGCCGCGATCGGCGCCAAGGTGATCGCCCGCGAAACCATCAGCGCCATGCGCAAGGACGTCACGGCCAAATGCTACGGCGGCGACATCAGCCGCAAGAAGAAGCTGCTCGACAAGCAGAAGGAGGGCAAAAAGCGGATGCGCGAGTACGGCAACGTCAGCATTCCGCAGGAAGCGTTCATCGCGGCGCTGCGGATGGGCGAGGAGTAGGTACATATAAACTCAAAAGTGGGAGCCGCCCCGCCCTTGCACTTTAATGATTTTTAGCGATAATCCCTTCTAGCTACAGACGCATAATTAGCCAAATGCCAATGATTGGTTCAGGCTTTTATCTATCGCTAAGAGGGAATGTCATTTGAGCAAGCTCACCATTATCCACTTGTCGGATGTGCATTGGAGCTCGCGGACCAGACAAGGTCAAATGAAGATCATTTCCAGTCTCGAAAAAGACTTAGTTGCAATGGCTGAGCGTGGAGTAAATCCAGACTGCGTAATTTTTTCTGGCGATCTAGTTCAATCCGGAGATGCTTTAACTGATTTTGCGTGTGCCGACAGGGAGGTCCTCACCCCAATATTGCACAAATGCAATTTAGAGGTTGCTAACCTACTGGTGAGCCCCGGAAATCATGACATTTCGCGTTTGGAAGCTCGTAAACAAGAAACACTAGAAAGTGGATTGAAGGTTCAATTAAGTGAGCAACATGGTCTGGAAAAATTCTTTAGATCATACCGTGAAAACAACGATGTTGCCATTATTGCTCTATGGCGAATGCAAAATTTTTACGAATGGTATGATAAAAAATTCCCGATTGATTACAAGATAGGCAATTTCTGTCGAATTAGAAAATTGAAAATCGGCACGAAAACTATCGGTGTTGTCCTTCTAAATAGTGCTTGGCGTGCAACCGGTGAAGCGGGTGATGTCGATGATGGCAACCTCATAGTGGGCCTTGAAAATGTCGAGCGAGCGGTCTCGTATTTGGGCGAATGCGACTATAAAATATGCGTACTCCATCACCCATTCGAAAATCTGCTACATTTTGACAGAGTTTCTGTTGAAGCGCGGATCGCAAAAGAATTTGATCTGGTTTGCAGCGGCCACACGCATCGCCCTCGACCAGAGCGAGTCGAAGACATTTACGGATCAAGTGTCCGGAGTTCGGCGGGCAGCCTGTACGCTGGGTCAGAATGGTTTAACGGCTATCAAATAATTGAAATTGATTTTGTGCAAGACACAACCTCAATATATTGCCGTGAATATTTTCAATTAACTGACCGTTTTGCCGCTGCAGCAAACCTTACGAGCGCTGATCCATTGATTCTAAATTTTGCAGTGAAAATAAGAAATCCTGCCGATCAAATAGAGTTAATGCTACAGAACAATAGAGGCATTATTTCAGATAAATTCATCGACCATCTGAATTTTGCGCATAACGAAATTGATGATCAAAAATCATTCATAGACGGCTATGCTTGTCCAAAGCTATATACGCTTGATGAAACAAAATTAGACGAAGCGGGTAATTTAACTGAAAATTTTAAGAAAAAATCGCTCGATGAAATAATAAAACTCCCGGAAAATGTATTTTTTCATGGAAGTAGGCAGTCAGGAAAAACCGGACTGAAGCTACACGTTGCTTACAGATACGCTCTTGGCATTGGCTGTGATTTAAAAATCCCTGTCTTTATTGATGCTAATGATTTTTCTTATAATCTTTATGGAATTAGAAGAGCTGTTCAAAGAGATTATGATATTCCTAATAAATTTGAATTCGAAAGCGCTGTAAAAAATGGTCAATTTGTCTTTCTAATAGAAGATATCGGCCAGATGGACGATGATAGCTTGCGGATGCTGAATAAATTCTCCGAAAATTTCAAACCCTGTCGAACGTTCGCATTTGGATGTCCAGACGAAAATTCACTTTCTAAACAGCGGCATTTTAAAAAACTTCTGCCCGAGTTTGTTGGTGTGGGGTTGGGCCAACTGACTCGTAGTGCAATTCGAAAAATGACTCATACTTGGTTTGGTGATGGCGTTGAAGGAAAAAGCAAATTTGATTTGGTTGTAGGGCAAATTAATAGAGATGGTTTGCCAAAAACGGCCTACATGGTTGGCTTATTACTTTGGGCAGCTAAGCAGGGTCAGCAGGGAGACCGTCTAAATGAGGCCATCTTACTTCAAAATGTACTAGATCATTTGCTCGGAAGATCAGATTTCCGTTCTGCAAAGCGTGGTAGTCTGACCACGAAAGGCAGGGAATTGCTCCTCAACACTATCGCTAATAAACTAGATCAAGCCGGTGGATCTGTTAGATCAGGTGATTTGGTGGTATGGGTGGAGGAATATTTTTCAAAAAAGAAGCTGCGTCATGATTCAGTTGATGTCGTGGGTGATCTCGTGAATTGTGGCATATTGAAACGAGATAATGGTGATATATCTTTTAGATATAAATGTTTTCAGGAATTTTACATAGCTCTGGGAATGATTGACCCGGTTGAGCGCGATAACAAGTCGAGTGGCCTGCAATTTCTTCGTCGAGGACGAGAGATTGAACTATTGTCGGGCCTGCAGTCCGAAAATAATTCGCTCATTGAAAATATTTTGGACGTTCTGGAGAAAAGAACTCCCAGAGATTTAGCGAAAGTAACATACGCAGATTTCGAATCCGCAGCCTTTGGCACCTCAAAGGCTTTCGTAACTCGGGACAGAATGCGAAGTATTAGACGTACGAGACTTACTGATGATCAACTGGATCAGGTAATGGATGCACTTGATGACCGGGCGACCTCGCGCGGGGATCGGCCGTTAAGTGAAAGTTTAGAAGAATCTGGTGGAGATTTAGTAGGAGCAGCCTCACTTCGTCAAGCTGAAGCGGTAAAGATGGATGTTGACTCAGATTCGGAAAATCTTCGGCCAGGCACATTTATGGCGGGACTAACGATTTTAGCTCGGGTACTCCGTAATTCAGACCATACCGATTTTGAGGTCAAGGGCCCTGCTGTTGATCGTCTACTTGATGCTTGGTGCAGAATTCACGTCATGTTGACTGCAGAGCTACGTTGGATTTTGGAAAGGTTGGAGGATAAGCAGAAAGATAAACTAACGGAGCAAGAGTTTGAGACGTTGGTAACAATTATCGCGAAGATGTTATTTGGAGTTATCGCTGAAGGGATTGTTTCCGATCTTTCGACTCCTGCACTTTGTGAATCTCTACATGAGCTGGATTCAAGTGGTTCTTTGGTCACTGGCAAGAAATTGATTAGCTTGATGCTGCTTGAGGATGCTGATGATCCGACATGGCCCGATAAATGGAAGGGCGTGATTGATCAGGGTGATTCCACTCCTTTCGAAATTGATGCGTTGGTCGATAGGCTCTGGCGATGCGTCAATCGGAAAGCATTGGATAGTGATCAGGATCGGCGGGTGATTAAAGTTGTCGATGCTATCGAATCACGCTTTGGTTGGTCCAACGAGAAAAAATCTTCCGTGATAGAAGAAATTCGAGGAATGGCTACAATCAAGAAGATTACAGAGGAAAAAGAATAGGAGAGGTTGTTATGGTACGAATTGCGTCGTACGGTTTTGCTTGTAAGGCTTTTGACTGATAGTAACTTTACAGTTAGCAAGTACACACATAATTTTATCCCCCACCAATCCGCCCCGCTTCCACATGCGCCAGCCACTCCAGCGCCGCGCGTTCTGCCTGCACCGCCGGGTTGTGGCCGTCGGCGGATGGGGGTGGGGGCAGTTCGGGGAAGCGGATGGCCTTGTGCCGCGGGCGGTCGGGCCAGGCTTGGCCCGAAAGCGGGGTGGCGGCCTTCATCCAGTCGTCGGGGAGGCTCGTGAGCGTCATCGGGGTGGGGCTTTCTGGCTTTGCGCGGCGGTGGGGTGCGGGGGTTGCGCTTTGATGGCATGAGGTCCCCGCCTTCGCGGGGACGCACAGTCGGGAGCGCGCCTAGGGATGGATGCGCGGGCCCTGGGGGGGGCGGTCTTCCGGTGGCGCGGCGAGCGCGGGCAGGGTGGGTGCGGGCTCATGGTCCTGCGGCGCAGGCTCGGGCGGCGGGGCGACGCCGGCGGCGGCGAGCGCTTTGGCCACGGCCTCGCGGATCGCGTCCTGCTTTTCCGCTTCGCGTTGCGCCATCACCTTGTCGCGCATTGCGGCGACCTTGCGCAGGATGCTGTCGTTGATCTGCTTCACGCTGACGTGTTCGGCGCGGGCGCGTTCCTGTTCCCATTCGCGCCGCCATTCCTTCTTCATCCGCTTGAGCATGCCGCGCGTCGCCGCGTTGGGGCGGCTGTCGGCGGCAAAGCGATTGGCGCTGCGGTTGCGCAGGATGAACATCAGCAGGCGGTCGTTGTAGACGCGGCGTGTGCCGACGATCTGGCCGAAGTGGTAGACGGGCACTTCGGTGCCGTGGAGCGCGCGCTCCATCGCCACGTCCTCCAGCCGTTTCACGCCCAGCTTGAGCGCGGCCTCCCACGCCTTGCGGAACGGGCCGCCCTCGGCATGGCGGCGCAGCAGGTACGCGCCTTCGGGCGTCATCCCCACGGTGTGCGCGGCGGCGCGTACGCTGCCGAGGTCCGCCAGCGCCTCGATGAAACCGCGCTGGCGTTCCGGCGTCCAGCCATCGTGCCGGGTGGTGCCGCGCGGGACGGGGGCGAAGGCGGGAAGCAGGGGCTTGGGTGCGGGCGGTGGTGAGGGCGGTGGGGAGGGCGGTGGTGAGGGCATGGCAGCGGCGTCCTTTTCGCGAAAAGGCGCGCAGCGTGGAACAAAAAGGGACCTGTAGGACAGTTGTTTTTTGCGGGGCACCGTCGTGGGGTCCGGACTGTTAATACAATTGCGTTCAATTATGAACGGATTCTGCCGATACCGTGTCTCTGCGGTTCACCTCGGGGAGCCGATACCGGTCAGCGAAGACCCCGATCGCGGCGAACACGTCACCGCGCAGGGCCTTGCAGGAGACGTATCATGACCATCATCAGGAACAGCGTGCTCGGCCTCGTGCTGGCGATCGGCGGGCTGGCTGCGGCCGCTCCGGCGCAGGCGCACGAGACGCAGCGTTACGGCTACAGCCAGAACGCGTATGGCAACGGCTATCGCGACAACTACCGCCACGCTTCCCGCCGCGACGACTGGCGCAGCGACCGGCAGCGCTACGAATGGGCGCGCCACCACCGTCACCATGGCTGGGACCGCCGCGATGAGCATCGCGACTATCGCCACGACGACCGCCGCGACTATCGCCGCTGAATGACGGCCCCCGGTGCTGCTGCGAATATCCGTGCGGCGCCGGGGGCTTTTCACGGAACCGTCACGCCCGCGCTTCGTTCGCAGCGTGACACGCAACAACAACAACCGCGTGATCGCGTTTTGAAAGGCAACTTCCCATGAAAAAACTTATCCTGATCGGCGCAGCGATGCTGTCGCTGGGCACGGCGGGCGCCGCCAGCGCCCAGATGTCGAACCAGACCAGCACCACGATGCAGATGCCCAACGGCAACGTGCGCACCACCAGCCACGTCGAAGGCCCCGGCGGCACCGCCACCACCCGCACCGTCGACCGTCCCGATGGCTCGCGCACCGTCGTCCACCGCCAGACCGACACGATGGGCGACAGCCGCACCGTGCGTCGCGACGTGTCCGACAGCCGCGACCACCGCGACTGGGGCCGCAACGACAACATGGGCCGTCACGACAACATGGGCCGTCATCGCGGCTGGAACAAAGTGAAGGTGTGCCGCAACGTATGGCGCCACGGTCACCGCGAGCGCACCTGCACCTGGCAGCGCCGCTGATCGCCTGATCGCGTGAACACACGACGGGCCGGGAACTGCACCAGCGGTTCCCGGCCCGTTTCGTTTTGTGCGCAGCGGATGGGGCGGGTGACCGTTACCAGCCGCCCACCCCTTGCGCCTTACCAGCCGCGCCGGCCTTCCCGTTCCTCGTGGCCGATGCGGTGGCCGATCTCGTCATAGCGCCGGTCGATCTCGCGCAGGCGCCAGCGGTCGCCCGAGCGGCAGGCATAGCGCTGCTGGTCCTCGGTGCGGTCGACCATCTGGTGCAGATAGCGCGCGGTGCCGCGATCGATGTCGCCTTCGTCCAGTTCGTGCCCGATCCGCGCTTCCAGCGCATGGGCGCGCTGGCCGCTGCAGATGTCGCGCGCATCGTCGTTGTCGTACCCGCCGCGGTCGTAGCCGCCGCGATAGTTGCCGGCATAGCCCTGGTATCCTGGGTTGCCCCAGCCGCTGCGCACCTGCACGCCCCATTGCTGGGCGGATGCGGGCGCGGCGGCGGTGAGCGCCGTGGCGAGCGAGGCAATTGCAAGCATGGTCTTGTTCATGGCGGTTCTCCTCCGTCTGGCGACGCCGGCGGTCCGGCATCATGCAAGGCAGAATATCCACGCCAGGCTGGTAGCGGCCTGAACGCTACGATTAGCGCAGGTTCAGGAAACCGCGACGAGTTGTGAACGGTCGCAGGCGTTCAGGTGACCGGCATCGCGCGGCCCTGCACCTCCTCCTCGGAGTAGAAGATTTCCGACCAGTCGGTCACCAGCGCGGGCCTGTCTTCACCCTCGACCTCGATCACGCAGCCCACGCTGACGATGGTGCCGCCCCGGCGCTGCTGCGGTTCGCGCATCGTTGCGCGCAGCCGGATGCGCGCGCCGGCGCGGACCGGCGCGGTGAAGCGCGCCTTGTCGATGCCATAGTTGTAGCCGCCCTTGAACTCGGTAATCCGCGCGATCGTGCCCCACAGCACCGGCACGATCGACAGCGTCAGGAACCCGTGCGCGATGGTGCCGCCCATCTCGCGGGTGGCCCGCTCGACGTCGATGTGGAACCATTCCTTGTCGCCCGTGGCTTGCGCGAAATCGTCGATCTGGTCCTGGCTGACGGTGTGCCAGTCGGACACGCCCAGCTCCTGGCCGACCAGGCCGGCGACGTCGTGCAGCGGGATAAGGCGGGTCATGGGGCGCTCCAGTATAGTGGCCGGGTTATTTGTGCGCCAGCTTACTATCACCTCTCCCGACTGTCGAAAGTTTTCCCGCAGCGCGCGGATATTGTAAGTAACACTAACGAATGGTACGATCGGCGCGGAGCAGGATGGAGCGCGCATAATGGCGAGTCTGGCAGAAGACACCGACAGCATCGAGGACCGCGCACGGCAGGCCCCGGCGCTCATCCGCTATCTGGGCGATGGCGACTACGTCACCCGGCGCTATGTCAGCCGCGGGGCGGAGATCAACACCGGCGAGTATTTCGACCATGCCGCCGTGGTGCGCGATGGCATGCCGATCCGCGATCACTTCGCCTTCCACACCCACGGCTTCATGCTCGCCACCAGCCCCACGGCGGTGACCGATTTCACTGAAAGCGACACCATCGACCGGCTGTACATGGCCGAGACCGAGCGGCTGGTGCAGCGCCTGACCGGCGCCAGCCAGGTCGCCGCGCAAGGCTGGATGATCCGCACCTCGGCCGATCTGTCCGCCCGCGCGCAGGAAAAGGTCGAGGGCTACCAGCACGTCGGCGGCATCCAGCCGCCTGCGGGCGAAGCGCACGTCGATTACAACGAAGCCACCGCCCACCGCGCCGCGCAGCGCATCTATGCCGAACGGTTTCCCGACGGGCCGGGCTTTTCGCGCTTCATCGCCACATCGCTGTGGCGCACGTTCTCGCCCGGCCCGCAGGACTGGCCGCTGGCGGTGTGCGACGGCCGCACCGTCGCCGCCGCCGAGGGCAAGAGCAACACGCTGTTCGTGGTCGACGAATTTCCCACCGGCGACGCGCTGACCGCGCCGGTGCCGGGCGAGGACACGATGATCGCCGCCACCATCTTCCGCCACCGCGCCGCGCACCGCTGGTGGTATTTCTCCAACATGACCGCCGACGATGCGCTGCTGTTCAAGTTCTTCGACAGCGACCATTCCGTCACCTGGCGCTGCCCGCACACCGCGTTCCACGACACCAGCCTGCCCGACACCAGAACGCGATCGAGCATTGAAGTAAGGTCGATCGCGTTTTTTGATTAGGGAGCGATAATACTGACCCTACGGAGTTTTGGCGGGGGGCGTGTTCAAATTTTTAATCGCAGTTATTATGTTGTTTAAGCTATTTTCCGCCGCGTCGCGCTTTGCAGTTTCCTGGGCGAGCGCAGCATTCACTTTCTCTGTCGAAGCTTGTGAAGCTGCAATAAGTGCCACTGTTCCATGAATCAGGTAGGTATCAGCCTCAGTTTTCGCGTTATTCATGAGTAGCAAGCAGTAATTATATGACGTTGTTCGCCACATCTCAACCATCTCTGTCCTAGATGATAGAATAATACTTGTCAGAATCGCAGAATCCGAAAACGATGCATTCGGCTTTTTATCGTCAGCCGTTGAATTGGCTGACGCAGATAACGCCGTTTGAGTGGCCTGATTTACGCCTGTATCGGGCGGAGGTTCCGAGCAAGTAAATCTTGAGCTATCGCTGCGATTAGAGACGACCAACCTGCGATTGGAATTTAAGGATATGCCGGCTACGGGAGCATCTCCATTATGGTGTGTTGGCCCTCTTACGACTGGCTCAGTTCTTGTACTTCTTTCTAAGTATGTTTGAAGAGACGATGTGCAGCCGGATAAAGAGCTGACGCATAACAGCGCCAATGCTACATTTTTGAACATACAGCCCCCTATATTTCACTAGGATACTATAAAAATTTTCAAAAATGACCCGATTATGCGTCTGTTATTTTAAATAAACTATCATATTTTTGGACGAATCGAAAGCGAAGTCTAAACTTTTTTATCACATTTCATTTTATTGACGTTCTAATCACTTAGGGAGCTGCGTGGTTTGAACTTCGCCGCAAAAATGATCCACACTCCCGACTCGATGTGTTTCGAACTGCTTCGAATCACATCGAGCCTCGGCAGGTCTGCGGACGTGACGCGTTTATGAGAAACGCCGCCGAGCCCCGAGTCACGATGGCGTACTTATTGACTTACACGATGGGTTCCGTGCCGCAATTGCCAGAGACCAGGTGAGGCGCAACTCATGGCTCGCTTCGCCCCGCCAGACATTCAGCAACGCACCATCCCAGCCCCCACCAGTCACGCCAGCATGCGCACGTTTGGCTCCCGGTCCCAGTGGCGGGCCGGGGCGATGGCGAGGAATTCGCCGTTGGGGACCACGCCGGCGTCGGGTTCGATCCCCAGCTTGTCGAGGATTTTCGCCTTGGTCGCCGGGCAGTAGCCGATGGTCTTGCAATGGCCGAAGGCATCCATGAACCAGCCGAGCGCGGCGCCGTCCATCGCCAGTTTCGCGGCGGCGTCGGGCATCAGGATCGCGGCGACCGCGTCGAACAGCACCGAGGGTGATCCGGCCAGCTGCCCGTCGGCTTTGAGCGCGCCGCCCTTGAGCTTCAATTCGCCGACTTTGGGCGCGACGAGGAACGCGGTGCCGCCGGCCTTTTCCACGCCCGCCTTGATCGCGTCGATCGCGGCCTTGTCCGAACCTTCATCGAACAGGATCGCGATCTTGCGGCCGTTCATGTCGGGCGCGTGGTTCTTCTGGATCGACAGCGCGGGGCTTTCGTCCATGTCGAGCGGTTCGCGCGCCGCCGGGGCCTTGGCCGGCAGCGGCATGGCAAGGCCGGCGGCGACGCGCGTCGCCAGATCCTCGTCGATGTTGCGCAGGCGTGAGAGCACGCGCGTGCGGATCGCCTCGATCACCACCTTGCTCAGCTCGAAGGTCAGCGCACTGGCGATATGCGCCTGCTCGTTTTCGGTCTGCGAGCGGTAGAACAATCGCGCCTGGCTGTAGTGATCGGCGAACAGTTCGCCGCGCTCGCGCACTTTCATGCCGCCGTCGTTGCGCTCGTCGTTCGCGCGGAACGAGGCGAAGCCGGTGGCGGGGCATTCGCGCGGGCCGCCGTCCTCGCCCGCGTCGGCCAGGCTGTTGGGCTCATAGTTGGCGCGGCCCTTGGGCACCGCGGTCTGCATGTGCCCGTCGCGCTGGAAGTTGTGCATCGGGCACTTGGGCGCGTTGATCGGCAGCTGGTGGAAGTTGGTCGAGCCCAGCCGCTTGAGCTGCGTGTCGAGGTAGGAAAACAGTCGTCCCTGCAGCAGCGGATCGTTGGAAAAGTCGATGCCGGGGACGATGTTGGTCGGGCAGAACGCGACCTGCTCGGTCTCGGCGAAGAAGTTGTCCGGGTTGCGGTTGAGCGTCATCGTGCCGACCTTGCGCGGCGCCAGCACTTCCTCGGGGATCAGCTTGGTCGGATCGAGCACGTCATAGGGCAGCGACGCGGCGAACGCCTCGTCGAACACCTGCACGTACAGGTCCCATGCGGGGAAACCGCCGGCCTCGATCGCTTCGTACAGGTCGCGGCGGTGGTAGTCGGGGTCGGCACCGGCGATCTTGACCGCTTCGTCCCACACCGTCGACTGCACGCCAAGGTGCGGCTTCCAGATGAACTTGCAGAACGTGCCGTTGCCCTTGGCGTCGACCAGCCGGAAGGTGTGAATGCCGAAGCCTTCCATCATCCGCAGCGAGCGCGGGATGGCGCGGTCGCTCATCGCCCACATCACCATGTGCATCGCCTCGGGCATCAGGCCGATGAAATCCCAGAACGTGTCGTGCGCGCTGGCCGCCTGGGGATAGCCGCGATCGGCTTCCATCTTCACGCTGTGGATCAGGTCGGGAAACTTGATCGCGTCCTGGATGAAGAACACCGGGATGTTGTTGCCGACCAGATCCCAGTTGCCTTCGTCGGTATAGAACTTGACCGCGAACCCGCGCACATCGCGCGGCGTATCGACGCTGCCCGCGCCGCCCGCGACGGTGGAAAACCGCGTGAACAGCGGCGTCTGCTTGCCTTTGGTGGCAAACAGCGAGGCCTTGCTCAGCTCGGGGATCGGATCGGTGCATTCGAACACGCCGTGCGCGGCAGACCCGCGCGCGTGGACGATGCGTTCGGGAATGCGCTCGTGGTCGAAATGGAAGATCTTCTCGCGCAGCACGAAGTCCTCGAGCAGCGTGGGCCCGCGCGCGCCGGCCTTCAGGCTGTTCTGGTTGTCGGCAATGCGCAGGCCCTGGTTGGTGGTGAGGTGCGACGTTTCGCTGGCGTGATCGCCCTTGGCAGCAACCTGCTGGTGCGTCTCGCCACCGGGGCCGCGCTGGAAGGCAAAGGCGTCGCCGCCGGGGCTGTCGGGCTTCTGGGCCATCGGGATCTCTCCAAGTGATAAAGTGTCCTGTGCGAGACGGACGGACGCTCCGCACGTTCCCCGCCGGCCGAATAAATTGATCGATCACTGTGGGTGGATCGCCCGATCATCGGCACTGCCCGCGCGCTGCCCGCGCCGGTAATGTCCGGTTGGCGCACGCATGGCTTTGCGTTCGGCGCCGGTTGGCTTATGGGCGGGCCGGGTTTCGGCGCGCCGCGCGCTGAGTCCCGTTCAACACCTAGCCCGGGGGCCCAGTAGCTTAATGCCGTCATATACACCGCCCAGCTTTCAGGAACGTACCGCGCTGGCCGCCAAGGCGAGGCAGGCCGCGCTCGACAAGCTGAAGGCCAAGGCGCCGCCGAGCGAGGCCGAAGTGGCCGAGCGGATCGCCGCACAAGCCGCACGCGAGGCCGCGCAGGCCGCCGCCCGCGCCGAAAAGATCGCCGCGCGCGAGGCCGAGAAGGCCGAGCGCGAAGCCGCCAAGGCACAGGCCGCCGCAGAGGAAGCCGCGCGCATCGAAGCCGCCTCGATCAAGGCGCCGGTGCTCTCCGAAGAAGAGAAAAAGGCGCTGCGCGACGCGCGCTATGCCGCGCGCAAGAAGCGCAAGGGACGGTAATCGCACACCCGACGGCGTGACGGCACAGCCGTTGCGTTTCAAGTTGCCGGTTGCAACGGATCGACGCAAAACTGCCATCGTTCCGTCACTGCGGTGCCACCAAAATCGCGCGATACCGTCATGTGACGAACCTATCGGAAGCCCTCGACCATAACAGGGGGCTTCCTTCATGCGCACGACCATCGCTTCGATTCTTGCCGGCACCGCGCTGTGGGCCGTGCCCGCGTGGGCCGACGCCCCGGTGCTCCCGGCCGCCGAAGCCGATGCCGCGGCCGATGCCGGCGAAGGCTCGGCGATCATCGTGTTCGGCAAGGGCGAGACGCGGCAGGTGTCCGAAATCAGCCAGGCCGACATCGCCATCCTTGCGCCCGGCACGACCGCGCTCAAGGCGCTCGACAAGCTGCCCAGCGTCAACTTCCAGTCGGCCGATCCGTTCGGCGCCTATGAATGGTCGGAACGCATCACCGTGCGCGGGTTCGACCAGAGCCGTCTGGGCTTCACGCTCGACGGCATTCCGCTCGGCAACCAGAACTACGGCAACAACAACGGCCTGCACACCAGCCGCGCGATCAGCCCCGAAAACGTCGCGACGACGCGGCTGACGCAAGGCGCCGGTTCGGTCGGCACGCAGGCGACCAACAACCTTGGCGGCACGATCGAGATCGGATCGCGCGACCCCTCGCGTGAGTTCGCGATCGACGCCAACGGATCGTACGGCAACCACAACACCATCCGCGGCTTTGCCCGGATCGACACCGGCGGCGACACCGCGCGCGCCTGGCTGTCGTACGGCTACCTCAGCACCGACAAGTGGAAGGGCGTGGGCAAGCAGTACCAGCACCAGGTCAACGCCAAGGGCGTGATCGATGCCGGATCGGCCAAGATCACCGGCTTCTTTGACTTTTCCGACCGGCGCGAGCAGGATTACCAGGATCTCAGCCTCGACCAGATCAAGCGGCTGGGGCTGAACCTCGACAACATCGCGGGCAACTTCCCGCTGGCGGTGCTGCTGGCCGACATCGCGGCCAATCGCGGCGAAAGCGGCGCGCCCGCGCTCAACCCCGCAGCGGGCAAGGTCTACCCGGCGCCGTATGGCGCCGCCGGTACGGTCGACGATTCGTACTTCGATGCCTCGGGCCTGCGCCGCGACTACCTCGGCTCGCTCAACGTCACCGCGCCGCTGGGCGACAAGGTGGCGGTGTCGCTGACCGGATATTATCACAACAACCACGGGCAGGGCACGTGGTTCACCCCGTACGTCCCTTCGCCAAGCGGCGTGCCGATCTCGGTCCGCACGACCGAATACGACATCAAGCGCAAGGGCGCGTTCGGCGACGTGACGGCGGACCTGGGCTGGAGCAACCTGACCGTCGGCGGCTGGTACGAACGCAACGATTTCCACCAGGCGCGGCGGTTCTACGCGCTCGACAGCCGCACCGTGCCGACCCGCTCGGCGCTGCAGTTCCAGGCCAACCCGTTCTTCACCCAGTGGGAGTTCGATTACACCACCGACATCGTCCAGTATTACGTGCAGGACAAGATCGCGCTGGGTGCCGCCACGATCGACCTGGGCTGGAAGGGCTTCACCGTGAAAAACACCGCCACCCCGGTGATCCAGGCCGGCCGCGCCGCCGGATCGATCAAGGCGACCGACTGGTTCCAGCCCAGCGTGGGCGTGAACTACAAGCTGAGCGACATGGTCGAGGCCTATGCCAGCTTCTCGCAATCGACCGAGGCGTATGTCTCGGCGTTCACCGCCGGGCCGTTCTCGACCACGCAGGCCGGGTTCGATGCGATCAAGGGCACGCTGAAGCCTGAATCGTCGGACACCTACGAAGTCGGCGCGCGCGTGCGCAGCGGCGATTTCAACGCCTCGATCGGCGGCTACCTCGTCAACTTCCACAACCGCCTGTTGGGCATCACCACCGGCGCCGGGATCATCGGCAACCCGGCGGTGCTGCAGAACGTGGGCGGCGTGCGCTCGGCGGGCGTCGAGGCGGCGCTGGCCTACAAGTTCGGCAACGGACTGAGTGGGCTGGTGACCTACAGTTACAACGACGCGACGTATCGCAACGACGTGGTCAACGCGGTCGGCACCGTGCTGGCGGCAACCGCGGGCAAGCGCGCGGTCGACGCGCCCGAACATCTCGCGAAGGCCGAACTGGTCTATGACAGCAGCACGCTGTTCGGCCGGGTCGGCGTGAACTACATGAGCAAGCGGTACTTCACCTACCTCAACGACCAGTCGGTCCCCGGCCGCGCGCTGGTCGATGCGACGCTGGGCTATCGCTTCACCCTGGCCGGGTTGCGCACGGCGGAAATCCAGCTCAACGCCAGCAACCTGTTCGACAAGGCCTATATCTCCACGATCGGGTCGAACGGCTTCGGCAACAGCGGCGACAACCAGACGCTGCTGGCCGGCTCGCCCCGCCAGGTGCTGGTGACACTGAAGATCGGGCTGTAAGAGTCCTTTCCGCTATCGTGGAAGCGGCACCGCCCTGTTTCAGCCTCGCTGAGACAGACTTCAAACACTACGCCAGCGGCACCAGCCCGGTCAGGACGATCCGCACCAGATCGGCCTGACCGCGCGCGCCGGTCTTGGCGTAAAGGCGCTTGGAATAGTTGCGCGCGGTCTCGGGCGTGAGGCCCAGCGCGGTGCCGGCCTCGACGATGCCGCGCCCGCTGGCCAGTGCGTGGGCCAGCCCCGCTTCCTTGGCCGAGAGGTGCCACGTCGCGGCCAGCACCGCCTGCTCGCGCGCGGCTTGTCCTGCCGAGCCGGGTGCGGCGCGCAGCGTGCCGATCGCAATGGCGCGAGGGGCGAGCAAGGTCGCTTCGCCATCCGGCAGCGCGGGTTGCAGCAGCAGGTCGAGCGGTTCGTCGGTGCCCAGTGCGATGAGGCGCGGCGGCTCGCTGGCATCGAGCGCGAACGCAGCGCAGCCGCGCGCCAGCACGCGGTCCGCTTCGGTGGCGAGGGGCAGGCGCCGACCACCCGGAGTGGCGGACAGCGCGATGCCGTGTCCTGACAGCAGCGCGGCGGCGCGATCGTCGCAGCGCACCACGCGAGCCCCGCCGTCGAACGCCAGCACGCCGATGCCGAGCCGGGCAAGCGGGCGCGCGGCGTCGGCAGCGACCAGCCGTGCATCCTCGAACCGGCGCAAGGTGGCCAGCGCCAGCGCCAGATGCGGGGCGAGCGCGGACAGCAGCGCGCTGTCTGCTGCGCCAAACGTGCCGCGTTCGCGCGCGATGGTCAGCCAGCCGCTGAGGCCCGGCGCCGATTCGACCCGCATCAGGCGGCCCTCGGTCATGCCGAGGCGATCGATGTAGTCCTGCTGGAACGCGCGATGGGCGGGATTGTCGAAATCGAGCAGTTCCTCGGGCGCATAGACGCGGCCCGGGCGCATAGCGGCATACGGCAGCGGGTCGGTCTGTCCGATCGCGGCGGCCGATGCGGCAAAGCGGCGCTCCAGATCGGCGCCGGCAAAGCGCGTGGCGACGATGGCGTGGGGCTCGTCGGCGCGAGCCAGTTGCACGATGGCGTGGCTCGACCGCGTGCGCGCCAGCAACCGGCGCAGGAACGTGGGCCACAGCGGGCGCTGGTCCAGCTCCTGCCACAGCGGCAGCAGCAATTCCCTTTCATCGCCCCAAGAAAGACTCATACCGCTTGCTCCCATATGGGAGTATCGAGGTCAAGCGCCGGGGGGCACATCGCATATGGCAAGCGGTCCACCGCACCATGGGAAAGGCATCACATGAACGAGGTCTCGTCGGGCAACACCCTGACGCATCTCCAGCGGCTCGAAGCCGAAAGCATCCACATCCTGCGCGAAGTGGTGGCTGAGGCTGAAAAGCCGGTGATGCTGTATTCGGTGGGCAAGGACAGCGCGGTGATGCTGCATCTGGCGCGCAAGGCGTTCTATCCTTCGCCTCCGCCGTTCCCGCTGCTGCACGTCGACACGACGTGGAAGTTTCAGGAGATGTACAAGCTGCGCGACCGCATGGCGGAAGAAAGCGGCATGGACCTGCTGGTCTATCACAACCAGGAGGCGATGGATCGCGGGATCAACCCGTTCGACCACGGCGCGCTGCACACCGACATGTGGAAGACCGAAGGGTTGAAGCAGGCGCTCGACAAATACGGCTTCGACGCGGCGTTCGGCGGCGCGCGGCGCGATGAGGAAAAAAGCCGCGCGAAAGAGCGCATCTTCTCGTTCCGCACCGCTTCGCATGGCTGGGACCCCAAGAACCAGCGCCCCGAGCTGTGGAACCTGTATAACGCCAAGAAATCCAAGGGCGAGAGCATCCGGGTGTTCCCGATCTCGAACTGGACCGAGCTTGACGTGTGGCAGTACATCCACCTCAACGACATCCCGATCGTGCCGCTGTATTTCGCGGCCAAGCGCCCCACGGTGGAGCGCGACGGCATGTTGCTGATGGTCGACGACGACCGCTTTCCGCTCGAACCCGGCGAAGTGCCGGTCGAACGCTCGATCCGCTTCCGCACGCTGGGCTGCTACCCGCTGACCGGCGCGGTGGAGAGCGAGGCGGCGACGCTGCCGCAGGTGATCCAGGAAATGCTGCTGACGACCACGTCCGAACGGCAGGGCCGCGCGATCGACAAGGATGCGGGCGGTGCCGGCATGGAGAAAAAGAAGCAGGAGGGGTATTTCTGATGACCGAGGCCCCGACCACCACGGATTCCGTGTACCAGACCGAAGCGCTCATCGCCGAGGACATCGACGCCTATCTCGACGTGCACCAGCACAAGACGATGCTGCGGTTCATCACCTGCGGTTCGGTCGACGATGGCAAGTCCACGCTGATCGGGCGGCTGCTGTATGACAGCAAGATGATCTTCGAGGACCAGCTCGCCGCGCTCGAGGCCGACAGCAAGCGCGTCGGCACGCAAGGGCAGGAGATCGACTTCGCGCTGCTGGTCGATGGGCTGGCGGCAGAGCGCGAGCAGGGCATCACCATCGATGTCGCCTACCGCTTCTTCAGCACCGAAAAGCGCAAGTTCATCGTCGCCGATACCCCGGGGCATGAGCAGTACACGCGCAACATGGTCACTGGTGCCTCCACCGCCGATCTCGCGGTGATCCTGATCGACGCGCGCAAGGGCGTGCTCACCCAGACGCGCCGCCATTCGTTCCTCGCGCACCTGATCGGCATCCGCCACATCGTGCTGGCGGTGAACAAGATGGACCTGGTCGAATATTCGCAGGCCCGTTTCGACGAGATCGTGGCCGAATACCGCGCGTTTGCCGACAGCATCGGCATCGCCGCGTTCACCGCGATGCCGATCTCGGGCTTCAAGGGCGACAACATCACCGCGCCTTCCGAGAACACGCCGTGGTACACCGGGCCCAAATACGCTGGAATAAGCCTGATCGCGCACCTGGAAACGGTCGAGGTCAACGCCACCGCCGATCAGGCCAAGCCGTTCCGCATGCCGGTGCAGTGGGTCAACCGGCCCAACCTCGATTTCCGGGGCTTTTCCGGGCTGATCGCCAGCGGCAGCGTCAAGCCGGGCGATGCCGTGCGCGTGCTGCCGTCGGGCAAGACCAGCACGATCAGCCGCATCGTGACGATGCCGGGCAAGGACGCAACCGACGGCGATCTGCCGCAGGCCGTCGCCGGCCAGTCGGTCACGCTGTGCTTTGCCGACGAGATCGACTGTTCGCGCGGCGACGTGATCGCCATGGCCGATGCCCCGCCGCAGGCCGCCGACCAGTTCGAGGCGAGCGTGGTGTGGATGGCCGACGAAGCGCTGATCCCGGGCCGCGCCTATTGGCTGAAGCTCGGCACGCAGCTGGTTTCGGCCACGGTGCAGGCGCCCAAGTACGTCGTCAACGTCAACACCATGGAGCATCTGGCGGCCAAGACGCTCGAGCTCAACGCGATCGGCGTGGCCGAGGTTTCCACCGACAAGCCGGTGGTGTTCGAAAGTTATGAGGCCAACCGCACGCTGGGCGGGTTCATCCTGATCGACAAGATCACCAACGCCACCGTGGCGGCAGGGATGATCCACTTCAGCCTGCGCCGCGCGCAGAACGTCCACTGGCAGGCGCTCGACATCACGCGTGAAGCGCACGCGGGGATGAAGAACCAGCAGCCGGCGGTGCTGTGGTTCACCGGGCTGTCGGGATCGGGCAAGTCGACCATCGCCAATCTGGTCGAAAAGAAGCTGCACCGGATGAACCGGCACACGTTCCTGCTGGATGGCGACAACGTGCGCCACGGGCTGAACAAGGACCTCGGGTTTACCGAGACCGACCGCATCGAGAACATCCGCCGCGTGGGCGAAGTCGCGCGGCTGATGATCGACGCCGGGCTGATCGTGATCACCGCGTTCATCAGCCCGTTCCGCGCCGAACGCGAAATGGTGCGCGCCATGATGCCCGACGGCGAGTTCCTCGAGGTGTTCATCGACACCCCGCTGGCCGAAGCCGAGGCGCGCGACGTCAAGGGCCTGTACAAGAAGGCCCGCGCCGGCGCGCTCAAGAACTTCACCGGCATCGATAGCCCGTATGAGGCACCGTATGCGCCCGAAGTGCGCATCGATACCACAAAGATGACGCCGGAGCAGGCGGCGGACATGATAGTCGAAAGGTTGCTGGGCTGGTAGGACCCGCCGTCCGGTTTCGGACGACGGGTGCCGCGAGCGACTTTTCAGGGGGAATGCGATGTTTCTATTCAGGGGCCACGAGACACACTCGCGCTCCATCGTCAAAGCCGCAAGCTGGCGGGCGCTGGGCAGTATCGACACGTTCGTGCTGAGCTTCATCTTCTCGGGCAATGCCAAGATCGCGGCGTCGATCGCGGGAACCGAGGTCATCACCAAGATCGCGCTGTATTACTTCCATGAGCGGGCGTGGAGCCTGGTCCACTGGGGCTTCAAGCCCGAAACCCTGCCACCCGAAATGGCGGCTGCCGCCGACGACGAACTGGAGCACGCCCCGACATGACCGACGACGCAACGCTGGCCCGCGAACTGGCCGATGGCGCCGGGCGCATCCTGATGGACTTGCGCGCCGAGGGCGGCCTTGAAGGCAAGGAACTGGGCAAGGCGGGCGATGCCCGCGCCAATGCCTGGCTGATGGACCAGATCGCGCTGCAGCGGCCCGATGACGGCGTGCTCTCGGAAGAGACCAAGGACACACCCGCGCGCCTGGCCAAACGCCGGGTGTGGATCATCGATCCGCTCGACGGCACGCGCGAATATGGCGAGGGCCGGGGCGACTGGGCGGTGCATGTCGCGCTGGCGATCGACGGCAAGGCCGCGGTCGGCGCGGTGGCGCTGCCGGGGCAGGGCGTGACGCTGGACAGCGCCGCACCGGTGGGCCTGTCGCCCGCCGCCAGCCCGCTGCGCATGCTGGTCAGCCGCACGCGCCCCGCCGCCGAAGCGGTCGCCGTGGCCGAAGCACTGGGCGCCGAACTGGTGCCGATGGGCTCCGCCGGGGCCAAGGCGATGGCGGTCGTGCTGGGCCAGGCCGAGATCTACCTGCATTCCGGCGGTCAGTACGAATGGGACAACTGCGCGCCGGTCGCGGTGGCGCAAGCCGCCGGCCTGCACGTCAGCCGCATCGACGGCAGCGCGTTGTGCTACAACTGCGAGGACGTGTATTTGCCCGACCTGCTGATCTGCCGGCCCGAGCTGGCGGACGATGTGCTGCGGCTGACGCGCGAACTGGCCGCCTGATTTTTCCCGCGCCAAGCCCGCTCCCCTCCAAAGGCAGGTTGACAGGCACCCGCCCGATGACAAGGCACCGGCCATGATCGAACCCAACCAGTTCCGCACCGTGCTCGGCAGCTTTCCGACCGGGGTCTGCGTCATCACCGCCAGCGACGATGCCGGCGGCCGCCACGGGCTGGTGGTCGGCTCGTTCAGCTCGATCTCGCTCGATCCGCCGCTGGTGGGGTTCTTCCCCGACAAGCGCTCGTCCAGCTGGCCGGCGATCGAGCGCACCGGGCGGTTTTGCGTCAACGTGCTGGGATCGGACCAGCTCGAGCTGTGCAAGCGGTTCGCCGCCAAGTCCGACGACAAGTTTGCCGAACTCGCGCACGGCCACACGCCGTCGGGTCAGCCACGGCTGGATGAGGCGATCGCGTGGATCGACTGCGCGATCGAGCGCGTGGTCGAGATCGGCGATCACTGGCTGGTGGTCGGGCATGTCGAAGCGCTGGACAAGCGCGAGGCGGGCACGCCGCTGGTGTTCTATCGCGGCGCCTATCACGATCTGGCCTGCCTGACCGATTGAGCCGACGCCACGTCTGCCGGCCTGATCGACTGAAAATGTGCTGATTTGACCGGGATCAACGCGGGATGGCGCGCGGGGTTGCAAGACCCATGGCGACGCAGTTGCCTGGCAGCCCGCCGCGCGATTGCGTCTTTCTCCCCAACTCGCGGCGACCGGCTTCGGCTGGTCGCCTCTCTTTCCCGGTCGCACGCGGGATAGGCCAAAGCCCGATTGGCGCAGCGTGGTCCAACGTGCTACGGCAACGCCATGAGCTCCTGCGATACCTGTGTCGTGCGTAACCGCGCCATTTGCGCCGGGCTCGACAATGCCGAACTGGTCACGCTCAACGCCATCGGCCGCCGCCGCACGATTGCCGCCGGCGAACCGCTGATCTGGGAAGACGACGATTCGCTGCTGGTCGCCAACGTGATCGACGGCGTGCTCAAGCTGGTCACCAGCACCGAGGACGGGCGCGAGCAGATCGTCGGCGTGGCCTATCCATCCGATTTCATCGGCCGCCCGTTCGGGCAGACGACCAAGGCCAGCGTCGTCGCGCTGACCGAAGCGAAAGTCTGCGTGTTCGCGCGGCGCGATTTCGACCGGTTTGCCGGGGAACATCCCGCGCTGGAGCACAAGCTGCTGGAACGCACGCTGGCCGAACTCGATCGCACGCGCAGCTGGATGATGCTGCTGGGGCGCAAGAACGCGGCGGAAAAAGTCGCGACGTTCCTGCTCGAAATGGCCGACCGGCTGGACGACAATCGCGGGTGCCAGGCGGCGGCGGGCCCGGCGACGCGCTTTGCCCTGCCGTTCTCGCGCCAGCAGGTGGCCGATGTGCTGGGGCTGACGATCGAGACGGTCAGCCGCCAGTTCAGCCGGTTGAAGGCCGACCGCGTGATCGACCTGCCCTCGCGTCGCGATGTCGAAATCCTCGACCGGCGCGCGCTGACCGCGCAGGCGGGGTAGGATTCGTCGTCCCGGGCTCGACCCGGGACCGCTGGCGGACAAGCGCTTTCCGGCCCGCGGTCCCGGATCAAGTCCGGGACGACACAGCTATTCTGGGTTCAGAAGCGGTACGCCACGCCCGCGCTGAGCACCCATGGGTCGATCTTGTGGCGGGTGACCAGCACTTCGGTGGTGCCCGCGAACCAGTGGGCGGAGGTGCGCAGGAAATAGCGCTTGGCGTCGAGCGTCAGCCCGAACCCGCTCTGGCCCAGCGGCACGTCGGCGCCCGCCTGCAGCGCGAAGCCGAAGTGATCGTTCATCCGCTGGCGCGTGGCGCCAAGCGCCGCGGCGGTGGCGCCGGGCTTTTCGCTGACGAAGATGAAGTAGCTCGGCCCCGCTCCGATATAGGGCTTGAACCCCGGCAGGCCGGTGAAGTGGTACTTCAGCGTGAGCGTGGCGGGAATGATGTTGGCGTTGGACACCAGCCCCGCGCCGGCCAGCGCGCCGGTGCCGGTCACCTTGTGGCGGGTGACGCAGCAGATTGTCTCGGCCGAAATCTGCGGCGTGAGGAAGTACTCGATCGCGATCGTCGGCACGTAGTTGTCGTTCGCCTCGGTCTGCGTGCCGGCGGGCAGGCCGATCAGGTCCTTCTCGATGCGCGTGATCTTGCCGTCGGGCAGCACGGCGGTGCCGAGCAGCTTGACCTGGATCTTGCCCGCCGGATTGCCGGCGGCCAGCGCGGGCGCGGCGGTCAACAGCGCGGCGCCGAATCCGGTGCACAGCGCGGCGCGGAGGGCTTTGCGAGCAAACTTCGTCATGACTCATATCCCTTGCCGTGATGGTCCCGCCCCTCGCGGAACCGTCGTTGTCACGGCGCGGTCTGCTTACTGGGATCGCCTTGATGTGCTTTCCTTGACCAAGCGCAAAATTACGTAATTTCAGAATTTTATTGCCAGGTCCGGTAATTTTGACACGGATCAATGTTGCAACTGCGAATGCGGCCCACGCCTTGCCCCGACATTACTCATGGAAGGGAAGGCTCCATGGAATCGGTACTCTCGCGCGCAGGCCTGTGGCTTGTGGTGCTCGTGCTCGCGATTATGGCGAGCGCGGTTTCGGTCGATTTCGGCTTTGGCGTGCACATGGTCATCGTGGCGATCGCCGCCGCGATCGGGCTGGGCTTCATGCTGTACAAGGTCGACGGCGAAGCCATCGCCAAAGGCATCATCCGGTCGCCCGCCGATCCGGGGCGCTATGACGACGAGGTGATCCGCTGGGGCGTGATCGCCACGGTGTTCTGGGGCATGGCCGGCCTGCTGGCGGGCCTTTACATCGCGCTGGAGCTGACCTGGCCCGCGCTCAACTTCGGCATCGAATATATCGGCTTCGGGCGGCTGCGGCCGCTGCACACCTCTGCCGTGATCTTCGCCTTCGGAGGCAACGCGCTGATCGCCACGTCGTTCTATGTGGTTCAGCGTACTTGCCGGGCGAGGCTGGCCTTCCCCGGCCTCGCCCGTTTCGTGTTCTGGGGCTATCAGCTGTTCATCGTGCTGGCCGCGACCGGCTACCTGTTGGGCATCACCCAGGGCAAGGAATACGCCGAGCCCGAATGGTACGTCGACATCTGGCTGACGATCGTGTGGGTGTCGTACCTCGCGGTGTTCGTCGGCACGCTGGTGCGCCGGTCCGAACCGCACATCTACGTCGCCAACTGGTTCTACCTGTCGTTCATCCTGACCGTGGCGATGCTGCACCTGGTGAACAACATCAACATTCCGGTGAGCTGGGTCGGATCGCGCAGCTATCCGATCTTCGGCGGGGTGCAGGGCGCGCTGGTGCAGTGGTGGTACGGCCACAACGCGGTCGGCTTCTTCCTGACCGCCGGCTTCCTGGCGATGATGTACTACTTCGTGCCCAAGCAGGCCGAGCGCCCGATCTACAGCTACCGACTGTCGATCATCCACTTCTGGGCGCTGATCTTCCTGTATATCTGGGCGGGCCCGCACCACCTGCACTACACCGCGCTGCCCGACTGGGCGCAGACGCTGGGCATGGTGTTCTCGATCATGCTGTGGATGCCCAGCTGGGGCGGCATGATCAACGGACTGATGACGCTCAACGGCGCATGGGACAAGGTCCGCACCGATCCGATCATCCGCATGATGGTGCTGGCGCTGGCGTTCTACGGGATGAGCACGTTCGAAGGGCCGATGCTCAGCGTGAAGAGCGTCAACGCGCTGTCGCACTACACCGACTGGACCATCGGCCACGTCCATTCGGGCGCGCTGGGCTGGAACGGCATGATCACGTTCGCCTGCCTGTACTACATGACGCCGCGGCTGTGGGGCCGGACCAGGCTGTACTCGCTGCGCATGGTGAACTGGCACTTCTGGCTCGCGACCGTGGGCATCGTCTTCTACATCGCCGCGATGTGGGTGGCGGGCATCACCCAGGGGCTGATGTGGCGCGAATACGGGGCCGACGGCTATCTGGTGAACAGCTTTGCCGACACCGTGGCCGCGATCCATCCGATGTACGCGCTGCGTGCCTTCGGCGGGCTGCTGTACCTGGCCGGCGCGGTGGTCATGACCATCAACATCTGGCGCACGATCCTGGGCCACTTGCGCGAGGAAGCGCCGCTGCGCGACGCCACTTACGATCCGGCGGCCGATCGTCCGCTCGTTCCCGCAACCGCCAACTGAGGGGGGCAACCCATGGCTTTGTCCATCATGGAGCGTCACAAGACGCTTGAGCGCAACGTCACGTTGCTGGCGGTGTTCGCCTTCCTTGCGGTGATCGTGGGCGGGATCGTGGAAATCGCGCCGCTGTTCTGGATCGACAACACGATCGAGAAAGTGAAGGGGATGCGCCCCTACACCCCGCTCGAACAGGCCGGGCGCGACATCTATGTGCGCGAGGGGTGCTACCTCTGCCACAGCCAGATGATCCGCCCGTTCCGCGACGAGGTCGAACGCTACGGCCACTACAGCCTGGCCGCCGAGAGCATGTACGACCATCCGTTCCAGTGGGGATCGAAGCGCACGGGGCCCGATCTGGCGCGCGTCGGCGGGCGCTATTCGGATGCGTGGCATGTCCAGCACCTGAAAGACCCGCGTTCGCTGGTGCCGGAATCGGTAATGCCGACCTACGCGTTCCTGGCCGATCGCGATCTCGAACAGGGCGATCAGGTGGCCGAACTGCAGACGCTGTACGACGTGGGCATTCCCTACACCAAGGCCGACATCGCCAAGGCCAACGACGATCTCAAGGCGCAGGCTGATCCGACGCTCGACGCGGGCGATTTCGCCAGGCGCTATGGCAAGGCGAACATCCGCGACTTCGACGGCAACCCCGGCCGGCTGACCGAGATGGACGCGCTGGTCGCCTACCTGCAGGTCTTGGGCGCGATGGTCGACGTCAACGCCGCCGCCGCGCAGGAGCAGTCGGGCGAGGAGGGCGGTCGGTGATGACCGCGACGCAGACCTACGACGCGCTGCGGCATCTGGCCGACAGCTGGGGGCTGGTGGCGATGGGGGTGTTCTTCACCCTGTTCGTGGCGTGGCCGTTCCGGCCCGGCGCCAGCAACCGCAACCAGGCCGCCGCCACTTCCATCTTCGAGGACGACGATGATGACTGATCCGCACACCGGGGCCAATTCGCGCAAGCGCATCGACGAGCCCACCGGCACCGAGACGATGGGCCACGAATGGGACGGCATCGAGGAACTCAACACCCCGCTGCCGCGCTGGTGGCTGTGGACGTTCTACGCCTGCATCGCGTTCGCGATCGGCTATGTGATCGTCTACCCGGCGTTCCCGATGCTCCATTCGGGGTCGAAAGGCCTGTGGGGCTGGTCGAGCCGCGGCGCGCTGGCCGCCGACATACAGGCCGAGGACGCGCGGCGCGGGCCGCAGATGGCGGCGCTGGCCGCCGTGCCGATCGAGCAGCTGCCCAACGATCCCAAGCTGCTGCGCGCGGCGATCGACGGCGGGCGCGCCGCGTTCAAGGTCAACTGCGTGCAGTGCCACGGCGCAGGGGCGGCGGGCGGCAAGGGCTATCCCAACCTCAACGACGATGACTGGCTGTGGGGCGGCGATGCCAAGGCGATCGAATATACCTTGACCCACGGCGTGCGGCAGGATGCCGACAAGCAGACCCGCACCAGCCAGATGCCCGCATTCGGGCGCGACGGCATCCTCAACGCCGCGCAAGTGCAGGACGTGGTCAGCCATGTGCGCGTCATCAGCGGGCAGGACAAGCCGGGTGCTTCGGCGGCGCGCGGCACGGCGTTGTTCGCCGCCAACTGCGCGGTGTGCCACGGCGCGGGCGGCGAGGGCAGCCGCAGCGTGGGCGCGCCGCGCCTGACCGATGCGATCTGGCTTTACGGCGGTGACCGCGCGACGCTGACCGAGACGGTGACCAACGCGCGTTACGGCCAGATGCCCAACTGGGGCGCGCGGCTCAGCCCGGTGACGATCAAGATGCTGGCGACCTATGTCCACTCGCTGGGCGGCGGCGAGGATGCGCCAGCGGCATCGGCCCCGACCGCTCCGGCAACCGCGCCGGCGGGCACGGCAAAATGAACAGCCCCGCACCTGTCCCCACCGATCACGCATCTGAGATCGGCTACTACCAGAAGCGCAAGGGCGTGTTCCCGCGCAAGATCGACGGGCGCTTCCGGCGGTTCAAGTGGCTAATGATGGCGCTGTGCCTGCTGGTCTATTACGCCACGCCGTGGCTGCGCTGGGATCGCGGGCCGTATGCGCCCAACCAGGCGGTGCTGGTCGATCTGGCGCATCGCCGGTTCTTCATGTTCGCGATCGAGATCTGGCCGCAGGAGTTCTACTTCGTCGCGGGCCTGCTGATCATGGCGGGCATCGGGCTGTTCCTGGTGACGAGCGCGGTGGGCCGGGCGTGGTGCGGCTATGCCTGCCCGCAAACCGTCTGGACCGACCTCTATCAGCATGTCGACCGCTTCATCGACGGCGATCGCAACGCGCAGATCCGCCTGCAGGCCGCGCCGTGGACCCCTGCCAAGATCGCGCGGCGGCTGCTCAAGTGGTCGATCTACCTGACCATCGCGTTCTGGACCGGCGGCGCGTGGATCCTGTATTTCGCCGACGCGCCGACGCTGACCCACGATTTCTGGACCGGGCAGGCGGCCGCCGTCGCTTATGCCACGGTGTTCGTGCTGACGATGACCACGTTCGTGCTGGGCGGGTTCATGCGCGAGCAGGTGTGCATCTACATGTGCCCGTGGCCGCGCATCCAGACCGCGATGCTCGACGAGAAATCGCTGCTGGTGACCTACAAGGACTGGCGCGGCGAACCGCGCGGTTCGGTCAAGGCGCACAAGGCTGACGATGCCAAGCTGGGTGCCGAGAAGCTGGGAGACTGCATCGATTGCCTGCAGTGCGTCGCGGTGTGCCCCACCGGCATCGACATCCGCGAAGGGCCGCAGATCGGCTGCATCACCTGCGGGCTGTGCATCGATGCCTGCGACCGGGCGATGGTGCAGACCGGGCGTCCGCGCGGGCTGATCGATTACGCCACGCTCGACGATGCGGTGCGGGAAAAACGTGGTGAGGCACCCACGCCGATCCTGCGCACGCTGCTGCGCCCGCGCATGCTCGTCTATCTCGGCGTGTGGTCCGCGCTCGGGCTGGCGATGCTGTTCATGCTCGGCGCGCGCACCCGGATCGACGTGTCGGTGGCCAAGGACCGCAACCCGCAGTTCGTGACGCTGAGCAACGGCTCGGTGCGCAACGGCTACACGATCAAGCTGCGCAACATGGAGGACCGCCCGCGCCGGATGACTCTGGCGCTCGATGGCCTGCCCGGCGGTGCGCTGTATGACGACGAGATGGATGCTGCCGCCGCGACCCGCGTGCTGGAACTCGCCGTCCCCGCCGACGCCACGCGCACCGTGCGGGTCTATGCCGTGGCCGACCGCGCGCACGCCGTGCCGCAGCATTTCGGCATGGTGCTGCGTGCGCTCGACAGCGAAGGCGGCGGCGCGCGCCGCGACACCAGCTTCACCACCTCGCAGGGAGACGCACCATGACCGTCAGGGCCCGCCGGTTCGGCATGATCCGCGCGTTCACCACCGGACCGCTGACCGGACGCCACGCCGCGATGATGATCGTGGCGTTCTTCGCGGTGGTGATTGGGGTGGACTTTACCCTGGCGCATTTTGCCATCTCCACCTTCGGCGGCACGGTGGTGGAAAACAGCTATGTCGCCAGCCAGAAGTTCAACGGCTGGCTGGATGAGGCCCGCGCCGAGGAAGCGCTGGGCTGGAAGGTGACGATCGCGCGCGGCGCGATGGGCGAGGCGGTGGTCCAGCCGGTCGATCGCACGGGCAAGCCGATCGTGGGCGCGACCCTGCAGGGCCTGGCCGAACATCCGCTGGGCCAGCGCCCCGATGTGCCGATGGCGTTCCACGAATATGCGCCGGGCACCTATTCGGCGCGGCTGCCGCAAGGCCGCTGGCGGCTGCACCTGACGCTGGTCAGCCACGGCCGCACGTGGCGCACGGTCGGCGACATTTCATGACCGCCGCCCGGACCGCCAACCCCGCGTGGACGCACAGCGAGCTGGCGGTGCCGGCGATGCACTGTGCGGGCTGCATGGCCAAGATCGAGCGCGGCCTGTCCGCGCTGCCGGGAGTCCACGCCGCGCGCGCCAACCTCACCGCGCGCAGCGTGGGCGTCGATCACGATCCGGCCCTCGCTACGCCCGAACTGGTCGCCGCGCTCGCCGCCGCCGGGTTCGAGGCGCAGCCGCGCGAGGCGAGCACACCACCCGTCTCCGCCGTGCGCCCGCTGCTCGCGCCGCTGGCGGTGGCCGGGTTTGCCGCGATGAACGTGATGCTGCTGTCGGTCAGCATCTGGTCGGGGGCGGACGGCGCGACGCGCGCGCTGTTCCACTGGCTGTCCGCCGCGATCGGCGTGCCTGCGATCGTGTTTGCCGGGCGCCCGTTCTTCGCCTCGGCGCTGGGCGCGCTCAGGCGCGGGCGCACCAACATGGACGTGCCGATCTCGATCGGGGTCACGCTGGCCACCGGGCTGTCGCTGTACGAGACGATCACCGGCGGGCACGACGCGTGGTTCGATGGTACGCTGATGCTGCTGCTGTTCCTGCTCGCGGGCCGCGCGCTCGATGCGGCGATGCGCGACAAGGCGCGCGCGGGCGTCGATGCGCTGCTGCGCCAGGCACCGGCGGGCGCGACCGTGATCGCCGCCAACGGGGAAACCGGCTGGGTCGAGGCGCGGGCGCTGCTGCCGGGCATGGTCATGCGCGTCGCCAGCGGCGAGCGGCTGGCCGCCGATGGCGAGATCGTGACGGGCGAGGGGCGCTTCGACCAGTCGCTGCTCACCGGGGAAAGCGCGCCGGTTCCGGCAGGCCCGGGCGCGGCGGTGCTGGCGGGGATGCTCAACATCGATGCTCCGGTCGATGTGCGGGTGACCGCCGCCGGGCGCGGCACTGCGCTGGCCGAGATCGCCGCGCTGATGGAGGCCGCCGGGCAATCGCGATCGACTTATGTGCGGATCGCCGATCGCGCCGCGCGGCTGTATGCGCCGGTGGTGCATGTGCTGGCGGCGCTGACGCTGGTCGGCTGGCTGGTGGCGGGCGCGGGGTGGCACCAGTCGCTGGTGATCGCCATCGCCGTGCTGATCATCACCTGCCCGTGCGCGCTGGGGCTGGCGGTGCCCGTGGCGCAAGTGGTCGCCGCCGGGGCGCTGATGAAGCGCGGGATCATGGTCAAGGACGGGTCCGCGCTGGAACGGCTGGCCGAGATCGACCGCGCGCTGCTCGACAAGACCGGCTCGCTCACGCTGGGCCGCCCGACGCCCGACGCCGCCGCGATCGATGCGCTGTCGCCCGCCGAAGCCTCGGTCGCGCTGGCGCTGGCGAGCCACAGCCGCCACCCGATTTCGCTGGGACTGGCGCGCGCGCTGGCGGCGCGCGGGGTGCGCGGGGCGGTGCTGGCGGGCGTGGTCGAGCAACCCGGCTGGGGCATCGGCGGCACCTGGCCCGAAGGCGCGGACGACGGCGGGCCTGCGCCGGTGGTCACGCTGGGCCGGCCGAGCTATGCCACGGGCACCGCCGTGGCGCTGGCGATCGCCGGGCGTCCGACGCGGCTGATCGGCTTTTCCGACCGGCTGCGCCCCGACGCGGCAGAGGCGCTGAAGCGGCTCGACCAACTCAACATCGGCTGCTCGATCCTGTCGGGCGATACCGTGCCCTCGGTCGCGGTGATCGCGCGCGAGACCGGGCTGACCGCGCAGGCCGCCGCCTCGCCCGCCGACAAGCGCGAGGCGATCCTGCGACTTCAGCGCGTCGGCTGGAAAGTGCTGATGGTCGGCGACGGGCTCAACGACGGACCCGCGCTTGCCACCGCCAGCGCCTCGATCGCGCCGGGCAGCGCCAGCGACGTCGGGCGGCAGGCGGCGGACGTGGTGTTCACCGGCGATTCGCTGCTGGCGCTGCCGCGCGCCATCGCCACCGCGCGCGCCACCGGGCGCGTGGTGCGGCAGAACTTCGCGCTGGCGATCGGCTACAACTTCTGCGCGGTGCCGCTGGCGGTGCTGGGCAAGGTCAACCCGCTGATCGCGGCGGCGGCGATGTCGATCAGCTCGCTGGTGGTGGTCGCCAATTCGCTGCGGCTGGCGCGGCTGCCGAAATGACCGGGCCACGACCATGACCGGCATCGCCATCCTCATCCCGATCGCGCTGGGCATGGGTTTGCTCGGCCTCGCCGCGTTCTTCTGGGCGCTGCGGCGCGGGCAGTTCAGCGACCTCGACGGCGCGGCGGCGCGCATCCTGATCGATGAGGACGACCTGCCGTGAAACGCAAGCTGCTCGGCGGGCTGGGCGCGCTCGCGCTGGTGCAGATCGCCGCGCCGACCCCGGCCAGCGGCGCGCAAGTGCTGCTGGTGCCGCTGTGCGATCATGCCGGTGGCCGCGTGGTCACGTTGCGGCTGCCCGTGCTGCCCTTGCGCCAGCCCGCGCGCGACGACGGCACCTGCTGCGCCAAGATTTGTCATATCGCAATGCGCAAGCGCTCGGGCGACCTAGGCTGCTGCACCAAGGAGGACGACGATGTCGCCTGAGGTGTCACCTGATCGGGCAGCGGAGCCGGAGACGTTCGCGGGCTGGGCCTATTACCCGGATCTGCTCGAACGCGCGGTGCCGCGCTACACCAGCTATCCCACTGCCGCCGAATTTCGCGACGACGATTTCGCACCCGCGCAGCTGGCGGGGCTGCGCGCGTTGCGCGGCCCGGTCTCGCTGTATCTGCACATTCCGTATTGCGACAGGATCTGCTGGTACTGCGGCTGCAACACCGGTGCCGCCAACCGCACGCAGCGGCTCGCCCATTACCTCGAGGCGCTGCACCGCGAGATCGAACTGGTCGCGGGTGAGCTCGATTCGTCGGTGCGCGTGTCGCGCATCGCGTTCGGCGGCGGCAGTCCCAACGCGATCGCGCCGACCGATTTCGTGCGGCTGATCGACCGGCTGGTGCTCAACTTGCGGCTGGACGCACCGGTGCTGTCGCTGGAGCTCGATCCGCGCAGCCTTGATGCCGACTGGTTCACCGCCATCCGCGGCATCGGCATAGAGATGGCGAGCCTGGGCGTGCAGACGCTCGATCCAGGCGTGCAGCAGGCTATCGGGCGCGTGCAGCCTGCCGCAACCATCGCCCGCGCGGTCGACGGCCTTCGTCGCGCGGGCGTCCGTTCGTTGAACTTCGACCTGATGTACGGGCTGCCCGGGCAGGACGACGCGGTGCTGGCCGACACCATCGACCGCAGCATCGCCATGGCGCCCGATCGCGTCGCGCTGTTCGGTTATGCCCATGTCCCGCACCTGATCGCGCGGCAGGCGCGGATCGATGCGCGCAACCTGCCCGACCAGCGGGCGCGCTTCCGCATGGCGGCGCAAGGCCACGCGCACCTGACCTCGGCAGGCTATCGCGCGATCGGCTTCGATCATTTCGCGCTGCCCGACGACGGGCTGGCCCGCGCCTGCGCGGCGGGCACGATGCGGCGCAACTTCCAGGGGTTTACCGACGATCCCGCGCCGGTGCTGATCGGGCTGGGTGCTTCGGCGATCAGCGCGTTCCCCGGCCTGTTCGTGCAGAACGACAAGAACGCCGGCCCCTATCGCACGGCGACCGCGGCGGGGCGGCTGTCGGGAACGCGCGGGATCGAACGCAGCGCCGACGATCGCGCGCGCGGCGCGGTGATCGAGGCGCTGTTGTGCCGGGGCGATGCGACGGTCGAGGCCGCGCTGCTCGACACGGTCGCCGGCCGGCTCGCGCCGTTCATTGCGCACGATCTGGTGCGACTCGATGCGAACCGCGTTATCCTCCAGCGCGGATCGCAGGCTTATGCCCGCTCGATCGCAGCGGTGTTCGACAGCTACCGCAGCGAGGTCCGCAGCTTCAGTTCGGCGGTCTGAACAACGCCAAGCCTCTGAAAACCAACGGTCCGGACGCCGCCGTACGCCGCGCGACGCGCATAGCTATGCGGCAGGTGCGCACGGGTTCTTAGCAGGTGCACAATCGGACGAATCGCGATAGGCTGCGCGCTCCCCCTCCGCCCCGAGCGCCAAGGAGCCCCCGCGATGAAGCTTGTCGAGACCATCATGCGGACGGCTCCGGTGATCCCGGTGCTGGTGATAGAAGATGTGGCCCACGCCATTCCGGTGGCGCGCGCGCTGGTGGCAGGCGGCTTGCGCGTGCTGGAGGTGACGCTGCGCACCGCCGCCGCGCTCGACGTGATCCGGGCGATGAAGACGGTGGACGGCGCGATTGTCGGCGCGGGGACGGTCAACAACCCCGATGACCTGTCGCGCGCGATCGACGCGGGCTCGGAATTCATCGTCTCGCCGGGGCTGACCAAGCCGCTGGGCAAGGCGGCGGTCGCCAGCGGCATTCCGTTCCTGCCGGGCACTGCGACGGCGGGCGACATCATGCGCGGCATGGATCTGGGGCTCACCCACTTCAAGTTCTTCCCCGCCTCGACCTCGGGCGGATTGCCCGCGCTGAAGGCGCTCGCCGGGCCGTTCCACCAGTGCCTGTTCTGTCCCACCGGCGGGATCACGGTGGCCACCGCACCCGAATGGCTGGCGTTCGACAAAGTGCTGTGCGTCGGCGGCAGCTGGGTCGTACCCAAGGGCGTGCCCGACGAGGCGGCGATCGAGGCCGCTGCCCGCGCCGCCGTGGCACTCCGCTCATGAGCGGCCCGATGCGCACCGTCGACGAACTGCGCAACCGGTTGCAGGACCTGCACGCTCGGACTGCCGAAACCCCGCTGTTCAACCCGGTGTTCCAGCTCAGCCACGACCTGTCGCGTCAACTCGAAGGCGGGCCGGGTGCGGACGGCCCGTTCGGGCTCGATGCCATGGAGGCCATCGTCGCCGATCTGGAGTGCGAGGCGCTGCGCAGCCGCGCCCGGCGCCTGCGCCGGCTGGTCGCGCCGACCGATGCGGGTGAAAACATCGCGCGGATCGAAGGGCTGCTGAACGAGGAGGACGGGTTCGACGCGTTCCGCGCGCGCTGGGAACGCCCGCTGATGCACGCGGTGTTCACCGCGCACCCCACGTTCCTGCTCAGCCCCGCGCAGTCCGACGCGGTCGCCGCCGCCGTGACCGCGGGCGACGCCGCCGAAGTCGCGGTGTGCGATGCCAGCGCTGAAGGGCCCAAGATCACGCTCGAGTTCGAGCATGCCGAAGTCTCCGCCGCGATCGCCCGCGCCGCCGCCGCGCGCGACGCGATCAACACCGCGCTGCTGACGCACGCGCGCACGCGCTGGCCCAAGCGCTGGCACGATTTCCGTCCGCTGCCGTTCCGCTTCGCCACCTGGGTCGGCTATGACATGGACGGCCGCACCGATATCGGCTGGACCACCAGCCTGTCGTTCCGCCTGCGCGAAAAGGCGCAACGGCTGGATAGCTATGCCGCCACGCTGCGCTCCATCGACGCCGGTCATCCGCTCGTCGCCACGCTGGAGGCGGCGCAGGCGCACAGCGCGACCATGGCCGGGCTGTTCGCGGTTCCGCTCGACGATCCTGCGGCGATGTCGGTTGCGGCCAACCAGCTGACGCAGGACGATCCGGCCAAGCTGCTCAGCCTGACCCCGCTGATCGAACGGCTGGAAGCCGACGCGGTCGGCGCGGGCGAAACGGGCATTGCGCTGGCCGGGCTGGCCGCCGCGATGCGCGCCGACGGACTGGGGCTGGGCTGGATCCACTTCCGCGTCAATTCCTCGCAGTTGCACAATGCGCTGCGCCGCCGGATCGACCCCGAGGGCACGCTCGACCTTGGCAGCAAGGGGGCGCTGTCGAAACTGCGCGAGCTGCTGGCCAACGTGACGCCGCTGCGCATCAACTTCGCCACGCTGGCGATCGAGACGTCCACCGCGCTGCGCCAGTTCCTGGCGATGGCGCAGATCCTCCACCACATCGATGCCGATGCGCCGATCCGCATGCTGATCGCCGAATGCGAGCAGCCGCAGACCGTGCTCGCCGCGCTGTATTTCGCGCGGCTGTTCGGGATCGAGGACAAAGTCGACGTCTCGCCGCTGTTCGAGACCGAGACCGCGCTGGAACACGGCGGCCGCTTCCTCGAGGCGCTGCTGAGCGAGCAGGCCTACCGCGATTACGCGCGGGTGCGCGGGCGTGTGGCGATCCAGACGGGCTTTTCCGACGCCGGGCGGTTCATCGGGCAATTGCCCGCAGCGCTGGCGATCGAGCGGCTGCAAGGCCGGCTGGCCGAGGCGATGAAGGCCAACGGGCTGACCGACGTCGCCGCGCTGGTGTTCAACACCCACGGCGAATCGATGGGTCGCGGGGCGCATCCTGCCGGATTTTCCGACCGGCTGTCGTGGCCGCTGAGCCGCTGGGCGCGCGGGCGGTTCACCAAGGCGGGCATCCCGCTGGAACCGGAGGCGAGCTTCCAGGGCGGCGACGGCTACCTGTTCTTCCGCAGCCCCGACCTCGCGCTCGCCACGCTGGCGCGCATCGTCGAGGCCGAACAGGCGCTGGCGGTCGAGACGGGCCAGGACCCGTTCTACGACCGCACCGACCTAAGCCTCGATTTCTACCGCTCGATCCGCCGGGTGCAGCGCGATTTCCTCGAGAGCGCGACCTATTCGCGCGCGGTCACCGCGTTCGGGCTGGGCTTGCTGAAAGTCACCGGCAGCCGCGTGTCGCGCCGCCAGTCGGACCTTGGCGGCGACCGCACGATGAGCTTGCGCCAGATCCGCGCGATCCCGCACAACGCCATCCTCCAGCAGCTGGGCTATCCGGTCAACATCATCGCCGGCGCGGGCACGGCGGCGGGCGAGGAGGCGGAAGCGATCGCCGAACTGCTCGGCCGCTCGGGGCGCGGCCGCCAGCTGGTGCGCCTGCTTCGCGCCGCCAACGGGCTGGCGTCGATCAAGACCGTGGCCGCGCATGGCGAGCTGTTCAACTCCGCCTACTGGGCCAGCCGCCCCTATCGCGGCACCGAGACGCAGCTGGAATCCGCCTGCCTCGCGCTGGCCGAATACCTCACCAAGGATGATCGCGCGGGCGTTTTCCGGCGGCTGGTGTCGCGGCTGCGGGTGGACTGGATGAAGCTGCACCGCCTGCTGGCGCTGGTCCCGGCCGAACCCGACGAGGGCTATCGCACCGCCGATGACGAACGCCGCACGATCGCGCTGCTGCAGGCGCTGCGGTTGTGCCTGTTGATGCACATGTTCCTGCGCTCGGTACAGGTGCCGCCGTTCTCGCGCAGCAACGACGTCAGCCGCGACGACGTGCTGGAAATGGTGCTGTCGCTACGCGTCGACGATGCGCTGGCGCAACTGCGCCGCGCCTATCCGGTGGTCGAGCCCGAGGTGACCGACTTCAGCGTGGACGAGCCGAGCGACTATCCCGACCATGGCGCGGAAGACTACGGCGCGATCCGCGCGCGGTTCATCGATCCGATCGAACGCGCGCAGGCGCTGAACTTGCGCATCGCGGTGGCCATCGCCAACCACTTCGGCGCGCACGGGTAGCGGGCAACGCCGGGGTTACCCAACCCGCGTTACGGTTCTTCCCGTCCGTCCCGCGCCCCTCGTCTGCCGACCGGGCAAACGGGCGATCAGGCCGAAAGCGCTGCGACGGCGCCGGTCAGCAACGCTCCGTACGTGGCCATTATGCCGATGGCCCGCAGCGGCGTTGAGCCCGACAGCATTCCTGTGGCATGCGCTGCGCGCCCCACCACCAACAGCCCCGCCAATGTCCAGAGCGCGGCTGGCGAGGCTCCGCGAAATTCGGCGAGAGCACACAGGATCAGCGCCAGCGGAACGTATTCCACAAAGTTGCCCTGGGCACGGATGCGGCGCAGCAGGCCCGGATCGTCGCCCGTGCCGATATCGGTTCCCGCTTTCATCCGCTTCAGGCTTACCGAAAAGCTGAGGCCGACGAGGGCCACCGCAGCAAGCGCGGCCAGCAAGGTCGTAATCGGCAGCATCGCAATGTTCCCCTTCCGAATCGTTGCCTGATCATCGATTTTGTTCTTGCATTTTGCAAGTTAGAATCCATCGAGGAGATATGAAGCACTTTCGCTCCGGCTGCCCGATTGCTTCGGCGCTCGATCTTGTCGGCGACAAATGGACGCTGGTGATCTTGCGCTCGATGATGATGGGCGCGACGAGTTATTCCGATCTCGCGCGTCAGCCGGAAAGGATCGCGACCAACATTCTGTCCGATCGTCTGTCGCGGATGGAAGCCTGTGACCTGATCGTCGCCGACCGCGTGCGGCAGGGCTCGATCCGGGGGGCCTACCGCCTGACGCCGAAGGGTGCGGACTTGTTGCCGGTCGTCCAGGAACTCGCGCGTTGGGGAGAGAAGCACCTCGCGGATCGCTGGCAACCACCCGAGCGGTTCTATGCGATAGTTGCTTCGGACCTTGCGACCGATCGGTCCTGAACCGCCGGAAAGCCGGTCAACCCGGCCACGACATGCAGCGGATGCGCGTTACGCCCGCCCCATGCGCATCGGCCGGGCGGGTTCGGAGAACAGCGCGCCGGCGGCCAGGCGGCTGCCACGCACCACCAGCAGCACGGTGTCATTGGGTTCGATGCGCACATCCTCGCCGGGGTGGGCGATCGACTGGCCGTTGGCGCGGTCGATCTGGACGATGAAGAATCCGCCGTTCGAGCGGCGCTCGGCGTCGCCGACGCTTTCGCCGGTCAGCGCGCCATCGGGCCTGGCCTCGACCACTTCGAGATCGAGCCCGAAATCGTGCAGGCTGCGCTTCATCTCCGACATCTGCGCGGAATCGGTCATGACGTTGCTGGTCGCGGGGTAGAGGATCAGCTCGACGATGCGTTCGGCGCCGATGTGCGTGGGCAGCACCACTTCGGTCGCGCCGGCGTGGAACAGCTTGCTCTCGGTGGTCGGCGCCTCGCCGCGCGCGATGATCTCGATCGACGGGTTGAGGTTGCGGGCGGACAGCGTGATGAACACGTTGGCGGCATCGTCGGGCAGCACCGTCGCCAGCACGCTGGCGCGCATCACGCCCGCCAGCTTCAGCACGTCCTCGTCCGTCGCCTCACCGACCAGGCACAGGAAGCCGTGCGCGCGCGCTTCCGCCGCCTTTTCGGCGCTGCGTTCGAGCACCAGGAACCCGCGCCGCGCCTCGTGCAGCGCCTTGGCCAGCTGCACGCCGATGCGGCCATAGCCGCACACGATCACGTGATCCTCAAGCTTTTCGATGTCGTTCATCATGCGGTCGGTCCCCAGCAGCCTGCGGAATTGAAAAAGCGTGAACACCTGCACCAGCGCACCGGTGAGGATGATCATGCCGGTGCAGCCCAGCACGATCGTCACGGCGGTCAGCAGCCGCAGGTAATCGGTGTTGAGCGGCCGGACTTCGCCATAGCCGACCGAAAAGATCGTAAGCAGCACCATGTAGGCGGCATCGCCCGGCGGCCAGCCCGCCGCGATGTAGCCCACCGTGGCGGCCAGGAACACCACCAGCACATAGACCAGCGTTCCGGCCAGCAGTCGCTGCGGCGAACCCAGCACGGTGTTCGCCTCGTTCGCGAACGTCGATCCGTTCTTGCCCAACCCGTAAGACCCCCGGAAATCCGCCGCCCGGATGGTGGACCGGCGCGCCGTGCTTGTCCAGCGGGTGAGGGCGTCAGACCATCGAGAGCGCCTGCTCGAAGTCCGCGATCAGGTCGTCGGGATCCTCGATGCCGATCGAGATGCGCACCAGGTTGTCGGTGATGCCCAGCATCGCCTTGCGCGCATCGGGCACCGACAGATGCGTCATCGCCGCCGGGTGGCTGGCGAGCGTCTCTGTCCCGCCCAGGCTCACCGCCAGCTTGGCGATGCGCAGCGCGTCGAGGAACGCGAAGCTTTCCGCCTCGCCGCCCTTGATGAACAGCGAAAACGTGCTGCCCGCGCCGGTGCAATGGCGCGCGAAGATGTCCTGCTGGCGCGCGTCGGAGTTAAGGCCGAGGTAGCCCAGCCCCGCAACCTTGGGATGGTCCTTCAGCATCGCGCAGACTTTCTCGGCATTCTCGCCCGCGCGGGTCATGCGCAGTTCCAGCGTTTCCAGGCTGCGCAACAGCATCCACGCGGTGTTGGGATCGCAGATCGTGCCCATCGTGTTGCGCAACGATCGCACGGGGTCCATCCAGCGCTGCCCGCCCGACAGGCCGCCCGCGACAAGATCGGAGTGTCCGCCCGCGTACTTGGTCAGCGAATAGACCACGATGTCCGCGCCATGATCGAGCGGGCGCTGCCACAGCGGTCCCAGGAAGGTATTGTCGATCGCGATCGGGGTGGCGGCGGCGCCATCCTCACCCAGCACCGCGTCGCGCGCGGCGGCGACCGCTTCGATGTCGACCAGCGCGTTGGTCGGGTTGGCGGGGCTTTCGAGGTAGATCATCGCGATCTTGCCACCCTGTTGGGCGGCGAGGTCCTGCGCCTGCTCGATCACCGCGTCGAGTTCATCGCGCGTGGCGCCGGCGGGAAAGTCGACATAGCCGATGCCGAACCGCGACAGGATCTTGGCGATGTAGCTTTCGGTCGCGGCATACAGCGGGCCCGAATGGACGATCACGTCGCCTTGCGAACAGTACGCCAGCAGCAGCGTGGCGATGGCCGACATGCCGCTGGAGAACACCAGCGAATCCTCCGCCCCGTCCCACACCGAGAGCCGGTCCTCGAGGATTTCCTGGTTGGGTCCGTTGAAGCGCGAATAGACCAGGCCCGCCGCGTCGCCGGGGCGCTTGCCGGTAAGCTGCTCGAAGTGGCGCTTGCCGTCGGCGGCGCTGGGGAACGCGAACGTCGAGGTCAGGAAGATCGGCGGCTTGAGCGCGCCTTCGGACAATGTGGGATCATAGCCGTGGCCCATCATCAGCGTCGATGGCTTCAGCGGGCGGCCGCCGAGCGTTTCGATCTTCGCCTTGGGCAGGCGGCGGGACGTGGGCAGGTCGGTCATGGCAGGGGTATCCGCAACAGGGGAGGGCGGCACGCAAGGCATGCCGTAATGGTTGCAATTGTAACCTGTCTAGACCGGCCTGGCCAGCCCCCTCGCAGGCAGGCGCAACACGGCGGAGCGCAGCAGCACCAAAGCCGAGGCGGCAACGACTGCGGCAAAGCACCACGGGATCGCCACCTCGAACGCGGCGGACAGCGGGGTGGTGGTGCCGCTGACGCGTTCGACCAGCCACACTGCCGCAGCGATCCCGATCAGCGTCGCCAGCGTCACCCGCACCGGGGTGTAGTGGCTGGAATTGGCGGCAAACAGCAGCGCGGGCAGCGCACACAGCACCACCAGCAGCTGCACCGCCTCGATCCCCAGATTGAAGCCGAGGATGGCGATGGCGCGGGTGCTCGCATCAAGTCCGAAGTTGGAAATCACCGTGGCGAAAGCCAGCCCGTGCACCAGCCCGAACAGCAGCGCGACCAGCGGCTCGCGCCCCGGAAAGATTGGCTTGCCCGCGTGGACCGCCGAGATCAGCACCGACAGCGCGATCCCCGCTTCGACCGGCGGCGCGGGCAGGTGCGCGCTGAACAGGGCGGCCGCGATCAGCGTCAGGCTGTGCCCGCAAGTGAATGCGGTGACGATCAGCGCCAGCCGCCGCAGCGTGTCGCGCGACGGGCGCGGGCCACCCCAGCGGCCGCTCCACCGGCCCGGCCCGGCGTATCCCGCCGCCAGCAGCGGCGCGGGCAGCAGCAGCGCCAGCAGGAACAGCAAGTGGTCATGCCCGCCCGCGATGTGCTGCGCGCCCAGCCGCAACGCGTTGACCAGCAGGCGCAGGCTGCTCGGCGTGCCGCGATCGACGCTGAGCAGCGGCCGCGCGGCGGTGAGCGCACCGACCAGTTCGCGGCCGCCGGTGGTGTGCCCGGCCAGATCCTCGCCGATCACCAGCAGCGCGAAATGCGTTGGCACTTCGCGGGTCAATGCGTGCCATTCGAAAGTGAAGCGGCGGTCGGTGGCGCCCGGCGGGGGGGTGATGTGCGCGGTGGCGTGCAGATCGGGCGGGCCGATGATCTCGGCAAATTCGATCTTGTCGATGGTCAGCGCCCAGTGCCGCCCGTCGGGCGCGATCACCGCGACGTTGCGTTCGAGATAGCGCTGCGCTTGCGCAAGGCTGGCGGGCGAATTGTCGGTCGGCAGCGCGGTGGCATAGCCGAACTCGCTTTGCGGCACGACGATGTCGGCGGCGACCGAGCCGGGGCTGAAATCGAGCCGGATTTCCGAATTGGGCGTGAGGTGCGCCGCCGCCGGCCCGCACAGCGTCACGCCCAGCAACAGCGCGGCGATGGCGGCGAGCAGGCGAATACCGGTCGATCGATGCAAGCGCCGGGCTCCTGCGAAAAGGACATCCGGTGCCGGACCGGTTGCCATGGAAGGCAACCGGTCCGGCACCGGCGGACGAAACGGTCCTGGTTCGGTCCTTGCTAGTTCGGCTTGGCGCAGGGTTTCAAGCCCAGTCCGGTCAGGTCATCGCCCAGCTCGTTGGTCAGCGTGGTCAAAGTGGCCTTGAGCTCGGGGACGAAGGTGCCCGCGGCATCATCGGACGGGTTGGCGTCGTTGTAGGCGGTCTTCATGGCGCTGCCGATCAGCGCCGTGGCGACTGCGGGCATCCCCATCCGATCCACCCGCACGTAGGCCGATGGCGCATCGGTGCGGAAGTTGAACCCCGTGCCGGTGCCACTGGCCAGTTGCGGCGTGCCCTGCGGCGGCGCCAGGAACGGGAACGTAGCCGAGGGTGCCTTGTCGCTCGCCGGTGGATTGAGCGGCAGGGTGGCGAACGTCGCCGGGCTCTGTCCCGCCGCGTTGACGTCGAGCAGCAGCACGGCGAGCGTTACGTCCACCACCGGATCGGCCAGCTGACGCCCGTTGGGAAAGCCCGACGGCTGGGTGAAGTCGAGCTTCAGCACATCGGGCACCACCAGCGAGGCCGGCGTTGCGCCGCCGGTGCCGGGGATGACCTGGCTGAGGCAGGCGCTCACATCGTAGCTTGCGCCGGTGGCGGTCGGCGTCGGTGTGGGGGTTGGCGTGGGGGTCGGTGTCGGGCTGGGCATGACGACGACGCCGCTCATGTTGTAGTCCCCGCCGCACGCGCCGAGCGCGAAAGGCAGGGCCAGCGGCGCGAGCAGCAAGGCGGCGCGGCGAAGCGCGGCGCGGGCGGTTGCGTTACGGTGTTCCATCACAGCTGCCCTCCGAAGCGAGCGGTGGTAAACCACGCGCTGATGTTGCTGGTGGTGAAGTTGGCGCGCGGGATCGACAGCACGATGGCGGTGTCGTTCTTGCCGTCGAAGAAGTTGCGCGTCTTGTTGAACATCAGCGTGCCGGTCGATTTGGTGTCCTTGAACCCCTGGAGGTCGAAGAAGAACGGATCGTCGAACAGCCCGGCGCGCAGGCTGACCCCGCTTTTGGTCAGCGTGGATTCGACCGGTCCTTCCAGCGTGCCGGTCACGCCGGGAATGCCGCTGGCCTGGATGCCGAAATCGTTGGCGCCCGCACCTTTGCCGAAGCGGAAGGTGATCGGGATGTCGGCAGTGGTTCCCGCCTTCTGGGTCGAGAGGTTGAGCGTATAGAGCACATCGCGATCGTAGAACGCGGGCTGCGTCGGCGAACTCGGCCCGGCGAAGGTGATCACGAAGTTGACGTTGGTGGCGTCATACCAGGTGAACACGTCGGCAATGTCGGCGGGTGTATCGGGCGTGGAATCGACTGCCGGATCGGTGCGGGCCGGCGGATCGAGGTGGTCGGCGGTGCGGGCGGCTTGGCCCGTCACCAGAAGCAAAGCAGCGACGGCGGCGATGCCACCCCCTCCGGCTTTGATGAAGCGACTGGTCGGTCTTTGCATGACAATCCCCTTGCTAGACGTGGGAGATACGGCGAGCGACCTCGACCGGATGCAAATTTATTTATCTGCCGTTAATCTTCTCATGTTTCCAAGCGCGCAGCCGAATATTGGTTCCTGACAATCGTAAGATTATCTCGACTGTGCAAGCAGGCATCGATTTGGCAATCGAATGCATCTATGTTCGATCAGTCGTGGCCAAACCACACATACAGCGCGGCGGGGTCGGCGATGTGCGGGTTGAGCCGCAGCGCCTGCTTGCGCGCCACCGCGGCATCGTCGGTGCGGCCCAGCGCCTCGAGCGTTTCGGCTTCCTGCAGCGCCATGAGCCCGGTGCGCCAGCCTTGCGCCTTGGCCCGCTCGATCCAGCGCAGCGCTTCGGCGGGGTTGCCGGTGAGCAGCAGCGCGCGGACATACAGCCCGATGGTCTGGCCATAGGGACGGCGCGCCACATCGTCGCGGGCCCAGCCGAGTGCGCGTTGCGGATCGCCGACCGCCAGTTCGTGTTCCACCGCGTGCGCGGCGGCGGCTTCGGGCAGCAGTTTCATCCGCGCGTCCCAGATCGCTCCGGCGCGGCTCGCCCATGCGCGGCTTTCGGCAGCGCGGCCCTGCAGGCGCAGCAGGTGCGCCAGCGCGTCCATCACTTCGGGCGCCTGCGTGCGGGTGGCGATCTGGGTGTACAGCTTTGCGGCGGCGTCGGTCTTGCCCTCCACCGCCAGCTGCTGTGCCAGATAGGCCTGGCTCAGCCAGCGACCGGGAAACACGCGGTCGGCCTCGCGCACCCACAGGCCCGCGGTTTGCCAGTCGCCCTGCGAATAGGCGATGCCGGCGCGCTGCAACGCCACTTCGGTCAGCAGGCCGGGCGACTGGCGCTTGGCCGCAAGCAGCGGATCGACCAGCTTGCGCGCGGTCTCGCGGTCGCCGGTGCGCTGGGCCAGCATCGCGCGCCGCAGCACGATGCCGGGGCTGTCGGTCAGCTTGGCGGCGGCGGTGTAGTGATCGGCGGCGTTCTGCAATTGCCCGCGCTGCATCGCGATATCGCCGCGCAGCGCGGTCGCTTCGGCGATCTCGTCGTCGCCCGACGCCTGCTTCTGCGCATCGAACCGGGCCAGCGCGGTTTCGCCCGCAGGCAGGCGATGGATCAGCAGCGACACCGCCGCGCGCGACAGCGAAGGGCCCGCCGGAGACGGCGCGGCGGCCATCGCGGTATCAAGTACCTTGTCCGATTCGGCCATGTCCTCGTAACTGCCGGTCAGCCGATACCGCGCGATCAGTGCGCGGCCCAGCGCCTCCAGCCGCAGCCATTCTCCGGGCCCGAGCAGAAGATGCTGGCGCGCGCCATCGACCCGCACGTTGACCGCCGCGAGCGCCACGCTGTAGCTGCCCGGACCATAGCCCGGATGGATCGTCACCGGATCGGGATCGGCGGAACGCAAATGGTCGTGCCACCGTTGTTCCGCCAGCCCGCCCACCGCCACCAGCAGCGCCGCTGCCGGGAGCAGCCACCACGCGGGCAACCGCCGCGTGGTGGGAGGTGGTCCCGCCAGACTGGCCATCAGGACGTCCCCCGCGTGGCCAGCCCGTTCATCACGATGTCTTCGCGCAGATTTTCAGGCCGAGCCCGGTCAGGTCGTCGCCGATTTCATCGAACAGCTTGGTCAGCTCGGATGCTTCTTCGGGGACGAACTTCTGGGTGGCGTCGACGGTCGGGTTGGCATCGTTGTACGCCGCCTTCATCGACGAACTGATCAGCGCGGTGGCGACCGCCGGGTTGCCCATGCGATCGACGTTGACGTAGGCGCTGTCCGCATCGGAGCGGAAGTCGAAGTTGCTGCCCACGCCGCTGGCCACCGCCGGCGTGCCCTGCGGCGGCGCCAGGTACGGGAAGGTCAGGCTGAACGGCCGGTCGTTGCCGGGCGGATCGAGCGGGATGTTGGCCAGCGTCTTGGGGCTCTGCCCGCCGGCGTTGACGTCAAGGAACAGCACCGCCAACGTGACATCGACCACCGGATCGGTCAGCGTGCGGCCGTTGGGGAAACCGGACGCCTTGGTCAGGTCGAGCTTGAGCGTATCGGGGATGATCACCGACAGCGGCGTCTGGCCGCCGGTTCCCGGGATCACCTGATTGAAGCAGGGCAGCACATCGTATTTCACGGCAGTGCCAGTTGTGGACGGCGTGGGGGTGGGCGCCGAAGTGGATGGCGCAGGCGCAGGCACGACGACGATGCTGCCGGCACCCTGGTCTCCGCAGGCGGCGAGCATCATGGCCAGCGCCAGCGGCGTGGCGGCGAACATCGCGCGGCCCAGCGGGCGGCGCAAAGCGCTGAAACGGTTGGTGTTCATCACAGCTGCCCTCCGAAGCGAAGAGTCTGGCCCCAGATGCCCAGCGGCGTGGGGTTGGTGCCGAAGTTGGCCTCGGGAATTTCGAGCACGATCGCGGTGTCGTTCTGGCCGTCGAAGAAGTTGCGGTCGTTGCGGATGCGGATCGTCGAGAGCGACTTGGTCTCGCGGAAGCCGATCAGGTCGAAGAAGAACGGTTCGTCGAACAGGCCGACGCGGGCTTTGACCCCGTCCTTGACCAATGTCTGTTCCACCGGTCCCTCGATCGTGCCGTTGACACCGGGAATACCTTCGAAACGCACCCCCCAGTCGTTCGCGCCCGATCCCTTGCCGAACCGCGCCTTGATCACGATGTCGGCGGTGTCAGCGGGCAAGGCGTTGGAAATGTTGATCTTGTAGAGCACGTTGCGGTCATAGAACATTGGTGCACCGACCGGTTGCGGCCCGGCGAAGGTCATCGCGATCTTGACCGTGCCGTTGCTGTGCCAGGCGAATACGTCGGCAATGTCGGCGGGCACATCAGGCGTGGTATCGACCGCCGCATCGGTGCGGCCGGGCGGGTCGAGGTGATCGGCGCCCAAGGCCAGGCTGCCGGGAACAAGCAGCAGCGCGGTCAGGCCGATGACACCGGCCTTGCCCGTGGGGACGATCCCTTTTGGTATGAACTTCGTGATCCTGCGCACGGCAAGCCTCCGGTCTGTGAAAAACATCAACGACGACCGTTTATTGCCCGATTCTGACGGATCCACTGTGCGGGAAGGCACATGGCGGACGATGGAACGTCGCGAATCCGTCGGTGGACTTGACGCAAGCCTACCAGATAGAACCGGCGGGCAAAGCGGAATGTTAACTATCAGCAATGATTTTGCGACACCGCACAAGGCGAAGCCGGCGGGTGTGCCGCAGGCCAGCCTTGTGCAAGTATCGATAGCAGCGTGTTATTTTGGCGCCAGCACCATCAGCATCTGGCGGCCTTCCATGCGCGGGAAGGCTTCGACCTTGGCCACTTCGGCCACATCTTCCTGCACGCGCTTGAGCAGGTTCATGCCCAGCTGCTGGTGCGACAGTTCGCGCCCGCGAAACCGCAGCGTGATCTTGACCTTGTCGCCATCGTCGATGAAGCGGAGCACGTTGCGCATCTTCACATCGTAATCGTGGTCATCGATGTTGGGACGCATCTTGATCTCCTTGATCTCCTGCGTCTTCTGCGACTTGCGCGCGGCGTTGGCCTTTTTCTGCGCTTCGTAGCGGAACTTGCCGACATCGAGGAACTTGCACACCGGCGGATCGGCGTTGGGCGAAACCTCAACCAGGTCGAGCCCTACTTCGGCTGCCTGTGCAATCGCTTCGCGGGTGTACATGACACCGATGTTTTCGCCGTTCTCATCGATCACGCGGACCTTGTCGGACGTGATCATGGTATTGAAGCGTGGCCCGCTCTTGACGGGGGGCGTCATCATACGCCGGGGTGGGGGGGCTATAAGTCTTTCTCCGTAACGATTTCGGGACTGGCGGGAATCTCTTGACTGGGCGCGCTCATATCACAAAGCGGCCACAGATAAAGCGCTAAGCGGGCCGGGGCGTTTGCGGGCGCGTCAGGCGGCCGCTCGCCACAGCGGGAACTGCGCCAGACGTCCGGCGGCGGGAACAAAGGCGTCGATCGCACGCGCGGGCTGCAGGGCCGAAAGGATCGCCGGATCGCCGGCGTCCATCCCCCCGGTCAGCGCACCGAACGCGGGCAGGATCATCCGCCCGCCCCGGTGGTCCGCACGGTCGTTGCCGGCAAGGTCGGTGGATGGCGTGGCGACCACCAGACATGGCCGCGCAATCCGCCGCCCGCGCACGTCCACGCGCAGCCGGGGGTGGTAGTGGCCCGAGAGTTCGGGCGCGGTCTCGCCCGCTTTCGCGCGGTGACGCAGGATCACGCCCGCGACGGCCAGCTCATCGGCGAGCGTGCCGCCGGCGAGATTGTCGGCCGCGCCGTACGCCTCACCACCCAGGCCAGCGTCGTGGTTGCCGGTGATCCACACCCAGTCGGTTGCGCGGGTCAGCGCCGACAGCATCCCCGCCGCATGCGGTTCGAGCCGTTCGGGCCCGGCGCTGTCATGGAAATTGTCGCCCAGGCAGAACACCCGCCGCGCACCGGTGGCGCGGATCGCCAGCGCCACGCGCTCCAGCGTCTCGCGGCTGTCGTAGGGCGGCAGCATCTGGCCATGGCGGGCAAAGAAGCTCGCCTTTTCGAGGTGCAGGTCCGCCACCAGCAGCGCCCGCTCGCGCGGCCAGTACAGCGCGCGCCCGGGCGACAGCAGCCATTCCTGCCCGGCAAAGTCGAACGGTGCGAACGAAAGGGGAACCATGCAGCGCTCTTGCCGCAGCGCCCGTCCTTTGGCAAGCGCTGGGGCGATGACCGACTGGACCGACCCCGCCACCCCCAGGACCGAGCGCGCGCGCAGCTGGTTCGAAGCCTTGCGCACCCGCATCTGCTCTGCGTTCGAGGCGATCGAGCGCGAGGCGGGCAGCGATGCCGCGTTCGAATACACCGCGTGGGACCGCGAGGCCGATGGTGCTGCCGTGACCGATGGCGGAGGCGGCGTGCGCGCGGTGATGAAGGGCAAAGTGTTCGAGAAAGTCGGCGTCAATGTCTCGACCGTGGGCGGCGCGTTCGCCCCCGAATTCGCGGGCACGATCCACGGCGCGGCGGCGGACAATCCCGGCTTCACCGCCACCGGCATCAGCCTGGTCGCGCACATGGCCAACCCGCACGTGCCCGCCGTCCACATGAACACGCGGTTTTTGACGACGAGCAAGGCGTGGTTCGGCGGCGGCGGCGATCTCAACCCGCCAATCCCTTACACGGACGACACCGCAGAGTTCCACGCCGCGTTCAAGGGGGCGTGCGATGCGCACGGGGCCGATTACTACGACCGGTTCAAGGCGTGGGCAGACGACTATTTCTACATTCCCCACCGCAAGGTCCATCGCGGCGTTGGCGGTATCTTCTACGACCACCTCGAATGCGCCGATGACGCGGGCTTCGACGCCAACTTCGCCTTCACCCGCGACGTGGGCGAGGCATTCCTCTACGTGTACCCCCGGCTGGTGCGGCGGCGCATGGGGATGGAGTTCACGCCGGAGGACAAGCTCACCCAGCTGCAATGGCGCGGGCGCTATGCCGAGTTCAACCTGGTCTATGACCGGGGGACATTGTTCGGGCTGAAGACCGGCGGCAACATCGACGCGATCCTGATGAGTTTGCCGCCCGAGGCGGTTTGGAGTTGATGGGATATTAACCGAAGTGTCTTAAGCGCTGAATTCATGACCAAATCGCCAGCGCCAAAACGACATGTGAATCCGTTCAGTTGGGTGATTTGTGCCGGATTGGTCGTCACTGCGGTGGCCTCGGCAAACCACAAGTTAAAGCCATTCCCGCATATCTTGGCTGCAAAGTATGCTGCGCCCGCGAATTGTCAGGATAAGGCCTATCAGAATGGCGAAGCCATTTCCAAAGGCTGCAAGAGCGATGAATATCGGTTCGAACATCCGGGCGATTATGGATTCAACACATTTCGCGAAGGCTCACGCCCTTATTACAGGGTGGGAAACGACCTCGTCTTGATCGCGTGCTATTGGCGTAGTTGCGAGGCGCGAAATGTCATTCGTAATGTCTATTTTCAGCGGGCTGGGTGATCCAGTCTCGCCAATATCGATCCGCGCTGAAATCCCAAATCCCTATCGTTTAATCTCCGTCGCCCCAGCGCAGGCTGGGGCCCATCCACGCTGTCCTAGTTGATACCCAGTCCGCGTTCAGCGGCGAGCCCGGATAGGCTCCAGCTTGCGCTGGAGCGACGGATTTATGTTCGTCGCATCGCTGTTGTCCCGCGCCGCAATCGGCTAAACGCCAAGCAAGCTGCGCCGGAACTGCGCGCACAAGGAACCCCGATGGCCGATCTCTACCTCAAGGCGCTCGAATCCGAACGCAAGGCGTTGTGGGCCACGTGCCGCCTCAAGGGCCTGCCGCGTGACACGCCCGAGCGGCTGCGCATCGTCGAGATCGATGGCCTGCTCGCCGAGCACAAGGCCAAGAAAACGGCGGCGAAATAGGCCGATGGACGTGACCGGACCTCCGCTGGCGCATGGGTTCCACGCGGTCGATCCGGCCGATCTGGCGTGCATCGTGACGGCGCTGGAGATGACCGTGCCGCCGGCGGGACTGCGGCGGTTGTCGCCGGAAACCGACGTGCCGCTGCAGATGGCGCGGTGGCGGGCGCCGGATGTGGCGAAGTACCGCGCGTTGTTCGTGGCCATCGGCGCGCCGTGGCTGTGGTCCTCGCGGTTGCGGGTGGACGATGTCGCGCTCGGCGCCATCCTCAACGATCCGGCGGTCGAAGTCTTCGTCGTGACCGATGCGGCGCGGATGGAGGTCGGGATGCTCGAACTCGATTTCCGCACCCCGGGCGAATGCCTGATCGCGTTCTTCGGGCTGACCCGCGCGGCGTCCGGGCGCGGGCTGGGCCGCTGGCTGATGAAGCGTGCGCTGCAGCTGGCGTGGCGGCCGCAGCAGGGCGGGATGCCCGCCGTGGGCCGCGTATGGGTGCACACCTGCACGCTCGACGATCCGCGCGCGCTGGGGTTCTACATCCGGCAGGGCTTCACCGCCTTTGCCCGCTCGGTCGAAATCCTGCCCGATCCGCGCCATGCCGGGCTGCTGCCGCCGGATGCGGCCGCGCGCGAACCGCTCATCGAGATTTGAGGTCATTCTTCGGCTTCTGAGCCAAAAGCACGCATCCGAACGCATCGCCTCTTGCCCTTGCGCGTCAGGTCTGCCCATCTAGGCCCAAGATGCTGCGCCAGTACGAACTTGTCGAACGCGTGCTCGCCTACGATCCGGACGCGGACGAGGCGGTGCTGAACCGCGCCTATGTCTATACCGTCCAGCGCCACGGCACGCAGAAGCGCGCATCGGGCGATCCGTACTTCAGCCATCCGGTCGAAGTGGCGGGCCTGATGACCGAGCTGAAGCTCGACCAGGACACCGTCGTCACCGCGCTGCTCCACGATACGGTGGAGGACACGCTCGCCACGATCGAGGAGATCGAGCGATTGTTCGGCCCCGACGTGGCGCGGCTGGTCGATGGCGTGACCAAGCTGTCGAAGATCGAGACGCTGACCGAGAACGAGCGCGCGGCGGAAAACCTGCGCAAGTTCCTGCTGGCGATGAGCGAGGACTTGCGCGTGCTGCTGGTCAAACTGGCGGACCGGCTGCACAACATGCGCACGCTGCATTTCATCAAGAGCACCGACAAGCGCAAGCGCATCGCGCGCGAGACGATGGATATCTACGCCCCGCTGGCCGAGCGCGTGGGCATGTACGAATACATGCGCGAGATGCAGCTGCTCGCGTTCGAACAGCTCGAGCCCGAGGCGTATGCCACCATCACCGGGCGGCTCGCCGCGATCCGCAGCGACGAGGGCGGGCAGGTCGATGCCATCGCGCTGGAAGTGAAGAAGGCGCTGGCCGAGGCGGGGCTGAAAGTGGAAGTTTCGGGGCGTGAGAAGCACCCGTACTCGATCTGGAAGAAGATGGCCGAACGCCACGTCAGCTTCGAACAGATCACCGACATCATGGCCTTCCGCGTGCTGACCGACAGTGCGGCGGACTGCTACAAGGCGCTGGGCGTGCTGCACCAGACCTGGCAGATGATCCCCGGGCGGTTCAAGGACTACGTCTCCACGCCCAAGATGAACGGCTACCGCTCGCTCCACACTGCGCTGATCTATCGCAATTCGATGCGCGTCGAAGTGCAGATCAAGACGCACGAGATGCACCGCACCAACGAATACGGGCTCGCCGCGCACTGGGCCTACAAGCAGGGCGGGGTACAGCCCGACGGGCAAGTCGGCTGGGTGCGCGATCTGCTCGAAATCCTCGACGCCAGCCATGATGCCGAGGAACTGCTCGAACACACCAAGCTGGCGATCTATGCCGATCGCATCTTCGCGTTCACCCCCAAGGGCTCGCTGTTCCAGCTGCCCAAGGGGGCGACGCCGATCGACTTCGCGTTTGCCGTGCACACCGATCTCGGCGCGCAGGCAGTGGGGGCCAAGATCAACGGCCGCCATGTGCCGCTGCGTACGCAGCTGGGCAACGGCGACGTGGTGGAGATCATCCGCAGCCGCACGTCCGAACCGCAGCTGTCGTGGCTGGGCTTCGTCGTCACCGGCAAGGCGCGCGCCGCGATCCGCCGTTCGGTGCGGATGAAGGAACGCGCCGACATCGCCGCCATCGGTCAGCGATTGTACGAGGAGATCGTCGAGCGGCTGCCGGGCAAGATCGGCAAGAAAGCGCTGAAGGAAGCGCTGAAGCGCCTGAAGCTGACCGACGAGGAAGACCTGATGGTTGCGATCGGATCGGCCAAGATCGACGACCGGCAAGTGATGGAAGCGCTCGTCCCCGGCAGCGCCGAAGGGCTGCCCGACGAGGATCAATGGCCCAAGCAGCGCCGCGCGATCGCGGTGCGCGGGCTGACCCCGGGCATGGCGTTCCAGCTGGCGACATGCTGTCATCCGGTGCCGGGCGATCGTATCGTCGGCTTGCGCCAGGCGGGCAAGGGCGTGGAAGTCCATTCGATCGACTGCATGACGCTGGCCAGCGGCGTGGATGCCGACTGGATCGACCTGTCGTGGGACGCGCGCACCGACGGCGCGGTCGGCCACTTGCGCGCCGAACTTTACAACCGCCCGGGCACGCTGGCCGAAATGGCCGGCATCTTCGCGCTCAACCACGCCAACGTCGTCAACCTGGAAATGACCCAGCGCGACGACCCGTTCCACACCTATGAGGTCGACCTCGAAGTGCGCGACCTGGCCCACCTCACGCGCATCGTCAGCGCATTGCGGGGAAGCGACGCGGTGGCGCAGGCGGACCGGATTTAGGGCGTCATGGCACCATGCGTCCCCGCGAAGGCGGGGACCTCAGGCAGGTATGCGCGGTTGACTTGCCCCGCCCGAGGCCCCGGCCTTCGCGGGCGCGCAGGTGAGTTTCGGCGGACCCCGACCGCCAAGACCGCTAAACCTCCAGCATCACCGCTACCATATCCCCCTCGCCGATCCCCTCGGCCTTGCGCACCGCGGCCTTGACCGGCAGCATCCAGCCTTCGTCCTTCGACGGGAACACCGAGGTGGAAAACCGTGTGTCGCCGATCGTGGCGGTGACCTTGAGCGAGCCGAACCCGCGCGCCAGCCCTTCCAGCCGCCGCATCAGCGCGGTGGCGGACAGGGCCTCGCCCGCCGCACCGTCGACGGTCAGGAAGTGCCACGCTGCCGGCGCACCCGGGCTGGTCCAGCGCCACAGCGGGCCGGTGTGGGTTACGACGTCTTGTTCATCCCCATTTCCGCTCGTCCTGAGCTTGTCGAAGGATCGGGCCATCACTTCGCCCGCCGCACCGGCACCGGCACATTGCAGATGTCCGCACCACCTGCGGGCCGGATGAAAAACGGATCGCGCCGGTTGGCCCGCGCATCGGCATAGCGGGCGAAGCTGGCGCTCTCGGTCGACAGGTACTCGAAGCGCGGCTGCTCGGCAGCGGGCAGTTCGGACGCCAGCCGGATCGAGCGGATCGGCGTGCGCTCGTCAGCCGTCTTGTAGAATCCCAGCACCTCGGTCCCGCGCGGCAGCGAGGACAAGTGTTCGATCCCCTCGATCACGCGGCCCACCAGTGCGATATTGCGATCGAGATGGCGCGGCGGCGTGCCGATCACGCTGTAGAGTTCGGCGCCCGAGCCGGTATCGGGCGACAGATCGCGCCCCACGCCGACCATGCCGTAGCAGTGGATGGGCCATAGTGATGGCGGGGGAGGCGGGTCCGCGACGACGCCACGCGGAATCTTCCCTCTAAATCGATAGCCGCTGTCATTGACGCCAACTGGCCAGCCTCGAACAAAAGTACTTATCGGCGCGTAGGCATCTTTCGGTCTGATTCTGGAAGGAGTGACTAGTGTGCGAACCGTGTAATAAATCTGATGTGCTGAGAACGAGATATACTGACTCTCCGGCACCTTCACCAACCCCGTCGGCAACGCCTTGGCCTTCGCCTTGTCCTCGCCATCGGCATCGCCCCACTGCGCGACGTAATTGTCCTGCACGCGGTTCACGCTCGTCCCGTCCCACCAGTGCGCGGCGGCCAGCTTGCGGATATTGCCGATCCAGCCTTGGGAGAACGGCGGCGGCATCAGCTGGATCACCACGCGGCGCGTGCGGCCCTTGGCGTCGGGCGCCAGTTCCATCACCAGCAAGTCCGCTGGCGCCATTCCCACCCAGTCCGAAGCCGGCGCACCCGCCACGATCTCGCTCGGGGCAAGCGCGGGTTTGGCCGGTGTCGCAGCCGGTGAGGGCGGCGGGGCTTCGGACGCCGCGGCAGGCAGCGCGGCGGCAACAAGCGCGAAGGGCGCCAGCAAGGTCCTGATCATCCCCACCTTGTGCCAAACCGCGCCGCGCAAGGGAAGCGCGGCTTGCGGAAGCCCACCTTGCGCTGACGCAGCCATGCCGCTACGGGCACGCCTTCCAGAGCATGCGGAGCGGTGGCCGAGTGGTCGAAGGCGCTCGCCTGGAAAGTGAGTATACGCCAAAAGCGTATCGAGGGTTCGAATCCCTCCCGCTCCGCCACGGACCTGTTCTCAGTGGTCCGAAATGGACAATGGGGATGGCTTCCTCCTGATTACCGATGCTTAGCAGACAGGTTCGGCCTCGCCCGTCCTTGCCCGTCCAGGCCCATCCACCGAATCGGAGGGGCGAGATCGTGGCACGTTCGGTCGAAAATCGTGGTACTTTCAGGAGACCAAAGATGGATCACCGATGCCACGGGTCGGCTCGGTCAGCTGCGGAGCCGGGAAGTTCAGCCGCACCACTCGCGAGACCCAGGATCGTTGAGCCCCTTCCTTGGCGTCCCGGCACCTTGTCCCTCACGTGGAGCGTACTGTCGGCAGCTGAAGCCGACTGTGCACCGGCCACGCTCGGGCACCGGCCGCATCATTGCACTGCGACGCTGGTGCAGGGGCCGTCCACGCCATCCCGTCAGTCACGTGCCGGCGCCCAAAATCTGCTGACCGCCTTTTACGCCCGAAGACATGCAAAACCCCACCGGCTGTCTCGCAGCCGATGGGGGTCGATTATCGCCGGAAGAAAGAACGTCAGAATCTGTACGTTGCGGTCACCCCATAAGTGCGCGGTGCGCTGATGCTGGATGTGGCAATGCCGACCAGCTGGTAAAGCCCGGTGAACGGCGCATCGTAGTATTTTACCTGCGTCAGGTTCTGGCCCCACACAGCGAGTTCGATGTCGGGGTGGGCGAGATTGTAGGTGAGGCGCGCATTCATGTTGTCGTGGCCCTTCACCAGGCCAAGATCGTTGAGCCGCGAAATCAGCGCGGGTGTGAGCGCGGGATTGGTCGGGTTGAAGCTGTTGGCGTAGAAGGCGAACGTCGAAATATGCGAATAATCGGCGTGCAGCGAGATCTTGCCGCCCGGCACGTCCGCAGTCTGCGTCGCGCCGATCGACCAGGTCCACCTGGGCGCTTCGGGAACCGGCTCTCCGCTGCGGTCATAGAACGGCGTGGCGGCAACGCCGGTGGGCGCCAGAAAACTGCCGGCCACGTATTTCGAATGGAGGTAGGCAACGTTTCCAGTCAGTTCCATGCCCTCCCACGGTAGGATCGTGGATTCCAGTTCGCCACCATACTGGCGCGCGTTGCCCGCGTTGATCTGGAACTGGGTGGTGCGACCAGCGATGATCGGGTTGACGTTTTCCTGCAGCGAGCTGCGCCAGATATGGAAGGCCGACAGGTTCAGCCGGACATGCCGGTCAAACAGGTCGGTCTTCACTCCGGCTTCGATATCGCGCACAGTTTCCGGGCCGATCGATTCCAGGCCGGGGGCTGTCGCGCGGAAGTTGATGCCGCCGGCCAGCGAGGCGCCGCTGGTCTTGAGATAGACGAAGGTCACCGGGCTGACCTGATAGTCGACGCTGGCCAACCACGCAGGGTAGGAGAACTTGCCGCCGCGCGCGTCGTTGCAGCCACCAGCCGGATCGCGCACGGTTGGCGTGGGCACAAACCCGGAAACCACGGCGCAGGCGGAGTCGCTGAAATCGGGCAAGACGCCGCCATTGCGGCCATGGCGTACCGCGTCGCGGCTGTCCCATGTGTAGCGAATGCCGCCCGTGACCCGCAGATTGCTGGTCACATGGTAGTTCAGCTGGGCGAAAATGCCGCGCGAAAGCGATTTGTAATCGGTTGAATCCCGCGCAAACGGGAAGGGGTTGCCGCCGAAGAATTGCTGGTCCGAAACGGTGTCTTCCTTGCCGCTTTCCTGAAAATAGATGGCGCCCACGATCCAGTCCAGTTCCCCGAGCTTCCCCGACGCCTGGATTTCCTGGCTGAATTGCTTGTTGCCGTAGTCGCTGGAGAAGCTGACGCCGCGTGCCGGGCTGCCGTCAATATCGACGTTGCTGGTGCTGCGGTCGGTGCGATAGGCGGTGATCGACTTTACATGCACAGCGCCAAAATCGATATCGAGGTTGGCGTTGATGCCCTTGGACACCACTTTGTCGCCGGCCTGATCGATGGCCGGGTTGCCGCTCGCCCCGGTGCCGACGGGAACGTGCAGTACGGTGTTGACGTACGAACCGGCACCCACGGTGCGGCTGTAGCTCTTGTAGAAATCGTCCTTGGTGTTGACGAGCGAGGTTCCGAAGAATGTCTTGCCCAGGCCGAAATCGTCCGAAATCTGGACCGAGGCGAGGCCATTGTCCCGATAATCGGTGAAGTCGCCACTGATCAGAAGCTTGATCGGCAGGCTATCGGGATGCCACAGCAGCGAGGCGCGGCCCTGATAGTTGCCCTTGATGTCGTTTTCGCGCATCCCGGTCGTCAGGTTCTGGACGTAGCCGTCGCGTTTTTCATAGCGGCCGGCAAACCGCGTGGCGACGGTTTCGCTCAGCGGAATGTTGACCACGCCTTCCGCCGAATAATGCGCGTAATTGCCATAGCCCAGCTTGAGGTAGCCTTCGAACGCATCCTTGGGCGCCTGGGTGGTGATGTTGATCGCGCCGCCGGTGGTGTTGCGGCCAAACAGCGTGCCCTGCGGTCCGCGCAGGACCTCGGCGCTGGCCAGATCCAGTACGCCCGAGTTCCCCAGGATGGGCCGCGCCTGATAGACGCCATCGATGTAGATGCCGACAGGCGAATCGTTGCCCGAACCCGGGTTCGCCTGGCTCTGGCCGCGGATCGAGAAGTTCGCGACCAGCGGGCCGGCGGTGCCGCCGCCGAGCGAGGCAAAACCCGGCGTGGTGCGGGTGAGATCGCCCAGGCGGACGATCTGCTTTTCCTGAATCTGCGCCGCCGATACCGCCGTCACGGCCACAGGGGTGCGCTGCTGGTTTTCCGAGGACCGTCGGGCCGTCACCACGATGTCTTTCAGGCCCTGGTCGTTGGGATCGGCCTCCGCCGTCGCGGCGGTCGCGGCTCCGGCATGGGCGAGGCCCGGCGCGCCGATGATGGTTGCTGCTCCGAGCATGGATCTACAGATAACTGAATGAAAACGCATAAGCCCTCTCCTCTTCCGCTCAGACCAATTGGTTGGTTTCGCTTGCGGGAAGCGGTTAGGGAACACAAAGCAGGGGCGTATGAAAGAGCTTGTCCTACCGTATCATCAATTGTCCGGTCAGAGCAATTTACCAAACGCTTGGATCTTGAGGGTCCACTTTCGATATGTGGAACTTTATAGTTACGCAAATTTCATAATGATGGGCATGATAGGCGAAGAATCGGCAATTTTGTCTTGTTAGATATACATTTGTCCTGTCTGAAACGATATTATCATTTGGACCGTTGTCAGTTGGTCTTACCAACTGCGCCAGAGCTGATGCGACACCGCTGACGCGAAAGTTGCTGGGAGAGGATACCATGACACGTCTCGCCGGGCGCGTGGCGCTGGTCACCGGATCGCTGCGCGGGATCGGCAGGGCGGTGGTCGATCGGCTGCATGCCGACGGCGCCTCCGTCGTTGTCTCGGACGTCGATGATCCGCACGGGGATGCAGCGCTGGCCATATCCGATGATTTGCCGGGCGCACGGTACCTGCAGCTCGATGCCACGAGCGAGACCGCGTGGCAGGCCGCGCGAGACCGTGTGATGCGCGATTACGGTCGGTTGGACATACTGGTAAACAATGTCGGCGCAGAAACCTCATCTCCGGTGCAGGACATGGATCTGGCAGAGTGGCGCCGGATGATGGCGATGAACGTGGAAAGCGGGTTTCTGGGGGTCAAGACCTTCCAGCCGCTGCTGGCGCAAACGGGCGGTCTGACACCTTGTGGGTCCAGCATCGTCAACGTCAGTTCGATGATGGGGCTGGTCGCACTGCCCAATACATCGGCCTACAGCACGGCCAAGGGCGCGGTGCGTCTGTTCACCAAATCGATCGCGGTGGAATTCGCGAAAGCCGGCGTGCCGATCCGCGCCAACAGCGTGCATCCGGGGTATGTCGACACCGGCATGCTCCGCAACGGCCTGTCGCGGGTCGCAGCGCAGTCGGGGATCGACAGCGACGCGCTGGTCGCCATGACCGAACAGTGCGTGCCGATCGGCCGCATGGCCAGACCCGGCGAAATCGCCGGCGTCATTGCCTTTCTGGCCAGCGATGACAGCAGCTACATGACCGGTGCCGAACTGGTCGTCGATGGCGGCATCACCGCGATGTGAACGGTCGCACCGTTGTGCGGATCACCCCGTCGCCCGCTGCCGCACGGTCCGGTTCTCGATGCGCTTCTCGTTGACGGTCGATCGCACGATGCGGTGCACGTAGATGCCGGGCGTGTGGATGTGATCGGGATCGAGATCGCCCTCGGCGACGATTTCCTCTGCCTCCACCACCGTCACCGTGGCAGCGGTGGCCATGACGGGGTTGAAATTGCGTGCGGTCTTGCGGAACATCAGGTTGCCCGCCGGGTCTGCCCGCCACGCCTTGATGATGGCGAGGTCGGCCTTCAGCCAGTTTTCGCGAACGTACACTTCGCCGTCGAAGGTTTCTACCGGCTTGCCCTTGGCCACCACCGTTCCCACCCCGGTCCTGGTATAGAACGCCGGGATGCCGGCGCCACCGGCCCGGATCCGTTCGGCCAGCGTGCCTTGCGGGCTGAGTTCCAGTTCCAGCTCGCCCGAGAGGTATTGCGCTTCGAACAGCTTGTTGTCGCCGATGTACGAGGAAATCATTTTCGCGATCTGGCGGCTTTGCAGCAGCATCCACAGGCCAAAGCCATCGGCGCCGGCGTTGTTCGAAATGACGATCAGCCCGCGTACCCCTGCTGCCCGGATTTCAGGGATCAGACTCTCGGGATTGCCGGTCAGGCCAAAGCCGCCCGACATGATCGTCATCCCGTCAAACAGCAGGCCGTCCAGCGCGGCTGCGGGGCTTTCGTAGATCTTCGATGCCATCGTCCATTCCCATCGCGCGCGTTTGGCACGGCCGCGCCTAGCATGATTTGCCTGGCCGCTCCTTTGGCATTCGATGTCGCCTGGCGGACAAGCATCGCGCCGACGTAACATCGCGGGGAACCGTCTGCCGGCCCCGATTGACAACGGCTGTGGGCTGTGGACGAACGTCCCGCGCGCAATCAAGCGCCCGCATGCCGGGGTGCGGCGCATTCAGGGAGAGACCGTCATGCTTGAAGGATTGGGCATTCTGATCACGGGCGGTGCCAGCGGCATCGGGCGGGCAGCGGCAGAACTGTTCGCCGGTTATGGCGCTCGCGTTGCTGTCGCCGACATCGACCTCGCCGCCGCACAAGCGGTGGTTGAATCCATCGAAGCCGTTGGCGGCTCTGCCATCGCGCTTGCGGTGGACACGTCCGACCCGGTCCAGGTCGACCGGATGGTGGATGACGCGGTCGCCTGGCTGGGCCGGCTGGATGCTGCGTTCAACAATGTCGGCGTGGCGCATCCGCTGCACCCGGTCGAAGAACTGCCGCTGGCCGTGTGGGAGCGCACAATGGCTATTACCGCCACCGGCACGCTGCTGTCGATGCAGGCGGAATTGCGCCACATGGTCAAGGCGGGTGGCGGAGCGATCGTCAACACCGCATCAAACTCGGGTACGCACGGCACGCCGATGCTGGGTGGCTATGGCGCGTCCAAGGCGGCGGTGATCAATCTTACCAAGACGGTGGCGGTGGAATATGCGTCGCGCGGAATCCGGGCCAACGCCATCTGTCCGGGCGTGATCGACACGCCGCCGATTGCCGCATTGGCGGCGGCCGGCACCGATTTTTCGCAGATCATCAACGCGCCGATGGGGCGGATCGGCACGGCGAAGGAAGTTGCCGAACTGGCAGCGTGGCTGTGCTCGGGACGCTCGTCCTATGTCACCGGCCAGGCGATCTCGATCGATGGCGGGCAGAGCGCCACGCCGTGAGGCGCCGGTCCGGTTCCGCAATGTGGCTTTGATCGGACATTGCTGTCGTTGAGCGAAGATCGGGGCGTTCGGCAGTTGCAGCACACCCGGCCCGGCGTCTTAATCGGCCCCGAAATTGCGCGACGGACAAGTTCCCCAAGGGAATGCCCGCGCCATGACGGGAGAGCGCGGGCAATGGCCGGACAGGTGTGGGATCACGAATGCGATGTGTTGGTCGTCGGATCGGGCGCTGGCGGGCTGACAGCGGCGGTGGTGGCCGCCGACAACCACGCGCAAGTGATCGTTATCGAAAAGGGTGAACTGTTCGGCGGCACTTCGGCGACGTCGGGCGGCGTCCTGTGGATCCCGGCCAGCTATCTGGCGGAACAGGCCGGCGCGCAGGACAGCGTCGAGGAAGCCTTTGCGTATGTGAAGGACGTGGCGGGCGAGGAAGGATCGGACGATCTCATCCGCACGTATGTAACACAGGCGCGCGAAATGCTGCGCTACATGATGCAGCATAGCGATGTGCAGTATAACGCGATCCCCTATCCCGATTACCAGAGCCACCGCACCGGCGGTAAAAAAGGTTATCGCAATCACGATGTCGAACCGCTCGACGGGCGGGTGCTGGGTGATGACCTGGAACGGATGCAGCGCACCCACCCGTCCAACATGCTGTTCGGCAAATATGTCTGGAATACCGCCGAGGCATCCAAGCTGATCACCCGCACGCCGGGCTGGATGAAGGCGATGGCGAGCACCTTGTGGCGCTATTATTCCGACGTCGGCCAGCGATTGAAATCGTCGCGTTCGCGCTATCTGACCGGGGGCAATGCGCTGATCGGGCGGCTCAAGCTGTCGCTCGACAAGCGCGGTGTGGTGATCCGGACCGGGACGGCCTTGCGCGAACTGGTACGCGATGGGGACGGGCGGATCATCGGGGTGATTGCAGAACAAGGCGGGCGGCAGGTGGCCATCGGCGCACGGCGCGGGGTTATTCTAGCCGCAGGCGGGTTTGAACGCAGCAAGGAACTGCGCGGCAAATATCTCAAGGCATCGCCCAATCCTGACTGGAGCGGATCGCAGCCCTGCAACACCGGCGACGCGCTGGTCGCGGCGATGGCGGTGGGCGCGGCAACGGACCGGCTGGATTCGGCCTGGCGGGCACCGGCGGTGCATGTGCCGGGCGAAGATCGCGCGCGGCCGCTGTTCATCGAACGCTCGCTGCCTGGCGCGATCATCGTCAACCAGGCCGGCCAGCGCTACATGAACGAGTCGACCGATTATCATCTGGCCGGGCAGGCGATGGTCGACAACGACCGTCCGGGCGCGGGCACTTCGCCGTCGTTCGTGATCTTCGATGCGGTGTTCAAGTGGCGTTACCCGATGGGCCCGGTGATGCCGATGCTGCCGGTGTGGATGCTGCCCAGGGCGGTCCGCTCGATCCTGTTTCGCGATGCCACGATTGGCGGCCTCGCGCGCAAGCTGGGGCTGGATCCGGCCGTGCTGGAACAGACGGTGGCGCGCTTCAACGCGCATGTCGAACGCGGGCGGGACGAGGATTTTCACCGCGGCGAGAATTTCTACGATTCGCTGTTCGGCGATCCACGGTTGCCCAAGAATTCCGCGCTGGCCACCGTGGCCAAAGGGCCGTTCCATGCCTTGCGCATCTATCCCGGTGATATCGGCACGAACGGCGGACTGGTCACCGATACGCAAGGCATGGTGGTCGATCAGGCGGGCAAGCCGATCGCGGGCCTTTATGCCACCGGCAACCTCGTCGCCTCGCCGATGGTGCGGTCCTATCCCGGCGGTGGGGCAACCTTGGGACCGGCGATGACGTTCGGCTATCTGGCCGCGCGTCACGCCATGGGCGCCAACAGATGAGCGCGACTTCAACCGGAGTTGATCAGATGAACGACAGCATCGTCGCACCACCCCGGCCCGCCATCCCGGATCACGTGCCACCCGAACTGGTGTTCGATTATCCGCTGATCGTCTCGCGCAAGACCACCGAAAACCCGTTCGACCGGATCATCCCCGAGGTCGCGTCGTGGCCCGATGCGTTTTATGCCCCCGGTGCGGTGCCGACGGGCGATGCGGCCTGGGTGTTCCGCCGCGCCGCCGACGTCCGGCGCCTGTTCAAGGACACCGACAATTTCACCGCGCGCGGCTGGGCCAGTTTCAGCGGGCTGATCGGCGACAGCTGGTATCAGGTGCCGGTCGAATACGATCCGCCCGAACACGGCCCCTTGCGCGCGCTGCTGAACCCGCTGCTGTCGCCCGCGCGGATGATCGCGCTGGATGCCAAAGTGCGCAATTACGCCCGCCACTACATTTCGCTGTTCAAGGACCGGGGCTATTGCGAATTCATGAGCGAATTCGCGTTCAAATTTCCCATCGCGGTGTTCCTGGAACTGATGGGCCTGCCGCACGAGGATGTCGATCAGCTGCTCACCTGGGAAATGGGCCTGCTGCATGAACCCGATGTGATGAAGATCGCCGCCGCGACACGGTCGGTGCGCGATTACCTGCTGGTGAAACTGGACGAAAGCGCCAAAAATCCGCGCGACGATTTCATCAGCTTCATCGCCAGTGCCCGGCTGGCGGATCGCGCACTGAGCCGCGACGAGCAGGTCGGCATGGCGTTCAATTTCTACACCGGCGGGCTCGATACGGTATCGACCAACATCGCGCTGCATTTCCGGCATCTGGCCGAAAACCCCGATCATCAGGCGACGCTGCGAGCCCATCCCGATCGGATTCCGCTGGCGACCGAGGAGTTGCTGCGCGCCTATGCGGCGGTCACCACTTTCCGCATCTGCACGCGCGAAGTGGTGATCAATGGCGCGCGGGTGATGCCCGGCGACCGGGTGGCGCTCAGCACCACACTGGCCTGTCGCGACGAGGGCAAATATGACAATCCCCACGAAATCCGATTCGATCGCGGGCCGCAACATGAAGCGTTTGCCTTCGGGCCGCACCGCTGCGTGGGGATGCATCTGGCCCGCCGCGAGATGCATTGCGCGCTGGAGGAAGTGCTGGCGGCGATCCCGCAATTCCGGATCGAGCCGGGCGCGACCATCGTGTCCACGCTGGGGCCGATCATCCAGCCCGAGACGTTGCCGCTGGTCTGGAATCGGCCTTGAGTTGCGGCGAAATGATAACCCGTCCGCTGCCCTACACCGATGGCCGATCTACTACGCTGGCCGGGATTGCACAGAAATCAGGCCAGCCAATAATAGGATCGACCGGGAGCCTCGCATCCCGGCCTATCTACCGACCTTGAGAGGCATTGATGCTTAAAACTGCGCCAGCGGCAGCCGTTTCGACCGATACCTTCGGCTTTGACGAACAGGCCGGTGAAGATGCGATCCAGGCCGCGATCGGCTTGCGGGAACTGCTGCGCTCCGAGGCTCGCAACGGCGATATCCAGCGCTATCCCTCCAAACGGGTGATTGACGCGCTGACCGCCGCCGACTTGTGGGCGGTCGCCGTCCCCAAGCGGCTTGGCGGGCGCGGCGCTTCGGCCACCGCGCTGACGCGCATGGGCGCCGAACTGGCCAAGGGCGATCCTTCCGTGGCCTGGGTATCGCAGATCATCAACGGCACCACTTGGGTCACCTCGATCGGGCCCGATGCGCTGCAGGATGAAATATTCGCCGATGGCGTGCCGCGCATCGCCGGCGCGTTCAATCCCCCGGGCACCGCAACGCCGGTCGAAGGCGGTTATCGCGTGACCGGCGCCTGGCCCTATGCCTCGGCGATCCGGCATACCCAGTGGAGCCAGTGGGGCATCAAGATCGTGCATCCCGACGGCACCGCAGTGCCGGGAAATTTCTGCTACATCCCCACCGACGAGCTGACCATCGAGGATACCTGGTACGTCACCGGGCTGCAGGGCACAGGGTCCGACACCGCGGTGGCCAAGGACGTGTTCGTGCCGGAAAACCGCGTCGTCCATGCGGCCAGGTCGTACAACTTCGTCGAGCCGGGCAAGCGCCATTACGGCGCGGCTTCGGACTATTTTGCGCAGATGGCCTTCGTCCACCGCACGATGACCGGCACGCCGCTCGGCGCAGCCGAGGGACTGCTGGCTGCGGTCAGCGAAACGGCCCAGATCAAGCCCATGGTCGGCACCGTCTATGCCCGCCAGATCGATTCCCAGGTGATTGTCAGGGATATCGGCGAGGCGGCGATCAAGATCGATGCGGCGCGTTTGCTGATCGAGGATTCCACCGGCGTGATCGACGCGGCGGCGCTGGCCTTGCGCGGACTGACCGAGCGCGAGCGAGCCCGCAACAAGGCGCAGGCCAACTATGCCGTGCAGATCCTGGGCGAGGCGGTGCATTCACTGATGAATGTCGCGGGTTCAGCGGCGTTCAACAATGCGAATGTCGCCGCCCGGTACTGGCGGGACTTCAACATGGTCGCGCGCCATTTCGGCAATATCCCCTCGGTCGGCCATGAAGTCTATGGCCGGTCGCTGGTGGGCCTGCCCCCCGGTGTCGTTCCGCCGTTCATGTACTGAGGCACGACCCAGACCCTATTCACGCGAGAGGATGCACAGCAATGATCGACAAGGAATTGTTCAACCACACGCCGGAACGGCGCACGCAACTGGTGCAAGGGTTGACGGACAAACAGGCCAAGATGGCCAATCACTGGATGGATCTGTTCGATCAGGCCTTCAATGTCGGCGATTTCGTCAAGATGGACGAATTTTTCCATCCCGACATGACCTACAGCAATCCCAACCGTCTGGATCTGGGGCCGTATGTGCAGTGGAAGACCTCACCGGTCGCGCTGTACAAGACCTTTCCGCCCTCGGTCTATCGCGTGCTGGAAGTCTACGGCAAGGGCGAGGACAAGATCTGCGTGTTCTGCAACCATCAGGGCGAGCAGACGGGCGGACCCTACATGGGTATCCCGCCGGTCGGCCAGAAGATCAACGTCCACTGGTTCTCGGTGCTGACCTTCAAGGACGACAAGATCATCAACATCTATTCCATCTCGGACGTGCTGACCATGCTGATCGATATCGGCGTGATCCCCAAGGACAAGCAGCCGGTCGACCCTTACAAGTAAGTCCGGCCCTAAACGTAAATCCGGTGGGGGCGAGTGGTTCTGCAAGGATCGCCCGCCCCCAACCATGGGGGCGTCAGACCCCCGTCATGGAGAATGAAGATGTCCGATGCGGCGGCGCGGTTTGTAGGCAAGCAGTTCGATCAGGTCGCGTTCGTGGTCGACCGGCTGGAGCCTGCGCAGGAAAAATTCGGCGGGCTGTATGGCATTTCGAATTGGAATGTCTGGCGCAATCTGGCCGATGGCCAGATCAACAAGGCCTATCGCGGCACGCCGGGCGATTACCAGTTCAGCTGCGCTTATGCCTATGTCGGCGATCTGCAGGTGGAGCTGTGCCAGCATGATGACGGGCGGAGCATCTACAAGGACTGGCTCGACACCCGTGGTCCCAGCCTGCATCATCTTGGGTTCCGACTGGATACGCGCGCCGAATACGACGCCGCGGCGGCCAGCTTCGTGGCGCAGGGCGCACCGCTGGCAATGGGCGGCGAGATCGAGAATACCGGCGTGTGGGCCTATTTCGATACGGTGGACCAACTCGGCTGCTACACCGAACTGTATTGGTCTGCCCCGCACGTCCTGAAGATTTTCGAACAGATGAAGCGCGGTGAGCAGGTTTCGCTCACGTGATCGTATGGAGCATGGCATGACGGCGAGCGATGCGGCTGGGGACGGAGGGACGATGCCACGTCTGAAAGATGGAACGCTGGTCCGCGACCTGTTCAATCACGATAAGCGCGAAGTGCAGTTGCGCGTGCACCACGATGCCGAAATCTTCGAGCTGGAGATGGAACGGATTTTCGCAAAGTCCTGGCTGCCCGTCGCGCACGAAAGCGAAATTCCCAATCCCGGCGATTTCGTGCGCCGTTACATGGGGCAGGATTCATGCCTCGTCGTGCGTGGTGACGATGGCCGGATTTCGGTCTTGCTCAATGCCTGCTCGCATCGCGGCATGGCGCTGTGCCGCGAGGAAAAGGGCCGGGCAGCGAATTTCAAGTGCCCCTATCATGGCTGGGCGTTCAGCAAGGAGGGCCGCTTCATGGCGGCACCGTTCGAAAAGCAGATGTACGGCGACCAGTTGCGCCGCGATGCCGACGATCTGGGGCTGGTCACCGCCAAGACCGGTATGCTGGCCGGCATGATCTTTGCGAACTGGGATCACGACGCGGAGAGTTTTCAGGACTATCTCGGTGATTTCGCCTGGTATCTTCAGGCCGCGCTGGAGCGGACCAATCGCGGGCTGGAGGTGGTCGGACCGCCGCAGCGCCACATCATGCGCGCCAACTGGAAGCTGCTCGCCGAGCAATTGGCCGATGGCTATCATGCTCGTGCGCTGCACCAGTCAGCCGGTGATATGGGCACGCTGGGGCACAATCCCAACGATCCCGCGTCCTGGGGCCTGATCGGGATCAACGTGAGCACGCCGGGCGGTCACACGCTGCGCTGCATCGACATGCGCCTGGCCTATAATTTCGAAGGCCTTTCCGCAGAATCCACGGCCGAGCAGCGGTTGACCGCGATTCCGCCGCCGGGTGCCAATCCGGAGATGGTCAAGGAATTCGGGCAGAACCTGTCGGACGGCCAGATCGCGCTGATCGCCGATACACCGCCGCTGGTGATGGGGCTGTTTCCGGGCACCGATTTTTTCACCCTGATGAGCGTCAGCGGGTCTGAAGACGGCAGCCACGGGCCGGTCATGGTCGCGCGCACCTGGATCCCGCGCGCGCCCGACCTGTTCGAGATGCTGACCTGGATTCTCGTGGAAAAGGACGCGCCCGAGGAATTGCGCGAGAAAACCAAACGCACGACGGTGCGCAACTTCGGGATCAGCGGTTATATCGAACAGGACGACGCCGAGGCATGGCAGGGCATCCAGAAATCCGTGCAAGGACCCATCGGCCGCAAGCTTACCGGCAAGTACCAGGCACAGGTTGGCATTGTGAAGCCGGACGATTTTCATGGCGGCGGCGATGTCCATGCCGGTTTCAGCCGGGATGACGCGCAATGGGCCTGGTGGAAGCGTTATGCCGAAGTGATGAGCAACTGAGTGCCAGAGTGGAGCGGCGGACCGGTGACCGAAACCTTGAACCCAGACCAGCCATCGGATGCAAGCGTGCCGGCTTTCGGCGCGGGGCGCCGCCTGCGCGCGACCGAGCCGCGTTACATGGAAGTGCTCGATTTCCTGTGGGAGGAGGCATCGGTCCTCGATCGCGACGACTTGATCGGCTGGAAAGCCATGCTGGATCAGGCCATCGTCTATCGCATGCCGGTCTGCGTCACGCGCAAACGCCATAGCGGCGAGAGCTTCGAGACGGCAACGATGCACTTCGATGAAGACTATCTGTCGATCGCCTTTCGCATCCGGCGCTTTGTGGAAACCCAGGCATGGGCCGCCGATCCTCCAACTCGTGCCCGGCGTTTCGTGACCGGGGTACGCGTCTGGCAAGGGGCCACGCCCGATGTTTTCGATGTCACCAGTTCGCTGCTCCTCGTCCGCTCGGCAGACGATGATTACCGCACGGACATCTTGACGGCCGAAAGGTTCGACCGCGTCCGGTTTGCCGCCGATGGCACGCCGTTGCTGCGAGATCGCAAGATAATCGCCGATCAGTCCACGATCGGCACCCACAACCTTGCGGTTTTTCTCTAGATTGGCGTGCCCGCGACAGCAATCGTGGTTGCCCTTTCAGGAATCTTTGTGCCATCAATCCCGGCAAAATATAAAGGTGTGGGCCAAGCCCATCCGGGAGAGTGAGATGATTGTTGATTGCCTGCCCAAGCCCAGCAGCTTGGCCGGAACGGTCGAATGCGAGGCGCGTAGCCCGTCGAGCGTGATCCAGATCAACCGCTATAGCTGGGACGAGCCGTGCGAAGCCTTGTTCAAGCCCGATACGCCGATCATCGATATCGTGCTGTCGCGTCGCAAGGCCAGTCTGGATTGCTCCTTTCTGGAACTGTCGCGGCCGGAATCGCGCCGGGTGGGCGATATTCTGTTCATGCCGCCGGGCTACACCTTGCACAGCCGCTGGGATCGCGGCGCTCGCCGTTCGATGTGCTGCGTGTTCGATCCGGCCAGCGTGTCCGATCTGTTCGATTTCGATTGGGGTGATCGCAAGCTGGTCGCCAGCCTGAGTATCGACAACGGGATCATTCGCGGCACGATGATGCGCCTCGTCTCCGAAGCGCTGGAACCGCAGTTTGCCAGCAGCCTGCTCATCGAATCACTGTGCACCGCGCTGGCGGTAGAACTGCGCCGGCATTTCGACGTGCTCGACAAGGACGATGCGCCGGTCGAAGGCGAGGGCGGGCTGAGCCACAACGAGTTGCGCCGGATTCGCGAAAGTCTGGAGGACGAGGACGCTTCGAACCCGATTACCGTCGCCCAGCTCGCCCGGAACGAGGGGATGAGCGTGCGTCATTTCTCGCGCTTGTTCCGCGCTTCGACCGGCGAGACAGTGAGCGAATACGCGGCGCAAGTGCGTATCACGCGGGCGATGCGCCTGTTGTGCGAGGAACGGCTGCTGATCAAGGAAATCGCGTTTCGTTGCGGATTTCAAAGCTCGTCCAGCTTTTCCTCCGCCTTTCGCCGCGCCACCAGCCTGACCCCGCAGCAATATCGCGTTGCCCGGCTGAATTGACCGCGCGCCGCTGCCGCACCATGCGGCAGGGCGCCAGGGCGGCAGACGAGGCTTCATGCCTGCCGTTGGTCATCCAGCACGAAAGTGTGATCGAGCGATACCCATGTGCCCGACATGGTCCGGCCTTGCGCCACGTCGCCGCTGGGGTGGATGACATAAGGCTGGATCAGCGATTCCTTGACTCCGAACACGACATCGGAATCGAGATAGACGTCCCCTTGCGCAAAGACATGGGTCACCAGCGGCCGGCAGCCGGGCGCGGTGATCTTGAAATGGATATGTTCCGGGCGCCACGGATGGCGGCCTTGCGCCGCCAGCATGGCACCCACCGGTCCATCGGTCGGGATCGGATAGGCAGCGGGGCGGCGCGTCCAGAAATGAAAGGCCCCGTCCGCATCGGCAGTAAAGCGGCCGCGACCAGCCAGACCGCCGGTCTTGTCCATCTGCTGGACGTCGTAGAAGCCGGCTTCGTCGGAATGCCACACATCGACGATTGCGCCGGATGCTGCCGCGCCGCTGGCCTTGCGCACCCGGCCCGAGACCAGCATCGGCAGCCCCTCGATCGCGGTGCCGATGTCGTCACCATGGCCGAACTCGGGCGGGGGCACGTAGAATGGGCCGAACACCGTCGTTTCGGTCACATCGCCACTGACCGGATTGTTGATCGCGTCGACCAGGGTGGACACGCCCAGCGTATCGGACAGCAGGATGAATTCTTGACGCTGGTCATCGCATTTCTGGCCGGTCGCCGTCAGGAAACCGATGCCGGCTTCCCATTCTGCGGGGGAGGGGCGGATTTCGCGCACGAAGGCATGCAGATGACGGACCAGCGCCTCGCTGATCTGGCGCGTCCGCTCGCTGCGTGAACCGGCCATCCTGGCTACCACGGCATCGGTAATGCTGCTTTCGTCGAATTCACGCATCATAGGTCCTCAGGCAAGCGGCGGCGATCCCGCCCAGGCGCGGCGCAGCAGCGCCTCGAGGGCATCACGTTCGATGGGGCGGGGATTGGGATAGGGATTGGCCGCGGCAAGATCGGCGGCTTGCGCAATCCCCGCTTCCGGCATGCCCAGATCGCGCAGCGCAGCAGGTGCGCCCAGTTGCTGGCCAAGTTCGAACAGCGCCAATGCCGGGGCTTGATCGGTGCCCAGCGCGCGTGCGATCCGGTCCATGGCAACGCTGGCCACCGCGTTATAGGCAATGGCATGGGGCAGGACGACGCTGTGCGTCTCGGCATGCGGCAGGCCGAACGTCCCGCCCAGCGTGTGGCACAACTTGTGATGCAGGGCCATGCCGACCTGGCCGAGGCAGGTGCCGCACAGCCACGCGCCATACAGCGCCTGTTCGCGCGCATCGCGGTCCGCCGGGTCCGTGTGCAGGCGGGGAAGCGCCTGGGCAAAGCTGCGGATGCCCGCTTCGGCCAGCATCGACGTGATCGGATTGCCCTCGGCGGCATAAAGCGCCTCGACCGCATGGGCGATGGCGTTGAGGCCGGAGGTGACCGACGCCGCAATCGGCAGGCTGAGAGTCAGATCGACGTCGTAGAGCACCGCGCGGGGCTGAATGACGGGCTGGCGCTGCGTCACTTTGCGCCCGGCATCGGTTTCGCCCAGGATCGGGGTCATTTCCGAACCGGCATACGTCGTCGGCACGGTGATATGGGGCAGGCCGGTGCGCAGTGCGATGGCCTTGCCCAGCCCGATCGTCGATCCGCCGCCCAGCGACACGATGCCATCCACCCCGGCCTCGCGCACTCGTTCAAGCGCCAACTGCGTCACCGCCTGCGGCGTGTGCATGGCGGCATCGGTGAAGCGGGCGACGGCCACATCGCCGAGCAAGTGTTCGGCCCGGTCGGCGAGCGAAATCTGCTGGGGCGTGGTCAGCACGATCACCCGCGTTGCGCCCAGCCGGGCCACTTCCTCACGCAAGTGCAGCAGGCTGCCGCTGCCGAAGCGGACGCGGGTCGCCAGGTTTTCGAATTGAAAGGCTTGCACCGGAACTCCCGCAGTCGCTGCTTGGGCGATAGGATGCATGACCGCCGCGCTCAACACCCGGCGGTGGCCTTGACCGATCCCGCATCCGCTTGTCCGATAGCCTACAGGCGACCGCGTTGACCCCATGCGCCGGCCAGCCGATCCCAAGCGCGAACAAACCAAGGATCGACCCTCGTGACAGCTGCCATGGGCGATACGCTCGCCGGCGAAACACCCGCCCCGGACGCGTTCCAGCCAGACGCCTTCGTTTCGGTCAGCGCGACGTATGGCGCGGGCGGCATGGCCGACCCGTATCCGCTGTATGCGGCGGCGCGGCGGGATGAGCCGGTGATGCCGGGCGATATCCTTGCCCGCTACGGCATTCCCTCGCAGGCCGATTACGCCAATGTCGGGCGGCAGGTGTTTACCGTGTACCGCCATGCCGATGTCGAGGCGGTGCTGGGCGACGATGTCACCTGGTCAAGCGATCTTCTGGCCGACGGGCTGGGCACGTTTCTGGGCGAGATGTTCCTGAGCGCGCGCGACGGGCGATCGCACCGGCAGTTGCGCGGCCTGCTGCAGACCTGCTTTGCCCCCGATGCGCTGCGGCGCTGGAAGGAAACACTGATCATGCCGCTGATCGAGCGGCAGTATGGCGATCGGATCCGGGGGCTGGGCCGCGCCGAGCTGCTGCAGGATATCGCGCTGCCTTTCCCGATCCACGCGATCTATACCGTACTGGGCTTTCCGGACGATCCGGTCTCGATGGCGCGCTTTGCCGATCAGGCGCTGCGCATCCTCAACGGGCCGCAGATCGATCCCGAAAAGGCCGAGGCCGCGATGGCCGGTGCCTTTGCCGCCGCCGCCGAACTGGACGAGAGCGTCAAGGCGATCGTCCGCGAAAAGCGCGCGGCGGCTGCCGCGGGCGACACGATGATCGAACGGCTGATCCATGCGGAACTGGATGGCGTGACCTTCACCGACGAACAGATCGCCGGTATCGTGCGGATGATGCTGCCCGCCGCCGCCGAGACGACGACGCGCACGGTGGCCAACCTGTTCACGTTGCTGTTCGAAAATCCGGCCGTGCTGGCACGGGTGCGCGCCGATCGCGGCCTGCTGGGCAAGGCGATCACCGAATCGATGCGGCTGGAACCGGTGGCCGGCTATCTCGCCCGGCGCGCCACCCGCGACACCGAACTGGGCGGCGTGGCGATCCCCGGGGGCGCGGCCGTTTCGCTGGTGATCGGTTCGGCCAATCGCGACGAGACGGTGTTCGAACACCCCGATGCGTTCGATATCGACCGCCCGTTCCGGCGCAGTTTCGGCTTTGGCCACGGGGTGCACATGTGCCTTGGCATGCCGATCGCCAAGCTGGAGCTGGAGGCGATTGCCAATTTCCTGCTGAATCTGCCGGGCCTGCGGCTGGACCCCGATCAGCCGGCGCCGGTCGTTCGCGGCCTGCAGTTCCGTAACCCGGGCGCCGTGCCCCTGCTGTGGAACGTGACATGACCATGGACATTGCGATCACCGCGCTGCTGAACGATCTGGAAGCCCGCTGGCAGCGCGAGCAGGCCGAGCAGGCCAGCCTGTCGCGCGCCGATGCCTATGCGAAAGTCGATGATTACCTGCTGCCGGTCGGACCGGAAACCGGGCGGCTGATGAACGACCTGATCCGCGCGTTGCGCCCCGCTGTCGTGGTCGAGATCGGCAGCTCTTATGGCTACTCCACCTTGTGGCTGGCCGAGGCGGCGCGCGCGGTGGGCGGCAAGGTTGTTTCGTTCGAAATCCACGCCGGCAAGATCGCGGCGGCGAAAGCGATGCTGGCGTCGGTCGATCTCGATCCCGTGGTGCGGTTTGTCCAAGGCGATGCGCTGGCCTCGCTCGAGGCGTTCGCGGGCGAGATCGGCTTTGTCCTGATCGATCTTTGGAAAGACCTTTATATCCCGTGCTTCGACCGGATCGCCGACAAGCTGGCGCCGGGTGCCATCGTCATCGCCGACAACATGACGTTCCCGCCCGATAACGCCGACAACGCGGTCGCCTACCGCGCCCGCATCCGGGCCGACGCGCGCTTTGAAAGCGTGCTGCTGCCGATCGGCGCCGGGATCGAGGTGACCCGACGCCTGCCGTAAACCGGGCCTGATCAGAGGCCTTGATGCGGCAGCGCAAAGGCGATCACATCGTCGCCCGGTGTCGATCCGATGGCCCGGTAGCCGCCGGCGACGACCACCACCATCTGCCGGTGGCTGTGCGGTGCCAGATAGGTCATCGGCGTCGCCTGCCCGCCAGCCGGGAGGCGCGACCGCCACAGTTCGCGCCCGGTCGTCACATCATAGCCGCGCACGTAATGATCGAGCGTGCCCGACAAAAAGACGACCCCGCCTGCCGTCGCCACCGGACCGCCCAGCGCGGGCACTCCCGGCGCAAACGGCAGGGGCAGAGGTGTCAGATCGCGCACGCTGCCGTTGGGATGGCGCCACGCCACTTTGCCCGAGCGCAAGTCGATGCCCGCGATCACGCCCCATGGCGGCGCCTGGCAGGGCAGGCCCAGCGACGACAGGAACGGCATGATGTTGACGCCGTACGGCGCGCCGGCATTGGGGCTGTTGCCGAATTCCGAAGCGCCGGCCGCTGCCGTAGCCCGTGCGTAGTCGGCGCGAGGGATCAGCCTGTCGACATAGGCCATGTAGTTGGGTGTCGCGATGGCCACCTGTCGCACCGGATCGACCGCGATGCCGCTCCAGTTGAACACACCCAGATGGCCGGGATAGACCAGCGTGCCCTGCAGTGAGGGCGGCGTGTACGGCCCTTCATAGCGCAATCGGCGAAAGGCGATGCGGCAGCGCATCTGGTCGAACGGGGACAGGCCCCACATGCCGCTTTCCGTTTCGCGCGAATGGGCCAGGAGGTTCAGCGCCGAGACGGGCTGGGTGGGCGCCGCATGGTCGCCCGGCACCGTTCCGCTGGGCACGCTGACTTCGCGCACCGGCAGGATCGGCTTGCCGGTGCGCCGGTCGAGGATGAAGATATTGCCGGTTTTCGTGGGCTGGACCAGCGCGGGCACTTTGCCACCGGGCATGTCGAGATCGACAAGGATGGGCTGCGATCCGACATCCATGTCCCACAGGTCATGGTGCACGGTCTGGAACGCCCAGCGCAAGGCGCCGGTGCGCGCGTCGAGCGCCACCACCGACGTTGCCAGCCGATCGACCGTGGCCGTGCGCGCGCCGCCGAATTCATCGGGCGTGGCGTTGCCGAGCGGCACAAAGATCAGCCCCAGCGCCGGATCGTAGCTCGACAGGCTCCAACTGTTGGGAGAGTTGTTGGTATAGGTCGTGCCGGCGGGCAGCGGCGCAGTGCCATCCGGGCGCCCCGCATCCCAGTTCCAAACCAGCCGGCCGGTGCGCCCGTCATAGGCGCGCAGCACGCCGGAAGGTTCGTGGACCGAGCGGTTGTCATCCACCTGCCCGCCGATGACGACCAGCCCGCCCGCCACGACCGGCGGCGAGGTGGAATAGTAGATCCCTGGCTGCATGCCGCCCATGCCGATGGCAAGATCGACGGCGCCGTCCTTGCCGAAATCGGCGCAAGGCTGCCCGCTGTGTGCGTCCAGCGCAAACAGGCGGGCGTCGGGCGTGGGCAGGAACAGGCGCGCTGCACAAAGGCCGGTATCGCCCGGCCGCGCTGGCGGCATGTAGGACAGGCCCCGGCAAGTCAGGAACGGCGCGCTGGCGCTGATCGCGGCGTGGGGATCGAACCGCCACAGCTCGCGGCCGGTTTCGGCATCAAGCGCGATGGCCTGGGCATGGGGCGTGCACAAAAAGAGTGCCCCGTCGATCTTGAGCGGGGTGACTTCGTAGGTCACCGACAGCGGATCGCCGGGGCGCGGCCAGTCGCCAGTGTGATAGTGCCATTCGGGCACCAAACGCGCGATATTGGCCGGGGTGATCTGGGTGAGGGGCGACCAGTGCCGCCCTGCAGCGTCGCCACCATAGGCGGGCCAGTCGCCGCTGGTTGCGGCATCGGCATGCGCGGCGGCGGGCAAGGCGCCGGTTGTGGTCTGCGGGGCGGCGATCCATGCGGCGATCGCGATGCCGATCGCGGCCGCGATCGCCGTTTGCAAGGGCAGCGCGGTAAAAGTCGATGTTGCCCGCAACGCGTCGCCACGCGCGATCCGCCGCCGCACCGGCCCCTGCAGCAGCACGATGCCGAACAGTACCAGCACCCCGCCGCGCGGCGCCAGTTGCCACCAGTCCAGCCCGACTTCGGCCAGCGCCCAGCCAAGCGTTGCCAGCAAGATCAGGGCGTAGGCCGGCAGCGCCGCCGGGTGGCGCAGCACGATCAGCAGCGCCACGACGAGCAGCGCAGCGCCCGCCGCGATATAATAGGGCGACCCGCCCAGCCGCAGCAGCGCCAGCCCGCCGACGCACAGATCGCCACCGGCCGCCGCCAGCATCAAGGCCAGCAGCAGGCGCAGCAGCGTGCCGCCCCGGGCTGCGCCCTGCGGGGCTGTGGCGCGATCGGAGGGCGCTGGGGCGCCAGACACTGTCGTCACTTGCGGATCCTTGCATTCTGGCCTGACGGCTTGGCTGGCCCTAGCCGATTGCGGCGGGCTGCCGAATGCCGGCAGGCCGATTTGGCCGATGACGCATAGCGATGTCCGCACAGCCACGACGGCGCGCGCATCGCGCGTCGGCCAAGCATCGCTTGTGGAGGTCATGAGCGGGGTGGATGGCTTGCGGGTCCGCCCCGGCTGCGCCAGCTAGATTGCCGGATCCGGGCAAGCCGGGCTTATGGTGAAGAGGCAGGCAGCCTATGGGCGCAGTTCAGCTCGCGGATATGGAAAGCGTGGCCGCCGTTCTGGCGATCCACACACTGAAGGCGCGCTATTTCCGCTGTATCGACGCGCGCGACTGGGCATCGTTGCGGACGCTGTTCACGCCCGACGCCACGTTGCATTTCACCGAGGCCCAGAATGCGCCGCTCGACCTGGAAGCGTCGATCGCCTTCATCGCCAGCGGCATGGAAGGCAGTGTCAGCGTGCATCACGGTCATATGCCCGAAATCGAGATCGACACGCCCACCACCGCGCGCGGCATCTGGGCGATGCAGGATCGGCTGTGGTGGCAGCCGGGCGGGCAAAGTCGGCTGGGCCTCGCCGCGCTGGAAGGCTGTGGTCACTATCACGAGGAATATCAGCGGGATGACGGCATCTGGCGGATCCGTTCGCTGCTGCTGATCCGGCAATGGGTCAACGCCGTGCCGATCGCCGCGGCGGACCAGGATAGCATGCAGAACCGGGGAATTGGGCAATGAACAGGCTTGAAGGCAAAGTCGCCATCGTGACGGGCGGCGCGGGCGGCATTGGTGCGGCCACCGCACGACGTCTGGCGCGCGAGGGCGCGAAAGTACTGGTCGCCGATATCGCCCACGAAGCGGCCGAGGCGGTCGCTGCAGCGATTGGCGACGCGGCGCACGGCTATGCCTTTGACGCGGCCGACAACGACTCGGTCGAGGCGATGGTGGAATTTGCGGCGCAGCATTTCGGCCGGCTCGACATTCTGCACAACAATGCGGCCTATGTCGGCGCTGATCTGGCGCGCGATTCCAAGGTCACCGACATCCCTTACGATCTGTGGGACAAGACCATGGCGATCAACTTGCGCGCCTATTTCGTGGGCTGCCGCTTTGCCATTCCGCACATGGCGCGCACCGGTGGCGGGTCGATCATCAACACCGCTTCAGGCTCGGCGTTTCTGGGCGATCTGGCGCGGGTGGCTTATGGCACGTCGAAGGGCGCGGTGGTCTCGCTGACCCGCTATGTCGCCACCCAGCATGCCGCCGAGGGCATCCGCTGCAATGCGATCGCCCCGGGCCTGATCATGACCCCTGCCTTCGCCAATTCGGGCCAGACCAACCTGGAACCGTTCATGAAGCAGATCCTGTCGCCGCGTGTTGGCACGCCCGACGATGTGGCGGCGGCGGTGGCTTATCTGGCGTCGGATGAGGCGGGCTACATCACCGGCACCGTGCTGCATGTCGATGGCGGGCTGTCCGCGCATCAGCCCTATGTCGCCGATTTTGAAGCGATGCTGGCAGGCGGCTGATCCGGCGCGGCCAAGAACTTACCGACGAATTCGGCACGGGCGACGGGCAAAATGCGCCGGTCCTGCGGCATGGGAGACAAGCATGGCCCTGAAACTGGTTTATGAACCGCTGACGATCAAGGGGCTGGAGATCAGGAACCGGATCGCGCGCCCGGCGCATGGCACCATGCTCAGCAACTATGGCGCCATCACCGATCGTCTGATCGACTATCATGTGGCCCGCGCCAAGGGCGGTGTGGGCCTGTCGATCCTCGAAGCCGCCACGGTGCACCCGTCCTCGGTGCTCAGCCTGTCGAACATGGATGACAGCGTCATTGGCGGGTATCAGAAGCTGATGGCGGCGATCCGCCCGCACGGCATGCGCGTGTTTCAGCAGATCTGGCACGGCGGACATATCTATCCGGTGATGGATCAGTCCCCGCCATGGGGCGCATCGGCGGTGCCCAATCCGGCCACCGGCATCGTGCCCAATCCGATGGGCATTGCCGAGATCGAGGAAGTGATCGCCGCCTTTGCCGCATCCGCCCGGCGGTGCCGCGAAGGCGGGATCGACGGGGTCGAAATCCATGCCTCGCACGGTTACCTCATCATGCAGTTCCTGAACAAGCTGACCAACCAGCGGACGGACCGCTATGGCGGATCGCTGGAAAACCGGATGCGCTTCCTGCGCGAGATCATGCATGCGGTACGCGCCGAAGTGGGATCGGACTATCCGGTGGGCATGCGCGTTTCGGTCAGCACCGGCGCGGGCGGGCTGGACGAGGACGAGATCAACACCGTGGTGCGCGCCTTGCGCGACGAGGATTTCATCGACTTCCTCGATGTCAGCTACAGCGACTATTACAATTTCAAGTTCGTCGCGGCGATGGATCAGCCGATGGGCTACCAGCTTGAATCGTCCCGGAAGATCACCGCCGCCACGCCCGAAGTGCCGCGCTTTGTCATCGGGCGGTTCCGCACGCTGGACGAGGCGGAGCAGATCCTGCGCGATGGCATCGCCGATATCGTCCACATGAACCGCGCCCACATCGCCGACCCCGATATCGTGCGCAAGACCCAAGCTGGCCATCCCGAACAGGTGCGCGCGTGCATCGGCTGCAACCAGGCCTGCTGGCAGGCGACCAACCTGGGCTATCCGATGTCGTGCACGATCAATCCGGCCGCCGGGCTGGAAGGAACGCTGTCCGAAGACCTGGTGATGCCGGTGGAGACGCCGGGCAAGGTCATCGTCGTGGGCGGCGGTCCGGGCGGGATGGAGGCGGCGCGCATTGCCCGCCTCAAGGGCCACGAGGTGATCCTGGTCGAAGCGGGGCCATCGCTGGGCGGCCAGCTGGTGCTGGCCCGCCGCGCGCCGTTCCTGCACACCATCGGCGACATTGCCTTCTGGCTGGAACAGGAAATCTACCGCCTCGGTGTCGATGTGCGCACCTCGAACTACTGGGATGCGGACGATGTGGCCGCCGAAAACCCCGATCATGTGGTGATCGCCACCGGCGCAGTGCCGCGCGACAACGGCGTGCAGTACCGCTATCCGGCGGAGCCCGTCCCGGGGTTCGATACCGCCCGCACGGTGTCGGCGGTCGAACTGCTGGCGTCGCCGCAGATGGATCTGGGGGAAACCGCCGTCGTGTTCGATGATGTCGGCCATTATGAAGGGCTGGCGGCCACCGAATACCTGCTGTCCAAAGGGCTGAGGGTGACGTTTGTCACGCGGTTCGAAACGGTCGCGCCGCTGCTCGATTCGGTCACGCGCGTCGATCCCGCCTTCCGCCGTTTTGCCGAAACCGGCCGGTTCGATCTGATGATCCGCAGCCGCATCCTGCGCCTTGGCAACGGGGTGTGCGAGGCCCAGACGTTGTATGAGGGGCAAAGCCGCACGATCCCGGCCGACATCACCGTCTTCATCAACGCCAAGCAGCCCCAGCGCGACGTCTATGACGCGTTGCGTGAAAAGGGCTTCGTGCAAGGGCAAAACCTGACCATCGTCGGCGATGCCCGCGCCCCGCGCGATCTGCAGTTCGCCATTCAGGAAGGCCACCGGCTGACGCGCGCCATGGTGTGACCAGCGGGGTTGGCCAACGGCAGGACCGGCCGCACTGTCAGCGTGGTACGCATCGCTTGGTAACCCGATAAGGGCAGGGGCTCTCATGCCCCGCCCCCGCAAGCCTGCCAGCCCGTTCCGCTACTTCAACGCATCGCCCTAGGGATCCCCTTCGTGGCCATGATGTACGTGCGCTTTCCGCTCTTGCTGCGCTATCACCCACCGGACCCCGGCTTGTACAAGGCGTCCTCGACCTCCATCGTCAACTGGTTGTCGGCGCCGGCCTCGTCGATCGTGCGAACGGCGTCCCAACCGCGCAGGCCCACTGGCGTGGCACGACCGGACTCGACCAGGACGAACGTCTGATCGAGCCAATAAGTTGCGGCGGCCGTTTCGGACACTCGGGCCAATGCGCCGCTCGCCGATCCTGCGTCGGGCCAGACGCCCTGCAGCAGCGTGGCGAAGCGCCGGCCTCGTCCGCCTTCGTCGACGTCCGTTGCATTCCACGCGGCGGGGTCGCCGGTGGTCAGGTTGAAACGCGCCAGAAAGGTCGGGCCGGACGCCAGTAGAACGCTCGAAATTTCAACTGGATCGACACCCCGCGGTACGACCACGAACGCAGACTGGCCGTGCTCGCGCTCGCCGTCGATCAGGAGGGTATCGGCCCCCGCCGTCAGATTGTAGAGCAAGGCGCGACGGAACACGTTCTGTTCGTCGCGGTGAATGTGTCCGGTCATGGCACTGGTGGCCAGCCCCTGACGATCATCTTCGCTGGCGAAGGTCACGATCGCAATGCCTTCGAATGGCTCCGCCTCCGCCGAGAACGGCGTCACATGATGCTGGGTATAGCTGGCAAACCCAGGAATCCGCGCGGCCATCACGCCATGAATGTCGCGCCAATACCGCGAGAACAGGTCACGCGACATGCCCGGCTTGCGCTCGAGCAAGGCGACTGTCGTTACGCCGACCATAGTCCACCCTCCACCGGCAGGATCGCGCCCGAAAGGTAGGCTCCGGCACGCGACGCCAGGAAAATGACCGTGCCGCCGATGTCATCGGGCGAACCGAGCCGATGGGCTGGAATTCCCTCGATCATCTGCTCCTTCAGGCCCGGGACGGCATCGAAAAAGCCCGTGGTCATATCGCTGGGGAAAAAGCCCGGCGCGATCGCATTGACCGTGATGCCCTGCCGCGTGAGATCGGATGCCAGCGCGCGGGTCAGTTGGTGCACCCCGCCTTTCGTCGCGCTGTAGGCATAGGCCATGCTGCTTTTTGCCCACAGTGCGGCAATCGAGCCGATGTTGATCACGCGTGCCGGATCGCCCGCGCCGGCTGCGGCCTTGAGCTGCGGCAACAGTGTCTGAACCAGGAAAAACGGCGCGCGCAAGTTCAGCGCCACTTCGCGATCCCACTGGTCTGCCGCCAGAGCCTCGATCGGCGCGGCGGTGAATGTTCCGGCGTTGTTGACCAGGATGTGAACCTTGTCCGTGTGGCTCTGGACCGCTTCTGCCGCGGCGCGCACTCCGTCCATGGTCGACAGATCGTGCGACAGCAGGGTGCAACTGCCCCGCTGCGCCAAGGCAGCGGCGAACGCCTCGCTCTCGGTGCCGCCGCGCGCGACAATCAGGACGCGGGCGCCAGCATCCACCAACGCGGTGCTGATCATGGCGCCAACACCCTTGGCGCCGCCGGTGACGACCGCGACTTTGCCAGCGATCGAAAACAGGTCGGCGGGCGGGGAAATCACGACATGCGGTTCGGTCACGAACGACAGCGAACTGGTCAGATCGACGAAGTTGGGCTCGTCCGGGCGGATGTCGGCGAGATACCGCGGCTCGACAAAGGCCTGCGCCAGAGCCTCGGCATTCCGGAAGGTCAGCACCGCGACACCATCGTAATCGCCGGAGACGCCGAACATCGCGGCCACTGGCGATGCGCGATCGACAAAGTGATGCTGGACATAGCTGATCAGGTGCCGCGTAAAATCGGTGCAGGCGCCAAGCAGGGGGGCGTGGACGTCGCGCCAATAGGTCGAAAACTCGGCCGCCGACATTCCGTGGCGGCGTTTGATGCAAACGACCAGCGTGGTCATGTCGGTTCCTTTCACGCGGCGCGCTGCGCATTTGCCGACGATTGGGCATCGAACCGGGCGATCGTCTGGGCCCGCAGCGCCGCGACACTGGCGGCATTGGCTTCCTTGACGTGGCCGAAGCCCCGGATCTGCCCGGGCAGGCTGGCAAGCTCTATCGCTGTGGCGTGATTGGCAGGCTGGAGGGCGGCGGCAACGCGGCGCATCAGCGTTTCGTATTCATCGATCAGGCGGCGCTCCATGCGCCGTTCTGCAGTGCGGCCGAAAGGATCGAACGCGGTGCCGCGCAAGCCCTTGAGCTTTGCCAGCACGGCGAATCCCGTGGCCATCCACGCCCCGAACTCGCGCTTTTTGAGCTGCCCGGTCGCCGGATCGCGCTTGGCGAACAACGGCGGCGCCAGATTGTAGCGCAACTTTGCGCCATCTTCGAACGCTGCGGCGATCTGCGCCTTGAACGCCGGGTCGGAATGGAGGCGGCCGACCTCGTATTCATCCTTGTAAGCCATCAGTTTCGCGAAGTTGCGAGCGACCATCACCGCCAAAGCGCTGCTGCCAGGCAGGGCTTGCGCTTCAGCTGCCGAAACTTGATCGACCAGTGCGCGGTACCGCACGGCATAGGCTGGGTTCTGGTAGGCGGTCAGCAGAGCGCTGCGGTGCGCCACGATCTCGTCGAGGTCGGTCAGCGGGACGAATTCGGGCAGCGGGCGGTTGCCCGCCACCGCCACGTCGATCCGCGACCGGTCCGCGGCCTGAAGTCGCCCGAGGTTGAAGGCCGCCTTGTTGAACGGCACCGAAACGGCATTGATCTCAACGGCGCGTTCGATTGCCGCGGGGCCGACGGGCAAAAGGCTCAGCTGGCTGGCGTAGCCGAGCATGAACAGGTTTGCGGCGATCGTGTCGCCCAACAAGGCCAGGCCCAGTCCGGTCGCGTCGACGGCATGGACTTCGCGCGACAGGCGTTCGAGCCGCTTCAACATCAGCGATTGGTCGAGCGTCATGTCGGGGTTGCGCTGGAAGGACGGTGTCGGGGTGATCCGCGCGTTGGCCACGGTGCGCGTCCGTTCGGGATCGAAGCTGACCACGGGCTCCTTGGCGAGTGCAGCGACAATATCGAAAGCAAGCGCCAGATCGGCATCGCCCACGCCCAGTTTCTGCGCTCCGAGCGCTTCGACCGAGGCGGCTATGCGAACATGGCTGAAGACCGCGCCGTTCTTCTGGCTGAGCCCGGTCATGTCGAACACCGAACAGGCCTTGCCCTCCAGATGTGCGGCCATCGCGAGCAACGCGCCGATTGTGACGACACCGGTTCCGCCGATACCCGATACCATGATCGAATATTCGCCATCCAGCGGCACGACGGCAGGATCCGGCAGCCCGGTGATCGCCTCGCCGGCCAGCGCCGATGCCTTGGGCTTGCGCGGCTCGGCATCGAGCACGGTCACGAAACTGGGGCAAAAGCCCTTAACGCAGCTGTAGTCCTTGTTGCAGTTCGACTGGTCGATCTGGCGCTTGCGCCCCAGCTCGGTTTCGAGCGGCCACACGCTGACGCAATTGGACTGGACCGAGCAATCGCCACAGCCTTCGCAGACGGCCGCATTGATGAACATGCGCTTGGCTGGGTCCGGAAACTTGCCACGCTTTCGGCGGCGGCGCTTTTCGGCGGCACACGTCTGTTCATAGACGATGACCGTGGTGCCCGCGACATCGCGCAATTGGCGCTGGATCGTGTCGAGTTCGTCGCGGTGGTGGACCTGGACGCCGGGCTCAAGGCCGCTGTCGCTGCCGTACAGTTCCGGCCGGTCGGTCACGACAACGCAGCGCACCGCACCCTCGGCCATGACCTGGCGCGTGATGTCGCCGACCGATAACGGACCGTCAACCGACTGGCCGCCGGTCATCGCGACGGCATCGTTGAACAGGATCTTGAAGGTGATGTTGACCTTGGCCGCCACCGCACCGCGCACGGCAAGCAGCCCGGAGTGGTAATACGTGCCGTCACCCATGTTCTGGAAGATGTGCGGCATGTCGGTGAAGTGGGCCTGCGAATACCAGTGCGCCCCTTCGCCGCCCATCTGGGCGTTGGGCAGCATGTCGGGTCCCGAATACATCGCCATGGCGTGGCAGCCGATGCCGCCAGCGGCGCTGCTGCCCTCGGGGAAGCGCGTGCTCGTATTGTGGGGGCAGCCCGAGCAGAAATAGGGCGAGCGCGCCGCGTCGGCCGGTTTCATCGCGCCGACGGTAACGATCTGCCGGCCAAGCCGGTCGGCACGGTCGAACGCGTCCGGCGCGTCGATACCCAGCCGGCGCAGGCGTTCGGCGATGACGATGGCCAACTGGATCGCTTCCAACTGGACGTCCGACGGGATCATGAATGCGCCGTCTTCATCGACCTTGCCGACGATGCGCGGAGCATCGGGCCGGCCATAGAGCGCCGCTTTGGCCTGCGCTTCGGTGAGCCCGTCCTTTTCCTCGATGAACAGCAATTCGTTCTGGCCCCGGGCAAACTCGTACAGGCCTTCGCGCTCTACCGGATAAACGCAGCCGAGCTTGTAAAACGAGATGCCCAAGGCGCCCGCAGCCGCATCGTCGAGGCCGAGCATGGTAAGCGCCTGCCGGGCGTCGGGCACTGCCTTGCCCGACGATACGATGCCGAGGCGACGCTTCGGGGCATCGAACAACACCCGGTCGATGCGGTTGGCGCGGACGAATTTTTCGACGAGCGGCCAGCGAAAGCGCTTGGCCACGATCTCTGACTGGACGCGATCGAGATGCGTGGGAAAGTTGTGGAATCCGGTGGCGGGCGCCTGGCCCCGCTCAGGAAGGACGGGCCCGTTGTCGCCAACGCCGATGCGTACCGTCATGGTCTGCTCGAGCACTTCGTTGCACAGCTTGAACCCGGTGAAGAGCCCGGTGTAGCGCGACATTGCCCAGCCCAGCAGGCCAAGATCGAGAACATCCTGCGTGTTGGACGGCGCAAGGATGGGCATCCCGGCGTGCATCAACGCCATCTCGCTCTGATGCGCCACGGTCGATGATTTGCCGCTGTGATCGTCGCCGGCAACGATCAGCACGCCGCCATTGGGATGGGTGCCGGCCAGGTTGCCGTGCTTGAACGGATCGCCAGAACGATCGACCCCCGGACCCTTGCCGTACCAGATGGCGAAAACGCCATCGCGATTGGCGCCAGGCAGGGTCGCGAGCATCTGTGTGCCCCACACCGCAGTGGCCGCGAGATCCTCGTTCACGCCGGGCTGGAAGACGATGTCCTGCGCGGCCAGATGATCCTTGGCGCGCCACAGTTCCAGATCGTAGCTGCCCAGTGGCGAGCCACGATAGCCGGAAATGAAACCAGCGGTGTTGAGCCCGTTTCGCCGATCACGCTCGCGCTGCAGCATTGGCAGGCGCACCAGCGCCTGCGTGCCGTTCATCAGGACCGTATCGTCCTGGACTTCGTATTTATCGTTCAGCGTGACGTCACGCATGGGTCTGCTGTCCTGACAAGAATGGCGGCGGGGCGCGATAAGGTGCGTCGTGGTCCGCAAGATATTGGCGGAAATGGAGTTCGAAGTCGGCCATGATCAGGCGGCTGCTGTCGCGCTTCGCCATGCCGTTGAACCATGCCGCCAGGCCTGCCTCGGCGATGACCGAGCGACCATAGACGAAGTGGCCGACGCGCTCGGCTATGTCGAAGTTGTAAAATGCGAAGAGATCGGCCTGGCTGATGGCGCTTCCGACGAGAAACGGATCGGAGCGGCACAGCATTCTCAACGCACGCGTCGAGCGGTCGAGCGTCGCCGCCACACTATCCACGGTGCGCTGATCGTTGGCGCCGTTGGCGAACACGCCGGGAAACAGGCTGCGGATAGGTGCTTCAAGGTACATCTGGACGATGTTGACGATTTGCCGCGCAGTGGCGCGATCGGCAAGGTCAGCATGTCGCAGCGAATGGTCGGGAAACCGGTCATCGAGGTATTCGGTGATCGCGACCGTTTCGGAAATCCAGCCGTCGGGGCTTTCCAGGACGGGGATCTTGCCCATCGGATTCATCGCCAGGAACGCATCGTCCTGCGCCGCGCGGGCGGTGACGATGTCGTGAACCAGGCGCTTTTCGATCAACGCGGCGCGTGCGATGTTGAAATAATTGCTGACCGGATAGCCGTGCAGGCGGAGCGCGGACGTCATCACGCGGCCCGCGGCGCGACTGGCAGCCTGTCGAAGATCTTGCCGGGATTGAGGATGTTGTTGGGATCGAGCAATCGCTTGATGTCGATCATCAACGCTTGTTCTTCGGCGCTGCGGCTGATCGACAGCCAGGGCTTCTTTTCCAGGCCGATGCCATGTTCGGCCGATACCGACCCGCCACATTGGCGCAGCGGTTCATAGACGCAGCCTTCCACGGCATGGCGGTCATCGTCGCCCCCGGCGCCGATGGCGACATGCAGGTTGCCGTCCCCGACATGGCCGAGGAACGCGATCCTGCCGTCCGGCCAGCGAGCGCGCAGCCGGGCGGCGACGTCCTCCATGTAACCGGCCATGTCGCCAACCGGAAGACTGACGTCGAATGCGTAAAACGGCTGGAAATCGCGAACGACGAATTCAAGGTCTTCGCGGATGGCCCAGATCGCGGTTCGATCGCGCTCGGAACGGGCGAGGATCGCATCGTCGAACAGGCCCAGCTCCGATGCCTCGCCCAGAACGCGTTCGAACAATTCGGCATCACGCTCCTGATCGGACCCGAGCGCCTCGACGATGGCGTAGAACGGCTTGTCCGCAGCAAGCGGCGCCGTGTGACGACCCTCTGCGGTATTGACCCGGTAAAAGCTGTTGTCGATCAGCTCGAATGCACTGAGCAGGCCGCCGAACGCCCCGTCGCAATGGCGCAACAACCGCGAAAGCTGGTCAAAACTGCTGGCCGAAACCAGCGCGGTGTTGCTGCTGACCGGACTTTCGCGCAGTCGCAGGACCAGCCGGGTGATGACACCCAGTGTGCCCTCGCTGCCAATGAACAGCTGCTTGAGGTCATAGCCGGCGTTGTTCTTGATCATCTGGTTCATCGACGAGACAATCCGCCCGTCGGCCAGCACCGCCTCCAGACCCAGCACCTGCTCGCGCATCATGCCGTAGCGGACCACGCGCAATCCACCGGCGTTGGTCGCGGCATTGCCGCCAAGCTGGCATGATCCGCGCCCGCCCAGATCGAGCGCGAAGCTCAGCGCCAGCGGTTCAATCGCTTCCTGCAGTGTTTGCAGGATCACTCCTGCCTGGACCATGGCGGTGCGATTGACCGGGTCGATCTGCTCGATCGTGTTCATCCGTTCGAGGGACAGGACGATTTCGTCGGCGTTCGTCTGTGTCGCGCGCACCCATCCCGACATCCCGCCTTGGACGACCACGGGCTGGCGTGCGGCGTTGCAGGCGGCAATGACTTCGGCAACTTGCTCGGTGGTGCGCGGGCGAACGATCGCGGCGGCTTCGATCTTGTCCATGAAGTAGCCGGGATAACGTGACGATACGTCGGGCCCGGTCAGCACGCCACCATCGCCGGTGATCGCCCGCAGCCGGTCGAGCAGGCTTGCCTCGACGGTCTTTATGGCAGCAGGTTCGCTCACAGCGTTACCCATATGTCATCGCCATCGACACGTACCGGATAGCGCCGCAGCATCAGGTTTTCGTCCTCGCCCGATGCACCCGTTTCGAGATCGAAGCTCCAGCCGTGCCACGGGCAGGTCAGCGTGGTTCCATCCACATCGCCTTCATTGATGGGGCCTTGCGCGTGAGGGCATTGCCCTTGTGTAGCCACGACCTGGCCACGGCAGAGGAACAGCGCAACATCGGTATCGCCGATGGTCGCGAGGGTCGTATCACCCGCTTCGACTGCCGCCAGCGAGCCGACGCGGTATTCCCCGGTTTCGCCGCTCATGACCGGGTCAAGCCGGGATGGCGCCGAGCTGCTGCATGACCGGGATCGCATCCCAGATGCTGCGCTCGAGCACGATCTTGCCGTTCTCGTCCCAACCCATCACCGTGACGCCGCGCGTCTTGGTGACCTTTCCTGCGGCGGGAACGCCGAGAAAATCTCCGGCATGCTTGGTTTCCCAGGTCCACTGGAACGATCCCAGGCGGTTGTCACCGACATAGTCGAACACGTCGAAATCGTTGTAGCTGACCGAGCGATCCGGATTGACGAAGTTTTCGAAAAAGCCGCGCAGCGCGCCCAGATCCTTATCGATCGTCAGGCCGAAATTGACATCTTCGAAATGGATTTCCGGCGAATACAGCGACATCAGCTCGTCGGTCTTGGACGAGAACAGATTGATCCAATATTGCGCCCAATCGCGATTCATAGCCCATCTCCCGCTTGATGTTTTGTGGCCAACGGCCTGGTCGGGTCCTGTTCCGGACCCTGTGGACTATGAAGTGCACACGAGGCCGCTTCAATCCAAGAGCCGGATGTGCCGACAGCGCGCCGTCCGTGACAAAAGTCCAAAGCGGCTCTCCATCGCCCCGGATTCCGGCATTGGGCATCTTTGTCTCGCAAGGGCGGAAGCTGTCACGCTAGGCTCTTCCGAGCGCTGGCCGGTTTCGTGTCTATCCTGCCCCACACGCCGCGTCGAAAGACGAAAGAGCGAAATCAACAATAACCCACAGGAGGGGACCACCATGATCCAGCGCCACCGTTGTATGTACATGTCGCTTGGTGCGATAATCGGATGCGCCATTGCGGCGTCTGCCAGCGCGCAGACGACTGCCGGGCCGCAATCGACCCCCGCGCCCGAAGCCGGGGCGATGCAGCCGGGTTCGGCGGATGCGGTGTCCAGGGAATCGAACGTTCCTGCCGACATCGTGGTGACGGCGACCAAGCGCAACGAAAGCCTGGTCAAGGTTCCGATCCAGGTCAGCGTCTTCACCGAACAGTCGATCAAGGACGCCGGCATCGTCAAGCCTTCGAATTTTCTGGCGAGCGTACCCAACGTCACGTTCATCGAAGACAATGCCGGTGAAGCCTACGTCAACATCCGCGGCCAGACCGCCACGCGCAGTTCGGACCCGAACGTCGCGTTCGTGATCGATGGCGTGACCCTCTCGAGCGTCAAGGGCTTCAACCAGGACCTGTTCGACATCCAGCAAATCGAAGTCCTGAAAGGACCGCAAAGCGCGCTTTATGGGCGCAACGCGGCCGCTGGCGCCATCGTCATCACCACCAAGCGCCCGGGCGACACGCTCGAAGGCCATATCCTGGGGGCTGGCGGCAACTTCAACACCTATCGCGGCAATGCGAGCCTGTCGGGCCCGCTGACGCCGAACCTGGGTTTCAGCGTAGCCGGTTCCTACCGTCACACCGACGGCTCGTACACCGACATCACGACCGGCGAAAAAGTCCAGCGCTCGAAGAATTACAGCCTGCGCGGCCGGCTGGTTTACGACAACCACAGCAATCTCGTGGTCGATCTCAAGGTCGACGGCTATCGCTCGGTCGGCGGGGGGTCTTCGCTGATCACGCAATTCGTGGGGCTTCCGATCGGCGGCTTCGACGGCACCAAGCTGGATGCGAACAACACCAATATTCCGTTTACCTCCGATGTGCCCCACCAGTTCACCGAGCGGTTCCTTGATGCGAGCCTGAAGGTCGAGTTCGACATGGGCTTTGCCAAGCTCACGTCGATCTCCGGCGCGAACAGCCTGCACGAATATTTCGGCAGCCAGTCGCCGCCGTATATCCCGGGCACCGCCACGGTTCAGCAATACGCGTACAAGGACCGCAACCTGTCGGAGGAACTGCGCCTGACGTCGCCCAGCGACGGACGGTTCCGGTGGCAGCTCGGGTTCTATATCCTGCGGTTCGATCGCAATCAGACCAGCAACATCGAACTCAACACGAACCTGATGCTGCCGAAGGATCCGCGCAAGCTCTACACGCCTTCGGACCCCAACCCGAGCGTCGCGTACGACAACCCCATCTACCGCACGACCAGCTATGCCCCGTTTGCCAGCGTACAGTACGACGTGACGCGCCAGCTCCACGTCAGCCTTGCCGGCCGGTATGACACCGAACGGCGCACCATCCGCAATGCCACACCCACGCAGATCAACCCGTTGACCGGGGCGAGCTACAACAACTGTGTGGCGTTGACCGGCCGGTCGCTCGACCAGTGCCGCGATGCCAAGACGTTCAAGCAGTTCGAACCCAAGGCCAGCATATCCTACGATGTAGATGACCTGGGCAGCATTTACGCAAGCTACGGTCGCGGCTTCAAGTCGGGTGGTTTCAACCCGATCGGGTCGCGTCAGACATTGCAGGCGGCGGTGTCTGCGGCGGGCGGAAACCCCGCCACCGTGTTCGTGCAGGATCAGTACCAGAAGGAAGTCTCGACCACTTACGAAGTCGGGGCGAAGGCGAAACTGTTCAACCGGCGGCTTTCGATCAATGCCGCGGCGTTCACGACCGACATCGCCGGCGCCGAACAGTTCCAGTTCTTCCCCAGCGTGGGCCTGCAAACCACCGTCAGCATCGACAAGGTCCGCAGCCGCGGCTTCGAATTCGATGCCGACCTGCTGCTGCCGACCGGCCTGCGCCTGTTCGGTGGCTATGGTTATACCGATGCCAAGGTAAAGGCGTTCGCCCCCAACCCGTCGTTCGTCGGCAACCGTGCGCCGGGTTCGTTCAAATCGACGCTGACGCTGGGCGCGACCCAATCGTTCAATCTCGGCGAACTCCAGCTGGTGCCGCGCGTCGAATACAACCACTACGGCTCCGTGTGGTGGGATGTGGACAACACCCCCGGCACGAAGCGCAACCCGCTCAGCCTCGTCAATGCCCGGCTGACGCTCAAGAAGGGGGATAAGTGGCAGATCTCGGCGTATGGCGATAACGTGTTCAACAAGCACTATTACCAGGAAATCGTGCCGTTGCTCGGTTCGTTCACCGTGAACTATCCGGCCGAACTGCGCACATACGGCATCGAGGCGCGGCTCGATTTCTAAGCGCCGCTGAAAGATCGGAACGGGGAGAGCAGCTATGAATCTCGCGTGGGAGCAAAGCTGGCTCGAACAGTTCAACGACGATCTCGATCGGCTGATGGAAAACTATACCGACACGTTCGAATACGAAGACATGAATCTCGGCGTGACGATTACCAACGACAAGCCGAGATTGCGCGAGTTGTTCAAGACCTTCGAGAACGTCGATCCCGATGCCTCGGAGCATTTCTTCAACGCTACGCGTTACCATGGCGATGAACGCGGCGGTACACTGGAATGGACCTGGGAAATCCGTCACAAGACGGATTTCCTCGGCCTTCCCGCCGCCGGCAAGACCACCCATGTCCGTGGCCTGACGATCCATGCGTTCGACGCTGCGGGCAAGATCATCATCGAGCGTAGCCTGTGGGATACGGCGGCCCTGATGCGCCAACTCGGCCTTGATGCGCCCATGCAACTGGAGTTCTGAGATGTTCGATCTGACCGGCAAGGCCGCTATCGTCACGGGCGCGGGATCGGGTATCGGGGCTGCCATTGCGCAACGGTTCAAGGCCGCCGGCGCGCTTGTGCTCGGCGCCGACATCGCCGACGTCGGCGCATTGGTCGAAAGCTGGGGTTGCCAGTTCCGCCAGACCGATGTGTCCATACCCGAAGAGATGGCAGCGCTGTGTCAGGCCGCAGTCGACCGGTTCGGCAAGCTCGATATCCTGGTGAACAATGCCGGCGTCGCCAGCGCGGCCCCGCTTGCCGATGCCGACCCGGCGCGTTCGGAACGGTTCTGGCGCGTGCACACGTTGGGCGTTCAGAGCGGCATCAAGGAGGCGGGCGCACGCATGAAGCCAGGCAGCGCGATCGTGAACATATCGTCGATCACCGCCGTGCGCGGGTTCGTCACCTGGGGCGAGTATGCCGCGACCAAGGCCGGGATCATCTCGCTGACGCAGACGGCAGCGGTGGAATATGGACCGGCCGGGATCCGCGTCAACTGCGTGGCTCCGGGCATCATCGAAACCCCGATGGCAATGGCGGAAGCACCGGATATGGTCGCCCGCAACGCCGCGGTATTCACCCAGCTCGGCCGCATCGGCCGCCCGGAAGAACTGGCCGCCGCCGTGCACTTCATGGCCAGCGACGATGCCAGCTACATTACCGGCCAGACACTGCTGGTCGATGGCGGCTGGAGCACCGGTCCGTCGATCAAGGGGATCGAACTGGCGCTGTCCACGTCGGGCTGAACCGGCTGCGCCGTCGCCCAAGGCCGCATCGCGCGCCCCGTCGGGCTTCGCCAGCGTCAGCCAGCCAGTGCCGCAAGGTGAAAGCCGATGATGACGCAGGTGGCTGCCGCCACAAGCCCGTCGAAGGCCCATCGCCAAGGGCGCGGCGCCAGACGCAAATCCATGAAGTGCCGGATGACGAGGCGCGCCTTGAACGCCGCGACGAGCATCACGATCACGAAAGCGAGCCCCGCGCTGCTGTGCAGTCCGGCTGTGCCGAACCCCGCAACGGTCGCGAGCAGCAACGCTATCCAGACGATTGTCAGCCGGTCGGGCCGATTTCCGTTCACCACAGGCCCTGCAGATAAAACATCGGAAACAGGAACAGCCACAGCAGGTCGACCATGTGCCAGTAAAGGCCAACCCCGGTAAGCCACGTCTCGAATTCCGGGTCGGTCGATGTACGTGCCATGCGCGCCACGTAACCCAGCAAAACCATGCCGATTGCATAGTGCAGCAAGTGGACGCCCGTCAGCGCGAAGTAGAAACTGAAGAAGTCATTGGTCAGCAGCGTCAGGCCACGCTGGAAATCGGCCGTGTATTCGACCAGCTTGATCACCGCAAAGCCGCTCCCGACCAGCAGCGCGGCGAACAGTTGCCGGCGTGCCCCGTGCCGGTTGCCCTGGGTACCCGCTCTGACCGCTCGTGCCACCAGCCAGCCGCTGGAAACCAGGATCAGCGTATTGGCTAGCCCGAGGCGGGCATCCAGCTGGGCGGCTGATCGGGCAAACTGGACCGGTTGCGCCAGCCGCTCGCCCATGAACACGGCGAAGAAGAGAATGAAACTGGCGATGTCGGCACCGATGAACAGCAGGATGCTGGGGACCGCACGGTCCTCTGCCGTTCCGATTGCCGCCCCTTCGGGCACCGCTTCAGGCCTTGGCCAAGGCGGCCTGCTCGCCATCGAGGATCCGCAGCGCGCGCAACAGGTAGATCGAGAGGATGATCATAACCCAGAAAAACAGGCTGAATTCGACCCAGTAGTTCAACAATCCGTTTCGAGCGAACGGCCCGGTCTTGAAAAAGGGCATAAGCGCCAGGACGACGAACATCGCGCCAACCCACAAGGCAAACCACCCGACCCATTTGGGGACCAGCGGCAGCTGCCTGCGGTCCGAAAGGAAGCAGATGCCCAACGGGATCAGCTGCAGCATGGTCAGGGAAAACGCCAGATCGAAGAATATCCAGCCAAGGTCATAGAGAAGCTGCAGAATCTCGGGGTTCACCGTGGGCCGGAAAGCTGCGGTCAGCCAGATCGATGCCGGGAGGACGAGGACGATCGTCGTAAAGCCCGCACCCCATGTCTGGAGGCGCGAAAGAACGTCGTTGTCGCGTTCCACCGCTTCCATCACCTTTGCGATCGCCAGGCCCCACACGAAGTACAGCACGCCGAACATCATGGTGAGCACCATGCCGATGCGCACCGGCGTCTGGTGTTGCTTGAAATGGTCCGCAATCGCCTGCGCATCGAGCGCGGCCGAATATGGTGGTATGTTGTATCCCAGGACACCCCAGCCAAGGATCAGCGCCACCAGGCAAACCGGTCCCATCCATGCGCAAAAGCGGACATATCGGTAGGGGTTGTGCATTTCGGTCCTCTCCGAATTGCCCGTCATCGTCGATGTTGGCCTTCGCACGCCGGGACACTTCACACTGTTCCATATTGCCTGGCGCCCGTAAGTGCGGAACGGGACAGCTTCCAACCGACCGTGCCATAATCGGGGCCTGGCCGTGCGACGCCCAAACCAGATCGCCGCGCCGCCGCGTTTTGCGTGCCGGACAAGATTGTCTCGCTGGGTCGGTCGCTGTCCCGTCGGGCGCTTGCCTGACGGGGGCTTTAGCGAAAGACTGATCTTGCAGGCCGGCACAAAATCCGGGTGCGAGAGGATGTTGATGGACGAGCCCCTGCGGACCGAGCACGCCTTCTGCCGAATTTGCCTTGGGCACTGCGGCATGCAGCTCACGATCGACCAGCATGATCGCATCGTGGATATTCGCGGGGATCGCGAGCATCCTTTGACGCGCGGATATGCCTGCTTCAAGGGCCTGCAGGCCGAAGAGGCGCATCACGGTCCTGCCCGACTTCTTCATCCCCTGCGCAAGAATGACCAAGGTGAGTTTGCAAGGATCGCATCCGAAGCGGCACTCGACGAAATTGCGCAGCAGATCGAACAATCGATCGAGCGTTACGGTCCCGATTCCGTCGGCGTTTATTTCGGCAATGGTTCGATATTCAATTCGACCGCCGTCTCGATGCAGGCCTCGTTCCTCGATGCCATCGGCTCACGGTCGCGGTTTACTTCGTACACGATCGATCAGTCCGCCAAGACACTGTCGTTCGAGCGTCTCGGGGGCTGGGCCGGGGGCAACCTGCAACTGGAGCAGTGCGATGTGATTCTGTTGATCGGCACCAACCCGCTGCTCTCGCATGGGCTGCTCGGTTTTCTTGCGTCCGATCCGACCAAGCGCCTGAAACAAGCGAAGGCCGCAGGGCTCAAGCTGATCGTCATCGATCCGCGGCGGACGGAGACCGCAGGCTTCGCCGATCTGGCGATCCAGCCGCTGCCGGGGAACGATTCCGCCATCCTGGCGGCCATGATCCGCATCATCCTCGACGAGGGATGGGAGGACAAGGCATTCTGCGAGCGGTATGTCGGCGCTGAAGCCATGCGCAAGTTGCGTACGGCCGTGGAGCCGTTCGACGATGCGTCGGTTGAGGCATCCAGCGGGCTCGAGCGCGGTGATCTCAGATCCGTGGCGGCGATGTTTGCGCGCGATTCCGTTCAGGGCGCTGCCTACACCGGCACGGGACCGAGCATGGCACCGCATTCAAACCTCATGCAGCACTTGGCCGATTGCCTCAACGTGGTCTGCGGCCGCTTCATTCGCGCCGGTGACCGGGTGCTGAGCGTGGACATGATGACCCCGCCGGCAACGTTCCGGGCCGAGGTCATTCCGCCGTCGCGCACGTCATGGAACGCGCCGCCCAGCCGGATCCGCGGCGTGGGATCGCTGGCGGGTGAAAAGACCACGGGAACTTTGCCCGATGAAATTCTTACGCCGGGGGCCGGGCAGGTCAGGGTGCTGATTTCGTGCGGCGGCAATCTCGCCAGCCTGATGCCCGATCAGCAGAAGATGCTGCGGGCTTTCGAGGCGTTGGATCTGAAGGTTTCCATCGATCCGTACATGAGCAACACCGTCCGGCTGGCCGACTATGTCATCCCCCCGTTGATGCAGTACGAACGTGCCGACCTTCCGGTCAGCGCCTATGGCTTTGCCTTTTTCCCGGAGTCCTGGGTCGGCTATTCGCCAGCGATCCTGCAGCCGCCCCAAGGCTCGGACGTGATGGAGGAATGGTACTTCTTCTGGGCGATCGCCAAGCGGCTGGGCAAGTCGCTGAATTTTTGCGGGACCGCGCTCGATCGTGACGTGCCGCCTACTACTGACGAATTGCTGGCCATTCGTTGCAACCATCCGCTGGCCCCGCTGGACGAGATCAAGCGGCACCCTTCGGGCAAGGTCTTCACCGAAGCACAGACCATCGTCCAGCCTCCGCGCCCGGAAGCCACGGCAACTTTCGATGTCATGCCCGACGACGTGTTCGAGGAGCTTGCGGCGGTCGCCGCCGGAATAGCGCGCACCAGACTTGCGGCCAGCGAAGTGTCCCCGTTCACCCACTTGCTATCGACCCGACGGATGCGGAATTTCTACAATTCGATCGGGATGCATCTGGCAGGCACCCGCAATCGCAACCCCTACAACCCGGCTTATCTCAATCCCGCCGATCTGGCAGAAATGGGCCTTGCCAGCGGCGATCACGTGACGATCAGTTCCGATCACGCCAGCATCGAGGCCATCGTCGAAGCCGATTCGGCGGTTCGACCGGGCGTGGTCTCGATGGCCGTGGCATGGGGGGGCCTGCCCGGGGAAAATCTCGATCCGGCGCTCCACGGCTCATCGACCAACATGCTGATCACGACAGACCGTCATGCCGATCCGCTCAATGCCATGCCCAGAATGTCTGCGATCCCGGTCAATATCGCACCGCAAGCGGTCAAGCGGCCGTGGCCCGCCAACGCCAGCTGACGGTCAGGTCGCCTGCCATCCGGAGAACAGGCCTGGACAGGGCCGAGGGTCGTTCGACGCACCACTGCGTCTGCCTCAAAGCTTGGGCGATGAAAGCGCTTCACCGCGATCCGGACGTGGTCAAGCTGCCGTCGATCAACCGCAACGGCACGTTGGAACAGGCGGCGTGGGACGATGCGCAATGCGGTGATCGATGAACAGCTGTTCGACCGACCCTCGGTCAATTCGGTGCTGAACGGCGTTGCGGTGCGGGTTTCGCGATTGATGTCGGCGTCGCAGGGTCTGTCTCATGCCAGCATGACGGACGGCATCGACGGTACGAATGTGCCACAGTGGCATTTCGGGCACCAAGGCGATATAGCCTCTGATGGAGAGGTTGGTGCAATCGGACATATGGTGGAAGTAGGCAAATCGGGATTGACCGGGTGGGTTCTGGCGATGGTGCGCGCGATGCGCGGCCTGGACATCGATGTCGAAGGCGTTCTGGCCGAGATCGGCATGGATCGCGGGCTGCTCGAAGGCGGATACAGCCGCTATTCGCAGGAACAGATCAGCCAGCTGTGGCGCAAGGCGATCGAATTGAGCGGAGAAACGAACTTCGCCCTCAAGGTCGTGGCCGAGATCCGGCCCGCCACGTTCCATGTCGTCGGTTATGCCATGAGTTGCAGCGCCACCCTGGCACGCGCGCTGCATCGTTTTGCTTTCTATTGCCGCCTGATTTCGGATTCTGCGACTGCCACCATCAGCGAGGCAGGTGAGGCCACGACCATCGAATTCCTGTTCGATACCGGCGGCACGCCGCTGATTTACCAGACGATCGACACTGTCCTGGCCGGCACCTTGGCATTTGCGCGGTGGATCAGCGGCGAACAGATCGAACCGCTCGAAGTGCGTCTGCAGCACGCGGCCCCGGCCGACGACGCGGATTATCAGGCATTCTACAGGGCCCCGATCACGTACAGCGCTTCACAGAACTGCATCGTGTTCAAGACTGCCGACCTCGACCGCCCGATTCTGGCTGCCGACGAGGAGCTGGCCTCGATGCTCGACAGCGTCGCCAACCGCTATCTCGAACAGCGCATGTCGGGGCGCATGGCGGTGCGCGTGCGCGACTTGCTGATCGCGACGATGCCCAACGGGGCAGTGTCGAAATCCAGCGTCGCGCGGCAACTCAACATGACCGAGCGCACGCTGCTGCGCAGGTTGAAGGCCGAGGGCACGACTTTCGTCGACGTGCTCAACGACGTGCGGCAGGAACTGGCGTTCCAGTACCTGCGGCGCCCTGGCATTACCGTCAGCGATGTCGCCTACATGCTCGGATTTTCCGATGAGAACACGTTTTCGCGGGCGTTCAAGCGCTGGACGGGTCGCCGGCCCGGAGTGATCGCCCAAGGCCACAGGAAGGAAAGCACCGCCTGATCATGCCGGCCTGACCGATCCGCCAGCCCGGCGCGGCCCGCTCACGTCTGGATATAGGCCACTTGGGTGTGGGTGTACTCGTAAAGGCCGTGCTTGCCGTCCGTACCGCCGATCCCCGACTTGCGTACGCCGGCGTGAAAGCCCTGGATGGCCTCGAAGTTTTCGCGGTTCACGTATGTTTCGCCGAAGCGCAATTCGGCAATGGCTTTCATCGCCGCGTTGAGACTGTTGGTGAAGATCGAAGAGGTCAGGCCATATTCGCTGTCGTTGGCCAATGCGATGCCATGATCGAGATCGTCGATCTCGTGCACCATCACCACGGGGCCGAACAGTTCGCGCTGCTCCACGTGCATGTCGGGCGTGGTGCCCGCAAGGACCGTCGCTGCATAGTGATAACCGCCACCGCGCGCTTCGGCGGTCCCGCCGGCAAGGACTTCGGCTCCCTTGCCGCGCGCGTCTTCGACCATCGCGGCGATGCGATCGACCGCATCGCGATTGATCAGCGGACCCATGTCGATCGGTGCCTCGCCCATCGGATCACCATAGCGGATCGATCCCATGGCCGCGGCCAGCTTGTCGCGGAATTCTGCGGCGACCCCGCGCTGGACATAAATCCGCTCGGCACAATTGCAGGCCTGCCCGGAGTTGAGCGCCTTTGATGCCTTGAGCACGCCGACCGCCAGATCGATATTGGCATCGTCGAGCACGATGGCGGGGGCCTTGCCGCCCAGTTCGAGGCTGACCTTGGTCAGGTTGGCTGCCGCCTTGGCCATGATGCGGGATCCTGCCGCAGAACTGCCGGTGAAGCTGATCATATCGACATCGCGATGGGTGACAAGCGCCTCACCCGTTTCGGCACCGCGACCGTTGACCAGGTTGAACAAGCCGTCGGGCAATCCCGATGCCGCGGCGATTTCGGCAAAGGCGTGGGCGCTGTACGGGGTTTCCTCACTCGGCTTTACCACGATCGCGTTGCCGGTGATCAGCGCGGGGGCGACTTTGCGCGCGATCATGAAGAACGGGAAATTCCACGGCATGATCCCCGCCACCACGCCCATCGGCCGGCGGAACAGGAACATCTGTTCGCCCGGCCGATCGCTCGAGATGACCTCACCCTCGATGCGCCGTGCCCATTCGGCCATGTATTCGAGATATTCGGCCGTGATCCAGACCTCCATTTGCGCCAGCGGCTGCAGCTTGCCCTGCTCCATCGCGACGATCGCGGCGATGCGCGGAATATCGGCCCGGATCGCCGCCGCCATGGCCCTGAGCGGCGCGGCACGGCTGTTCGCGGGCAGGCGGCCCCACGCTACCTGCGCTGCCTTGGCCGCCGCTACGGCCTGGTCGACCAGTGCGGCATCGGCTTCCGGGGTTGCGCCGATGGATCTTTCCGTGGCCGGATTGATGACGTCGATGGCGTCGGGTCCTGACACGAACTGGCCGCCGACGAAGTGGCGGAAGACGGGGCTGAATTCGTTCATCGGTCGGTCCAGTGCATTTGGTGTTGAGCAATCGCGGGTTCGGAAATCGGGCGTTCGTCGAGGAACGCTGGCACTTGCGCGGCCAGGCGCAGGTGGCGTCGGCCCACTTGGTCGACCGACGAACAGCCGAGCAATGCCAGGCCGCGCTCGGTCTCCGCGCGCATCAGCTCGAGCAGGCGGACGACACCGGGCTGGCCAAAGGCTGCCAGTGCATAGACATAAGGACGCCCGATCATGCAGGCGCGCGCACCCATCGCGAGTGCCTTGAGCACGTGCGTGCCGCGACGGACCCCGCCGTCGAGAATTACCTCCACCCGACCGTCGGCGGCATCGACGATGTCGGCGACCAAGTCGATCGTCGCGGCCGTGCCGTCAAGCTGTCGGCCGCCGTGGTTCGATACGATCACCGCGCTCACGCCGTGTCCTGCGGCAAGAACTGCGTCGGCGGCGCACTGCAGGCCCTTGATTGCGAACGGGCCGCCCCAATGGCGCACCAGTTGCTGGACCCGGAGCCAGCTGATGTGCCGTTCCATCTTTTGCGCAAAGAACGCCGCCAGCGTCGAAATGTCCGTGGCCGCCGCGCCAGGCGGGGCGATGTTGGGCATGCTGAACTTTCCGCCCAGCAGATGATCCCGGCACCAGCCGGGCCGCCGTGCGAACTGCAGCAAGCTGCCGATGCCGAGCCGGGGGGGGATGGTCAGCCCTGATCGCAGGTCGCGCTCACGGTTGCCGGCGACCACCGTATCGACCGTCAGGCAAATCGCATCGTAACCTGCGGCCTTGGCGCGATCGATGGCCGCAAAATTCAAGCCATCGTCTGCGAGCAGGTACAACTGGTAGATTTTCGGACCACGAGAGACTTGCGCGATCGCCTCGATGCTGGCCGACGCCATGGTCGAGAGCGCGTAGCCCACGCCCGCTGCTTCAGCCGCACTCGCTACGCCGCACTCGCCATCGGGATGGAACATCCGGCTCATGCCGGTTGGCGCAAGGATCACCGGCCAGGCGAGTTCGCAGCCGAGCACGGTGCGGCGCAGATCAATCTCGCGGATGTCTTGCAGGTACCGGGGAACCAGCTGGTAACGGTCGAAGGCTGCAACATTGGCACGCTTGGTCGTCTCGTCATCGGCGCCGCCCGCGACATAGTCGAAGAGCGGTTTCGGCAACCTGCGCCGGGCCGCGACTTCGAAGTCGGACGCGTTGTGACAGTGGCGCAAAGCCATCGCTGCGGCTCGTCCCGAATTTGGTTCAGGCGATCTTGAACCGCGTCTTGAGATGGTGCGGACCGCGTGCAAAGTACGAGTCCAGCCACTCGACATCGTCCGAAACGGGATCGAGTATCGCGAAACGGCTGAATGCCACTTCAAGCGCCGACTTGGCTTCCATCCGGCTGAGGTTGTTGCCGAGGCAGAAGTGAGGGCCTTGGCCGAACGACATCAGCGGGCTGTTGATCTTGCGGTCGATGTCGAACGTGTCGGGATCGGGATAGCGGGTTTCGTCACGGTTGGCCGACGCGAGCAAGGGCATCACGGTCGAACCCTTGGGAATCTTGACGCCGCCCAGTTCGGTGTCCTCCATCGCATGGCGGAAGATGATCTGCACCGGCGGATTGTACCGCAGCACCTCTTCGATTAGGCCCGGGATCAGCGACGGATCCTGGCGCACGCGAGCATACGTTTCCGGATGGCGCTTCAGCTCGATCAGCACGGTGCCGAGCAAGTTGGTGGTCGTCTCGACGCCGCCGATCAGCAGGAGGATCGACATCTGGATGACTTCGATCCGCGACATCCGCACGCCATCGATCTCGGCCTGGATGAAATCGGAGATGAGGTCGTTCTGCAGATCCTTTGCGCGCTCGTCGTAAAGCTCCTCGAAGAATTTGCGGATGCTGTCGGAGCTTTCCTGGATTTCAGCGAGCCGCTCAGGACCATACGCGGCACGATTTGCGGCGGCGAGGACGTTGTCGACCCAGATCTTGAAATCTGCGCGCCGCGCGGTCGGTACGCCGAGGACCTGCGCGATCACCGTGACGGGGTACAGCGCACAGAATTCGGTTGCCCAGTCGATTTCACCCTCAGTGCCGTGCTCGGCCACGATGTCGTCAATCAGGGCGTTGGCGACTTCGTACGTGCGATCCGTCAGCGTCTTGATCTTGGACGGCACGAATGCCTTGTTCGCCAGCTTGCGCAAATGGATATGGCCCGGAGGGTCCATCGATATCATCGGCGGCACTTCGGGCACGGGATCGAATTCGCCCAGCAGCGCCGGCCAGAACATCGACGAGCTGAACAGCTTTCCGTCCTTCAGCAGCTTGTCGACGAGATCGTAGGTGGCAACGCCATACGCCTGCAATGATGGCAACCATTGCACCGGAGAGTTCTTCCGCAGCTCGGCATAATAGGGATAAGGTTCGCTTTTCACCGCCGGATCGAGCGGATCGTAAACGAGCGGGGTATCCTGCTCCAGCGCGCTGATGGCGTCTTCCTGCGATGCCACGGTCATACTCATCTCTCTCCGCTGGCGAATGCCCGGTCGCTTGCCGGCATCACTTCTGGTTGCAACGCTATACGCACGCGCCTTCATGCCGAAGGGCCGCACGTGCCACCTGGTGTCTCATGGTGCCAGCGCCCGCAGTTGGCACGTATTGCCGGGACTTGACCGTTTCGGCTCTGGCCGGGTGCGCATGGGTTGGTCATCATGCGCCGGGCAAGCAGGGCGAACACGCCCGCGTTATCCGGAAGAGGGCTCCCATGCACATCCTTTACGCCAGCCTTGTCGGCGATGAGCACCTGACCGCCGCGCAGCGGCGCACGTTGGGCGAAATCCGTGCCGGCCAACCCCTGAGCATGTCCGATGGCTTGACCTCGACGGGTGCCGGCAGCCGCCGCCAGCACAAGAATTTCCAGTCCGCGCAAGACTGGGTCTCCGCCTTTTTCGACAAGGGTGCCGAAGAAGTGCTCGGATACTACGCAGACGATTTTGTCTGGGAAGACATCGAGTTCATGCAGACCATCACGACCAAGGAAGACCTCTACAAGGCCTTCGTGGTGTTCAACAATTCGGGCCCTGAATCGCCCTTCGGCGTGCATAAATTCCAGGTGCTGACGTACGATGGTGGCCCTTCGGGCGAATCCAGGGGGGTCAAGGCCAGCGGACCGATGCCGGCCGATTGGGAAGGTTACGAGGCGGACTATAACCGCTTTGCCAACAACATCTTCCTGGGCGCCAATCTGGATTATGACGAGTGGGGCTACATGCAGTGGATCTGGAAGGCGACGCATAACGAGGATTTCTTCGGGATGCCGGCAGCCGGAAAAACCACCGTCACGCGCGGCACGACCACGCAGATGTACAAGAACGGCAAGATCGTTCGCTGCCGCACGCACTGGAACTTTCGCGAATTTGCCATGCAGCTCGGCATCATTCCCCCGCCGGACGAGGCGTGGCGCAACAATCCCGGCCTGAACGCGCACTAGGCCGAAGCCATGCGCTACACGATCCTCGGCAGAAGCGGCCTGCGGGTCGCCAAGATCGCGCTGGGCACGATGACATTTGGCCCCGGGGCGGAGTGGTCCCGGACCGAAGCCGAGTCGGCGGCGGTCTTCGATGCGTATGCCGAGGCCGGCGGCAATTTCATCGACACCGCCAACATGTACACCGGTGGAGAGAGCGAGCGGATCGTCGGTCGGCTGGTCGCCCGGGACCGGGAGCGCTTCGTCGTCGCGACGAAGTACGGCAATGCCGTCCCCGGGGCAGGAGATGCCAATGCGGCGGGCATGCATCGCAAAAGCCTCAGGCAATCGATCGACGCGAGCCTGAAGCGGCTCGCGCTCGATTACATCGATCTGTTCACGGTGCACTGGTGGGATTTCACGACCCCGATCGACGAGGTGCATCGCGCGCTCGACGATGCGGTGAGCGAAGGCAAAATCCTGCACATCGGCTTGTCCGACGTCCCGGCATGGGTCGTATCCCGTGCGCAGGCGCTGTCCGATCTGCGCGGTTGGGCGCCAATCGCCGCAATGCAGCTGGAATATAGCCTGGTCCAGCGTTCGATCGAGCGCGAACATTTGCCGCTCGCCAAAACGTACGACATCGGGATCACCGCCTGGTCGCCTCTGGCGGGCGGCATCCTGACGGGGAAATATACGCGCGGCACGCCGGGCAGCGGCGGCAACCGGATGGATTCGATGCAACTCCAGCCGCTCGACGACAGGAACCGCCGCATCGCCGAAAAGCTGGACGCCGTCGCGGACCGGCTTGGCGTCAATTCATCCCGGGTGGCACTCGCATGGACGATTGCCAAAGGTATCATCCCGATTGTCGGCGCGACCCGGCCAGAGCAACTGCGCGAGAACCTCGCCGCGCTCGATCTGGATCTCGACGGTGCGACCATGGCCGAGCTTGACGCTGCGAGCGCGATCGATCTCGGCCATCCTTACCAGATGGTCGGTTGGGAGATGCAGATGGCCTTGGGCTATGGCGGGATGTTCGATCAGTTGCAGATTCCGGGATACCCGTTTCCGCGATAGGCCGGTTCAATCCACTTGCCGCGGAAAGTCGATCTGCGGGTTGAGCGCGGTCGCGGGCAAACGTCCCGCGACCACATCGCGGATATTGGTGCAGCTTCATCGATGATGGCCCCGCGTGACACGTTGATGAGCAAGGCGCCCGGCTTCATCGCCAGCAGCCGGTCGCGATCCAGCAAGTGGAGCGTATGGGTCGTCCAATCGCGACCTCGATTACAAGCGGATGATGAGCAGACCGTGTACCGGGCTCTGTCAGCCCAATTGCACCGATGGTCTGTTGTCGCGGGCTGGGCGACCTGAATGGCCTGCCCCCGCAAGCCTGCCAGCCCGTTCGGCTCCTTCAACGCATGGCCCGAGGTGATCCGCATGGGTGGCCATGATGGACGGGCGCTTCCCCTCAGCCTGCGGTTTCGGCAAGTTCGTTGCGCTGCCGGCAGTTCGCGGTCGGGGCGTCGTCGTGAACTTCGTCGGTTATCCAGCGGCACATGCGGCGCAGCGGTTCCATCCCATCGTGCGGGCCGGCCATCGCCGCCTTGCAGGCATAGCCGAGCGAGACCACCCGCTGCGCCCCGTTGAACACCAGTCGATCGCGCAGCCGCGTCTTGAGATGTTCGGGCCAGATGCCAATTGTCTGGGTGTACGACGTGACCGAGCGCACTGCGATGTCGAGATCGTCGACGGGCACGAGGTTGGCGACCCGGTTGTTGAGCATCGGCGCGAAATCGACCGGCTCGTCGATTTGCGAGACGATGACCGCGCCTGCCGGCCCGCCGCCCGTGACGGCATGGTCGAAGCTGGCCATGCGCAACGCCTGCAGTTCTTCGGCCAGCGCGCGGTCGATGGGGGCAGGGCCGCTGGTGCCAGCAGGCAGCGCCTGGATTGCTTCGAACACCATTTCGCCAAAGCGGTTGGCACGGGCGAGACCGGCGCGGTCGATCCCGCATTCGAGGTAGGTCACGCGGGAGTTGGCGCAAGCCTGCTGGTTGAACGTTGCGATGTCGAGTGCCAGCCGCCCGGCGACGTCGCGCATCGTTGCTTCGTCGGCAAAAGCCTCACGCCCCACGATCGAGGACGACAGCTTGGGGTCCATCGTGATCAGGTCGATGCCCGGCTGGATGTACTTCGCGATGTGCGCGATCGAAGCCTGCCCGCCCCACGCGATGATCTTGTCGATGCGGTCGGGGCGATACAGTTCGTCCTCCACCGCGCTGTCGCCACCTTTCCAGTATCCGACAGACAAGTGCCGCGTGACCGGGTGGTCTGGGTCGAGCGCGATCATCGTGCGCGCGATCGCGACCGCCGTCATCGGGTCGTTCGACGGGGTCTTGAAGATCGCGTCGCTGCGCGTGATCGCGTTGCGGATCACCCCCAGCGCCGACGGCATCGGCACGTTGCCCGCCAGCACATGGACCGCCCGTGCGCCGAAGGCGCGGATGTTGCAGGTGGAGCCGTTGGCCATCCGGCGCGGCACCCATCCGTCCAGATAACGGATGCCGATGGCATTTTCGGCCAGTTCCCGGATGAAATCGGCCGCGAACAGCGTGTCGAGCGATCCATAAAGCTGGCGCACGATCCCCTCGCTCAGCCCCGACGAGCGGATCGACAGGTCATAGGCTTCCTGCAGGAACGGGTTGCGATCGAGCACCAGTTCGCGGCCCACGGCGGCGAGGAACGCGATCACCTGTTCGGTCGAAAGCGCGTGGATATCGGCCAGTTCGCCCGCGTCCGACAAGGGCAGCGCGGTGATGTGCCTGCGCACGTCGGGGGTGGAAAATTCGGTGCCCTCGCGGCGTGCGCCAAAGGTAAGGTCGGCGCCCGCGATGATGCGGCCACGGATGATCAGCGGGACGTGGGTCGTCATGATGTCAGCTCCCCGCCTTGCTCATGAAGTCGAGCGCGCGGTCGTTCAGGCCCGGTGCGCCGGCGCAGGTGATCTTGTCGTCGCCGCCACGGATCTCGCTGTAGCGGCGGATTTCTCCGGCGATGTAGGCGCCCCGCCGGCCGCAGCCGCACGGCGTCGCATCGCCGAAGTCGAGCGTGACTTCGTCGCCGGTGAGAAACCCGCCCCACCGCGTTTCACAGGCGATGTCGAGGATGCCCAGCCGCCCGGTCTGCCGGCCCTTGCGCGGCAGCGGCACGCCGCTGTCGGGATCGACCAGATACGGGATGAGGTTGGGGACGATGTGGTAATGGCCGTGCGGGCACATCAGCGTGATCGCCGAAGCGGCTTCGGACATGCCGTATCCCTGGGCGGGGAAGGGCAGGCCGGTGAACCGTTCGACCTGTTCGCGATAATCGTCCGGCAAGTTCTGGCCCTTGGCCCCGCCGGCGACGAAGAAAATGCTGTCGCGCGCGAACAGGCCTTCCAGCCCGCGCGCCAGCCCCTCGACCGCCACGCCGACCGTCGGCGGCAGCACGCCTTTGAGAATCACGCGCTGGCCGCGATAAGTGTCGTTGAGCGCGTCGAAGAAGGCCTCGCGGTGGCGCGGGGCTTCCTCCTGCTCGCGCAGGAACGCCTCGCGCCGCGCCATCAGGCCCGGCGACAGCGCCACCCGGCCGACCGCGCCGCGCGCCTGCGCACCCTCGAGCCGCCCGGCAAGCGAGGCCATGTCGGCGCTGATCCGCCCCGGATCGAGGCACAGCACGCGGTTTTCGCCGCCGCCGTAGAAATGCTCGATGATCGCCGCGACCGATCGCGGAAAGCTTTGCGAGCCATGCCGATAGCCGAACGCGATCAGCGGCAGGTCGCCGAAAGTGGCGCCGTCCCGCGCGCCGGGCTCATTGCCAAACGGCTCCAGCGCGCGGGCAATGCCCCTGACCGACGTGATCGCCTCGGCGCGGCTTTGCGGGATGAACGAGAGTTTGCCCGTGGTGCCCGACGAATGGCGCACGCGCAGATCGGTCTGCGTGTCGAACCGCTCGATCCAGTCGTCGATGCTGTCGCACCCGTCGCAGTCCACGGCGGCGGTGTCGATGGCGGTCAGCGAACCCAGCCAGCGGCTCATCTGATCGTATCGGCCCTTCTCGATACCGGAGAGCGGATAGGACTTGTATATCGTGTGTGGAAACAGCAGCAGTGCACCGTCTTCGATCCGTTCGATCCGGCTGAGGTTCTGTTCTTCTGCGAATCGGGCGAGAACCGGGATGCGGTGGACCAGATCGTCGAACCGCTGCTGCAGGCCGCGCAGCTGAATGACGTCGAGATCGGCCTGCGGGATGGAGAATTTAGCGGTCAGTGGCAGATCGACCAGCGTGGCTGGATCGTCGCTCATGGTGGCAGCCTCGCGCGGTTCGATCTGGGTCGCCATCGGTTCGTCTCCTGGCCCCCGTCGACTTGTGCGGGGGTGTTGCTGGAACCAAGGCTATGCCGCGCTGATCGCCCCGACCAGTGACGATTGCGCAAGTACGATATGCACGAAAATCATACGCTGGCATATCACACCCTGCTCGCGCATGATCGACCGGCGATTCTGCGAGGCAGGGAGGGATGAACGATGCGCGAAGTGCGGCTGTCGTCGATCGATCTCAACCTGCTGCTCGTGTTCGATGCGATCATGATCCACGCTTCGGTTTCGGCTGCGGCGGATCAACTGCACCGTACCCAGTCGGCGGTAAGCCATGCGCTGGCGCGGTTGCGCACGATCATCGGTGATCCGCTGTTCGTACGCACGCCCGGCGGCATGGTGCCGACCGCATACGCCAGCGCGATCGCGCCGCGCATCCGCTCGGCCTTGTTCGAAATCCAGGACGCGTTGGTCCCGCAGGAGGCGTTCGACCCGGCAAGGTATCGCGGGACGATCGCGGCGGGGATGACCGATTACATGGCCTACTTGCTGCTGCCTGACCTGGCCGCGCGACTGGCACAAGCCGCGCCGGGACTGACGCTCGACGTCGTGCCCTGTTTTGCGCGCGCGTGCGCCGCGCCGCTCGACGATGACCGGATCGCGCTGTTCGTGGGCAACGCGCCACCCGACCTGCCGCCGTGGCTGGTTTCCGCGCCGCTGTACCAGGAACGACAGGTTTGTGTCGCGCGGTGCGGCCACCCGGCAATGGCCGGAAACCTCTCTGTGGACATCTTCCTGGCGCAGCGCCACGTGGACGTCTCTCCATGGGGCGATGCCGGATATGTCGAGGCGGCGCTGGCCGGGCTGGGCGTGGAGCGGCAGCTGGCGGTGACGGTTGGCAGCTTTCTCGCGGTCGCGCCGGTTCTGGAACGGACCGACCTGTTGGCCGTACTGCCCGAGCGGCTTGCCCGGCGCATGGCGCAAAGCCATGCGCTTGCCGTTGCGCTGGTCCCGTTCGACCTGGGCATCTCGCCGATAGGGCTGACTTGGCACCGTCGGCTCGACCGCGACTTGCGCATAACCTGGCTGCGCGAAGAGATCGCTGCGATCCTGCTTGCGGACCACGATCCGTTGGCACGATCAACGGACCCATCGCTCACGCGCTGAGCCATTCACCACGGCAATGTGTGCTTCACCATGCCCCGTCCTTGCCAGCGGGCCAGAGCCCGGTCCGCTACTTCAACGCATCGCCCGAGGTGATCCGCCTCGTGGTCATGAAGCAAGTGCGCTTCGCCCGGAAATTTCAGGAACTGCATGGCTGGTGGCATGGCCATGGCTATGGCGGGCGCGCTCGATCTGCGCCAAAGCTGAGTGATGATCGATCCGCGCGCGCTCAGGACCTTTCTCGCGGTGTGCACCGCGCGGTCGATCAGCGGCGGTGCGCGGCTGCTCAACATTTCTCAACCGTCGGTCTCGAACGCGATCGCGCAGCTGGAGCAGTCGGTCGGCGCGGCGTTGTTCGAACGGTCGCGCGCGGGTGTGGTCCTGACCGCAGAAGGCGAACTGCTGCTGCGCCGGGCCGAGGCGATGGACAGCCTGTTGCGCGAAGCGAGCGAGGAAATCCGGCTGGTGCGCGAAGGCGTGGCCGGGCCGCTGCGCGTGGGCGGCACGCCAGGGGCGCTGGTCAGCCTGCTGCCCGATGCGGTGCGCACGCTCGAACAGCGTGTCGGGCGGTTCTCGCTGCATGTGGTCGAACGTCCCGACCATGATCTGGCGGCGATGCTGGTGGCGGGCGAGATCGAACTCGCGTTCGTCACCACCGGGATCGAGGAACTGCCCGATCATCTGGAGGAAACGACCTTTTCGCGCGACCCGTTCGCGCTGATCGTCGGTCCGCAGAACGCCGGGCTGCCCGACGCGGTGTCGCTGACCGAAGTCAGCGCGATGAACTGGGTTCTGCCCGCCGCGCGCGGGGCGTTCCGGCGCCAGATCGATGCGCTGTTCATGGCCGCCAACGTGCCGATCCCGCACGACAGCATCCGCTGCGATTCGCTGCTGTCGACCAAGGCGATCGTGCGCGGCAGCACGCGCGTGACGATCCTGCCGATGAAAGTGGCCGCCGCCGAACTGTCGATCGGGGTGCTGCGCGCCATCGCCATCCGCGAGGCGGGATTTTCGCGCAGCATCGGCGTGCGCAAACTCAAGGGCGCGCGCCCTTCGCGGCTCGCCAACTTGCTGCTCGATATCCTCATCCATAGCTCCGAGCTATGACGTTACCAAAAATCATTATTTTTCTTTGCATCGAAGGTGGCGCATTGAGGTCGGCATAAGACAAGCTTGGGAGACCGGCAGTGCGCCAGCTGATCCGCAACATTTCGATCTTCGACGGCACCGGAGCGGCTCCGTTTGCGGGCGCTGTGCTCGTCGAGGATGACCGCATCGCTGCGGTCCTGCGCGATGACGCCGCCATCGCTTCCGCCACCGCCGACACGGTGATCGACGGGCACGGCGGCACGCTGATGCCCGGCTTGGTCGATGCGCACACCCACCTTACCTGGGGCTCGTCGGTCGAGAAAATCTACCACCAGTTCATCCTCCCGCCCGAGGAGCTGAAGGTCGCGGCATGGCGCAATGCGCGCGTGCTGCTCGACCACGGCTTCACCAGCGCCTATTCCGCCGGCGCGCTGGGTGACGGGATCGAGACCGAGCTGGCGCGCGCCATCGACGCAGGACAAACACCGGGGCCGCGCCTCATCCCCTCCACGCTCGAACGCAGCCCCGAGGGCGTCGAGGGCGTGGAAACGGGCGACGTGTTCAACGGCCGCGGGCCCGATGCGATGCGCGCGTTCATCGCCTATTGCGCCGCCGAGGGCGTGCGCTCGGTCAAGCTGGTGATCTCGGGCGAGGATGCGCTGAAACCCGGCTCGGCGCAGGACATCATCTACACCGACGCGGAAATGCAGGCGGCGGGCGAGGCGGCCCGCGACGCCGGGCTGTGGATCGCGACGCACGTCTACACCCCGCGCGCGATCGCCATGGCGCTCGAGGCTGGCGCGCGCATCCTCTACCACTGCTCGTTCGCCGACGCGGCGGCGATCGATGCGATGGTCGCGAACAAGGACACGATCTTCTACGCGCCGGGGCCGGGGGTTTCGGTCGCCGCGCTCGAAGCCTCGCCGCCGCCGCACATCGACATGAGCGCGATGAAGGCGAGCGCGGCGCAGCGGCTCGAGCTTGAGGCCAGGCTCGTGCCCGAACTCAGGCGGCGCGGCGTGCGCGTGCTGATCGGCGGCGACTACGGCTTCCCGTTCAACCCCAATGGCCGCAACGCGCGCGATCTGGAACATTTCGTCACGCACTACGGCTTCACCCCGGCCGAAGCGCTGAGTTCGGCGACGATGCTCGGCGGCCAGCTGATGGGGCAGGGCGACGAACTCGGCCTCGTCCGGGAAGGCTTTATCGCCGACCTGCTGCTGATCGACGGCGACCCCACGACGGATGTCACCATCCTGCAGGATGCCGCAAGGATCGCGATGATCATGCAGGGCGGGCGGCTCCACAAGGCGCCCGCCAGCCAGCCCGTGACCGCCTGACAGGATCGACGCATGTTCGACGTGGCGATCATCGGCTGTGGGCCGACAGGGGCTTTTGCGGCCAATCTCCTTGGCAAGGCCGGGCTTTCGGTGCTGGTGCTGGAGAAAGAGGCGCGGCCTTATCCGCTGCCGCGTGCGGTGCATCTCGACCACGAGATGATGCGATTGTTCCAGTCCGCGGGCGTCATCGACCGGGTTGAACCCGACATGCGCGACACCGAAGGGCACCTGCACGTCGGCGCGGACCACGGCGTGATCCGCTACATGGGCACTGTGGGCAAGCCGCGCCCGTTCAGCTGGTCGAACGACTATTTCTTCTTCCAGCCCGAACTCGAGGACCACTTGCGCGACGCGCTGGAAGCTTACGCCAACGTCGAAGTCCGGCTAGGCACCGCGTTCGCGGGGCTGGCGCAGGACGCCGATGGCGTGACGCTCGACCTGACGACGGCTGCGGGCAACGAACATATCCGGGCGCGCTTCGTGATCGCCTGCGACGGTGCGCGCAGCGCGGTGCGCAAGGCGCTGGGCGTAGAACTCGACGATCTCGATTTCGACGAGCCGTGGCTGGTGGTCGATGCTGAAGTTGATGGGCCGGTGCGGTTCCCCGACCTGTCGGGGGTGCCCGCTGCAGCCAACCTGCAGACGCTGTCGGTGATGGTGTGCGATCCGGCGCGGCCGACCACCGTGGTGCCGGGGCGCGGCAACCATCGCCGCTGGGAATTCATGCTGCTGCCGGGCGAAGACGACCAGGCGATGATGCGGCCCGAAGCGGTGGCGGCCTTGCTCGCGCCCTATCTCGACGGTGTGCCGCACGAGATCGTGCGCGCGACGACCTACCATTTTCACGGGCTGGTGGCACAGCAATGGCGCAAGGGGCGCGTGTTGCTGGCGGGCGACGCGGCGCACCAGACGCCGCCGTTTTTCGGGCAAGGCATGTGCCACGGGCTGCGCGACATCGCCAACCTGGCGTGGAAGCTGCCGCTGGTGCTCGACGGTTCCGCCCCGGAGTCCCTGCTCGATACCTATCAGGCCGAGCGCGATCCGCATGTCCGCGCGGTGATCTCGGCGGCGGTGGCGACGGGCCGCTACATCTGTGTGCTCGACCCGATGGCGGCGGCCACGCGCGACGAGACGATGCGCGCCGCCGCGAAGGATCGTGAGTCCGGCACGGCGGCGGACCTGATCCCCGCCATCGCTACCGGCATAGTCGCCGCCGGCACGCCTGGCGCGGGCGATCGCTTTATCCAGCCGCGCGTGGGCGGGCGGCTGCTCGACGACGTGACGGGCGCTGGCTGGCGGCTGTTCACTGCGGTTCCGGCCCCGATCGACATCGCTGCTCGGGGCGCTGCGACGGTCATCGATCTGGCCACGCTGGATGATGGCGGCGCGGTGGCGGGGTGGCTCGAAGAGCGGGGCGTGGCCGCCGTGCTCGTCCGCCCCGATCACTATGTTTTCGGCACCGGACAGCCTGCCGCGCTGATCGCACAGCGCGACGCGCTGCTGGCCCGCGCGCCGCACGGATTGGCCGGACCGGAGCCTGTGGCCGCGCATCAGGGAGCATCGTCATGAAACTGCGCAGCATCGAACTGGCCCTGCCGCACGCGGTCGAGGCTGCCGCGTTCCTCACCGACATCTGGGGCATGGCACCCGCCGGGGCGACCGCCGGAACGTATTATCTGCGCGGATCGGGCCCGTTCCCGTATCTCGTCGCCCTGGCGGAATCGCCCGAACCATTCGTGCAGTCCACAACGTTCGTGTGCTCTGCCGAGCGGCTGGAAACGCTGCGCGCATCCGTCACCGCCGCAGGCCTTCCGGCGCGGGCCGTGACCTCGCAGGATCCCGGCGGCGGCCATGGCATCGAGGTCGAGCTGGCCGAGGGCGAGTTGTTCCGCTTTCTGGCCGACGCCGCCGAAGTCGCGCCAGTCGTGGGCGCTGACCTGCCGGTCAAGCTGACCCACGTGGTGTTCAATTCCGCCGATGCCGAAGCCACCGCCACGCTGGCCGAGCAGGCGTTGGGCTTCCAAGTGTCCGACCGGACCAAGGGCATGGTGTTCGTGCGCTGCAACGCGTCGCACCACTCCACCGCGTTTGCGCGCGCCGGGTTCGCCAGCCTCAACCATGTCGCGTTCGAGATGATCGACATCGATGCGGTGATGCGCGGCATCGGGCGGCTGCGCGACAATGGCATGGCGCCCGCATGGGGGCCCGGCCGCCACGGCCCCGGCGCCAACGTGTTCGCCTATTTCATCGCGCCATACCTCCCGGTGATCGAGTTCTCGACCGCGGTGGAACAGGTGCCGGAGGACTACCGCACCGGCGTGCCCGAGGACTGGACCTGGCCCGCCAACCGCATCGACCAGTGGGGCATGTCCGACAAGGATTTCGCCGGGCTGCGCGTGGCTGAGGAACTGTTCCGCCACCGTCGCACGTGGGAGCCCGACCCGCTCCACTCCAGCCCGCTCCATTCTGCCAACGAGGAAACCGCCTGATGCGCTATGTCAGCTTCCGCCGCGCCGATGGCACCGATGGCTTCGGCCGTCTTGATGGCGACGCGATCATCGACCTCACGACCGCAGGTGGGCCCCAGACGCTGAAGGCCGCGCTGGCGGCAGGGTCGCTCGCCAGCCTCGCGGATGGCGCAAGGCTTGCCCGCGCCGACGTGGCGCTGCTGCCGGCCATCCCCGACCCCGCCAAGATCCTCTGCGTCGGGCTCAACTATGCCACCCACGTCGCAGAAACCGGGCGCGACCAGAAGGACTACCCGGCGATCTTCGTGCGCTACCCGGACAGCCTGGTCGGCGATGGCCAGCCGATCGTGAAGCCGTCGGTGACCGAGCGGTTCGATTACGAGGGCGAACTGGCAGTGGTCATCGGCAAGCCGTGCCACAAAGTCGCGCGCGCCGATGCGCTGGAATACATCGCCGGTTATGCCGCGTTCAACGATGGATCGGTGCGCGATTGGCAGCGCCACAACATCCAGTTCACGCCGGGCAAGACATTTCCGCACAGCGGCGCGTTCGGCCCCGCGCTGGTCACGCCTGACGAGGTCGGCGACATCGCCGCGCAGCGCGTCGTCACCCGCCTCAACGGGCAGGTGGTGCAGGACCAGCCGGTTTCCGACCTGATCTGGAACATCGCGTTCGTGATCGAATATATCTCGGCGTTCACGCCGCTCGGCCCCGGCGACGTGATCGCTACCGGCACCCCCGGCGGGGTCGGCGATAAGCGCAATCCGCCGCTCTACATGCAGGCCGGCGATACGGTCGAGGTGTCGATCGGCACCGTCGGCACGCTGACCAATGCCATCATCGACGAAATCTGAAAAAGACAATCGGGAGGATTACCCCATGACCACGCACATCACCGCCCGGCGCATCGCGCTGCTGACCGGCATCGGGCTGGCCGCGCTCGCCACCCCCGCGCTGGCGCAACAGGCACCGGCGCAGGACACCTCGCAAGCTGCACCGCAAGCCTCCGACGTCGCCACGCTCGCGCCCGGCGACATCGTCGTGACCGCGACGCGCCGGTCCGAACGCCTGCAGGACGTGCCGATCGCGGTGTCGACGATCAGCGCCGACCAGATCGCCAAGGGCGGCTTCCAGAAGCTGACCGACCTGCAGTACCAGTTCTCGGGCCTGCAATACGGCACCTCGCCCAATGATTCGGGCTTTCGCATGCGCGGCGTCGGATCGGCGGGCGGCTTTGCCAGTTCGTCGGAACAGAACGTCGGCACCGTGATCGACAATGTGGTCATCCCGTTCGGCAACCCGGTCAACAGCCTGGGCGACCTTGAGCGCGTTGAAGTGCTGAAGGGGCCGCAAGGCACGCAGTTCGGCAAGAACGCGTCGTCGGGCGTGATCAACATCACCACCGCCAAGCCCAGGTTCGACGCGATCAGCGGCAAGGTCTTCGCGTCCTACGCCGAGCTCAACGAGCTCAACGTCAATGCCGCGATCAACGTGCCGCTGTCGTCGAACGCGGCGATTGCGGTGTACGGCTACTACCGCAAGAACGACGGCTTCCTCCACGATGTGCCGCTCAACGTCGATTGGGGCGACGAGAAAAGCTACGGCGGGCGCGCCAAGCTGCTGTGGGAGCCGACCAGCGACCTGTCGATTTACCTGATCGGCGATTATTCGCGCACCACGCGCAACAGCCCCGGCCAGCTGTGGACGCTCAATGCGCTGCCGTCCGATCTGGCGTTCAACCCGCTGATGGGCGTGCGCTTCGCCAATCTGGGCGCGCTGGGGATCACGCCGGGGTTCTACAACCAGAAGTCGGCCGAGGAATATCCCGGTTTCGCTGTGGAAGCCAACTTCGGCGGCTCGCTCGAGATCAACTACGGGCTGTCGGGCGGGTTCAATCTCACCTCGATCACCGCGTATCGCAAGTTCGCCGACGGCAAGAACAACTTCGCGATCGACGGCACCAGCTTCCCGGTGTTCACCGCGCAGCAGGACGGCACGCCGCAGACGTTCGTGTCGCAGGAACTGCGGCTGACCTCGCCCAAGGGTAGCGCGTTCGAATTCACCGGCGGCGTCTATGGCTCAATCCGCAAGGTGGGCGACAACAGCCACTTCAGCCGCGCGCAGTTGCAGCCGGCATCGCCGTTCCCGGCCGGGCCCGGCGGCAGCCAGCTGATCGTCGACATCTCGGGCGGGCAGAGCAACACCCAGACGCGATCGGCCTCGATCGCCGGGTTCGTCGACGGGCGGTTCCACGTCACCGACCAGCTCTCGCTGATCGGCGGGGCGCGGTACCAATACGACAAGGTCACTTCGCGGTTCTTCTCGATCATCGACCCCGCGTTCGCGCCCGGCAGCTTCTCCGCCGCCGGGTTCGTGGTGCCTTATGCACCGACTGCGCTGAAATCGGGCGAAGTCGGCAAGGGCGGCTTTTCCGGCCGCGCCGGGCTGGAATACAAGATCAGCCGCGACCTGATGCTGTTCGCCACGGTGGCGCGCGGTTACCTTGGGCCGACGGTGACATTCTCGGGGCTGACCGGCACGCAGTCCTCGGTCAACCCGCAGACGGTGCGCGACGTGACCGTGGGCATCAAGTCGCAGCTGTTCGATCACGCGGTGACGTTCAACGCCAACGTGTTCTTCGACCAGTACAAGGATCTGCAGACCTCGGTGTTCAACGGGGTCGAGTTCCTGACGCAGAACGCCGGTGGCTTCCGCGCCAACGGGTTTGAGGCCGATGCGGCATGGCGGGTCAGCCCCGAGCTGACGTTCACCGGCAGCTTCACCTATTCGGACACCCGGTTCACCGATTACGTCACCTCGTGCCCCGCCGTGGCCAAGGCGGGTTACACCTGCTTCACCGCGTCGGACGGGGTGACGCAGCTGGTGCAGGCCAAGGGCGAGCCGCTGTCGGGCGCGCCCAAGACCAGCGCGACGTTCGGTGCCGACATCCGCCTGCCGATCAACGACACGCTGGTGTTCGACTGGTCGGCGAATGCCTATTACCGCAGCCGGGTGCAGTACGATGTCGCCAATGCGATCTCGTTCCAGAAGGGCTATGCCACGATCGGGCTGAACACCGGGATCGGCCCCGCCGACGGTCGCTGGCACGTGGGCGTGTTCGCGCGCAACCTGCTCGACCAGCGGTTCCACGCGGCGGTGATCGGGCTGCCGTTCGCCGATGCCGGGGCCGAAGTGAACTGGCTCACGCGCGAAGGCCGGCGTACGATTGGTGGCAGCATCGAGATGAAGTTCTAAAGGGGGCAGGCGCAATGACCGGGGGCACACCAGGACGGGCGGAAGCAAGGGCGGCGATGGCCGCGCTTGGCCAAGCTCTGAGCCCCGACGTGTTGCAGGCCGTGCGCGCGCTCTACGATGCCGAGCAACGGCAGCTGGCCGAGGCCGTCCCCGTCGCGGCGGCCGACCTGGCTTACGGCCCCGATGCGCGCCACCGGCTCGACATATACGGCGGGGCCGCCCATGAATTGCGCCCCGTGCTGGTATTCGTCCACGGCGGCGGGTTTCTGAAAGGTGACAAGGGCGGCGTCGACAACTGGCAGAACGCCAATGTCGGGCGCATGGCGGCGGCGCTGGGGTTTGTGGGCGTGGTGATCAACTACCGCCTCGCGCCCGATCACGGCTGGCCTGCCGGGGCCGAGGATGTGGCGGCGGTGGTCGCCTGGCTGCGCGAAAATGCTGCGCAGCATGGCGGTGATGCTGCACGCATCGTGCTGCTGGGCACGTCGGCTGGCGCGGTCCATGTTGCGGGCTATTTGAAGGCCGCTGGCGACAAGGCGCCAGGTGCCATTCGCGGCGCGGTGCTGCTGTCGGGGCTTTATGGCACCACCCCGCTCGATGAACGCGACGTGCTCTATTACGGCGATCCGGCGCTCTATGCCGCCCGCATGCCGCGTGAGGCGGTGGTGGCCACAACGCTGCCGCTGCTGATCGCCTGCGCCGAATTCGATCCGCCGCGCTTCCAGCGTGAATTCCTCGATTTGCTGCGCGACCGGCTAGCCCTGCACGGGACCATGCCGCGTGGCGTTATCCTGTCGGGTCACAATCATTATTCGATGGCGATGCACCTGGGCACCGCCGACCGGCGGCTTGCCGATGAAATCGGCGCCTTCGTGCGCGAATGCTGCGCCTAGACAGCACCCTTTCCGGAGAGAGCCAAACCATGATTGCCAAACCATGATAGACCGCCGTTCCCTGCTTGCCGGTTCGATGGCGCTGGCCGCCACGCCGGCTGCCGCCAAAGTCGCGAAGTTGTCGGGCCGCGCGCCCGACCCCGCGTTTCCAAAGGGCTTCATGTGGGGCGCGGCGACGGCGGGGCACCAGGTCGAGGGCAACAACACCAACAGCGATTGCTGGCTGCTGGAAAACATCAAGCCGACGCTGTTCGCCGAACCCTCGCGCGATGCCGCCAACAGTTTCGAGCTGTGGGCGACGGACCTCGATCTGGCGAAAGCCATGGGCCTCAACGCCTATCGCTTCAGCCTGGAATGGGCGCGGATCGAGCCCGAGCAGGGGCTGTTCTCCCTTGCCATGCTCGATCACTACAAGCGGATGATCGCCGGTTGCCGCGAGCGCAGGCTAACTCCGGTGGTTACCTTCAACCACTATTCTGCGCCAATCTGGTTCGCGGCGATGGGCGGGTGGACCAACCCGCGTTCGCCCGACCTGTTCGCGCGCTATTGCGAACGCGCGGCGCGCGCGCTGGCCGCCGACATCGGGTATGCGACCACGCTCAACGAGCCGAACATCATGAACATTCTGCGCGTGGTGCTGCCCCCGCAGGTAATCTCGGCCCAGCGCGCCATGCTCGAAGCGGCGGCCCAGGCGGTCGGCACGGCCAAGTTCGCGGCGGGCAACGCGATCGACATCGACGACATCGACACCGCGACCGTCCACCTCCTTGCCGGACACAAGGCCGGTCGCAACGCGATCAAGGCCGTGCGGCCTGACTTGCCGGTGGGCGTCAGCCTGTCGATGTTCGACGATCAGGCGGCGGGCAAGGGCTCGATCCGCGATGCGATGCGCGCGAAACTCTACGGCCCGTGGCTCGAAGCGGTGCGCGGCGACGATTTCCTAGGCGTGCAGAACTACGAACGCCAGGTCTGGACCGCCACCGGCAAGCTGCCCACGCCGCCGGGCGTGCCGGTCAACTATTCGGGCTCGGAAGTCTACCCGGCCTCGCTCGCCAATGCGGTGCGCTATGCCCACGCGGCGACCGGCGTGCCGATCTTCGTCACCGAACACGGCGTGGGCACGTCAGACGACACCGTTCGCGCCAACCTTATCCCCGCCGCGCTCACCGAACTGAAGCGGACGATGGACACCGGCGTGCCGGTGATCGGGTATATGCACTGGTCGCTGATCGACAACTTCGAGTGGATCTTCGGCTACAAGGTCAAGTTCGGGCTGCACAGCTTCGACCCAGTGACATTCGCGCGCACGCCCAAACCGAGTGCGGCAATTTATGGCGCCATCGCCCGGCGCAACGCGGTCTGACAAAAAACGACGGGCGACGTGCGGCCTGCCGTCGGGCTAGATCGCCAGAACAGAACACCAGCATACAACACCCGAGAGGATCGCTTTTCCATGATGGCCAAGTCGTTTCGCCTTGCCGCCTTGCTGGCCTGCGCTGCGTCGGTATCGGCTCCGGCCTGTGCCGACACGCTCGACGACGGGTTCGCCAATCCGCCGCAAAGCGCGCGCCCGCGGGTGTGGTGGCACTGGATGAACGGCAATGTCACACAGGACGGGATCGACAAGGATCTCGCGTGGATGCAGGCGACCGGCATCGGCGGGGTGCAGAATTTCGACGCCAACCTGATGACGCCGCAAATCGTCAAGCAGCGGCTGGTGTTCATGACGCCCGAATGGAAGGCGGCGTTCCGCCACGCGGTCGAGGTCGCCGATGCCAGGGGGCTCGAATTCGCCATCGCTGCCTCGCCCGGCTGGAGCGAGACCGGCGGCCCGTGGGTGAAGCCCGAGGATGCGATGAAGAAGCTGGTGTGGTCGCAGACCGACCTCGCCGGTGGGCAGCGGGTGACGGGCGCGCTGGCCGCGCCGCCTGCGACCACCGGCGCGTTCCAGACCGCCGCGTTTCGCGACGCGATCCCGGTCGGCCCGCCGGGTGCGCCGCCGCCACAGTTTTACCGCGACGCGGTGGTGCTGGCGTTTCCGCTGGCGGTCGCACCGCTGCCGCAACCTGTGGCCAGCATCGATGGTGGCGCAGCGATCGCCGCCGCGCCGCTGCTCGACGGCGATCTCGAAAGCACGGTCGAGGTGCCCAAGGGCGATGCGACACACCCCGGCGCGATCGTGCTGGATTATGGCCGTGCGGTCACGATCCGATCAGCCAGCGTATTTGTGCCCGGCGCGCGATCGGCGTTTGGCAACTCCGCACTCCAGCCGGTGCTGCAGGCCGACACAGGCGGTGCGTGGCGCACGATCGGATCCGTTGCGCTGACCGAGGCGACCACGACCATCGCCTTTCCCGCCGTCACCGCGCGGCGTTTCCGGCTGGTGCTCGCGGCCAATCCCGATAGCGGCAAGCCCGTGCTGGGCGACAGCGCTCCCGGCGCAGTCGCGTTCGACATCTTCGGCAAGCCCCCCGGCGCGACCGTGGCGGTCGGCGCGTTCAGCCTGTCCGCCGAAGCCAAAGTCGACCGGTTCGAGACCAAGGCGGGCTTCACCGTGGCGCTCGACTATTACAAGCTGGGGCAGGGCGATCCCGCCGCCGCCGCAATCGATCCGGCGAACGTCATCGACCTCACCAGCCATTTGCGCGCCGATGGTTCACTCGACTGGACCGCGCCGCGCGGGACCAACTGGCGCATCGTGCGGCTGGGCTATGCGCTAACCGGCACCACCAACCACCCCGCCACCGCCGAAGCGACCGGGCTGGAGGTGGACAAGTACGATGCCGCCGCCGTGCGCCGCTACCTCGAAACCTACCTCGCGATGTACCGCGACACGGTCGGGCCGGACCTGATGGGCGCGCACGGCATCCGCGCGTTGCTGACCGACAGCATCGAGGTTGGCCCGTCGAACTGGACGCCGAACCTGGTCGCGGAATTCAAGGCGCGGCGCGGCTACGACCCCGTGCCGTTCCTGCCTGCGCTGACCGGCGCGGTGATCGGATCGGCGGCGCGCAGCGAGGCGTTCCTCCACGATTTCCGCCTGACGCTGTCCGACCTGATCGCCGATGCGCACTACGGCACCGTCGCCAGCGTCGCGCACGAGCATGGTCTGAAACTGTATGGCGAGGCGCTGGAGGACCAGCGCCCGGTGCTGGGCGATGATCTGGCCATGCGCACCCACGCCGACGTGCCGATGGCCGCGCTGTGGACGTTCAATCGCGGATCACCGCCGCGCCCGACCTTGCTCGGCGACATGAAGGGTGCGGCGTCGGTCGCGCATATCTATGGCCAGAACACGGTGTCCGCCGAATCGATGACCGCGGCGTTTTCGCCGTGGGCTTATGCTCCGGCGGACCTCAAACGCGTCATCGACCTCGAGTTCGCCTCGGGCGTGAACCTGCCGATCATCCACACCTCGGTCCACCAGCCGGTCGATGACAAAGTGCCCGGGCTCAGCCTGATGATCTTCGGGCAATACTTCAACCGGCACGAAACCTGGGCCGGGATGGCGCGGCCGTGGATCGATTACATCGCGCGCACCGGCTTCCTGCTGCAGCAGGGCCACGACCATGCCGACATCGCCTGGTTCTATGGCGAGGAGCAGCCGATCACCGCGCTGTTCGCGCAAGGCGCACCTGCCGACCTGCCCAAGCGGTTCGCCTACGACTTCGTCAATGCCGACATCCTGGCGCATAAGCTGACCGTCGCGGACGGCAGGCTCGTTGCCGCCAGCGGGGCGAGCTATCACGCGTTGTACCTTGGCGGATCGAGCCGGATCATGACGCTGGCCACGCTGCAGCGCATTGCCGCGCTGGTGGAAGGCGGGGCGACCGTGATCGGGACGAAGCCGGAAAGTTCACCGGGGATGGTGGACGATGCGGTTGCGTTCAAGGCGCTTGCCGACAAGCTGTGGGGTGGCCAGCCGATGACCACGTTGGGCAAGGGCCGGGTGATCGTCGGCGGCGATCCCGAAACGGCGCTGATCGCCAGCGGCGTGGCGCCGGACTTCGCGGTTTCGGGCGACGCGGCGGACAGCGACTATCGCTTCGTCCACCGCACGCTGCCCGACGGCGAGCTCTATTTCGTCAACAACCGTCAGAACCGCGCCGAACATATCGAGGCGCGCTTTGCCGTATCGGGCCGCCAGCCCGAGATCTGGCGCGCGATCGGCGGCACGCGCGAGGCCGTGTCCTACCGCATCGAGGGTGGGCAAACCGTGGTCCCGCTCGACGTCGGGCCCGAGGATGCGTTCTTCCTGGTGTTCCGCAAGCCGGCGACGGCGCCGGGCATGAACGTGGCGCCCCCCGTGCCGCACATCGTCCAGACGCTGAGCGCGCCGTGGACGGTGGCGTTTCAGCCCGGTCGTGGCGCTCCGGCGCAAGTGGCGATGCCGGTGCTCCAGCCGCTCGACACCTCGTCCGATCCCGGGGTGCGCTATTTCTCGGGTACGGCGACCTATTCCAGCAGCTTTACCCTGGCGAAACTGCCTCCGGCGGGCGCGCCGCTGTGGATCGATCTGGGCGCCATCGGCGATGTCGCGCAAGTCAGCGTCAATGGCCAGCCTGCGGGCACGACGTGGTTCGCGCCCTACCGGCTGGACATTGCCAGACTGGCGAAGCCGGGGCGCAATACCATCACGGTCAGTGTGGCCAATCTGTGGGTCAACCGCCTGATCGGTGACGCACAGCCGGGCGCGAAACCGATCACGTTCACCGCGCTGCCGACCTACCGCCCCGACGCGCCGCTGCGCCGGTCGGGGCTGATCGGCCCGGTCACGTTGCAGACGGCGGGGCACTGAGCGGGATCAGGCCACGCTGCGCTCGGCCTCCAGCTGGTCGAGCGACTTGCCTTCGTTGCGCGGCGCCCAGGCCAGGCCGATCAACCCGCTGACCACGAGGAACCCGGTGAGGATCCATGCCAGCGTGGTGAAATCGGCCGAGGCCAGCGCGGGCACGGCCAGACTCCACAGGCCCAGCCCGATCCGCACTACGGCGAACGTCACGCCTTGCGCGGTGGAGCGGATCGCGGTGGGAAACAGTTCGGCGCTCCACAACTGGAAAAAGCTTTGCGCGCCAAAGCCGCCGGCGATGCCCATGATCGCGATGTGGATGATCACGATCGGCAGGGTGAAGCCGAACACCGCCAGCAGCGCCATGCCGAACACGTGCAACGCCGCCGATATGCCGAACAGCGTGCGCTGGTTGACCTTGTCGGACAGCGTCATGAAGATCGTCAGGATCGAGACGATGCCGATGGCGAAGTAGCTCGCCGGAACGACGGTTTCGGCCCAGACCGGCAGGTGGTTCTGCCGGATCAGGTACGGCGTGAAGAAGCCGTTGTAGCCCGCCCACAGGTTCCAGAAGCCGTACATCGTGATGAGGTACAGCGTCGACTTGATGTACCGGGCGCTGAACAGTTCGCCCCAGTCGATGCCGGTCCGATCCGTTCCCCGCGTCGCCCGGCTTTCCGCCCAGCGCTGCGATTCCGCCATCCGCGAGCGCAGGAAGGTGAGCGCCAGCGCCAGTACGGCCAAGTGGATGAACAGCCAGCGCACGCCGTCGATCCCGAACGGTTTCAGGAAATAGGCCGCGCCCAGCACCATCACCGGGCCGAGATACCACAGCACTTGCGCCACGCCCGAATGCGCGCCGCGCTTCGTATCGGGGGCCTGTTCGGCGATCAGCGACCAACTGGCGGGAATGTCCGCGCCCACCGCCAGGCCGACCAGCAGGAAGCCGAGCACGATCATCCACGCCGCGTGCGCAAAGATCAGGAACAGCATGCCAAATGCGTAGAACAGCATGTCGTACTGGTAGATCGTCTTGCGGCCCAGCCTGTCGCACAGCCAGCCGCCGAAAAACGCGCCGATCCCGGCCGAAATGGCATTGGCGCTGAACGCCGCGATCAGGCCGATGAAACTGTCGGACAAGTGGTAGATGTCCTTCCACAGCGCCAGCGCGACCGAGCCCGAAACGATCGAGCCCGAATCGATGTAGTTGGCCAGACCCGCGAGCACGGTATTGCGCCAGTGTTCGCGGCTGCTCATCGTGTCGGGATGGATTGGGGGTGCCATCGGGTCAGGTCCTCGTCTTGTCGTTATGTCGGTTGGTCATGCCGCGGGCTCGAGCCGGACGAGTTCGCGGTGCCAGGCGTCGCGATAGCCGGTGACGTCCACCTCGAGCGGCGCGATCCGCTGCAGCGGTTCGGCCGGGCGCAACGCCGGGTTGAGCAGCCGCAACGCGCCGTAGGACACGTCGTTGTGCGCGTTGGAGGCGTAGATCGCGACGTCGGGCCGAAGGCTGGCGAGCGCGCGGACGAACACCTCGGCCTCGGCAAACCGGCCTTCGACCAGCACGCGCCCACTCGCGCCCACCAGCCCGAGCGACACGTCGGCCACCAGTGCCGCGTAAAGGCTGACTGCCGCACGGCGGGCGTATTCGTCGGTCGGCATCGCGATCCAGCGGCCGCGACTGTCGGGGAACGGGCCGAACCCCGGCGCGAAGGTGGGCAGGATCATCGCGCCTGCCGCGACCACCTCCGCGACGGCGGCAAGCAGTGCGGGCTGGTCGGGCTTGATGTCGATCCGGCGCGAATCGAGGCCGGTCAGCACTTCGATCTCGCGCCCGCCCATGAACCGGGCGGATGGGATCATCCGCCCCGCCGCGTCGATGTTGACCAGGCAGTCGCGGTGCGCGGGCAACACGGCAATGTCGGCTTCCGCGCCATCGCCGGGGGTGCGCATGGCGACAAACCAGGTGCCGGTGGACAAGACGGTCGCTTCGTCACCTGCAATTTCGGCAAACCCGCGCGCGGCGAGGAGTGCGGCATTGGAATCGTGCAACCCGCAGTGGATCGCAGTGGTCGCGGGCAAGCCGCTGCACGCCGTCCACTCCGCTGCGATTGGTCCCAGCACGTCGCCCGCACCGCGCAATGGCGGCAACATCCGGTCCCAGCCCATCGCCTGCGCGTAATCGCTCGGCGTGGCGTCGGCGGGGCGCCACACGTCGCTATGGCAGCCCAGGCTGGTCAGCTCGCTCGCCATCACGCCCGACAGCCGCCAGGCCCAGTATTGCGGCCACAGCAGGATTCGCGTGGCGTCATCGAACGCTTGGGGATGCAGCGTCTGCAGCCAGTGGAGTTGCGTGGCCAGGTTCAGCCCATCGGGCAGCAGGGGCGAACCGGTGAACGCGAACGGGTCGCGCATCGCCGCGTGCGCTGATGCCATCGCAGCGGGAATCGGCTGTTCGTAATCGAGCGGGGGCAGCGCCAGCACACCGTCGCGCACGATGCAGGCAGCGGCGCCGTGGCCCACCGGTACGAGGGCGTCGATCCGGTCCAGCCTGGCAAAAGCACTCAGCGTCTCGCCCAGCCACGCCTCGATCCCGTCGACATCCAGCGCGATGTAGGCGCCGGTGTCGATGCGACGGTTGGGCCGGGTTTCGCGCGCCACGACGTCGCCGGCACGCGTCCAGACGGTCAGCTTGGCCAGCGTCTTGCCGACGTCCAGCACCACGATCAGCCCGTCTTCCACGCCCGTTCCCGTCCCGCCCACGTTTTTGAAGTTGATTGTACTTTATTCAAATTGATTGAAACCGCAACAACCAATCGCTATGGAGTCGGCCAGATCATTCCCGAGATCATTCGGAGCAGGTTGCCATGCAAGATACCCTCGCGCCCGCCGCAGCAGCGCGCGCTGCCCTCCCGTTCGCGGTTCCCGCCAGCCGGTGGGACGATGCCGTTGCCGCCACGCTCAATCCGGCGGAGCTGCTGCTGTATCGGTCGAACCTGCTCGGCTCGGACCTCACCGTCACCAACTTCGGCGGCGGCAACACTTCGGCCAAGCTGGCCGGGACCGATCCACTGACCGGCGCGACGACGAACGTGCTGTGGGTCAAGGGCTCGGGCGGCGACATCGGCTCGATGAAGCTCGACGGGTTCGCCACGCTGTATCAGGACAAGCTGCTGGGCCTTGCGGCGCACTATGCCGGGCCCGACGATGACGACAAGATGGTCGGCTTTCTGCCGCACTGCACGTTCAAACTCAACGCGCGCGCGGCCTCGATCGACACGCCGCTCCATGCGCTGCTGCCGTTCGCGCACGTCGATCATGTCCACCCCGATGCGATCATCGCGCTGGCTGCGTCCTCGGGCGGCGAGGCGGCGACGCGCGAGATCTGGGGCGGCAGGATCGGCTGGCTGTCGTGGAAGCGCCCCGGCTACACGCTGGGCGTGATGCTGCGCGATTATGTCGCCGCCCATCCGCAGGTGCGCGGCGTGATGCTGGCGGGCCACGGGATCATCTGCTGGGCCGACGACGCGAAGGCCTGCTACGATCACACGATCGGCCTGATCGCCGACGCGGCGCGCTATCTCAACGCAAAGCTGGCGGGCAAGCCGGCGTTCGGCGGGCAAGTGGTCGCGCCCGACGCAAACCGCGCCGCGATCGTGGCCGACCTGATGCCGCGCTTGCGTGGATTGATGACCGGCCAGATATTGAATTTTGGCCGCAAGCTGGGCCACTGGTCCGACGATGCCGAGGCGCTGGAGTTTACCGGGTCGGCCCACTTCGCGCGGCTCGCCGCCGTGGGCACATCGTGCCCCGACCACTTCCTGCGCACCAAGATCGCGCCGCTCACGCTCGATCCGGCGCGGCTGGGCGATGATGCCTATCTGGCCGAACAGCTCGAAACCTACCGCGCGATGTACGCGGCCTATTACACCCGCTGCAAGCGCGCCAACTCGCCCGCGATGCGCGACAGCAATCCGGTGGTGGTGCTGGTGCCCGGGCTTGGCCGGATGACGTTCGCCACCGACAAGACCACCGCGCGGCTGGCGGGCGAGTTTTATGGCAACGCGATCAACGTGATGCGCGGGGCAGAAGCCATTGGCGAGTATATCGCGCTCGACGAGCAGGAAGCGTTCGACATCGAGTACTGGCTGCTCGAGGAAGCCAAGCTGCAGCGCATGCCCGCACCCAGGCCGATGGTCGGCCGCATCGCGCTGGTCACCGGCGGCGCCGGCGGCATCGGCGCGGCGACGGCGGCGCGGCTGTTGGCCGACGGGGCATGCGTGCTGCTCGCCGATCGTGACGAAGCCGCGCTGGACGCGGTGGGCGACGGTTTCGCCCAGCGGTTCGGCAAGGACGTGATCCGCGTCGCCACTTGCGACGTCACCGACGAAAACGCGGTGCAGGCTGCGTTCGATATGTGCGCGCGCGAATTCGGCGGGCTCGACATCCTTGTCGCCAACGCCGGGATCGCCTCGTCCGCGCCGATCGAGGAGACGACGGTAGCGCTGTGGCGCAAGAACTACGATGTGCTGGCAGAAGGCTACTTCCTCACCGCGCGGTCTGCGTTCCCGCTGATGAAGCGGATGAAGGCGCAGGGCGGCGCGTCGATCGTGTTCATCGGCTCGAAGAACGGCGTGGCGGCGGCGACCAACGCCTCGGCTTATGCCAGCGCCAAGGCGGCGGCCAACCACTTGGCGCGCTGCCTCGCGCTGGAAGGCGCGCCGTCGGGTATCCGCGTCAACACGGTCAACCCCGATGCGGTCATCCGTGGATCGAAGATCTGGGACGGTGACTGGCGCCAGGAACGCGCCGGTGCCCACGGCATCGATGCGGGCCAGGAACTGGAAGAACACTACCGCCAGCGCTCGTTGCTCAAGCGCGACGTGCTGCCCGAAGACATTGCCGAGGCGGTGTTCTTCCTTGCCTCTGATGCGTCGGCCAAGTCTACCGGCAACATGATCAACGTCGATGCGGGGAATGCCCAGGCGTTTACGCGATAAGCTTCAAACAACAAAAACGGGAGAGTTCAGGATGTTGCGCAAGGTTCTGGCCGCTGGTGCGGCGCTCGCGGTGATGACGTCGCCGGTCTCGGCGCAGGCGCCGCAGTATGTCCCGCCGCCGTCCGAACCGATTGCCGCGCCCGCCGATCCTGACGCGATCCCGCTCTACGGCGCGAACACGATGGGCAGCGCCGCCAGCGAAAACTGGGTGCTGTTCATGGGCAGCGACCACGCCGTGCGCAACGTCACCCGCCCGACCCTGACCCCGGTGCTGCCCGACCCCGCCAAGGCAACCGGCGCGGCGGTGATCGTCGCACCCGGGGGCGCGTTCATGATGCTGGCGATGGACCACGAAGGCTGGAACGTCGCCCACGCGCTGGCCGATCGCGGCATCGCCGCGTTCGTGCTCAAGTACCGGCTGCTGCCCACGCCGCGCGGCGAGGCTGAGTCGCAGAAATTCATGCTCGACCGGATGATGCAGGGGCTCAAGGACCCCGCCGCCGCGCCCACGCTGCAGAACGCCGATGCCACCGCCGATGCACTGGCCGCGATCGCGCTCGTCCGCAGCGGCGCGGCGCGCTGGCACATCGATCCGGCCAGGGTCGGCATGATCGGCTTTTCGGCCGGTGCGATGACCACGCTCAACGCCGTGCTCACCGCCAAGCCGGGTGAGGGCCCCGATTTTGCCGGCTACATCTACGGCCCGCAGGCGCACGTCACTGTGCCCGCATCCGCCCCGCCGCTGTTCGATGCGATCGCGCTCGACGATCCGCTGTTCCCCGCGATCGGCTTCCCGATCGTGGCGGACTGGCACGCCGCGAAGAAGCCGGTCGAACTGCATGCCTATCAGGCCGGCAGCCACGGCTTCGGGCTCGGCGTTCCGGGTACGACGACCACGCTGCTCACCGAGGAATTCGTCGCTTGGCTGGCGATGAACAAGGTGATCCCCGCCCCCGCTCCAGCCACGAAGTAATCCGTCCGATGACCGCCACCACGCTGCCGATTTCCGCCGACCTGATCGCCGAAGCCAATGCGCGCGACGCCGCCGCGCTCGATGAGGATTACGCGGCGCTGGGGCGCAAGCTCGAACGTTCGGGCATCGCCATCGACGCAATGCTGGACCGGGTGGCGGCCTTCTCCGTGGCGGTGCCAAGCTGGGGCGCGGGGCGCGGGGGCACGCGCTTCGCCAAGTTCCCCATCGCCGGCGAGCCGACCAATATCCACGAAAAGCTGGAGGATTGCGCGGTCATCAACCAGCTCGGCCGCAACACCCCGCGCGTCAGCCCGCACTTCCCGTGGGACAAAGTCAGCGATTATACCGCCTTGCGCGAGGAAGCCGCCAGCCTCGGGCTCGGCTTCGACGCGATCAACTCCAACACCTTCCAGGATCAGCCCGGGCAGGCGCACAGCTACAGCACCGGGTCGCTGGCCTCCACGGTCGAGGCGACGCGGCGCCAAGCGGTCGAGCACAACATCGAATGCATCGAGATCGGCCGCCAGCTGGGCTCGACCGACCTGACCGTGTGGGTGGGCGACGGCACCAATTTCCCCGGCCAGCAGGACCTTGCGCGCAGCCTCGACCGCTATCTCGATGCTGCGGCAGACGTTTATGCGGCGCTGCCGTCGGACTGGCGGATGTTGCTGGAGCACAAGATGTTCGAGCCGGCGTTCTATTCCACCATCATCTCCGACTGGGGCTCCTCGATCCTCGCCGCGCAGGAACTGGGCCCCAAGGCCAAGTGCCTGGTCGATCTGGGCCACCACGCGCCCAACGTGAACATCGAGCAGATCGTCGCGCGGCTCCACCGCTTCGGCAAGCTGGGCGGGTTCCACTTCAACGACAGCAAGTACGGCGACGACGATCTCGATTCGGGTTCGATCAACCCGCACCAGCTGTTCCTGGTGTTCAACGAACTGGTCGAGGCCGAACTGCACCCAAGGGACGGTTTCGCGCCGAGCTACATGATCGACCAGTCGCACAACGTGACCGATCCGATCGAGTCCATGCTGTCGTCGGCCGAAACGATCGCGGCGTGCTTTGCCAAGGCGCTGCTGGTGGACCGCGAGGCTCTCCACGCCGCGCAGGACGGCAATGACACGATGATGGCGTTCCAGGCGCTGCGCCGCGCCTACAACGTCGATGTCGCGCCGATCCTCGCCAGGGCGCGCGCGCAGGCGGGCGGCGCGATCGATCCGCTGGCAACCTATCGGGCCAGCCAGTGGCGCCCGCGCAAAGCGCAGGAGCGGACAGCAGTGGGGCTGGGAGCAGGCATTGTTTGATCGAATTTGATTGATTTGGCGGTCGGGACCGTCAATGGATCGCGGCCATGCACGCCAATGAACGCGAAAGCGTGATCCTCGATCTGCTGGCGCAGAAGGGCTTCGTCTCGTTCCGCGAACTCGACGCGCGACTGGCCGATTCGCCGGCCACGATCCGCCGCGATCTCGAACGGCTGGCGGGCGAGGGCCGGCTGGCCCGCGTGCGCGGCGGGGCCAAGGCGGTGGTGGCCGCCGCACCCGATGGCGTGTTTCACCCGCATCTGGCGGGTGCCCCGTTCCACGAAAATATCACGCTCAGCCCCAAGGAAAAAGCCGCGATCGGCAAGGCTGCGGCGGCGCTGTGCGTGCCGGGCGAGGGCGTGATGATCGACGGCGGATCGACCACGCTGCAGATGTGCCCGCACCTCGCTGGCCTCAACCTGCAGGTGCTGACCAATTCGCTGCACATCGTCTCGGCGCTGCTGGGCCAGCAGGGCACGCGCGTGCTGGTGCCGTCGGGCACGGTGTTTCCCGAACAGAACATCATCCTGTCGGTGTTCGGCGACGATGGCATGCCGCGCTTCCATGCGCCCAAGCTGTTCATGGGCGCCGCCGCGATCGGACCGCAGGGCCTGATGCAGGCCGACGTCGTGCTGGTCGCGGCCGAACGCCGGCTGATCGAACGCGCCGACGAGATCATCGTGCTGGTCGATGCTACCAAGTTCGCGGTGCCATCGGGCAACGTCGTGTGCGAACTGGCCGACATCGACACGATCATCACCGACGCCCGGATCGGGCGCGATACGGCAGATATGATCGCTGCGGCCGGGGTGCGGCTGATCATCGCGGACTGACGCCGGGCGGTGACCGGGAGGCCCGCAAAGCGATCGTCTCACTAGGCTTGCGATAGGTGCAGGGGCGAGCGAGTGGCCCGACGAGGACCTCCGTGGACAGTATCGCCGCGGTGGGCAGCCACAGGCGACGGCGAACATCCTGACGTGGGGCCAATGGAGGCTGCAATGCGCGAAGTGCGTTCGTTTTGCCGGTTTTGCATGGTGTTTTGCGGCACCCGGGTCACGCTGGACGAAAACGATCACATCGTCGGCGTTCGCGGCGATCACGATGATCCGATGAACCAGGGCTATAGCTGCATCAAGGGGCTGGAAGCGGCGGGTGCCTACTATGCGCCCGATCGGCTGCTCCATCCGCTCAAGCGTCAGCCCGATGGCAGCTTTCACCAGATTCCGTTCGAACAGGCGCTGGATGAAATCGCCGCGAAAATCGCCGAAATCGCCGAACGCGATGGTCCCGAAGCGATCGGCGCCTTTCGCGGCGGCGGGGCGATGCTCAACGCCTCCGCCATGGCGATGGCGCCAAGTCTGCTGTCGGCGCTCGGCTCGCACAAGAATTTCACCACGTTCACCATCGACCAGTCCGCGCACATGATCGCGGCGGGGCGCATCGGCATGTGGGCGGCACCACGGCAGCCGCTGCACGACAGCGATGTCCGCATGATGTTCGGCGCGAACCCGCTGCTGGCGCTGACCTGCACCGATTTCGACATGTCCAATCCGACCAAGGCGATGAAGAAAGCGCGCGCCAACGGGCTCAAGCTGATCGTGATCGATCCGCGCCTCACCGAAACCGCCAAGTTCGCCGACGTGTTTCTGCAGCCGTATCCGGGCGAGGATGCGACGATCGCGGCGGGCATGCTGCACATTATCCTGGCCGAAGGCTGGGAGGATGCGGAATTCTGCGCGGCGCATGTCGCCGATCTCGATGCATTGCGGACGGCAGTGGCCCCGTTCACGCCCGAATACGTGGCGCGCCGCGCCGGGATCGACGCCGGCGACTTGCACCGTGCCACCGCGATGTTCGCGCGGGATTCGCGGCGCGGCGGCGCGCTGGCCGGCACCGGGGTGTGCATGGCCCCCAATTCCAACCTTGCGGATCAATTGATCGAGACGCTGAACGTCGTGTGTGGCCGGTTCCAGCGGGCGGGCGAGCGGGTGGTAAACCCGGGCGTGCTGCGCGCCCGCCAGCCGCGCCGGGCCCAGGTCATGCAGATCGGCCGCTCGTGGGAACAGGGCTTCAAGAGCCGGATCGGAAACTACGGCACGGTCTGGGGCGAGATGATGAGCGGCATCCTCGCCGATGAAATCCTTGTGCCCGGCGAGGGCCGGGTCCGCGGCCTGCTGGTGCACGGATCCAATATCGCCAACATCATGCCCGATCAGAACAAGACGGTCCGCGCCCTGAAATCGCTCGAACTGCTCGTCAACATCGATCCGTTCATGACCGAGACGTCGAAGTTGGCGCACTACATCTTGCCGACGCGGATGGGCTATGAGCGCGCGGACCTGACGATGTACCTGTACGAAAGCCTATATACCCAGCCCTATGCCCGCTACACCGCCCCGGTCGCGGCGCCACCGGCGGGTTCGGACCTGCCCGAGGACTGGCAGATCTATTGGGGTATCGCCCAACGGCTGGGGCTCCAGCTCGAATTCGACGGCGTCGCGCTCGATATGGCCGCTACGCCCGACACCGACACCTTTCTCGCCATCGTGGCGCGCCATGCGCCGGTGCCGTTCGAAACGCTCAAGGCGTTTGAAGTGGGCCACATCTTCGACGACGATCCGCAATATGTCGCGGAAGCCGACCCGGCGTGCACCGATCGCTTCACCGTTGCGACCGATGATGTCGTCGCCGAACTGGCGCAAGTCCATGCCGAGCGGCCCCAGCCGGGGGCATGGGTCAGCAACGGCGAGGACTTCACGCACAAGATGACCTCGCGGCGGCTGCGCGAAGTGCAGAACAGCACCCACCGCAACGTGCCGGCGGTGCGCAAGCGCATGCCCTACAACCGCGCGTACCTGCACCCCGATGAAATTGCAGCGTTGGGGATTTCGGCCGGCGACAAGATCACCATCACTTCGGACGCGGGCAGCATCCCCGCGGTCGTTGCCGCCGAGCCGGACCTGCGGCGCGGGGTCATCTCGATGAGCCACGGCTGGGGCGCGCTGCCCGAAGAAACGGTGTATGAGCGCGACGGCGCCAATACCGGCCTGCTGATCAGCACCGACCGCGATCTCGATCCGATCAACGCCATGCCCCGGATGTCGGCCATCCCGGTCAGGCTTGAGCCTCTCGTGGCTTGAGCAACACCGGCAACAGCCCGAGCGACATGGCCGGTGCCAATGTACCGTCGCGTCAGGGGGTGAGGGCAAAGGGGTTGCACGACCTCACCCACGCGAGCAGGGCATGTCCATTCTGACGCGACGATCGATTGATGGAGTGACGCATGATCACGCTTTACGCATGGCCCACGCCCAACGGGCAGAAGCTGTTCCTCATGCTCGAGGAACTGGGCGAGCCTTACAAGACGCACTTCGTCCATATCGGTCGTGACGAGCAGTTCGATCCCGCGTTCCTGGCGATTTCGCCCAACAACAAGATCCCGGCGATCGTGGACGATGCCGCTGACGGCGGACCGCTCGCGATGTTCGAAAGCGGCGCGATCCTGACCTATCTGGCCGACAAGGCCGGGCGGTTCCTCGCGCCGACCGGTGCCGCGCGCTGGCAGGCGATGCAGTGGCTGCACTGGCAGATCGGCGGACTGGGTCCGATGCTGGGCCAGTTGGGCTTTTACGGGCTGCGATCGGAGGAAAAGGCATCCTTGCCGATCCGCCGCTTCAGCGAGGAGGCGACGCGCCTGATCGGCGTCCTGAATCGCCGGCTCGGCGAAGCGCGTTTCCTGGCGGGGGACGACTATTCTATCGCCGATATCGCGATTTATCCCTGGATGAAGGCCGCCAGCGCCAATTTCGTGCCGCTGATCGGAGAGGCGCTCGCGGCCAGCAGCAACGTCGCGCGCTGGCTGGACGAGGTGGGCGCCCGCCCGGCGGTCATCGCTGCGATGGCCATCAAACCACCGGCCTGACGTTCCCGCCGCCGCCGCGCGCCCCCGCCGTCACCGCCCCTCGGGAGCAAAGGTGGCGACCAGATCGAACCGGTCTCCGCGAAAGGTCTGGCAGACGCAAGTGACCGGTTCGCCGGCGCGCCAGGTCCAGCGCTCGACCAGCAGGCAAGGGGTGTGGCGCGGGATGGCGAGATGGGCGCTGACCTCTGCGCTGGCTCCGATTGCGCTGATCCGGTGGCGTGCCTGGGTCCATGGCACCGACTGGAGCAGCCAGACGCCGGGCGATTGTAACGTAAAGTCCGCATCGCGCGCTTCGGGCACGCCATCAAGGCTGATCAGCCGGTCTTCGAAGGCAAACGGGCCGTCCTGGCCCTGATGGATGCCGGTGACGTGGCGCAGGTGGGTGCCGCTGGCGAAATTCCCGCTGATTCCGTCATCCGTCCAGATGTCCGACGTCAGCAGGTCGAAGCGGTAGCTTCCGGTGCGCTCGGCGATGGCTTTGCCGATGTCGGGAATGTCGAGCACGGCGGACTGGACGTGCGGATAGGCGACGAACGTGCCCGCCTTGCGCCGTCGCTCGATCAGGCCCGCGCGGACCAGCGCAGTCAGCGCCTTGCCCACGGTGGCGCGCGCACAGCCGTAGTGGGTGACGAGTTCGTGCTCGAACGGAATGCGGTGGCCCGGCGACCATTCGCCCGACGCAATCCGCGCCTCGATCTCCAAACGGATGCGTTCCGCGATCGTCATCGCGCCATGATCCGGTCCACCACTTTCAGGTAGCGCGCGGTCACTTGCGCGCCGTCCTTGTGCCGGCCGCCCGCTACCAGCTGTTTCCCGCGCTTCCAGACGGTGTCGATGCAACTGTTGCGCGCGGCGAATATCCACCCGTCGAGCAGCTGATCGCCCGTGCGGCCGTGGAGTGCGGGATGGGCGGCATCCAGCGTCACGAAGTCCGCGGCGTGGCCCACCGCCAGTCCGGGCTCGATCGCCATGGCTTGCGCCCCGCCGGCCAGGGTGTCTGCGAACAGCCGTCGCGCGACGGAGGGATGCGCTTCGCTGGCGAGCACATTGCGCGCCTGATGCGCGAGCCGCTGGCTGTATTCCAGCGCGCGCAATTCCTGTGCGGGGTCGATCAAGATGTTGGAATCGGTGCCGGTGCCGATCCGTCCGCCTGCCGCCAGAAAGCGCGATGCCGGAAAGATGCCGTCGCCCAGATTGGCTTCGGTGATCGGGCACAGCCCGGCCACCGCGCCGCTGGCGGCCAGCGCATCGGTTTCGGCATCGCTCAGGTGGGTCGCGTGGATGAGGCACCAGCGCGCGTCCGGTGCGGCATGGTCGAGCAGCCATTCGACCGGGCGCTGGCCGGACCAGGCCAGGCAGTCCCCAACTTCCTGCTGCTGTTCGGCCGCGTGGATGTGGATCGGGCCTTGCGGGGGCATGTCGATCAGCGCAGCGAGTTCGTCGGGCGTCACCGCACGCAGGCTGTGCGGGGCGATGCCGAGCCGGTCGCCGTCGGCAAGCAGCGGGCGGCATGCTTCCAGCATCCGCGAGAAGCTGTCGAGATCGTGGATGAAGCGGCGCTGGCTGTGGTTGGGCGCCTGTCCGCCGAAATTGCTGTGCGCGTAGAACACCGGCAGCAAGGTCAGGCCGATGCCGGTCGTCCGGGCGGCGGCGGCGATCCGCGCAGCCATTTCGGCAGGATCGCGGTAAGGCCGCCCGTCGGCATCGTTGTGCAGATAGTGGAACTCGCCGACGTGGGTGTAGCCCGTTTCCAGCATCTCGGCGTAGGCCATGGCCGCGATGGCTTCCATATCGTCCGGGGCCAGCCGGTCGAGAAAGCGGTACATGACCTCGCGCCAGCTCCAGAAATTGTCGTCGCTGGTGCCGCCGCGATGTTCGGCCAGGCCCGCCATGCCGCGCTGAAAGGCGTGGCTGTGGACATTGGCAAGACCGGGCAGGGTGATCCGGTGCAACTCGTCACCGGGTGCGGCGGCGGTGTCCGTGTCCACCGATGCGATGCGCCCGTCCACCACCGTGAACCGCACATCTTGCGCCCAGCCTCCGGGCAACAGGGCAGTCGCAGACCAGAAGGCAGGCATGGAGACACTCCGGCAAAGGATGATATTATGTCTAGACATAATGAAATCGATCTGCAACTCTTATGTCCATGAGCAGCGAGTCTGTCCTCACCTGCGACTGCCTTTGGCAAGACGCGCGGCTGGCACCGATGACCGGCGCGGGCGTGGTGGATGACGGTGTCATCGCCTGCCGGGATGGGCGCATCGTCTATGCGGGCAGCCGCGCGGATGCGCCTGCGATCGAGGCCGCAGACGTGGTGGACTGCGCGGGTCGCTGGATCACGCCGGGACTGATCGATTGCCACACCCACCTCGTCCACGCCGGCAACCGCGCGCACGAATTCGAGCTGCGGCTGGCGGGCGCAAGCTATGAAGAGATTGCCCGCGCGGGCGGCGGCATTGTCTCCACGATGCAGGCCACCCGCGCGGCGAGCGAGGCGGAACTGGTTGAAGCGGCCTTGCTGCGTCTCGATGCGCTGATCGCCGAGGGCGTGACGACCATCGAGATCAAGTCGGGCTATGGCCTGTCGCTCGACGCTGAATTGAAGATGCTGCGCGCCGCGCGGCAACTGGGCGCAGCGCGCGGCGTGACGGTCAGGACCAGCCTGCTCGCGGCGCATGCCCTGCCGCCTGAATTTGCCGGTGATGCCGATGGCTATATCGGCCTCGTTTGCGAAGCGATCATCCCGGCTGCCGCGCAAGCGGGCCTGGCCGATGCCGTCGATGGGTTCTGCGAATCCATCGGCTTCACGCCCGCGCAGATCGAACGCGTGTTTCAGGCGGCGCAGGCGCATGGCCTGCCGGTGAAGCTCCACGCCGAGCAACTCTCCAACAGCCACGGCGCGGCGCTTGCGGCGCGTTATGGTGCCTTGTCGGCGGACCACCTCGAACATCTCGATGACGCCGGTATCGCCGCGATGGCCGAAGCCGGAACGGTCGCGGTGCTGTTGCCGGGCGCCTTTTACTTCACGCGCGAGACGCAGCCGCCGCCCATCGCCAGGCTGCGCGCGGCGGGCGTGCCGATGGCGCTGGCGACCGATTGCAATCCCGGCACCTCGCCGCTCACCTCGCTGCTGCTGGCGATGAACATGGGCGCGACGCTATTGCGCCTGACGGTCGAGGAATGCCTTGCCGGGGTGACCCGCGAGGCGGCGCGTGCGCTCGGGATGCTCGATCGGGTCGGCACGCTCGAGGCGGGCAAGGCTTGCGATCTTGCGATCTGGGACATCGAGCGCCCGGCCGAACTGGTCTATCGCATCGGCGCGAACCCGCTCCATCGCCGTATCTGGAGGGGCCAATGAGCATCACTATCCAGGCCGGGGCGGTCTCGCTGGCCGATTGGCGGCGGATCTACCGGGGCGACACGCCGGTGCTCGATCGCTCCTGCTATCCCAAGGTCATGGCCAGCGCCGAGGCCGTCGCGCGCATTCTGGCGCGGCACGAACCCGTTTACGGGATCAACACCGGCTTCGGCAAACTCGCCAGCGTCAGGATCAGCGACGACGATCTGCTGACCTTGCAGCGCAATATCGTGCTAAGCCATGCGGCGGGCGTGGGCGATCCGATGCCGGTGCCGGTCGCGCGGCTGATGATGGCGCTGAAGCTTGCCAGCCTCGCGCAAGGTGCCTCGGGTGTGCAACTCGCGACGGTCGAGATGCTGGGGAGCCTGCTGGAAAAAGGGCTGACGCCGGTGATCCCGGCGCAAGGCTCGGTCGGTGCCTCGGGCGATCTGGCACCGCTGGCGCACATGGCCACCGCGATGATCGGCACGGGCGAGGTCTGGGTCGGCGATGTTCGCACACCGGCGCTGGTGGCGCTGGCAGAGGCCGGATTGTCGCCGCTCGTGCTGGGGCCGAAGGAAGGCCTGGCCCTGCTCAACGGCACGCAGTTTTCCTGCGCTTATGCGCTGGCCGGATTGTTCGAGGCGGAACGGTTGTTTGCCTCTGCGATGGTGACCGGCGCGCTTTCGACCGAAGCGGCCAAGGGCTCCGACGCACCGTTCGATCCGCGCATCCATGCCTTGCGCGGACATAACGGCCAGATCGAGGTGGCGGCGGCGCTGCGTACGCTGATGAGCGGTTCCGCAATCCGCGCCTCGCACCTGACGGGCGATACCCGCGTGCAGGATCCGTATTGCCTGCGCTGCCAGCCGCAAGTGATGGGCGCGGTGCTCGACATGCTGCGCCAGGCGGCGGTGACGTTGCTGACCGAAGCCAACGGCGTGTCCGACAATCCGCTGATCTTTGCCGACACCGACGAAGCGCTGTCCGGCGGCAATTTCCACGCCGAGCCGGTGGCCTTTGCCGCCGACATGATCGCGATGGGCTTGTGCGAGATCGGCTCGATCGCGGAGCGGCGGATCGCGATGCTGGTCGATCCGGCGCTGTCCGATCTGCCCGCGTTCCTCACCCCGCGTCCGGGCCTCAATTCGGGGTTCATGATCCCGCAAGTGACGGCGGCGGCGCTGGTCTCGGAAAACAAGCAGCGCGCCTATCCCGCCAGCGTCGATTCGATCCCCACATCGGCCAATCAGGAGGACCATGTGTCGATGGCCGCGCACGGCGCACGGCGGCTGATGGGCATGGCGGACAATGTCGCCGGCGTGCTGGGCATCGAATATCTGGCAGCCGCGCAGGGCTGCGATTTCCACGCTCCACTCACGTCCAGCAGCACGCTCGAATCCGCCCGCGCCCTGTTGCGGGCCGGGGTGCCGATGCTGGACGAGGATCGGTATTTCCATCCCGACATGGCCCATGCCCAGGCGCTGGTGTCGTCGGGAGAACTGGCGGCGCTCGCCGCGCTGCCCGGGGTCGCATGACCGACTGGCTGTCCGTTGCATCCGGCGCAGCGCCGCTGATCGTCAGCATTCCGCATGCCGGCACGATCATTCCCGACGATATTGCCGGGCTGCGCTCGCTCGAATTGGCGCGGCGCGATGCCGATCATCATGTCGATCGGCTTTACGCCTTTGCCGCAGAACTGGGCGCGACGATCGTGCACAGCCGCATCTCGCGCACGGTGATCGATCTCAACCGCGATCCATCGGGGCAGTCGCTTTATCCGGGGCAGGCGACAACCGGCTTGTGCCCCGTTTCGACCTTCGATGGCGAGCCGCTTTACACCGACGGCGCCGAGCCTGACGCGGCGGAAATCGAGCGGCGGCGTTCGGTCTGGTTCGAACCCTATCACGCGGCGCTGGGCGAACAGATCGCGCGGCTGCGGGCGCTGCACCCGGCGATCGTCCTCTATGACGGGCACTCGATCCGCAGCCATGTGCCGCGCCTGTTCGATGGCGAATTGCCGCAGTTCAACATCGGCAGCTACGATGGCGCGAGTTGCGCTGTCGCGCTGACCGAAGCGATTGCAGCCGACTGTGCGGATGACTCGCACGTCGTCAACGGCCGCTTCAAAGGCGGGTGGATCACCCGCCGTTACGGCGATCCGGCGCGCGGCATCCACGCGGTGCAGATGGAACTCGCCATCCGGGGTTATGCCGATGAAGTGGGGGCATGGCCCCCGCCTTGGGACGCTGAGCGCGCCGTGCCGATGCAGGCGAAACTCCGCTCCATTCTCACCGCCTGTTTGGACTTTGCGAAAGGCCAGCCATGAACCGCCTCGACAACAACCGCATCATCCGCGCCGCGCACGGCACGCAGCTCAGCGCGAAAACCTGGCTGACCGAAGCCCCGTTGCGGATGCTGATGAACAATCTCGATCCCGATGTCGCCGAAGACCCGGCCTCGCTCGTGGTCTATGGCGGCATCGGCCGGGCCGCGCGCAACTGGGAATGCTATGACCAGATCGTCGAAACGCTCAAGCGGCTGGAGGACGACCAGACGCTGCTGATCCAGTCGGGCAAGCCGGTCGGTGTGTTTCGCACGCACAAGGATGCGCCGCGCGTACTGCTCGCCAACTCCAACCTCGTGCCCAAATGGGCGACATGGGAGCATTTCCACGAGCTCGATCGCGCCGGGCTGATGATGTACGGCCAGATGACCGCAGGGTCGTGGATCTACATCGGTTCGCAGGGGATCGTGCAGGGCACGTACGAGACGTTCGTGGAGATGGGGCGCCAGCATTATGGCGGCGACCTTGCGGGCAAGTGGATCCTGACCGGCGGGCTGGGCGGCATGGGCGGCGCGCAGCCGCTCGCCGCGACGATGGCCGGAGCAAGCTGCCTGGCCGTGGAATGCCAGCCTTCGCGCATCGAGATGCGGCTGCGCACCGGCTATATCGATCGCCAGACCGACAGCCTGGACGAGGCGCTGGCGATCATGGCCAACGCCCGCACGCCGATCTCGGTCGGTCTGCTGGGCAACGCGGCGGATGTCTTCCCCGAAATCCATCGGCGCGGGGTGCGGCCCGATGCGGTGACCGACCAGACCTCTGCCCATGATCCGATCAACGGCTATCTTCCCCAAGGCTGGACGCTCGACCAGTGGATCGCCGGGCGCGAACGCGACCCTGCCGCTGTTGAAAAAGCGGCCAAGGCATCGATGGCGGTCCATGTCCGCGCGATGCTGGACTTTGCCGCCGCGGGCGTGCCGACGTTCGATTACGGCAACAATATCCGCCAGGTCGCCAAGGACGAAGGCGTCGAGAATGCCTTTGATTTCCCGGGCTTCGTGCCGGCCTATATCCGCCCGCTGTTCTGCCGGGGTGTCGGCCCGTTTCGCTGGGCCGCGCTGTCGGGCGATCCCGAGGACATCTACAAGACCGATGCCCGCGTGAAGGAACTGATCCCCGACGATCCGCACCTGCACAACTGGCTCGACATGGCGCGCGAGCGCATTCACTTTCAGGGACTTCCGGCGCGGATCTGCTGGGTCGGTCTGGGGCAGCGCCACCGGCTGGGCCTGGCCTTCAACGAAATGGTCAGGACCGGCGAACTGAAGGCGCCCGTGGTGATCGGCCGCGATCACCTCGATTCAGGCTCGGTCGCCAGCCCCAACCGCGAGACGGAGGCGATGCAGGATGGGTCTGATGCGGTGTCCGACTGGCCCTTGCTCAACGCGCTGCTCAACACCGCGTCCGGCGCGACGTGGGTGTCGCTGCACCATGGCGGCGGGGTCGGCATGGGCTATTCGCAGCATTCGGGGATGGTGATCGTTGCCGATGGCACCGACGATGCCGCGCGGCGACTGGAACGCGTGCTGTGGAACGATCCCGCCACGGGCGTGATGCGCCACGCCGACGCCGGTTACGACATCGCCCGCGACTGCGCGCGCGAACAGGGCCTCGATCTGCCGGGTATCCCCTGATACGCAGCAGCAGCAGCAGCGCGATGCAATCGCCCGGGGCCTTCGTTCTTCAAGGGAAACCAAAATGGCAATCGAACAAAACAAGGACGTGGTGCGCCGCTATTTCGACGCGGTAAATTCGACGCAGCCCGACAGGGTGATGGCGCTGCTGGCCGACGATTTTCATTTCAAGGCCATGCTGCGCGAACCGGATTGGCTGGGCGGCGAGATGGGGCGAGAGAAGTTTTCATCGGCGATGGTGGCCATGTCCGACCTGATGACCAGTCCGATCCAGATGCAGATCGTGAGCATGACCGCCGAGGACGATCGCGTGGCCGTGGAAGCGACCTCGTACGGACCGATGAAAGCGGGCCCGGCCTATGCCAACAGCTATCATTTCGTGTTCCGCGTCAGGGACGAGAAAATCTTCGAGGTGCTGGAATACAGCTGCAGCTACCATGCGGCACAGATTTTCGGCCGCTTTTTCGCCGAACAGATTTTTACCGCCGAATAATCGGCGCATTAGCCGGACGACAGGTTTCCTGCCGACCAATCAGACCTTGGAATGATGGCACGCGCGTGCAGCGGCGACATACCAGGGAGCGTGGCAATGGGTGAGATGCGGTTCGACAATCAGGTGGTCATCGTCACCGGGGCGGGGCGCGGCATCGGTCGCGGTCATGCGCTGTTGCTCGCGGCGCGCGGCGCGTCGGTGGTGGTGAATGACGCTGGCGGGCTTCCCGATGGTACCGGTAATTCGTCCAGCCCCGCGCAAGATGTCGTAGCCGAGATAACCGCGCTAGGCGGCAAGGCCATCGCCATCACGGACTCGGTCGCGTCGGAAGCAGGGGCCAGCCATATCGTCGCTGCCGCCATCGACCATTTCGGTAAAATCGATGCCGTCATCAACAACGCCGGCATTTATCTCGGCCAGGCGATCGATGCCTTCGACATCGACACATTCCGGCGGCATCTGGAGGTGCATGTGCTGGGCGCCGCATTGGTTCTGCGCGCGGCCTGGCCGCATCTGGCCATCACCAAGGGCCGCATCGTCAACACCATGTCGGCCAGTATCTTCGGGATGACGCCGTACAGCGCCTATATCTCGGCAAAAGGCGGCGTGCTCGGATTGACGAGGGCGCTGGCTGTCGAGGGACGCCCGGCAGGAATCAAGGTGAATTGCATCGCACCGGCCGCCGCCACGCGGATGATGTTTGCAGCCATGCCGGACCTGTCCGAAGACGCGACCGCGCATTACAAGCGCCTGCTGCCGCCTGAAGCGATCGCGCCGGTTGCCGCCTATCTGGCGCATGCCGACTGTGCCGTTTCGGGGGAGTGCCTGGCGGTCGGCGGTGGTCGCGTCACGCGGTACATCATCGGCGAAACGCCGGGCATTACCCGCCCGGAATTGACCCCGGAAATCATCCGCGACGAACTTTCCGCGATCATGGACACCCAAGGCTACCAGCTATGGCCCGATACGGAATCGCTGGAGCGTGCGACAACGTGAGATCGGCCCGGATCGCGATGTAGAGCGCGGTTCGGTCAAGCAGATCATTCCGGCAGCAATTCTGGCAAGAGTAATCGCTTGCGGCGGGCGCGGTTCATGCGTTGCGCGGTGCGTCCGCCACCTTCCCGCGACATGCCGTGCCATGTGCGAAAACGGCATGAAGGCGCGGGTGGCGCGGTCGTAGCGGGCGGATCAGCCACCAATTCTTGCGCTTTGCGAACACGTTGTCGATGCGGTGGCGCTGTCGGCAGGGCACGGCGTCGTGCAGGATTGGCACCCTGCGGTCGGCCATCGCCGGGATGCAGGTGGCGAGGCCCCGCTCAGCCATGGCGGTGCCGAACCCGTCTGCACGGTAGCGCATCGCCAGCCCAAATGCCGCGACAGCGCAGCAGCGCGATTGAGCGTCGCCACTCGGCAGCAATTGTGCGGCCAAAACATCACAGTATGATGACATGAACACCATATTAAAAAAAGTCATCGACACCTTGACACCAATATCCGTTCATATCATCATACTGTGATGCAATTCTAGGATAATGATCAAATGGGCTGGACCCATGACCTAGACGGGGAGGATAACATGGCAAACATCCGGCAGCTTTCGCTTTCGGCCAGCCTGATAGTGCTGGCGCAGGTCTGGTCGACTCAGGCGCTGGCCCAGCAGCAGCCCGCTGATGCGACCGCGAACGCAAGCGACAACAACGGTGAAATCGTCGTCACGGCCCAGAAACGCGCTCAATCCACCACCGACGTCGGCCTGTCGATCGTCTCTGTCGGGAACGAGGAATTGTCGCGCAAAGGGATCGAATCCGCCCAGGATCTGGTGAAGATTGTTCCGGGCCTCTCGGTGTCGGATGCCGGCAACGGCGCCACTGTCGTCTACACCTTGCGCGGCATCGGCTTCAATTCATCCAACCTCGGCGCGACCTCCGCCGTCGCGGTCTACGTCGATGAAGTACCCCTGTCGTATCCGGTCATGTCGCTGGGCGTCGGGATCGATCTGCAGCGGGTCGAAGTCTACAAGGGGCCGCAAGGAACGGTGTTCGGCCAGAACTCCACCGGCGGCGCGATCAACTACATCGCCAACAAGCCGACCGACACGCTTACGGCAGGCATCGAAGGCACGTTCGGCCGGTTCAACCGGTGGGGCGTTCAAGGCTACGTCAGCGGCCCGGTCAGCGACAACCTCCGCTTGCGGCTGGCGCTGTCGCAGGAAGGCGGCGGGCCCTGGCAGCAAAGCTACACGCGCAACGACCAGCTTGGACGACGTGACCGCACGTTCGGGCGCTTCCTCGGCCAACTCGATGTCACCGATGCGATCAAGGTGAACTTCGGCGTCAACGCCTGGCGCGATCGGTCTGACACGCAGGCCCTGCAGCTCATTCGCTACGCGCCGCTCCAGCCGCCGGGCCTGCCGCAAGTCGCAAGCTATCCCACGGCGCCGGCAGACTCTCGGGCGGCCGATTGGGATCCGCAGGGGCGCTTCAGCGGCACCAACAAGAAGTTCCAGTTCGACAGCTGGTTCGTGCAGCCGTTCCTCCGTGTCGATGCGGAACTCAGCGACAAGGTCACGCTGACGTCATTGAGCACCTATTCGCACTACAACACCAACTCGCTGTTCGACGATGACGGGACCGCTTTCGAAATCGGCGAGATCAACCAGTTCGGCCACATCAAGGAATTTTCGCAGGAGCTGCGCCTCAGCGGGCAGAGCGGCATCGCCAACTGGGTGGTCGGCGCGAATTACCAGACCAACAAGATCGCCGAAAATCTCAACATCCTCATCCTCAACCTGTCCAACGTGCAGAATATCGGCGGGTCCGGCTTCAGCGCCCACATCTCTCCGATCACGACCAGGCAGGACACCGACGCCAAGGCGATCTTCGGCAACCTCGAGCTCAAATTCTCGGACAAATTCAGCTTTGTCGCGGGCGCCCGCTATACGAAGACGAATATCGACTTTGCCGGGTGCAACCTCGATTCCGGCCCTCCGATCCCGAACTCACCGACGCCTGGTGTGACATCGAGCCTGCGGGGGTTCTTCAACATCCTCTACGGACTGCTGACCGGAAATGCCGGGGCCAACCCCATCCAGGAGGGAGGCTGCATCACGCTGGACAACGTCTCCCGGAACGGCGCCCCTCCAACCTTCCTGCCCACCGACAGCGCCCAGACCCTGTCCGAACATAACGTGTCGTGGAACGTCACCGCCAACTTCAAGCCCAGCCCCGATACGCTGCTCTATGCGCGGGTATCCAAGGGCTACAAGTCGGGCAGCTTCCCCACGATCGGCGCGTCGACCTCGATCCAGTTCCAGCCGGCCCGGCAGGAATCGCTGCTGGCGTACGAAGCCGGGTTCAAGCTGTCCGCGCTCAACCGGCACGTGCGGCTCGAGGGGGCGGGTTTTTACTACGACTACAAGAACAAGCAGCTGAGCAACTTCATTCCCGACGCGGTGTTCGGACCGCTCGTGGCGACGGTCAACATTCCCAAGTCGCGGGTCATCGGAGCCGAACTTTCGGCCAGCGTCATTCCGGTCGACGGGCTGACCCTGTCCGGCGGGGTGACCTACATCGACACGAAAATCACGCAGTTCGTGGGTTTCGACGTCGATGGCGTATCCCGGAACCTGGCCGGCCAGCGGTTCAACCTGGCGCCGAAGTGGTCCGGCTCTGCGGGCGCGGCGTACGAGTTCCCGCTGAACGCCAAATTGAGCGGATTTGTCGGTTCCGACGTGACGTTCCGATCGTCCACCCAGGGCGTGATCGGGGCAACCAGCAGCGACTACAACATCGACAGCTATGCAACCGTCGATGCCCAGCTTGGCGTCGTCTCCAGCGATGGCTGGAGAGTCCAGTTGTGGGGCAAGAACATCTTCAACAAGTACTATTGGACCAACGTCAATCGGATCAGCGATACGATCGTCCGGGTGGCGGGCATGCCCAGCACATACGGCGTAACCGTCGCGAAGAAGTTCTGAAGTTCGGCCCGGGTTGTGTCAGCCGCGTCGTCAGATCGTGTCGTGGATCGAGCCCACCACCGCTTTCAGCGTCTCGATGTAGACATCGAGATTGACGTTGAAACGCTCGGTGGGCGCGGACACCCCGATGGCATAGGGCGAAAGCCCCTCGTCGAGCGGCACGCCGACACAGCACAGGCCTTCAGCGAATTCTTCGCGTTCGACGGCATATCCCTGTTCGCGGATCTCGGCGAATTGCCGGGTCAGTTCGCTGATCGAGTTGATCGTCTTGGGCGTGCGTTTCCTGAGCTTGTGCGTCCGGAAATACTCGTCCCGCTGCAAGTCGGTGGCGTGGGCGAGCAGCACTTTTCCGCCAGAACGCGAATGCGCGTCTTCGGAGAATCCGTGCGGCAGTTCAAGCGCCTGGATGGAATGGTGCCCGCGCACGATTTCGACCGATACGACTTCGCCGTCGATCCAGCGTGCGGCATAGGTGGTTTCGCCGGTGGTGCGCGCGATCTGGCGCAGAAGGTGGGATATCTGCCTGCTGCCGCCCAACTGCCGCCGGAATCCTTCGGCGAGGCTGCCGACCTTCATGCCAAGGACATAGTTGTTCTGATCGTTGCGGGTCAGCAGGCCCAGCTGGCTCAGCGTGTGGAGCAGGTGATAGGTCGTCTGCGTCGGAAGGCCCGCTGCCTTGCTGATTTCCTTGCGCGAAAGACCTTGTTCCTGGCGGGCTACCGCAAACAGGATCGCGCTCGCGCGCGCCACCGACTGCACGCGAAACTTCTTGGTTTCGTCTCCTGCTTCGACGTCGTCTTCGGAACCGGAAGGCATCAAATCTCCATAATGAGAAACAATCGTCACCATTTGAAGGATTTGCCGTGTCTCCGCAACCGCAAACCGTCCCGGTCCGCGGCGGCCGGTTCCGCGTTCGCGAGCCTTGCCGCCCGACAGCGTGACGATCGTTCGCGCACCTTCCCAACTCCCGCCGAAAATTGGATATGCAGATGCCCACCGAGCGATTGAATTTCCTTCGGGATGCCTATTTTCGGATGGCCAAAATCCGCGCGTTCGAAGCGAAGGCGATGGAACTGACGGCTGGTGCGCAACCGGTGATCGCGGGGTCGATCCATCCGTGCGCAGGGCAGGAAGCCATCCCGGTGGGCGCGCTGAGCGGACTGCGGCCGAACGACCGCGTGCTGGCAACGTACCGTGGCCATGGCTGGGCGCTGGAAGCCGGAGTATCGCTGGATGCGGCGATGGCGGAGATGTGCCAGCGGAGTTCGGGCATCAACGGCGGACGGGCGGGATCGCTGATGATGACCTCGCCGAAAAGCGGCTTCATCGGGGAAAATTCGATCGTCGGCGCAGGCGGGCCCATCGCCTGCGGCGCGGCGCTTGCCGCCCGAGCCAGAGGCGACGGCAGCGTGGTTGCCGTGTCATTCGGCGATGGCGCGATGAGCCAGGGCGGGATGCACGAGGCTTTGGTGACGGCCGCAGCCCTCAAGCTACCGGTGATCTTCGTTTGCGAGAACAACGGATGGGCCGAGATGACGCCGACCGTGTTTGCTTCAGGCCCCAGCCTTGCGGCGCGAGCGCAAGCGTACGGGATCGAAAGCGAAGCCGTGGATGGGGGCGATCCGGAAGCCGTTCGGGATGCCGTGATGCGCGCTGCCGCACGGGCGCGGCGGGGCGAAGGCCCCACATTCCTGGAATGCCAGACCATCCGGCTGTGGGGCCATTACAACAAGGACATCGAACACTACCGGCCGCGGGACGACCGCGCGACGGCCGAGCTTAACGATCCGCTCAAAGCCATCGCGCAAAAGCTGGCCGATGCCGGCATCGATGCCCGCGAAATCGCAACGTTCGACGCTGACGTGGCCGCGCTTGTCGACTCGGCGACCGACGCTGCCCTGTCAGCCTCGGTGCCTGATCCAGCGACGATTGCCGACAACCTTTTCGGAGCGCAACCGGCCGTGGCGCAAGGCACCCCGGAACTGGTCACGATGACGTACGCGCAAGCGATCAATCGAGCTTTGCAGGATGCGATGGCCGATGATGCCGATGTCCTCCTGTTCGGTGAGGATGTCGCCGCGCCCGGCGGGGTGTTCGGGATCAGCCGGGGCTTGCTGAAGCAGTTCGGAGCGGACCGCGTGCTGGACACGCCGATCGCCGAAACCGCGATCCTGGGCATGGCGGTCGGTTCGGCGCTTGCCGGGAAGAAGCCCGTTGCCGAGATCATGTTCAGCGATTTCCTGTTCGTGGCGCTGGACCAGATCATCAATCAGGCGGCGAATGTCCGCTATGTGTCCAACGGTTTGGCCGGCGCGCCGCTCGTCGTGCGGACCCAGCAGGGTGTGACGCCGGGATCGTGTGCCCAGCATTCCCAATGCGTCGAGGCGCATCTCGCCAACATTCCCGGGATCAAGGTCGGTCTTCCCAGCACGCCCCACGATGCCTACGCCATGTTGCGCGCGGCGATCGCCGATCCCGATCCGTGCGTGATCATCGAGGCGCGCAGCGCGTTCCTCAACAAGGGCGAGGTCGCGCTGGGCGGGATATTCGAACGGGCCGAAGGCGCCCGGCTCGCCCGCGCGGGGAGCGATATCGGCATCATCACCTGGGGCACGTCGGTGATCGAAGCGCTTGCGGCGGCCGAAACCGTTGCGGGAGAGGGTGTTGCGGCGGCCGTGCTCGATTTGCGCTGGCTGTCGCCGATCGACGATGCTGCGATTGCCGAACTGGTCGCGGCTTGCCCGCACATCCTCATCGTCCATGAAGCCGGGCAGACAGGCGGTTTCGGCGCGGAAATCTTCGCCCGGATCGCGGAACGACATGGCACGATGCTGAAGGGCGGACTGACACGGCTGGGCGGGCTGGACCTGCCGATGCCGTCTGCTCCCAATCTGCAACGACTGGTCGTTCCCACCGCGGATCGGATTGCGGAGCGGGTGCGGTCCATGCTGCACCTTGCGGCCAGTGTGGACCTTGCGCAGGCGATCCTGTGATGCAAGCCGTCCCTCCTGCGTTCCGGCCGTTGTCGGGGATCAGGGTCCTTGACGTTTCCCGCGTGATTTCCGGCCCGCTTTGCACCCAGAGCCTGGCCGACTTGGGTGCCGACGTCGTCAAGATCGAGACGCCTGGCCTCGGTGACGATACCCGCCATTGGCCGCCTTTCCACAAGGCGCAGTTTGGCGCGGTCTTCATGGCGATGAACCGCAACAAACGCAGCCTGTCGCTCGATCTCAAGACCGAAACCGGACGCAGCATCGCGCGCGACATGGCCGTGAAATGCGATATCCTGGTCGAGAATTTCTCCACCGGAGTCGCCGAGCGGCTGGGCCTTGGTTACGACGAGTTGAAAGCGCTCAATCCGCGCCTGGTCTACTGCACCATTTCCGGTTTCGGTCGCGATGGACCGATGAAGCATTCGGCCGGGTACGACGTGATCCTGCAGGCGTTCTCCGGGATGATGGCCGCAACGGGCGAGGAGGGGGGCGGATATATCCGCAGCCCGGTCTCGCCGATCGACTACGCGACCGGCGTTCACGCCTTCGCCGGCGTGCTGGCCGCGCTGATCGAACGGGGACGGACGGGCCAAGGCATGCTGGTGGAACTCTCGCTGCTCGATACGGCACTGTCGCTGCTGGGCGGTTCGCTGCAGGCGTTCTGGGAAACCGGGGTGCAGCCCGCGCGCAATGGATCCAGCCATCCCGGGCTGTGTCCCTACCAGGCTTTCGATGCGCAGGACGGCCCGATCATGATCGGTGTTGCCAACGACCGGCTATGGGCGAAGTTCTGCACCGTCGCCGGGCTTGGCGACATTGCGAACGACAATCGCTTCCGGTCGAACGCGGACCGGGTGCGCCATCGCGACGAATTGCTGGAGATCGTTCGCGCGGTACTCGCCGAACGACCTGTCGCCTACTGGGTCGAGCATCTGTCGGCAGTCGCGGTTCCGGCGTCGGCCATCAACACGTTCGACGAAGTGCTCGACCATCCCCAGACTCAATCGCGCGGCATCATCGCGAAATATCCGTTGGGCAGTGACAAGGCCCGAACGGTCCGCATGCCGATCCGCTTCGACCATCACGCCCCGGGCGTTGACCGCCCGCCACCCGCACTGGGCGAACACGGTGGCGATATCCTTCGCGAATTCGGATTTTCGGATGCGCAGGTCGATGACTGGGCAGCGAAAGGTATCGCAGGGATGGGGTCGCGATCATGAAAGCCTATCGCTACACCATGGGCAGCACGCTCGACGAACTGGCGCTGGTCGACCTTCCCGATCCGATCGCCGGGCCGGGGCAGGTCTTGCTGCGGATGAGGGCAGCCTCGCTCAATTATCGCGACCTGCTGGTGGTGCAGGGTCGGTATCCGCGGGGCCAGCTCGATGTCATTTCGCCGCTGTCGGACGGCTGCGGCGAAGTTGTCGCCGTGGGCGAGGGCGTCGACCGGTTCGCGGTCGGCGACAGCGCTATCCCCCTGTTTTTCCAGTCCTGGCTGCGCGGCCCCATGCTCGACAGCGATGGCGAGTCCGCGCTGGGCGGTTCGCTGGATGGCGTGGCGGCCCAATACCGCGTGTTCGATGCGGACAAGGTGATCCGCGCGCCCCGCAACCTGAACTTCGCGCAGGCCGCGACATTGCCGTGCGCCGCGTTGACCGCCTGGAACGGACTGCACGGCCCGCGCCCGCTCGTCGCGGGCGAGACCTTGCTGACGCTCGGCACCGGCGGCGTATCGACATTTGCGCTGCAATTCGCCCATGCTGCCGGCGCACGGGTTATCGTCACGTCGTCGAGCGACGAAAAGCTGGCGAAAGCCAGGGCGTTGGGCGCAGACTGCACGATCAACTACCGCGAACATCCGGAATGGTCGGCGAAGGTTCGCGAATTCACCAACGGGCGCGGTGCCGATCACGTGATCGAAACCGGCGGTGGGGGGACGATGCTCGAGTCCGTGCGCAGCACCGCGCGCAATGGCTGGATCCACGTGATCGGGCTGGTCGCGCCCGGGCAGATCGACCCGGTGCATGTCCTGCTCGCCGGCGTGACGTTGCGCGGCACCGAAGTGGGGTCACGGGAAATGTTCGAGGCGATGAACCGGTCGATCGAGAAATCGCGGATCGAACCGCTGGTCGATCGGGTGTTCGAGTTCGAGGAATTGCCTGCCGCGCTGCGTTATCTCGAACAGGCAAGCCATTTTGGCAAAGTCGTCATCCGCATCTAGTTCTATCACATAGTGTTGTAAATATAATCAATTGACAATTATGTCGCGACCGATAGGATTTTGCCGAGAATGGGCACCGGTCCGTGATCGACAAGATTCCGGGCATTTGGGAGAGTGCGATGAGCTTACCGACCAAGCGGGTCACGCGCGATGCGATGATGCAGCGTGTGGCCAGGTTCGCCGACCTCGAAGGTTACGATGGCGGCCTGCCCGACAGCCACTATCCCGGCAGCGAGCGGACGATCTACAATGTCCTCGGCTTTCAGCCGCCCGCGGGAGATAACACGATTGTCTCCCCCGTGGGCGCGGAAGCCGCTGAAAAGGCCGGAATCCGCATCCAGGAAGGCTTCAATGTCGGCTATGTGGCCTGCGTCAGCGGTAATGGAGCCCTGATGCACAACCATGACACCAACGAAACGTTCATTCCGATGACCGGAATCTGGGAGTTCCAGTGGGAAGTCGATGACCGGGTCGAAGCGGTTACGCTCGGCCCGCTCGACACCATTTCCATGCCGGCAGGGGTCAATCGGCGGTTCGTGAACGTCACGAAGAATGCCGACCCCGCAACGACCAACATCCTGATGGGCATCATCGGCGGTGACACACCGGGTGCCGAATTCTCGCAAGGCGCGATGCAGCTGTTGCGCGCAAAGAACCTGGTCTGAATTATCACGAGTGGGAATACCCACTGATCCCGGAGTGGAAAAAATGGCTGAACTGCAATACGACGTGGTGATCCGCAACGGTCGCATCGTGGACGGCACGCGGGCGCCGTCGTTCATCGGAGACGTTGCCGTCTCGGGTGGAAAGGTCGTCTCGATCGGCAAAGTCCCGGGCCGCGGTCGCGAAGAGGTGGATGCAACCGGCAAGATCGTCGCGCCGGGCTTCATCGACATCCACACCCACTACGATGCGCAAGTGCAGTGGGATCCTTATTGCTCGCAATCCTGCTGGCACGGCATCACCACGGTCATCATGAGCCTGTGCGGTTTTGGCTTCGCGCCCTGCCGGCCCGACGACCGCGAACGGGTGATGCGCCGGATGACCCGCGTCGAGGCAATCCCGTACGAGGCGATGAAGCTGTCGATGCGCTGGGACTGGGTGGGCCAGGATGATTACATGACCTCGCTCGAGCGATCGGGGCTCGGCGTGAATGCGGCGTTCTACATTCCCCACAGCGCCATCCGGGCTTACGTCATGGGCACGGACGACCGGCGCAAGGACCTGCAAGGCGATGAGCTCGAGCAGTTGAAGGAACTGGTCCGCGACGGTTATCGCGCAGGCGCGCTGGGCCTTTCGACCGATTTCAGCCTGATCGATCGCGATGCCGACGGCGGCCTGCTGCCAAGCGCATCCGCCGACATGTCCGAGATCGAGGAACTGCTCAAGATCGGCCGCGAATTCAACGTTGGCTCGGTCGAAGTAACGCCTGAGGACATTTCCCTGGGCGAACCCGAGATCGAACTGCTCCAGCGGTTTTCGGACCTTTCGGGCCGGCCCGCGATCCACACCGCCTTGTTCCATTCCAACCACAAGCCCGAGGCGTTCCGCGAAGCCCTGCACAGACTGGAAGAGGCGAACGCGCGGGGTTACCGGGTCTATGCGCTGGGCGGCATCGTCCGCATCGGATCGCTGTTCAATCTGATCGAATACAACCTGTTCGACGACATGCCGGCCTGGGCCGAGGCGCTGGCCTGCCCGGTTGAACAGAAACTCGAAAATCTCGAAAATCCCGATATCCGCCAGAAGCTTCAGCATGATCTGGACAACTACCTCGTGCGCGTCTGGTCGGGTCGCTGGGACAAGATCAAGGTGTTCGAATCCGATCAGGAAAAGTACGTCGGCCGGTGGCTGGACGAGATTGCCGCGAGCGAATGCAAGACCCCGCTCGATGCCTTCCTCGATATCGCTGTAGCCGAAGGTCTCAAGACGTTCTTCTACATCGCCGACCTGACCAGCGATGACGAAGACGCCAATGCCGAAGTCGCCAAGCACCCGTTTGTGGTTCCCGGCGTGTCGGACGGCGGCGCCCACACGCGGTTCCTGTCGATGGGCAAGTATCCGACGATCATGCTGGCCGAGATGGTTCGCGACCACAAGGTCATGTCGCTGGAAGAAGCGCACTGGCGGTTGTCCGCGTTCGCCGCGCATGCAACGGGCATCGACAATCTCGGAACACTGCAGCCGGGAATGCCGGCCGATATCGTCGTCTACGATCTCGAAAAACTAGTAATTTCGACCCCCGAGCCGGTGGGCGAGGAAATCGTCGGCGGCGGTCTGCGCCTGGTCGAACGCTCGGTCGGGTTCCGCGCCATTTTCGTGAACGGTGTGATGACGTTCGAGAACGACATCTGCACCGGGAAACTTCCGGGCCGGGTCATCCGCACTTCGGCGTACGATCCCGACTATCAGCCTTCGACGTATCAAGTTGCGGCGGAGTAATTTTTGACATCCAGGTGACCCACGTCACGGCGTGGGTCACCTTTGTCGCTCTCGCCGATATGATTACTCGGGCACACTGCGGAACCGCCCGGCAGCCGCGTGATGTGCATCTACTCGACGTGGTGTTGCGATAACCTCACCACACGATGCAAATGCGGATCACCGATCACCGTTGCTTCTTGGCGGTGGTCGCGGTGAAATCCGGGGCCTTGTTCGCCACCCAATCGACAAATTTGCGGACGTTGGGATGGGCCAGCAGGCCCTCCACATCCATCCCGTGGCGCTGCAGTTCGGAATTGGTGAAATTGGCGATCAGCGTCTGCTGGCAAATGGGGTGCATGGGCACAACATCGCGTCCGCCCCGGCTCTTGGGCACGGGATGGTGCCAGACGATAGTCTTTCCGGTTGGCCGCCCACAAAGCCAGCAGGTGACGGCCGTCGCCGGAACCTCGTCCTCGCGATCCAAGTCTCCGTAGGGATCATGTTTCGAATGTTTGCGGGCCATACGTCTGCCTGAATTGCCTGAGCTTGCGCGGTCCGCCTGTAGCGGGTGCGGTCAACAATACCACACCGGCATCTCGAACCGGCACCGGCGGCACGGCACCTTCACCCGGTGATCGAACGTCCGAGCACCGCTCTCGCCACGATCACACGCTGCACTTCATTGGCGCCTTCGTAGATTTCGCCGATCTTGGCGTCGCGGTAGATGGACTCGAGCGGAAAGGTTTCGCCCGTGGCCAACAGCTCGCGGATGAAGCCATAGGCGCCGCAGACCTGGATCGCATCGCGTGAGACGTCGACCGCCAGTTCGCTGCCGGCAATCTTGGCCATGGCGGCCTGGGGCTCGACATCGCCCGGGGTGCGGTCATGGCGGCAGGCCGCCTTCTGGTACAGGCTGCGCGCGTTTTCGATGCCGGTCGCGTGGTCGGCAAAGCGGAACTGCCAGTGCTGGAAGGCGCCGAGCTTCTGGCCGAAGACCTCGCGCCGCTGCATGTGCTGCACCGCGTAATCGAACGCGGCCTGTGCCATGCCGGTGCCCATCGCACCCACGCCCATGCGGCCCAGCGCAAGCGCGCCGAGCGCCACGCGCAGTCCGCCCCCAACCGCGCCGATCACGTTCTCTGCCGGCACGAACACGTCATCGAACCAGATGTCGGAGGTAAGCTGCGCGTGGTTGCCCATCTTGCGGTCGGGCGTGCCGACTTTCACGCCGGCTGCGTGCAGATCGATCACCAGCATCGTCAGGCTGTCACCGGTGCGGCACAGCGTCAGACAGATGTCGCCGATCGACGAATTGGTGATCCAGCGCTTGCGCCCCGAAACGCGCCAGCCCCCGCCGGTCTCGCTGCCGGCTGGCGTGGCGACCGTCTGCATCGAGCGTGCGGACAGATCGGTGCTGGCGGCCGGCTCGCTGGTGGCGAACGAACCGATGAATTCGCCGCGCACCAGCCGGGGCAGCCACACCTCGCGCATCGGTCCGGGATTGGCTTCGAGCGTTTTGCCGACCAGCACCGCCTGCCCGTCATACAGCGCGGACGTGAGGCCCGGCACGTAATAGGCCAGTTCCTCCATCGCGGTGAACGTTGCCAGGGTCGGAAATTCCAGGCCGCGCCCGCCGAATTCGGCCGCATAGGGGATGCGGTAGATCCCGGCATCGGTCATCTGGCGGAAGATGTCGCGACGGAACGCGGTGACCGATTCAGGCGTGGTGTTGATCTCGTGCGCCACGGGGCGCAGCACGTCGTCGGCAAACTGGCGGATTTCGGCGCGGATGGCGCACGTTTCTGCCGGCAGGAAGATGTCGCTGAACAAGTGGTCGGCATTGCGAGCGGGGCGATCGACCGGCATCAGCCAGCTTCCATGGCAAAGCTGATCGGCACCGATTTGGGGCCGCTGACAAATTCGGACTCGCTGATGCGCAGCTCGCCGGCCGCTTCGACAAAGCGCAGGCGCGGGATCAGCTCTTCCCAGAACAGCCGCATTTCCAGCCGGGCGAGATGCTGGCCGATGCATACGTGGTCACCAAAGCCGAAGGCGAGATGGCGGTTGGGATTGCGATCGATATCGAAGCAGAACGGGTCGTCGAACACCGTTTCGTCGCGATTGGCCGATGCGAACGAGAGGTAAAGCAAGTCGCCCTTGGCGATCCGCTGGCCGGCAAGGTCATAGTCTTCCGCAGCCGAGCGGATGAAGTGCTTCACCGGCGTCGTCCAGCGGATCGCCTCTTCGACGAACCGGGAAATATCGCGCGGCTCAGCCTTCAGACGGGCAAGCAGGTCGGGCCGCTTGGCCAGCAACCACATGCCCATCGCGGTGGTCGCGGCGGTCGTGTCGTGGCCGGCGGTGGACAGGATGATGTAGTACGAGATCAGCGCGCGCTCGGTCATCGGGCATCCGTCGATTTCCGCATTGGCGATCATCGATGCGATATCGTCCTGCGGGTGAGCCCGGCGGTCTGCGGTCACTTTGGCGAAATAGTCGCGGAATTCCTCGTAGATGATCGTCCAGGTCTTGATGTGCTCGGCCGGGTTCGTGGGATCGGCGCCGGGGCGCATGAGATCGGGATCGGCATAGCTGAACAGCCAGTGGGTCAATTCGACCAGCCGTGGATGATCGTCTTCCGGCACCCCGATCAGGCTCAGCACGACACGGGCCGGATAGCCGAAGGCGATGTCCACGGCGAAATCGCAGGCCGGTGCCAGCGCCGCCAGCTTGTCGACATAGGCTTTGGCGATCGGGCGGATCCGGTCGGCGATCGGCCCCAGCGCCTTGGGCCTGAACGCCGGTTCGGTGACCGCGCGATAGGCCGTGTGCATCGGCGGGTCCATCTGCACGAGCGACTGGAAAATATGCGGGGCCCCGCCGCTATACTGGCGCATCAACGCCTCGCCGCCCTGATTGACCAGTGTCTTGGAGCGATCGGCGCTGTGGAAGATATCGTCGCGGCGGCTGATCTCCTGGATGTCGCGGTAACGGGTGACGATCCAGTGCGGATCGAACCCCGGCACTTCGGCGACGGCAAGCGGGTAGTCCAGCCGCAGCCGCTCGAGCAGCGTATCGACGATCTCGGGCTGCGCGAACGTCGCCGGGGTGAACAGCGGTGCGATGAGGTCGGTCGGTATCGTCGGACGTGACAATGGCATTCTCCCGTCGGGCCGATCGACCAGAGGACGATCGCCTTGTTATCGCACCTGCGTATAGATGATACGCAGGTGTTGCAAGTCGGTGCGTATGTGGGGTACGCAGCTGCCGGGAGAATTGTCGTGAAGATGCGTGAACTCGAGCAGGCCACGGGCGTCAACCGCGAGACGGTGCGCGTCTTCCTGCGTCTGGGGCTGATTCCCGCGCCGGTAAGCCAGGGCCCGCGCACTGCGGACTACGATGATACGCATGTTCGTGCGATCAACGCCGTGCGCAGTCTGCAGCGTGAGCAGGGGCTGTCGCTCGAACAGATCAGGAAGGCGATGGCGGGCGACGTTGCCAGCTTCCCACGGCGGGCAAGCGGTTACCAGCATCTCGACGAACTGGTCGCCGCGCGGCTGGGTATCGACAACGACATGATCCCGGTCACCGCCGTCCTGCCGCGCAATCCGCTGGCGCTGTCGGATGCGCCGGCGATGCGGCGGGTGGGTGCGATCGACGTCAAAACGATCGACGGACAACCGCATGTCACGCGCGGCGACGCCCAGATGCTGGCGCTGTGGGGCAACATGCGCGCTGCGGGTTTCCAGGAGAAGTTCGGGTTTTCGCCCAAGCAGCTGAAAATCTATGTGGAGCACGCCACCGCGCTGGCGAAATGGGAAATCGAGACGTTCGTCGCGCTCGCCGAAGGCGCGGTCGAGGAAGATGCCGCCGCCGGCATGGTCCTGAACGCGCTGTCGGACATGCTCGGCTGCTTTGCGCTGATCCGCACCAAGGTGGCGTTGCGCGAACTGGCCAAGAAACGGACGGCAGCGTCACGGCGGAAGCCGGGCACGGCGACGAAAGAACAGAAAACGGGTGCGGGAGAATGACGATGGCGGCACCAACAACGCCAGGCGTGGTCGATTCCGGCGTGGTCGATCCCGCCTGGCTCGGCGCCGCGCTTCGGCAAGCGGGCTACGCGGTCGATGTCGAGAGCTTCGACGTGTCACCTGTCGGCACCGGTCAGGTCGGCGAAACTTATCGTTACGGGCTCCGGTATGCGAGCGGCGCAGACCAGCGCGCGCCAGCGACGATCATTGGCAAGTTCCACAGCTCGGATGCCGGCAGCCGTGCCATCGCCAGACAGCTTGGCCTCTCTCGCCGCGAGTACAGTTTCCTGTTCGCCACGCCTGAGGGCGGGCGTCCGGTGACGATCGTCGACTGGCAGACCCTGACGTTCAGTTACGGCGTGCTCGATGTAGCGTATCCGATCGGCGGCGCATTTGCGGGCGATGCGCGGCGCGAGGCCGAAGCGGTGCTGCTGCCGGCTTATTATGAAGCGCTCATCCAAGCGGGCGTTGGTGACTTACCGGCGCCACCGACCTCGCCTGAGGTGGTGGCGCGCAGGTCCGCCGTCGAAACCTGTCGCTTTAGTCGTGAACAGGCGTGTGTTCAGAACCAGAATCGCACGCCGGCCACCAGGCTGGTGCTGGATGGTTTCCTGCCATCGGCCCGCGCGAAGTCGGCGGTTCGCCCGGTCTTGGCTTCATACGACATGCCAAGGTAAGGCGCGAACTGTCGGCTGATCTCGTAGCGCAACCTGAGGCCCAGCTCCGCGTCGGTCAGGCCGGCACCAAGCCGGACTGCCGGCACGTCCTGCGCCGACAGGTTCAGTTCGATGCGAGGCTGGAGGATCAGTCGTTGTGTAATGCGCTGGTCGTAATAGCCTTCGAGCCGGCCGAGGACGTCCCCCGTGTCGGACAGGAACAGCGCCCCTGCGACCTCGAACCAGTAGGGCGCGAGCCCTTCGAATCCGACCGTCGCGTAGGTGCGCGTCGGCGAGGGCCGGAAGTCGTGACGGACGCCGGCCTGGAGGTTGAAATACGGGCCGATCGCGTGGCTGTACAGCGCCTGGACTTCGGCAGCCTCGACCCCTTCGCGAAAAACGCCTTCGCCTTCGCTTTTGATGGTCAGGCGGTCGATGTCGCCGCCAAACCAGCCTTCGCCGTCCCACCGATAGCCGTTCTCGCCATTGCGGATCTGCGCTTCGGCAAGGTTGAACATCACTTGGGCAAAGGATCGTCCGCCCTGCTCATGCATCATGGCGTGGCGGGCGCGGTCCATCTCCGACGCCGGAAACTGCCGGTCGGCATAGTGGTCGGTCGGCGGTGGTGGCGCGGGCGCATCGCCGGCGGCCAGCGCAGTGCCGGTCATTGCCATCCCCGGCATCGTCGCCATCGGTTTGGCATGGCCGGACATGTCCATGCCGGGCATCGCTGGCGTGGCGGCAGCGCCGGGCGCGCCCATGTCCATTCCCGGCATCGGTTCTGGCCCAGCTGGGGCAGGGGAGGGCGGCACGACGGATGCGGGCGCCATCGCCATCCCCGGCATGTCGTTCATATCGTCCATGCCCTTCGCGGTCGCGGGACCAGCTCTGCCGACACTGGTCGGCCCGGACCGGACTACTCGCCGCTTGGGTGCGCTGTGGGGCACTGGTTTGCGTGCCACCGGCCTTCGCGCGGTCGGCTTCTTGGCCGGGTGGGGCATGGTCATGCCGTTCATGTCCATGCCCGCCATCGACCCCTGCATCGACCCCGCCATAGATTGGGCCTGGCTCGCGACCGGCGCGGCGACCGCGATACCAAGTGCCAGCGTGAAGGCGGCCCGGCTCATGCCGTGCCTTCCTTCGTCCGCACGCTGACGGTGCGCATCATTCCTGCCATCATGTGATAGAGCAGATGGCAGTGGAACGCCCAGTCACCCACCGCGTCGGCGGTGAAATCCCAGGTGACCTTGCTGCCGGGCGCGACGATGACCGTGTGCTTGCGCGGGGCGTGGTCGCCGTGGCCGATGACGAGTTCGAAGAAATGGCCATGGATGTGGATCGGGTGGCCCATCATGGTGTCGTTGATGAGATTCACGCGAACCCGTTCACCTTCGATGAACGCGATCGGTTCCATCGCGTCCGACATCTTCACCCCGTCGAACGACCACATGAAGCGTTCCATGTTGCCGGTCAGATGGATGTCGATGCTGCGCGACGGCGCGCGGACGTCCGGGTTGGGTGTCAGCGCCATCAGATCCCGGTAGACCAGCACTTTGTGGTCGACATCCTCCAGTCCCTGACCCGGCTCGCCGGTGCGGTCGACCGGCATCGGCGAGATGGTCTGGACACCCGGACCCTTCGTGACCTGCGGCGCGGCAGCAAAGTCGCGCATCTTCATGGACCCCATGTCCATCTGGGCCGCGCCGGCCATTCCGTCGCCGGGTGTTCCCGCGCCCGTCTTCATGCCCGCCATGCCGGCATGGTCCATACCGGTGCCTGCGCTCATGCCGGGCCCGGCCGCCGCGCCGGTCGCCAGCGTGGCCGAACGGTTCTGTTCGGCGGTGGGATCGATACCCCGTGGCGCCATGTCGCCCGCACCCGGCACGGCCATGCCTGCCGTGCCCGGCATGCCCGCCATGTCCATCCCCATGTCCTTCATGGTCGTGAGCGGACGTTTGCGTAAGTGCGGCACCTCGGCCGCCATGCCGGCCCGCGGCGCCAGCGTGGCGCGCGCCATGCCCGATCGGTCGATCGCCTCGCCGACCAGCGTGTAGGCGCGGTCGTCGGCCGGTGTGACGATCGCGTCATAGGTTTCGGCCACGCCGATCTGGAACTCATCGACCTCGACCGGCATCACGTTCTGGCCATCGGCCTGGACGATGGTCAGCCGGAGTCCGGGGATGCGTACGTTGAAGGTCGTCATGGACGACGCATTGATCACGCGCAGGCGCACCCGCTGGCCGGGCGTGAACAGTGCCGTCCAGTTGTCGTGCGGCCCATGACCGTTGACGAGGTAGGTATAGGCCGCGCCGGTCGCGTCAGAGATGTCGGCCGGGTCCATCCGCATCCTGCCCCAGTTCATGCGGTCCTTGAGCGTCTGGTCGCGACCGGACAGCAACCCCGCAAGCGTCTGTCGCTGGAAGTTGAAGTTGCCGGGGTTGACCTTCATCGCGCGGAAAATCGCATCGGGCGACATCGGGCTGTGATCGGACAACACGATGACATGCTCGCGGTCGGACCGGACCGGATCGACGCCGGCGGGGTCGATGACGATCGGGCCGTAATGCCCAAGCTGCTCCTGCATGCCCGAATGGCTGTGATACCAGTACGTGCCGCTCTGCCGGATCGGAAATTCGTAGAGGAACGTCGACCGCGGCCTGATGCCCGGAAAGGATACGCCGGGCACCCCATCGAACTGTGGCGGTACGAGCAGGCCGTGCCAATGGATCGAGCTGTCCTCGTCAAGATCGTTGACGACATGGAGGCGCACGTTCTGGCCTTCGCGCAGGCGGATCAGTGGCGCGGGCACGGTGCCGTTGATGCCGATCGCCCGCGATGGGCGGCCATCGATCATCATCGTCTGGCGGGCAATCCTGAGCGTGATGTCCTCGCCCGAAACCACCGGCAGCGGCGCGGTCAGGCCCGGGGACACCGATTGGGCCCAAGCCGGCAACCAGGCAGCGAGAGCAAATCCACCGCCCGCTGCGCCGGCACCGCGCAGCAACTGACGGCGGTCGATGACGTAATCCATGATGGTCCTGTTCGGTCGAATGGTGAACTCGGTTGTGGCAGCATCCGCATGAGGGCGGCGCACCCCTTACGAAGTGGCAATGGATAATCAGCTCAAGGCCGCAGATATGATCTTTCTGCCCAAAATGCGAGGGGCGGGAAGGGTTCGCCCTTTGCGATGTTTCGCAAAGGGCGTGATCACACGTTCCTGGCCAGGGCATGCCCCGGTTCTTCTTGCAAAACTGATGTGTGGGCTGCACCATGGTATCGACACGGGCCGCCCCAACAGGTGGACAGGCCCGGGCGGAGGGCACCTGATCGCAACGATGGGGTGCCTGCGTGTCGCAAATGGTTGCCGTCTGGCTAATTCCGCTCATTTCGCTGCTCGTCGCCGGGCTGCTCGCCGGCTTTGCTGCGGGCCTGTTCGGGATCGGCGGCGGTTTCGTGGTGGTGCCGGTGCTGCTCGCGGTGCTGCCGCTGCTGCATGGCGAACGGACCGAACTGGCGCATGTCGCGATCGGCACGTCGGCGGCCACGATCATTCTCACGTCCTTGCGATCGCTGCAGGCGCACGCGGCACGCGGCGCGGTGGATTTCGAAATTCTGCGGACCTGGGCGCCGTGGCTGATCATCGGTGACGCGTTGGGCGTGATCCTTGCGGGCCGGATCGACGGCCATGTGCTGACGATGATCTTTGCGACCGGGGTGGCGCTGATGTCGCTCAATTTCCTTGTCCCCGCGCTCGCCGAGCACAAGCTCAGCGACACGATGCCGGGGCTTGCACCCCGCATGGCGATCGCGGGCGGATTGGGGACGTTCTCCTCCTTGCTGGGGATCGGCGGCGGCACCATCGCGATCATGGTGATGACGCTGTGCGGCCGGTCGATCCATCGCTCTATCGCCACCGCCAGCGGGATCGGCGTGCTGATCGCCATTCCCAGCGCCATCGGCTTCGCGCTGCTGGGGCAAGGCCATGCCGGCCTGCCGTGGGGCAGCGTCGGCTATGTCAATCTGCCGGCCACGGCAGCGATTGCCTCGATGTCGCTGGTATCGGCACCATATGGCGTCGCGTTTGCGCACAGCCTTCCGCCGCTGCCGCTCAAGCGGATTTTCGGCGTCTATCTCGTCGTCATCTCGCTGGTGATGTTCCACCACGCGCTGACATCCTGACCGCCTGCCTGACGAAACCACCCGACCCAAGGAGTTTGTGCCATGTCCGACCCGTCGCTTGCGCCATTGCCCGACAACCTCCTGCCCGAAGCCGCCGATGACCTGCTGACGCGTGGCTACAACCGCCGCGATCTGGCGCGCATCGCGACCGTGTTCGGGGTGGGCGCGCTGGCGGCAACTGCCGGTCGGCCGGCGTGGGCCTCGGGCGGCGTGCCCGATCCTGCGCCAACGGCAAAGACCCGGATCGGGGCCAACGAATGCTGGACGGGTCCGCTCGCGCCCGGCCAACGCGCCGCGGCCGGCATGATCGCCCAATCCAACCGTTATTCCCCGCACGACGAGCGGGGCGATTTCATCAGGGCCGTGATGGCCGTGGAAGGCGTACCTTACGACCATGTTGCGCCGTGGCCGGGGTCGAGCGACCCACTCAGCCGCGCCGTGATTTCGTTTTGCTCGCCGGCCAAAGGCCTGGTGACCGCCGACCCGACGTTCGAACTTGCCGGCCGCACCGCCGAATGGGTCGGCGCGCCCGTTGCCCGCGTGCCGCTGACCCCCGATTTCCGCCATGACGTCAAGGCGATGCTGGCGGCGAACCGCGATGCCGGGCTGTACTACATCTGCACCCCCAACAACCCGACGGGGACGATCACCCCGCTCGAGGATATCGCGTGGCTGGTGCAGAACAAGCCCGCCGGAGCCAAAGTGCTGGTCGATGAGGCTTACACCCATTTCGCGGGCGTGCCGGTCGCTTCCAGCTTTGCCACGAAATACCCCGACGTGATCGTCATGCGGACGTTCTCGAAGATTTTCGGGATGGCGGGAATGCGGATGGGCTACATCATGGCCAATCCCGAGACCATCAAAACGATGATGCGGTATGACGGTGGCATGCAATCGGGCGCGCTGCCGTTGCCCAGCCTCGCGTGCGCCACCGCCAGCCTGACCGCCGCCAGCCTTATCGCCGCGCGCAGGGCGCAGATGGAGGCCGCGCGCGGTTTCACGCTCGATCACCTCAAGCGCAAGGGCCTGACCGTGGTGCCGACGCAGGCCAACATGCTGATGATCGACTGGAAGACCAAGGCGGCCAAGGACGTGCAGGCCGCGTTCCGGACGCAAAGCGTCGAGATCGGTCGTTCGTGGCCGATCTGGCCGACGGTGTCGCGAATCACGGTCGGCTCCATGGCGGACATGCAGGACTTCGTCCTGGCGCTGGACAAAGTCTGGAGCGCCTGACTTCGCGACAATTCTTCATCGGCACGGCGTGGAGCGATGCAAAGCGCCTGACGTGACCGTGCTTCGGGCGTCAGCCGTTGGTGGCAAAGCCGGGGTAGAGCGTCATGCTGGCAAAAGCGGAATCGCGCTGCAGCCCGGCATTGGCGACCACAATGTCCACGGTGCCGAAATCGGCCACGACTTGCGCGAACATCGCCTCGACCTGCGTTTCGTCGGACACGTCGGCCTTGTAGGCCTTGGCCCGGACGCCAAGCGCGGCGATCTGCGCGACCAGCGGCGTCGATCAGCGCCAGCGTTACCGCGTGAAGCGCCAGATCCCACGCCGCGAACCACGGATATTCCAGCAATCGGGCATGGCCAGAATATCCCCGCCGCGCACCGGATCGACCGCGCCCATCGCCAGGTGCTGCCACGCGGCCTTGCGGATGCCGGCCCGCTGCGGCCGGCGCAAGATGGTCAGCGGGCAGGAAGACATGATCGTCGACGTCGCGCTCGACATGGGTCGCGCCAACGGTTGATCGCAGCGGGAGATCGGCGTTGCCGGGCACGGGGCTGATGTCGGCGCTTGCGGAATGGTCAAGAGCCGCTGTCCATGCTCGGGATCGACACGTGCGATCGGCGATCCCGCGATCGGCCGGATCGCGCACCTACTTAGGCACCACCCAACCGAAGTTAACGTGACGGCGATAGGATCGTGGTTCCTGCGAAATGGGATGCGTTCACATGATCCGCAATCAAGTTACCATCGGATGCCGATTGCTGGTAGGGCTGGTCGTTGCTGCCATCCTGATCGTCGGCTTGGTTCTCCAGCAAGTGCGGTTTGGCGGCCCGATCTATGCCAAGCATGCGCTGCAGAATGAATTGCAGGCCGATATCCTGCCGCCGCCGGCGTTCGTGGTGGAGCCGTACCTGCACACCTCGCTGCTGCTGGCCGGGCTGGAAACCCCCGATGTCGGCAAAGCCGCGCTCGCTTCGGAGTATCGCGATTTCACCGCGCGCAAGGCCTACTGGGCCACCGCGCCGCTGCCCGACGAGCTGCACCGCAAGACCATGAGCACGCTGGCCACGGCGCAGCGGTTCTGGGACATCGTGGAGGATCGCTTCCTCCCCGCGCTGGCTGCGGGCGATACGACGGCGATGCACCGCATTCACGCCGGCGAACTGTTTCCGGTCTATCTGTCGCAGCACGAAGGCATTGCCGCGCTGGTGACGGCGTCGAACGCCTACAACGACACCGAAACCGCCTCGGACAGCCGGATGGTGGGACTGCTGCTGGCGCTGGTCGGCGTGATCGCTGCGGTGCTGATCGTGTCGGTCTGGCGCGCGGGCATCCTGATCGGTCGCCGCGTGCTCGAACCGCTGGGTGAGACGGCGTTGGGAATGCGGGCGCTGGCCACCGGCGATTATGACCTGACTGTCCCGGGGACGGGGCGCAAGGACGAAGTCGGGATCATGGCGGATGCCATGGAGGTGTTCCGCACCAACGGGATCGCCAAGCTGCGCGCCGAAACCGATCAGCGCGAAGTCGTGGGCAAGCTGACCGTCGGGCTCGACAAGCTGGCCGCCAAGGACCTCGAATATCGCATCGAAACCGAATTCCCCGCCGGCTACGAAGGCTTGCGCGGCAACTACAACGAAGCGGTCGACAATCTGGCGCAGGCCATGGGCACGGTCCGCGTCGGCGCATCCAGTGTCATGGGCAGCATTTCCGAAATCCGCGCTGCCGCCGATGATCTGGCCTCGCGCAACGAACTGCAGGCGGCCAATCTGGAGGAAACTTCCGCCGCGATGAACCAGGTCACCAGCAGCGTCCAGCAAACCGCCGCCAACGCCGCCGCCGTGCAGCATTCGATCGCGCAGGCGCACGAACAGGCCAATGCCGGCGGGCAGGTGGTGCAGGAAGCGATCGAAGCCATGGCGGCGATCGAAAGCAGCGCAAAGCAGATCACCCAGGTCATCGACATGATCGACGGCATTGCCTTCCAGACCAATCTTCTGGCGCTGAACGCGGGCGTCGAAGCGGCGCGCGCCGGCGAGGCGGGCAAGGGGTTTGCGGTCGTCGCCAACGAAGTGCGCGGGCTGGCGCAGCGTTCCGCCGAGGCAGCGCGCGACATCAAGGCGCTGATCGGCAACAGCTCCGAGCAGGTCAAATGCGGGGTCAAGCTCGTCGGCGAAACCGGATCGCGGTTGCACGGCATCGTCGCGCAAGTGGCCGAAAGCAACGCCATGATCGCCGAGATCGCGCAAGCTGCGGTCAGCCAGGCCGCCAACCTGCTGCAGGTGAACAAGGCGGTCGGCGACATGGACCGGATGACCCAGCAGAATGCCGCGATGGTCGAACAGTCCAGCGCCGCCACCCGCGCGCTGGCGGACGAGGCGGTCGGGCTGACCGAGCTCGTTTCGGCCTTCCGCACCCGCGATCGCAACAAGCGCAAGGAGCATTTGTCCGGCGCCGGCCAATGGCGGCGGTCATCCTCGGTCGACAGCGGACGGACGATGTTGGCGTTCGGCGACGGCGAGGCCGCCCCTGGTTCGGCGGCCGAGCACGCGTTCGACTGACACGGCCACGCCATCCATGGACGATGGCGTTTGATGGTTTGCAAAGTGCGGAACGCGCCGTAGCTTTGCCCGCATGACCGATACCTTGCGGCTTTATGCGTTCAATTGCGGCTGGTTCCAGTGCCGTCCCGGCTATTTCGTCGAAGGTGACGAGGGCGATCACTTGCGCGGCCCGGTGCCGTCGTACCTGATCGACCATCCCGGCGGCCGCGCGGTGTTCGATACCGGCATGGGCGTGCGCTATCGCCGCGCGCTGGCCGATGCGCTGCCGGCCGACAAGTTCGGCCTGCAATGGTTCGAAGGCATGGACATCGCCACGCGGCTGAAGGCGATCGACGTCGATCCGGCGAGCATCGACTGGATCGTCAATTCACACCTCCATATCGACCATTGCGGGGGCAACGCGCACTTGCCCAACGCGACCGTGATCGTGCAGCGCCGCGAGCTGGATTTCGCGCGCGAACGGGCCGAGCCGGGCCTGTACGAAGCGATCGACTATGACACCGGGCAGCCCCTGCGGCCGATCGACGGAGAGCTCGACCTGTTCGGCGACGGATCGGTGCGTATCGTCCCGACTTACGGTCACACCGCAGGGCACCAGAGCATGATCGTGCGCCTGCCGAAAGGCGACGTCATGCTCGCCGCCGACTGCTGCTACACCGAGCGCAATCTCGATGCGATGGTGCTGCCCAAGGCCATGGCCGACATCGAGCAGGGCATGCGCACGTTCGAACGGCTGGCCGCAGCCCGCGCCGGTGGCACGCGCATCCTGTTCGGTCACGATGGCAAGCAATGGGCATCGGTGCGCGAAGGGGTGGCGTTCGATTAGGGCGCGGAGATGCGAACCGGCATGCCGTTTGTCGCATCGCTTTGATTTGAGTCACATCCGTTCGGCTGGCCCGCGGTACAAGGTCGCCGGATGCAAAGGGATGAACGACCATGAGCAAGCCTTTCACACCGCGCGGGCCTTTGATGATTGCGGGCCTGGTCCTGGCCGCGACCGGCGGTACGTTGCTGGCGCAGGGCGCGGGCACGCCGACCGCGCGGTACGAGATGCGCGCCGGAACCACATCGGGGATGGCCGGGATGGGTGGGGGCATGGGTTCTGCACTCAGCATGGCGTTCGGCGGGGGCGGCAATTCCGCGCAGCATGAACTGCATCTCGAACTGGGATCGGGCCTGGCGCCCACGGGTGGCCCGGCCAAGGCCGATCACTTCATGCCGGCGGGAGCGAAGCTGGGCAAATCGGTCGCGCTGAAGACCCCGGTCGCAGGGCCCGCCACCCCGTCGCGCCCCGGCGAGCGTGAATTCCAGCGACCCAAGGGACGCATGCTGATCTTCTGGGGCTGCGGCGAACATGCGCCCAAGGGCCAGCCGGTGGTCATCGACTTCGCCAAGATCGCTGCGGGACAGGTGCCGCCGGGGCTCTATTCCACCACCGTGCCGGTCGACAATTACGTCACCGCCGCCAACAGCCGCACGTATGGCCGCTGGCCGGCCGACGACGGCAAGTCGGCCCGGCCCGACAGTTCGCTGATCGGCGCGCATCGCGTGGCGGGCAATTATTCTCCCGACATCGCGTTCAGCCTGAGCAAGGATTTCATGGCGGCCTTGCGCGCCAGTTCGACCGGCCAGTCCAGCGGCGCCACGCTGCTGAGCTGGAACGCCGTGCCCGATGCCACCGGCTACCACGCCAGCATCATCGGCGGCAAAGGCGGTGCGGGCGGGCAGATGAACGATATCGTCTGGTGGTCGTCCAGCGCGACGCGCGAATTCGGCGGCGGATTGTCCGACTGGCTGTCGCCCGCCACCGTCGCGCGGCTGGTGGCCAGCCGCACCGTGCTGTCGCCGCAGACGACCACCTGCACGGTGCCCGCAGAAGTGAAGCAGGCCGCGCCCGACTTCATGTTCGGTTCGCTGTACGCGTTCGGGCCGGAAGAGGACTTCGCGTTTCCGCCGCGCCCGGCCAGCGCCCGCACGCCGTGGAACCCGCAATGGACCGCGCGCATCCGCCATCGCTCGATGACCGGCTTCCTGGTCGGGATGGAAGGGATGGGCATGCAGGGCGCGCAGCCGCAACAGCAGAACCAGTGCAAGCCGAAGAAGCGCGGACTGGGCGGGCTTGGTGGTGCGCTGGGCGGCGCATTGGGCGGCGCGCTGGGCGGATCGGGCAACAGCGGTGACGGCTGCTGAAGCCGGTCACCGCGTCGGCGGCGTTTCGCCGTCCTTGTCAGCCGGCCAGGCGGCGCGGAGCTTTGCGTTGGCCCACGTTGCTCGATCGATAGGCCGCGACGAAGTCGGCGATCGGCATCGGGCGGCCGAACAGGTAGCCTTGCAGCTTGTGGCATCCGGCGGCGCGCAAAAGGTCGGCCTGCTCTTCGGTTTCGACCCCTTCGGCAATCACGCGCATGTCCAGCCCGCAGGCCAGGTTGATCGCGCCGGTGACCAGCAGCGAGGACTTGCTGCCGGGATGCAGTCCGGACAGCAGCGACTTGTCGATCTTGATGTGGCTGAAGCCATAGGACTGCAGGTAGTGGATGCTGGTGAAACCGGTGCCGAAATCGTCGAGCGCAATCGACATGCCCATTGCCTTGAACGCCTCGATCGCGCGGACCGCGCGTTCGGGGTGGGCGAGCAGGTAGCCTTCGGTGATTTCGAACTGCAGCCGCTCGGGCGGAAAGCGCGTCTGCTCGAGCACGTGGGCGACCTGCCGTTCGAAGCCGGGATCGCGAAACTGCGCGGGTGACACGTTCACGCTCAGCTTTACATCGCCCAGCGGTTTGATGTTGCGGCAGGCGCGTTCGAGCACGAACAGGCCAAGCGGAAGGATCTGGCCGGTCGCCTCGGCAATGTCGATGAACTGCTGCGGATCGAGCGGGCCGTCGGGCCGGTGCGGCCAGCGGATCAGGGCTTCGGTGGCGACGATCTTGCCGCCAATCGCTTCGACCACGGGCTGATAGAACACTTCGAACTCGTTGTTCGCAAGGCCTTTTCCGATCTCGTGCTCGATCGCCATGCGGCGCAGCCGGCCTTGGTCGAACGCGGTGTCATAGACCGCGATTTCGCCTTTGCCGTGCATCTTGACATGATACATCGCGGTGTCGGCCCGGCGCAGCAGTTCGTGCGCGCGCAGCGGGCCGTCGGCATTGCCGGCGATGCCGATGCTGGCGCCAACTTGCAGGACGTGCCGGTCCACCAGCACCGGCAGGCAGATTTCCTCGTTGATCTGCTGCGCCAGCAAGGTCGCTTCGGCAGTGGCGCCGGGAGCCTCGATCAGGACGGCGAATTCATCGCCGCCGACCCGCGCCAATGTCGCGTAGCGCGGACAGATTCCACGCAAGCGCACGCTGAGGCTGCGGATCAGCGTGTCGCCGGCCTGGTGTCCGTGCGCGTCGTTGATATCCTTGAACCCGTCGAGGTCGATGAATACCACCGCCAGGCTATCGGCAGCGGCGCCCGGATCCTGCTCCAGCCGGTCGAGGCGGGACAGCAGCTCGCGCCGGTTGGGCAGACCGCTCAGCGCGTCGGTCAGCGCGATGCGGCGGTTTTCCTCGCTGAGCTTTTCGGTTTCGACCTGGCGGTTGTGCAGATCGCGCTGCGACATGATGAGCTGCGAGAAGTCGAGGTTGTAGCGATAGGTCACCACCATCATGCCAAGGCCAACGCAACACAGCACCATCGCCTCGACCAGCATGCGCCCGCGATCGACCCCGGCGAAGAAGATCACGAAGATCAGCGTGCTGGTCGCGGCCACGCGCATCGCAGCGGCGCGCATCGTCATCAGGCAGAAGACCGTGCTGACTTGCGTGAGCGCGAGGAAAAACGAGAGGTGGCCGCGGGCATAGGCATCGCCGTTCCCGTAGACCCACATGCACCAGCTCTGGAATGCCAGCGTCATCAGCACCGCCACCGTGCAGGTGCGCCTGATGTGCGTGGCGATCTCCGCATCGGTGAAGCTGGCGCCATCCTGGCGCCGCCACCACAGCGCGCGCGCCAGCGCCATCGCGCACATCAGGATCGGGGAGCAGAAGGTCTTGAACAGATGGTCGGGTCGGAAGAAGTCGACCATGATCGCCACGCAGTTGCAGATCAGGATCAGGTAAAGCAGCGGCATCTGTTTGGAGAACGAACGGAACTGCGCGCGGGCCAGTTCGCTGTCTTCGGCGTCGAGCCTGAAAAGAGAGGCGATGCCACGCAAGGTCGTTGGTTTTCCCAGCAGCGCTCGTATCCGGGCGGTCGAGCATGGGCAATGGACCGAACTGTTCGAAGATGGCGTATGGCGGGCGCTGGTAGAGTTGCTTAGCGTTTTCGGTAGGGCGGGGCGGTGCCGAACCGACGACGGCCGGACAACGCCAGTCCGCCGCCGTCAATCCGGGTTGAGGAGCGATCCCAGCCGCACTTTCAGTTCGTCCAGACCGAGCGCGGCCTTGGCAGTTGTCGGGCATTCGGCGCGCAGCAGGGCGGCAAGGCCGCGCTGTTTCTGGGCGATGAGGTCGAACGCCTGCAGCGCGTGCATGTGGTTGACCGCCACGGCGGGATCGCAGCACAGCGAGACGCCCAGCTGCTCGACTTCGTTGCCGAGCTCGCCGAGAACCTCGGCAATGGCGGCAAGGTCAACAAAGACCGGCAGCGCGCTCACGCAGCTTCCGGTACTTGATCGTCTGCGTTGAGCCGGTCCAGGTCGAGGATCATCACCATCTGCTCGTCGATGGCGGCCAGGCCTTCGATGAACGGCACGATGCCGTCGTTCGACGTGGCCGGCGGCGCCTGCAATGCTTCGTCGGGCAGCGTGATGATATCGCTCACCGAATCCACGATCAGCCCGCGCGCCTGTCCGGCCACTTGCGTGACGATGATCGCATGGCGCGGCGTCGCCTCGGTGCCCTGCCAGCCCAGCCGCGCGGCCAGATCGATCACCGGCAGCACGGTGCCGCGCAAGTTGACGACGCCCGCTACGTAGTGCGGCACGCGCGGCAGCTTGGTCGTCGGTGTCCAGGCGCGGATTTCGCGGATGGCCATGATGTCGAGCCCGAACAGCTGTCCGCCGACTTCGAACGTGATGAATTCGCGTTGCATCTGACTTGTCTCCTTTTCTGGATCAATGGGTTACGCGGCGAACGGCGGTGGCGAGCTTTTCCGGATCGAACGGCTTCACGATCCAGCCGGTGGCACCGGCATTGCGCGCGCGCTGTTTCTTCTCGTCCGAACTTTCGGTGGTGAGCACCAGGATCGGCCGGTCCTGATGGCGGTCGCCGGCGCGCAACCGCTCGATCAGGCCGAAGCCATCCAGCCGGGGCATGTTGATATCGGTGATGACGACATCGACTTCGTTCAACGCCAGCCATTCGAGCGCCGCCACGCCGTCGTCGGCCTGTGCGACCTCGAAGCCGCTGGACGTCAGGGCATGCAGCAGCAGCGCGCGCATGCTGGCGCTGTCATCGACCGTGAGGATGCGTGTTGTCTTGTTCATGGGAGGAGTCTCGCTTTCATCAGAACAGTTCGACATCGCCGGACCTGCGGTCGGTGCGGCTGGCGGGTTTGAGGTCGGGTGCCAGCGTGCTTTCGACGGTACGGCAACGTACCTGGCCGGTGGCGGGGCGGAAATCGACGCGGCGGGCGCATGTGCCGCCCAGGTCCTCGCGCAATAACGGGATGTGCTCCCGGTCGAGGAACGTCCGGGCAAACGCGGCATTGGCGGTGCCGATCGGCGCCATGCCTGCACGCAAGTTGGCGCCGCCATAAAGATGCGCGCGGATGCGCTGCTTGATCGCGCCCCGGCTGAGCATCTCGTTGATCAGCAGTTCCATGAGGTAAACGCCGTAATGCACATCGACCTGGCCGGGGGTGTGGTTCGCGGGTGGTTCGGCCAGCAGGAAATGGTTCATGCCGCCGATCTGCGCGACCGAGTCGAACAGGCAGGACGACACGCAGCTGCCCAGCACGGTGCCGAACTCGACGTTGGTATCGCCGCTGACGCAGATTTGCCCCTGCAACACGGTGATGCGCTTCATGCCGGTGGCGGATGGAAGAGGTTGATGGAGCATGGTGGTTATGCTGCGCGTTTCAAAGCGTGGTGGGCGATGCGCGAAATCGGCGCGACGATGCCGGCGGCACCGAGCGAAATCGCAGCGCGCGGCATGCCGAACACGGTGCAGGTGGCCTCGTCCTGCGCGATCGTTTGGGCACCGGCCTGCGACATGGCCAGCAGGCCTCTCGCTCCGTCGCTGCCCATGCCGGTTAGCAGGATGCCGACCGCGCCGGCACCGACATTGTCGGCCACCGACTGGAACAGCGCATCGACACTGGGAAGGTGTCCGCACAAAGGCTCGCCGGGGCGCAGCCGGGCGTAATGGCTGTTCGACCCGCCCACCGTGAGATGGCGGTCGCCGCCGGGGGCAAGATAGATGTTGCCCTGTTTCAGCGGCATGTCCGCCTCGGCCAGTTGCACTTTGGCCGGACTGGCAAGGTCCAGCGTGTTGGCAATGGCGGCGGCAAAGCGGGGATTGACGTGCTGGACGATGACCGTGGGCGGGCAGTCTTCGGGAAAGCCGGTCAGCAGGGTCTGCAAGGCCTCGACCCCGCCGGTCGAGGATCCGATGGCGATCAACGCGGTGTTGGTCTGCGCCGCCGGCCTGCCGTCGCGCCCTGTCACGGGCGACACCGGCCAGCGGTTGTTGAACCGGACCTGGGCGGCCTGTCGGATGAGATTGGCCAGTTTGCCATCGTCGTCGATCGGAAGCGTGCCCGAACGATCGGATTTGGCGTAGCAATCGACCGCACCCAGCGCGAGCGCCCGGGCGGTGGCGTCCGCGCCCTTCTGGGTCGAGCCGGAAATGATGATCACCGGGGTGGGTCGCAAGGTCATGATCTTCTCGAGGAAATCGAGCCCGTTCATGCCCGGCATTTCGATGTCGAGCGTGACCACGTCCGGGTTGAACTGCTTGATCAGCTCGCGGCCCTCGACGGCGTTACCCGCCGTGCCGATCACGGAAATGTCGGGTTCGCCGGACATGCGCGACATCAGGATCGCGCGCATGGTCGGGGAATCGTCGATGATGAGCACGCGAATGGTCATGACATTCTCTTGCGATAGATGGTGGGGCCGACCGGTTCGAGCACGCGCGCGGCGGGGCCGGTCACGCGCTCGCTGTGACCGATGAACAAGTGCGATCCGGGGAACAGCATGTCGGCGAACCGCGCGACCAGCCGCTCCTTGGTTTCGTTGTCGAAATAGATCATCACGTTGCGGCAGAAGATGGCATCGAACTTGCCGTGCATCGGCCAGTCGTGCAGCAGGTTGAGGCTGCGAAACCGCACGAGCGAGCGGGCGACCTCACCGATGGCCGTCGTGTTGCCTTCGGTTTGCGTCCAGTGGCGGACGAAGTCGGACGGCATCGGCTGCAGGTCCTTGGCCTCATACTGCGCGGCCTTGGCTTTGGTCAGGGCATGCGGCGCCAGATCAGTGGCCAGCACCCGGATGTCGCCGCGCGCGATGCGGGCGCCTTCCGATTTGTCCGCACCCAGCAGCGCCATCACCAGCGACCAGGTTTCCTCGCCGCTCGAACAGCCGGCAGACCAGAGGCGCGCAGGCCGGCCCGCCGCCAGCTTTTTCACGATCGACGGACGGACCTCTTGGTCGAAGAAATCGAAGTGATGCGCCTCGCGATAGAAGAAGGTGTGATTGGTGGTCAGCGCGGCAACGGCGCGCGCCTGCTGTTCCGGATCGCGGCGGATGAGCGCGACATAGTTGCCGAACGTGCCGCAGCCGCTCTCACGCACCAGCGGTGCGATGCGCGAATAGACCAGCATCGCCTTGCCCTTGGGCAGGACGTTGCCCGACCCGGCATAGACGATCTCCGCGATCGCGTGGAAATCGGCCTCGCCATATACGTCGGGACTGATCCCGGGTATCGGCTGGCTCAAGGCAGCGCCCAGGTTCACGCTGCCTTCCTGTCCGGATGGGCCAGTGCGCCTGCCACCAGGCCGTCGACATCGAGGATGAGCGCGACTTGCCCGTCGCCCAGGATCGTTGCGCCGGCAATGCCCTCCACCGCGCGGTAATGCGTATCGAGGCTCTTGATCACGAACTGGCGCTGATCGCAGATATCGTCGACCAGCAGCGCGGCCTGACCGGCGACTTCGGTATCGACCACGATCAGGACGCCCGCTTCGGCATTGGCCAGGCTCCTGGCCGCACCGATCGCCTGATAGACCGGCAGCACCGGAATGAACTTGCCCCGCACGTTGAGCAGCTGCTGGTTGGTGCCGAGGCCCTGGATGTCGCCCGGCTTGGGCCGCAGGCTTTCCACGACATGGGTCAGCGGGACGATCAGCGTCTGGTCGCCGACGTTGACGATCATGCCGTCCGATATCGCCAGCGTCAGCGGCAGGGTGAGGGTGAAGCTGGTGCCCTTGCCGTGTTCGGATTCGATGGTGATGCGCCCGCCCAGCTCTTTCACGTTCTGGCGGACCACATCCATGCCCACGCCCCGGCCCGACACGCTGGTGATGCTGGCGGCGGTGGAAAATCCGGGGGCGAAGATCAGCGCGTCGATGTCTTCCTTGGACATTTGCGCGTCGGCGGCGACCAGGCCTTTCTCGACCGCCTTGGCGAACACCCGCTCGCGATCGATCCCGCGCCCGTCATCGGTGATGCGGATGAGGATCCGCCCCGAACGGTGCTCGGCGGCCAGCACCAGCGTGCCTTCGGCCGGCTTGCCTGCGGCCAGCCGCTCCTGCACGGTCTCGATGCCATGATCGACCGCGTTGCGGATGAGGTGGGTCAACGGTTCGCCCAGCCGCTCGATCACGGTCTTGTCGAGTTCGGTGGCTTCGCCGATCAGTTCGAGCTTGACCTGCTTGCCGGTCGAGGATGCCAGTTCGCGCAGGATGCGCGGCACCCGGCTGAACACCGATCCGATCGGCTGGGCGCGGATCGACATGGCGCTTTCCTGGATGTCACGCGTCAGGCCGTCGAGCAGCGCCAGTTCCTCGCTGGCGGCGATGCCTTCGCTGGCCAGCCGCTGCGCCATCATCGCTTGCGCGATCACCAGTTCTCCGACCGAATCGATCAGCCGATCGAGCTTGGGCAGGTCGATGCGGATCGACTGGACCTGCGGCTGGCCCGCTGCGGGCTTGGCCGCCTCATCGTTGGCCGGCGCTGCCGCGGTCGGGCGCACCGGCGTCAACGAGACGGACGCGGCAGCCGCCAGTTGCGCGACGGCGACAGGGGCTGGCGGTGCGGCGACCGACAGGCGCACCGCCGGAATGGTGGCATCGGCGCCGAAGGCCAGATCGCAGTCGTCGCCCACGAAATCGTAGATGTCCTGCACCGCCGCCTGATCGACCGAGCCGGGCATCAGGAACGTCCATCCGAGATAGCCCTGCTGCGGGTTCAGTTCATCGAGCAGCGGGACGGATGAGGTTTCACACGCGACGCATTCGCCGCCCAGCGCTTCGACTTCGCGCAGCAGCAGCAGCGGTTCGCCGCCGTTGCCCATCGCGCCGGCGTGGGGGCGGATATGGACTTTCCATGACGGGCTCGGAGCCGGCGCTGCCGGTTCGGCGGCATCGAAATCGCCGACGATCGAGTCGAGCATCGAATCGAGATCGAAATCCAGATCCGATGAAGCGGCTGCCGTCTCGGGCTGTGCCGGTGCCGTCGCCACTTCAGCCACGGGTTCGGCGGCCGATGCCGCACCATCGCCCGTCTGCGCGGCGGTCATCTCGGCGATCAGCCCGGCATCTTCGGGCGGCGTCGAATTGTCCCGCGCGGAAGCGACATGATCGGTCAGCGTATCCAGCGCGCGCAGCAACACGTCGACCAGCGGTTCGCTCACCGCCAAGATGCCATCGCGCACGTCGGACAGCAGCGTCTCGAACGTGTGGGTATAGGCCTGCAATGCGGTGTAGCCGAAGGCACCTGCGCCACCCTTGATCGAATGCACGGCGCGGAAGATGGCGTTGACGGTGTCGGCGTCCTGCGTGCCGTCCTTGCAGGCGGCCAGGCCCGCTTCGGCGGCGACGAGCGACTCTTCGCATTCGACGAAGAAGATCGCCTGGATTTCTTCGCTGGTCATGACTGTACCTCATCGAACAATTCGGCTGACAGGCCGGTCATCCGGCAGGCTTCGGCAAGCGCCGGCGACGGCAGGATGGTGGCGCCTCCGGCGGTGCGCCGCGCGCTGACCAGCAGTTGCAGCATGGCTTGGCCGATCTGCTCGACCTGGCTGCCGTCGACCCTGATCTCTGCCGTGCCTTGCGCTGCCATCAGTTCGGGCAACAGGGCACAGGCGGCAGCGCGATCGCAGCGCGCGGGAAGCGTGATTGCCGTCATAAATTCCTCCAACCTTCCATCGGGGCTCAGAATTCGGCCCAGTCCTCATCGGTCGTGGGAGCCGGCTTCAGCGCCAGATTGCTGCGCGGAGACGGCGCCGATGCCCTGGCTGGCCTGCGACGCGCGGTGCTGGCCGGAAAAGCGACCGTCACCCCGCGTTCCGCACCGGTGCGGAACTGGCCGACCAGGCCCGACAGCTCGGTGGCTTCCGTGGCCAGGCTGCGCGCCGCCGCGGTCGACTGTTCGACCATGGCCGCGTTCTGCTGGGTCATCCGGTCCATGTCGCCCACGGAACTGTTGACCTGATTCAGGCTGGTGACCTGGCTTTCGGTCGCCCGTGCGATTTCGGTGATCCGCTCGCTGATCTGGCCGACGCGGGTCACGATGGTTTCGAGCACGCTGCCGGTTTCGCCGACAAGGGCGACGCCGCCCGCAACCTGCTCGGTGCTGTTGGTGATCAGCGCCTTGATATCCTTGGCGGCATCGGCGCTGCGCTGGGCCAGTGCGCGCACTTCGTTGGCGACCACGGCAAACCCCCTGACCCAAAGCGGCACCGAAACCTCGCTCAAGGCCTACGAACTGGGTGCGGTCGAGTGTTTTCCCAAGCCGCTGCGGGCGACACTCGAACAGTTCAACAAGAACGTCAGCAAGCTGGGCAAGATCGTGCTCGCGGCCGCCAACAGCAACGTCCGCGACCGGCCCCGCCACAGCGCCGCCGGCGGTGCGGAAACCCAGTTCGACTGGAACGGCCACATCATCGCGATGAGCGCGTCGATGGGCGGGATCGATGCGCTGACCGCGATCCTCAGCCACTGGCCGGTCAACTGCCCGCCCACCATCATTACCCTGCAGGCCGAGCCTGCGCTGGTCGCCACGCTGATCGCGCGGCTCGACGGGGACCTCAAATGCTCGGTGCGCGCCGTCAAGGATGGCGCGCAGCTGACGCAGGGCATCGTGCATATCGCCGCCGACCCGGAACGGCATGTCGTGCTCGAACCGGGCCAGCCGCCGCGGATCCGGCTGGTCGAGCGCGAGCCGATCGATGGCGTCCGGCCGTGCGCCAACCTGCTGTACGGCACGGTCGCCCGCGCGGGCATTCCCGCTGTCGGCGCCGTGCTGACCGGGATGGGCGAGGACGGCGCCAAAGGGCTCAAGCTGATGCGCGATGCCGGTTGCCACACCTTCACGCAGGATCGCGGCAGCGCCACCGTGGCCGAAGCCCCCGCCGCCGCGATCGCGATCGGTGCGGCCGAACAGGAACTCGCGCTTGATCCGCTGATCGCGGCCATCCTGGGCTGCTGCAGCACCAGCTAGCCAGGTCGTCCAAAAGGGGAGTCCCGTTCGCGCCGTTTCCGTCATAGAAGCCGGGGATGAACGACAGCGAAGACATTCAGGACATCCGGCGTGCGGTACAGGCGCTGTGCGGCGAATTCCCCGGCGAATACTGGCGCGCGAAAGACCGCGACAAGGCTTATCCCACCGAATTCGTGACCGCGCTGACACAGGCCGGGTTCCTCGCCGCGCTGATCCCGGTCGAGTACGGCGGTTCGGGGCTGGGGCTCGATGCGGCGGCGGCGATCATGGAGGAAATCCAGTCCTCGGGCGCCAACGGCGCTTCATGCCACGCGCAGATGTACATCATGAACACGCTGCTGCGCTATGGCAGCGAGGACCAGAAGCATTTGTACCTGCCGCGCATCGCCAGCGGCGAACTGCGCCTGCAGGCGTTCGGCGTGTCCGAACCGGCGAGTGGCACCGACACGCTGTCCTTGCGCACCGTGGCGGTCAGGGATGGCGACACTTACGTCATCAACGGCCAGAAGATCTGGACCAGCCGCGCCGAACATTCCGATCTCATGCTGCTGCTGGCGCGTACCACCCCGCGCGACCGGGTGGCGAAGAAGACCGAAGGCCTGTCGATCTTCCTGGTCGACATGCGCGCCGCGCTGGCGAACGGCATGACGATCAAACCGATCCGCACGATGATGAACCATTCGACCACCGAAGTGTTCTTCGACGACTTGCGCATTCCCGCTTCTGCGCTGGTGGGCGAGAAGGGCAGGGGCTTTCGCTACGTGCTGTCGGGCATGAACGCCGAACGCATCCTGATCGCGGCCGAATGCATCGGCGATGCCAAATGGTTCATCCGCAAGGCCACCGATTATGCCGGGCAGCGCGAAGTGTTCGGCCGCGCGATCGGCCAGAACCAAGGCGTGCAGTTCCCGATCGCGCGCTGTTATGCGCAGATGCGCGCGGCCGAACTGATGGTCCACCACGCCGCCCGAGCCTATGATCAGGGGGGCAACCCCGGCGAAGAGGCGAACATGGCCAAGCTGCTCGCCAGCGAGGCCAGCTGGGCCGCCGCCGACATGTGCGTGCAGACCCACGGCGGCTTCGGCTTTGCCGAGGAATACGACGTCGAACGCAAGTTCCGCGAGGCCCGGCTCTACATCGTCGCGCCGATCAGCACGAACCTGATCCTGAGCTACATCGCCGAACACGTGCTGGGCCTGCCGCGCAGCTATTGAATGGTGAAGTCGCTGCGCTTTACGCGGTGCCGTCACCGGTCGGCAGGTCGATGCTGCATTGGTGTCGGCTAGAGGATTCGAATCCGTGGCCCCTGATTACAAACATTGCATTGCGGCAGGAGCCGTCGAAGCGGGTCCGTTGTTGATGCGTAAGCTGATTACCATACACAGCATCACGAGCATTCTGTAGTCCGTTCGAGCGGAAGATGCTAGTTCATGGTGACAGGCCATGAACCGCACCGGGATCGCCGGAGGCCATTTGGTTTAAGTTACGCGGCCATGGGGACGTCGTCCAGCACGGCATAGTATCGTTGCTCGGCTTCTGCGGGTGGGATGTTGCCGATTGGCTCCATCAACCGGCGGTGGTTG